>CAVOQF010000007.1:0-84630 GCA_963698285.1 uncultured Actinomycetota bacterium | reverse complement strand
CGAGGGTAAGACGTCCGGTGGACGTCACCCCGTCAACCCGAACGGTAAGCGCGAAGGCCGCACCCGCCGTCCCAACAAAGAGAGCGACAAGCTTATTGTTCGTCGCCGTCGTACTGGCAAGAACAAGCGATAGGAGCCTGGACACATGCCACGCAGCCTGAAAAAAGGTCCTTTCGTTGACCAGCACCTCTTTGTGAAGGTAGCCAGGGAAAACGAAAAGGGCACCAAGAACGTCATCAAGACCTGGTCCCGCCGTTCGATGATCGTCCCCGACATGCTCGGCCACACGATCGCCGTGCACGACGGACGCAAGCACATCCCGGTGTTTGTCACTGAGTCGATGGTCGGGCACAAGCTCGGCGAATTCGCTCCCACGCGGACATTCCGCGGCCATGTCAAGGACGACCGTAAGGGCAAGCGCCGCTAGGCGCCTGCACTTACGTCAAAGACGAGAGAAGGAAAGCAATGGAAGCCAAGGCAATTGCGCGTCACATCCGCGTAACGCCTATGAAGGCCCGGCGCGTCGTCAACCTTGTTCGTGGTAAGCAAGCGAACGAGGCTCTGGCAATTCTGAAGTTTGCCCCGCAGGCAGCTTCGGAGCCGGTATTCAAGGTAGTTCAGTCGGCAATCTCCAACGCCCGGGTCCTCGCGGACCGCGACGGCGTGGCGTTTGACGAAGGTGACCTCATCATCAGCGAAGCGTTTGTTGATGAAGGCCCGACCATGAAGCGGTTCCAGCCGCGTGCCCAGGGTCGTGCATTTCAGATCAAGAAGCGCACGAGCCACATCACCGTGGTAGTCGCTACCCCGGAGAAAGAGGAGGCTCGCTAAGTGGGACAGAAAGTTAACCCGCACGGGTTCCGACTCGGTATCACCACCGATCACGTATCGCACTGGTTCGCCGACAGCACCAAGGCCGGCCAGCGGTACAAGGACTTCGTTCGCGAAGACATCCGCATCCGCCAGCTCATGTCCACGGGCATGGAGCGCGCCGGCATCGCCAAGGTTGAGATCGAGCGCACCCGCGACCGTGTCCGCGTGGATATCCACACGGCACGTCCGGGCATCGTTATCGGCCGCCGCGGCGCCGAGGCAGACCGCATCCGCGGCGAGCTCGAAAAGCTCACCGGCAAGCAGGTTCAGCTGAACATCCTCGAGGTCAAGAACCCCGAGATGGAAGCCCAGCTTGTTGCCCAGGGCGTTGCAGAGCAGCTGACTTCCCGCGTGGCATTCCGCCGTGCGATGAAGAAGGCCATGCAGTCCGCGCAGCGCGCCGGTGCCAAGGGCATCCGTATCGCTTGCTCGGGTCGACTGGGCGGCGCGGAAATGTCCCGCTCGGAGTTCTACCGCGAAGGCCGTGTGCCCCTGCACACCCTCCGCGCGAACATCGACTACGGCTTCTACGAGGCCAAGACCACCTTCGGCCGCATTGGCGTGAAGGTCTGGATCTACAAGGGTGACGTCACCGCCAAGGAACTGGCTCAGCAGGCAGCTGCTGCTCCGTCCCGCGGCCGCGGTGCCAGCGACCGTCCGGGCCGCCCGGGTGGCGCCGACCGTGGTGACCGCCGTCGTCGTAACGACCGCCCGGCCGAAGCAGCCCCGGCTGCAGACGCTCCGGCAGCCGAGGCAGCTTCTGCCGCACCGGCACAGGCAGTAGAAGGAGGACAGGCTTAAATGCTTATCCCACGTCGAGTCAAGCACCGTAAGCAGCACCACCCGGGTCGTTCCGGCGCTGCCACGGGCGGCACCGAGGTCTCGTTCGGTGAGTGGGGTATCCAGGCTCTGAGCCCGGCATACGTCACCAACCGTCAGATCGAATCTGCCCGTATCGCGATGACCCGCCACATCAAGCGTGGCGGCAAGGTCTGGATCAACATCTACCCGGACCGTCCGCTGACGAAGAAGCCGGCCGAAACCCGCATGGGTTCCGGTAAGGGTTCTCCGGAATGGTGGGTCTCAAACGTCAAGCCGGGCCGGGTTCTCTTCGAACTCTCCGGTGTCAGTGAAGAGGTAGCTCGCGAGGCCCTGCGCCTGGCAATCCACAAGCTGCCGTTGAAGGCACGCATTGTGCGTCGCGAAGGTGGTGAGTAGAAATGGCAGTAGGATCCAAGGAACTTGCATCCGCACAGCTGGACGGTTTCGACAACGAGCGTCTCGTTGAAGAACTCCGTAAGGCCAAGGAAGAGCTGTTCAACCTGCGTTTCCAGTCCGCCACCGGACAGCTGGAGAACCACGGTCGCCTGCGCGCGGTAAAGAAGGACATCGCCCGCATCTACACCGTTCTCCGTGAGCGCGAGCTGGGCATTCGTGCCGAGGTTGCCGCACCGGTTGTGGAAGCCAAGGAAGAAAAGAAGTCCAAGAAGGCTGCAACCAAGAAGTCCGACGAGGCTGAAACGGTTGAGTCCGAGGAGGACGCCAAGTGAGTGAAAAGGACGAGAACGTGACGGAAACTGTTTCCGACGCAGCCAAGGCTGACGAGCGCGGTTACCGTAAGACGAAGCGCGGCTACGTGGTCTCGGACAAGATGGAAAAGACCATCGTTGTCCAGGTCGAGGACCGCGTGAAGCACGCCCTCTACGGCAAGGTCATGCGCCGCAACACGAAGATCAAGGCTCACGACGAAGAGAACAGCGCCGGCATCGGCGACCTCGTTCTCCTCGCCGAGACCCGCCCGCTGTCCGCTACCAAGCGGTGGCGCCTGGTGGAGATCCTCGAGAAGGCCAAGTAACACCTGCAGCACCCCCGCAAGGGAAGCTGTGCCGAAACCCCCGTTCCCTCCAGGGAGCGGGGGTTTCCTCGTTCCCGGGGATAGGCAGACGCTCCCTCACCTCTGGCGCCCTTTAGGGGGACGCTCCCTCAGTCTGGCGCTCTTGGGGGACGCTCCTCATCCTGCATGGAGACCTGCAGGAGGTGAGGGAGGGTTGCGGGATTGGGCGCCGTAGGTGAGGGAGGGTTGGGGCGTTTTCGCGCCGTAGGTGAGGCAGCGTCGGTGGTGCGGGGCGGGCCCCAAGTGTTCGTTCGCGCTTTGGGCGGGCGGGGGACCGGGAGCTGTGATATGGGGATGCGGCGGAAACGTGCTAAGATTTTGAGTTTGTATGGCGCCTTTCGTGCGTCATCGTCAACCTCGTAAACAATCGTGCCACGGCATAGTGCCCCCTCGCGCCTCGCGCGCCCGGGAGCAACTGTTTTTGGCACGGGCGTTTAGGCCTGGTCTGGCAAAATCCAGGCAGGTCAAGAGACACCCCGATCAACCGTTCCGCAAGGCTCATTCCGTAGGAAGATTTTCGGTCTGAGAACCGGCGCGACGCAAGGAGTAAACAGTGATTCAGCAGGAGTCGCGACTCAAGGTCGCCGACAACACGGGTGCTAAGGAAATCCTTACCATTCGCGTTCTCGGTGGATCTGGCCGTCGCTACGCAGGCATTGGCGACGTGATCGTCGCTACCGTCAAGGACGCAATTCCGGGCGGCAACGTAAAGAAGGGCGACGTCGTCAAGGCGGTCATCGTCCGTACCAAGAAGGAACGCCGCCGTGCGGATGGTTCCTACATCAAGTTTGACGAGAACGCAGCTGTGATCCTGAAGAACGACGGTGACCCCCGCGGTACCCGTATCTTCGGACCGGTTGGTCGTGAACTTCGCGACAAGAAGTTCATGAAGATCGTTTCTCTGGCTCCGGAGGTGCTCTAGTCCATGGCTAAGATCAAAAAGGGTGACCTCGTTCAGGTCATCACTGGCGCCAAGGCTGAGCGCGGCGGCGACCGTGGCAAGCAGGGCAAGGTTCTGCGCGTCTTCCCGGAAACCAACCGCGTGTTGGTTGAAGGCATTAACCGCGTAACCAAGCACACCAAGGTCGGTCAGTCGCAGCGCGGCACCAAGACCGGTGGCATCGAGGTCGTTGAGGCTTCAATCCACATCTCCAACGTGGCCCTGGTTGACCCCTCCACCAAGAAGCCCACCCGCGTCGGTTTCCGCACCGAGACCGTTGAGCGCGATGGCGTGAAGCGTGAAGTGCGCGTCCGCGTGGCCAAGAGCTCAGGGAAGGACATCTAATGACTGAGACTCTCGAGACTCCGGCAAGCAAGATCGTTCCTCGTCTGAAGACCAAGTACGCGGATTCCATCAAGAGCGCGCTCGTTGAGGAATTCAAGTACGCCAACGTCAACCAGGTTCCCCGTCTGGTGAAGGTCGTTGTGAACATGGGTGTTGGAGATGCCGCCAAGGACTCCAAGCTGATCGACGGCGCTGTCCGCGATCTGACCCTGATCACCGGCCAGAAGCCGCAGGTAACCAAGGCCCGCAAGTCGATCGCACAGTTCAAGCTGCGCGAAGGCATGCCGATCGGTGCGCACGCAACTCTGCGTGGCGACCGTATGTGGGAATTCCTGGACCGTCTGGTCACGCTGGCACTGCCGCGTATCCGCGACTTCCGGGGCCTCAGCGGCAAGCAGTTCGACGGCAACGGCAACTACACCTTCGGTCTGACCGAGCAGGTTATGTTCCACGAGATCGACCAGGATTCCATCGACCGCGTTCGCGGCATGGACATCACCGTCGTGACCACTGCCAAGACCGACGACGAAGGCCGCGCGCTGCTCAAGGCGCTTGGCTTCCCGTTCAAGACCGAAGATTAATCTAGCTACGTAAAAGGTCCGGCTGGCTGGCTCTGATGCCAGGACAGCGGAAACCGTTATGAGGAAGGGCAAGAGCCCACATGACTATGACAGATCCTGTCGCAGATATGCTTACGCGTCTGCGCAATGCAAACTCGGCATACCACGATTCCGTGTCTATGCCTTACAGCAAGCTCAAGGCACGCGTTGCTGACATCCTGAAGGCAGAAGGCTTCATCGCCTCCTGGAAGGAAGAAGACGCGGAGGTCGGCAAGAAGCTGACCCTCGAGCTCAAGTTCGGTCCGAACCGCGAGCGTTCCATCGCTGGTGTTCGTCGTATTTCCAAGCCGGGACTGCGCGTTTACGCAAAGTCCACCAACCTGCCGCACGTGCTCGGTGGCCTGGGTATCGCAATCCTGTCCACCTCTTCCGGCCTCCTGACTGACAAGCAGGCCGGCAAGAAGGGCGTGGGCGGCGAAGTCCTCGCTTACGTCTGGTAACGGGAAAGGAAGAGAATAATGTCACGTATTGGACGTCTCCCCATCACCGTTCCTGCCGGCGTTGAGGTCAAGGTTGACGGCTCTGTCGTCAGCGTCAAGGGTTCCAAGGGCGAGCTGAGCCACACTGTGGCCAGCCCGATCGAGGTCACCCTGGAAGATGGCACCCTGACTGTCGCCCGCCCGAACGACGAGCGCGCCTCCCGTTCGCTGCACGGCCTGACCCGCACCCTGATCGCCAACATGATCCAGGGCGTTACCGCAGGCTACGAGAAGAAGCTTGAGATTGTCGGTACCGGTTACCGCGTCCAGGCCAAGGGTTCTGACCTGGAGTTCGCTCTGGGCTACAGCCACCCGGTCAACGTCTCGGCTCCGAACGGCATCACCTTTGCAGTTGAGACCCCGACCAAGCTCTCTGTTTCAGGTATCTCCAAGCAGCAGGTCGGCGAGGTTGCTGCCAACATTCGCAAGCTGCGGAAGCCGGACCCCTATAAGGGCAAGGGCATCCGCTACGCCGGCGAAGTCATCCGCCGCAAGGTCGGAAAGGCTGGTAAGTAACCATGGCCATCGCAATTAACAAGAAGCGTACGAACAAGAGCAAGTCTGCCCAGCGCAGCCGCCGCCAGCTTCGTATCCGCAAGCGCATCTCCGGTACGGCTGTACGTCCTCGCCTGGTCGTCAACCGTTCCGCCCGCCACGTATTCGTCCAGGTTGTCGATGACACCAAGGGCCTGACCGTAGCGAGCGCCTCCACGCTGGAAGCCGACCTTCGTGCATTCGACGGTGACAAGACCGCCAAGGCCAAGCGCGTTGGCGAGCTCGTCGCCGAGCGTGCCAAGGCTGCCGGTATCGAAGCTGTTGTCTTCGACCGCGGTGGTAACAAGTACCACGGCCGGATCGCCGCCGTCGCTGACGGCGCACGTGAAGGTGGGCTGGCACTGTGACCGAAAATAACGAAAAGGACATTCAGGTGACTGAAGCTGTAGCTGCTCCGGCAACTGAGACCGCTGCGCCTGCTACCACTGACGACCGCCGTGGTGGCGCCCGTCGTGGCGAGCGTGGCGACCGCGGCCAGGGCCGTGGCGACCGTGGTGGCCGTGGTGGCCGCGACGGCGGCCGCGAAGCCGAGAAGAGCCAGTTCGTAGAGCGCGTCGTAACCATCAACCGTGTTTCCAAGGTCGTCAAGGGTGGTCGTCGCTTCAGCTTCACCGCCCTCGTCGTCGTCGGTGACGGCAACGGTATGGTCGGCGTCGGCTACGGCAAGGCTAAGGAAGTTCCCGCCGCCATCGCGAAGGGCGTTGAAGAGGCCAAGAAGTCCTTCTTCCGCGTTCCCCGCATCGGCAGCACCATCCCGCACCGCGTTCAGGGTGAAGCCGCCGCAGGCGTCGTCATGCTGCGTCCGGCTTCCGCCGGTACCGGTGTTATCGCCGGCGGTCCGGTCCGTGCAGTACTGGAGTGCGTGGGCATCCACGACATCCTCTCCAAGTCGCTCGGTTCCTCCAACGCCATCAACATCGTTCACGCGACCGTTGATGCGCTGAAGCGCCTCGAAGAGCCGGCAGCAGTGGCAGCACGCCGCGGCCTGCCGCTCGACGAGATCGCTCCGCCGGCAATGGTGAAGGCGCTCCTGAACCAGAAGGCAGGTGTCTGAGTCATGGCTAAGAACCTGATTCCCTCCGACGCCAAGTTGGAGATCACTCAGATCAAGTCCGCCATTGGCGGCAAGCAGAACCAGCGCGACACCCTTCGGTCGCTCGGCCTGAAGCGGATCGGACACACCGTTGTCCGCACCGCCGACGCCGTGACCGTCGGAATGCTCAACACGGTTCCGCACCTGGTAAAGGTAGAGGAGGCGAAGTAAATGGCAGAGAAGAACACCGCCGAGAAGGCACAGGGCGCCGCTGCTGAGAAGCAGAACGCACTGAAGGTTCACCACCTGCGTCCCGCCCCGGGTGCCAAGACCGCCAAGACCCGCGTTGGTCGTGGTGAAGGCTCCAAGGGTAAGACCGCTGGTCGCGGTACCAAGGGTACGAAGGCCCGCTACCAGATCAAGGCTGGCTTTGCCGGCGGCCAGCTGCCGCTGCACATGCGCCTGCCGAAGCTGCGCGGCTTCAAGAACCCGTTCCGGGTTGAGTACCAGGTTGTAAACCTGGACAAGCTCAACGAGCTCTTCCCGGAAGGCGGCGACGTCACCGTGGAGAACCTGGTCGAAAAGGGTGCCGTTCGCAAGAACCAGCCCGTCAAGGTGCTGGGCACCGGCGACATCACCGTCAAGGTCAACGTCACCGTCCACGCATTCTCGGCCAGCGCCGCAGAAAAGATTGAAGCAGCAGGCGGCAGCACCACCGCCCTCTAAGGAGGCGGCGGGGCACTCGCCCGTTGTTGAAACTCCCGGTACCCTGAGGCTCACGCCCCTGGGTGCCGGGAGTTTTTTCATTTTCGCGGCCATGCCGATTGTTCGCCGGGCACATCCACCCGTTAGACTCGGTTGTTGGGTTTATTTGACCTATCTCACACGACTTTACTTATTACTCAGGAGGACGCTTGCTTAGCGCATTTGGCCGGGCCTTTCGCACGCCTGATCTGCGACGCAAGTTGTTGTTCACGCTGGGAATCATCACAATCTTCCGCTTGGGTGCCTTCATCCCCTCGCCTGGTGTGAACTACCAGAATGTCCAGCAATGCTTGCAGAACGGTCAGACCTCGGGCGGGATCTACCAGCTCGTCAACCTGTTCAGCGGCGGTGCATTGCTGCAGGTCTCAATTTTCGCGCTCGGGATCATGCCGTACATCACGGCCAGCATCATCGTCCAGCTGCTCCGCGTGGTCATTCCCCGGTTCCAGCAGCTCCACGAAGAGGGCGCCGCGGGCCAGTCCAAGCTCACGCAGTACACCCGGTACCTGACGATCGCCCTGGGCCTGCTGAACGCCACGACGCTGGTGTCGCTGGCACGCTCCGGGCAGCTGCTGCCCAACTGCCAGCTCCCGATCATCCCGGATCCCAGCGTTATCACCACGATCCTGCTGATCATCACGCTTACCGCCGGCACCGGCCTGATCATGTGGATGGGCGAGCTGGTCACCGAGAAGGGCGTGGGCAACGGCATGTCGCTGCTCATCTTCACCTCGATCGCCGCCGGCTTCCCGACCTCCCTCGGCGCGATCTGGACCGCGCAGGGCCCGGGCACCTTCTTTATGGTCCTGGTCATCGGCCTGCTGACCGTGGCGCTGGTCGTCTTCGTGGAGCAGTCCCAGCGCCGCATCCCGGTGCAGTACGCCAAGCGCATGATCGGCCGCCGCACCGTCGGCGGCACCAGCACGTACATCCCCATCAAGGTGAACATGGCCGGCGTCGTGCCCGTCATCTTTGCGTCCTCGATGCTGTACCTGCCGGGCCTGATCTCCCAGTTCAACCAGCCCAAGCCGGGTGAGTCGATGGCGCCGTGGGTTGAGTGGATCAACAACAACCTGGTCCGCGGGGACCAGCCGATCTACATGGTGCTGTACTTCGCCATGATTGTGTTCTTCACCTACTTCTATGTTGCGATCACTTTCAACCCTGAGGAAGTTTCTGACAACATGAAGAAGTACGGCGGCTTCATTCCGGGTATCCGTGCCGGCAAGCCGACCGCGGACTACCTGCAGTATGTGCTTTCCAGGATCACCCTCCCCGGCGCGATCTACCTGGGCCTGGTGGCCCTGATCCCGCTGATTGCCCTGGTTTTGATCAACGCCAACCAGAACTTCCCGTTCGGCGGCACCTCGATCCTGATCATGGTGGGCGTAGGTTTGGAGACCGTCAAGCAGATTGACGCGCAGCTACAGCAGCGTCACTACGAAGGGCTTTTGCGATGACGAGAATGTTGATTATCGGACCTCCCGGTTCCGGCAAGGGGACGCAGGCGGAACGCATTTCGGAGCGCCTCGGCGTCGTTGCGATCTCCACCGGCGACATTTTCCGTGCCAACGTCAAGGGCGAGACGCCGCTCGGCGTCGAAGCCAAGAAGTACATGGACGCGGGCGACTTCGTTCCGGACAGCGTGACCAACAAGATGGTCCGCGACCGGCTCCAGGAATCCGACGTCGAAGCGGGCTTCCTGCTGGACGGCTACCCGCGGACCACCGCGCAGGTGGACTACCTCGACGAGATCCTCGCCGACGGCGAGCAGAAGCTCGACGTCGTCCTGCAGCTCACGGCCGACGACGAGGAACTTGTCACGCGCCTGCTGGGCCGCGCCAAGGACACCGGCCGCAGCGATGACAACGAGGCCGTCATCCGCCACCGGCTGGACCTCTACCACGGCCAGACGGAAGCCGTGGTGGCGAAGTATGCCGAGCGCGGCATCCTCACCCAGGTTGACGGCATCGGCGGCATCGACGAGGTCACCGACCGCGTCATGCAGGCCATCAAAGCGGCCCAGTCCGCCTGATCCGGACCGAAACCGTTGAGGCTCCTCCCGCCATGCCGGGAGGAGCCTCAGGCATTTCCCCGCCGGCCCCTTCCCGGGGCGGCGGTGCACCACCGAAAGGACGCTGAGGATGGCATTCGGCCAGACCCGCATTGAATACAAGACCAACGCCCAGATGCGGACCATGCACGAAGCCGGCTTGGTCCTCAGCCGTGCCCTGGACGCTGCCGTGGCGGCGGCCGTGCCCGGGGCGACTACCCGGGACCTCGACGCCGTGTTTGCCGGCGTACTGCAGGAGGCCGGGGCGAAGTCCAACTTCCTCGGCTACCACGGCTTCCCGGCCACCATCTGCACCTCGGTGAATGAGGAAGTGGTGCACGGCATCCCCGGCGACCGGGTCCTGCAGGACGGGGACATCATCTCGATCGACGGCGGCGCGATCGTGGACGGCTGGCACTCCGACTCGGCCCGGACTGTCATCGTGGGCACGGCCGATCCCGAGGACCAGCGGCTCTCCGACGTCACCGAAGCGGCCATGTGGCATGGCATCGCGGCGCTGGCAACCGGCAAGTTCGTCGGCGACATCGGCAACGCCGTGGATGACTACGTGTCCGCGGTGCCCGGCAAGCCGCTGGGCATCCTGGAGGACTACGTGGGCCACGGGATCGGCTCCGAGATGCACATGGCGCCGGACGTGCTGAATTACCGCACGGGCCACCGCGGGCCCAAGATCCGGCCCGGGCTGTGCCTGGCCATCGAACCCATGCTGGTCCGCGGCAGCATCGACACCGCCGTCCTCGCGGACGACTGGACGGTCGTCACCACGGACGGCAAGCGCTCCTGCCAGTGGGAGCACTCCGTGGCCGTGCACGAGAAGGGCATCTGGGTACTCTCCGCGCCGGACGGGGGAGCCGCGAAGCTGGCGCCCCTCGGCGTCGTGCCCGTCCCGATTCCCTAACGACACAACAAATCCCTGGCGACGCCGGAGTGCGGCTGCGCCAGGGATTTGTCGTGTCGGGAGAGCTTTCCCGGGTCGTCAGCTCTTGAGCTTCGGCTTCACGTCCTTGTTGTAGATGCCTTCGAGGGTGGCCTTGAGCTCGGTCATGGTGGCCTTGACGTCGCCCTGCTGGGTGAGGATCTTCGCTGCCGCCTTGGCCATTTCCTGGTCCGCGCCGGGCAGGAACACCCGGGCGTTGTCCTGCACCCGGGTTGCCGCCAGCTGGTCCATCGCCGTCTTGATCTGCGGGGTCTTGGCCAGGACCGCAGCCATGTCCGCGGACGTGCGCGTCGGCATGTAGCCGGTAGCGGCGGAGAACGCCGCGGTGTTCTCCGGCTCGGTCATGAACTTCAGGAAGGTCGCCGCCGCGAGCTGGACCTCCTTGCTGACCCCGCTGGGGATGCCGAGGCCGGCGCCGCCGGTGGGGCAGACACCGCTGTCCTTCTTCGGACCGCCCGGCAGGAAGCCGACGCCGACGTTGAACTTGGCGGACTTCAGCACCCCCAGCAGGGACCCGGTGGAGGAGATCGTGGCCGAGGTGATGCCGGCGGCGAAATCGTCCGCGGCCTCCTTGGAGGACACCCCGGCCCACTTTTCCTTGTAGATCGAGTCCTGCGCCCACTGGAGGGCCTCCACCGACTCGGGGGAGTCGCACGTGATGGTCCACTCGTTGGACCAGCTGCCGCCCCAGCCCCACAGGTTGTTCTGCAGGGTCCACCCGGCGTAGCCCGCCAGGGCCGGGTAGATGTAGGCGTACTGCGCGCCGGAGCTGGCCTTGAGCTTCGGTGCCCACTCGCCGAACTCCTGCCAGGTCTTCGGCGCCCGGTCCGGGAGGCCGGCGGCCTTGAAGTGGTCCTTGTTGTAGTAGAACAGCGGGGTGGAGCGGCCGTAGGGGAGGGCCCACTGCTTGTCGGCGTACTTGTAGTCCGCGACGAGCGACTTCTGGAAGTCGTCCACCTTGATGTCCAGCTGCTTGATCAGGCCGTCCAGCGGAATGATGTTGCCGTTGGTGAAGTACCGGAACCACCAGACATCGGAGAGCACCACGAGGCCGGGCAGGGCCGACTTCGCGGCCTGCGAGGTCTGGAACTTCTGCGCGATCTCCTCGTAGTTGGCGCCCGCGGTGACCAGGTTGACTTTGATCTCGGGGAACTTGGCGTGGAACTTCTCGATGATCGCCTTCTCCACGTCCTGGGACTTGCCCGGGTGGTTGGTCCAGAAGTCGATGGACGCGGCGGGCTTCACGCCGCTGAAGTCGATGTCGGCCGCGCCGGAGGCCGCGGTGCCGCCTCCGGTGGTCGGGCCGCCGCACGCTGCCAGCGCGGCGGCGCCGGCACCGGCGCCGGCCAGGCCAAGGAAATGTCGGCGGTCAAGGTTTAGTGCCATGGTGGATCCTCTCAAGGGTGCTGACTCGTTTGTGATGATGGGGGTGCTTGGGGAAGGACGGTTCATCCGGTGACGCTGCCCTGGGTGAGGCCGGCCACGATATAGCGCTGGAGCGCCGCGAAGACCAGCAGGATCGGAACGATCACCAGCACGGCGCCGGCCATCAGGATGCCCCAGCCGGAGCCGTTGCCTTCCGAGTTCTGCAGCAGGGTCAGGCCCACCGGCAGGGTCATGGTTTCCGGCCGGTCGGTGATGATCAGCGGCCAGATGTAGTCATTCCATTCGCTCACCACGGTGACCAGGGCGACGGTGGCGATGGAGGGGCCGGAGACCGGGACCACGATCTGCCAGAGGCGGCGCCAGTGGCCGGCGCCGTCGATCTCCGCGGACTCGAGGATGGACCCGGGCAGTGTCATGAAGTGCTGGCGCAGCAGGAAGGTGCCGAAGGCGGTGCCCAGTCCCGGAAGGATGATGCCCCACAGGGTGTTCTTGCCGCCCATCCCGGCAATCAGGATGTAGTTGGGCAGGATGGAGACCTGCGGCGGGACCATCAGGGCCACCAGGATCAGCACGAAGATGACGTTCTTGAACGGGAAGCGGACAAAGACCAGCGCATACGCCGTCAGGATGGCCAGGATCACCTTCACGGTGGAACCCACCGTGGTGACAATCAGGCTGTTCAGGAAGAACTGCGCGAACGGCACCGTCGTCATCGCGACGCGGTAGTTGTCCAGGTTGACGCTTTCCGGCAGGAGTTTCAGGTCCATCGTGATGATCTCGCCCGGCTGCTTGAAGGAGCTCAACACCATCCAGAGCAGGGGAAGCACGACGACGAGGGTGGCGAGGATGAGCGGCACGTAGCCGCCGGCGATGGTCTGGACCAGGTTGGCACGGGACAACGGCCGCTCGCGCCGCGGGCGGGGCCTCGGGGCCGGAGGCGGATCCGGGGTTGGCTGCGGGATCGGGGTTCACGGGGGAGAGCGTGCTCACGAGTAGTGCACCTTCCGTTCAACGAACCGCACCTGCAGCACGGTGATGACGAGCAGGATCGCGAAGAGGATCACGGAGATGGACGCCGAGTAGCCGGCCCGGTTGAAGGCCCCGAAGGCCTGCAGGTAGGCCTCGTAGATCAGGGTGGACGTGCCGTTGCCCAGCGGGGTCATGATCCGGATCAGGTCGAAGGCCTGCAGGGAGCTGAGCATCGTGGTGATCAGCAGGAAGAACGTGGTGGGGGAGAGCAGCGGAATCGACATGCTGATGAAGCGGCGGAAGCCGTTGGCGCCGTCCAGCGAGGCCGCCTCCATGACGTCCTGGGGAAGCGACTGGAGGCCCGCGAGGTAGACGACGGCGCAGTAGCCGAGGTTCTTCCAGACGTACACGATGATCACCATGACCAGCGAGAGCTGCGGGTCGTTGATCCACTGCGGGCTCTGCTGGCCGATCCCGCGGAGCAGCCAGGACAGCACCCCGTAACCGGGGTCGAAGATGAACAGCCAGACCAGCCCGACGCCGACCCCGCTGAGCACGTAGGGGGCGAAGACGGCGGACCGGGCAAAGGTGGTGCCGCGGACCTTGGAGTTCAGGGCGAGGGCCACCAGCAGACCGAGGACCATGGAGCCGCCCACCGTGATGAGCGTGAAGATGGCCGTGGTCCCCAGCACCTTGGGCGCATCGGCGCTCGTGAAGAAGGTGACGTAGTTGTCGAAGCCGACAACCGTGGCGGACGCGGAGCCGAGCGTCCAGTCCAGCGTCGAGTAGTAGATGTTGTTGATCAGCGGGAGGTACGTGAACACCGCGATCAACGCCAGGTTGGGCAGGGCCAGCGCCAGGAAAACCATGAAGTCCCTGCGCGTCCGGGCGGACCAGCGCCCCCTGCGCGGGCCCGGGGCGACGGCCGCGGTGGTAGCCGCAGGCCGGTCGGTCAATTGTCTCGTCATGGGGTCTCTAACGGATCCGGGCCTGCCGGTGGCAGGCGGTTGGGCGGGGGATCAACAACACTTCACCACAGAGCTGGTGGGCAGAATCCCGCACAAGGCCTTGTCAGAGCTTTGTTATGCCAGGCTTCCTTGCCCGTTTACCACTTGTTGGTGGCAGTATTCCACACCGTTCGCTTGGGGGGAGGGAAGTCGCGGGGACGATTTTCGGCCGGCCGGGCGGACAATGGAGCCATGACTGCGATCACGGACGTGCCCGGCATCCGCGTGGGGCATGCGTCCCGGACCGGGGCGGGCTGGCTGAGCGGCGTGACGGTGGTGCTCCCGCCGCCGGGCACGGTTGGCTCGGTCGACGTCCGCGGCGGCGGCCCCGGCACGCACGAGACCGACGCGCTGGACCCCACCACGCTGAGCACCGCCGTCGACGCCGTGGTCCTCACCGGCGGCAGCGCGTTCGGGCTGGCGGCCGCCCACGGCGCCCAGCGCTGGTGCGAGGAACAGGGCCGCGGCTTCCCGGTCATGGGCGGCGTCGTCCCGATCGTGCCGGCGGCAGCGATCTTCGACCTGGGCCGCGGCGGCGACTTCACCGCACGCCCGGACGCCGCCATGGGCTACGAGGCCACCGCCGACGCCGCCGCTCACAAAGACGCACACGACGTCGAACGCGGCAACGTCGGAGCCGGCACCGGAGCAGCTATCGGCCGGGGCACAGTTCAAGGGCGGCATCGGCACCGCCTCCATCACCCTGGACAACATCTCCGCGGACGGCCCGATCGTCGTCGGGGCCATAGCAGTAGTCAACGCCCTGGGGCTGCCCTTTGACCCATCTGTGGCGGACGGCGCAAGGAGCGCGAATCCGGATAGGGCGGCACATCCGGAACCCGGCAGCGTGCGTCTAAGCGAGGAACGAGCGAGCACGCAGAGGGTTTCGGATGCGCCGCCGCCCGCGCCGCCCCTCAATACGACCCTCGTCGTCGTCGCAACGAACGCGGTCCTGGACAAGGCCGAATGCAAACGCACGGCCTCGGCCGCGCACGCCGGGCTGGCCCGGGCGCTGAACCCGAGCCATACCCTGGCCGACGGCGACACGGTCTTTTGCCTCGCGACGGGCGCCGTCGCCCTGGACCGCGGGAGCGAGGCCGCGCGGCAGCTGAGCCTGATTACCCTCCAAAGCGCGGCGGCCGACGTCGTCCGGCTGGCCATCCTGGACGGGATCGCGGCAGCGGCGGCGGTGGAGACCCCGGCGGGGCGTTTTCGTGCATACGGGGACGGAGTGCGCTAGCATGGCTGGATTTAACATTCGGCCCGCAATGCCGTAGTGTTGACTGTTGGTTGTCTGCCCTGTTGTGCCCTTTTGTGGCCTGGTGGCTGCAGCCAAGCAATCAAAAAACGTCCGCAGTGATCGCCGGTGCAAGCCGGAGGGGCTGTGGCAACAACAGTTAGCGGAGGGTATGGCCAAGAAGGACGGGGTCATTGAGATCGAGGGCGTTGTGACCGAGGCGCTGCCCAACGCGATGTTTCGCGTTGAGCTCACCAACAAGCACATCGTTCTGGCGCACATCTCTGGAAAGATGCGCCAGCACTACATCAGGATTCTCCCTGAGGACCGGGTAGTGGTGGAGCTGAGCCCGTACGACCTGACACGTGGTCGTATCGTCTACCGCTACAAGTAAACACTGGCCGGCCAGGGCAACAGCCAGGGGCCGGTCCAGCTGACCAACTGCAACACGCAAAGGAACGCCATGAAGGTCAAGCCGAGCGTCAAGCAGATCTGCGAAAAGTGCAAAGTGATCCGCCGTAATGGCCGGGTCATGGTGATCTGCGAGAACCCGCGCCACAAGCAGCGCCAGGGCTAATTTCCTTCACGGGAAACCCCTGGGTTGCTAACCCACGCAAGTAAATAAAAGGCAGCACAAGCTGATCTGGGACATTGAGCAGGAACGAGTCCGGACAGCTAACCCCCGGTCGGAGGCTGGGGCCGTACGGATTGTGCGGGTGTACTGCCTACGACCTCCGGTTTATTCAAGGAGCACTGCCACTATGGCTCGTCTCGCTGGCGTAGACATTCCCCGCGAAAAGCGGCTGGAAATTGCGCTTACTTACATCTACGGCGTGGGCAAGACCCGTGCACACGAAACCCTGGCTGCCACCGGCATCAGCGCTGACGTCCGGGTCAAGGACCTGACTGACGCCGAGCTGGTCCAGCTGCGTGACTACATTGAAGGCAACTACAAGGTTGAGGGTGACCTTCGCCGCGAGGTAGCCGCTGACATCCGCCGCAAGGTCGAGATCGGCAGCTACGAAGGCCTGCGTCACCGCAAGGGCCTGCCCGTACGCGGTCAGCGTACGAAGACCAACGCGCGTACCCGCAAGGGTCCGAAGCGTACCGTCGCCGGCAAGAAGAAGACCCGCTAAGCCCTCCGGGATCAGCTCGTCTTCCCCCAAATAACTTTCTGTAGGAGAAATAATGCCCCCGAAGACTCGTGGCGCGGTTCGCAAGCCGCGTAAGAAGGACAAGAAGAATATCGCGCTGGGCCAGGCGCACATCAAGAGCACCTTTAACAACACCATCGTTTCCATCACGGATCCGAGCGGTGCCGTCATCTCCTGGGCTTCGTCCGGTGAGGTTGGCTTCAAGGGCTCCCGCAAGTCCACCCCGTTCGCTGCCCAGATGGCCGCCGAAGCCGCCGCAAAGCGTGCACAGGAGCACGGCATGCGCAAGGTTGACGTATTCGTCAAGGGACCGGGCTCCGGACGCGAGACCGCCATCCGTTCGCTGCAGGCCGCTGGCCTCGAGGTTGGATCCATCCAGGATGTAACCCCCAGCGCGCACAACGGCTGCCGCCCGCCGAAGCGCCGCCGCGTCTAACTCTTAGCCGGAGCTTGCCCGGACCCTCGCCGGTCCGGGCAAGCCCAGCCGCGTTAAGTCATTAGACCGATCTTTCCACCACCTGTGTTGCGTCATATAGCGGATGCTCGCCGAAAGGAAACCTAAGTGCTCATTGCACAGCGCCCCACCCTCTCCGAAGAGGTCGTCTCCGATAACCGTTCCCGTTTCATCATTGAACCGCTGGAACCGGGCTTCGGTTACACCCTCGGAAACTCCCTCCGCCGTACCCTGCTCTCCTCCATCCCCGGTGCCTCTGTCACGAGCATCCGGATCGATGGCGTGCTGCATGAGTTCACCACGGTTCCGGGTGTCAAGGAAGATGTCACCGAGATCATCCTGAACATCAAGAACCTGTCGGTCTCCTCCGAGCACGACGAGCCGGTTGTTGCTTACCTGCGCAAGCAGGGCCCGGGAGTCGTCACCGCCGCGGACATCGCTCCGCCGGCCGGCGTCGAATTCCACAACCCGGATCTGCACATTGCCACGCTGAACTCGAAGGGCAAGTTCGAACTTGAACTGACCATCGAGCGCGGCCGCGGCTACGTTTCGGCAGCTCAGAACAAGTCCGGCGACTCCGAGATCGGCCGCATCCCGGTCGACTCGATCTACTCGCCGGTGCTGAAGGTTACTTTCCGCGTGGAAGCTACCCGTGTTGAGCAGCGCACTGACTTCGACAAGCTGATTGTCGACGTCGAGACCAAGCAGGCCATCGCCCCGCGCGACGCGGTCGCTTCGGCAGGTACCACCCTGGTGGAACTGTTCGGTCTGGCCCGCGAGCTGAACACCGCAGCTGAAGGTATCGAGATTGGCCCGTCGCCGACGGATGCTGCCCTGGCAGCAGACATGGCCCTGCCGATCGAGGATCTGGACCTCACCGTCCGTTCCTACAACTGCCTCAAGCGTGAGGGCATCCACACCGTGGGTGAACTCGTTGCCCGCTCCGAGGCTGACCTGATGGACATCCGTAACTTCGGTGCGAAGTCCATCGACGAGGTCAAGGCAAAGCTCGTTGAACTGGGTCTGTCCCTCAAGGACTCCCCTCCCGGTTTCGACCTTGCAGCCCGCGCCGCAGCCATCGAAGAGGACGACGCCGCTTTCAGCGACGACGAGCTCTAAAACAGATCTTGGCCAGCAGGCTGGACGCACCGCAGCGTGCACAGCCCGCCGGCTTCCATATGAGGAGAAATAGTTATGCCTACCCCCACTAAGGGTCCGCGCCTCGGAGGCGGCCCGGCTCACGAGCGCCTCATGCTCGCGAACCTGGCAGCCGCACTGTTCGAGCACAAGCGGATCACCACCACGGTGACCAAGGCCAAGCGACTGAAGCCGTACGCCGAGCGCCTGGTGACCTTCGCCAAGCGCGGCGACCTGGCTTCCCGCCGTCGTGTGCTCGGCCTGATCAGCAACAAGGGCGTCGTCCACGAGCTGTTCACCGACATTGCCCAGGCAGTGGAGAACCGCGACGGCGGCTACACCCGCATCACCAAGATCGGCAACCGCAAGGGCGACAACGCTCCCATGGCTGTCATCGAACTGGTTCTCGAGCCGGTTTCCGCCAAGCAGGCCGTGGTAGCCGAGGCTACCTCCGCCGCCCAGCGCGACGCCGACAAGAAGGACGCCGACAAGGCTGAAGCCGCTCCGGTCGCCGAGACCGAAGCAGCCGAAACCGAAGAGGCCCCCAAGGCTGAGGCTACTGAGACCGAAGCAGCAGCGACCGAAGAGGCTCCGGCCGCCGAGGAAGCTGACGCCAAGTCCGAGAAGGACGCGAAGTAATTCGCCAACCCCTTCTTATAGACTTGGGTCTATGAACGAGCTCAAACCCGCTGCCCCCCTGATGGGGGGCGGCGGGTTTTTGCGTATCCGGCTGGATCTTTCGTACGACGGCGGGCCGTTCAGCGGCTGGGCCCTGCAGCCGGGGCTCCGCACCGTCCAGGGCGTCCTGGAGGAGGCCCTCGCCCTGCTGATCCGCCGGCCGGTCCGGGTCACCGTGGCCGGCCGCACCGATGCCGGCGTGCACGCCCGCGGCCAGGTGGTCCACCTGGACCTGGCTGAGGCGGAGTGGCGGGGGCTGAACCGCGGTGCCGAGCTCGATCCCTCGGCCGCACTGCTGCGGCGGCTCCGCGGCGCCCTGAGCCGTGGGCTCGGCGAGCTCAGCGGCGCCATCGAGGTGCACCAGGTGTCGATCGCGCCGGAAGGTTTCGACGCCCGGTTTTCCGCGCTCTGGCGCCGCTACAGCTACCGGATCGCCGACGGCCCTGCCCGCTGGGATCCCGCTGGGCCGGCACTCGACGCTCTGGTACAAGGAGCCGCTCGACACTGCGCTGCTCAACGAGGGCGCGTCGAGGCTGCTCGGCCTGCAGGACTTCCGTTCCTACTGCAAGCCCCGCGAGGGCGCCACGACCATCCGGGAACTGCAACGCTTCGAGTTCACCCGCGGCGCCGACGGCGTCATTGTGGCCACCGTCCAGGCGGACGCCTTCTGCCACAACATGGTCCGCTCGCTCGTGGGCTCCGCGCTCTATGTGGGAACCGGCGAGGAGCAGCCCGGGTGGCTCTACGAGCGGCTGATCGCCCGGCAACGCGATGCGCGGTCCGTCCTCGCCGCCCCGCACCCGCTGGTCCTGGAAGAGGTGGCCTACCCCTCCGCCGCCGGGCTGCTGGCCCGCGCCGAGCTGACCCGCGCCCGCCGCGCCTAGCGGACCTGCCGGAGCCGGCGCTGCGGCGGAAGGCTGGCCCTCAGAACGACGGCGGCGCACCCTCGGCCGGCAGCTCGACGGTAAAGGTGCTCCCGCAGCCCGGGAGGGTGCTGCAGGAGATGGACCCGCCATGTCCCTCGACGATCGCCTTGGTGATCGACAGGCCAAGCCCGGCCCCGGGAATGGAACCGTCCCGCACCGCCTGGCTCCGGAAGAAACGGGTGAAGACCTTCTGGGCGTCGGCAGCGGTCATGCCGATGCCGCTGTCTTCCACCTGCAGCAGCACCCGGCCGCCCTCGGCCCGGGCCGAGACCGTCACGGCGCCGCCGTCGGGGGAGTACTTGATGGCGTTGGAAACCAGGTTGTCCAGCGCCTGGCCGATCCGCAACGGGTCCACGTTCGCCCACAGCGGCGCCGGAACGTCCATCGCCAGCGAGACCCGGGAGGAGTGCGCCTGGGCCTGCGCGGAGCCCAGGCTCGCCTCCACCAGCCCGGCCAGGTCGGTCTTGCGCGGATGGACCTGGACCGCGGAGCTGGCTGACATCAGCAGGTCCGAGACCAGGGCCAGCAGCCGTTCGGCGTTGCGCTGCGCCACTTCGAGGCGGCGCAGCACCGGCAGCGGCAGCTCCTCGCCCAGGACCAGGTCCAGGTTGCCGATGATCGAGGTCAGCGGGGTCCGGAACTCATGCGAGACGGTCGCGACGACGTCCTCCTTGGCCGCAAGGGCGTTGACCAGCCCCGTCACCTCGTTGTAGACGACGACGGCGCCGCCGAAGCCGCCGTCGTCGTTCTTCAGCGGCCGGGCCCCGGTGGACACAACCCGGCTCTGGGGCGCCTCCCCGAAACAGACCAGATGGTCCGCGAAGGGCTCGCCGTCCAGGGCCCGGCGGAGCGGCCGCCGCCCGGGCGGCAGCGGGGTGGACTGGTCCCGGCCGGTGAGCAGGAGCAGATCTTCGCGTTCCGGATCCGCGGCGCCGGCCTCCCCGGGCGGCGCCGCGGAGGCCTCCAGCCGGGCCTGCCAGCTGTTGGTGAGCAGCCGCCGGCCGTCCGCCCCGATCGCCACGATGCCGACGTCGACCGTGTCCAGGATGGTGTTCAGGAGCCGTTCGCGTTCCCTGCTTTCCGCGAGGAGGGCCTGCAGCTCCGCCTCCTTGGACTCGACTTTGCGTTGCTGGCGGCGCAGCTGCGCCCTGGCGAGCTGCATGGCCAGTGAGACAGCCAGGGTCATCAGCGCCAGGAGTGCCACCGTGGCGATGCGCCCGGGGCTGCGGTCGGCACCGGCGGCGAAGAACCAGGGCAGCCCTGCCAGCAGCGGCCCAAAGAAGCTGAGGGAGACGATGGCGGCGGGCGAGAGCCGCGAGGCGGAGATCCAGACGACAGGGAGCACGGACAGCACCCCGAGGCCCGGCAGTTCCTCCGCGGCGGCCACCCGGCTCAGCCCGATCGCGGCCAGGTCAAGAAGGGGGACGACGAGCGGGGCCCGGGGTCCGAGGCGTTGCCACGGCACCAGCAGGCAGGCCAGGAGCAGCACCAGGTGCAGCACCAGGGCAGCCTGCCCCCAGCTGGTGGCCAGATGGAGGGTCCACGCTGCCGGCGCGGCGGCCAGCCCGGCGGCAAGCAACAGCGGCACGGGCAGGTGGCCGGCCAGCACCCGGGCGCGCGGCGTCCAGACCCCGCCGCGGCGCAGTGCATCACGGACCAGCCGCCGTTTGCTCAAAATTAAGTGCCCCTCTCTCGCAACTGGAGTTTACATGTCTGTCACACCAACTTGACATGAAACCTGCTTTTGTTGCCGTTTTTGCTGTGCCGCGGGCCTGGCGACGCCCTGAAGTGGGTATTCTGACAGGAGGTATGCAGGATCGGATGTGAAGGGGTGGCATGACTGACCTTGGGGTGGCCGTCGTCGTTGAGGACGATGCGGATGTGCGCAACCTCGTGGAGGCGGTGCTCCGGCAGGCCGGCTTCGAGGTGCATTCGGCAGCTGAAGGCCGGGAGGGGGTCGATGTCGTCCGGACCCGGGAAGCCAATGTGGTCACGCTGGACGTCGGCCTGCCCGATATCGACGGCTATGAGGTGCTGCGGCGGATCCGGCAGTTCAGTGACGCGTACATCGTGATGCTCACCGCGCGGACGGACGAACTCGACACGCTGACGGCGCTCCACACCGGTGCCGACGACTTCCTGACCAAACCGTTCCGGCCCCGTGAACTGCGGGCCCGGGTGGCGGCGATGATGCGCCGGCCGCGGCACGCCGGCCACGGGGCCCTGGCCCTGGCGGCCGCACCGCCGTCCGCGCCCGCCGCCCCGGACAACGTGCTGCGGCACAACGGGCTGGCGCTGAATCCGGATATGCGCTCGGTGACGGTCGACGGCGAGCCGCTGCCCCTCACCCGCAGCGAGTTCGACTTGCTGCACGCCCTCCTCCGGGGTGCCGGTGCGGTGAAGTCCAAGACCGAGCTGGTGCGCGTGGTGCGCGGGGAGTACTACCGGGCCGACGCCTATATCAGCGAGTCCGACGAACGGGCCGTCGAGGTGCACATCGGCAACCTGCGCCGGAAGCTCCGCGAGGACTCGGTGCAGCCGCGCTGGCTCCAGACGGTGCGCGGCGTGGGCTACCGCCTGGCCCCGGCGCGGGCCACCTAGCGCTCCCAGAGGATGTAGCTGTACTGCAGCTCATCTACGGTTTCGCTGCCGCGGGCGGCGACATCGCCCAGCCGGGAAGCGGCCTGTGCCAGGTTGCCGGACCGGATGACGCTCTTCAAGGTCGGCGGCCAGTTCGGCCAGGCGCAGGCCGCCGACCATCGACGAGGACGTCTTGAGGCTCAGCACGGCGTCCAGCGCGGCCGCCGCGTCGCGGCGGTCCAGGGCCGTGGCCAGCGAGGCGTAGCGCTGGTCCCACATCTGCGCGTAGTCCCGGGCGAAACCCTTTGCCACAGCCGGGTTGTTCAGCTGCTCCCCGAGGGACTGCAGCGCGGCCGGGTCCACCAGGGGCGCCGCATCGGCGCACGGTGCCGCCGGGCCGGATCCGCCGACGGGGGGATCGGCGGCGAGCAGGGGGCTCGTTTTCCCGTCGTCGGGGCAGGCAGCTAAAAGAGACATGGCACTACGGTACTAGGTGCCCGGACCGGTGCCGGAGGCGGCGGGGTATCCTGCGGAAACCTTGCGGCTAACCTTGTCCGGCCCGTCACCTGCCGCCACGCTTGTCCGTCACGGGCCACTGAACGTCTCGATGGCGTTGATGACCGCGGGTCCCAGGATGGCAATGAAGAGCACCGGAAAGATGAAAAACAGCAAGGGGAAAAGGATGGTGACCGGCAGCTTCATGGCCTTCTCCTCGGCCCGCTGGCGGCGCTTGACGCGCATCACCTTCGCCTGGATCCGGAGCACCCGGCTGATGGCAATGCCGTAGGTGTCGGCCTGCACCACGGCCTGGACGAAGCTGCGCAGCTCCGGGATGCTGGTCCGTTCCGCCAAGGCCTGGTAGGACTCCCGTCGGCTGCGCCCCACCTGCATGTCCTGCAGGGTGCGGACCAGTTCCTCGGCGAGCGGGCCCTTGCCGTTTTCGCCGGCCCGGGCCATGGCGCCCTCGAAGCCCAGGCCGGCCTCGACCGAAATCAGCATCTGGTCCAGGGTGTTGGCCAGTTCCAGCTGCATGATCTTCTGGCGCTCCTGGCCCTTGCTGTACAGCAGCAGGTCCGGGATGAAGTAGCCCAGCAGCATGACGAATAGCCCGACCAGCTTCAGGACCGGCGTCGGCGTGCTGGCGAGCCACAGGCCCAGGAGGGCTCCCACCAGCCCCAGCAGGGGTTTGGCGGCCAGCACCCGCCCGAGCGGGAGCGAGGCCGGGCGGCCGGCGAGGGAGAGCAGCCGGTCGAGTTTCCGGACGTAGGCGGCGGGCGTCATCCGGTGCCCGAACCGTTCCAGCAGGGCCGTCTCCTTCGGCCCTGCGGCCTCGCCGGGGCCGGTGCCCAGGGCGAGCATTTCCCGGATGGCGCGCTGGGATGTCCGGTCCACGGAGAGCAGCGACCACACCAGGTAGGCGAGCGGAAGGCAGATCAGCAGGAGGGCGCACAGGATCAGGGGACTCATCGTGGCCTCAGAACTTCAGGTCGATGATCTTGCGCATCCACAGACCGCCGATGGTCATCAGGATCACGGAGGCGGCCATCATGCCCCAGCCCAGCGGGTTGGTGAACATGACATTCATGTAGCCGGGGTTGACCAGCATCAGCATGAGGACAATGCCGACCGGCATGGCCATCAGGATGTACGCCGAGAACTTGCCCTCGGCAGCCAGTGACTTGATGTGGCCCTTGATCTCGCTGCGCTCGCGGATGGTCTCGTTCACCTGGTCCAGCACCTCGGCGAGGTTGCCGCCCACTTCGCGGTTGATCTGGATGGCCTGCGCGATCCAGACAAAGTCCTCATTGCGCATCCGCTCCGCCGTGTCGTTGAGCGAGGCCAGCAGATCGCGGCCCAGGGAGGTTTCGGTGATGACGCGGCGCATTTCCTCCGCCGTGGGGCTCTGCGATTCACTGCCGGCGGCGTCGATGGCCCGCAGGATGCTGTGGCCTGCCCGCAGGCCGCCGGACAGCAGCTGCAGGGTGTCGCCCAGCTGGTCATCGAATTTGGTGCGGCGCTTGCCGGCCAGGACCGTGAGGACCAGGTGTCCGGCAACGGGGGCGAGCAGCACCAGCAGGATGGCGAGCAGGAGGCCGCCGACGACGAAGCCCGCCAGTGCGCCCACGAAGGCGCCGACCAGCAACAACACGTAGAAGTCGCCCTGGCCCATGCGCAGCCCTGCCTGTTCCAGGGCGTCCCGGTTGAACAGCCGGACCTTCCGCTGTGCGAAGAAGCCGTCGGCCAGATTGACCGCGGATCCGGCGAACCGGCTGAGCGAGGAATCGGCGGCGGACTGGAGGGGCCGCCGCCGGTCCAGCGGAACACGGGCAGCCCCCGGCGAGAGGACCGCGGTGGCGAGCAGGAGGAGGGCGGTGACGAGGAAGGCGACGCCGATAGTCAGTGCCATGGCCGGCTCACGCCTTACCGGCCGGAGCCAGCGGGGCCGCGAACACGCCGGGGGAGACATGGATCCCCATGTCCTCGAAGCGGTCGATGAACCGCGGCCGGATGCCGGTGGCCACCGGCTTGCCGAGGAACCGGCCGTGGGCGTCCACCCCGGCGGAGTAGTCGAAGATGAAAGCGTCCTGCAGGGTGACAATGTCGCCCTCCATGCCCTGCACCTCGGTCACGTGGGTGATGCGGCGGGTGCCGTCGCGCAAACGGGAGATCTGCACGATCAGGTTCACCGCCGAAGCGATCTGCTCGCGGATGGCGCGCAGCGGCAGGTCCATGCCGGCCATCAGCACCAGCGTCTCCAGGCGGGCGACGGCGTCGCGCGGCGAGTTGGAGTGGACCGTCGACAGCGAGCCGTCGTGGCCGGTGTTCATGGCCTGCAGCATGTCCAGGGACTCGCCGCCGCGGCACCTCGCCCACCACGATGCGGTCGGGCCGCATACGCAGCGAGTTGCGCAGCAGGTCGCGGATGGTGACCTCGCCCTTGCCTTCCGTGTTGGGCGGCCGGCTTTCCAGGCGCACCACGTGTTCCTGCTGGATCTGGAGTTCCACCGCGTCCTCGATGGTGACGATGCGCTCGTCGTGCGGCAGGAACGAGGAGAGCACGTTGAGCAGCGTGGTCTTGCCCGTGCCGGTGCCGCCGGACACGATGATGTTCAGCTTGGCCCGGACACAGGCGTTCAGCAGTTCCGCCATCTCGGGGGTGAGGGTGCCGAAGTCGATCAGGTTGCGGACCGTGAGCGGCACCTTGCTGAACTTTCGGATGGTCAGCGAGGAGCCGCCGACGGCCAGCGGGGGGATGACGGCGTTGACGCGCGATCCGTCCTCGAGGCGCGCGTCCACGAGCGGGGACGACTCATCGATCCGGCGGCCCACCTTGGAGACAATCCGTTCGATGACTTTGCGCAGGTGGTCCTCGGAGCTGAAGCGCGAATCGGTCAGGGTCAGCTGGCCCTTCCGCTCGACGTAGATCTGGTCCATCCGGTTGACCATGATCTCAGTCACCGCGGGATCGTCGAGCAGCCGCTGGAGCGGGCCGTAGCCCAGGACGTCGTCCGCGACGTCGCGGACCAGGCGGGTGCGTTCCTCGGCGGAGAGCGGGACCTGTTCGGCGTCGATGATGCGGATCAGTTCATCGCGGGCGGTGGCGCGCAGCTCATCCTCCCTGACGGCCGAATCGCTGAAGCGGGTGCCCATCCGTTCGAACAGGGCGGTCGCTGCGCGCTCCTTGAGCGCGGCAAAGGCGTCCACGGGCTGCTGGCCCTTGCCGCGGACGGTGTCGGGGTGTTCGGCGAACGCCGGCGCCGGCGGCCGCGGCGAGGCGCGGCGGCTCCTGCCGGGACGGTTCGGGACGCGCCGGCTCGCTCAGGGACCGGGCCGCCGGGGCGGGGGACCGTGGGGGTGTTGGCGCGGGCGGCGGTGCCGGGCGCGTCTGCGGGCCGGCTTCCGCGGCGGAGAGCCGTTCGGAGAGTTTCACCTACACCACCACCCGTCGGTGCAGTTTCTTCTGCGCGGTCGCGCGCCAGGCCGGGTCGAAGCGCGTCACCAGCTGGCGGAGGCCTTTCACCGCCGGGTCCTTGCGGCCGTCCTGGAGCACCGGGATCCCGCGGTTCGTGGAGTACGCCACGGCCTTGGAGCGCGGGATGCTGACATCCACCGGCGCGCCGATGGTGGCCTCCACGTCCTGGACGCTGAGCCCGGACTTGGAATCGGCCATGTTCAGCACCACATGGCGGGTCTCCGGAAGGAGGTCAAGCCGGCGCAGGATTTCCAGGCCCGAGCGGAGCCCGCGGATGCTGGGGACGTCCATGGCGCTGACCCAGACGACGTCGGTGCACTGTTCCATCGCGGCCAGGCCCACCTCGGGCAGGCCGGGGGCGGTGTCCACGACGACGTACTGGAACTGCTCGGCGAGCTGCTCGATCAGCCGGCTGACCTGCTGGGGCGTGATGTCATCGGCCTCCACCGGGGTCCGGGGAGCGCAGAGGGCGTAGATGCTGCTCGGGTGGACCGTGAGGAAGGCCTTGAGGACCAGAGAGTCCTGGCTGGCCGACGCCGAGACTGCGTCGGTGACGGTGTGCTCCGGGTTCAGGTACAGGCCGGAGGCCACGTCGCCGAACTGCAGGTCCAGGTCCACGATGACGACGCCCATCGGGGCGACCTGGCCCAGCCCGATGGCGATGTTGGTGGCGATGGTGGTCTTGCCGACGCCGCCCTTGGGGGAAAAGACGCCGATCACCAGGCCCCTGGGCTTGCTGTCCGGCTGCTGCACGGCCGTGGCCCGGTTGCGGCTGGCGAACGACTGGCAGGCGCGTTCCAGCAGCACCCTGATCTGGGCCGGGTCCGAGGCGGGGCTGAGGATGTCCCGGATCCCGGCGCGCATGGCCAGCAGGACGAAGTCCGGGTCGGGCTCCCCGACCAGGATGACGCTCAGCTCCGGCAACTGGACGTCGAAGACCGTGGCGAGCCGGAGCGCGTCCTCGATCGGGACATCCGGACCCAGGATCAGCACCTCGGGACGCTCCTGGTTGAGGTTGGCGAAGAGCTCGCCGGGGTCGGCCGGGTTGACGAAGGCAAACGTCTGGACACCGCCGGGCAGGCCGCCGGCGACGGCCTGCCGGACACGCGCGTCGAAGTCGGTGTTGGGGGTGATCAGGACGAAGCGGCTCACTTGTAGACCTCCGGTTCCGCTGCATGATTCCCGGGCGGCCGCTGTCCGTGGCGTTGAGCGGTTCCTTGCTCAGCCAGATGCTTGGCGTAAATTCGGCGGCGTAGACAATCTTCGTGGCGTCGACATCGTTGACGGCCACGGTCAGCATCAACGAGCCGATGGGGAGCGAGGTGTCTTCGGCGGGGGCGGCTGGAGCCGCTGGCGGACGGCTGCGGGCTGGGGGTGGCTACCGGTGCGCGCTGCACCGCCGTCACGAGGACCTTGTGGACGGTCAGCTGGGTGGTCTCCTTGTCGGGCTTGGCCTCGAGGCCGCCATTCTTCAGCGATGATGAAGATGCCGACGTGGTCCCCGGCACGCGATGCGGCCGCCGACCACGCGCTGGGGTTCCAGCTGGAAGGAGACTTCCTGCAGGCCCTCGGGCACTTCCACCGATCCGCTGGTCTTGAGCGCCTCCGGTTCGACCAGCCGTTCGGCCACGAGCTGCTCACCCGGCAACAGGTCGACGGCGGTAACCTTTCCGGCCTGGCCGTCGAGATTCTTCAGCGCTGTCTTGGAGACAGCCTTGCCGGGGAGTTCCTGGCTGGCGACGAAGGCCTTCAGCGTGGCGACGGGGGTGCCGGCGGGAACGGCCTTTTGCACCACCATCACGGTGACCGGCTGCAGGTTCTGCACGGCCCGGCTGTCGGCCCCCTGGGCGTAGCTGACGACGAGGATGGCACCGACGATGGCCAGCACGACGGCCGCCAGTCCTGCCAATAAGCGTGACTTCAAAAAACTGCTCCTGAACCGGTGAGGGGGATTGCGGGGTACAAAGGTGCTACTGGGTGAGGCGGACGATGGTGGCCCCGTTGGCGTCGACGGGACCGAGCGTGAAGCCGTCCGCCAGGGAGACGTATTTGATGAAGCTGCCGATGATGCCGCGGCAGTTGCCGTCGCAGGCCACCGAGGCCGTGACGGTCGGCGTCGTGTTCTGGAAGGCATCCGGGAGCGTGCTGTTGCCGCTGAACTTCCAGCCCTTGACCTTGAACGCGGCGAACGTTGTCAGGCCATAGATGGCTCCGCTGCCGGTACCGGTGACGCGGTTGAAGACCGGGAGCAGGACGACGACATCCTTTCCGGCGTTGATGTCGGCGGCCCAGCTGTTCAGCGTGGCGGTGCAGGCGGCGGGGGAGCTGTTGCCGGGGTCGCTGCCGCCCTCGGCCACCGCGAGGTCGATCAGTCCGCCGCAGACGCCCGGATCGCTGACCAGCCAGCCGAAGCCGCCTTCGACCGCCGCCCCGGAGGGGCCGTAGTTGCAGTCCGGGTTCGCATTGCTGCCGTGGTTCTGCAGCAGCTGCAGGGTGCCATCGACGTGTCCCTGCACCTGGCAGACCGAGAACGCGACGGGGAACGCCGTTGGGCCCTTCAACGGGCTGCCCCAGGTGACCGCGGAGGTCGCCGAGACTTCCGCCGAGTTGAAGCCGAAGACCCGCGCAAAAAACAAGGATGCCCGGTTCGGTTCCTTGCCGGGCTCCTGGGCTCCGGCGGCGACGGTGACGGTGCGGTTGGCCTTGTCCAGCAGCAGCGACTGGATGTTGCTCGCGCCGTCGCCGGCGTTGCCGTTGGCCAGACCCCCTGCGAGCGATGACGTGGCCGAGCAGTCGACGTCGTTGATGTCCTTGGCGCACTTCTGCGCGACGGCCAGGGCGGCGGCGTCGGAGCCGTTGCGCAACTGGGTCCGCTCGGCATACAGCATGCCGACGTCGACGGCCAGGGCCCCGAAACCCAGCAGGGCCACCATCAGGATCGCCACCATGATGGCGATCCCGCCGCGCTCGCGGTCCGCGCCCGGCCCAGCTAACCGCCGCACAGCATGACTCCTTTGCCTTCCATCGGGAACGGCCCGGCGATGCCGGTCATCGTGGAGAGCGTGTAGGTGATCTTGACCGTCACCTGCGCACCGGAGGTACAAGGGGTGGGGCTGATGGTGATGTTGGAATCGGCGAGGGCCGGCTGCAGCCCGCTCGCGGCGTTCTTCACCGCGGTGTGGGCGGCGGAGGCGCTGTTGTTGATGGCCATCACCCGGACACCTTCACGGGCCGCGCTGGAGAGCGAGACCTGCACGTTGTAGGCGCGGCCGAACTCCATGATGCCCAGCAGGATCATGACCAGGACCGGTGCCAGCAGGGCAAACTCCACCGCGACGGCGCCCCGTTCGTTTGTCTTGGACATGGGGGACCGCCTTCCTGGGTCGCTGCGTGCCGGCGCGTGAAAACAGTCAGGGTTGGGAAGGCCGGAGCCTTCCCCGACCCTGACTAGTGGATCGTGGAGCGCTGCTACTTGGAGCAGGTGCCCGCGGTGCCGGCCGGGCGAGCCTGCTGCGGCTGCCGTGTAGGTGCCGCCCTTGACGCTGCACTGGACCTGGTTGAAGGTTTCCTTCAGGGTGCCGCCGAGCAGCGTGACGGCGACGATGATCACGACGGCGATGAGGGAGACCATGATGCCGTATTCGACAGCGGTGGCGCCGCGCTGGTCGCGGCGAAGGCGGGTTGCGATGTTGGAGAAGAAGGAACGCATTGGTGACTCCTGAGCGAGTTGGGCGGCTGGCCCTGCACCAGCACTGAAAAGGAACTTAGCAAGCGCCGACACGCCGTCGATCCGACTTTCGAACATCCTGTGCCAAGACTTCCCAAACTGCCCATTTCCTGTACGTTCCCTGCGCGGATCCTGCGCTTGGCCTGCCCCTGTGCCTGCGCGAGCCCCGCGGACACAAGGTTGGACCCCCCTCAGCTCTGGGTTCCAAGGGGGGTCCGGTCTTGGGGCGGCCCGCAAACGGGGCCGCGTGCTTACTTGTTGGCGAAGACGTCGATGATGCTCAGCACCGTGGGTCCCAACACCACGATGAACAGGGTGGGCAGGATCGAGAAGATGAGCGGAAAGAGCATCTTGACCGGCATCTTCATGGCGTGTTCCTCAGCCCGCTGCCGGCGTTTGACCCGCATGTCCCTGGCCTGCGAGTTCAGCACGTTGGCGATGGCGATGCCGTAGGTGTCGGCCTGGACCACGGCCCGGACGAATGACCGCAGGTCCGGCACGTCGACCCGCTGGGCCATGGCCAGATAAGCGTCTTTGCGGGAGCGGCCCACCTGGATGTCCTGCAGCGTCCGGATCAGTTCCTCGGCGAGCGGCCCCGAGCCGTTCTGGCCCGCCCGGGCCATCGCGGTTTCGAAGCCGAGCCCGGCCTGGACCGAGATGAGCATCTGGTCCAGCGTGTCCGGCAGTTCGAGCTTGATTTTCTCGCGCCGCTTCTGGGCGTAGTTCCGGACCAGGATGTCGGGGACGAAGTAGGCAAGCGCCGTCACGCCCACCATCAGGAGGACATTGACGACCGAGGGACGTCCGGCAACGAGGAAGATCCCCATGACGGCGCCTGCGAGGGCCAGCAGGGGCTTGACCATAAGGACGCGGCCCAGGGGCCAGTCCTTGGGGCGGCCGGCGCCGGCGAGCTGCTTGTCCAGCCACGCCGTGTAGCCCTTCGGGGTGATCCTGCGGCTCAGGTCCGCGAGCTGGCCGGTGGCGGAGAGCGGCGAACCGGCCGCCCGGGGGCCCTGCCCGAGGTTGGCCTGGACGTTCCGCAGGCCGGCCCGGTCCCCGGTGAAGGCAAGCCAGGTCATGATCGAGAGCGGGGCGATGACCGCCAGGATTGCTGCGTAGGCAATAGTTTGCACAGTTTTCTCCCTGCTTCTCAGAACTTCGGTTTGATGAGTCGGCTGAGCCAGAAGCCGCCAACTGACAGCAGGAGCACCGCGGCGAGGATCATCAGGAATCCGGGAATCGTCGTCAAGAACACCTTCGAGTACAGCGGGTTGAAGAGCGTCAGCCCGATGAACATCACGATCGGGAGCGCCATCAGGACCATCGCGGACATCCGTCCCTCCGCGCTCAGGGCCCTGACCTGGCCCCGGACCTGGTTGCGGTCCCGGATGGTTTCGCCCACATGGTCGAGGACCTGGGCGAGGTCGCCGCCGACTTCGCGGTGAATGTCGATGGCACGCGTTATGGAGGCGAAGTCCTCGTTGTCGGTACGCCGGGCAACATCCGCGAGCGATTCACCGAGATCCCGGCCGATGCGGGTCTCGTTCACCACCCGGTTGAGTTCCTCTTTCATCGGGGCCTCGTTCTCCTCGGCGGCCGCGTCCACCGAGCGGAGCAGGCTGTGGCCGGCGCGGAGGCCGCCGGCCAGCATCTGCAGCGAATCGGGCACCTGCTCGTCGAACTTCTTGCGCCGCCGGGAGACCAGGACGTTGAGGAACAAGAGGAGGCAGACAGGCGTCAGCAGGAGCAGCAACACGGCCAGGAAGGCGCCCGCCAGCAGGTAGCCAATGACCGTCGCCGCGAAGGTGACCGACCCGGCCATCAACAGGTAGTCGCCCGGCTGCTTCTTCAGCCCCGCACTGTCGAGTTTCTCGCGGCTGAGGAGTCCGGAGCCCCGGCTCCGGAGGCCCTTGTTCAGCGTGTGCACGGCCTGGTCGGTGAGCCTGGACAGGTTCGAGGAATGGACTGCCGCTTCGTCGGGCCGGCGCCGGGACAGCGGCACCGCGTTTGATTTGAAGACGACGGCGACGACGAGGGCCAGGGCCGCGTAGGCCAGGACGAGGCCGGCGGCAAAGACGAGGGGAGACTGGTCCGGCACGGTTACCGCCCCCTGACAGGTGCGGCGCCGAAGACTGCCGGCGAAATCGGAATCCCGAGTTCGGCGAAGCGGTCGGTGAACCGGGGCCGCACGCCGGTGGGGACGGGCTTGCCCAGGAACCGTCCGCTGGCGTCGACGCCGGCGGAATAGTCGAACACGAAGGCATCCTGCAGCGTGACGATGTCGCCCTCCATGCCCTGGACTTCGGTGATGTGCGTGACGCGCCGCGAACCGTCGCGGAGCCGGGAGATGTGCACGATCAGGTTCACTGCCGAGGCGACCTGTTCGCGGATGGCGCGCAGCGGCAGGTCCATGCCGGCCATCAGCACCAGGGTTTCCAAGCCGGGCGATGGCGTCCCTGGGGGAGTTCGCGTGAACCGTGGAGATGGAGCCGTCGTGGCCGGTGTTCATGGCCTGCAGCATGTCCAGGCACTCCCCGCCGCGGACTTCGCCGACCACAATCCGGTCCGGCCGCATGCGCAGCGAGTTGCGGACCAGGTCGCGGATGGAGATTTCGCCCTTGCCCTCGATGTTCCGCGGCCGGCTCTCCAGCCGGACCACGTGGTCCTGCTGCAACTGCAGTTCCACGGCGTCCTCGATCGTGACGATCCTGTCCGCGCTCGGAATGAAGGAGGACAGCACGTTCAGCAAGCGTCGTCTTGCCGGTGCCGGTGCCGCCCGAAACGATGATGTTCAGCCGGGCCAGCACGCAGGCCTGGAGCAGCTCCGCCATTTCCGGGGAGAGGCTGCCCATCGAGATCAGGTCGTGGACGGTCAGCGGATCCCGGCCGAACTTCCGGATGGTCAGCGCAGGCCCGTTGACGGCCAGCGGCGGGATGATGGCGTTGACGCGGGAACCGTCCGACAAGCCGGGCATCCACCAGGGGGGACGATTCGTCGATCCGGCGTCCCACCTTGGAGACGATCCTTTCGATGACCCGCCGCAGGGCGTCGTCCGAGGTGAACTTGGAGTCCGTCAGCTGGAGCTGCCCCTGGCGTTCCACGTAGATCTGGTCGAAGCGGTTGACCATGACCTCGGTGACCGTGGGATCGTCGAGGAACCGTTGAATCGGTCCGTGGCCCGAGCACGTCGTCGATGATCTCCCGGATCAGCCGCTGCCGTTCCATCGCGGTGAGGGGGATCTGCTCCTCGTCCACGACGGCTTTCAGCTCATCCTTGACCGACTGGTGGAGTTCCGCCTCGTCGATGGAGGAGTCGGTGATCCGGGAACCGAGCCGTTCGAAGAGCGCCTGGCTGGCGCGCTCCTTCAGCGCGTTCAGCGCCTCGCTGGCCACCGACGCGGTCTGCTGGAGCTCGGTGAAGCCGGGCTGTGACTCTGCCGCCGCCTTGGCCTCGAGGATCCGTCCCAGTGTTGCCGGCGGGGCCTGTGGCGCGAAAACGTCCGCCGTGGGCTGCTCCTCAGGTGCGGCAGGCTGGGTGCCCCCGCGCAGTTGCTGGAATCGGTCCGTGAGGCTCACTGGACTACCGCCCTTCTGTGGAGTTGCTTGTGCGGCCTGGCTTCCCACTCCGGCTTGAAGCGGTCGACCAATTGACGGAGGCCCTTGAGGGCGGAGTCCCGGCCGCCCTCCTGGAGGACCGGGACTCCCTTGTTGGTGGAAAACGGAAGCGTCCGGGAACGCGGCAGCACCACGTCCACGGGGGCTCCGACGGTGGCCTCGACGTCCTTGAGCGACAGTCCGGCCCGGCGGTCGGCCATGTTGAGCACGATGTGGCGGTGGGCCGGCACCAGGTTCAGCTCGTCAAGGATCTGGAACCCGGTGCGCATGCCCCGGATGCTGGGGACGTCCATGCCGCAGATCCACACGGCGTCCGTGGCCTGCTCCAGCGTGGCCAGGACGTGTTCGCCCAGGCCCGGAGCGGTGTCCACCACGACGTAGCGGAACTCCTGCCGCAACTGCTCCAGCAGGTGGGAGACATGGGCCGCGCTGATGCGGTCCATCTCCACCGGAGTCCTCGGGGCGCACAGTGCGTAGATGCCCGCCGGATGGACCGTGAGATAGGTCTTCAGCACCATGGAGTCCTGGCTGGCGGCCCCGATCACGGCGTCGGTGATGGTGAATTCCGGTTCGAGCAGCAGCCCGCTGGCCACGTCGCCGAACTGGAGGTCGAGGTCCACGATCACCACGCTCATTGGCGCGGTCTTTCCGAGCCCGACGGCGATGTTGGTCGCCACCGTCGTCTTGCCGACGCCGCCCTTGGGCGACATCACCGCGATGACGCGCCCGGAGCCGTGGTCGGCATGCTCGGTCGCCTGCGGGCCGAGGCCCCGACGCCGCCCGGCGGCGGCGAGGCTGGCCCGTTCCAGCATGACCCGGATGGTGTCCGGGTCGGCTCCGGGATCCAGCAGGTCCCGGACGCCGGCACGCATCGCCTGGACAACCGTTTCCGGGCTGGCCGTAGCGGCCAGGACGACGCTGATCTCCGGGTACTGCAGATCCATGACGGCCGCCAGCTTCAGCGAGTCAGGGACGGGTACGCCCGGGCCCAGGATCAGGACCTCGGGCGGCTCGCCGACCATCTGGCGGAGGATGTCGGCCGGCCCCTCGGGGAGGTAGTCGGCCTTGAAGACGTGGAGCTCGCCGTGCATGCCACCGATGGCCAGGCGGACCAGCCGCTCGAACTCGGTGTTGGGCGTGATCAGGACGAAGCGGCTCATCGGAACAACCTCGAGGGATCGACGTAGCTGGCGCCGGCTTCGACGGCGTTCGCGGGCTCCTTGGAGAGGTAGACCTTGCCGAACTCGGCCGCGAAGACGATCCGCTCGGCATCCGCCGAATTACGGGCGATCGTGATCAGGTAGGTCCGGTCGCTCGGCACCTTGGTGCTGCTGCTCGTTGTCGAAGACGCCTGGGCGGTCCCGGCGGTGCCGGCGGCCTCCCCCGTCTGCGCGGCGGCGCCGTCGCTGTACTGGGCCGCTGTGACGAGCACCTTGTGGAAGCCCAGTTGCGTCTTGGTCATCTTCTGCCCGTTGGCGCCCGTGGTCGTCGCATCCAGCGACAGGAAGATGCCGACCGTGTCACCGGCCGTTACCTTTCCGCCCGCGACGCGTTCGATGGGGAGCTTCAGCGTGATTTCCTGCAGCCCGGCCGGCACCTGGACCCGCGAGGGGCCGAGGAAGGCCTGCTCCTCCACCAGGCGGCTGGAGAGGAGCTGTTCGCCCGGCACCAGCGCCACGGCGGTGACCTTCGATCCGAGCGAGGCGAGGTCCGTGACGTTGTTGCTGGCCAGGGCAACCTTCGGTACTTCCTTCTTGACTACCGAGGCGGAGATCTTGTCGGCAGGTGTGCCGGCCGGAATGGCCTGCTGCACGATGTAAATGCTCTGCGTCTCCGTTCCGGCCATGGCGCGTTTGTCAGCATTCTGAACATAAGAGACCAATAAAACAGTTCCAACAATTGCCACAAGTAGTGCGGCGATGCCTCCCAGCAGGCGTGTTTTCATTTTGTACCCCTTAGAAATTGCCTATTTGATTAATCGAATTACTACGGACCCGAGATCCGGTCCGGTGCCGCCGGTTCCACCGGCGGAATCAATGGATTCGAATTTCACGAACTGTCCGATGATTCCCCGGCAGCTTCCGGTGCATTCGTTGGCTGCGTCGCCCACCCAGGGCATCGTTGCCCGGAACACTTGCGGCGAGCCGCCTCCCGAAAACGCCCAGCCGAGGAGCCGGAAGGTTGCGTATCCCCGGATATGGAACCAGCCGCCGTGGCCGGTGCCGCCGGCGTCGTCGTAGACCGGGAAGGTCGCTTCGACGGTGCCGCCGGCCTCGATCGTGTTCTTCCAGGCGGTGACGGTTGCGTCGCAGGCGCCGGGATAGTTCGCGCCGGTGTCCGTCGGAACGGTGTCATCGGCGTCGGTGGCGGCCAGGCAGGGCCCGCCGGTGTGGTCGAGCCAGCCGAAGCCGCCGGGAATGACGTGGCCCGAGGTGGAGGTGCAGGTTCCGCTGCCCGGCTTGTACTTGATCAACTGGATGTCGCCGGTGTCTACGGCCCCGGAGAGGTCGTACTGGCAGTCCGAGATGGCCAGTGGAAAGGCCGTCGCGCCGCCAACCGGCTCGATCGCCGCGGTGGCACGGGCCCCTACCGTCACCGGCGGGGCGTTCAGCGCGCTGGCGAACATCTTGGTGAGGAATCCGTTGGGCCCGTTCCAGGGTCGACGTGGCCACGGTCACCTGGTCCGGAACGGACAGGTCCACCGAATCGATGGCCGTGGCGCCGTCGTTGGAATTTCCGCCGGTCAGTGCGGCGGCCCACGCGGTCGCCTCCGCGTCGGTGCAACCGCCGGCCGCGTGGCACCGCTGTGCCGCTGCCATGGCGCCGGCATCCGCCGCGTTCTGAAGTTGTGCCCGCTCGGCGTAGATCTGGCCCGCGTCCACGGCCATCGCTCCCGCGCCGATCAGGACGAGCATCATCACGGCGACCAGGACGCCCGTGGCGCCCCGCTCCTTGTCGCCCGGCACGGCTCAGCCGCCGCATTGCATTGACCCTTCGCCTTCGAGGGCCAGGGTTGGGCCGAGCAGGCCGGTGAGTGCGCCGGCGGTGTAGGTGACGGTGACCGCGGCATTGCCGGGCGTGCCGTCGCAGACGCCGGTGAAATTGAAACCGAATGCTGCGGCGTCGAGCCCTGGCGCCCCGGCGATGCCGGCGGCTTGGGCTGCGGTGGCATCGTGCTCCACGGCCATGGTCCGGGCCGCCTCGCGGGCGGCCTGGGTTACTGAAATCTGAAGGTTGTACAGGTGCGAGAACTCGATGATCCCGCCGACCAGGAGCAGTAGGACGGGTGCCACCAGGCCCAGCTCAACGGCGGCGGCCCCCCGCTCGCGCCCGTCGCTGCCGGCGCCGGGCACCTTTGGCTTGCTGCGCTTCATTGGATCCCCCCAGGGATAGATGCAGCTGAGAATGGAAAGAAATGTGCCGCGTCCGCGATGCACGGACGCGGCACATGTGGTGCTGAGACCGCCGGCCGGGAGACCCTCCAGCCGGCTTGTGCGGGAACCTGGCTACGGAGCCCGCCAGGTGTTGACCTCTGCGCCCAGGGCGGTGAACCAGTTGCTGAGTGCGCCGCCGAAGAGGGTGGCGCCGCCGATGACCAGGAAGGCGATGAAGGCGACGAGGAGCGAGTATTCCGTTGCGGTGGCTCCCTTTTCGGATTCCAGCCGGTCCTTGACGCCGGCGATGAAAGAAAGCATTGAGACCATGAGACCGTTCATTATAAAAGTCCTTATCCAGAGTTTTGATTGGTTTTACGGAATTCCAGCAAATCCCCTTTTGCTACCTGGTGGAGCTCCGATGGGACAAGAATTGCACGCCGATTAACGGCCCGGCAATGAATCGGACTACTCGACTTTCGGGGGCGAAATGAGGGTTTTACCTGCACCTCTGGAAAGGTGTACTCAGTTCTTCTGGGCAGGCTGGTGCCAACTACTTGTTTTGCTAAGTCGGCTTACTGGTTTACCTACGCGGGCGCGGGGGTGGGCGCTACGCGGAGAGCAGGATGGCGGCCAGGGCGGCGGCCAGCATGGACGGCCCGTAGGCCACTTCCTTCGGCTTGTTTCCGCGGTTCTTGAGCACGAGCGCCAGGGACACCAGGCCGCCGGCGACGAAGCCCAGGGCGCCGCCGTAGAACAGGGGTGCCCAGCCCAAGTAGCCCAAGTACAGCCCGAGTGGTGCGGCGAGCTTAACATCGCCCATTCCGAGGCTCTTGGGGCTGATGAGGGCCAAGATGAAGTAGAAAAAGAAGAGGATGACCCCGCCGGCGAGGCCGCGGGCCAGCTTTTCCCAGCCTCCCAGTGCTAGCGAGGCGCCGGCGAGCAGCAGGATGCCGGCTCCCAGCAGGGGCACCACCAGCCGGTTAGGCAGCAAATGATGAAAGATATCGATGCGCGCCAGCTGCACGCCGGTAATTGCGAGAAACATAAACGCCGGCAGTTCCGGGGAAGCGCCAAAGCGCCAGGCCAGCAGCGCGCAGAGCGCCGCGGCGGCCACCGCCGTCGTCGTCCGCTGGAGGGGAGTGGGGCGGCCCGCCAGCTCCGGCAGGGTGCGCCGCACGAGGGCGTCGCCCAGCAGGCCAAGGCCCAGCCCGGCTGCCGCGATTCCCGTGAGGAACAGCAGCGGTGCGGAACCTGCAAGGGCGGGATCGGGCACGGTACCTCCAGGGGCGCGGCGGGCCGGAACTGCGCGGCACGCAGGGCAGCATGCCACCGGACACCCCATTTTGACCCACGACCCCCGCTTCCGCTATTCTTGGTAGTCGTTGTGCGTGTCCTATCTCGATGATGCGTGCCCGCTTGAGAATCCGGTTGCAGGATAGCTACTCAACGTGCACATTCGAGACCACAGGATGACTGGTTACATGGAGCCCTCACCTCTGTTCCGGTAGCGCATAGATAGTAGGTGCACCTTTGCGTGACGCCTAAAACAAGAACGCCAGAACAAGAACGAGGCAAACACCGTGCGTACGTACACCCCGAAGCCCGGCGATATCAACCGCCAGTGGCACGTCATTGACGCCACCGACGTTGTCCTTGGTCGTCTTGCCAGCCAGACCGCAATCCTGCTGCGCGGCAAGCACAAGGCCACCTTTGCGTCCCACATGGACATGGGCGACTTCGTCATCATCATCAACGCTGAGAAGGTTGCCCTCACCGGCGCCAAGCTGGAGCAGAAGCGCGCATACCGCCACTCCGGCTACCCGGGCGGCCTGACCTCCGTCAACTACGCGGAGCTGCTGGAATCCAACCCGGTCCGCGCCGTGGAGAAGGCCATCAAGGGCATGCTCCCGAAGAACTCCCTCGCTGCACAGCAGCTGGGCAAGCTGAAGGTCTACCGCGGTGCAGAGCACCCGCACGCCGCCCAGCAGCCCAAGACTTTCGAAATCACCCAGGTCGCCCAGTAGTCCTGGCCACCAACCAACTTTTTATCAAGGAGAATCGTGGCTCAGAACGAAGAACTGACCACCGAAGCCGTTGAGGCTGAGGAAAACCTGACCAGCTACACCTCGGAAAGCGGAGCTGCTGACGCGGCCGCGCCGAAGAAGGAACGTCCGGCACTGACCGTCGCCGGCGCAGCTGTTGGCCGCCGCAAGGAAGCCGTCGCACGCGTTCGCGTTGTGCCGGGCTCCGGCAAGTGGACCATCAACGGCCGCGAGCTGTCGAACTACTTCCCGAACAAGCTGCACCAGCAGGACGTCAACGAGCCCTTCAAGATCCTCGATCTCGAAGGCGCCTACGACGTCATTGCCCGCATCCACGGCGGTGGCCCCTCCGGCCAGGCCGGTGCACTGCGCCTCGGCATCGCCCGTTCGCTGAACGAGATCGACGTCGAGAACAACCGCGCCACCCTGAAGAAGGCCGGCTACCTTACCCGTGACGCACGCGTCATCGAGCGCAAGAAGGCTGGTCTCAAGAAGGCTCGCAAGGCCCAGCAGTACTCCAAGCGCTAAAAAGCGCCTTCCAGCGCTACTGGCGCCTGGTTCCGGAAGCCCGTCCCGCATTGCGCGGGGCGGGCTTCCGTCGTTTTAGCCGGCCGCCGGCGGCCCGGGGCGGGACCTGGGCGTGCCATCGACTAAACTTGAACGCGATGTCTAGATTATTTGGAACAGATGGTGTCCGGGGCCTGGCTAACGGCCTGCTGACCGCAGAGCTGGCGTTGCAGCTGGCGCAGGCCGCCGCCGTCGTGCTCGGCCACGACCGCAGCACCGACGGCAAGCGGCCGCGCGCCGTCGTGGCCCGCGATCCGCGCGCCAGCGGCGAGTTCCTCGCGGCCGCCGTCGAGGCGGGGCTCTCCAGCTCGGGGATCGACGTCTACGACGCCGGCGTGCTGCCGACCCCTGCGGCGGCCTACCTCGTGGCGGACCTCGACGCCGACTTCGGCGTGATGATCTCCGCCTCCCACAACCCGGCGCCGGACAACGGCATCAAGTTCTTCGCCCGCGGCGGCCAGAAGCTGCCCGACGACGTCGAGGACGCCATCGAGGAGCAGCTCGCCAAGGAGCCCTTCCGCCCGGTCGGCGGCGAGGTGGGACGCATCCAGCGCTTCTCCGACGCCGAGGACCGCTACATCGTGCACCTGCTGGGCACCCTCCCGCACCGCCTCGACGGTCTGAAGGTGGTACTGGACTGCGCCCACGGCGCCGCCAGCGGCTGTTCGCCCGCAGGTCTTCAAGGACGCCGGCGCCGACGTGCTGGTCATCGGCGCCGAGCCGGACGGCCTCAACATCAACGACGGGGTGGGCTCCACCCACCTCGGCCCGCTCAAGCAGGCGGTCCTGGACCACGGGGCGGACCTCGGCATCGCGCACGACGGCGACGCCGACCGTTGCCTCGCGGTGGACCACGAAGGCAACGAGGTGGACGGCGACGAGATCATGGCCATCCTGGCCGTGGCCCTCAAGGACTGCCGGAAAGCTCAAGGACGACGTCCTGGTGGCCACCGTGATGAGCAACCTCGGGCTCAAGATCGCCCTGCGCGAAGCCGGCATCAGCCTCCGCGAGACCGGCGTGGGGGACCGCTACGTGCTCGAAGGCATGCGCGAAGGCGGCTTCAACCTGGGCGGCGAACAGTCCGGCCACGTGATCTTCGCCGACCATGCCACCACCGGCGACGGCGTCCTGACCGGCCTGCAGATTGCCGCCCAGGTGGCGCTGACCGGCCGTCCGCTCAAGGAGCTGGCCAAGGTCATGACCAAGCTGCCGCAGGTCCTGATCAACGTCAAGGGCGTCGACCGCACCCGGGTCAACGGCGACGAAGGTGGTGGCGCGGCCGTGGCCGCCGCCGAAGCCGACTCGGCGACACCGGACGCGTCCTGCTGCGCCCGTCGGGCACCGAGCCGGTGGTCCGCGTCATGGTGGAAGCCGGCGACCACGACACCGCCCAGGACGTCGCCGAGCGCCTGGCCCAGGTGGTCCGGACCGAACTCGCCCTGGCCCTCGTCGCCGAATAGCCAGCCAAGCGGTTCCGTCAGCGGATCGCTGTGGCCGGCGACGCCGGGTTTCCCCACCTATGACCGCGTCCGACGGCGTGTCGGCCGATTGCGCCGGCGTGTCCCGGCGTCGTGGTGGCAAAGATGGGGAAAATCCGCGCGGACGACGCTGCCCCACGGGTAGCCCGGCGCCGCCTACAAGTACGCCGGCGCGGCTTCCAGACCGAAGTATTCCTCGAGCGTGGCGATGCCGCGGGCGTGCATGTCCGCGGCCGCCTCGATACCGATGTAGCGCAGATGCCACGGCTCGTAGAAGTAGCCGGTGATCTCGTGCAGCATCCACGGGTAGCGGACCACGAAGCCGAAGCGGTGCGCGTTGGCCTTGGCCCAGACGGCGGCCGGCTGGTCCGCGAAGCTGGGGCTGAAAGCTGCAGGCCCCGCCGCCGTCGCCGATGTCGAACGACCAGCCCGTCTGGTGCTCCGAGTAGCCGGGCCGGGCGGAGGCGGTGTCCGCCTCGGCGCCTGCCCGCGGGAATCCACGTAGCTGTTGTAGGTGGCCGTCTGGGTGGCGAAGGAGCGGTAGCCGCTGGCCAGGATCAGGACGACGCCGGCCGCCGCCGCAGCCGCGAACATCCGCTCGGCCGCCGCCGCCGTCGTGCGGTTCAGCAGCGCCGCCTCACCGGACATCGCCAGCCGGACGGCCGGCCGCACCAGGTCCGGCGGCACAAAGGTCGCGGGGGAGAGCGGCCGGTGTTTGTTCACCACCACCCACGGGCTCGTGGGATCCGTGAGGGAATACTTCCGGCCCGGGCCGGCGGCCGCAGGAGGAGCTGCGCGGGGCCGGAGCGGCGGGTGGCGGAACTCCCGGCGCCCGCAGAGGCCGTGGGCGTGGCGGCCGGTGAACCGGAGGCGGAGGCGGAGGGGTCCGTCGGCGGAGGGGCTTCCAGTTGGCACGCCCGTGCCGGAAGTCGGCTCCGGCGTCCTGCCCCCCGGGCTGCAGGCGGCCAGGGCGGCCAGGGTCGCGGACCCGTGCCGCCGCGGCGACGACCCGCCCGAACGTCCGCCGGCTCGGGAGTTTCCGGGGCTGTCCGCGGCGTCCGGAGGCGTTCTGGCACACCTGTGCTAGACCTTGCGCAGCAGCATGCGGCGGATGGAGTGGTCGGCGTCCTTGGTCAGCACCAGCTGGGCCCGGCCGCGGGTGGGGAGGACGTTTTCCTCAAGGTTCGGCTCGTTGATGCGCTTCCAGATGTCGCGGGCGGTCTGCTCGGCCTCGGAATCGGACAGCGTCGCGTAGCGGTGGAAATAGGATTCCGGCTGCGCGAAGGCCGTGGTCCGCAGCTTGCGGAAACGGTCCACGTACCATTCCTCGATGTAGGAAGTCTTGGCGTCCACATAGATCGAAAAGTCGAAGAAGTCGCTCAGGGCGAGACCCTGCCGGCCGTCGTGCCGCGGACGGGCCGGCGCCAGGACGTTCAGCCCCTCGACAATCAGCACATCCGGCCGTCGGACCACGACCTCCCGGCCGGGAACGATGTCGTAGGTGACATGCGAATACCAGGGCGCACGCACTTCCTCCGCGCCGCCTTTGATCTCGCTCACAAAGCGCAACAGGGCACGGCGGTCGTAGGACTCCGGAAACCCCTTGCGGTCCAGGAGCTGCCGGCGCCTGAGCTCGGCGAGGGGGTAGAGGAAGCCGTCCGTGGTGATGAGCTCCACGTTCGGGGTGCCGGGCCAGCGCCGCAGCATTTCGCGGAGCACGCGGGCGATGGTGGATTTCCCCACGGCGACCGAACCGGCCACGCCGATGACGAACGGGGTGCGCTGGGTCTTCTCGCCCAGGAACGTGGTGGTCGCCGCATGGAGCTGGTTGGCGGCCTCCACATAAAGGTGCAGCAGCCGGGACAGCGGAAGGTAGACCTCCCGGACCTCCTTCATGTCGAGGGGGTCGCCCAGGCCGCGGAGGCGGAGTACGTCCTCTTCGTTGAGGGGCTGCTCCATCTGGGCAGCGAGCCGGGACCAGGTCTGCCGGTCCAGCTCAACGAACGGGGAGACGCCCTCGCCGTTCGCTTCGTTGCGTTGCAAAGTCACCCTAGAGATTCTGCCCTTGACGACGCCCAGAGCGAAATGGACGCCGCCGCGACCCCGGCAGCGCGGCCCGGGCCGCTCATCCTACGTCGGATGACCGGGAAACCAGCTAGGCTTGTGTCCATGTGTGGAATCGTTGGATATGTAGGCCGCGCGGCCGGCCGGGTAAATACTGAACACAAAGCCCTGGACGTTGTCCTGGAAGGATTGCGGCGCCTCGAGTACCGCGGCTATGACTCCGCCGGGATCGCCGTCGTGGCCGACGGTGCCATTTCCTCCCGCAAGAAGTCGGGCAAACTGAGCAACCTGATCGCCGAGCTGGAGGCCAACCCGCTGCCCGACGCCATGACCGGGATCGGCCACACCCGCTGGGCGACCCACGGCGGCCCCACGGACCAGAACGCGCACCCGCACCTGTCCGACGGCGGCAAGCTGGCGCTCATCCACAACGGCATCATCGAAAACTTCGCCGAGCTGAAGCAGGAACTCGTCCGCAAGGGCGTGACCTTCCAGTCCGAGACCGACACCGAGGTGGCAGCCGCCCTGCTCGGCGACATCTACCGCAACCAGCTCGGCGGCGACCCCTCCAAGGGCGGCCTGACCAAGGCCATGCAGCTTGCCTGCCAGCGGCTCGAAGGCGCCTTCACGCTGCTCGCCGTGCACGCGGACCAGCCCGACGTCGTCGTGGCCGCCCGCCGCAACTCCCCGCTCGTGGTGGGCCTGGGCGAGGGCGAGAACTTCCTCGGCTCCGACGTCTCCGGCTTCATCGACTACACCCGCCGCGCCGTGGAACTGGGCCAGGACCAGATCGTCACCATCACCGCGGACACCGTCGAGATCACCGACTTCTTCGGCGCCCCGGCCGAGGGCAAGGAATACCACGTCAACTGGGATCCGGCCTCGGCGGAAAAGGGCGGCTTCCCGTCCTTCATGGAGAAGGAAATCCACGACCAGCCGGACGCCGTGCTGCAGACCCTGCTGGGCCGCTCCGACGTCCACGGCAAGCTGACACTCGATGAGCTCCGGATCGATCCGGAACTGCTCAAGAGCGTCGACAAGATCATCGTCCTGGCCTGCGGCACCTCCGCCTACGCCGGCCAGGTTGCGAAATACGCGATCGAACACTGGTGCCGGATCCCCACCGAGGTGGAGCTCTCGCACGAGTTCCGCTACCGGGATCCGATCGTCGACGCCAACACGCTGATCGTCTCCATCTCGCAGTCCGGCGAGACCATGGACACGCTGATGGCCGTCCGCTACGCCAAGGAACAGGGCGCCAAGACGGTGTCCATCTGCAACACCAACGGTTCCACCATTCCGCGCGAGTCCGACGCCGTGCTGTACACGCACGCCGGCCCGGAAATCGCGGTGGCGTCCACCAAGGCATTCCTCGCCCAGATCACCGCCGCCTACCTGCTGGGCCTGTATCTGGCGCAGCTGCGCGGCAACAAGTTCCAGGGCGAAATCAAGGACATCCTCGCGGACCTGGGCAAGATCCCGGCCAAGATCCAGCACATCCTGGACAACGAGGCCCAGATCAAGGAACTCGGCGAGGCCATGGCCGACGCCAAGTCCGTGCTGTTCCTGGGCCGCCACGTCGGCTTCCCGGTCGCCATGGAAGGGGCGCTCAAGCTCAAGGAGCTCGCCTACATCCACGCCGAGGGCTTCGCCGCCGGCGAACTCAAGCACGGCCCGATCGCCCTGATCGAGGAAGGCCAGCCGGTCTTCGTGGTGGTCCCCTCGCCCCGCGGCCGCGACTCGCTGCACTCCAAGGTCGTCTCCAACATCCAGGAAGTCCGCGCCCGCGGCGCCAAGACGATCGTGATCGCCGAGGAGGGTGACGAAGCGGTGAAGGCCTATGCCGAGCACGTCATCTACATCCCGGAGACGCCGACGCTCCTGGCCCCGCTGCTGTCCACCGTTCCGCTGCAGATCTTCGCGCTCGCCCTGGCCAGCGCCAAGGGCTACGACGTGGACCAGCCGCGGAACCTGGCCAAGAGCGTGACCGTAGAATAGCCGCATGATTGTTGGCATCGGCGTGGACGTCGTAGACATTGAGCGGTTCGGGCGGCAGCTTGAGCGCACCCCGGGGCTGCGCGACAGGCTCTTCGTCCCGGCCGAGCGGGAGCTGAACACCCGGTCCCTGGCGGCGCGGTTCGCCGCCAAGGAAGCCGTGGCCAAGGTGCTCGGGGCTCCGGCGGGCATGAACTGGCAGGACTGCTGGATCGGCCTGGACCAGCACGGACCCACCGTCCAGGTCAAGGACACCGTGCTGGCCGTGGCCGAGTCGAAGGGCGTCAAACGCTGGCACCTCTCGATCAGCCACGACGGCGGCATCGCCGACCGCCACGGTGATCGCCGAAGGCTAAGCAGCACCATGATCAGCGCCCATACCGGAACCCACATCCGAGAAGTCGAAAAGCAGCTTCTCGAGACCAGTGCGGACACCGGGATGGGCGCTGTTCTCATGCAGCGCGCCGCCTACGGGCTCGCCAACACGGTGATCCGCGAACTGCAGGGCCGCGGGCTGCGGCCCTACGGCTCCAGCGTCACCGTGCTCGCCGGCAAGGGCAACAACGGCGGCGACGGCCTCTACGCGGCGGCGCTGCTGTCCCGCCGCGGCCTGCGGACGACGGCGGTCCTCACCGCCGGGCGAGGCGCACCCGGCCGGGCTGGCGGCGTTCCGGGCCGCCGGCGGCCGGGACGCCGTCCTCAGCGACGACCAACGCGGCGGACCTCGCCGCGGCCGCCGCCCGGCGCCGACGTCGTGATCGACGCGGTCCTCGGCACCGGCGCACAGGGCGGACTGCGCGGGCCGGAAGCACAATTGATCGAAGAGCTACAGCGCAGCCGGCACGGACTCGGTGGTGGCCTGCGACATCCCCAGCGGCGTCGACGCCGACACCGGTGAGGCGCACGCCCCGGTCCTGGCCGCCGACGTGACCGTGAGCTTCGGGGCGGCGAAGGCCGGCCTGCTCGCCGACCCCGGCGCGGACTTCACCGGCCGGCTCCGGACCATCCCCATCGGCATCGAACACGCGCTGGGATGACCCGGCGCTGCGGCGCCTGGAAGCCGGGGACCTGGCCGCGCTGCTGCCGCGCCCCGGCCGCCGCTCGCACAAATACTCCCGGGGCGTGCTGGGCGTCGTGGCCGGGTCCTCGCGCTACCCGGGGGCCGCCGTGCTCGCCTGCCGCGGGCGCCCTGGCCGCCGGCGCCGGCATGGTCCGTTACCTGGGCCCGCCGGACGTCGCCGACCTGGTCCGCCGGTCCTGCCCCGAGGTGGTGTGCGGCACGACGCGTCGCGGACGCGCACGTCCAGGCCTGGCTCCTCGGTCCGGGACTGGACGACGGCGCCCACGAGCAGCTGGAGCGCGTCCGCGAGGCCGCGGCCGCCGGGCTCCCCACCGTGGCCGACGCCGGCGCGCTGCCGGCCCTGCCCGCACCGCCTGTCCGCCGCGGACCGTGCTGACCCCGCACGCGGGCGAGCTGGCCGCGCTGCTGGGCCGGTACGGCGCCGGCCCGGGACGCGGCAGCGTGGAGGACGCCACGCTGCGCCGCCGTCCGGCAGGCCGCCGCGCTGACCGGCGCGACCGTGCTGCTCAAGGGCGCCACGCACGCTCGTGGCCGCGCCGTCGGGCGCCGTCTTCAGCCAGGCCGAGGCCAGCCCCTGGATGGCCAGCGCCGGCAGCGGCGACGTCCTGGCCGGCGTGCTGGGGTCCCTGCTGGCCCAGCTCGCCGACGACACCGGAGCCTTCAGTGCCCGCGGCATCGGCGGGCCGGACCGGTGGGCCGCCGTCGCCGCGATGGCAGCCAGCCTGCACGGCCGGGCCGGAACCCTGGCCTCCGACGGCGGCCCGCTGACCGCGTCGGCCATTGCGGATTCCCTGCCGGGGGTCATCGCGAGGCTGTAACAAAAGGGCGCCGTAAAAGCCGCCGGTAAATTAGTAACCCTACTTACAAGTAGTCTGTCTAGAGATTGTCCGCATCGCACGAGGAGTACACATGGAAGTCTGGCCCGGAACGGCTTACCCGCTGGGAGCCACCTTTGACGGCACCGGCACCAATTTCGCCCTGTTCAGCGAACAGGCGGAACGGGTGGAACTCTGCCTCCTGGCCGATGACCTGAGCGAGACGCGCATCGAACTGACCGAGGTGGACGGCTACGTCTGGCACTGCTACCTGCCGCAGATCCAGCCCGGACAGAAGTACGGCTACCGGGTCCACGGCCCGTACGAGCCGGCCAGCGGGAACCGCTTCAACCCGAACAAGCTGCTGCTGGACCCGTACGCGAAGGCCATCCAGGGCGAGATCGACTGGGACCCGGCGCTCTTCTCCTACGAATTCGGCGACCCCGACTCGCGCAACGACGGCGATTCGGCGCCGCACACCATGCACGGCGTGGTCATCAACCCGTACTTCGAGTGGGACGGGGACCGGCAGCTGCGCATCCCGTACCACGAGTCGGTCATCTACGAGGCGCACGTCAAGGGCCTGACCGAGCTGCACCCGGAAATCCCCGAAGAGCAGCGCGGCACCTACGCCGGCGTGGCCCACCCCGCCGTGATCGAGCACCTGAAGAAGCTCGGCGTCACGGCGATCGAGCTGATGCCGGTGCACCAGTTCGTCAACGACGGCACCCTGGTGGAGAAGGGCCTCAACAACTACTGGGGCTACAACACCATCGGCTTCTTCGCGCCGCAGAACACCTACAGCTCCTCCGGCGACGTCGGACACCAGGTCCAGGAATTCAAGGCCATGGTCCGCGAGCTGCACCGGGCCGGCATCGAGGTCATCCTGGACGTGGTCTACAACCACACGGCCGAAGGCAACCACCTCGGCCCCACGCTGTCCTTCAAGGGCATCGACAACCAGGCCTACTACCGCCTGGTCGACGGCGACCTGAAGCACTACATGGACTACACCGGCACGGGCAACTCGCTCAACGTGCGCCACCCCCACTCCCTGCAGCTGCTGATGGACTCCCTGCGCTACTGGGTGACGGAAATGCACGTCGACGGCTTCCGCTTCGACCTCGCCTCCACCCTGGCCCGCGAGTTCTACGACGTGGACAAGCTCTCCACCTTCTTCGAACTGATCCAGCAGGACCCGATCGTGTCCCAGGTGAAGCTGATCGCCGAGCCGTGGGACGTCGGCCCCGGCGGCTACCAGGTGGGCAACTTCCCGCCGCAGTGGACCGAGTGGAACGGCAAGTACCGCGACACCGTCCGCGACTTCTGGCGCGGCGAACCGTCCACGCTGGGCGAATTCGCCTCCCGCCTCACCGGCTCGGCGGACCTGTACGAAAGCTCCGCCCGCCGCCCGGTGGCCTCCATCAACTTCGTCACCGCCCACGACGGCTTCACCATGCGGGACCTGGTCTCCTACAACGAGAAGCACAACGAGGCCAACGGCGAAGGCAACAACGACGGCGAATCGCACAACCGCTCCTGGAACTGCGGCGAGGAAGGCGACACCGACAACGACACCGTGCTGACCCTCCGCGCCCGCCAGCAGCGGAACTTCATCGCCACGCTGCTGCTCTCGCAGGGCGTGCCGATGCTGCTGCACGGCGACGAACTGGGGCGCACCCAGCAGGGCAACAACAACACCTACTGCCAGGACTCCGAACTGAGCTGGGTGCACTGGGAAGCCATGGACCAGCCGCTCGTGGAGTTCACCGCCTTCGTCAACAAGATCCGCCACGACCACCCGACGTTCCGCCGCAGCCGCTTCTTCGACGGCCGGCCGGTCGTCCGCGGCGAGGGCGAGAAGCTGCCCGACATCGTCTGGCTGAAGACCGACGGCACCGAGATGCTGCCCGAGGACTGGGACAGCGGCTTCGGCCGGACCATCGGCGTTTTCCTCAACGGCCACGGCATCCAGGAGCAGGACTCGCGGGGCCGCCGGATCACCGACGACAGCTTTGTGATGGCCTTCAACGCCCACGACGGCGATGTGGACTTCGTGCTGCCCACCGAGGAGTACTCGCCGTTCTGGGAGCTGCTGGTGGACACCGCCGACCAGGCCGACAAGGACGAGCCGCTCAAGGCAGGTGCCGCACTGACGCTGGCGGCCAAGTCCATGGTGGTGCTGCGCGCCTACTCGGGCCCCGAAGTTGAGGTGGACTACTCCGCCGCCGCGTCGCTTGCCTCCATGGCCGAGCACGAAGAAGCCCAGGAGGAGATGGCGGAGGCGCAGACCAAGGCCGCCGAAACCAGCGCCGCCAAGGCCTCCGCTTCATGAGGACCCCCGCCTCGACCTACCGGCTGCAGATCCGGCAGGGCTTCACCCTGCAGGATGCCGCCGCGACCGTGCCCTACCTGAAGTCCCTGGGGGTCGACTGGATCTACCTGTCGCCGATCCTGACGGCGGAGCAGGGCTCGGACCACGGCTACGACGTCACCGACCCCGCCGCGATCGACCCGGACCGCGGCGGGCCCGAGGGCCTTGAAGCGGTCTCCCGCGCCGCGCGGGAGGCCGGCATGGGCGTCCTCGTGGACATCGTGCCCAACCACGTCGGCGTCGCCACCCCGGTCCAGAACCCGTGGTGGTGGTCGCTGCTCAAGGAAGGGCAGCAGTCGCGCTACGCCCAGGCGTTCGACGTCGACTGGGACTTCGGCGGCGGCCGGCTCCGGATCCCCGTGCTCGGCGACGACTCGGACGTGGACGCGCTGGAGATCCGCGACGGCGAACTGCGGTACTACGACCACCGGTTCCCGCTGGCCGAGGGCACCTACACCGCAGGGGACGATCCGCGCGCGGTCCACGACCGGCAGCACTACGAACTGGTGGGCTGGCGGCGTGCCGACAGCGAGCTCAACTACCGCCGGTTCTTCGCGGTCAACACCCTCGCCGGGATCAAGGTCGAGATCCCGGAAGTCTTCGATGAGGCGCACGCCGAGGTTGTGCGCTGGTTCCGGGACGGCCTCGTCGACGGCCTGCGGATCGACCACCCGGACGGCCTCGCGGATCCGGCCGGCTACCTGCGCCGGCTGCGCGAGGTGACCGGCGGTGCCTACCTGCTGATCGAGAAGATCCTCGAGCCCGGGGAGGAACTCCCGGCCGCCTTCGAGTGCGAGGGAACCACCGGGTACGACGCCCTCGCGGACGTGGACCGGGTCCTGGTGGACCCCGCCGGCCAGGCCGGCCTGGACGCGCTGGACGCCTCGCTGCGCGGCGGGGAGCCCGCCGACTACGAGGAGATGATCCGCGGCACCAAGCGCCGGATCACGGACGGGATCCTGCATTCGGAAATGCTGCGGCTCGCCCGGCTGGTCCCGGCCGGCGCCGGACTCGGCGCGGAGGCCGCAGCCGATGCGCTGTCCGAAATCATCGCGGCGTTCCCGGTCTACCGCAGCTACCTGCCCGAGGGCGAGGACGTGCTGCGCGAAGCCTGCGAACTCGCCGTCCGGCGCCGCCCCGACCTGGAACCCGCCGTGCAGGCGCTGCTGCCGCTGCTGCTGCGCGCCGGCCCCGGGGCCGACGAGGAACTTGGCCGCCGCTTCCAGCAAACCTCCGGCATGGTGATGGCCAAGGGCGTCGAGGACACCGCCTTCTTCCGCTACACCCGGCTGGGCACCCTCACCGAAGTCGGCGCGGACCCCACCGAGTTCGCGCTGTCGACCGACGAGTTCCACGCCCGGATGGCCCGCCGCCAGGACCGGCTGCCGCTGTCCATGACCACGCTCAGCACCCACGACACGAAGCGCAGCGAGGACACCCGGGCGCGGATTTCGGTGCTCGCGGAGCTGGCCCCGGAGTGGACCGCGTCGCTGCGCCGGCTGCAGGAACTGGCGCCCCTGCCGGACGGGCCGCTGGCCAACCTGCTGTGGCAGGCCGTGGCCGGCGTCTGGCCCGCCGACCGGGAACGGCTCCAGTCCTACGCCCGGAAGGCCGCCCGCGAGGCCGGCAATTCGACCGACTGGCTGGATCCGGACCCGGACTTCGAAGCGAAGCTGGCGGCGGCGGTCGACGCGGCCTTCGACAACGCCCAGGTGCGCGCCGAACTCGATGCCCTGGTGGCCCTGCTGGACCCGTACGGCTCCGCCAACGCGCTCTCCGCCAAACTGGTCCAGCTCACCATGCCCGGGGTGCCGGACGTGTACCAGGGCACCGAGTTCTGGGACCGTTCGCTGACCGACCCGGACAACCGGCGGCCGTTCGACTTCGCGGCGCGGCGCGCCGCCCTGGCCGCGCTCGACGCCGGCGAGCTGCCGGCGTCGTACCGGGACGACGCGGCGAAGCTGCTGGTGACCTCCCGGGCCCTGCGGCTGCGCCGGGACCGGCCGGAGCTCTTCACCGGCTATGCCGCGGTGCCGGCCACCGGAGCCGCGGCCGGCCACCTGATCGCCTTTGACCGCGGCGCCGGTGCGCCCGGCGCCCTCACCCTGGCCACCAGGCTGCCCCGCGGCCTCGAACAGCGGGGCGGCTGGCAGGACACCGCTATTCGTCTCGCCGCCGCCATGACGGACCAGCTCAGCGGCAGGTCCTTCGGCCCGGGCACGGTGGACGTGGGGGAGATCCTCCGCGACTACCCGGTGGCCCTGCTGGTGCCGGCCGCCTGAACGCACATACTGACGAACCGATAGAGGGGAACGGCAATGACTCTGCCCGCACACGGAACCGAACGCTTCGACCTCTGGGCGCCGAAAGCCCAGGACGTCACGCTGCTCGCCGGCGGACAGCGGTACCCGATGGTCCCGGCGTCCGGGGACGGCCGGGACGGCTGGTGGACCGCCCCGGACGCGCCCGGCCTCCGGCGACGTCGACTACGGCTACCTGCTGGACGGGGACACGACGCCGCTGCCGGACCCGCGGTCCCGCCGCCAGCCCGAGGGCGTGCACTCGCTCTCGCGGACCTTCGACGCCGGCGCCCACGAGTGGGCCGACGGCGCGTGGAAGGGCCGCGGGCTGCAAGGCGCCGTGATCTACGAGCTGCACCTGGGCACCTTCACCCCCGAGGGGACCCTGGACGCCGCGGCCGGAAAGCTCGGCTACCTGGCCGACCTCGGCGTCGACTTCGTGGAACTGCTGCCGGTCAACGGGTTCAACGGCACCCACAACTGGGGCTACGACGGGGTCCTCTGGTACACCGTGCACGAGGGCTACGGCGGCCCGGCCGCCTACCAGCGCTTCGTCGACGCGGCCCACGGCGCCGGGCTGGGCGTGATCCAGGACGTCGTCTACAACCACCTCGGCCCCAGCGGCAACTACCTGCCCCGGTTCGGGCCCTACCTCAAATCCGGGGAGGGCAACACCTGGGGCGACTCGGTCAACCTGGACGGCCCCGGCTCCGACGTCGTCCGCGGCTACATCCTGGACAACGCGGCCATGTGGCTGCGCGACTACCACGTGGACGGGCTCCGGCTCGATGCCGTGCACGCCTTCAAGGACGAACGCGCGGTCCACCTGCTGGAGGACTTCGGGGCGCTCGCCGATGCCGTGGCGGCCGAAACCGGACGCCCCGCGACGATGATTGCCGAGTCGGACCTGAACAACCCGCGCCTGCTCTACCCGCGGGACGTCGAACGGCTACGGACTGGCGGGGCAGTGGAGCGACGACTTCCACCACGCCGTCCACGTCAACGTCAGCGGCGAAACCACCGGCTACTACAGCGACTTCGATTCACTCGCGGCGCTGGCCAAGGTCCTGGTTGACGGGTTTTTCCACGACGGGAGCTACTCCAGCTTCCGTGAGCGCCACCACGGCCGGCCGATCAACACCTCACTGGTCCACCCTGCCGCCCTGGTGGTCTGCAGCCAGAACCACGACCAGATCGGCAACCGGGCCACCGGCGACCGGCTCTCCCAGACCCTGGGCTACGGGCAGCTGGCGCTTGCCGCCGTCGCGACCCTGACCTCGCCGTTCACCCCGATGCTGTTCATGGGCGAGGAGTACGGCGCCACCACGCCGTGGCAGTTCTTCACCTCCCACCCGGAGCCCGAACTGGGCAAGGCAACCGCGGAAGGCAGGATCAAGGAATTCGAGCGGATGGGCTGGGACCCCGCCGTCGTGCCCGACCCGCAGGACCCCGACACCTTCACCCGCTCCAAGCTGGACTGGACCGAGGCGGAGGCCGGGGACCACGCGCGGCTGCTGGAGCTCTACCGGAACCTGATCGCGCTGCGCCGCGCGACGCCGGAGCTCGCCGGGCTCGGTTTCGAGGACACCGCGGTTGCTTTCAGCGAGGCCGACCGCTGGCTGCGCCTGCGCCGCGGCAGCGTGGAGGTGGCGATGAACTTCTCCGCCGAACCCCGCCAGGTCGCCGTCGGCGGCAGCTCGCTGCTGCTGGCTACCGAGGACGGCATCGCGCTAGCGGCCGGCCAGGTCGAACTGCCCGGCCACAGCGCCGCCGTCGTCTCAAAATAGGAAAGGATCATATTCATGACCTACGTTGCAGCAGAGAACCGCTATGACTCCATGCCCTACCGCCGGGTGGGCCGCAGCGGGCTGAAACTGCCCGCCATCTCGCTGGGCCTCTGGCACAACTTCGGTGACGATAAGCCCTTCGAAACCCAGCGCGCCATCCTGCGCCGCGCCTTCGACCTGGGCGTCACCCACTTCGACCTCGCCAACAACTACGGCCCGCCCTACGGCAGCGCCGAGACCAACTTCGGCCGCCACTTCAAGGACGATTTCCGGCCCTACCGCGACGAGCTCATCATTTCCAGCAAGGCCGGCTACGACATGTGGCCCGGGCCGTACGGCAACTGGGGCTCCCGCAAGTACCTGCTGGCCAGCCTGGACCAGTCGCTGGGGCGGATGGGCCTCGACTACGTCGACATCTTCTACAGCCACCGTCCGGACCCCGAGACGCCGCTGGAAGAGACCATGGGCGCCCTGGACCAGGCCGTGCGCTCCGGCAAGGCCCTGTACGCGGGCATCTCCTCCTACACGCCGGAGCAGACCCTCGAAGCGGCCCGGATCCTCAAGGACCTTGGCACCCCGCTGCTGATCCACCAGCCCAGCTACTCCATGCTGAACCGCTGGACCGAGAACGGCAGCCCCAGCCTGTACGAGGCGCTGGAGCAGGTGGGCGCCGGGGCCATCGCGTTCTCGCCGCTGGCGCAGGGCATGCTCACCGACCGCTACCTCGACGGCGTCCCGAAGGATTCCCGCGCGGCGCAGGACAAGTCCCTGGACGAGGCCATGATCACCGGGGAAACCCTGGACCGTGTGCGCGGGCTCAACCGGATCGCCCAGGGCCGGGGCCAGACCCTCGCGCAGCTGGCGATCGCCTGGATCCTCCGCGAGCAGGGCAAGGGCACCTCCGTGGCGTCCGCGCTGGTCGGCGCGTCCAGCGTCCGGCAGCTTGAGGACACCCTGGCCGCGGTCGACAACCTGGATTTCACGGCCGACGAGCTGGACGCGATCGACGAGTTCGCCGTCGAGTCCGACATCAACCTCTGGGCCCAGAAGTAAACCGGGGCCGCCGCCGCGCCCGGGCATCCGCCCGGCCGGCGCCGGCCGTAACAGATTAGGTGCCGCGGCCGGGAACAACTCGGACCGCGGCGCCGTTGACTAGAATGCAAGGGCGCCGCATGGCGTTGTGCCCGTATGCCGCCGCCGTACATCAGAGTACGTCCGGGCCGGGCGCGTGAAGTTTGTTCTCAAAGGGAGTTTCGTGTCTGCAAATCCGATTCGTGTAGCAATCGTCGGCGTGGGTAACTGTGCCACTTCGCTGGTCCAGGGTGTCGAGTACTACCGGGACGCCGATCCCGAGGCCACGATCCCGGGTCTGATGCACGTCCAGTTCGGCAAGTACCACGTCAACGACGTGCAGTTTGTCGCAGCGTTCGACGTCGACGGCAAGAAGGTGGGCCAGGACCTGTCCGCCGCGATCCTCGCCAGCGAAAACAACACCATCAAGATCGCAGACGTCCCGCCGACCGGTGTTACCGTCCAGCGCGGCCCGACCCTCGACGGTCTCGGCAAGTACTACCTCGAGACCATCGAGCAGTCCCCGGAGGAGCCGGTCGACGTCGTCCAGGCCCTCAAGGACGCCCAGGTCGACGTGATGGTCTGCTACCTGCCCGTCGGGTCCCAGGAAGCGGCCGAGTTCTACGCCCAGGCCGCGATCGACGCCGGTGTGGCGTTTGTCAACGCGCTGCCGGTCTTCATTGCCGGGACCAAGGAATGGGCCGACAAGTTCACCGCCGCCGGTGTGCCGATCGTGGGCGACGACATCAAGAGCCAGATCGGTGCGACCATCACGCACCGCGTCATGGCCAAGCTCTTCGAAGACCGCGGCGTCACCCTGGACCGCACCTACCAGCTGAACGTCGGCGGCAACATGGACTTCAAGAACATGCTCGAGCGCGACCGCCTCGAGTCCAAGAAGATCTCCAAGACCCAGGCCGTGACCTCCAACGTCGAAGCCGAACTCGCCGCCAAGGACGTGCACATCGGCCCGTCCGACTACGTCCAGTGGCTCGACGACCGCAAGTGGGCCTTCGTGCGCCTCGAGGGCCGCAACTTCGGTGACGCCCCCGTCTCGCTCGAGTACAAGCTGGAGGTCTGGGACTCGCCCAACTCCGCCGGCGTGATCATCGACGCCGTCCGTGCCGCCAAGATCGGCCTGGACCGCGGCATCGGCGGCCCGCTGCTCTCGGCGTCGAGCTACTTCATGAAGTCCCCGCCGGAGCAGTTCAACGACGACCTCGCCCGCGAAAAGGTCGAGGCCTTCATCCGCGGCGACCTGGAGCGCTAAGCCCCACCGCCTCGCCGGACGCTCCCTCACGTCTGGCGCGTTCTTCCCCGACGCTCCCGCAGTTCTGGGGTGTTCTGACCCGACGCTCCCTCACCTCTGGTGGGGGAGCGTCGTGGTTTCCAGTGGCCACCACCCCGACGCTCCCTCACGTTGTGCAGGAACAGCCGGATCGCTCCCTCAGACGGGGCCGGAAAAGCCGGCGGCGGCCGACGGACTGAGGTACGCGGTGCGGAGAATCCGCTTGATCCTCGCGATAGCGCCCACGAAGCCGTCGGCGAGGTCATCTTTCGTCAGGACGACCACCGTCCATCCCGCTGCCTCGAAGGCCCTGTCACGCCTGCGGTCACTGAGGGCCTGGGCGGGAAGCAGATGGTGCTCGCCGTCGTACTGGACCGCAAGCCGCCGTCGGCGATACCCAAGGTCCGCAGTCGGTGAAGCCGGAGTGCCCGGGCGCAGCGGTATTTGAAGCTCCGGTTCGGGCAGCCCGGCGTCGCCTATCGCCAGGCGCAGCAGTGTTTCCGGACCTGAATCGGATCCCACCCGCAGCAAGTCCAAGGCCGCCCGGGCGCGGACGATTCCCTGCAGATTGGGGTGGCGGCTCAGCATCAAACGCAGCCCATCGATGGTCGCGAAGGGCTCGCTTCGTCCCTCCAAACTGAGCCGGGGAATCCGAACGAGCTCGTCGCCCATGCAGACCAATTCGGACAGGCTCAGCTGCCGGGCGAGGTCGAGCCATGTCCGGGGACGCGTGCTGATCCGGATACCGTCCGCAGTTTCGACTTCGCCATCCAGAGCCAGAACCGTGTGGCCGACGATGCCCCTGCGCCGGACCTCGGGCAGCGCCCGCGGCTTGCTCAGGTGCAGCTCCTCAGAGTCCGAGAGCCACGGAGGCAAGAGCTGACATCGAAGCCTGGCGGCCGTGACGTGCGAGATCCACGCCCCCGGCGATGCGGCGGACAGCGCCCGGGCCGCCGTCTCCAGCTCGAAGCTCCATTCCGCGGGTCGATAGAGACCCCGGCTGACGTGACTGATGTCGGACTGTCGGAGCCTGGTCCTCGGCACTCCCAGGGACGTCGCAGTCGCAAGAGTGAAGGGTCCTGCGCCCAGCACACCGGGAAGCTTTGTTCGCGTTCTCATGCTGGCATTGTGAACCCCTTTGAAGAGCCGTGGAGGAGTTATCCACAGACGCCCCTATCGACGCGCCGGATCTGCGGGAGCGTCCGGTGGTGGGTTGTTGGATGTGCGGGAGCGTTCGGTGGTGGGTTGCTGGATGTGAGGGAGGGTTCGGTGGTGGGTTGCGGAATGTGAGGGAGGGTTCGGTGGTGGGTTGCCGGATCTGCGGGAGGGTCCGGTGGGGGCTAGAAGAGGCCGACGGGGTTGCCGTCGGCGTCCACGTCCATCCGCATCGCGGCGGGCACCTTGGGCAGCCCGGGCATGGTCATCACCGCACCCGTGAGCGCCACGATGAACCCCGCCCCGGTCTTGGGGATCAGGTCCCGCACGTGGACGGTGAAGCCCTTGGGCGCGCCGAGCCTGGTGGCGTCGTCGCTGAAGGAGTACTGCGTCTTCGCCATGCAGACCGGCATCCCGGACCAGCCGTTCCGCTCGATCTCCGCGAGCCGCTTGAGCGCGGGGACGGAGAACTCGACGCCGTCGGCCCCGTAGATCTCCTGGACGATCGTGCGGATCTTGTCCTCCACGGACAGCTCCGTCGGGTAGAGGTGCCGGAAGCTGTGCGGGGCGTCGATGGCCGCGGCCACCTTGGCGGCGAGTTCGTCCCCGCCGTCGCCGCCTCCGCCGCGGCCCCAGACATCGGCCACGGCCGCCTGCACGCCCTCGGCCGCGCACCAGTCCAGCAGCCAGTCCAGCTCTTCCCGGGTGTCGGTGCCGAATTTGTTGATCGCCACCACCGGGGTGATGCCGAACTTTTCCACGTTGCGCACATGCCGCTGCAGGTTGGCGGCGCCGGCGGCCAGCGCCTCGACGTTGGGCTCCTTGAGCTGGTCCTTGGCGACGCCGCCATGCATCTTGAGCGCGCGGATGGTCGCCACCACCACGACGGCGGACGGCGCGACGTCGGCGATCCTCGCCTTGATGTCCATGTACTTCTCGGCGCCCAGGTCCGCGCCGAAGCCGGCCTCGGTGATGACGACGTCGGCCAGGGCCCGGGCCGTCTGGGTGGCGATCAGCGAGTTGCAGCCGTGGGCGATGTTGGCGAAGGGCCCGCCGTGCACGAGGGCCGGCGTGCCGGCGATGGTCTGCACCAGGTTCGGTTTGATCGCGTCCTTGAGCAGCATGGTCAGCGCGCCCTGGACACCCAGGTCGGCGACCGTCACCGGCTCGCGGTCGTAGGTGTAGCCGAAGGTGATCCGGCCCAGCCGGGCGCGCAGATCGTCCAGGTCGGTGGCCAGGCAGAACACCGCCATGATCTCCGAGGCGACCGTGATGTCGAACCCGTCCTGCCGCGGCACGCCCTGCGTCGGCCCGCCCAGCCCGATCACCACCTCGCGCAGCGAGCGGTCGTTCATGTCCAGCACGCGCTTGAACGTCATCCGGCGCGGATCGATGTTGAGCGCGTTGCCCTGGTAGATGTGGTTGTCCACCAGCGCCATCAGGGCGTTGTTCGCCGAGGTGATGGCGTGGAAATCGCCGGTGAAATGGAGGTTGATTTCGTCCATCGGCAGGACCTGGGAGTAGCCGCCGCCGGTCGCGCCGCCCTTCATCCCCAGGATCGGTCCCAGCGAGGGTTCGCGCAGCGCAATCATCACCCGGTGTCCGGCCCGGGCCAGCGAATCGGCCAGGCCCACCGTCGTGGTGGACTTGCCCTCGCCGGCCGGGGTGGGCGACATCGCCGAGACCAGCACCACCTTGCCCGGGGCATGCGCGCCGTCCCGGGTGAGCTTGGCCGGATCGATCTTCGCCTTGTAGCGGCCGTAGAATTCGAGCGCGTCGGGGTTGATCCCGGCGGCGGCGGCGACGTCTTCGATCGGCCGCATGGTGGCCCGCTGCGCGATCTCCAGGTCGCTCGGGACCGGCGTCCCGGCGGGCCGTCCGGCGGCTGGGGTTTCCGTGGTGTTCTCAGACATCGTCGTCCTTCGGCTCGTGGCGTCGTGTCGCTCCGGCCGGTGGTTCCGGCGGTGCGTCTGGTGGCTCCCGGTCAGGGCGTGTGGCCTACCGGGATGCTTCGTGTTCCAAAATACTGGACCAGGGCGGCCTGGTAGCTCTCCAGCGTGATCGCGGCGGTGCGCTGCCAGCCGAAGCCCTGGGCGTGCACCGACGCCGCACGGCCCATGTCCTCCCGGGTGGCCGGGTCGTCGTGCAGGGCCTCGAGGGCGTCGGCCCAGTCCGCGGCCTTGTGGCCCTCCACCAGCAGGCCGGTCCGGCCGTCGAAGATCGCCCGCGACAGCCCGCCCACCTTCGTGGCGACGACGGGGGTGCCGCAGGCCTGGGCCTCCAGGGCGACCAGGCCGAAGGACTCGCTGTAGGAGGGCATCACCACGACGTCGGCGGAGCGGTACCAGCCCGCCAGTTTGGGCGCGCTGACCGGCGGATGGTGCGTGACGACGTCGTCCATCCCGGCGGCGGTGATCAGGGCCTTGAGGTCAAAATCCTTGGCCCCGCTCACCGCACCCAGGATGGTCAGTTGCAGATCGATGTCCGGGCGGCGGGCGCGCAGCAGCGCGGCCGCCTTGATCAGGACCTGCGGACCCTTGAGCCGCTGGATCCGCCCGGCGAACAGCAGGTGGAAGCGTCCCGGCGGGACGCCGTGCCGGTTGCGGGCGCGGCTCCGGAAGGCGGGCGTGAACACGGAGAGATCGACCCCCGGCGGCGCCACGTCGATGCGGTCAGGGTCGGCGCCGTAGTGCGAGACCAGCTCGGCGGCCTCGGCCCCGGTGTTGGCGATCAGCCGGGTGGCGCCGTCGACGATCAGGTGCTCGCCCTCCTCGCGCCGGCGCGGCTCGGGCTGCTCGCCGGACTCCAGCAGCAGGTTCTTGACCTTGGCCATGGTGTGCATGGTGTGCACCAGCGGCACCCCCCACAGCTCCGAAAGCTCCAGCCCCGCGACCCCCGAAACCCAATAGTGCGAATGGATCACGTCGTAGCGGCCATGCGGCTGCAGCTGCTTGATCCGGTCGATTTCGGCCACCATGCTGTGCAGCAGCGCCGGCAGTTCCTCCTTGGGAAGCTTCCGCGGCGGCCCGGCGAACACGTTGTGGACGCATACCCCCGGGGACGGGTGCTCGACGGCGGCCTGGCCGGCTTCGGTGGACCGGGTGAAGATCTCCACCTCGACGCCGGTCTCCGCCAGGGCCGCGGCGAGGGCGCGGACGTACACGTTCATGCCGCCGGCGTCACCGGAGCCGGGCTGCTCCATCGGCGAGGTGTGCAGGGAGAGGAACGCGACACGGCGGACCAGCGGCATCCTGCTTCCCTCCCTTCGCGCGACGTGGATTCGGTAAAACACTACTCCTGAACCGCGGGCCGGACCGCCGCCGGCTGCCTGCTGCTAACGTGGCGGCTGTGAGCGCAAACGCAGAAAACCGGCCCGCGCCGGACCCGTGGGAGATCCGCGAGGCCACCGGAGCGGACTGGCCCGCCATCTGGGAGATCGTGGAGCCTGTCATCCGCGCCGGGGAGACGTTCACCTGGGACCGCGACACCACCGAGGACCAGGCCCGCGCCAAGTGGTTCAAAGCCGCCCCGGGCCGCACCTTCGTCGCCGTCGGCATTGGCGAGTTCGACGGCGTCGTGCTGGGCACCGGCGAGCTGCACGCGAACCAGGGCGGCGGCGGCAGCCATGTCGCCAACGCCGGCTACATGGTCCGCGCCGGGTACGGCGGCCGGGGCGTGGCCCGCGGGCTGTGTGCCTACTCGCTGCGGGCGGCCCGCGACGCAGGTTTCCGTGCCATGCAGTTCAACGCGGTGGTGGAATGCAACGTCCGGGCCGTCGCCGCCTGGCAGGGGATGGGCTTCGAGATCCTCGCCACCATCCCGGAGGCCTTCAACCACCCGGGCCTGGGCTATGTTGGCCTGCACGTGATGTACCGCAGGCTCTAGGGATCCGCGCCCCAGAGCGCCGCGAGGTCCGGGAACGCCGCCTCGTAGCCGGCCAGCAGGCGGGCCGCGAGCTCCTCCGAATCGACCAGGGGGTGCCGGGCGAACGCGGCCAGGGCGGCCTCCCGGCGGCCCCTGCCGATTTTCCCTGCTCCGGCTTCCGGGGCTGCGGCGGTGGCCCGGACCACGAGCCGCTCGACCTCCTTGACCCGCCGCATCAGCGCCAGCTGCGCCTCCGCGGGCCGGTCCTGCGGGATCGGGACCACGCCGTCGGCGTCCACCCGGCAGGGGACCTCGACGACGGCGTCCACCGGCAGGCCCGGAATGGCGGCGGTCCGCGCCCCGTCGGGCCCCGGGACCGCATTGGGGGTATTCAAGACCAGCCCGGCCTCGCCGCCGCCGGAGAGGGCCCGCATCGCCGCCAGCGCGACGCGCTCGTAGCCGCCGCCGGCCAGATCTTCCTCGTCCCGGTGCTCGCCGGCGGCCCGGGCCTCGGCCAGGTAGCCCTCCTCGCGGGACCGGCGCGCGGCATCCCACAGCCGGTACGCCTCCGGCCCGGCGGACGCCAGCGCCGGATAGAGTTCGGCCTGCTGCCGGTGGATGGACTCGCCGCGGGTCCGGGCGCCGGCCCGCATGGCGGCCGCGGCCCGGGCGGTCTCGTAGTAGTAGTACAGATATTCGTTCGGGAGGCAGCCCAGGGCGGCCAGGAAGGGCTGGGGGAAGAGCCGGCCCTCCTCGAAGCCGGCCAGCGCCCCGGCGTCGGCGAGCAGGCCGGGAAGGACGTCCGTGCCGCCGGCTTCCAGCCGGTACAGCCAGCCCAGGTGGTTGAGCCCGTAGTAGCCCGCGCCGTCGAGCCGGCCCTCCGGGAGCACGACGCCGGCGGCCCTGGCCGCCCGGTGCACCAGCCCGCCGGCCGAATCGCAGATGCCCACCACCCGTCGGCCAAGCACCGGGACCAGCGCCTCGGTCACCATGCCGGCCGGATTCGTGAAGTTGAGCAGCCACGCCCCGGGGCAGAGGCGGGTCATCGCCCGCGCAAGGTCCAGCATCGGCGGGATGGTGCGCAGGGCGTAGGAGATGCCGCCGGCGCCGGTGGTTTCCTGGCCCAGCAGTCCCAGGTCCAGCGCCACCCGCTCGTCGACGGTCCGTCCGGCCGTGCCGCCGGGCCGGATGGCGGCGAACACCATGTCCGCGCCGGCCAGCGCATCGGCCAGCGAGGCGGTCGTGCGGACGCGCGGGCCGCCGCCCGTGGCCCGCCGGCCCGTGTCCCGCCCGGGCCGGGCGGGCGGCACCGGCATGGAGGCGAGCACCGCCTCGATGGCGGCGAGCCGGCCGGCGTCGACGTCGTAAAGCACCAGCTCCCCGACCAGCCCGGCAAAGGGCCCGGCAGAGAGCGCCCGGTAGAGAAGCGGCACCCGGAATCCGCCGCCGCCGGCAATCATGAGCCGCATGCCTGCAGTCTATTCCGCGCGGCGCCGGCGAGCCGGAACGCCGTCTATCGCCGGCTGCCGGGACGGCGTAGTGTGCCGTGTATGGACGCCATTCCAGCGCCGCGCTTCGACCCGCTCGCAGCCGTCCGGACCCCGGCGGCGGAGGGTTTCGACCTGCTCCTGACGGGCACCGTGTTCCAGGACATCATTTTCACCGGGCTGCCGCATGAGCCCCGGCCCGGGACCGAAATCTGGAGCGACGGGATGGGCAGCTGCCCCGGCGGGGTGGCCAACCAGGCCATCGCCGCGGCCCGGCTGGGGCTGCGGACCGGACTGGCCGCCGCGTTCGGCGACGACGGCTACGGCGACTACAACTGGAAAATCCTGGCCCGGCAGGAACATGTGGACCTCTCGCTGTCCCGGCGCGTCCCGGGCTGGCACTCGCCGGTCACCGTGTCGCTGAGCGTCGCGAAGGACCGGTCCATGGTGACCCACGGACACCCGGCGCCGGTCACCTCGACCGAACTGATCGGCTGCCCGCCGCCCTCGCTCGCCGCGGTCGCCGAGCTGAGCGAGGAACTGGAACCATGGGCCGTGGACGCCCACCGGGCCGGCGTCCGGCTCTTCGGCGACGTCGGCTGGGACCCCACCGGAGCGTGGGCGCAGGCACGGCTGGACAATCTGCAGTACTTCCACGCTTTTATGCCCAACCAGCAGGAGGCCATGGCCTTCACCGGGAAGGACAACCCCTGGGCCGCGCTCTACGCGCTCGCGGACAAGGTCCCGGTGGCCGTGGTGACCCTGGGTCCGCAGGGGTCCATGGCGGTGGACTCCGAAACCGGCGAAGAGGAGTGGGTGCCGTCGCTTCCCGTCCCGGCCTTCGACCCCACCGGCGCCGGGGACTGCTTCGGTGCCGCCTTCATTGTCGGCTGCCTGGCCGGCTGGCCGTTGGGGGACCGGCTCCGCTTCGCCAATCTGTGCGCCGCCCTGGCCGTGCAGCAGGTGGGCGGCTCGCTCGCCGCCCCCGGCTGGGGCGACCTCGCCGACTGGTGGCAGCGCGCCAACGCCCGCAAGGAACGCCAGGGCAGCCAGTGGCTGCGCCGCTACCGCTTCCTTGAAGAGATCGTGCGCGACGTGCCCCCGGAGGCGCAACGGCGGGCGACGGCGACCATCGCCCACCTGTCCGACGCGTAGCCCCCGCCGGCGGTGGTGGTGGGCATGCTCAGTGCCCATGCCCGGGGATGGACATGCTCATCGGGTGGGCCGGGGAATGGACATAATCCCGAATATGCCCACTCGTGGCCGTGGAGGTTGGGCATGTCCCTCGGATGATCCTGCAGCCGGGCGGGCATGCTCCCTGACCGGGCCCTGGGGATGGGCATGCTCATCGGGTGGGCCGGGGAATGGACATAATCCGGATATGCCCACTCGTGGCCGTGGAGGTTGGGCATGTCCCTCGGATGATCCTGCAGGCGGGCGGGCATGCTCCCTGACCGGGCCCTGGGGATGGGCATGCTCATCGGGTGGGCCGGGGAATGGGCATGCTCTCCGGGTGGGCCGGGGAATGGACATAATCCCAATATGCCCACTCGTGGCCGCGGGGAACGGGCATGTCCCGCGGAGCCGGGCGGGGGCGGAATTCAGCAGCGTCTGCCGCCACCCGTAGAATCGTAAAGTGATATACCCAGCAGCAACAGGTGATTTCCGGCCCTTGGCGGAAGCAGGTCCGGGCCACGTCGAGGAGCGTTCGGCGCTGATCGACCTCGAAGCCATCCGGCACAACGTACGGCGGCTGGCGGCCGTGGCGTCGCCGGCCAAGGTGATGGCCGTCGTGAAGGCCGACGCCTACGGACACGGCGCCATCCCCGTCGCCCGGGCCGCGCTCAGCGCCGGGGCCAGCTGGCTCGGCGTCGCACACATCTCCGAGGCGCTGGCCCTGCGCGCCGCCGGGATCGAGGCGCCCCTGCTGGCCTGGCTGCACACGCCGGAGAGCAACTTCGCCGCCGCCGTTGCCGCCGGAATCGACATCGGCTGCTCCGGCTGGGAACTCGGCCGGATTGTCGCCGCGGCCCGTGAGCAGGAGCGCCCCGCCCGGATCCACCTGAAGGTCGATACCGGGCTCGGCCGCAACGGTGCCACCCTGGAGTCCTGGGACACGCTGCTCGGCGAGGCGATGGAGTACCAGGACCAGGGCCTGCTGCGCGTCGTGGGCATCTTCTCCCACCTGGCCGTCGCCGACGAACCCGAGCGCCCCGAAACAGACGAACAGCTGGCCGCCTTCCGTGAAGTGCTGGCGATGGCCCAGGATGCCGGCGTCGATCCCGAGGTCCGCCACCTCGCCAACACCCCGGCGACGCTGTCCCGGCCGGACACGCACTTCGACCTGGTCCGAGTCGGCCTCGGCATCTACGGGCTCTCGCCGTTCGAGGGTCAGAGTTCCGCCGAGGTGGGGCTGCACCCGGCGATGACGGTGCGCACCGTCGTCGCGCACTGCAAGGACGTGCCCGCCGGACAGGGCGTCTCCTACGGGCTGGACTACCGCACCGCAGGCAACAGCACGCTGGGCCTCGTCCCGCTGGGCTACGCCGACGGCGTTCCGCGGGTCGCCACCGGCGGGCCCGTGCAGGTGGCCGGGGTGAGCTACCCCGTGGTGGGCCGCATCGCCATGGACCAGATGGTGATCGACCTCGGCCCGCGCCACGTCTCCGCCGGCGGCCCCAGCCTGCTCGGCGCCGAGGCCGTGATGTTCGGTGACGGCGCCGACGGCGGCCCCACCGCCGAGGACTGGGCCCGGGCAGCCGGCACCAACAACTACGAAATCGTCACCCGCATCAGCCCGCGGGTGCCGCGCCGCTACGTCAACGAAGAGCCAACGCCCGACGCCGGGGCCGGGCAGTGAGCGGACCGGCCTGGGAGCGGACCCTCGACGTCGGGACCGCCGAGCAGACGCACGCCCTCGCGGCCGCCCTCGGCGCCGGGCTGCAGGCAGGGGACCTGCTGGTCCTCAGCGGCGAGCTCGGTGCCGGGAAGACCACGTTCACGCAGGGGCTGGGCGAAGGCCTCGGCGTCCGCGCCGGGATCATCTCGCCCACCTTCGTCCTGGTCCGGATCCATCCCAACCTGCCGGACGGTCCGCGCCCCGGCGGCCCGGACCTGGTCCACGTCGATGCGTACCGGCTGGAGTCGGCCTCCGAGATCGATGACATCGACCTGGAAAACACCATGGACACTGCGGTGACCGTGGTGGAGTGGGGCCGCGGCCGGGTGGAACACCTGAGCGAGAGCCGGCTCGAGGTGGAGCTGCACCGCCGGCTGGGCAGCGCCCAGCCCGGCACAGCCCAGCCCGGCACAGCCCAGCCCGGCAGCGCCGGAGCCGGAGCCGGCGCCGGAGCCGCGGTGCTGGACTTCGACACCGACGACGCCGACGAGCCCCGGACCGTCGTGTTCCGCGGCTTCGGTCCGCGCTGGGCCCAGCCGCCGGCTGCCCTGGCCGGACTGCCCGCCCTGCCCGCGACCTCGGAAACGGACTGAAGATGCTGATCCTTGCCATCGATACCTCGGCCGTCGCCAGCGCGGCGCTCGTCTCCGATGATTCGCTGGAATCCGTCGTCGGCAGCTTTGCCACCGAGGACACCCGCAGCCATGCCGAGGTGCTGGCCCCCGGCATCGCGCAGCTGCTCTCCGGCGCGGGCCTCCGCGGCGCCGACGTCGACGCCATCGTCACCGGGGTGGGGCCGGGCCCGTTCACCGGGCTCCGCTCCGGCATTGTCACGGCGCGCAGCCTGGCCTTCGTCTGGCAGAAGCCGCTGTACGGGCTCATGAGCCTTGATGCCATCGCCCTGGAGGTCGCCGAGTCCACGGAGGCTGCGGCCGAGTTCATCGTGGCCACCGACGCGCGGCGCAAGGAGGTCTACTGGGCCCGCTACGCCCTGGCCGCGGGCCAGCTGCCGCAACTGCTGGACGGGCCGCACGTGGGATTCGCCGCCGACCTGCCGGATCTGCCCGTCTACGGCGCGGGCGCCGGCCTGTACCCGGACGTCCTGGACGCGGTCCCCGGCTTCGCCGCGCGGCAGCCCGAGGCGCTCTCGCTGGGCCAGTTCGCCCTCGCGCGGCTCGCCGCGGGGGAGCAGCTCCTGGACAGCACCCCGCTGTACCTGCGGGAATCCGACGCGCAGGTCCCCGGGCCGCGGAAGCGCGCGCTGTGACCGCCCCGGAACTCCCGCCGGAAACACCCCCGGAAACGCAGCCCGGCCCGTCCCCGGCCGGCGTCAGCCTCAGGGCCATGGTTCCCGCGGACATCCCCGCCGTGCACGAGCTGGAACGCCGGCTGTTCCCCGTGGATGCCTGGCCCCTGCAGATGTTCGTCGACGAGCTCGCGCAGGCCGAGACCCGGCGCTACCTCGTCGCGGAGGCCGCCGGCGCCATCGTCGGCTACGCCGGACTGATGTGCATCGAACCCATCGCCGACGTCCAGACCATCGCGGTCGTGCCCGAGCAGGAGGGCCGCGGCATCGGTTCGGCCCTGCTGACCGAACTCATCCGGGAAAGCCGGCGGCGGCATGCCGCCGACGTGCTGCTGGAGGTGCGCGCCGACAACCCCCGCGCCCAGCAGCTCTACCGGCGCTTCGGCTTCGAGCAGATCCACGTCCGGCCGCGCTACTACCGCGACGGCGTCGACGCGCTGATCATGCGCCTCCAGCTGCACACACCTTCGAGCGAAACAGGCCGAGCATGAACCACCATCCGCACAGTTCCCAGCCGCTGGTGCTGGGGATCGAGTCCTCCTGCGACGAAACCGGCGTCGGCATCGTCCGCGGCACCCGGCTGCTGGCCAACACGGTCTCCTCCTCCATGGAGGAGCATGTCCGCTTCGGCGGCGTCATCCCCGAGATCGCCTCGCGCGCCCACCTCGACGCGTTCGTCCCCACCCTCCGCGAAGCCCTCGCCGCGGCGGGGGTGACCCTGGACGACGTCGACGCGATCGCCGTCACCTCCGGCCCCGGCCTCGCCGGAGCGCTGATGGTGGGTGTCTGCGCGGCCAAGGCGCTCGCCGTGGCCACCGGCAAGCCGCTCTACGCGATCAACCACCTCGTGGCGCACGTCGGCGTCGGCCTGCTCGAGCCGGGCGACGGCGCCCCGGGTGTCTTCGCCGCGTCCGGCGGGAACGCGCTGCCGGAAAACCTGGGCGCGCTGCTGGTCTCCGGCGGGCACACCGAGATCCTCCGGATCCGCAGCATCACCGACGACGTCGAGCTGCTCGGCTCCACGATCGATGACGCCGCGGGCGAGGCCTACGACAAGGTGGCCCGGCTGCTGGGACTGGGCTACCCGGGCGGCCCGGCCATCGACAGGCTGGCGCGGACCGGCAACGCGAAGGCGATCCGGTTCCCGCGCGGCCTCACCCAGCCCAAGTACATGGGCACCGCGGAGGAACCCGGCCCGCACCGCTACGACTGGTCCTTCAGCGGCCTCAAGACCGCCGTCGCGCGCTGCGTGGAGCAGTTCGAGGCCCGCGGCGAAGAGGTGCCGGTGGCAGACATCGCGGCCGCCTTCCAGGAGGCCGTGGTGGATGTGATTACGTCCAAGGCGGTGCTCGCCTGCCGGGAAAACGGCATCACCGAGCTGCTGCTGGGCGGGGGAGTGGCCGCGAACTCCCGGTTGCGCCAGCTCACGGAGCAGCGCTGCAGCGCCGCGGGGATCCGGCTGACCGTCCCGCCGCTGGCGCTCTGCACGGACAACGGGGCCATGGTGGCCGCACTCGGCGCGCAGCTGGTCATGGCCGGCACGGCACCGAGCGGAATCGGCTTCGCGCCGGACTCCTCGATGCCGGTCACCGCGGTGTCCGCCTAGGAACAGCGACCGCGCACCAGCGCCGGGGAACTAGGCTTCGGGCCCCTTGCGCATCTGCTTGACCAGGTCCAGGACGACGGCGCGCAGGTCACCGCCGTGCTCCGCGGCGACGCGGCGCTGCCGCTGGTAGCCGGCACCGCGCTGGATGATCTTCTCGACGTCGGCCAGTTCGGCACTGCAGCCAAGCCGGGCGGCGACGGGCTCGAGCCGCGCGATCGTCTCGCGGAGGTGATCGGTGACGAGCTGTTCGTTGCCGTCGGCGTCGAGGATGATGATCGCGTCCAGCCCGTAGCGGGCCGCACGCCACTTGTTTTCCTGGACGTGCCAGGGCGGCATGGTCGGGATGGTGCCGCCGTTGTCCAGGGTGGTGGAGAACTCGTCCACGAGGCACTGGGTCAGCGCGGCGATCGCGCCGACCTCCTCGAGCGTGGCCAGGCCGTCGCAGATCCGCATCTCGATGGTGCCGAGGTTGGGGACGGGGCGGATGTCCCAGCGGATCTCGGAGAGCGTGTCGATCACCCCGGTGGTGAACATGTCCTGGACGTAGGACTCGTATTCCTCCCAGCTGGCGAACTGGAACGGCAGGCCCGCCGTCGGGAGCTGCTGGAACATCAGCGCGCGCTGCGAGGCGTAGCCGGTGTCCTCGCCGCCCCAGAACGGGCTGGAGGCGGAGAGCGCCTGGAAGTGCGGGAAGTAGTTGACCAGGCCGTCGAGGACCGGAAGCACCTTGTCCCGGCTGTCGAGGCCCACGTGGACGTGGACCCCGTAGATGACCATCTGGCGGCCCCACCACTGGGTGCGGTCGATCAGCTTGGCGTACCGCTCCTTGTCGGTGACGGGCTGGAGCTGCGGCGGGCTGAAGGGGTGGCTGCCGGCGCAGAAGACCTCGACGCCCATCGGGTCGGTGACCTCGCGCAGCGCCGCCAGGGAGCTGTCCAGGTCCGCCTTGGCTTCCGCGACGGTGGTGCAGATGCCGGTGACGAGCTCGACCGTGTTGAGCAGCAGCTCCTGTTTGATGTGAGGATGTTCGTCATCCTCATTCAGCTCGGGATGCCGGTCGGCCACGCCGCGGAGCACTTCGCCCGGCCACCGAGGCCAGCTCGCCGGTTTCGGCATCGACGAGCGCGAGTTCCCATTCCACACCAAGAGTTGATTGCCTGGATGAAGCGAAATCAATCTTCATGTGGTCCCTTCGCTGTTTTGTTGCCCGCCGGTGTGGGTGCCGCATGCGGCATGCTGGGGCAAGGCAACGGTGTTCCAAGTCTAGTGCAGGGGTAGCAGCGCGCCGGTGGCCAAGTTACGGCTGAGGCGTGAGAGTTTTCACAGCAGCAGCCTGTCGCCGGCAGCAGCGACCGGGATCCGGTTGCGGCCGGGCCGGCCGCGCGGGGTGGCGCGGGTGGCGTTTAATGGTGCTGTGCCCATCCTGAATAAAGACATGACCCTGTGCATCTCGCTCTCGGCCCGGCCGAGCAACAACGGGACCCGCTTCCACAACCACCTGTATGAACAGCTGGGGCTGAACTGGATCTACAAGGCCTTCGCCCCCACCGACCTGGCCCAGGCAATCGCCGGGGTGCGCGGCCTGGGCATCCGCGGCTGCGCGGTGTCGATGCCGTACAAGGAGGACGTCATCGCCCTCGTCGATGTCATGGACCCGTCCGCGAAAGCCATCGATTCGGTCAACACGATCGTCAACGACGGCGGCACGCTCACCGCCTACAACACCGACTACACCGCGATCGAGCAGCTGCTGCAGCGCAACGCGGTCCCCACGGACTACTCGGTGTGGCTGCTGGGCGCCGGCGGAATGGCCAAGGCCACCGCGGCGGCGCTGCGGGACGCGGGCTTCCGGAACGTGACCATCATCGCCCGCAACGCCGAGGCGGGCCGGGCGCTCGCCGGGCTCTACGGGTTCGCCTGGCGCGCCGACGTCGATCCGTCCGGCGCGGCCGACATGCTCATCAACGTGACCCCCCTGGGCATGGCGGGCGGCCCCGGTTCAGGCGCGCTGTCCTTCCCGCCGGAGGCGATTGACGCCGCGAAGGTGGTGTTCGACGTCGTGGCGCTGCCCGCCGAGACCCCGCTGGTCAAGGCAGCCCGCGCGGCCGGCAAGACCGTCATCACGGGGGCGGAGGTGGCGACCATCCAGGCGCTGGAACAGTTCGTGCTCTACACCGGCATCCGGCCCAGCGACGAACAGGTCCGGGCCGCCGAGGAGTTCATGCGGGCCCAGTAGCCCGCACACGACGGAGCGGCTAGACGGGCTCCACCGAGATGGCCACCCGCTCCTCGCCGATCCTGGTCAGGACCAGGGTGGCCGTCTTTTTGGCCGGGTTCTTGGCGTTCCTGCCGCCGGGGAGCAGCTGCTTGCGCAGTTCCTCCGGCGTGACCGAGGTGCCGCGCTTCTTGATGTCGAGCACGCCGACGCCGTTGTCCTTGACCCAGGACTTGAGCGCCTTGACGTTGAACGGCATCACTTCGAGGACCCGGTACGCCCGGGCGAACGGGGTGTCGCGCAGTTCCGGCGCGCAGATGTAGGCGATGTGCTCGTCCAGCAGGTGCCCGCCCAGCTGGAGCGCGACGTCGGCGACGAGGCCCGCGCGGATCACGGCGCCGTCGGGCTCGTAGAGGTAGCCCTCCGCCGGTCCCACCGGGGCCACCGGGCCGGCGTCGAACTCCTCCGGGCTGGTGAGTTCCGCGGCCCCCTGCGGGCCCAGGAGCAGGGCGGCGCGGCGGATGCCGGGCCGGCGGACGGCGTTGAACCACAGCGCCACCTCGGTGACGTCGCCGCCGACCGAGACCCACTGCGCCTCGCAGTCCGCCGGCACCGAGGCGTGCGGCATGCCCGGGCCCATCTTGACGCCGACGGCGCGGCCGGACGCGGCCAGGGATTCCACGAAGGACAGCGGAGGGGAGAAATCCTCCGGGTCCCAGAGCCGTTTGGTTCCGGAGCTGGAGGTGGTGCGGCGGGCCGGGTCGAGCCAGACGCCGTCGATCCCTTCGAGCGGGACGGCGGCCGCGTCGGCGTGGACCACGGTGGCGTTCCGGAACGGGATCAGGTTCATCGTGGCGCAGGCGGCGGTGGTTTCGTCCAGTTCCACCGCGGTGACCCGGATGTCCAGCGAGGCCAGGGCCATCGCGTCGGCCCCCAGCCCGCAGCCCAGGTCCGCGACGTGGGCGATCCCGGCGGCGGCGAACCGCTGCGCGTGCCGTGCCGCCACGGTGAGGCGGGTGGCCTGTTCGAGGCCCGCCCGGGTGAAGATCATCTGCCGGGCGAACTCGCCGAACTTGGCTTCGGCTTTGGTCCGCAGGCGGGACTGGGTCAGGGCGGCCGAGACCAGTTCGGGGGAATGGCCGGCCTTGCGGAGTGCGGCGTTGAGCCGGAAAGCCTCCTCCTCGCGGTACGGCCCCAGCGATGCCAGCAGCTCCCAGCCCTCCGGGTTGAGCAGCGGGGCGATCTGGTCCTGCGTCGTCTCTGCCATGCAATCAAGCGTAGTTCAGGCTCGGAACGTCCGGCGCGCCCGATAGGCTGGACGGCATGGACGACAGGGACAGCAGAGGACTTCGGCACGGCCGGCACCCGGGAGCATGACGCACGGGACGAATCCTGGCCGGCGGGGCCTGGTCCGCTTCGCCCGGCCCGCGCTGATTGCGGGCAGTGTGGTCGCCGTCGTCTGCGTGGCGCTGCTCGTGATCATCTTCTTCCTGGACTCCTTCAACGCGACCGTGTATTCCGTCGGCGGCAAGGACGTCAACGACGCCACCGACGAGGCGCGCGCCATCCGCGACACGTACGCCGCGGCCTGGGTGGGCGGCATCATCTTCCTCGTCCTCGGTGCGCTGGCCGCCCTCGCCGGAGGCTTCGTGCTGTACCGCGAACGGAACACTTCCCCCAGGATCGACGAGGACGACGACGGCCAGGACTGGGACTACGAGGACCTCGCGGGGGAGTGACCCGGCGGGGCAGGCAGCCTCCGGGCCGCGCCTGGCACGGCCCGGCATGGCCGGCTCCGGACATGCCCGCGGCCAGGCACGGCCCACTCCGGACATGCCCGTCCTTTGTCGCCAACAATGGACATAATGCGTATATGTCCACCGCTGGCAGCCAGCAACGGGCATGCTCATCTCTCCCGGACGGCATGCCCCTCGCACGGTGACGGCAACGAGCATGTCCATCGCTCAGCACCAACACTGGGCCAGAACTGCGCGCCCCGGCCGGCCTGCCAAAGGTTTCCAGCGAGCAACGAGCATGTCCGTCCTGCGAGCCGCCCGTTGAGCATGTCCGTCCTGCGAGCCGCCGTTGAGCATGTCCGTCCTGCGAGCCGCCCAACGAGCATGTCCATCCCGGTCCCGGCGGCATGTCCATCGCCCCGGGCCAACCATGAGCATGTCCATCCCTGGGCCCGCCCGCTGAACACATCCTTCACGCGGCAAGCCTGAGTCCACCGGCGGCCACGAAGAATGAGCATGTCCCGTGCGGCGTTCACCAACGACGAACTTCTGGCACTCGCCTTGACCGAGTGCTAACTACTTACATAGAGTCGTCATTAGCACTCTCCCTAGGCGGGTGCTAACACCTGAAGCTTGATCCGCCTGGCTGCTGCCGGCACCGCGACGACGGTCTGTACGCCATGGCATCACCGCTTCAAAGTCCACGAATTTGCTGACGAAAAGGAGAGGTCCGAGTGTCGGTCTCTATTAAGCCTCTTGAGGATCGTATTGTTGTCCGCCCGCTCGAAGCCGAGCAGACCACGGCTTCCGGCCTGGTTATCCCGGACTCCGCACAGGAGAAGCCGCAGGAAGGCGAAGTTGTTGCAGTAGGCCCCGGCCGCTTTGACGACAACGGCAACCGCGTTCCCGTAGACGTTGCCGTCGGCGACGTTGTCATCTACTCCAAGTACGGCGGAACCGAAGTTAAGACCGGCGGCGTCGAGTACCTCGTGCTGTCCGCCCGCGACGTTCTGGCGATCGTCGTAAAGTAACTCTCTTGGACCCCCGCGCCGCCGCTCCTTCGCTTTGAACGGAACGGCTGCGCGGGGTTCTGTCTTGAAAGGACAAAACCATGGCAAAGCAGCTTGCGTTTAACGACGCTGCCCGCCGGTCGCTTGAAGCCGGCATCGATAAGCTCGCCAACACGGTCAAGGTCACGCTCGGCCCGCGCGGCCGCAACGTCGTGCTGGACAAGAAGTGGGGCGCCCCCACGATCACCAACGACGGCGTCACCATCGCCCGTGAAGTCGAACTGGACGACCCGTACGAAAACCTTGGCGCGCAGCTGGCCAAGGAGGTCGCCACCAAGACCAACGACGTCGCCGGCGACGGCACCACCACCGCCACCGTGCTCGCCCAGGCCCTGGTCAAGGAAGGCCTGCGCAACGTTGCGGCCGGCGCCGCCCCGGGCCAGATCAAGCGCGGCATCGAGGTCTCGGTCGAGGCCGTCGCCGCCCGCCTGCTCGAGAACGCCCGCCCGGTCGAGGGCACCCAGGTGGCCAACGTGGCCGCCATCTCCGCGCAGAGCGACGAGGTCGGCGAGCTCCTGGCCGAGGCGTTCGGCAAGGTCGGCAAGGATGGTGTGATCACCATCGAGGAATCCTCCACCACGCAGACCGAACTGGTCCTCACCGAGGGCATGCAGTTCGACAAGGGCTACCTGTCCCCGTACTTCGTCACCGACGCGGAACGCCAGGAAGCAGTCCTCGAGGACGCCCTGATCCTGATCAACCAGGGCAAGATCTCCTCGGTCCAGGAATTCCTGCCGCTGCTGGAGAAGGCGCTGCAGAGCTCCAAGCCGCTCTTCATCATCGCCGAGGACGTCGACGGCGAGGCCCTCTCCACGCTGATCGTCAACCGCATCCGCGGCACCCTGAACGTCGTCGCCGTCAAGGCGCCGGGCTTCGGTGACCGCCGCAAGGCCATGCTGCAGGACATCGCGACCCTCACCGGCGCGCAGGTTGTCTCCCCGGAACTGGGCCTCAGCCTGGACACCGTGGGCCTTGAGGTGCTCGGCACCGCCCGCCGCATCACCGTGACGAAGGACAACACCACCATCGTCGACGGCGCCGGCTCCGCCGAGGACGTCGCGGCCCGGGTCGCCCAGCTGCGCGCCGAGCTGACCCGCACCGACTCCGACTGGGACAAGGAAAAGCTGCAGGAGCGCCTGGCCAAGCTGGCCGGCGGCATCGGCGTGATCAAGGTCGGCGCTGCCACCGAGGTTGAGCTGAAGGAAAAGAAGCACCGCATCGAGGACGCCGTGTCCTCCACCCGCGCCGCCCTCGAAGAGGGCATCGTGGCCGGCGGCGGCTCCGCCCTCATCCACGCCCTCAAGGCGCTCGACGAGGATCCTGCCGTCCAGGCGCTCGACGGCGACGCGGCAGCCGCCGTGGGCATCGTCCGCCGCGCGCTGACCCAGCCGCTGCGCTGGATCGCCCAGAACGCCGGCTTCGACGGCTACGTCGTCGTCGCCAAGGTGGCCGAAGCCGCGGTCAACCAGGGCTTCAACGCCAAGACCGGCGAATACGAGGACCTGATCGCCGCCGGCGTGATCGACCCCGTCAAGGTGACGCGTGCGGCCCTCCGCAACGCGGCCTCCATCGCCGCGCTGGTGCTCACCACCGAGACCCTCGTGGTGGAGAAGCCGGCCGACGAAGACGAACACGCCGGACACCAGCACTAAGGTCTCCGCGCGACACCGCAAGAGACATCGCAAGCGAGGACCGGACCGGCGTCAGCTGGTCCGGTCCTTTTGCCGTCCCCGGCCGTCCCCGCCGTCCCCGGCCGCCCCGCCGTCCCCGGCCACCCCCTGGTCAGCGCCGGGGCTGCTGCGCCTTGCGCCGCAGCCGCAGCGCGGCGTCGCGCGGCAGCCGCTTGGTCACCAGCCGGTAGAAGAGCAACACCGCCACCGCCGAGACGACAATCCCGACCAGGTTCAGCAGGAGCTGCAGGGCGGAGCCCGCGGCCTTCTGGTACTCGCCCAGCACCAGGGCCACCGCCACAAAGCCGGCGGCCGGAACCGTGGTCACGGAGATGAAGACGCCGATCAGGGCCGCCGACCGCCGGCTGATCACCGAGAGCATGCCGGCGGTTCCGGCCAGCAGGGCCACAATCAGGGAGTACGGCCCCGGGTGGTAGATAAACTCCACGGCCGAGCCGCGGTCCAGGGCGTCGGCGGGAAAGAGCCCAAGCGGGACGGAGAGCCAGGCCGTGAGGGCCGCGGCCAGCATCGCGACGGGGAATCCCACGCCGAGCGCCAGCGCCGCACGGCGTCCCAGCCGCCATTGACGCCGTACCAGCGCCACGGCCAGCGCGGCGAGCGGCCCGAACTCGGGCCCCACCGCCATGGCGCCCACGATCGCGATGGTCGAGTCGGTGACGATCCCGATCGCGGCCAGCTGGGTGGCGAGGACCAGGAACACCAGATAGCTCCAGGTCAGCCGGGCGTCCTCCCCGGTCTGCCGCGACACCTCGTCCCAGACGACGGCGTCCGCGCCCTCGCCGGGGGCGGCCGCCACCGCCTTGTCCGCCCGGTCGGACAGCAGCAGCTCGGGCGTGGTCACCGAGATGGAGCCGACTTCCTGCACGTTCAGGGCGTGCAGCTTCTCGATCAGCGCCTCGACGGATTCCCGGGCGATGAACACCAGGATGACGTCGCCCGGCGGCAGCACCGAGGCGCGCGGGTGCAGTGCCACCTCGGCCACGCCGGGACCGCCCGAGCAGCAGTCCACCACGGCCCCGGAGAGCTCCTCCGGGACACAAATCCGCAACTGCACGATCACTCGCGGCCTCCTTCGCCTCGTAACAGACTAGCCGCGCTGCGGCCAGCGCTGGCCGACGGGAACCGCCGGCCCGGGCCCGCCGGCGATTGGCGAAGAAAATTACGGTTCGGTAACATTGATGTTTTGGAAGCCTGCCTGAGGGGTCCGAAGTGTCGAACCAGCGAACCATAGCCAGCCCGCAGCCCGCGTCCGCGGGCCCGTCGGAGAGCCGCAAATCGGGCTACCGCCCCGAGGTGCAGGGCCTGCGTGCGCTGGCCGTCCTCATGGTGGTGACGTACCACGTCTGGCTGGGCCGGGTCTCCGGCGGTGTGGACATCTTCCTGCTCATCTCGGCCTTCCTGATGACCCTGAGCTTCGCCCGGAAGGTCGAGAGCGGGAAGCCGCTCCGCCTCCTGCACCACTGGCTGCACCTGCTCAAGCGGCTGCTGCCCGCCGTCGTCGTGGTGGTCCTCGGCGTGCTGGTGGGCACCTGGGCCGTGCTGCCGGCGAGCCGCTGGCCGGACATCCTGGACCAGGCCTGGGCGTCGCTGCTGTACCGGCAGAACTGGCTGCTCGCCGACACCGCCGTGGACTACTACGCCCAGGACCACTCCGGCGCCAGCCCGCTGCAGCACTTCTGGTCCCTGTCCATCCAGGGACAGGTCTTCCTGCTCTGGCCCCTCGTCTTCGCCGGGGCCGCCCTGCTGCACCGCGCGCTGCGCCGCGTCACCGGCCTGAACGGGCGGTGGCTGGACTACCGGCTGTTCCTGGCCCTGGCGTTCGGGGTGATTTTCGCGGTCTCGCTGGCCTACTCGATCGACCAGACCGCCAGCAACCAGGCCTACGCCTACTTCGACACCCGCACCCGGCTCTGGGAATTCGCCCTCGGATCGCTGCTGGCCCTGGCGCTGCCCCACCTCAAGCCCGGCAAGGCGCTCCGGGTGGTGCTGGGCTGGGCGGGCCTGGCCGCGATGCTGTCCTGCGGGCTGCTGCTGAGCGTGGACCGGTCCTTCCCCGGCTTCATCGCGCTGTGGCCCACGCTGGCCGCCGCCGCCATCATCGTGGCCGGTCACAGCGGCAGCCGCTTCGGGGTGGACCGCCTCCTGACCTGGCGGCCGCTGGTCGCCCTCGGCGACAACTCCTACGCCCTCTACCTCTGGCACTGGCCGCTGCTGGTGCTCACCCTGGCGGGAATGGGCCTGAGCGCGCCGGACCTGTGGCTGGGGCTCGCAATTGTCGCCACCTCCGTGGTGCTGGCCGTCCTCACCACCCGCTTCGTCGAGAAGCCGCTGCGCGACTGGCACTGGCCGCAGCGCCGGGCCTGGCGCACCGCCGTCGTGATCGCCGCCTGCGGTGCCCTGCTGGCCGGCCCGGTCACGGCGTGGCAGAGCCACATGATGGCGGACGAGGCCGCCGCGGCGTCCCAGCCCAAGGACCTGACGCCCGGCGCCGCCGCGCTGGCGCCGGAGAACGCCGGCAAGCCGACGCCGGACGCCAAGATCATTCCCGGGCCGGCGGCCATGAAGAACGAATGGGCCGACATCGACGGGCTCTGCACGGACGGCAACGTGCCGACGGATCCGCTGCTGGCGGGCTGCCTGCAGAACAGCCGGCCGGACAAGGTGACCAAGAAGATCGTGGTGCTCGGCGACTCGCACGCCCAGCAGTACATGGCCGCGCTGGGACCCATCGCCAAGAACCACGGCTGGGAAGTCGTCGCGCTGCTCAAGGGCAACTGCCGCTTCGGCGGGGAATCCCCGGACCGCGACGCCGAGTGCAACGCCTTCAACAAGGCCAGCGCCCAGTACGTCCTGGACCACAAGCCCGACGCCGTCTTCACCGTCGCCTCGCTCACGCACAAGGACGCCCCGTACGAAACCGAGGTGCCGCAGTACCTGGAAGGCATCAAGCCCTTCACCGACGCCGGGATGGAGGTGGTTGGCATCCGTGACAATCCGCGCTTCCACATGAACATGCCCGAATGCGTCCAGAAGAAGGGCCCGGACGCCGCCGAGTGCAACGTCCCGCTGCAGGAATCCCTGGCGGCGTCCTCGCCGCTGGACGCCTACCGCGGCAAGGTGGCCCGGCTTCACCTGATGGACATGAGCGACTTCATCTGCGCGGACGGCACCTGCCCCGCCGTCGTCGGGAATGTCTACGTCTACAAGGACGACAACCACCTGACCAAGACCTACGTGCAGAGCATGATCCCGATGTTCGAGAAGCGGCTGCTCGCGGCCACCGGCTGGAAGTGACGCGCGCGGCGCCGCCCGCCCGATGCCGTTGCTCACATTCGCTGCCCGGAATATGGGGATCGGCACCAAGGTTCTAGTATTTACTCAACACTTCTGCACAGGCCATGCCCGTAATGACGGGCTGGTCATCTGCTGCAACCCCTACCCGTGAACCAGAAACCCAAGGTAAGAGGCGCACTCATGACCCAGCCCGAACACGACCCTTTCGGCTTCGTTGGCCTGACCTACGACGACGTCCTGCTGCTGCCGGGACACACCAACGTCATCCCCTCCGAGGCTGACACCTCCTCCCGGATCTCCAAGCGCATCACCGTCAACACGCCGCTGCTCTCCGCCGCCATGGACACCGTGACCGAGTCCCGGATGGCCATCGCGATGGCACGCCAGGGCGGCCTCGGCGTCGTGCACCGCAACCTCTCGATCGCCGACCAGGCGGACCAGGTGGACCGGGTCAAGCGCAGCGAGTCCGGCATGATCACCAACCCGCTCACCATCGGCCCCGAAGCCACCCTCGCCGAGCTGGACGAGATCTGCTCGCACTACCGGGTCTCCGGGCTGCCGGTTGTGGACGAGGGCATGCGGCTGCTGGGCATCGTCACCAACCGCGACACCCGCTTCGTGCCGGAGACGGACTTCCCGATCCGGCTGGTCAGCGACGTCATGACCAAGATGCCGCTGGTCACCGGGCACGTCGGCATCAGCCGCGAGGAAGCCTCGCACAAACTTGCCACCAACAAGATCGAGAAGCTCCCGCTGGTCGACGAGCAGGGCCGGCTCAAGGGCCTCATCACCACCAAGGACTTCACCAAGGCCGAGCAGTACCCGCTGGCCACCAAGGACGAGGAGGGCCGGCTCCGCGTCGGCGCGGCCATCGGGTTCTTCGGTGACGGCTGGGAGCGGGCCATGGCCCTGGTCGACGCCGGCGTGGACGCGCTCTTCGTCGACACCGCCAACGGCCACTCGCAGGGTGTGCTGGACATGATCCGCCGGCTCAAGTCCGATCCGGTGGCCGCACACGTGGACATCATCGGCGGCCAGGCAGCGACCCGCGAGGGCGCCCAGGCCCTGATCGACGCCGGCGCCGACGGCATCAAGGTCGGCGTGGGCCCGGGATCCATCTGCACCACCCGCGTGGTGGCCGGCGTCGGCGTCCCGCAGATCACCGCCATCTACGAGTCCGCCAAGGCGGCCATCCCGGCCGGTGTGCCGCTGATCGCCGACGGCGGGCTGCAGTACTCCGGCGACATCGGCAAGGCCCTCGTGGCCGGCGCCGACACCGTCATGCTCGGCTCCCTGCTGGCCGGCTGCGACGAATCCCCGGGCGACCTGATCTTCGTCAACGGCAAGCAGTTCAAGCTCTACCGCGGAATGGGCTCGCTCGGGGCCATGCAGACCCGCGGCAAGAACACCTCCTACTCCAAGGACCGCTACTTCCAGGCCGACGTCTCCGGCGACGACAAGCTCATCCCGGAAGGCATTGAGGGCCGGGTGGCCTACCGCGGTCCGCTGGCCTCGGTGGCGTACCAGCTGGTCGGCGGCCTCCGCCAGACCATGTTCTACACCGGCGCGCCGACCATCGCCGAGCTCAAGGCCCGCGGCAAGTTCGTCCGGATCACCCCGGCCGGGCTGAAGGAGTCGCACCCGCATGACATCCAGATGACGGTGGAGGCGCCGAACTACGGTTCGCGCTGATCCCCGGCGCCTCCCTAACCTTGCTTCGCCGCGGTCAGGGAACCCGGGCGCCGTGGGCCCACCCGGCAAACGTGAGGGGCCACGGGATTCGTCCCGTGGCCCTTTCCCATGACCCGTCGCCGTGACCCGCAACTAGGCTGGAGGCATGTCCGAACTCCTGCCCGCGCGCGAGCCGAAGCGGAAACTGGCGCTGCGGCCCTACGCCCGGGCGGTGGCCCAGGTGCTGCGGGTCAGCTTCCGGGCCTCGCCCGCCGCCGTCGTGATGAAGGTCGTGGGTTCGCTGGTCTCGGCGCTGCTGCCGCTGGTCACCACCTACTTCGCCGCGCTGACCACGACCGCGCTGGCGGCCGCCTACGCGGGGAACGCCGAGGCCGGGCAGCAGGCCATCGTCTATGTCATCATCACCGCGGCGCTCGGCCTGTTCTGGGGTGCCTTCAGCAGCGTGGACCGCTACATCCAGCAGCTGATGAGCTTCCGGGTCGGCGCAATCGTCGGGGACCTGATGTACGAGCGGTTCCTCGCCCTCGAATTCTGGCGCTATGACGACAAGGAGACGGTGGACCTCTACGACCGGGCCAAGCGCTTCTCCGATTCCTACGCGCGGGTCCTGGACCGGATCGCCGCCATCTTCACCCAGCTGGTCTCGGTGATCCTCGCCATCGGCGCGCTGCTGCTGGTCAGCTGGTGGATCGCCGTGATCGTGCTGGTCGCGATCGTGCCCAGCGTCTACCTGCAGTTCAAGCTCTCCCGTGAACAGATCGCGCACTGGAACACCCAGGTGGATTCGCGCCGGCAGCGCAGGATGATCGAAACCAACCTGCTGCGGCCGCAGCACATCGCCGAGATGCGGCTCTACGGGATCGTCGGCTACCTGATGGGGCTGCGCTCCCGGCTCCGGGACGCGGACGAAAAGCGCCGGCTCGACTTCCAGAAACGCTACATCCCCAAGCAGCTCGCCGCGGACGCCCTGCAGTACGGCGCGGAGGTGGTCTCGCTCATCTGGGTGGTGGGCCAGATCATCGCCCGGGCCCAGCCGGTGGGGCAGTTCCTCTACGTCCAGCAGATCGTCAGCCGTGCCCTGTCCACCGCCAACAGCCTGGTCTCCTCGCTCAGCTCCATCGACGAGGACCTCGCCAACCTCAAGGACTACGAGCTGTTCATGGCGCTGCCGGTGCACTCCGACCACGCCCCGCCCCTGCTCCAGGCGCCCCGGACCGTGGAACTGCGCGACATCCGGTTCACCTACACCGGCAGCGACCTGGAAGTCATCAAGGGCATCTCGCTGACCATCCGGCAGGGCCAGCACATTGCGATCGTGGGGGAGAACGGCGCCGGCAAGTCCACCCTGATCCGGATCCTCGCGGGACTCTACCGGCCGGACTCCGGACAGGTGCTGCTCGACGGCGTCGACCTTGCCGCCGTCGACGTCAAGTCCTGGCACCGCCACCTGGCGGTGCTCAGCCAGGAGTTCCTGAAGTACGAGTTCGCCACCGCGGCGGAGAACATTTTCTTCGGCGACGTCGACGCGCCGCGCGACGACGGGCGGATCCGCCGCGCCGCGGCCGACGCCGAGGCCCTCGAGTTCATCACCAAGCTGCCCAACGGGCTGGACAACCATGTCAGCAACTGGATGGAGGACCCGCGCGGCCGGAAGGGCAGCGGCCTGTCCGGCGGCCAGTGGCAGCGGCTGGCCATGGCCCGGAACTTCTACCGCGACGCGTCCTTTATGGTGATGGACGAGCCGACGTCGGCGATCGATGCGCTCGCCGAGCACCGGATCTTCAGCCGGCTCTTCGCCGACCGCAGCAGCACCATCATTGCCATCAGCCACCGGCTGGCGACGATCGAGAAGGCGGACACCGTCTACATGCTGGAGGACGGCCGGATCGTCGAGCAAGGCACGCACAAGGAACTCGTCGCCCTGCGCGGCCGCTACTTCCGCATGTTCGAGTCCCAGCTCGCCGTGGACGAGGCCGGCGGGCTCTGAGCCGCCGGCAGGTCCCCTCCGTGCGCGGGACATGCCCTCCGCCCGCCGCGGCCACTGGACATAATGCCACTATGTCCGTTCCTCGGCACCAAAAACGGGCATGTCCCGTCCGGGAAGGAAGGGCATGCCCATCCCGGGTGCGTCCGGGGCTAGGAAGCCGTCACGGTGGTGCGCACCCGCGCCAGGCTGGGGGCGGCGGGAACGCTGCTGAAACCGAAGGTGACCGCGGGGCGGACGGCGGCTAGTGACCCGGCGTCGGCGCCCTCCCAGCTCACCTGCGCTGCCGTGAGGTGGTGCAGATCCGTCACGCCGTAGTATTCCGTTCGTCCGCCCTTGGCGGCGCCTGCGGTGCGGGCGCCGGGGCTGATTCTGGCAGCGAGCGGGCTGACGGCCCGCAGCCACAGCGGGTGCACCGCCACCGGGCGCGGGACCAGCCGGACGAAGCCGCCAAGCCGGGTGCGGACACCGACGGCGGCCCTGACACTGAGCGGACCGGCGTCGACGGTGAGCCGGTGCCCCTCATGCGACGCCGCGACAGCCACCACGCGGGTTTCGTCAAAGTTGTAGACCGAGGCGATGAAATCGCAGATCTCGGCGGTCGGAGCCAGCAGAATCCGGTGGCCGGAGGGCAGCTCCACCATGGCGTCGGCGAAGGATCCGAAGGGGGACCGCTGCCAGAGGCCCACCACCGCGCGCAGCCCGGAGTCCGTTCCCAGCCCTGCAATGTGGCCATCGAAAATCCAGCCTCTACCCATGCCGCCAGCCTACCGGCCGCAGGAAACCCGTCCGCTCGCCGGCTGCCTGCCGCCGGCGGGTCCCCTCACAGCGCAGGACATGCCCTTCGCCCGCCGCAGCCAGTGGACATAATGCCACTATGTCCTTTCCCGGGCACAAAGAATGGGCATGTCCTCCCGGGAAGGGAGGGCATGCCCATTCCTGGTGCGGCCGGTGCTACGAGGTCGTCACCGAGGTGTCGTCCACGAAGAAGTAGGTCTTGAGCGAGGAGTCCTCCACGCCCAGGAAGCGCAGCGTGACGCTCTTGCCCTTGAACGCGGAGAGGTCCAGCGTCCTGAGCACATAGCCGGTGGACTTGTTCAGGTTGGAGTAGGTGGCCAGGGTGGTGGTGACGCCGCCGCTGATGGCCTGGATCTTCAGGGTGTCGTAGGCCGTTGCGGTGGTGGTCTCGTCGGTCAGGGTCTTGAGGTAGAAGGACAGGCTGGCGCCGGCGACGGCGGACGGGACGGAAATGGTCTGGTCCAGCTTGTACGACGTCGACTGCCCCCAGCCGTTCAGTCCGGCGAAGCCGCTGCCGGTGCGGGCGTTGGTTCCGGTCTCAAAGGTGTCCGCGTGGTCGGAGGTCCAGGAGGCCGAGCCGCTCTCGAAGCCGGGGTTCAGCAGCAGGTTTCCGGACGGCGGCGGCGGGGTCGTGCCGCCGAGCAGGCCCATGGTGGCCGTGGCGTCGGAGAGACCGGCGCCGCAGCCCTTGGTGCAGCCGCCCGGCATGGCCCGGGTGCCCTGCCGGAGCGTGGACTCGACCTGGGCCGGGGTGAGGGCGGGGGACTTGGCCTTCATCAGGGCCACGAGGCCGGCGACGTGCGGGGTCGCCATCGAGGTGCCCTGGTAGCTGGCGTAGCCGGCGCCGCCCGGCGTCGTGGTGCCGGTGTTGATCGTGGAGAGGATGCCGCCGCCGCTGACCCCGGTGTCGCCGCCCGGTGCGGTGAGGTCCACGGTTGCGCCGTAGTTGGAGTAGTAGGAGAGGGCGCCGCTCGGGTTGCTGGCGGCCACGGTCACCACCGAGGCTGCAGTTGGCCGGCCGGAAGCCGGAGGCATCCTGGTTGCTGTTGCCGGCCGCGACCACCACGGTGGTGCCCCGGGACACGGCGGAGTTGATGGCGGCCTGGTAGGTGGTGCCGCAGGCGCCGGAGCCGCCCAGGCTCATGTTGATGACCTTCGCCGGGTTGGCGTTGGCGGGGACGCCGGAGACGGTGCCGCCGGAGGCCCAGATGATGGCGTCGGCAATGTCTGAGAGGGAACCGCCGCACTTGGCCAGGACCCGGACCGGGACGACCCTGGCGTTGGGCGCCACGCCGGCCACGCCGGTGGCGTTGCCCGTCACGGCGGCGACGGTGCCGGCCACGTGGGTGCCGTGCCAGGAGGAGTTGGAGGCCGCGGTCTGCCCGCATTCGCCGGCGGCGTACCAGTCGCCCTGGTCCTGGGCGTTGGCGTCCCGGCCGTTGCCGTCGCGGGCCGCGGTGGCGTCGGAGACGAAGTCGTAGCCCGCCAGCACGTTGCTGTCCAGGTCCGGGTGCGCCGTGATGCCGGTGTCGATCACGGCGACCGTGGACCCGGAGCCGGTGGAGACGTCCCAGGCGCCCGGAATGCGCATGCCGTTCGCCGCGGTGAAGTCCCACTGCTCGCTGTAGCGCGGGTCGTTCGGGGTCAGCACAGCGGTCATGCGTGCGTCGGGTTCGACGGCGTCGACCTGCCCGGACGCGATGATCCCGTTCATGAAGTCTCTGGCGGCCTGGTCGGACAGGGCCTTGTTGGAGGCGATGAGGGTTCCTCCGGTGGCCAGGGCGCGGAGCTCCTTCACGCTGACCCCCTGTTGCCGGGCGGCCTTGCCCCAGGCGTTCGCGCGGCCGTCGGGCGTGGCGTTCCCCGGGGTTTTCTTGAAGCTCACGATGAACTGCGTGTACGCCTCGCCGGCGTTGACGTCCGGCGTCGGGACGTTCTCCGCGGCGACCGGTCCGGTGCCGGGGGCGGCGAGGACCGGGCTGACGGCGAGGGTCATGGTGCCGACGACCGCGGCCAGCGACAGGGCCAGGACGCGGGACTTCCTGAGTGATGCACTTCCCATGGGTTCTGCTTTCTATAACCGGGCGTTGCGGAACGCCCGGAACTGGGGGGTGGAGGCCGGCGGGACAAAATCCCGGCCCGGCCGAAAGCAAACGTAAAGGCATTTTCAAGATTTGTAAACCGTTGACAAAACGTGTCAAGTCGAGGTGGACTATCGATTATTCGTGGGTGCG
>CAVOQF010000006.1:0-17485 GCA_963698285.1 uncultured Actinomycetota bacterium | reverse complement strand
AGTCCCCTTTGTTGAAGTCTTTGGTTCGTGTCCGGTGGGGCCGACTCGGAACAGGAATCCTTATCCGTTACTGGCCTCGCCTTGCGGTCTGCAACCGCTCCGCTCGAACTGTAAGTCGATACTACATGTAGTGCAAGAGTCCCGGGTGGACCCCAAGATGATGTATTACAAGTATGTCATTTAACCCACCTTTAATCCACAGCCCGGGGGGTTCAAAATGTCCGGATTTCAGCCATTTTCGAGGACGCCATCCACACCCTGTGGAGTACTTAGCCACAATTAACCGCCCCGCGTGTCGCATTCTGGACGGCGTGTCGCGGGTCCTCCCAGAGCGGGCAGGAAGTGGCACGAAGCACTACATCTAGTGGGTGGCGGCACAGGGGTCCAGGGCACAGCAAAGGCGGGCACCGGCCGGTGCCCGCCTTTGCTAACGGTGACTCGCCTTACAGTGCTCCCGCCGGGCACCCGCCGCGGGCTACTCCGGCCGGCTGCAGAGGATCTGTTCCACGCCCATCCGGCCCTCGGCGAAGCTGCGCAGCGCACCCACCAGGTACAGCCGCCAGACCCGGGCGATCTCCTCGCCCATCATCTCGACGGCGGCGCCGTGGTTCTGCTCGAACCGGGCGTACCAGGCCTCGAGGGTCCGGACGTAGTCGCGGCGCATCGCCTCGACGCCCTCGACTTCGAAGCCGGCGTCCTCCAGGAACCCCAGGGTCTCCCCCACCGGGCGCATGTGCATGTCCGGGGCGATGAACGACTCGATGAACGGGCCTCCCCCGGGGTGCTTCCCGCGCCGGGACATCTGCTGCACCAGCACCCGGCCGCCGGGGGCCACGTTGTTGAACAGCGCGGCGGCGTACACCGGGTAGTTCCGCTGCCCCACATGCTCGCCCATCTCGAGCGAGGCGACGGCGTCGAACGGGCCGTCCGGGATCTCGCGGTAGTCCTGCACCCTGATCTCCACACGTCCCTCGAGGCCGCGCTCCTTGATCCGGGCGTCGATGAACGCCTTCTGCTCCACCGACAGCGTGACGCCGACGACGTCGACGCCGTAGTGCTGCGCCGCGTGCAGGCTCAGCGAGCCCCAGCCGCAGCCGACGTCGAGCAGCCGCATCCCGGGCTTCAGCCCGATCTTGCGGCAGACCAGGTCCAGCTTGTCCCGCTGCGCGTCCTCCAGGCCGTAGCCGGGCGCGGCGTTCCCGCGGGAGTCCGTCCAGTACCCGCTGGAATAGGCCATCTGCGGGTCCAGGATCAGGGCGTAGAAGTCGTTGCTGAGGTCGTAGTGGTGGCTGATGGCGGCGCGGTCGCGGATCAGGCTGTGCAGCCGTCCCTTTACCCGGGCCTGGCTGGCCGGCGGCTCGGGCGGGGCGCCCAGGGCCCCGGCGGCCTTGGCGATCCGGGCGACGCCGGCGAGCACGGCCGGGGTGGGGCGGATCCCGGACAGGCCGCGGTCCCGGACCACCTTCCACAGGTGCTCGAGGGCCGAGTTGAGGTCGCCGTCGACGTCCAGCTCACCGGTGACATAGGCCTGGGCGGCGCCCAGCTCCCCCGGCGCCCAGAGCAGCCGGCGGATGGCGTCCGGGGAATTGAGCCGCACCACGGGGGCGCCGGCCGGGCCGGCCTCGCTGCCGTCCCAGGCGATCAGCCGGACCGGGAGGTCCCCGCCGACCACCGGGCGCAGGACCTCCGCGATGGTGCCCGCAAGCGCCCCCGTCATCCCGCGGCCCGTTCGCCGGACGCCTTGGCGGTGGCCGTGCCGGCTGCCGCCTTGGTGGCTGCCTTGTCCAGCACGATCTGCTGCACGTCCAGGTAGCCGGTCTCGAAGCCCGCCCGGGAGTAGCACAGGTAGAACAGCCACATCCGCTGGAAGACCTCGTCGAAGCCGAGCTCGCGCACGTCCTCGGCCCGGGCCATAAAGCGTTCCTCCCAGAGCCGCAGCGTCTGGGCGTAGTGCTCGCCCATGGCGAGGCGTTCGCGGACCCTGAGCCCGGTCTGCTTCTCGGTGATCTCCTCGATCGCCCGGACCGAGGGGATCACGCCGCCGGGGAAGATGTACTTGTGCACCCAGGTGTAGCTGGTCCGGGTGGCGATCAGCCGGTCGTGGCCGATCGTGATCGCCTGGATGGCGACCTTTCCGCCGGGGGCCAGCACCCGCTCGATTGTCTGGAAGTAGGTGGCCCAGTACTCGTAGCCGACCGCCTCGATCATTTCGACGGAGACGACGGCGTCGTACTCGCCCTCCACGGCCCGGTAGTCCTTGAGTTCGATCGTGACGGCGTCGGCGTAGCCTGCCTCGGCCACGCGCTGCCGTGCCAGTTCCTGCTGTTCGCTGGAGAGGGTCACGGAGTAGACCGTTGCCCCGCGGGCCGCGGCGCGGAGGGCGAGTTCGCCCCAGCCGGTGCCGATTTCCAGCACGCGGGTGCCCTCTCCGACGCCGGCCTTGTCCAGCAGCCGGTCGATCTTGGCCTGCTGCGCGGCGGGCAGGCCGTCCCACCCGACGTGTCCCAGCGCCTCGCCGCTCTCCGGGAAGAGGGCGCTGGAGTACGTCATGGTGCTGTCCAGGAAGGTCGCGAAGAGCTCGTTGGACAGGTCGTAGTGCCGCGAGATGTTGGAGCGGGTGTTCTGCTCGGTGTTCCGTTCGGTGCGCGGGGTGCGGGGCAGGTAGAGGCCGCGCAGCTTCTGCAGCGGCTCCGGCACCAGCGTCCCCACCCGGGCGGCGAAGACCTCCATCACCGCCGTGAGGTCGTCCGCGTCCCAGTCCCCGGCCATGTAGGACTCGCCCAGGCCGATCAGCCCGCCGTCGCCCAGCCGGGCGGCGAAGGCGTCCGGCCGGTTCATCGTCATCACCGGGTACGGTTCGCCGGACGGGGACTGGCCGGCGGCGGCCTTGCCCAGGACGGTGCCGTCCGGGTAGCGCACCTCCAGCGGGAGGCTGCGCACGGCGGCGCGGAAAATGGCGTCCGCCACCCGGCCGGCCACCCGGGCCTTGAGGTTCGTGGGTACCACGGCGATGCTGGGCCAAATTTCGGCATCGATGACGGCGGGCGGCTGCGGCACCGTGTAGGGCACGCCGTGGTTGGACTGCGCTGTGTTGGTCTCTGTGGTCGCGCGCGCCGCGCCCGTCTGCACTGGCTTGGCCTGCGTTGTCTTCTTTTGCACCGGCTGGGATCCGGTCGCTTCGGTCATGGTCACTGGACTGCCTCCTGTGAGGGGTGGTGTGGTCTTTTGATGACGGGCAGCCGACGTGCCCAAAGCTTGATTCCCTGCCAGCGGATCTGCGCTGCGACCCGCAGCGGCGCCAGCGGGACGGCGAGCGCCGCGGCCAGGATGTTCGGCACGGTGGCTTCGCGGCGGACGCCGTCCACAGTCGCGACGAAGGGCTTTTGTCCCTCGCGCTCCAGGACGATCGAGACCGCCAGCCGCTCGCCGGGCTCCGGCAGCTTCATCCGGTACTGGCCTTCGACGTCGTTGAACGGCGAGACGTAGAACGCCTTGGGCACGCTGGCCCGGCCGGCGTCGTCGGTCTCCAGCAGGTAGCAGTGCCGCTCCCCGTAGGTGTTGTGCACCTCGGCGACCACGCAGCGCAGCTCCCCCGCGGCGTTGTGGCACCAGAACAGGCTCAGCGGGTTGAAGACGTGGCCGAAGACGCGGGCGCTGGCCAGCATGGTGATCCGGCCGCCGTCCAGCGTGATGCCTTCGGTGGCAAGGTAGCGTTCGACGTTGCCGCGCAGCGTCCCGTCCGGGTCGCCCAGGTGGTCCGCGGCGGAGAAGCCGGCCAGCGGGGTGAGCCAGCGCGGCAGCCGGGGCAGGTGCGTCGACGTCGACGTACCAGCTGTAGCTGCGGTAGGTGAAGGCGTTGTGCAGCGGGGTGCGCCGCACGTGCGCGATGGAGGTGCGGTAGATGGCTGCGTTGCTGCTCATGCGCCCTCCAGGGACGTCTGCAGTTCCGCTGCCTCCGCTGCGCCGGCCGCTTCCCACTCGCGTCCCAGCTTCGCGGCGGCGCGGACGCCCGAGAGTGCGCCGTCCTCGTGGAAGCCCCAGCCGTGGTACGCGCCGGCGAACGCCAGGCTGCCGTCGCCGAGGCCCAGGATCTGCTGCTGGGCGCGCAGCGAGTCCGGGGTGTACTGCGGGTGCTCGTAGACCATTTCCGCCAGGACGGTGCCGTCGCCGATCAGCTCCGACTCGCCCAGGCTCACGATGTAGCGCTTGCCGTCCGCCGGTTCCAGCCGCTGCAGCCGGGTCATGTCGTAGCTGACCAGGACCCGGTCGGGGCGGGCGTCGCAGGAGGGCAGGCGGTAGTTCCAGGAGGCCTTGGCGTTGTCGCTGGCGGGCAGCACGGCGTCGTCGCGGTGGAAGACGGTGTGGTTGACCGAGTACGGCATCCCGGCCAGCGCCTCCCGCTCGGCGGGCGAGGCGTCTTCAAGCATCCGCAGCGCCTGCGCCGGGTGGGTGGCGATCACGACGGCGTCGAAGGTCTCGGTGTTCTCCCCGGTGGTGACTTCCACCCCGCCGGCGTGGCGGCGGACGCGGGTGACCGGGCTGGACAGCCGGACGTCCGGCAGCGTCGCGGCGACCTTGTCCACGTAGCTGCGCGAGCCGCCCGTGACCGTGCGCCACTGCGGGGAGCCCTTGACCCCGAGGAGCCCGTGATGGCCGAGGAAGGTGAAAAGGTAGCGGGCCGGGTAGGCCAGCGCGGTGGTGGGGTCGCAGGACCAGACGGCGCTGACCACCGGGGTCATGAAGTGCACGATGAAGTAACTGCTGAACTTCTCCCGGTCCAGGAACTCGCCCAGGGTCAGTTCGGGGGCCCCGGCCGTGGCGCGGTGGGCCCCAGCCGTCTCCGCCTCGGCGAGCAGGGCGCGGGCCCGGCGGTAGAAGCGGGTGACCTCCAGCAGCATTTTCAGGTAGCGGCCCCGCAGCAGCGTGGAGGGCCCGGGGATGATGCCCCGCGCACCGCCCCGGGCGCCCGCGTACTCCAGGCCGCAGCCGTCGCAGCGGATGGACATGCTCATTTCCGAGTCCTGGGTCTGGACGCCCAGTTCCTTGAACAGCCGCAGCAGCGTGGGGTAGGTCCGTTCGTTGTGGACGATGAAGCCGGTGTCGATGCCCAGCACGGAGCCGTCGGACTGGGGGACGTCGTGGGTGTGGGCATGGCCGCCGAGCCGGGCGTCGGCCTCGAAAACGGTGACGCGGTCCCGCCGGTTCAGCACGTACGCGGCGGTCAGACCGGCCACCCCGCTTCCAATCACGGCAACGCGCCGTCCGTCCGGGATGCTTGCTGCATGCTGCACTGGCTGCTCCTGTTGCTTGCCCTGAATCGTCCTGGTGGATCTTCCTAGGGGCAATTCGTCACCGCGGCGCCGCCGGATGAGTACGATTTTCCAACGGCTGCCTGGGAACCAATGTGCCAGAATGAAGCGGGATTTCGCACCCGCCTCACCGAAACCACCGAAGGGCAGCCCTTGATTAACCCCGTGCACCTCCGAACGCTCGTCGAGGTGGTCCGGCTGGGCTCGTTCGCGGCGGCCGCCACACGGCTCGGCTACACGGCGTCGGCGGTGTCGCAGCAGATGTCCGCGCTGGAGCGGGACACCGGCGTGGCCCTGTTCCAGCGCTCGGCCCGCAGCATCCACCCCACGGAAGCCGCCGTCGTGATGACCCGGCACGCGGCCAAGGTCCTCACCGACATCGACGCGCTGATGGCCGCGGCGGCCCGGACCCATGACAGCACCAGCCAGGAGCTCCGGCTCGGCATCTTCCCGTCCCTGGCCACCTACGTCCTGCCCCGCATCCTGCAGAACCCGGCGTGGAAGAAGCTGGGCATCGAGCTGCGGGTGTCCGTGGCCGAACCGGGCCAGACGATCCAGGGCCTGCGCACCGGCGGCGAACTCGACGTCGCCCTGGTCTACCAGGTGGGCCAGTCCGGCCTCGCCTGGCCGCACACGGTGAACCGGCAGTGGATCGGCGACGACGACTTCCGGGTGGTGCTGCCCGCGGCGTGGGGCATCGGCCCCGGCTCCAAGGTGGCGGCCGACCACCTTTCCGACATGCCCTGGATCATGCACCACCCCGGCACGTCGGATGCCACGGTGATCGAACGGCTCTTCGCCAGCTGCAACCTGCACCCGCGCGTGGTGGCCTACAGCGACGACTTCCACGCCAGCCTGGAAATGGCGGCCGCCGGGCTCGGCGCGGCGCTGGTCCCCGAACTGGCCCTGCTGCACCGGCCCGCGGGCGTGGTGGTGCTGGACGTCCCCGAGATCCGGCTGGCCCGCAACGTCTTCGCCCTGCTGCCCAAGGAGCAGCAGACGGCCCAGGTGCAGCTGTTCGTGGAGCTGCTGTCCGACACGCTGCACAAGCTCGGCACCACGCGCCGGGACTGAGCCTTAGGCCTCGCCGCGCTTCTTCCGGTTCTTCCTGCCGGCGATCTTCCCGGCCGGCGCCACGAGCGTGCTGATGATCCGGTGCTTGGCCTTGGTGTAGGGCGGGAAGATCAGCTCCAGGGTCTCCGGCCAGTGCGGCTTGGACAGGGTGGAGCGCTCGTGCGAGAAGGTCCGGAGCGAATGCTCGCCGTGGTAGGCGCCCATGCCGCTGTTGCCGACCCCGCCGAACGGCAGCCCCGGCACCGTCAGGTGCGCGGCCGGGACGTCGAAGCACAACGCCCCCGAGGAGGTCTGTTCGGAGAACGCCCGGCGCGTGCCGGCGTCGTTGCTGAACACGTAGAGGGCCAGCGGCTTGGCCCCGGCATTGATGACCCGGATCGCCTCATCCTTCCCGCTGACCGGGACCAGCGGCAGCAGCGGGCCGAAGATCTCCTCCCCCATCACCGCGTCGCCCGGCGCGGGCCGCAGCAGGGTCGGGGCAAAGTGCCGGCTGGCGGCGTCGCGCTCGCCGCCGTGGACCACGGTGCTGCTGTCCGCGAGCGCGGCGACCCGGTCGAAGTGCCGGCTGTTGACGATCCGGCCGTAGGATTCGCTCCGCGCCGAATCGGGCCCGAACAGCGCCGCGATGGCCTTGACCAGCTCGGTCTCCAGCGGCACCAGCACCTCCTCCGTGGCGAGGATGTAGTCCGGCGCCACGCAGGTCTGCCCGGCGTTCATGAACCTGCCCCAGGCCAGCCGCTTGGCCGCCTTGGCCAGGTCGGTGGAGGCGTCCACGTAGGCCGGGGACTTGCCGCCCAGTTCCAGGGTGACCGGCGTCAGGTGTTCGGCGGCGGCGCGCAGCACCACCTTGGCCGTCGCCTCGCCGCCGGTGAAGAAGATGTGGTCGAAGCGCATCGCCAGCAGTTCCGTGGTCTCGGGGATGCCGCCCTCGACGACGTGCGCCGCGCCGGGCAGGTACTCCGGAATCCAGCGGGCCAGCGCGGCGGAGGTGGCCGGGGCGTGCTCGCTGGGCTTGAGCACCACCGTGTTTCCCGCGGCCAGCGCCCCGGCCAGGGGCGCCAGCAGGAGCTGCAGCGGGTAGTTCCAGGGCCCGATCACCAGCACCACCCCCAGCGGGGTGAGTTCGGTCCAGGCCTTGGCCGGCTGGACGGCCAGCGGCACGGCCACCGGGCGCGGGCGCAGCCAGGCCGCGAGGTGTTTCTCCAGGTGCGCGGCTTCGGCCGTGACAAACCCGATCTCCGTCAGCTGCGCCTCGGTTTCGTGTTTGCCCAGGTCGCCGGCGAGCGCGTCGGCAAACTCCTGGCGCCGCTCGACCAGCATCCGCCGCAGGCTGCCGAGCTGCTCCAGCCGCCAGGCCAGCGGACGGGTGGTCCCGTTGTCAAAAACTTCTCGGGCACGGGCGACGGTGGCGGCGACTGTTTGCATCCGATCAATGTACCGGTAGCCCGCCCCGCAGCGGGCCCGGTATCGGATAAATGCCCGCCGATGCTGGAACGGACCACTTTTCAGGACTATGTTGAAGACATGAGCAAGGTAGCGAGCCAGCACTTTGGAGAGATCGAGCTCAACCACGGGCGTGACCATAATTTCGCCGCGAAACACGAATTGGCGGGCCAGCCCCTGGAACTTGACCTCAGTGTCAACGCGCATGACCACTTCGACGAGGCGGCCATGCACAAGGTTGACTATCGGCTGCGTTTCCTGCCCGAGCTGGTGGACCAGGTCCGCGAGATGATCGCCGAGGAGCTGGAGCAGGATGGCACCAGCCCGCAGGAATACCTCCGCTTCCACTGCAACGCCATCAAGCCCGAGCACCTGAAACAGGTCTTCGGCGTGAGCGACAAGGCGCAACTGACCAACCAGGTTTTCCTCAAGGCACTGAAGCTGGGCCACGTGGGCATCTTCCCGGGCCAGCCGGAGCGCTATTTCGTCCTGGATTTCACCCTCGGCGAGCACTTCACCGACGAGGTCCTGGTGGCCTCCGCGGACGAGGACGGCGTCGTCGACGACGAGATCCTCTGGGAATCCTGATCGATTGCTCCGTAGGCGCCCTTCTGAGGGGTCAAAACGGCGCTTACTCAGCAGCCGATGACTGAAAACACGGACGACGCCGGCCGGTCACCTTGCGAGGTGACCGGCCGGCGTCGTGCGGGGATGCAGCGGGTTGCGGCGGGTTACCCGGCCGCCGCCGCGAGCAGCCCGGCGCGGACCGTCCTGGCGGCGCCGACCAGGTTGCGCAGGGACTCCTCGGTCTCGGCGTAGCCGCGGGTCTTCAGGCCGCAGTCGGGGTTGACCCAGAGCTGGCGGGACGGGACGTGCTGGACCGCGGTGCTGAGCAGTTCGGTCGACCTCCCGCTCCCCCGGGACGCGCGGCGAGTGGATGTCGTAGACGCCCGGTCCGACGCCGCGGCCGAAGCCGTGCGCCTCGAGGTCGTGGACCACCTCCATGCGCGAGCGGGCGGCCTCGATCGAGGTGACGTCGGCGTCGAGGCCGTCGATCGCGTCGATGATGGCGCCGAATTCGGAGTAGCACAGGTGCGTGTGGACCTGGGTGGCGTCCGCGGCCCCGGCGGTGGCGAGGCGGAAGGACTTCACGGACCAGTCCAGGTACGCGGCCTGGTCGGCCTTGCGCAGCGGCAGGAGTTCGCGCAGCGCCGGTTCGTCCACCTGGATGACCTGGATACCCGCGGCTTCGAGGTCGGCGATCTCGTCGCGGAGCGCGAGGGCCACCTGGTTGGCGGTCTCGGCGAGCGGCTGGTCGTCGCGGACGAAGGACCACGCCAGGATGGTGACCGGGCCGGTGAGCATGCCCTTCATCGGCTTGTTCGTCAGCGACTGCGCGTACCTGGCCCACTCCACCGTGATCGGGGCGCTGCGCGTGACGTCGCCCCAGAGGATCGACGGGCGGGTGCAGCGCGAGCCGTAGGACTGGACCCAGCCGTGCACGGTGACGTCGAAGCCTTCGAGGTTCTCGGCGAAGTACTGCACCATGTCGTTGCGCTCGGGCTCGCCGTGGACCAGGACGTCGAAGCCGAGCTCCTCCTGCAGCTCCACGACGCGCTTGATCTCATCCTTCATGAGCTGCTCGTACTGCCCCGTCGTCAGGTCCCCGCGGTTGGCGCGGGCCCGGGCGGTGCGGATGTCTCGCGGTCTGCGGGAAGGAGCCGATGGTGGTGGTCGGCAGCGGCGGCAGGTGCAGCGACTCGGTCTGTGCGGCCTCGCGGACGCCGTAGGCCGAGCGGCTGAAGTCGGCCTCGGTCAGGGCCGCGGTGCGGTTCCGGACCTCGGCGCGGCGGACGCCGTCGGCCCCGGCGCGGTCCGCGATGATGCGGGCGGCTTCGTCGATGGCCGGCTGCACATCCCTGTACTGGACACCGGTTGACGGGTCGGTCAGCAGGCCCGCGAGGGTGACGACCTCGGCGGCCTTCTGGTCGGCGAAGGCGAGCCAGCTGCGCAGCCGGCCGGAGAGCTGGACTTCCTCATCGACGTCGTGCGGAACGTGCGCGGTGGTGGTGGAGGTGCTGACCGCGAGTCTGGCCACGGACTTCTGCAGCTCCGCGATCTTCTCCGCGGAGGCAGCCAGGTCGTTGCGCCAGATGTTGTGGCCGTCCACGACGCCGGCGACCAGGGTCTTGGCGCCCAGGCCGGCGAGGGCCGCGGCGGAGGGGACGTCGCCCTTGAAGACGTCCAGGTGCAGGGCGTCGATCCCGGTGGAGGCGAGGGTGCCGAGACGGCCGCCGAGCGCACCGTACGGTGTGGAGACGAACAGCTGCGGGCGGTCCGCGGCGGCGGAGAGCACCTCGTAGGCGCGGGCCACCGCGGCGTCGATTTCCTCGGCCGGGGTGTCCTGGTCCGCCACGAGGGCGGGCTCGTCGAGCTGGATCCAGCCGGCGCCGGCGGCGGCAAGCTTTTCCAGCAGTGCGGTGTAGACGGGCAGGACGTCCTCGAGGCGGGTCAGCGGGTCGAATCCGGCCGGGGCGCCATCGGAGGCCTTGCTCAGCAGCAGGAAGGTGACCGGGCCGACGACGTACGGGCGGGTCTGGACCCCGTTGGCCAAGGCGTACTCGAACTCCTCCACAATGCGGTGCGAGGTCAGCGCGAAGCCGGTCTCCGGGCCGATTTCCGGGACCAGGTAGTGGTAGTTGGTGTCGAACCATTTGGTCATTTCCAGCGGCTGCTGGTCCTTGGTGCCCCGGGCCAGGGTGAAGTACCCGTCGATGTCGAGCAGGCCCTCGGCGTTGAGCAGGTTCCCGAAGCGGGCCGGGACGGCGCCGAGGTGGGCGGCGGCGTCGAGCACCTGGTCGTAGTAGGAGAAGGTGCCCGGGACGGCGGCGGCTTCGCTCAGGCCCAGGTCCTGCAGGCGCTTCGCGGTGCCGAGCTGGATCTCCTTGGCGGCGGCCTCCAGGGCGGCGGCGTCGATCGTGCCGGCCCAGTAGGCCTCGACGGCTTTCTTGAGCTCGCGGCGGCGGCCGATGCGCGGGTAGCCGAGAATCGAGGCGGCCGGGAACGGAGTGGGTGTGTTTTTTTCAGTCATGGGAAGTCCTCAGTGTGGGTGGGGATGGTTAGCTGGCGAGCCGGCGGCGGCCGGCCGGGCGCTGGTGGCCGCTGTGCCGGTTGCCGCCGTGCGGGTTGCCGCTTCGCGGGCGCGGCAGGGCCAGCTTGTCCAGCACGTCGAGGGCGCTGGCGTGCTCGTTGAAGGTGTAGAGGTGGAGGCCGGGGGCGCCGGCGTCCAGGGCGGCGTTGGCCAGGTCCACGGTGGCGGCGACCCCGATCCGGTTGCGATCGGCGTCGGTGTCCGCGGCGGCCAGCCGTTCAATCAGCTCCGGCGCCGGTTCCACGCCGGTCAGTTCGCCCAGCCGGGTCAGCCGGCGGATGCTGGTCAGCGGCATAACGCCGGGGATGATCGGGATGGTGACGCCCGCCCGACGCGCCCGGGACACAAGCTGCGCGTACTGTTCGGCGTGGAAAAACACCTGCGTGATCGCGAAGTCGGCGCCGGAGCGCTGCTTGGCGAGCAGCACCTCGACGTCGTGCGCCTCACTCGGCGATTCCGGATGCCGGGTGGGATAGGCGGCGACGCCCACGGCGACCTTGCCGGCGCAGAGCAGGGCCGAGCGGCGCTGTTCGACGCGGCGGATGAGCTCGATCAGGTCCTGCGCGTACCGCAGCGAACCGTCCGCCGGGCGATCGCCGTCCTTCGGCTGGTCGCCGCGCAGGGCCAGGATGCCGCGCACGCCGACGTCGAGCAGCTCGCCGATGATCTCGGCCAGCTCCTGCGGGGTGTTGCCCACGCAGGTCAGGTGCGCCAGCGGCCGCAGCGAGGTGTCCTGGACCAGGCGGCGGATGAGTTCGACGGCGGTGCTGCGGTTGGAGCCGTTCGCGCCGTAGGTCACGGAGACGTAGTCGGGGCCGGTGGATTCCAGTTCCCCGATGGTGGTCCAGAGCGATTCCGCGGCCGCGGGCGACCGGGGTGGGAACAGTTCATAGGACAGCGCGACAGGGGCCGCGCCGGCGAGATGTGGATGTGCGTCAATAAGGCTTGGTGGAGACATTTGCGTCCTTGGCTGTGAGCCATCGCCGCCAGCTGGGGCCGGAATCCGGCCGGCGCTGCCGCCAATGAGTTGAGTCTGGGAACACGGAGGGAGCTTCGGCAGGACGCAGCCGCGACTGGTACGCCTGGTGGGAAGCTGTCCGTGAGCAAATGTCAGGCCCACATGGGGGCACCCACACCCTCCTTGGCCGCCTGGTGGACTATTTCGAGGAAATAGGTCCGGTGGGCCGGCCTGCAGCGGAGGATCGCTGACACGTTACCGCGGTAACTTGTCTACGACTCTAGGGGGCGCTGGAAGGCCATTCAAGTCTTCCGCCGAATTAAGACGCCCTTTTACGCTGTTGGGAGGCTGCCGGCAGAAGAATATTCGCCGGCCGCGGCTCTCCCCATGTCCGCGGCGCAGGTCTATCCTGTTGCCATGATCCAGCTTCCAGCCAGTTACCAGGAGTACCTCGCCGGCAAGAGCGAGAGCCTCATCAACACCGTCCGGCCCGTGCTCATGCAGTCCGCGGCGGACAGGCTGCACGGCGTCCGGGTGGTGGTGCACCCGCATGACCACCAGGCCCATCTGGATGACACCATCCCGTTCGGCACCGTCATCGAGGACATCGACTGACGGCAGGCTCCCGGCACCGGGACGGCCCGCGGCTAGCCGTCCAGCAGGAGGCGCTGGGAGCGGGGCGCCAGGGTGTGTTCCAGGACCAGGCAGGCGGCGCCGATCGCCCCCACATCCTCGCCCACGCCCGTGCCCACCACTTCGATGCCGTGGATCTTGCGGGTGGCGCTGTTCTCACCGATCAGAGCCGGGATCTGCTCCAGGTAGGCCGGCGCCAGGCAGGTCCAGAACGGTCCGCCAAAGACGATGCGGTCCACGTCCAGGGCGTTGGTGACCGCGGAGATGGCCCGGCCGATCAGCACGGCTGACTTCCTGATGAGGTCCATGGCGACCTCGTTGCCGCCGTAGGCCAGTGCGCAGAGTTCCGTGAAGCTCTCCTGCACCGCCGGGGCGCTTCGGTCCGCGCGGGAGCCGTCCAGGACGCCGGCGGCCTCGGCCTGCGCCACCAGCACCTGCGGGATGGCGGAGGATTTCACGCAGCCGCGCTGGCCGCAGTCACAAAGCGGCCCGTCCGGGTCCACGATGATGTGTCCGATTTCCCCGGCGTTGCCGGAGGTGCCGCGGATGACTTCGTCGTTGAGGACCACCCCGCAGCCGATCCCGGTGCCCATATAGACAAAAACGAAGCTGCCTGCCCCGCTGGGGCCGCCGGCCCAGGTTTCGGCGACGGCGGCGCTGGTCACGTCCTTGTCCAGGAGCGTGGAGAGTCCGGTCGCCTCGGCGAGGGCGTCGCGCAGCGGAACGCGTTCCCAGCCCGGCAGCAGCGGCGGATCCACCACGGCGCCTTCCACCAGGTCGATCGGCCCCGGCGAGGCAACGCCCAGCCCGGCGACTTTCGAGCGGTCAACCCCGGAGTCTTCGATCAGCTGCTTGATCTCGGCGGCGATGGTGTCGATGATGGACCCCGGATCCGTGCGGGAGGGGGTCTTGATCCGTGAATGCTTGACGACGGCGCCGACGAGGTCCAGCACAACGAAGGTCAGCACGGCCGGGTCGAGGTGGACCCCGACGGCGTACATCCCGCCCGGGTTCAACCGGAGCATGGTCCGCGGTTTTCCGGGTCCGGTGCCTTCCTTGCCCGCCTCGACAATGAGGTTCTGGTCGAGCAGCCGGCGCGAGATATTGGAAATGGTCTGTGGCGAGAGGCCGACGATTTGCGCGAGCTCCACCCGGCTGAGCCCGCCCGGGGCCCGCCGGATGGCGTCCAGGATGACCGTGAGGTTGAAATCGCCCATCCGGGGGAGGTTCGTTCCGCGTCGCGGCGAGGGTGTGCGGATCTCAGTCACTGATACCCCTAAACGTCGTCGGCCGAGCACTGCTGATGTCAGCATCGTACGTTACCGGCCGCCCCGTGCCCCACACTCCGCTTCATAGTCGGACGGTTTCGTGCCGGCCGGCCGGCGTTGCCGCCGTCGACCCTAGCGCCGCGGCCGGCGGACGCTCGCAGTGACCGTGAATTTCGGGTTGCGGCCCACCTCGCGGGTGGGGCCGACCAGCCGTTCCAGCGCGGGCCGGTAGGGCAGGTGGCTGTTGAAGACCGTCCAGAGTTCGCCGCCCGGAGCCAGGACCCTGGCCGCGGCCTCGATCAGCTTGAAGCCCGCACCGGCGTGGACGGCGGCCCCGAGGTGGAAGGGCGGGTTGAGCAGGACCAGCCCGGCGCTGGCGTCCGGCAGGGTGCTCATGGCGTCGTCCTGGACGACGTCGACCTGCCGGTCCAGGCCGTTGGCGCGGGCCGTTTCCCGGGCGGACTCGACGGCGGCCGCGGACCGGTCGGTGGCCGTGACCCGGGCTTCCGGGTGGCTGCGGGCGTACATGGCGGCCAGGATGCCGGTGCCGCAGCCCAGGTCGACGGCGTGCCGGACGCCGGGCATCTCCGGCAGGAAACCCAGCAGGAAGCGGGTGCCGATATCCAGCCCGGTGCCGGCAAACACTGCTCCCCGGGCACAGACCGTGAGGTCCAGTTCGGTGTTCCGCTCGGTGACCGGGAACGGCGGGACGTCCCCGGCCGCCTTCGGGGCGCGGGCCAGCAGGACCCGGGACTTTTGCCGCGCCAACTGCGGCTGCACCTCGCCGAAGTAGCGCTCCAGCACGGCGTTCATGCCCAGGCTCATGTGTTTGACCCGGCCCCCGGCCAGCAGCACCACACCGGGCGCGGCGTGCCGGGCGACGGCGTCGGCGATCTCCTCCAGCTCGGCGAGGGACCTGGGCAGCTGGAGCAGGACCAGCCCGGCGCCGTCCAGGGCAGCCGCCAGCGGGAGCTGTTCGAACCCTTCGGTGAACCCCGTGGCGGCGGCGTTGTTGCGCAAGGCGCGTTCGCCCGTGATGAGGTCCTCGTGCACCCGCACCGTACCGGCCGCCGCGTCCTGAGCGCCGTCCTGCGCACCGTCCCGCGCATCGCCCTGCCAGCCCAGTGCGAGCACACCGAGGGTCAGCGCACCGTAGCGGTCCCCCACGACGGCGATCCTGGCGCCGGGGGCGATCACGCCGGCGGCCCGCAGCTCTGCGGCGGTGTCCAGCAACAACCGGTCGGTGGCGTCCCAGGCCTGCAGGTTGGCGGCCTCGACATCGGGAAACCGCCGGAGCCGGGAGAAGAGGGATTCGAGGGTACTTTGCACTGCTTTACGTTATCCCGAACCGGACAGCAGTTTGACGATCCCGGCCACGGCGGCCCGGCCCGCACGGTTGACAGTCCCTGCCGCACCCGTTCCTCGACGAGGGCGACGGCGTCGTGCCCGGCCCGCCGGTCGAAGGCGGCGTCGCACCAGAGCGGGTTCGCGCCGGGTCCACCGAGGACTGCGGGATGCCGGGGAGGTCGCTGATGCCGTTTACGGTGACCATCCGGCCGGCCAGGGATGGCGGACCCCGCTCAGCTCTTCTTCACGACGCTGGACTTGAGCTGCATGGGCCCGACGCCGTCCACCTTGCAGTCGATATCGTGGTCGCCGACGCCGTCCACGAGGCGGATACCGCGCACTTTGGTTCCAACTTTGATGACGGCGGAGCTGCCCTTGATCTTCAGGTCTTTGATGACGGTGACGTTATCCCCGTCGGCCAGGACGTTCCCCACCGCATCCTTGATGACGCGTGCGGCCTGGGCATCGTCCCCGGGCTCCGCTGCATCGGCAGCGGCGGACCACTCGTGGGCGCACTCGGGGCAGACCAGCAAGGCGCCCATCTCGTAGGCGTATGGGCTGGAGCATTCAGGGCAGGGCGGCAGCGCATCGTTCACGGTCCCATCCTAATTCAGGGCAAAACAAAGCAAGGCCCCGCTCATTGAGCGGAACCTTGTTCGGTGGAGCTGAGGGGACTCGAACCCCTGACCCCCTGCATGCCATGCAGGTGCGCTACCAGCTGCGCCACAGCCCCGAATGTGTCCTTGATCAAAGCCTGCGGGAAGCCGGTTCGATCAAGCAACCTGATTAGCTTAATCTACATTTGCCCGGGACGCTAATCGGCGCGCGGCGTGTCGGTCCGGCCCCCTGGCCGCACTCCTCCGGGCACGGAGGGCACAAAAAATCCGCCGGAATCTTTCGATTCCGGCGGATCATCCGGTGGAGCTGAGGGGACTCGAACCCCTGACCCCCTGCATGCCATGCAGGTGCGCTACCAGCTGCGCCACAGCCCCGAATTTTCGCCGCTCCGGTTTCGTTCTCTCCGAAGCAACTCAAATATCTTAGATCAGTACTTCTGAAAATTCCAAATCGGGCATATTCAGGGTCTGGCGCTGCCGCGGGCGGGCTGCCTACTCGGTTTCGGTGGCCGCGCCGGCCTTGGCGGAGGCATCGTCACCGAGCTGCAGGTCAACGACAGGGCAGTCTTTCCAGAGGCGCTCGAGGGCGTAGAAGACGCGGTCCTCCTCGTGCTGGACGTGGATCACGACGTCGGCGTAATCCAGGAGCACCCAGCGGCCGCCGGAGCGCCCTTCGCGGCGGATCGGCTTGAGGTCGAACTTGGACAGTTCGTCCTCGATGCCGTCGACGATCGCGTTGACCTGGCGCTCGGACGGCGCCGAGGCGATCAGGAAGACGTCCGCCAGGGCAAGCCGCTCGCTGACGTCGAGGGCCACAATGTCCTCGGCCAATTTTTCCGCGGCAGCACGGGCTGCGTGGCGGGCTGTGGCGATGGATGAATCGGTTGCAGTCACGGGACTCCTTGTTGAAAGTAAAGACTGTTGGAAATTTATACAGTTGAAAAGTAGGCGGCTGGGGGCCGGTGTGGCGGCTAGTTGGCCATTCCGGTGACGATCAGGATGATCCCGGCGATGAGCGCCACTACACCGAGGGCCAGGACGCCGAGCTGGAGGGCGCGCAGCCGCTGGGCCCGGCCCAGGCCGGCCGTCGCCGCGTCCAGCGGATCCAGCCCGTAGGCGGCATTGGCTGCCACCGGGGGGCGGGCGGCGAAGTCCTCCTCGGCCAACGGGGCCTCGGGATTAGCCGGGGCGGCCGTCACGGCCGGTCGGCTTCCCGCCTGCGCGGCGGCTTCCGCCCGGGCGAGGACGCCGGCGCGGCCCTTGACCGGCCCGGCGTCCCGCTGACGGGACGAACCGGGGCGGCGCGAGGTCCGCGGCTGGACCTTGGGGCTGGAGTTGGTGACCAGCGGGACGTAGGACGTGGCAGGGCGCTTCATGACCGGCCGCTCCACGCCCGGGACCTCGACGAATTCCAGCGGCGTGACCATCGCGAGGTTGCTGGCCGTCGAGGGATCGTTCCGCGGCGGTTCGTTGCGCTGGGCCGGCTGGCTGTTCTGCTCGGCGAGTTTCTGCTTCGCGGCCGCCCGCCGGTTGAGCACGGCGGCGCGTTCGGCCAGGGCAATCTGCTCGGCGAGCACTTCCGGGTTGACGGCGTCGGGATCCGTGGCGGCGATGTGCTCCATCTTCGCCACCTGGTTGCGGGCCTGCTCGGCTAGGAGCTCGCGTGCGGCCAGGGCCTGGATGCG
>CAVOQF010000005.1:0-156928 GCA_963698285.1 uncultured Actinomycetota bacterium | reverse complement strand
GCGCCAGGTCCTTTTCGCGGGTCACGGCGTCGTACACGCCCGTCCCAGCTCGCGGCGCACTGCCTGTAAGCCAGGATTCGCCGTGTTTTCCAGATAGTCGGTCAGGTTACGGGTGATGCCTTCATAGGCGGCCCACAACTCGTCGCCCATCCAGGCATTACAGGGACCCAGGACGAAGAAATGATTGTACGCCCCGTCGCCGAGATGGTATTCGACCGTTTCGGGGCGCGTGGACATGCAACAGCAGGCGCGACTTGCCCGAACTGCCGACGCCAACGACGGCCACACTTCGCCCCGGTGCCTTGCCTGGAGTACGTCATGGGTGAGCTGGTAGCGGAAGTCAAGCGTCTGTTTTCGCTGCGGGTCCCGCGAAGGTCCGTAACGGTTGAACATCGTCTTGTTGTGCTCCCTGGCTGGCACACCTACCACCTGGTCACGGCGCAGCGATGGCGAGCGCGAACGCGCGCCGGAAAACCGCGCTATTCACGCCGGACCACACGCCGGGCAGTTCGTCGGCCAGGTGTCCCAGGGCGTCTTGCTGTGCTTTGCGCATCCGGGCCAGCGCCTCGTCGGCAGCCGCTGCCGCTTTGCGGCCCTTGCGTGCGGGTTTGGCGGCGGTCTCCAGGCGTTGCACCACGGCCTGCGTCGTATGGATGGCGGCCAGGTAGCTTTCCAGCGGCGAGGTAATATCCAGCACCTGCGCTACTTCCGGGCCGAGCAGGCTCCGAAAGGCGAGCAAGGTGTCTTGCAGGCTTTGGGTGGCGTGGAGTGCATCTTCGACGCTCTCACCATGCTCCATCACACCACGCAGCGCCCCAAGCTGACCCCACAAGATCGCACCGGCATGATAGGCGATGGAAGCAGCCGGGCCGGATCGATGGCGGCCTCGCGGCGCAAGTCGGCGGCCAGCCGGGCAAACCGGCTCGGCGTCGAACGACTTCATCAAGTCACGCGCTTCGGCTTCCCAGGCAAGCACTCGCGCGTTCAAGGCGCTTTCGCCAGTCTCTTCGGCGACGGCTAACGCACGCTCGGCCAGCACTGCGGCGATGTACGTCGTGTTCAGCGTATCTGCCGCCCACTTCAGCTCTTTGGCTTTCAGTTTCAGGTAATCAAGCCTATCGCTTCGACCAGCCGTCCCGCGTCCCGCGCCAGCGAGCGAGTAGGGCTCACGTAACCGCCCTGGGCCATGCGCAAGAGCGACGTCATGCGGTCTAGGATGTGCAAGGCGAAAGCCTGCGCCGCACGAGTGACGCTCATAGCCGGTTGCACAAGCGGTGCGCGAGATGCGATGAGGCGCAGCGGCGAAGACGGCTCGTCAGCCTCAGCCGGCGTTTCGGGCGCCGCCTCGAGGATGCGTACCCGCGCCCCGAAGACCTTCGCCCACAGGTCAGATTTCTTCTGCGCCTGCTGGATATCTGGCCCAGGGTTGGGGCCGCTCACCACGATGACCAGCTCTTTCTTCTGGCTCGGCCTGAAAGTCTCCCCGGCGATATTTGTCCCACCGTCCCCGGAATAGTCCAGGCCATCCGCGATGCGCAAGATGGCGGAAAGCTTCAGGGCATCGGGCTGCAGAATCGGGAGGAAGCGCCTGGTACGCCGGTTCGGATTCCGGGCGGACGCGCTTGCGGTGAAAGGCGGTGGTCGTCGCCAGGATGCGCCGCTCGTCGTCCGTGAAGCCGCGGATCGGCTCGGCTAGCAAGATGTCGCGCCCCGCGTGTGATGGTTGTCAGGGTCCGCAGTCAGGCCAACGTTGTGCACGATGGCGGCTGCTTCCATGAGCGAGCGCAGGCTCTGTGGCAGGCGGTGAATGGCGTTCGTCGCGTCGAAGAGCTGCAAAGCGAGAACAGCCACGCGGCGGGCGTGTTCCATGTTGACGCGGTTGGCTTTGCACAGCGCCTCAAGCGTGATTCCCGGCTCGGTGGGCGGCGCAGCCTGGCTCCGTTTTTGTTCGGCGGTGCGCCGGGCCGGGCGGGAAGGCGCCGCATCCGCATCGGCCAGGAAAAGGTCCAGCCCTTTTGTACGATAAGCGCGCCAGAGATATTGCACCTGGTTCGCGCTCAACCGCGTTTTGCGAGCGGTGTCGTTCACGCTTTCGCCGTCGTGCCAGGCCAGGACCGCCTGTGCTCTCTGGCGGAGCGGGTCGGGGCCGTTTTCGGCGAGTTCTGTTAACTGTTTCTCTTCTTCGGGGGGAAGCAGTGAGCGTTGCCCTTTGGCCATGTCTTTCCTGATTTGTTTGTGCCTGTCTAGCATAACGATTGGGCCAGAAGTATATCATGCTCGCCAGACAGGTTACAATCAGCCTGCTTGACCGGTTGATTGAACGCACGGAGCAACGAGCAAATGGCCAAGTTGAATCATCTGGCAATTGTCGTGAACAACGTCGACAACGCGCTGAATTTCTGGCGCGATGCGTTGGGGCTGCAAGTCAGGCAGGCAGAGCGCAATGAGGGCGAGGAAGTCGACCTGGCGTTCCTTCCCGTTGGCGATGGCGACATCGAGCTTATCGCGCCCATCAACGAGACGAGCGGCGTGGCGAAATTCCTGGCCAAGAATGGGCCGGGTGTGCACCACGTGTGTATCGAGGTCGAGGATATCCGCGCCACAATGCAGCGGATGAAAGAGCGCAAGGTGATGCTCTTGAACGATACGCCGAAGGTAAACGACGAGGGCACGAAGTACTGCTTCATTCACCCCAAGAGCGCCTATGGCGTGCTCGTCGAGTTGTATGAGAAGGCGAAATAGCAGGGCGGCAGAGGACCGGAGAAAACAGCGCAGGGCGACAAATCTGTCGCCCTGCTGGTGTGGCGCCCGACCTTGCGGGCAGTTCTCCCCGTTTATCTATTGGGGAGTGCGGACGGACCGCTTAACGCTTCCCGACCGCGTCGCTCAGTATGTGCACCGGATCGTGGCTGGCCTCGCCGCTCATATACCAGCTCCCCGGCGTTGTGATGAGCAGATGAATGTTAAGGTTCATCTAGCCGCAGTATAGCACACTTCGAGGGGCGGAGTAAAGCGATTTTGACAGCGTAAAGGCAGAATTCAGACTTTCAAATCCGGCGCGGCAAACCAATGAACCCGTCACGCTGGGCCGGAATAGCCAGCGTGATGCACATCGACCCTTTCGGCCTGTTCTGGCCCGAAACGAGGTCGATCAGCCCGCCTCCGCAAAATCTGGCGTGCGCCCTGTCGTCATCTGGTAAAACATGCGCGTGATGTCCAGAGCCGAATAGTCGTCCATGTGATCTAACCACCAGACGGTGATCTGCATCTGCGCGCCGATCAGATAGTTGGCGATGAACTGATAAGGCAGCTTGAACGGCATATTCGGCGTGATGGACGGCAGATCCTCCAGCATCATCCCGGCCATTCGGAAATAGACGCGGTAGGCAAGCGGCCCATGTCCTTTCGGGCCGAGCGCCATGTGGACGATCTGGCGATTATCCGCCACGTACTGGAAATTGAGCAGCCAGATGAAGTACACACGCTCTTCGAAAGGGCGATCCAGCGCCGCCGCCTGAATCTGCCGATGCAGCTCGTCTAGCTGCTCCTCGATCACGCTCCACAATACGTCTTCTTTGTCTTTGAAGTGGATGTAAAACGTACCCCGGCCCACGTCGGCGCGATCCACGATATCCTGGACGGTCACGGCGTCGTAGCCGCGTTCAAGCATGATCTCGACGGCTGCCTGCCGGAGCAGGGCGCGCGTCCGCTGTTTACGGCGCTCAAAGCGATTACCCGTCGGGTCCGCAACCTGTCGCATCACCACCTCTGTTCAATTATGACACATGTCCAAAAATGACACATTGCGCAAACTGAGGCAATTTGCCACTTGAAGCGCCCCAATTCTCTCAATATACTCCATAAGTGGCCGCATGTAAAATACTGACGGCTGTTTAATAATGGATGTTCGTCATCCCGCGAGGTATGCACAGGCAGGAGAAGCCAGACAATGAAGGGGATGAAGGCTGTTCACTATTTCCTCACCCAGGTGGACTCCCTCGATACACTGCCCAGGGAAACCGCCGCCGCCATCCAGGCGCAGGCCCACGGCCAGGCGCTTGATGGGCTGCTGGTCATCCCGCCGCAAGAATATCCGGTGGTGCGCTCCGGGCGGCTGCTGCATCTCCCGTTCCTGTGGCGCATCACCCCGAAGCGCACCCTCGCCTTTGGCGAGCGCGACCTTATTTGCGTCTCGGTGGATAGCCATGGACAGGCTATTACGCACACCATTCCGCTGAATTCGATCATATCGTTGGAGATCGCGACGGTGCTGCTTTACGCCTGGGCGCAGTTCACCTGGACGGCGCATGGGCAGGTCGAGACGCTGAAGATCGAGTTCAACGCGGTGGGCGAACACATCTTGCGCCGCAGGCTTGGAGCGATTCGAGGCGTTTCTTTTGCGCCGCACTGCGAGCTCATCGCGCGCGATCCAGACGTGGAGAGCGACGCCGCCGCGATGCCGCTCAAGTTCCGCAACTACCTGAATTATGCGCTGCTCAAGGGCGAAGCGCTCAGGGCTGTGTTATTCCAGCCTGCATTCCGGCGGGGGGAAGGACGTTTGCGGCCCTACCTCGCGCCGAACCGCGCCATTGGCCTCACCGACCGCTCGGTTGTGCTGGTCGAAGAAGATGTGGCAGGGCACAATACCTACGGTGTGATTACGCGCTACTTTCCGCTGGAAAAGATCGCCGACGCCCGCTTCGAGTCGGATGACCATTGCGTCTGGCTGAGTATGGCAATCGGTGAGAGTGGAGCAACGCAGACTGTACGCCTGCCCGTGCAAACATCGCGTGCGCCTGCGCTGGAGGCGGCGCTTGCGCCCATCGTCGAGCCGGGCCTGGTCGCCATGACGGCGTGAAACAACACGCCGTACATCACCAGGCTTGCGCCGAGTCATTGCGCGCAGCCTGCTCCAATTCGACACGTCAGGCGATAGTCCGTCGAAATTGCGGCGGGCAGCCGAGCTTGCTCTCTGCGCCGGAACACGCTAACATTCCGCGCGCGATGCATGGGGGGACGCATCCTTTACTGTAGTGCACACCATCATCGACATGAGGACAGGCACAGGCGCCATGCATGACGACTTGAACAACGACCCGTTAGCTGCCGGAGAACCCCTTTTCGATCCAGAAGACACGCCCGCACGGGGTACGCCCCGCACATCATCGACTCCCGCACACGGCATCCACACGCCACCCAAGACCAACCCGCGACTGAAACGCTCGTCGCCTTCGATGCACAAACGCGGCGGCAGCCCGTGGGGTACGTTGATGTTGCTCGCGGCGATGGTAATCACCGTGCTGGCTGGTCTGCTCTACCTGCAATCGCCGCCGGAGAATGGCCCCGCGCCAACTGCCGTGGCGAATGCTACCCGCCAGCCGCCCACCGCGCCGCCGAGCGTGACCGTCGCCCTGCCCACTGTGACGCCGGTCCCGCCGACAGAGACGCCCGCACCCATCTTGCCTGTCATGGCAAATGATCAGGGTGTGCCGCCTGATGTGCTGGCCGTGCTGCTTGAGGAACCTGGACGAACCGCGCCGCCGGTCGGCGCGTTCTTCAGGATGCAGAACGCCTTCACGGTGGCTCCGGCGCGCAGCCGGGCAAACGTCGTAGAATACAGCATTCAACCCGGCGATACGCTCAAGGTCATCGCCGCCCGGTTCGGCATTTCCGAAGATACGCTGGTGTGGAACAACGACGGCATTTACGTCAACCGCCTGCAGATTGGCGATATGCTGACGATCTTGCCCGAAGATGGTGTAATGCATCGCACCGAGGGCGAAGAGACCATCCAGTCCATCGCGGACAAGTACGAGGTCTCGCCCTACGCGATCATCGACTCGGAATACAACCCGGTGCTGCGTAACGCCAGCCCATCGACGTTACTGCCGGCAGGCATCCAGATTATGGTCCCCGGCGGGACCGGGACGCGCCAGGCGGTGTACTGGAACCCTGGCATTACCGTGTCGAGCGGCGGCAGTGAGGGCGGCGGCGGTGGCGGCTCGGCGTCGTTCGGCGGCGGGCCTGGCTCGTGCGGCTCGCAGACCGTCGTCGGCGGCACAGGGTCGCTGGTCGTGCCGCTGCCCCCGAATTACGTGTTCTTCCAGGGCTTTTCGGCCTACCACACCGGAGTCGACCTGTCCGCGCCCATCGGCACGACGGTCTTCGCGGCGGACGGCGGCACAGTCATCTTTGCGGGTTGGAGCAACTGGGGCTACGGCTATTCCATTGTCATCGCCCACGGGCGGCTCATGACGCTGTATGGCCACCTGGACCGGGTAGGCGTATCGTGCGGCCAGCAGGTCGGCAAAGGCACGCCAATCGGCACAGTCGGCAATTCGGGCAACTCCAGCGGTCCGCACTTGCATTTCGAAGTGCGCGTCGGGCGAGACGCCCGATAACCCATCCAATTATCTGGCGTTCTAGGGAAAAACCTCTCACTGACGCCCCACTCCTCTCGTCGAGGAGTGGGACGTTTTCGATGCGCTGGATGCAGTGCGCTCAATACGCTGCCTGCGGGATCTACGCTTTGCGCGCTCGGACGTGATCCACGCCCGCCCGGACCGCCATGCCCAGCAGCGGGCCGAGCTTGCCGCGCGAAATGCTCATACGCACGTAGGTCTCCGCGACCGAATGGGGCAGATAGGGCTGCTCGGCTTCTGGCTTACGGACAAGCGAGAGTGAGTTCGACGGGCAAGTCGTGACGCATAGACCACAGCCAACGCAGCGATCGGGCTTCAACGCCGCGACGCCGTCGTCCAGCGTCAGCGCGCCCATCTGGCAGCGCGTTTCGCATGTGCCGCAGCCGATGCACGTCTCCGGCGTGTGCTGCACGACGAACGGGCTGGAGGCGATGCTGGCCGGGTGAGGGTGGCGCTTGATGGCTCCCAGCGCCGCACAGCAGCAGCCACAGCACATGCAGATGGCCGGGGGATTGCGGTCGCTCGTCGGTTGGAGCACCAGCCCGGCTTCTTCGGCCTTGCGAAGCAGTGCCAGCGCCTCGTCGAGCGAGATTTCCCGCCCGCGATTGACGCGAATGTAATGCTCGGCCACGCCGCCAAAGGCCAGGCACGTTTCGAGCGGCTTTCCGCAATCGTGCCCGATAAGTCGATGTTCCTGGCGGCAAACGCAGTTCGCGACGGCGAATTTCGTCTCTCTGCGCACGATGGCTTCGGCCTGCTCGTAGGGAAGAATTGTCTCGCCGTGTGGCACACTTTCACCCACCGGGATGGTGCGCAATTGCGGATTCTTGCGCCACCATTCCGGGTTGCCGTATGTGTGAAAATACTCCTCACAATCGCGTGCCAGGTCGGGATCGAGCCGGTTGACCTGCCCTTCCCAGAAGCCGATGGCGTAGAACTGCGCCAGGTATCGCATCGTGCCGTCTTCGCCGCGAACGCTAAAAAGTAAGCCCTTCTGGTTCATGCATTCCAGGCGGCGGGCGGCTTCCTCGGTGGGAATGCTCATGCGCCGGGCGATGATATGGGGCGCTTCGGGAAGCAGCGTGAGGTGCTGCATCATCTCGGCGTCTTCGGGCGTGAACATGCGCCGCAAAATGCGCATCTCGACGCCGCTTTCGGTGCGCGGAAAACCGCTGGGCAGGTTGTCTAGATAACGGGCGAGGCGTTCGTAGACATCGGCACTTTGGGGGACATGGGCGTTGCCTCAAATCCAGGGGGAAAGGCACGTCAAAGGGCAAAACGAAAGTTACGATTTTCACTATAACATATTTCGGCCCTACCGGAGGCGTTTCATTGCGCAGATAGGGATTCCGGGATATTGTGAGACAGGGGCCAAAAGCCATTTGAACAGGCAGGCGAACTCTTGCACCATTCCGTGATGTTGCGGATTCGCCGCGCAATCCGCGATGGACGTTATACTTTCACAGATCATCTCTTGGATGAAGCCGCAGCCGATGGGCTAACAACGGATGATGTCCTCTACATCCTTCTTACAGGTGAACTTGACTCAGTATTTGGGGATGATCCGCGGGGAATCCGATATGTGGTTCGTGGCGCAATCGAGAATTCTGAGATAGATGTCACGTGCCGGTTCCAGCGAGACGGAAAAGTGTTAATTATCGTAACAATCTACATCGTTGAATGACGATCAGGTGGGCAATCATGAATGAGCGCGTTTACCCCTGCGAGTTCTGCGATACGACTGCTGGAGCAGGAAGAGCGGTTTGTCACCCTAACTCTTAATCGGGGTGGCAAGCTGTATGTCTTTGAAGGCGTCCCGGCGCGCGTCTGTCCAAACTGCGGGCACCGCTACTATGACGGGCCGATGATCACGCGCCTGGAGCGGCTTATCCGTGACAATGCGTTGCCCGATGCGGAGCCGATTGAAGCCTATCGGGTTCACTTCACAACCACAGGTGATTAACCATTCTCCAGGCCCATGCAGGAGAATGGCGATTTTTTCCACAATTGGAGCGTTCTCATGACCGATTATGCTGCGATCGATCGTTACATCGACGATCACCTGAACGAATCTCTGGACGAACTGGCCCGCCTGTGCGCCGTGCCGAGCGTCTCCGCGCAGGGCACAGGCATTCGCGAGTGCGCCGAGCTGGTGGCGGAGATGCTGCGCCAGCGCGGCTTCCAGGCCGAGGTCATGCCCACCGGCGGCGCGCCGGTCGTCTATGCCGAGCGCGCGGCCAGCGACAAAACCCTGCTCTTCTACAACCACTACGACGTGCAGCCGCCCGAGCCGCTGGAGCTGTGGGACATCGCCGCCGTTCGAGCCGACCATGCGCGACGGCAAGCTGTATCGCGCGCGGCGTCAGCGACGACAAGGGCCACTCTGGTCAGCCGCCTGTTCGCCATCGACGCGCTGCTGGCGGTGCACAGGCGAGCTGCCCTGCACGGTCAAGTTCATCATCGAGGGCGAGGAAGAGATCAGCAGCGTGTCATCTGCCAGATTTCGTCCGCGCCAACGCGAAGAAGCTGGCCGCCGACGCCTGCGTCTGGGAGTTCGGCGGCGTCGACCACCGCGAGCGTGCCCATGCAGTACCTGGGCATGCGCGGCATCTGCTACGTCGAGCTGCGCGTCGAGACCGCCAACCATGGACGTCCACTCCGGGCCTGGGCGGCTCGATCTTCCCCAACGCGGCCTGGCGGCTGGTGTGGGCGCTGAACACGCTCAAAGGCCCGGACGAGCGCATCCGCATCCCCGGCTTCTACGACGACGTGCGTGCCGCCCACGCGCGCGCGACCTCGAGCTGATGGCGGCGCTGCCCGACGATCGGCAGGAGTATGCAGAGCGCTACGGGGTGAAGTCGCTTCCTGAAGGGCCTGACCGGCGGGGTGGAGCTGCGCCGGGCCGAAGTCTTCGAGCCGACCTGCACCATCTGCGGGCTGACCTCCGGCTACCAGGGACCCGGCTCGAAGACCGTGCTGCCGGCCGAAGCGCGCGCCAAGGTCGATTTCCGCCTGGTGCCCGACCAGACGCCCGAAGAAGATCCTCGAAAAGCTGCGCGCGCCACCTGGACGCCGAAGGCTTCGCGGACGTCAAGATCACCTTCCTGGGCGGCGAAGCGCCCGGCCGCACCGACCCGGACGACCCGTTCGTGAAGCTGGTGGTGGACACGTCGCGCGAGGTCTACGGCAGAGCCGATGCAGATCGTGCCGATGGTGGGCGGCTGCGGGCCGAACCACGTGTTCCTCGAAGCGCTGCACGTGCCGGTCGTCACGAGCGGCGTGGGCTATCCCGGCACGCGCGCCCATGCGCCCGACGAAAACATCGTCATCGATCAGTTTGTGCTGGCGGCGCGGCACACGGCGCGTATCCTGGAGCGCTTCGGGCAGGTGTGAGACGCGCCATGACCGATCCATTCTTGCACTGGCGCGAGGAATTCCCCATCCTCGGCCAGTGCACGTACCTGATCAGCAACTCGCTGGGCGCGATGCCGCGCGGCGTCTACGACAAACTGCGCGAATACGCCGACACGTGGGCGACTCTCGGCGTGCGGGCGTGGAGCAGTCCGCACGTCGGTAATGCCACCTGGTGGGAGCTCAAGCGCGCCGTCGGGGACAAAATCGCGCCGCTCATGGGCGCGCCCGCCGGCAGCGTGCTCGTCCACGAGAACGCCAGCATCGCCAACAGCATCCTGATCGGCGCGCTCGACTTCAGCGATCCGCAGCGCGATAAGGTCGTCATCTGCGACCAGGATTTCCCGTCGGACGTGTACAGCGTGACGCGCAATCTGCCGCCGCACGTGCATGTCCATACGGTGCGCAGCCCGACGGGATCAGCATCGACACGGACGCCCTGCTCGACGCCATCGACGCGCGCACGCGGCTCGTTTCACTGAGTCACGTGCTGTTTCGCAGCGCCTACATCATGCCCGCCGCCGCCATTGTGGAAAAAGCGCACCGGGTGGGCGCGCAAGTCCTCTTGAATGGCTATCACAGCGTCGGGATCATCCCGGTGGACGTGACGGCGCTCAACGTCGACTTTTACGTGGGCGGCACGCTCAAGTGGCTGTGCGGCGGGCCGGGCGGGGTGTTCATGTACGTGCGCCCCGATCTGCTCAAGACGCTTCAGCCGCGTATGACCGGCTGGTTCGCCCACCAGCGCCCTTTTGCGTTCGACCTGGAGCATTTTGAGCTGCGCGAGGACGCCTTCCGGCTGGCGAACGGCACGCCGGGCATCGCCTCGCTGTACGCCATCCAGCCGGGTATCGAGATCATCAGTCAGGTGGGCGTGGAGAATATCCGCGAGAAGTCGATGCGGCAGACGGCGTTGATCGTCGCGCTGGCCGATGCGGCGGGCTACGCGGTCAACTCACCGCGCGAGGCGGCGCAGCGGGCGGGCACCGTCACCGTCAACCCGGAGCATGCCTACGAGATTTCGCGGGCCTTGCGAGCACAGAACATCGTCATCGACTACCGCGAGGGCGCCGGGATTCGCATCGCGCCGCACTTCTACAACACCGATGCGACGAATTGCGCCTGGTGATGAACGCCATCGCCGGCATCATTGCAGACGGAAGCTGGAAGCATTACAGCCAGAACCGCGATTTATCACCTAATCGGCGCACCGGTCAGCCCGTCGCGTCGCGTTCCGCCAACCAGCGGGCGACGATCTCGCGCGTGCTGCGGAAGGCAAGGTCGTGCGGAACTTCGTCGGGACCGAACCAGCGCGTATCGTCCACATCATCCTGGGCGCATAGCGCGCCGCCGATCACATCCGCGCCGTACACGATCAGGATTTTGCCCTGGTCGAACATCACGTCCACCAGCCGGGCGATGCGCACCTCAAGCCCGGTTTCTTCGCGCACTTCGCGCAGCGCCGCCAGCGCCGGGTCTTCGCCGCCGTCCACGTACCCGGCTGGCAGCGCCCACCTGCCGCGCTCTGGATCGACGCCGCGTAGCACGAGCAGAATCCGCCCTGCACTCTGAATCAAGACGACCGCAGCCACCTTCGGATCGCGGAAATGGACATAGCCGCACGATGGGCATACTCGGTGCGGCTTGCCGAAGCGGATCTCATCGGCAAGTTCGCTTCCACACTGCGGACAATACTTGAACACAGCGCTGATCGGCGGCCCCGGCGCGCCAGCCCGATAACGAGCGCCACCGCAGACACCAGCAGGCTCAGTCCGGCGACCACGAGCAGCCGGGGCAAGGGATCTTCGGCGGCCAATGCCTGCAAATCGCCGTCAGGTGCGGGCGCTTGCGTGGGAATAGGCGCAAGCGCGACGCTGGTGGATGGCGGGCTTGGCGAGGCTGTCGCGGTGGCGCTCGCCGCACTGAGGGCCGTCGTCTGCATCGGCGGCGCGGCGGCCTTGTCTGTCGTCGCGGCGGGCACAGTGGGTTCAAGACGCCCGGCTGCGGAGGACAGTGGTGCGCGGGTCGGCGGAAGCGTAGCAGTCGCCGTGATCTGCGCTGACAGGGCCGGGCCGCTCTCCGATCAGCGGCGCGGCGGCGGTTGTCTGCGCAGCCGGGGCTGCTGCTGCTCCGCCCTCCACAAATTCCGCCGCGAAATCCGCCAGCGCCGTCTGGGTGGGAAACGCCGGTTGTTCCGCAGGCGAGGGCGGTACGCGCCCGGCGCAAGGTTCGGAGGGTCCGGTCAGCCCGGGTGCGGCCTCGTTGTCTGCCTGGCGCGAAGCGGCCTGCGCATCTCCGCCTGTCAGGAGCGGCGCTGGAGAAGGTGACGCAGCAGGCGACGGGGACGGGCTGGGCGGGACGAGCGCCTCGATCGGCGTGGGTATGGTGTGCTGGTGGGTAAGCGCGTCCTTGCCAGTGGGCGCGCAGCTACGCCGCCCTGTCCGGCGGTCATGTCGGTGGGCCGTGCGCCGCGTTGTTCGACGGCGTCTCTTCGTCGGTCCGCGCTTGCCTGCATGGCTACTTCATTGCCCTGGCTCGCCTGGGGAGCGCTGACCGGGAAGAAGTCCGGATTGACCAAGCAACATGCCGAGCACGATCAGCGCAGTCGACGCCGCCGCGCCGAGCAAGCCCATCGTGCGAAACACGTCCAGGCGCATCCACCACGGAGCGCGCCGCGCGAAACGCGCCGGATCGAGCGTGTAGTTGCGCGGCACAGCCAGCCGTGGCGCGGCGCGTAAGATGTGCACGGTGCGCCGCATATCGTCCAGGGTTGTGCGCAGTTCCGATTCAGCCGCCAGGCGCGAGTCGAGGGCGGCGCGTTCCTGTGCGGACAGCGCGCCATCGAGATAGGCCGAAAGGGCCTCAAGGTCATCACGCGAGAGCGGCGGCATCGTTCTTCATCCGGTCGTTTGTGTCCGATCTTCCTGCTCAGAAAGACGATAACGGGCGGGCAAAAGTTCCCCCGCGCCCTGCAAACAATCGCGCAGGCGGCCCCGCGCCCGGCTCAGGCGCGACTTGACCGTGCCGAGCGAGATGCGGGCGATGCTGGCGATTTCCTGGTAGTCATAACCCTCCAGGTCGCCCAGGATGGCTACCATCCGGAAGACTTCAGGCAAACCGTCGAGGCAGTCCTGAATGGCGCGGCTCAGGGCCTGCTTCATCACCACGCTTTCAGGACTTTCGTCAGGGTCGGCAGTCAGAGCGGGCGCGGATTCGTCGGCATCTTCGCCCAGATCGTCGGTGGATACCGTCTGGCGGCGTTTGGCGCGGCGCAGCTCGTCCAGGCAGGCGTTGGTGACGATGCGCAGTAACCACGCGGCGAAATTCCCACCGCGATATTGCGCCAGGTTGCGAAAGGCGGCGATAAAAGCTTCCTGCGTGGCGTCGTCGGCGGCGTGCGCCTCGCCCATCAGGCGATAGGCGACATTGTAGGCCCGGCTCTGGTAGGCCAGCACCAGCGTATTGAACGCATTCACGTCGCCGCGCTGCGCGTCAAGGATGAGCGCCAGTTCGTCCATGCCCGCCTGCAATGGAGTGGAAAGGGACCCGCCCGCGGCCCATTATAACCGATGCGGGCGGGAACGAGGGGCGGGGCTATCCGCCGAGCACGGCCAGCACCAGGCGTGGTGTGATGTACACCTCGACGACTGCCGCGAGGATGAGCAGCGGCAGGACCACCGCCACACCGACCTTCACCAGATCCGCCGCCGCGCGCAGCCAGGCATCCCACACGCCCACACCCTGCGGCGGGTGGGTGATAATCGCGCCCAGCCGGACCGCCGCTGCGGTGGCGATGACGATGGCTGGGACTTCGAGCAGGCTGTGCGGGATGAGCGCCACGAAAAAGACTCGACGCCCAGACTTGCCAGCAGGGGCTGCGCCAGCAGGAAGCCGAGAATCCCAAAGGGCAGGCTGGCGAAGAACATGGCCATCACGCCGAACGTGAAACTTCCGAGCAGCGTGCCGACGGCCAGCACGCGCAGGTTCTGACCGACCACAGCGCCCACGCTCATCTGCCCATTGCCCAGCGTGTAGACGAAACGCAGGTTATCGACCATCTCGCCGCGACTCATGTACAACAGGTCGGCGGGCAGCGTCAGGTCGGGCCGGACCAGCGCGATTCCCAGGCCGCCGAGGAAAACCCCCAACAGCGCGATAGAGACGACCAGCGCCGGTTTGCGAAGCAGGCGCAGCGCCGGGAAGACGCTTTTCCGATACCAGCTCACCACGCCGGTGATTTCCGCGCCGCCGCGAAACTGGTCCCAGAAGCGCCGCCACGCCCAGCGCAGGTTGAGCTGGTCGAGCGAGCGGCCAAGCAGTTCTTCGCGGTTGAAAATGCGCGCGCCCATGCGGACGAAGCAGCATCACGGTCACCAGCAGCCCGACGATGATATACCACAGCAGAATAGCGCTGGTGCGGCTAGACCATGATCGAAGCTCTTCGAGCATGACCAGCATCGACATGGGGATGATGATGAAGCTCGCCAGCAGATTCGCCGCGCGCGTGGAGGTCGTCTGGCTGGAGACCACGACCGCGCCGGTGACCATCACCAGCGCCTGCACCGTCGTCAGCGCCACGAATCTGCAGCACAAGCTCCGGTTCGGGCCGCCACTGCTGTTCGCCCAGGATCAGCCCGCCCAGGTAGACGGCCATCCCGCATGTAACTCGCCAGCAGCGGCGGCATGCATCGCGGCGAAGCGATTTGCCCATGTAAAGCTCGGTATTGGTCAGCGGCGTAGAGAGCAGCGGCTCCAGGCTGCGGCGCTCTTTTTCGCCCACGAAGGTTTCCAGCGCGATCACCAGCGAGATCGACACCGGGAAAAAGCCGACGATCATGGGCAGCAGCGGCAGCAGTGTCGGTGAGCAGGTCTTCCGCGCCGTTGTCCTCGAAGAAGCTGGTGAAGATGCGCGTCATCACGTTGCGCCAGCAGCGGGAAAGACCAGCGTCAGCATGAAGATCGGGCGCCATGATGCGCCAGTCGCGGAAGCTGTCGCGCACTTCGCGGCGGGTGATGATCAGCGCGTTGCGTAAGCCGTCCGCCGGATTTCGCTGCCACGGCCGACGGGCTGGCATTGGTCGGGGTTCAACGCTGGCTCGTTATGCTGGACATGGTTCCTCCAACCCTTCGTCTTCCTGTCACGATCTGCAAGTACACGTCTTCCAGCGTCTGCGTGACTTCGCTCAGCGTCACGATGATCCACCCGCGCCCGTCAGCCGACCAGCGATCAGCACTACGGAGGGTTGGTCGGTCTGCGGTGTCGGCCGTGCGGTAACGCAGCCAGTCGTCGCCCGTCTTCGCACCACGTCACCATGTCACTGCAGTTCGCCCGACCGCGCCGTTCAGATGCTGCGTCAGATGCAGTTCCATCAGCGGCAGGCCCCGACGAAGCGCTGCGAAAGCTCCTCAAACGTGCCGTTGGCGATGATGCGCCCGGCGGATGACGGCGATGCGGTCGGCGAGGCTGCTGCGCTTCGGTCAGGTTGTGCGTGGTGATGGTGATCGTGCGTCTCTCGCGCTGCAATTCGACGATCGCTCGCGCACCAGCTTGGCGCTCTGCGGGTCCATCGCGGAGGTCGGCTCATCCAGCAGCAGCACGGGCGGATCGTGCAGCATGGCGCGCACCAGCGCGAGTTTCTGCTTCATGCCCTTCGAATATTCGCCCAGCCGTTTATCCAGACGCGATCGACCAGCCCGAAGTGCTCCATCAAGTCGCAGCGGGCGCTGCTTTCGGCGCTACGTCCGCCGAGAGGCTGGTAGATGCGCGCGAAAAAATCCAGGTATTCGATCGCCTTTCATGCGTTCGTACAGGCCGTGCTGCTCGGTCAGCACGCCGACCTGGCGCGCGGACCTCGGTGGGCTGCTGCACCACGTCATAGCCCGCCACACGCGCCCATCCGGCGGTCGGCGCGAGGATCGAGGTCAACATGCGGACGGTCGTGGTCTTGCCCGCGCCGTTCGGCCCCAGGAGGGCGAAGACCGTTCCGGCCTCCACAGTCAGGGACAGACTCTCTACGGCTCTGAAGGTGTCGAAGTCCTTGGTCAATCCCTCGGTTTCGATCATGGTCGTTCCATCCTGTGCACAGTGTCAACGTCATTCTAGTCCAGAAACAATTCGTGATGTGTCTTGGTTGCGTAAAAGTGTGCGGTTGTCATACGAGGTTGGGCGTCATTCCACCCGCAATGTGGCGATGACGGCGTGCGTCGTCGCCTCGCCAGCGCGCGCATTACGCACCGGCAGACGCGAGCCGTCGCGCCAATCGAAGATCAGCACCCACAGGTCATAATCTCCAGGCGGCAAATTGTCGGGCAGTTGCAGGGCGTGGTTGTCGCGATAATAGCCGCCAGGCTGCCACAGCGACATCGCCCCAAACGAGCCAAGCGGCGCTTCGGCCCGCTGCGCCACCGCTGCACCCGTCTGGTCGATGAGTGAGACGTTCACGCTGCTCAGTCGGCGGCGAACATCGGTTCCAGGTGGCGGTCTCCGCTGGCGTTGAGCGCGGTCACCAGCGCGTGCAGGACTTCCCGCTGGCGTTCGTAGATGGGCTGCCGGTGTTCGGTGGTCATCACGAAGGTGGTGGCCAGGCCCTTCATCACGGCGATCTCCATCACGGTCTCGTCCGGGACGATGAGCTCGGCGTTGTAGCGGGTGAGGTTTTCCGGGCCGTAGACGGCGCGGGTGGTCTCCAGCGCGCTCTGGCAGAGCTGCTGATCAGCTGGCTGGTCATGTCCTTCAGGGCCGCCATGGACCGGCGGCTGCCGTCGGCCTCGCGGACCCAGACGCTGGTGGCCTCCAGCCGGGCCAAGCCAGGGCGGCGTCGATGGCCGCCGGGTCGTTGTGCGGCAGGTACCACTGCTTGGCGTAGCCCACCACCCGCGCCCGGTGGTCCGGGTTGTCCATCCAGCGCAGCTGGAAGTGCCCGGCGACGACCGCGTCCTCGACGTCGTGGACGGAGTAGCTGATGTCGTCGGCGAGGTCCATCACCTGCGCCTCGAAGGAGACGCGCGCTCCGGGGCTCCCCGCGGAGCCACTCGAAAACCGGGCAGGTCGTCCTCGTAGACGCCGAACTTCGCCGTGCGCCGCGCCGAGAGGCGCGCGGGGCGTCTCCGGCGACCACGGGTACTTGCTCGCGGCGTCGAGGCTCGCGCGCGTGAGGTTGAGCCCGACGCTCGCGCCGGTACCGGGTCGACGGACTTGGGCTCGAGTCGGGTCAGGACGCGGAGGGTCTGCGCGTTGCCCTCGAACCCGCCGATGTGCGGCGCGACCTCGTCGAGCGCCCGCTCGCCGTTGTGGCCGAACGGCGGGTGCCCGAGGTCGTGGGCGAGGCACGCGGTGTCGACGACGTCCGGGTCGCACCCAGGGCCTTGCCGAGTTCGCGCCCGATCTGCGCGACCTCGAGCGTGTGGGTCAGGCGCGTGCGGACGAAGTCGCCCGTGTCCGGGGCGAGCACCTGGGTCTTCGCGCCGAGGCGGCGAAGCGCGCGGCTGTGGACGATGCGCGCGCGATCCCGCTCGAACGGAGCGCGCGGTGCTCTTGGGGGGCTCCTCCACCCAGCGTTCGACGTCGGCGTCGCGTAGCCGGGCCGGCGACGGGCGCCGGCGTGGTCGCCGGGCGCTCAGCCCCCGGAGACGCTCAGCTCCGCCTCGTTCAGTCTGGCGCGCCACTCGTCGGTCAAGTGCGCGCGAGTCGAGCCAGCCCTTCGGGCAGGGCGGGCCGCTTGGGCGTGCCCTGCGCGACCGCGCGGGCCCTCGGCGTCGACCCCGGGATAGGGCGCGTCGAGGTCGAGGCCGTCGAGGATCTCGCGCAGCTCTGCGAGGCGGCGACGAGCGCCAAGCCCGTCCGCAGTCTCGCCCCCGACCTCGTAACCCTTGAAATACCAGGCCATATGCTTGCGGATCTCCTGCATCGCCTTGAACTCGTCGTCGCCGAAGGTGGGCGACCATGAGCTCGCCGTGGCGGTACACCGTGTCCGCCACGTCCGCAGCCCGGCCTGAACGCGGTAGCGTCGCGCCCTCGAACGCCGCCTGAGGTCCGCGAAGAGCCACGGCCGGCCCATGCACCCGCGGCCCACGACCACGCCGTCGCACCCGGTCTCGCCGACCATCCGCACCGCGTCCTCGGCGGCCCAGATGTCGCCGTTGCCGAGCACCGGGAATGCTCGTCACGCGGCCTCGAGCGCCGGGCGATCGCGGCCCAGTCGGCGTGGCCCGAGTAGTAGTCCGCGGCCGTGCGCGCGTGAAGCGCGACGGCGGCGACGCCCGCGTCCCCGGCCATGCGCCCGGCGTCGAGGTAGGTCAGGTGGTCGTCGTCGATGCCCTTGCGCATCTTGACGGTCAACGGGACGTTGCCCTTGGACGCGGCCTGCACCGCCGCCCGGACGATCGCGGTGAAGAGCTCGCTCTTCCACGGCAGCGCCGCTCCCCCGCCCTTGCGCGTGACCTTGGGCACGGGGCAGCCGAAGTTCATGTCGATGTGGTCGGCGAGGTCCTCCTCGACGAGCATGCGCACGGCCGCGCCGACGGTCGCGGGGTCGACCCCGTAGAGCTGGACGGAGCGGACCTTTTCGTCGGCGTCGTGCGGGATGATGCGCAGCCTCTCCGGCGTGCGCTCCACGAGGGCGCGCGACGTCACCATCTCCGCGACGTACAGGCCGCCGCCGTACTCGCGGCACAGCCGCCGGAACGCCGCGTTGGTGATGCCCGCCATCGGGGCGAGGATCACGGGCGTCTCCACCGTGATCGGGCCCAGCTTCAGGGGCGGGAGTTCCAGCTTGGGGGCGGGAGGCGTTGCTACAAAAGTCACCCGACTATTGTCTCAAAGCCGGGCAAATCGGCCGGAACCCGGGCCGGGTGATTAACGTGGAAAAGAAAGGCGGCTGCCCGGTCCTGCCCCGGTCAGCCGGGCAAGGCGGCCCGGCGGCCGCGGCGATTCTCCGGCTCCGCTCCGGCCCGGCGCCGGAACGGCAGGCTGCTCAGTCAGACGGCACTCGCCGCCGGACTCCCCGACACGACGGCGGGCAGTTCAGCGGCGGCAAAGGTCCAAGCGGCCCGGGCCCGGCCGCCGTCGTCCGCCGCGGTCCCGGCGCCCGTGAGGCCGGTGGCCTTGACGACGAGGACGGCGATCAGCGTGGTGACCGGGATCGCCAGGACCAGCCCGACGGAGCCGACGAGCGTGCGGATGACTTCCTCGGAGAGTTCGGCGCTGGTGAGCGCGTCGCCCAGGGGGCGCTCGTAGAGCATCACGATGATCAGGATGGGCAGGGCCGCCCCGGCGTAGGCGAAGGCGATGGTGTAGACGGTGGAGGCGATGTGGTCCCGGCCGATCCGCATGGCCGAGGCGAAGAGCTTCCGCGCGGACGTCCCCGGAGCCAGCTCCCAGAGCTCCCACACGGCGGAGGACTGGGTGATGGTGACGTCATTGAGCACGCCGAGGCCGGAAATGATGAGCCCGCACAGGATGATCCCCGAGATGGAGATGTTGTCCGAGACGTTGGCGAGGGTGGCGGCGTCGTGGCTGCCGACGCCGGCCAGGTTCGCCGCATCGGTGGCCCATGCCGCGAGCGCGGCGGTGATGCCCAGGCCGAACATGGTGCCCAGCAGCGCCGTCGAGGTCCGGGCGGTGAAGCCGTGGGCGAAGTACAGCACGCCGATCATGATCACCGTGGATCCGACCAGCGCCAGCAGCAGCGGCGGCTTGCCTTCGACCAGGCCGGGAAGCATAAAGGAGACGAGCACGGCGTACGCCCCGGCCAGGCCGATCAGGGCGCGCAGCCCGCGCCAGCGCGCCACCGCGATCACGACGACGGCGTAGAGGACCGCGAGCAGGATGATCGGGAGCGTCCGGACGAAGTCGACGAACACGTAGGCGGGCGTCCCCTGGGCCGAGGCCGCGCCCTGGGCCTTGGAGAGGTTCAGGTAGCGGATGTTGTCCCCGACCTTCACGCCGTGGGACTTGGCGACGTCGGGGTTGATCACCACCTTGACCGGGTTTCCGCCCTTGTCCGGTTCGGTGTAGGCGAAGGTGCACTCCGAGCCTTGCCCCGGCTGCGCGCCCGGCTCGGCACCCGGCTGCCCGCCCCGGCTGCGCGACGCCGTCGACGCAGCTGCCGACCACCACACGCTGGATCTTGCCGGTGTCGAAGGTGACGCCCGGAGCGGCCGCGTAGGGGCTGGCGAGCTTGATGCCCTCCTTGCTGCCCGAGGGCCACAGCAGCACCATCGCGAGGAGCGTCAGCAGGGTCAGCGGCACCAGGACCGCGGCCAGGATCCAGTTGGCCTTCTTCCGTGCGGCGAGCGCCCGGGGCGTCGGTTCGTGGTGCCCTCGCGGGGTATGTGAATGTCCGGCGCCCATCAGCAGTTCAACCTCATGCCGAAAACTTTACGGTGTCCGCAGCCCCGCGTGCGGACGCCCCCGCCCGTCTCCGGGCCCGGCCCGCGGCCCATCCCGCGGGGGCGCTGCTGCGAATGCCCTGTGGGACCCCGGCCAACCCGGCGGAAAAGGCTGCCGGGAACGCCGCGGGGCGACTTATTGTTGGTAATTGCAGGACAAACGATGTGGAGGACACCAGCCGTGGCCAGACGCAAGACTGACGACCGGGAGCATGAGGCGGCCGGATCCGGCCCCGTGCCGCGGGCCGAGCTGAGCATCGCCGACGCCGCCGGGCCGACCCGCGGCGTGGCCCTGGTGCTGCACGGCGGACGCTCGGACAGCTTCGAGGCGGTCCGCGCCCGGCATCTGAGCCCGGCCCGGATGCTGCCCTTTGCCCAGTCACTCCGGAACCAGGGCGGCCCGCACGGCCTGGCCGTCTGGACCCTGCGCAACCGGTACCGGGGCTGGAACGGGCCGGAGATGTCCCCGGTCCAGGACGCCCGCTGGGCCCTCGACCAGATCAGCCGCGAGCATCCCGGCGTGCCCGTCTACCTGCTGGGCCACTCGATGGGCGGCCTCACAGCGCTCTGCGTCGCGGACCACCCGCAGGTCGAGGCCGTCGTCGCGCTGGCCCCGTGGCTGAACGGGGCCACCCCGGTGGACCGCGTCGCAGGCCGCCGGGTCCTGATCGTGCACGGCAGCGAGGACCGCTGGACCAGCCCGAAGAACTCCCTGGCCTACGCGCGCCGCGCCGAGGGCGTGGCCGAGTCGGTGGACTACGTCTCGCTCACGGGCGCCGGGCACTTCATGTTCCGCCGGGTCCGGCTCTGGAACTCGCTCGCCAACGGCTTTGTCCTGGACGCCTTCGCCAGCAGCGCCGGCACCGACATCCGCGGCACCGGCGCGCTCCGCCAGGTCCTGCCCGCCGCGGCCGGCCTCCCGGTGGTGCTGTGATGCCGGCCTTCCCGTTGGACGCCTTCCTCGCCAGCCTGCCCTGGGTGGCCCTGGGACTCGTGGCACTGCTGGCCGTGACGTTCGCCGTCGCCGTCCGCCAGAGCCGCCACTCGGTCATCGACACCGTCTGGGGCCTGGGCTTTGTGGTGGCGGCGGCCATCTCCTGGGCGCTGTCCGCGGGCCACGGCGACGGCGGCCGCCGCCTGCTGCTGCTCGCCCTCGTGGCGGTCTGGGGCATCCGGCTGGCCGTCCACATCGGCGTCCGGGCCCGCGGCGGCCACGAGGATCCGCGCTACGTGGACATGCTCTCTTCGGCGCCGGGCTCGCGCAACACCTACGCGCTGCGCCGGGTGTACCTGCCGCAGGGCATCGTGATGTTCTTCGTCTCGCTCACCATCCAGGTCGGCATGTTCAGCACCGGCGCACTGGGCTGGCTGGCGCTGCTGGGTGTCCTGCTGTGGGTCCTCGGCTTCGTGTTCGAAACGGTCGGCGACTGGCAACTGGCACAGTTCAAGGCGGATCCGGCCAAGCGGGGCACCGTGCTGAACACCGGGCTTTGGCGCTACACCCGGCACCCGAACTACTTCGGCGACGCCGCCGTGTGGGCCGGGCTGTTCCTGGTCGCCGCGGACTCCTGGCCCGGGGTGCTGACCGTCCTCTCCCCCGCCCTGATGATCTGGACCCTGGCCGGCAAGACCGGCAAGCCGCTGACCGAGAAGGCCATGTCGGCCCGCCCCGGCTACAAGGAATACGTCGAATCGACCTCGGGCTTCCTCCCCTGGCCGCCGCGCCGCCGGGACCGGCCGCGGCGGCAACCCGGGCGGCCACTGAGGTGCCCGGACCCGTCTGGCGGCCCAGGGCCAACGACCGTTTCTACCGCGTCATCGTCCGGACCGGCCAGGCGCTGCGCTGGCTGTTCCGGATCCGGGTCATCGTCACCGGCCGCGAGCACCTCCCCGCGGCGGCACCGGCCGACTCACCGCGCGGCTCCCGGCGCGCTGTTCCCGGGACGGGTGCCGTCGTCGCGGTCACCCATTTCGGCTACCTGGATTTCGCGGTCGCCGAACTGCTGTTGTGGTGGCACAACAAGGCCCAGATGCGCTTCCTGATCACCCAGGGCGCGGCCGACCACTGGTTCGCCGGGCCCGCCGTCAGCGCGGCCGGGCACGTCGTCGTCGGCTACGACACCGGAGCCCACGCCTACGACGCCGCCGTGCAGAAGCTCCGCGAGGGCGAGTACATCGCGATCCTGCCCGAGGCCGGGGTGAGCCGCAGCTTCCGGGTCCGCGAATGCAAGACAGGGGCCGTGCGGATGGCCGCCGAGGCCGGCGTCCCCGTCATCCCGGTCTCGGTCTGGGGCGCGCACCGGATCATGACCCGGCACCACGGCTTCTCCCCGCTCCGCGCCTGGCGGGCGCCGGTGCGCGTGCACGTCGGCGAGCCCCTCCTTCCCGGGCCCGGACAGGACGTCGCGGCGGCCACCGAGGCACTGCGGGAGGCCCTCCAGGCCGGGATCGACGCCGGCATCGCGGACTTCCCGCTGAAACCGGTACCGGGGGCCTGGTGGATGCCGGCGCACCTTGGCGGCGGCGCCCCCGGCGAGGAGGAACGGCGGCGGCTGGACCAGGCCGAGGGGCCGCGGCGCGCCCGCAGCCGGCGCCGATAAGCCCGGCCTGCGCCGCCTGCTTGGCTAAACTCCATCGGGTAGAAAAACGCACTCAATGGAGAGGTACCCCTCTGTGGCAAACACAGTCCTGACCAAAAGCGGCATCGGCGAAGAACGCGGGCTCGCCCGGGTTGCCCAACGGATGGCGGCGTGGACCGAGAAATGGTTCCCGGACGCCTACATCTTCGCCCTCGCCGGCGTCATCATCATCGCCGTGGCCGCGCTGGCCATCGGCGCCTCGCCCCAGTCCATCGCCGATTCCTTCGGCAACGGCTTCTGGGACCTGACCGCCTTCACCCTGCAGATGGCCATGGTGGTGCTCACCGGCTACGTCGTGGCGACCTCGCCGCCCGTGGCCCGCCTGATCGACCGGCTGGCCCTCGTCCCCGCGACCGCCCGCACGGCCGTGAGCTTCGTGGCGCTGATGTCCATGTCCGTCTCCGTCCTCAACTGGGGCCTGAGCCTGATTTTCGGCGGCCTGCTGGCCCGGGCCATCGCCCGCCGCAAGGACCTCATTGTGGACTACCGCGCCCTGGGCGCGGCCGCGTTCATGGGCCTCGGCGCCGTCTGGGCCCTCGGCCTGTCCTCCTCGGCCGCGCAGCTGCAGGCCACCGCCGCGTCGCTGCCGCCGGCCCTGCTGAAGATCACCGGCATCCTGGACTTCGGCACCACCATCTTCACCTGGCAGTCCCTCCTGACCCTGGCCATCCTGATGCTGCTGACCACGGTGATCGCGCACTTCTCCGCGCCGCAGGGCGGCGCGATCCGCACCGCCGGGGACCTCGGCGTCGACCTCGACGACGAACCCAGCGAACCGGCGCCGCGGTCCCGCCCGGGCGAGTGGCTCGAATACAGCAGGATCCTGCCGATCCTCGCCGGCATCCTGACCCTGGGCTGGCTGGTGTCGCAGTTCCTCACCAAGCCGTTCCTGACCGTGGTGAGCAGCCTCAACGGCTACCTGCTGGTGTTCCTGATCCTGGGCCTGGTGCTGCACGGCACCCCGCGGAACTTCCTGCAGGCCGTCACCAAGGCCGTTCCGGCCACCGCCGGCATCCTGGTGCAGTTCCCGCTCTACGCGGCGATGGCGGCGATCCTGACCAAGGCCACCGGCCACGGCGGCATGACCATCTCCGCGCACCTGGCCGAATTCTTCTCCTCGATCGGCAGCGGCGGCGGGTTCGCCGTCGTCATTGCGCTGTACACGGCCGTGCTGGGCCTGCTGGTGCCCTCCGGCGGCGGCAAGTGGCTCGTCGAGGCGCCCTACGTGATGCAGTCCGCCACCGATGTCCAGATGAACCTCGGCTGGACCGTGCAGATCTACAACATCGCCGAGGCGCTGCCGAACCTGATCAACCCGTTCTTTATGCTCCCGTTGCTGGCCGTGCTGAAGCTGCGCGCCCGGGACCTGGTCGGCTTCACGTTCCTGCAGTTCGTCTTCCACCTGCCGGTGGTGCTGCTGCTCGTCTGGCTGCTCGGCATGACCTTCGAGTTCGTGCCGCCGGTGATGCCCCCGGGCAAGTAGCCGGTTAACCGCAACTGACCCGCAGCTGTTGCTGCGGGTCAGTTGGGTTAAAGGGGGTCAGGCCGGGTCGGAGACGATCAGGGTGTCCGCGCCGGCCTGCCGGGCCTTGCCGCTCTCCAGGAGCGGTTCGACGACGGCGCGCAGGGCGGTCATCGAGTCGTCCAGTTCCAGCAGGACCGGGTACTGGTACGCGATCAGCGCCAGCAGGTCCCGGACCGCGGCGCGGGCGTCCTCGTCGGACAGTTCCGGGTCGTGGCCAAGGAACACGTCGGACGGTTCGCCGGCCTTGCCGCGTGGCCGGCGTGGCCGTCTTCGGGGCCGCCCATTTCCGGGCCGCCCTGGGCGTAGCTGACCGCGAACGCCTGCAGCCGGCCCTTCTTGCTGGCCGGCACGCCCGCGCCGAAGGCACTGGCTTTGGGCGCGCGGAGCACGATCGCGCCGTGGGCGCCGCTCAGGTCGTCCAGGAAGAGCCGCTGCACGGTGGCGATGCTGAGCTCGCCCGGGCTGTCCCAGTGGTGCACGGCGGTGTAGTACCGGCCCACGACGTCGCTGAGTTCCACCGAGCCGGTGGCCAGGTCCTCCACCTGCTCCGAGGCCGCGGCCTCGGAACCGTCGCCGAAGACCGGCAGCTTCAGGGCGCCGGGGTCGACGACGACGAGGCGGGAGCGCTGGATCGGGGCCAGGCCGGCGGCCTCGGCGAAGGCGGCCCCGGGTGTGCCCGGCTCCACCTTGGTCCGGAGCCGGGACACGCCCGACGGCGACTGGGCCGCCTCGTGCCGGAGCATGGCCAGCAGGGTGGAGCCGATGCCGGTGCGGCGGTGGTCGCGGGCGACCTCGACGTACACCCAGAGGCGTTCCGGGTGCAGCGAGGCCTCGTGGACCACACCGGCCGCGACGGGGATGGCCACCCCGTCGACGACGTCCTCGGCCACGATGCAGCGGCGCCAGGGGGCGTTGCCGGAGGGGGCCAGGGTGCCGCGGAACTGCCGGGCCTGGTCCGTTTCCGGCCCGCCCCAGAGTTCCAGCAGCGCGAGGTCGTCGCCCTCGCGCCATTCCCGGTATGCGATCGCCATGCTCAGGCGCCGATCAGCCGTGCGGCGAGGTAGCCCTCCACCTTGTCCAGGGCGACGCGTTCCTGGCTCATGGTGTCGCGTTCGCGGATGGTGACGGCCTGGTCCTCGAGCGTGTCGAAGTCCACCGTGATGCAGAACGGCGTGCCGATCTCGTCCTGCCGGCGGTAGCGGCGGCCGATCGCGCCGGCGTCGTCGAAGTCGATGTTCCAGTTCTTGCGCAGCTGCGCGGCGAGGTCCTTGGCCTTCGGTGACAGGTCCTCGTTGCGGCTCAGCGGAAGCACCGCCGCCTTGACCGGGGCCAGGCGCGGGTCGAGCTTGAGCACGGTGCGGACGTCGACGCCGCCCTTGGCGTTGGGTGCCTCGTCCTCGGTGTACGCGTCGATCATGAACGCCATGAAGGAGCGGGTGAGGCCGGCGGCGGGCTCGATCACGTACGGGGTGTAGCGCTCGTTGGTGGCCTGGTTGAAGTAGCTCAGGTCCGCACCGGAGGCCTTCGCGTGCGTGGACAGGTCGAAGTCGGTGCGGTTGGCGATGCCCTCGAGCTCGCCCCACTCCGAGCCGTGGAAGCCGAAGCGGTATTCGATGTCCGTGGTGCCCTTGGAGTAGTGGCTGAGCTTCTCCAGCGGGTGCTCGAAGAAGCGCAGGTTCTCCTCGCGGATGCCGAGGCCGGTGTACCAGGCCATCCGCTCCTTCATCCAGTACTCGTGCCACTGCTCGTCGGTGCCGGGCTCGACGAAGAACTCCATCTCCATCTGCTCGAATTCGCGGGTGCGGAAGATGAAGTTGCCCGGCGTGATCTCGTTGCGGAAGGACTTGCCGATCTGGCCGATGCCGAACGGCGGCTTCTTGCGCGAGGTGGTGAGCACGTTGGAAAAGTTCACGAAGATGCCCTGCGCGGTTTCGGGGCGCAGGTAGTGCAGGCCCTCTTCGCTGGCGACGGGGCCCAGGTAGGTCTTGAGCAGGCCGGAGAATTCCTGCGGTTCGGTCCATTCGCCGCGGGTGCCGCAGTTGGCGCAGGCGATGTCCTTGAGGCCGTTCTCGGCGGGGCGGCCCTTCTTCTCCTCGTACTCTTCCTCGAGGTGGTCCGCGCGGTAGCGCTTGTGGCAGGAGAGGCACTCCACCAGCGGGTCGGAGAAGACGTCGACGTGGCCGGAGGCTTCCCAGACCTGGCGGGGCAGGATCACCGAGGAATCGAGGCCGACGACGTCCTCGCGGCCGCGGACCACGGACTGCCACCACTGGCGCTTGATGTTTTCCTTCAGCTCGGCGCCGAGGGGGCCGTAGTCCCAGGCAGAACGGGAGCCACCATAGATTTCACCGGCCTGGAAGACGAAACCCCGTCGCTTGGCGAGGGAAATGATCTGGTCGAGTACGGATTTTGCTGCCATGGGAACTCCAATTTCTGCAGGGCCGCTGGGTGCGGTCCGTGCTGTCAGCCCCGGGTCACCGGCTGGTTGCCGGGCGGGGTGTTGCGGACGGTGTGATGCAAGCTCCTAGCCTACCCGGGCCGCTGGCCCTTGAGGGTGCCGCGGGACCAGGGCAGGCTGGCCAGCACAATGGCGGCCAGCGTCAGCAGCGTGCCCAGTACGGTGGGCAGCGCGACGACGGTGCCCGGGCGCGGGCAGGACCAGGTCGAGCCCGAGCGAGCCCAGCAGCTGCCCGGCGATCATGCCGAGCCCGGTGACCAGCACGCCCAGGCTGCGGACCAGGAAGGCGGCGACGCCGATGAACATGCAGCCCATGCGGGCCGCCAAGGTAGTACCACCACTCGCCGGGAAGCGGGTTGCCGGGCCCGGCCACGGCGAGTTTGATCAGCCAGGCGAGCCACAGCACGACGCTGCCGGCGATGAAGTTCACCAGGGTCGCGGTGATGGGGGTGCCGTAGTGCACCGTGGCCGTGCCGTTCATGGCCTGCTGGAAACTCATCAGGAACCCGGCCAGCACCGGCAGCAGCACCGGAACCAGCAGCTGCAGCGGGTCCGTCCGGAAGCGCCGCGGCCGAGGCGCCGCCCGCTGCCCCGCCGGCGTCAAGCGCGGCGAGACGGCCCAGGCGACGGCGGCGACGGTCAGCACGCTGCCGAGCACCCGGATGCCGGTGATGGATCTCTTCCCCGCCGGGCCGATCCCCATCCGGTCCACCAGCAGGCCGCTGAGGGTCTGCCCGGTCACGGCGGCGACCGTGAACAGGGCGACGCCGAGCAGCCCGACGGTGAAGGACTGGGCGAAGACGAAGAGCGCCCCGATGCAGCCGGCCAGCACGTAGTAGCGCGGAAACGGCCGTTCGCGCAGCGCCGGCAGGATCCGCGCCAGCCCGGCCCGGCCCTTGGGCAGGGCCAGCGAAATGGCCGATCATCACCACCAGTCCGGTGCTGAAGCTGACCACCGCGGCGGCGATTCCGTCGGCCAGGCGCCATCCCCAGGGCGCCGTTGATCCGGCCCTGGACGGGGACGAAGAGTCCGGTCGAGACGGCCAGGAGCAGGCCGACGATCAGCGGAAGCCGGCGGTGCGTGGGTCATTGGTGCCACCTTAGGTCAGGCATTATTGCTTGTATGAGCAATCCGGAAATCGAAGACATCACCATCCGCGACGAGCATGATCCGGCTGGGCCAGCTGCTGAAGCTGGCCAATCTGGTCGAGGACGGGGTGGAGGCCGCGGAACTGATCAAGAACGGGCTGGTAAAGGTCAACGGCGAAATCGACGACCGCCGCGGCCGCCAGCTCCACGACGGCGACACCGTCACCGTGAACGGCCAGACCGTGCGGATCGTCACTCCCGCCGGCCAGCCTAGCAGCGCCTAGCCGCCTGGCGGCGCGCGGCGCCCGCCGCCGTCGTCCGGGCCTACTTCTTGGCGTTGAGCACCTCGTGCGTGAGGAACTCCGCCGACGTGGCCGATCTCCTGCTGGTTGATGCCGTGCCACATGCCGGTGTAGAGGACCTTGGTGAGCTTGACGTGCTTGCGCACCCAGCCCATGGTGAACTCGATCTTGTCCGGCGTGATCACGGGGTCCTGCTGGTCGCGGCCCCAGAACATGCGGCACGGTTCCGTCCAGTTCCGCGTCGCGGAAGCTCGGGTCCCCGCGCGGCGTCGACGGCGAAGCCCGAAAGGCCGACGACGGCGGCGTAGCCGTCCGGACGCTGCCGCAGCAGCGTGGTGGCCATGGCCATGCCCATCGAGAAGCCGAGCAGGGTCACCGAGGGGTGGTTGGCCCGGACCGAGTCGATCCAGTCCTGCACGTATGCCGCGGCGTGCTTGACGGCGTCGAGCGAGTAGTCGATGGACGCCGTCAGCGGGAACCAGGTGAAGCCCGGGCCGGAGACGAGCGGGGCACGCACCGAGGCCACCACAAACTCCTCCGGCAGCATGTCCGCCAGGCTCAGCAGGTCCTGTTCGTTGGCGCCGTAGCCGTGCAGCAGCACCAGCAGCGGCTTGCCGGCGCGGGCCTCCTCGGGCCGGGACCACAGGACAACGGGGGCAGGGAAGGCGTCGGGATAGGGTGCGGCGTCAGTCATGGCTCCATTCTTACAGTTACCTCCGGTAACAAGCTACGGTGGCGTAGCTTTGCGGGAACAGTGCAGGATATGAAGGTGAGCGAAACCGAAGCGATGGAGAATCTCCCGGACCGGACCGTCAACCACCCCTGGACCCGCTATGTGGCGATGGGCGACTCCTTCACCGAGGGGATCGGTGACCCGGAGCCGGCGAGTCCGGGCGGCCACCGCGGCTGGGCGGACCGGGTGGCCGAGGAACTGAGCCGCGGCCAGGACGACTTCGCCTACGCCAACCTCGCCGTCCGGGGCCGGCTCCTGCAGCAGATCGTGGACCAGCAGCTGGCCCATTGCCTGTCCCTGAAGCCGGACCTGGTGACCCTGTCCGCGGGCGGGAACGACCTGATCCGGCCCGGCGGCGACCCTGATGTCCTGGCCGAACGGCTGGATTCGGTGGTGCAGATCCTGAGCCTGGGCGGCGCCACCGTGGTGCTGTTCAACGGCCCGGACACCGGCTCCTCGGTGCTGGGCCGGATCCGCAGCAAGGTGGCGATCTACAACGAGAACCTGCGCACCGTGGCCGCCCGGCACGACGCCGTCATCGCGGACATGTGGTCCCTGCGGCAGCTCAACGATCCGCAGATGTGGGACACGGACCGGCTGCATTTCTCGCCGCTGGGCCACCACACCATCGCGGCCATGGTGCTGGATTCGCTGAATGTGCGGCACACCCTGGAGCCCCTCTCCCCCAAGCCGCTGCCGCAGCGCAACTGGCGGGAGGCCCGCACCGGTGACCTCATCTGGGCCCGCGAGCACTTCGTCCCGTGGGTGGTCCGCCGGCTCCGGCACCGTTCCTCCGGCGACGGCATCACGGCCAAGCGCCCGCTGGCCGGCCCGGTGTTCGGCCCCGGCGTGCCGCTCGGCTCGGGCGAGGGACCTCCCGGTGCGGGCGAGGGCCTGCCCGGCGCCGAGGATGCCCTGCGCTCCTGAACCGGGCAGCCCGGCCGGGCACCTCTGGCGGCGCGAAAGCGTTAAGCTGAAGGACGACTCCTGAAAGGTTCCATACCGTGTTCACCTTGTTTGCGCTCGCCATGCTGGCGGCCATGATCATGCTCGCGATGCGCCGGTACAAGGCGTCCAACCGCGGCCGGAACGGCGGCCCCGGCGCCTTCCCCGGCCAGCCGTTCGGCGGGCTCCCGGGCCAGTTCCCCGGCCAGCAGAACAACCAGCCGCGGGACGGTTTCACCCAGCGGGATTACTACAGCGGCTTCGGCCAGCTCGGCGCCCCGCAGCCTCCGGCCAACCAGCCGTACCCCGGGAACCAGCAGCACCCCGTGCCGTACGAGGACAGCCAGGAGTACCTGAACAACCCGCCGCAGGCCGGGCCGCCGCAGCAGCAGTGGCAGCCCCCGGCGCAGCAGCCGGGGCAGCAGCAGTGGCAGCCCCAGCCGCCTGCTGCCCCGGAGTTCCGGAAGTTCCGCCCGTCCCCTCCGGGCCGCAGGGTTACCGCGCGCGGAAGCTCGCCGAGCTGGACCAGAAGTACAGCAACGGCGAGCTGTCCATGGAGGACTACATGGCCCAGCGCGCGGAGATCATGAAGGGCTGATTCCGCCTAGTCGACCTGCGGGAAGCCGAGGTCGATCACCGAGGTGGACGGGTCCGGCCAGCGCGTGGTGACCACCTTGCCGCGGGTGTAGAAGCGGATGCTCTCCGGGCCGTACATGTGGGTGTCGCCGAAGAGCGAGTTCTTCCAGCCGCCGAAGGAGAAGGTCCCCACCGGCACCGGGATCGGCACGTTGACGCCCACCATGCCGGCCTCGACGTCGAATTCGAACTGCCGGGCGGCGCCGCCGTCGCGGGTGAAGATCGCCACGCCGTTGCCGAACTCGTTGTCGTTGACCAGCTTCACGGCGTCGGCGTAGCTCTCCACCCGGACCACGGAGAGCACGGGTCCGAAGATCTCGTCGTCGTAGACCTTCATCCCGGGCTTGACGTGGTCGATCAGGCTGACGCCGATGAAGAAGCCGTTGGAGTCGAACTCCTGCTCCCGGCCGTCCACCACCACGGAGGCGCCCTCGTCCGCGGCGCCGGCCACGTAGGAGGCGACCTTGTCGCGGTGCTCGGCGGTGATGAGCGGGCCCATCTGGGACGCCGGGTCCGTGCCGGGGCCGATCTTGAGCGTGGCCATCCGGGTCTTGATCGCGTCGACGAGTTCGTCCGCGATGTTCCCGACGGCGACCAGGACGCTGACGGCCATGCAGCGCTCCCCCGCGGAGCCGTAAGCGGCGGAGACGGCGGCGTCGGCGGCCATGTCCAGGTCCGCGTCCGGGAGCACGACCATGTGGTTCTTGGCCCCGCCGAGGGCCTGGACCCGCTTGCCGTGGTCCGCGGCGCGCTTGTAGATCGACTGGGCGATCGGCGTTGAGCCGACAAAGCTGACCGCCTTGACGTCCGGGTGCTCAAGCAGCACGTCGACGGCTTCCTTGTCCCCGTGCACCACGTTGAGCACACCGGCAGGCAGGCCGGCCTCGGCGAAGACCTGCGCGATGAAGATCGCGGAGGAAGGGTCCTTCTCGCTCGGCTTGAGCAGCACGGTGTTGCCGCACGCCAGCGCGCTGCCGATCATCCACAGCGGCACCATCGCCGGGAAGTTGAACGGCGTGATGCAGGCGACGACGCCGACCGGCTGGCGGACGGAGTGGACGTCGACGCCGCCGGCGACCTGCTCGGAGCGTTCGCCCTTGAGCGCGTGGGACAGCCCGGTGGCGAACTCGATGTTTTCCAGGCCGCGGGTGATCTCGCCCTCGGCGTCGGAGAGGACCTTGCCGTGTTCGCTGGTCAGCAGGGCCGCCAGTTCGGGCCGGCGCTGCAGGAGCAGTTCGCGGACCTTGAAGAAGATGGTGGTGCGCTTGGCCAGGCTCGTGGCGCGCCAGCCGGGAAGGGCGGCGCGGGCCGCTGCGATGGCCTCTTCGACGCGGGCGGCGGAGGCGAGGGCGACTTCCTTTTCCTGCTCGCCGGTGGCGGGATTGAAGACGGGGCCGTAGCGCTCGGCGTCGGAGACGAGGGCGCCGTTGATGAAGTGCGGGATGCGTTCCATGGGTGGATCTCTTTCTAGAAGGTTGGGGGCTAGTTGGCGGGCTCGAACGAGCCGTCGACCAGCTTGACGATGGCGGAGCAGTCCTTGCCGGACTGGCCGCCGTCGATCAGCCGCTGGAAAAGCTGCTGGACGTGCTCGCCGATTTCCAGCGGGGTGCCGGTGTCCCGGGCGGCGCTGATGGCCAGGCCGATGTCCTTGTTGGCGAGTTCCGCGGTGAACGTCGGCGCGAAGTCGTTGTTCGAGGCTGCGGTGGGCACGACGCCGGCCACCGGGTACCAGGTGCGCAGGGCCCAGCTGTCGCCGGAGGAGACCGAGGCGATGTCCCAGAAGACCTGCTTGTCCAGGCCGAGACGGTCCGCGAGGACTGCGCCCTCGGCCGTGGAGGCGAGGTTGATGAAGAGCATGAGGTTGTTGCAGATCTTGGCGGCCTGGCCGGTGGTGGGACCGCCGGTGGGGATGATGTTCGCCGCCATCGGGCGGATGTGTTCGGTGGCGTCCGCGACGGCGCCGGCCTCGCCGCCGATCATGAAGGTCAGGGTGGCCGCCTTGGCGCCGCTCATGCCGCCCGAGACGGGTGCGTCGACGAAGCGGAAGCCGGCCGCGGCGGCGGCGTCGTGCAGGGCCTGGGCCGAGGCGATGTCGATCGTGGAGGAGTCCACCAGCAGGGTGGACGTGTCGGCGTGGGCCAGCACGCCGTCCTCGCCGAGGTAGACGGCGCGGGCGTGCTCGCCCTTGGGCAGCATGGTGAAGACGACGTCGGCGCCGGCGACCGCCTCGGCGATGCTGCCGGCGGGCTTGACTCCGCCGGCCTCGGCTGCCGCCAGGGCCTCGGGGTTGAGGTCGAAGCCGCGGACCTCGTTTCCGGCTTTGGCCAGGTTCACCGACATGAACCCGCCCATGTTTCCCAGTCCGATCCAGGCGACAACTGCCATGGCATAAGCTCCTTTGCTTTGCATTGTGTCCGGCGCATTTGCCGGTTGTTCCGTGTCCACCATCACACCCTGTTACAGTGCAATCAAGGGGAAAAAGTAAAGATGCCATGTGCGTGGATGCACATCGACGGAAAGGCCCCAGTTGGACTTGAAACGCCTCCCCAGTCCGGACGACCTGCTGATCCTCCTGACCGTGGCCCGGCTGGGCCGGTTCAACGCCGTCGCGGAGACCCTCGGCACCACGCACACCACGATCTCGCGCAGGATCCTCGCCCTGGACAAGCAGCTCGGCGGCCGGACGCTGGAGCGCAGCCCGCAGGGCTGGGAGCTCACCGAGCTCGGGTCCCAGGCGGTGGCGGCCGCGGAGGCCATCGAGGGCACGCTGGGTGCACTGTCCGGGCGCATCGCCCGGAGCGCGGACGTGCTTTCCGGCCTGGTCCGGATCAGCACGCCGGACGGCTTCGGCGCGGAATTCGTCGCCCCGGCGCTGGTCCGGCTGCAGCAGGCACATCCGCTGCTCAACGTGGAGATGCTCAGCGCCACGCGCAAGGCCAGCCAGAACCGGTCCGGAGTGGACCTCGAGGTGGTGGTCGGCAATCTGGAAGTCAGCAACGCGCAGACCATCTTCCTGTCCAACTACTTCCTCCGGCTCTACGCGAGCCCGCAGTACGCGCAGGAGCACGGGCTGCCGGAGACGCTCGACGACGTCCGGCAGCACGGCTTTGTCTCCTACGTTGAGTCCGCGCTGCAGGTCGCCGAACTCGGCCACCGCTCCACCCAACTGCCGATGCCGCGCTCCAGCTTCCAGGCCACCAGCATTTTCGCCCAGCTGGAGGCCGTCCGCCGTGCCGCGGGGATCGGGCTGCTGCCCAACTTCCTCGTGGTCGGGAAGCCCGGGTTCCTGCCGGTCCTGCCGGACGACTTCCAGCGGCAGCTGCCGATCTGGGCGGTGGCCCGGGCCGAATCGCTGCGCTCGGCGCCGGTGCAGGCCGTGCTGGCGGCGGTCCGGACCGAGATCGCCGAGCGCCAGGACGTGCTGGCCGGCTGAGCCGGGCACTCAGAGGGTGCTGGGGATGGTGATCTTCTGTCCGGGGTCGGCTGTTAGCTCGGCCCCGAAGCCGTGGAGTGACAGATTGGCTCCGCGCAGTGCGTAATCGGGAACGCCGAACCGGCTGCCGAGCCCCGAGTAGGTGTCGTTGGCCTGGACGGTGTAGGTCGCAGTTCCATCCGGGTTTTGCACGAAGGGGCCGCCGGCGCCTAACTGGGGAACGTCTTTCCCGCGCACGTCGATGACGGTGCCGGCTTGAAGCACGGCGGATTTGTTGAATGACCTGAGAATGTCGGCTTTCATGCCGAATTCGCGTGCGACGCTTTCCCAGGTATCGCCTTCAGCACAGGTGTAGTGAACGGCCAGGAAGAACTTGTTCAGCTCCGTTTTACCGTTCAGCGCTCCTGCAATCGCCGCGGGTGTCGGGGAGGTTGAGGCTGTCGCTTTCTCCGGACCGCTCGATTGCGAGGCGTCCCCGCAGCCGGTCACGAGAGTCGAGATGATGCAGATCGACGCGATGGCGCCGCCGATCAGCTGCATCGACGCGGGCCGTCCCGGCTTACCCCCTGGTTGGAGTTCCTCTTTGGTCACACGGGATCCTTTAGGCATTGAGGGCCATCGCAGGATTCGAGCAAACTCGCCAAACTGAGAGTCAGCTCCAACACATATTTATAAACTTGTTGTAGAAATGTCAACAGCGCGGGGCTGAGGGGCGCTGCGGGCGCGAAGAAGGTTCCATATGCAACCGTCAGCGGGCGTGCGCGATAAACACCATGAATGATGCGGCAGGGCTGAATGGTGTGCGCACCCAGTCCCCGTACACGGCGTCCACCTCGAAGCCGGCTGCGGTGAGTTGCTGTCCAAGGGTCTCGGCGTCGCGGAACGCGAAGTGCGCCGTCTCGTCACGCTTTCACCGGTTCGCAGGAACTGGTTGTGGAACCTGGCCGTAACGACGCCCTCCTCCGGGCCGGCCACGTCCGCCCACTCGGCGAGCGGCCCATGCGGGGTGTCGCGGAGGGAGCGCTCCTGTGACCCCCAGCTTTCCCACGCACGGGCTACCGGGTTCCTGCTGTCGAAGGCCAGCACTCCACCTGTTCGCAGATGTGCGCGGAGATCCAGCAACGTGCGTTGCCACGCCGGATCAAGGATGTGCTGGACGACATTGCCCGTCAGCACGGCGCCATCGAATTGCTTGGGAGGGATGGCGCGGCTGTCGCCGAGGATCCAGTCCACGGCATCCGCTCCCTGCCGACGTCGTGCGAAAGCAAGCATCGCCCGCGATGGGTCTACGCCAACAACAGTGCGTCCCTCCCGGGCGAAGGTAACTGTCAGGATGCCGGTCCCGCACCCGACGTCGAGCAGGGACTCCGCCCCGTACTCGTCAGCTATTGCGCGGTAGAAGTCATGGTCCGGCCCATCCGGATTGTCGTGGTCGTACAGGTCAACGAGCCTGTCGTCGTAATCGCTCACAGCTAGACCCTACCCACGAGTCAGGTTCACCCGGAGCCTCGATTGTGGTGACTAGACCCTTTACCTCAGCCAAATCGGGCAAAATCTCTCAGTACGGCGTTAGGGTCTGGTCATGCCTCTCATGGAAAGTTCAATTCAGACGGCGAATAATCTTCTCCTGCACATCTGGTCCATAGCCGTGCCTTCGGACCGCCTTTGGTGGGGCCTCACCGATTCGGAGGCCTTGCCGCAGTGGCTAGGGAAGCTGAGCGCAGGAAGCTTCGTCACGGGAGATGTCATAAGAATTGAGCACGCAGAAAACTACTTCTGCACCAGTCGCATCAGGGAGTGCGAACCGGAACGCCGGCTGAGCATGACGTGGGAGTTTCCGGACGAACCACTCTCGACAGTCCTGATGACGCTTTCTCCCGAACTCAATGCGACGCGCCTGACGTTGGCGCACGAAGGACTCGGAGACGAAGCCCCTAACTACCTGACCGGGTGGCACACTCACCTTCTCTATCTCGAAGCGCTGCTCCTGGGCCGGCCTCGATCCATGACCAAGTTTTGGTCGACGTACGACGAGCTCGCCGCGGCTCAGGCCAATTAACCTCAAATCAGCTGCGGTAGGTCCTGCCTGAATAACTGAACCGAGCTCTCGTGAGCCTCAGAAGGCTGCCGGTGAGGGGAATGCTGAGCGGGACGTTTGAGCGACACCAGGCCACATCCGGCCGTAATCACGAGGGCAGGTGATTGGCTGGGCTGCATGGAACAGAAGTTTGTGCGCTATGAGGCAAGCATGCCCAACGGCCGCGGACTCCACCCTGGCATCTTCGCTCTCGCCAACGGCTTGGCCAAGGACGGGAGACTAAGTGCCGAGGACCGGGCATCCTGGCGTAGCGCGAACGATCACTACAACGCCGCCTACGCGGACCCGTCGACGGTGGACAGATCCGTCTACGACCGTGCGATTAACCCGTCAGCCCAGTCCTGGTTCAAGTGCACGGCTGCGCATCTGGTGGCTGGAGTGGGGTTCTACACCGATCTTCTACACCGCTATGGCGTCGGCTGGCGGGTGCTTTATTCGAATGATCCAGGAATGGTTCTCTACGAAGACGATGTCCAAATCGTTGTCGCACCTCATGGCGACACCAGCCATCGGTTCTCGGACACAAGCCGCGCTGCCCTCCAAAGTCCTTTGGGAACGGTACCGTCGGCAACATGATGATTTGGATCAACGGAACCTTTGGAGTGGGAAAGACGACTACCGGCCAGTCGCTGGTGGAAACGCAGCCTGCGCTTCGGCTCTTTGACCCAGAGGCGGTTGGTTACATGCTCATGAACAGCCTGAAGGACCAGGCCTTCAGCGACTTTCAGGATCTGCCGGCATGGCGGGCACTTGTTCCAGCTACGGCTCTCGAAATTCGTCGGCATACCGGACAACACTTGGTGGCCGTTCAGACCGTGTTGCGGGAGGACTATTGGGCAGAACTGAAAGACAGTTTCAATGAGTTGGATGAGCACGTCGTCCATGTAGTGCTGGACGCGGACGAAGGAACCCTCCGGAACCGAATTGAGAACGACCAGGTCGAGTTGTCCGCCAGGCAATGGAGGTTGGATCACCTTGAAAGATATACCGCGGCCCGGACGTGGATGATCAGGGAAGCTGACCTCGTCATCGACACGTCTCGACTAGCGGTGGAGGACGTTGTTTCTCGAATCGCCGAGGCTGTTCCCGCGGTACTCCCTGTCCGCTAAAGCCCAGCGGGAAAAGTTCGGCCGGACATTCGAGTTTGAACACTGTTGTCCAGAAGCGCTCCCTCGACCGGGACACGAATCGAGTCAGACCGCGGCAACGGTCACTTCTCGGCCGACGATCATAGCTACGAGGTCGTCTAGAGTTCCGTGGCACTTCTCCAACTCGGGTAGGTGGTAGAACGTGCTGGTGGTCTCAAGGTTGGTGATGACTTCGTCCGGCGAATGCAGGATTGTCCTTCTGCCTTGCGCGATCGCGATGCCGAGCTCAACATGCGTGCCCTTCCCGCCTGGAAGCAGGATCACGACGACGTCGGCACCTAGCACTGCATCTCTCTCTTGCTGCCCGATGGAGCGCAGATCCCCGAGGGTGACAGTACCCGCATCGCGCGCCGACGCGTTCTGGGTCCAGTCGTACGTGTTGACGTAGCCCTTACTTTCCAAGGTTTGCGCGACGTACCGGACGTTGACGATATTCCTGAAGCTCGACGCAACATAGAACCTTTTCAAAGCTTCTGCCTCCTGATCGGAACTGCGACTATTGTTCCTTACTGAGCCGGCCCGGCGCGTCACGTACGCCCCCTAAAGGCATCCCTTGCCGGACTCTGGACAAAGTTTTATCGGGTGTGTACCTATTGAAGGGCCGAGCACCAGACGGGCGTGCTTACCGGATCTGTCGGTGAGTTCCAGCCCGTCCCGCACGTTCAGGCACATCCACGATCCGCGCGCGAACTTTGGGGGCACGTTTGAAACTCTTGCTTACATCAGGAGGCGTGACGAACCCGAGCATCCACTCGGCGCTCGTTGGGCTTCTCAACAAGCCGATCGCCCAGTGCCACGCCTTGGTCGTCCCGACGGCGCAGTGGGGTCATCCGATGTGCGGACCGGCATCGGTGCGGGGCCTACTGGCCGCCGGGCCAGACTCCCGTCACTTGGCCGGCCTGGGCTGGGCGTCGCTCGGCGTTCTCGAGCTCACCGCGCTGCCCACCATCGGCGCGGAGCGATGGGTCCCCTGGCTTCGGGAGGCCGATGTGCTCCTGGTCGACGGCGGTGACGCGACGTACCTGTGCCATTGGATGCGTGAGTCCGGGCTGGCCGACCTGCTGCCGTCACTGCCTGACACGGTGTGGGTGGGAGTGAGTGCCGGAAGCATGGTGATGACGCCCCGGATCGGGGAATACTTCGTCGAGTGGCCGTCCGCGCCGGACGATCGCACCCTGGGGGTGGTGGATTTTTCAATCTTCCCGCACCTGAACGCTTTCCCGACGAACACTCCGGCCCACGCGGAACGGTGGGCCGCCGACCTCGGCGGCCCGGCCTATGCCATCGACGAGCAGACAGCTATCAAGGTCGTCGACGGCTCCGTCGAGGTGGTTTCCGAAGGACAATGGAAGAAGTTCGGGTGATAGGTGCCCGGCATTCCCCGAACGTCGTCGGAGACGCACCGGGCAGGCACCACGACGGCAGCCCCCGACCCCGCAAAGCGGGGTCGGGGGCTGCCGTCGTTTATTGACTCGTTTAGTAGCTTGCTGGTTACTTCTTGCCTGCGGCGAGGAGGTCAGCGGTGCCCTGGGCGTCCGCGGCGTCGACGTCGTGCAGCGAGATCCCGCGGGTTTCCTTGAGGAAGTACACCGCCACCAGCGTGACGAGGCAGGCGCCGAGCAGGTAGATGGCCACCGGAGTGGACGACTTGAACTGGCTCAGCAGCGCCGTGGCGATGATCGGGGCCATCGACCCGGCCACGATCGAGGTGACCTGGTAGCCCAGGGAAACGCCGGAGTAGCGCATCCGGGTGGGGAACATCTCAGCCATGATGGCCGGCTGGCCGGCGTACATCAGGGCGTGGAAGAGCAGGCCGATGGTGATGGCGGCGAGGATGATGAGGTCGTTCTTGGTGTCCATCATCGGGAAGGCGAAGAAGCCCCAGGTGCCGCCAAGGATGGCGCCGGCCATGTAGACCGGCCTGCGGCCGAAGTTATCGGACAGCTTGCCGACCATCGGCACCACGGAGAAGTGGATGAAGTGCGCCACGAGGAGCAGCAGAAGGATGCGCGAGGTATCCGTCTGGACAACCACCTTCAGGTACGTGATGGAGAACGTGACCACGAGGTAGTAGAGGATGTTCTCCGCGAAGCGCAGGCCCATGGCGGTGAAAACGCCGCGGGGGTAGCGGCGGAACACTTCGCCGACGCCGTAGCCCTTCTTCTCGACGGTGACTTCCTTCTGCGCCTCCAGGAAGATGGGGGCGTCGGTGACCTTGGTGCGGATGTAGTAGCCGACCAGGACGATCACGGCGGAGAGCCAGAAGGCCACGCGCCAGCCCCAGCCGAGGAAGTCGGCGGAGGACAGCGTGGAGGACAGCGTGAACAGCACGCCGGTCGCGAGCAGGTTGCCCAGCGGCACGGCGGACTGCGGCCAGCTGGACCAGAAGCCGCGGGACTTGCTCGGGCTGTGCTCGGCGACGAGGAGGACGGCGCCGCCCCATTCACCGCCGACGGCGAAGCCCTGCGCGAAGCGCAGGAACACCAGGAGCGCCGGAGCCCAGTAACCGATCTGCTGGAAGGTCGGGAGGCAGCCCATCAGGAAGGTGGAGACACCGACCAGGATGATGCTGAGCTGCAGCAGCTGCTTGCGGCCGAACTTGTCGCCGAAGTGGCCGAAGACGATGCCACCGATGGGGCGGGCCACGAAGCCGACAGCGTAGGTGAGGAAGGCGGCGATGATGCCGTCCAGCTCAGTGCCGGAGTTGGGGAAGAATGTCTTGCCGAAGACGAGGGTCGCCGCGGAGGCGTAGAGGAAGAACTCGTACCACTCGACTACCGTGCCGGCCATGGAGGCCGTTACTACCTTTTTGAGGCCGGACGACTTGACGTCGACCTCTTCTGCGCGCCGTGCGGCGGCGTTTTCCGTGCTCATGCGAACTCCTTTGGTGTCGCCCTCGACACCCTGTGGACCATTAGGTTGACAACGCGTGTGAGTTGGGACACACGGCGTCATTCTCCACGAGTATGGCGCTCTTGCGCGGCAGGCTCAACAACTAATCCCGCAGGGCGTGTCTGCAAAAATGCACACAAGCCCGGGCGGCTACGCGAAGAAGTTGCCCCGGAGCTGCTCGCTGAGCTGTCCGATTTCGGTCAGGAACCCGTCGTGTCCGATCGGAGCCTCGATCACATGGACCGGGACCTCCCCCGGCAGGGCGGCGGCGAGTTCACGGGACTGGGCCGGAAAGTACAAGCGGTCCGAGTCCACGGCTGCCACGAAGAACTCCGCCGTGGCCCGGGAAACGGCCTGTTCCAGGCTGCCCCGGCCGCGGGTGACGTCGTGGCTCATGAGCGCCTCGGTGATGGCGATGTAGCTGTTGGCGTCGAACCGGCGCACCAGCTTGTTGCCTTGGTGGTCCAGGTAGCTCTCCACCTGGTAGCGGCCCCGGCCGGCCAGCGACCCGGCCTCCAGCGGAGCCTCGGCGGCCTGGGCGTTCCGGCCGAAGCGGAGGTCCAGCTCGGCGGCGGAGCGGTACGTGATGTGCGCGATCCGGCGCGCCAGGGCCAGTCCGGCGTCCGGCTCCGGGCCGCCGTAGTAGTCGCCGCCGTTGAAGTGCGGGTCCTGGCGGATGGCCAGGGTCTGGGCCTGCGCGAACGCAATCTGCTCGGCGGTGCTGCTGGCACCGATCGCGATCACGGCGCAGCGCCGGACCCGCTCGGGGTAGCTGACCGCCCATTCCAGGGCGCGCGCTCCGCCGAGGGAGCCGCCAAGCACGGCATACCAGCTGCCGATGCCCAGGGCATCGGCAAGCCGGGCCTCGGCGGCGGTGCTGTCCCGGAGGGTGACCAGCGGGAAACGCGAGCCCCAGGGCCGGCCGTCCGGCGCGGGCGTGGAGGGCCCGGTGGAGCCGTAGCAGCCGCCGAGGATGTTGATGGAGACGACGAAGTACTTGTCCGTGTCCACCGGGGCGCCCGGGCCGGCGAGCTGCTCCCACCAGCCCGGTTCCTCGCCGGCGCCCCGGGTGACGTGGGTGTCCCCGGTCAGGGCGTGTTCGATCAGCACCGCGTTGGAGGCGTCCGCGTTGAGGGTCCCCCAGGTTTCGTAGGCGAGGGTGACCTCCGGCAGGGTGGCGCCGGATTCCAGCGCCAGCGAACCGATCCGCCGGTACTGGACGGTCCCGTCGGGGACCGTCCCGGCGTCGGCTGTGTCGCCTGGCGCCTTACTTTTGGGTACACCCGTGCTGGAGACGGCAATCGTCATGTGAGGACCTAACGTCGCGCTTGCCCACCGTCAGCTGACCGGCAGGCCAGGTCTTCACCCGGGGCACCCCGCCGCGGAAGGAGGGTTGCCGGCCAGCAAGCCGGGGCTGTCGCTGGCACTCATGACCTGCGTCGATTCTACGAAACCCGGCGGCGCAAGCGCGAAGATTGTGACGCCTGTGTGACCTCAGGCGTCCTTGGCCGCCCGGAAGCCGGCGTCGAGGTCCGCGATGATGTCGTCGATGTGTTCGAGGCCCACCGAGAGCCGGACCAGGCCGGGGTGGACGCCGGCAACCGCCTGCTGTTCCGGCGAGAGCTGGCTGTGGGTGGTCGACGCCGGGTGGATCACCAGCGAGCGCACGTCACCGATGTTCGCCACGTGGGAGTGCAGTTCGAGGGCGTCGACGAAGCGTTTGCCGGCCTCCGCTCCCCCGCCGAGGTTGAAGGAGACGACGGCGCCGGTCCCCTTCGGGCCGTATTTGCGGCCGCGGCCGTACCAGGGGCTGGACGGCAGCCCGGCATAGGCGACCGATTCGACGTCGTTCCTGGCCTCCAGCCATTCGGCCACCTTGATGGCGTTGGCGACGTGCCGTTCCACCCTCAGGCTCAGCGTCTCGAGGCCCTGGGCGATGAGGAAGGCGTTGAACGGCGAGACGGCCGAGCCGAGGTCGCGCAGCAGCTGGACGCGGGCCTTGAGGATGTAGGACAGGTTCGCCCCCAGCGCCCCGTCCGCCCCGAGGTCGCGGGCGTAGACCAGGCCGTTGTAGGTGGGGTCCGGGGTGTTGAAGCCGGGGAAACGCTCCGGGTCCTTGCCGAAATCGAAGTTGCCGGAGTCCACGATCACGCCGGCGATCGCGGTGCCGTGGCCGCCCAGGTACTTGGTGGCCGAGTGGACCACGATGTCGGCGCCCCACTCAATGGGCCGGATCAGGTACGGGGTGGAGAGGGTGTTGTCCACGATCAGCGGCACCCCGGCCTGGTGGGCGACCTCCGCGACGCCCTCAATGTCCAGCACGTCCTGGCGGGGGTTGGAGACCACCTCGCCGAAAAACAGTTTGGTGTTCGGCTGCACGGCGTCGCGCCACTGCTCCAGGTTGTCCGGGTCCGCCACGAAGGTCACCGCGATGCCGAACTTCTTCAGCGTGTGGGCCAGCAGGTTGTAGGTGCCGCCGTAGAGGCTGGGGCTGGCGACGATGTGGTCCCCGGCCTCGGCGATGTTGAGGATCGCGAAGGTCTCGGCGGCCTGGCCGGAACTCAGCAGCAGGGCTCCGAGCCCGCCCTCGAGGCTGGCGACCCGCTGCTCCACCGCGTCCTGGGTGGGGTTGCCGATCCGGGTGTAGATGGGGGCGAGTTCCGCGAGCGCAAAGCGGTTGGCGGCGCTCTCGGCGCTGGGGAAGACGAACGACGTCGTCTGGTAGATCGGCAGCGACCGGGCGCCGGTGGCGGCGTCCGGCTGCTGGCCGGCGTGAATCTGGCGGGTTTCGAAAGACCAGGCGTTGGACATTGGGGAGCTCCCTGTGACTGGGCACGCACCGCCCGGGCCCCGCAGGGCCGGACCGGCGCTGGCGCCGCGCTTGCCGTCCGGCGGGCGCCGGAGGGCCAGGTCTTCACCCGGGGCACCCCGCCGCGCAAGGAGGGTTGCCGGCCAGCAAGCCGGGGCTTGATGCTGGCGCTCATGACCTGGCTCCAGTCTAGGAAGGCTCCCCGGCGGCTGGATAGCTTTGTGACGAATATGAATTCGGCCCGTGGGCACTCGCCGGCCTTGGGAGCACCCGAAAATGACATCCCACCACGGTTAGGAGACCCTAAGCTGAGAGCTCCATCACAAAGTGCCAAGATGAGGGCATGCGCATGGATCACGTCTCTTACGCCTGTGAACAAGATGGCCTCGCGGCCACCACCGAACGTATCGCGTCCGCCCTCGGGGTCGAAGCGGTCAAGGGCGGAGTACACCCCCGTTTCGGGACCCGCAACATGATCATCCCGCTCGCCGGGCACAAGTACCTGGAGGTCGTGGAGGTCCTGGACCACCCCGCCTCGGACAAGGCCCCGTTCGGCCAGGCCGTGCGGGCCCGCTCGGCGGCGGGCGGCGGCTGGATGGGCTGGTGCGTCGAGGTCGACGACCTGGCCCCCTTCGAGGAGCGGCTGGGCCGCTCCGCCGTCAACGGCAACCGCAAGTTCCCGGACGGCCGCGAACTGGTCTGGAAGCAGATCGGCATCCTGGGCCTGATCGCGGACCCGCAGGTCCCCTACATGCTCAAGTGGGAGGGCGATCCTGCCCTGCACCCCTCCAACGCCTACGAGAGCGGCGTCAAGATGTCCGCCCTCACCATCGCCGGCTCGGCCGAGCGGGTCACCGAGTGGCTCGGCGAACCGGTGGAGAAGCCGCTGGAGGACGTGGACGTGAACTGGCTGGCCCCGCACGGGACGCCGGGAATCCTGTCCGTCACGTTTGAAACCGATTCCGGGGCCGTCACCATCTGACGGGTCCTGCCCACAACTTCGGCCGCCAGCAGCGGGTGCCAATGATGCCACCCACCGCCGGCGGCCGAATTCCTTTAACCCGCCGGGCCAGCTCCCGGGTGCGGGGGCCGGTGGTCAGAGCAGGTCAGGGTGATGGACTGCGACGACGTTGGGGTGGGCCCGGAGCCGGTAGCGCAGGGCGTTGTCGCCGTAGGTCTCCAGAATCGGGCTGTTGGTAGGGTCGACCGACAGTCCGCGGGCCTTGGCCTGGAACTCCGGGCTCACCGCCAGCCGCGGCATGGTCGCATCCAGCGCCGGGTTGTAGAAGAACGGCAGGGAAATCCGGTCGGTCCCCCGCAGCGGCGAAATCACCCGGTGCAGGGTCGCCTTGAGGTAGCCGTTCGTGGCCAGTTCGAGCATCTCGCCGATGTTGACCACGAAGGTTCCGGGCACCTGGGGTGCGTCGATCCACGTCCCCTGGTATTCGACCTGCAGTCCGCCCTTTCCGGGTTCCACGAGGAGGAGGGTCAGGACACCGCCGTCGCGGTGGGATCCGACACCCTGCTTCGGTTCCGGGTCGGACTCCCCCGGATAACGGACGATCTTGAGCATCGGGAACGCCCGGGCGGCAAACGCCGCGTCGAAGGTGTCCTCGGGCGCCCCGAGGGACACGGCGAGCGCCCGCAGCAGGTCCAGCGAAACGGCGCTGAGCCGCTCGGTCCACTCCGAGACGATCTCCCGCATCTCGGGCAGCGCCTCCGGCCACAGGTTAGGGCCCTCCAGCCTCCAGTAGTCGGCGACGCCGGCACCGGGCTCCACGGCGTCGCGTTCGACGCCGATGTCGATCTGCTCGCGCCAGTCAACCGCCCCGTCCGTAATTTCGCCGCCCACGCGGGTGTAGCCACGGAACTGCGGGCTGTGGACATTTTCGATCGCAAGCTTCTGGTCTTCGGGCAACTCGAAGAAGCGGCGGGAGACATCGAGCATGGCGTCGGTGAGCTCCTGCGGGATGCCGTGTCCGGCGAGGTAGATGAAACCGACCTCCCGCATGGCATCGCGCAGCTCGTCCCGGAACCGGGAGGCCTCTTCCGGGCCTGCACTCAAGCGGGAGAAATCCAACACGGGCAATGATTCGAGCGACAACGTCTTTAGTCCTTTGCGGCGGATTTGGCAAGCCGAGGCCTGTAATAACCCCAATGTTACGGACCGGGCCGCGGCGGAGGGAGTCTCGTGTCGAAATAAGACATTCCCGTTCCCGGGTGCCGAACCCTGGTTGCCTTGCGCTTCCTCAGCCCAGGCCGATCGCCTTGCCGAAGAGGCTGAAGCCGACGAACGCGACAATGTCGAGCAGCGCATGCGCGATCACCAGCGGCATCACCCTGCGCGTCCTGGTGTAGACCAGGGCGAAGATGACGCCCATGACGGCGTTGCCGATGAACGGACCGAAGCCCTGGTACAGGTGGTAGCTGCCGCGCAGCATGGAACTGGCGAAGATGGCCAGCGGCATGCCCCAGCCGAACTTGCCCAGCCGGTCCAGCAGGTAGCCCACCACAATCACTTCCTCCACGATGCCGTGCCGGACCGCGGACAGGATGAGGACCGGCACCGTCCACCAGTAGGCGTCCAGCGCGCTGGGGATGATCGCCGTCGTAATCCCCAGCGCCCGGCCGGCCGCGTACAGGCCCAGCGACGGGATCCCGATCAGCGCGGCGAGGCCCAGGCCCTGGGCCAGGTCCCGGCCGGGGCGGGCGAAGTTGAAGCCCAGCTTCCGGAAGGCCGAGGTGCCGGTGCTGCCTCTGAAAGTGCCCCCGGCCGGGTCGGCGGGCCGGTGCTCGGTGAGGAAGTAGATCACCAGCACCACCGGGACCAGGGCGAAAAGGATGTCCAGCAGCTGGTAGGTGAGGTCGAAGTATTCCCGGCTGCTTTGCGAGCGGTTCAGCGTCGAGGTGCCCTGCGCCAGCGGCGCCCGCGTCAGCTTGTCCAGCAGCTGCACCACCGAGTACACCGCCGACTGCCCCAGGGACAGACCCAGGACAATCCAGACTTCAAACCGCAGCCGACGGCGGGAGGGAACCAACATGCTTCTATCTTGCCTTCCGTTGCCGGGGGTTGACTGCACCAGCCTATGCTTGGGCTGTGAGTGCGCCCGGGAAAATTTTCATGATCCGGCACGGCCAGTCCGCCGCCAACGCCGACACCTCCATCTACAACCGGGTGCCCGATTACCGGATCCCGCTGACCGCGCTCGGCGTCGAGCAGGCCACGGCCGCCGGCGAGCAGCTGCGGCGCCAGCTGGACGGCCAGCAGGTCTGCGTCTACGTCTCCCCCTACCTGCGCGCCTACCAGACCCTGGAGGCGCTGAAGCTGGGCCCGCTCACCGAACGCGTGATCGAGGAACCGCGGCTGCGCGAACAGGACTGGGCGAACTTCCAGATCGCCGGCGACATCGAGGACCAGAAGGAGCTCCGCAACGCCTACGGGCACTTCTTCTACCGCTTCCGCGAGGGCGAGTCCGGCTCGGATGTCTACGATCGGATCTCCTCGTTCATGGAGACCCTGTACCGGCACTGGTCCAAGCCGAGCTACGCGCCGAACGCCCTGTTCGTGACGCACGGCCTGACCATGCGGCTGTTCTGCATGCGCTGGTTCCACTGGTCGGTGGAGTACTTCGAGTCGCTGAACAACCCGGACAATGCCGAGATCCGCACCCTGCTGCGCTCCGGGGAGGGCAAGTACGAGCTGGACAAGCCGTTCAGCCAGTGGGAGCAGCGCCGGGTGGACGAGACCGTGCTGGACGCGCCGCCCATGTTCTTCTAGCGGCCTGCGTCCCCCGGCGGCGCGGGCGGTTCCTTCAGCGCGATCACCTGGTGGAACTTTCCGCTCGGCCCGCCCTCTTCCGGCGGTTCCTCCGCCCGGATCAGCTGCACGTTGGCCAGGCCCTGGCCGGCCAGGAATCCGGCCAGCTTCGCCGCCACGTCCTGCCAGACCGCGTCCGCGGCGGCGCCGGGCTCCGGCTGGAGCCGCACCCGCAGTGCCGCCGGGCCGGCCTGGACCAGCTGGCAGCGGTGGACCCCCGGCGCGTCGTCGACGGGGGCGGTGATGGCCAGCGGCAGCACGCTCACCGTGGTGCCGCGGCCGTTGTCCAGGTGCAGGACGTCGTCGTGCCGGCCGGCGACGCGGATGGCGGGCAGCGGGTTGCCGCATTCGCAGGGTCCGGGCTTGGCGATCACGGAGTCGCCGAGGTCGTAGCGGATCAGCGGCTGGACCCGGTTGGCGAGGTTGGTCAGCAGCACCGTGTGGGACGGCTGCCCGGCAGGCGTGGGCCGGTAGTCGGCCTCGACCGGTTCGAGGATCACCCAGTCGCTGTTGACGTGCAGCCAGCCGCGGGGGCAGTCCAGGGCGATGGGGCTGAACTCCGAGGCGGCGTAGGCGTTGTGCACCTCGCCGCCCAGCGCCGCGGCCAGGTGCGCCCGGTCGCCAACGGATTCGCCGCTGGACTCCACGATCACCGGGCGGATGTGCAGCCGGCCCGCGTCCTGCTCCGCGGCCAGGAGCTCGAGCGCGCTGGGGTAACCGACCAGGAGGGCCGGGTCGAAATTGTTGAGCGCCTCCACCAGCCGGGCCAGCGGCTGCTGGACGGGGAACAGCCGGTAGGCCCGGCGGCGGCCCCGGCTGCGGCGCCGCTCGGACTCGAGCCACACGGCGCCGGCGAAGTGGCCGCCGGTGCCCACCACCACGGCCGTGCGGACCCGCCGCCGCAGCAGGGCCAGCAGTACTTTCAGCAGCCGGCCGGCGCCGGGGGCCATCCCGGCGGCCCGGATGCCCTGGGCGCGGTAGCAGGCGACGGCCGCCGGGTCGTGCACGAACAAGCCGGGATGCCCCGTGGTCCCGGAGCTGGTGCAGGCGAAGTAGCGGCCGCGGTAGCGGCTGCCGACCAGGGACGGATCGGCGACGAAGGCCTCCAGATCGGCCCGGGTGACGGCGGGGTCGGTGACCCAGTCGTCGAAGTGTGCCATCAGCTGCGGTTTGCTGACCGGCGGCAGGTCGCGGAGCTGGATGCCCTCGGCCGGGAGTCCGCGGTACAGCGAGCGGTAGTACGGGGAGCTGGTGCGGGCGTGGTCCACCAGGGCGGCCAGCCGGGCGTCCCGGCGCCGGGCCAGCGCCCGCGGCCCGCCGTGTTTGGCCCGCACCAGATCGACCATGATGCCCAGCTCCCTCGCGAACCCCGCCATGCGGTGCCTCCTGTACGCTTCGGACTGTGCGGACCGGTCAGCGGGCGCGGACCCCGGCGCGCCAGACGGCGTGGGTGAGCGGCATGCCGGGGCGGTAGGCCAGATGCGTGGCGGACGGGGCGTTGAGCAGGTGCAGGTCCGCCCGGTGCCCGACGGCGATCGAGCCCACCGCCCGCTGCCCGTCGACGTCGTTCCCGGACTCCCGGCCCAGCGCCAGCGCACCGCCGTACGTCGCCGCGCGGACGGCCTCGTGCACGCTGAGCCGCATCTGCAGCACGGCCGTGGTGACGCAGAACGCCATCGAGCTCGTGTAGGAGGTGCCGGGGTTGCAGTTGGAGGCGAGGGCCAGCTGGACGCCCGCGTCCAGCAGCTCCCGGCCGGGTGCCAGCGGCTGCCGGGTGGACAGGTCGCAGGCCGGCAGGCAGGTCGCCACCGTGCCCCGTTCGCCCGTGCCGGCCGCCGCCTCCCAGCCGGACCAGCTGTCGGCGAGGGCGTGGACGTCCGCACGGGAGAGGTAGTTCACGTGGTCCACGCTCGCGGCGCCGAAGTCGACCGCCAGCCGCACGCCGGGGCCCTCGCCGAGCTGGTTGCCGTGCACGCGCAGGCCCAGTCCGGCGTCCCGGCAGGCCTGGAGCACCCGGCGGGACTGGTCCTCGTTGAAGGCGCCCCGTTCGCAGAAGACGTCGGCCCAGCGGGCGTAGGGCCGGACCGCGGCGAGCATGGGGCCGCAGACCAGGTCCGTGTATTCCTCGGCGTCCATGCCCTCCGGGACCAGGTGTGCGCCGAGGTAGGTGACCTCGTCCGCGACGGTGGACGCGATCCGCGCGCTGCGGGCCTCGTTGTCCACGTCCAGGCCGTAGCCGGTCTTCGTCTCGAGGTAGGTGGTGCCCTGCGCGACGGCCTCGGCCACCCGGCCCAGCGCGAGCCGGGTGAGGTCGAAGTCGGACGTGCCGCGGGTGGCCCCGGTGGTGACGGCGATGCCGCCGGCGCTGTAGCCCTCCCCCGCCATCCGGGCCTCGAACTCCGCGGTCCGGTCGCCGGCGAAGACCAGGTGCGTGTGCGAATCCACCCAGCCGGGCAGCAGGGCCCGGCCGGCGGCGTCGACGGCGTCGTCGGCGGCCGGGGCGTCCGCGGCGGCACCGAGCCAGGCGATGCGTTCGCCCTCGATCACGACGGCCGCGTCCTTCAGGACCCGGTGGTCCGTGTCCTGGGTCATCAGTTCGGCGATGTTGGTGATGAGGGTGCTCATGGGTCCATTCTTCAGCCCCGGATGGACATCCGGGTCGCCGCCAGGGCGGCGGCTGTCCGGGATGCCGGACTGTCGGCCGGGAACGGCGCGGCGGAGTCCTGCCCGGCGAGGATCAGTTCCGCGGCCAGCTCGGCGATGCCGGAGGAGGTCTGGAAGCCGTAGCCGCCCTGGCCGGCGAGCCAGAAGAAGCCGGCCGCCTCGGCGTCGAACCCCACCACGGGGACGCCGTCGGCGGCCTCGGTCCGCAGCCCGGTCCAGGCCCGGCTGACGCCGCCGATGCCCATTGTGGTGACGGCGTTGAGCCGGCTGATCAGCGCCTCGATGTCGCCGGGGTACGGCCGGGCGTCCTCGGGGCCGCTCGGCACGGTTTCGGACGGCGAAATCAGCACCTGCCGCCGCCCGTCCGGGCGGAAGTAGAAGCTCGCCGACGCCACCATCGGGCAGCCCTGCGGGAGGGGGTGTTCGACGTCGACGATCGCCGCGGTGCGCCGGTAGGGCTGGAGTCCGAGTTTCTCGACGCCGCTGAGGACCGCGAGTTCGTCGGCCCAGGCGCCGGCGGCGTTGACCACGACGGCGGCCTCGAAGCCCTCCTGCCCGGCGCCGAGCTCCCAGCCGGAGCCGAGCCGCTGCGCCGAGTGGACCCTGGCGCCGGTGATGATGTCCACCCCGCCCTCGACGGCCCGTTCCCGGTGGTCTTCGAGCAGCAGGGAGGCGTTGCAGGCAAAGGAGCCGGAATCCAGGCCGGCCGCCGTGAAGGAGTCCGGTTTCAGCGCGGGGCAGATTTCCAGGGCCTCGGCGTGGCTGATCCGGTGCATGAAGCCGCTGGCCTGCTGGCGGACGGATTCCTCGTCCCCGATCAGCATGAACCGGCGCGGCGAGAGCACGGGTTCGGGCCGGGTGCCCTCGTGGGTGCCGATGAGTTCCAGGGTGCGCAGCGTCAGGTCCCGGACCACGGGCGGCCCGTAGCTGGGGATCAGCTGCCGGGCCGAGCGCGCGGAGGTGTGGTAGCCCAGCGACTGCTCGGCTTCGACCAGGGCCACGCTGCATTTGCCGGCGAGGGCGGAGGCCAGGGACAGGCCGGCAATGCCCCCGCCCACGATCACGACATCGTATTTAGCTGACATGCCTCCATCCTTGCACCGGTCAGGAGGTCACGTCAGTAGTTTTCTTCGCCCTACGCGGCGGCGGCCACCGTCTCCCGGCTGCGGACGAAGGCCTGGACGCAGCGCTCGACGTCGTCCGCGCTGTGCGCGGCGGAGAGCTGGACGCGGATGCGGGCGGCGCCCTTCGGCACCACCGGGTAGCTGAACGCGGTGACGAAGACGCCGTTGGCCAGCATCGCGTCCGCGACCTTGGCGGCCATCACGGCGTCGCCGAACATGACCGGGACGATCGCGTGTTCGCCGTCGAGCAGCTCGAAGCCTTCCTCGCCCATCCGGCGGCGGAAGAGTTCGGCGTTGGCGAAGAGCTTGCCGCGCAGCTCGGCGGAGTTCTCCACGAGGTCCAGGGCCTTGAGCGTGGCGGCGACGATCGCGGGGGCGAGCGAGTTGGAGAACAGGTAGGGCCGGGCCTTCTGCCGGAGCATGGCGATGACCTCGCGCCGGCCGGAGACGTAGCCGCCGGAGGCGCCGCCGAGGGCCTTGCCGAAGGTGCCGGTGTAAATGTCCACGCGGTCCGAGACACCAGCGTGTTCCGGCGTGCCGGCGCCGGTGGCGCCCATGAAGCCGACCGCGTGCGAGTCGTCCACCATGACCATGGCGTCGTACTTTTCGGCGAGGTCGCAGATCGCCTCGAGCGGGGCCAGGAAGCCGTCCATCGAGAAGACGCCGTCGGTGACGATGATCTTGCGGCGGGCCGGGTTCTGCTGCGTGGTGGCCTCGATCAGCCGGGATTCGAGGTCCGCCATGTCCTGGTTGGCGTAGCGGAAGCGCTGGGCCTTGCAGAGCCGGATGCCGTCGATGATCGAGGCGTGGTTCAGCGCGTCGGAGATGACGGCGTCCTCCGGGCCGAAGAGGGATTCGAAGACGCCGCCGTTGGCGTCGAAGCAGCTGGAGAACAGGATGGTGTCCTCGGTGCCGAGGAACTTCGACACGCGCTCCTCAAGGGCCAGGTGCAGGTCCTGGGTGCCGCAGATGAAGCGCACGCTGGCCATGCCGAAGCCGCGGGAGTCCATGGCGTCCTTGGCGGCCGCAATGATGTCCGGGTGGTCCGCGAGGCCCAGGTAGTTGTTGGCGCAGAAGTTCAGCACGTCGGCGCTGCCCTGGCCGAGCTGGCCCGCCTTGATGTGGCTGGCCTGCGGCGAATCGATGTGCCGCTCGGTCTTGAACAGGCCGGCGCCGCGGATCTCGTCGAGTTCGTGCTGCAGCTGGTCCTTGATGGCTGAATACATGTGCGGTGCGCTCCTCAGCAGGGGGTGAATTTTGTACGGTACCGGAAAACGGGCGGGGCCTAGAAGCAGCTCCAGTCGAGCACGACCTTGCCGCCCACGCCGGCGCGGGCGATTTCGAAGCCCTTTTCCCAGTCCGCGGCGGGCAGGGTGTCCGTGACGACGGCGGAGATGTTGGCGTGCAGCACGGGGTTGGAGGACAGCATGGCGCTCATGGCGTACCAGGTCTCGAACATCTCGCGGCCGTAGATGCCCTTCATGGTCAGCATGTGCGTGACCACCTTGCCCCAGTCGATGTCGATGGACTGGCTGGGCAGCCCCAGCATCGCGATCCGGCCGCCGTGGTTCATGTTGTCGATCATCTCGGGCAGGGCCGTGGGGTGGCCGGACATTTCCATCCCGATGTCGAAGCCCTCGCGCATGCCCAGTTCGCGCTGGGCGTCCTTGACGCGCATCTTCGAGACGTCGATCGCGAGGTCGACGCCGAGGCCGCGGGCCAGTTCCAGGCGCGGCGCGGAGACGTCCGTGATGGCGATCTTCCGGGCCCCGGCGTGGCGGGCGACGGCGATCGCCATCAGCCCGATGGGTCCGGCGCCGGTGATGAGCACGTCCTCGCCGACCAGCGGGAAGCTCAGCGCGGTGTGGACGGCGTTGCCGAACGGGTCGAAGATGGCGCCGAGCTCCGGGGTCACGGACGGGTCGTGGTGGACCCAGACGTTGGTTTCCGGGATGACGACGTACTCGGCGAACGCGCCGTCGCGCTGGACGCCCACGCTGACGGTGTTGATGCACATCTGCTTGCGGCCGGCGCGGCAGTTGCGGCAGATCCCGCAGACAATGTGCCCCTCGCCGGAGACCCGGTCGCCGACCTTGACGTCCAGGACGTCCTCGCCGGTTTCCACGACCTCGCCGTAGAACTCGTGGCCGGCGATCAGCGGGGCGTTGATGATCCCCTGCGCCCAGGCGTCCCACGACTGGATGTGCAGGTCCGTGCCGCAGATGCCGGTGGTGATGACGCGGATCTTGACGTCCCCGGCCCCGGTCTCCGGCTCCGGGCGGTCGACGAGTTCGAATCCCGCGTGGGCGCCGGACTTGTAGAGAGCCTTCATGGGCCTGCCTAACTGTGGGGTTACTTCGGGGCTGCCCCAGTGTCGCGGGGCAGCCGTGTGGGACAACTCACCCCATTAGACCGGGCGGAAAGCGTTAGCACAACCGAGATTTTCTCAATCGACGATTTAGCCATTGCTTACCTCTAGGATGGTGGGCATGGAAATCCACCAGCTCGAAATGCTCCGCGAACTCGGGGCCCTGGGCAGCGTCAAGGCCGTCGCGGAAACGCTGCTGGTCACCCCCTCGGCGGTGTCCCAGCAGCTGGCCGCCCTGCAGAAGTCCGTCGAGGTCCCGCTGACCCGGAAGGAGGGCCGCAACCTCGTCCTGACCGAGGCCGGCCAGGTGCTCGCGGACGCCGGGGCCGCCGTCGTGAGTGCCATGGCGGATGCCAGGACGGCGATCGGCGCGTACCACGGCTCGCCGGTGGCGCCGGTGACGCTGAGCGGGTTCCACAGCGCCGGCCAGGCCCTGTTCGCGCCGCTTGCGCGGCTGCTGGCCGAGCCCGGGCAGCCGCGGATCCAGCTTTCCGACGAGGACGTGGCGCAGCAGGATTTCCCGGCACTGACCGCCCGGTACGACCTCGTCCTCGCGCACCGGATGGACCACAGCCCGCGGTGGCCGGTGGAACGGGTGGCCGTGATCCCGCTCGCGCACGAGCCGCTGGACGTGGCGCTGCCGGCCGGGCACCGGCTCGCCGGCCAGCGGGCGGTGACCGCGGACGACGTCGTCGGCGAACCCTGGGTGACCAGCCACACCGGCTACTCCCCCGCGGACGTGCTCTCCGCCGTCGCCGCCGTGTCCAGCCGCGAACTGAACATCGTGCACCGGATCAACGACTATTCGACCGTGGCGGCGCTGGTGGCGGCCGGCAGCGTGATCGGGCTGCTGCCGCGGCACACCGCCCGGCCGGTGCTGAACCCGGAGATTGTGCTGAGGCCGCTGGAGGGGATCAGCACCCGGCGCCGGATCGACATCCTGGCCCGGCCGGAAAACCTTAAACGCAGATCGGTCATGATGGTCTGCGAGGCGCTGCAGACCATCATGACCGATTTGGTGGGTGGCTAGGGCCTAGCCTTCGACGCCGAGGCGCTCCAGGATCAGCTCGCGGACGCGGCCGGCGTCGGCCTGGCCGCGGGTGGCCTTCATGACGCCGCCGACGATCGCGCCGATCGCCTGGACCTTGCCGCCGCGGATCTTGTCCGCGACGTCGGGCTGCGCGGCGAGGGCCGCGTCGATGGCTTCAAGCAGCGGGCCGTCGTCGGAGACCACGGCGAGGCCGCGCTTTTCCACGATTTCCGCCGGGGTGCCCTCGCCGGCGAGCACGCCGTCCAGGACCTCGGAGGCCATCTTGTTGTTGATCTTGCCGTCCTCGACCATCTTGTTCAGTTCCACGATGGTGGCCGGGGCGACGCCGAGCTGGCCGGGGTCGACGTCGGCGTTCTTGGCGCGCCCGACGATCTCGCCCATCCACCACTTGCGGGCCACCGTGGCGGTGGCGCCGGCGGCGATGGTTTCCTCGATCTCGTCCATCACACCGGCGTTGACGACGTCGCGGAACTCCAGGTCGGAGTAGCCCCAGTCGGCCTGCAGGCGCTTGCGGCGGGCGGCCGGCGGCTCGGGCAGCGTGGCCCGGAGTTCCTCGACCCATTCGCGCGAGGCGACGATCGGCACCAGGTCCGGTTCCGGGAAGTAGCGGTAGTCGTCGGCGTCGGACTTCGGCCGGCCCGAGGTGGTGGAGCGGGTGTCCTCGTGCCAGTGCCGGGTCTCCTGGATCACCGGCTGGCCGGAGTCCAGCACGGCGGCGTGCCGCTGGATCTCGTAGCGGACGGCGTGTTCGACGGCGCGCAGCGAGTTGACGTTCTTCGTCTCCGAGCGGATGCCGAAGCGTTCGCGGCCGTGCGGGCGCAGCGAGACGTTGGCGTCGCAGCGGACGTTGCCGCGTTCCATCTTCGCGTCCGAGACGCCGAGGTTCTTGACGATCTCGCGGACCGCGGCGACGTAGGCCTTGGCCAGCTCGGGGGCGCGGCTGCCGGCGCCCTCGATCGGCTTGGTGACGATCTCGACCAGCGGCACGCCGGAGCGGTTGTAGTCCACGAGCGAGTAGTCCGCGCCCTGGATGCGGCCGGCGGCGCCGCCCATGTGGGTCAGCTTGCCGGCGTCCTCCTCCATGTGGGCGCGTTCAATCTCGACGCGGAACACGGTGCCGTCGGAGAGCTCGATGTCCAGGTAGCCGTCGTACGCGATCGGCTCGTCGTACTGCGAGGTCTGGAAGTTCTTCGGGGTGTCCGGGTAGAAGTAGTTCTTCCGGGCGAAGCGGCAGGTCTCGGCGATCTTGCAGTTCAGCGCCAGGCCGATCTTGATCGAGGACTCGATCGCGGTCTTGTTCACCACCGGCAGCACGCCGGGCATCCCGAGGTCCACCTCGTTGACGTTGGTGTTGGGCTCGTCGCCGAAGACGTTCGGTGCGGAGGAGAACATCTTGGTCTTGGTGTTGAGCTCCACGTGGACCTCGAAGCCCAGGACGGGATCGTACTTCTCCATCGCCTCTTCGAAGCTGAGGGTTGCGTCAGTCATTAGTGTGAACCTCCGTGGCTCGCGGGGGCGCCAGCAGCAACCGCCGGTGCGGAATCAGTCAATGAAGGGGCCTTATCCAGCAGCGGCCCGCCCCACTGCGCCTCGAGGAGCGACTCGAGCACGGCGCCGACGCGGTAGAGCCGGGCGTCCTGGCGGGCCGGGGCGAGCAGCTGGACGCCCACCGGCAGGCCGTCCTCGTCGGCGAGGCCGCCGGGCAGGGACAGCCCCGGGACTCCCGCCATGTTGGCCGGGATGGTGGCGACGTCGTTGAGGTACATCGCCAGCGGATCGTTGAGCTTCTCGCCGAGCTTGAACGCCGTGGTCGGCGCCGTCGGGGAGATCAGCACGTCGGCCTGTTCGAACGCGGCGTCGAAGTCGCGCTGGATCAGGGTGCGCACCTTCTGGGCCGAGCCGTAGTAGGCGTCGTAGTAGCCGGCGCTCAGCGCGTAGGTGCCCAGGATGACGCGGCGCTTGACCTCGTCGCCGAAGCCGGCGGCGCGGGTGGCGCCCATGACGCGCTCGATCGTCAGCGGGCCCTCTTCGGGCAGCACCCGCAGGCCGAACCGGACGCCGTCGAACTTGGCCAGGTTGGAGGAGGCCTCCGAGGGCATGATCAGGTAGTAGGCGCCCAGGGCGTACTTGAAGTTGGGGCAGGAGACCTCGACGATCTCGGCGCCGGCGCCCTTGAGCAGCTCCAGGGCCTCGTTGAAGCGGTTTTCGACGCCGGCCTGGTAGCCCTCGCCGTGGAGTTCCTTGATGATGCCGATCTTCATGCCCTCGACGTTGCCGGTCCGGGCCGCGGCGACGAGGTCCTCGAGCGGGTCCGGGAGCGAGGTGGAGTCGCGGGGGTCGTGGCCGCCGATCACCTGGTGCAGCAGGGCCGAGTCCAGCACGGTGCGGGACACCGGGCCGATCTGGTCCAGCGAGGAGGCCATCGCGATGGCGCCGTAGCGGGAGACGCCGCCGTAGGTGGGCTTGACGCCGACGGTTCCGGTGACGGCGCCGGGCTGGCGGATGGAACCGCCGGTGTCCGTGCCGAGGGCCAGCGGGGCCTCGAAAGCGGCGACGGCGGCAGCGGAGCCGCCGCCGGAGCCGCCGGGGATGCGGTCCAGGTCCCAGGGGTTGCGGGTGGGGCCGAACGCGGAGTGCTCGGTGGAGGAGCCCATGGCGAATTCGTCGAGGTTGGTCTTGCCCAGGATCGGCATCTTGGCGGCGCGGAGGCGCTCCACCACGGTGGCGTCGTAGGGGCTGTGCCAGCCTTCGAGGATCCTGGAACCGGCCGTGGTGGGCTGGCCGACCGTGACGATCAGGTCCTTGACCGCGATCGGCACACCGGCGAGCACGTGCAGGTCCTCGGCCGCGGCGCCGCCGGCGGCGCGGATCGCGTCCACCTCGGCGGCGACGGCGAGGGCTTCCTCGGCGTTGACGTGCAGGAAGGCGTGGACCTGGCCGTCGACGGCGGCGATCCGGTCCAGGTGCGCCTGGACGACCTCGACGGCGGTGACCTCGCGCGCTGCGAGCTTCTCGGCGAGCGCGGCTGCGGAGAGCCGGAACAGCTCGGAGTGGGTTTCAGTCATGGTCTTAGTCCTCATCCAGGATTGCCGGGACCTTGAAGCGGCCCTCATACGCGTCGGGGGCTCCGGAAAGTGCCTGCTCGGCCGTGAAGGTGTGGCCCACAACGTCCTCGCGGAACACGTTCGTCAGCGGGATCGGGTGCGAGGTGGCCGGGACGTCATCACCGGCGGCTTCACTAACGGACTTAACCGATTCCACGATGACGGCGAGTTCGCCGGCCATCCTGTCCAGCTCTTCAGCACTCATCTCGATGTGCGCGAGACGCGCGAGATGCGCGACGTCGTCGCGGTTGATCGCAGCCATGGATCTCCCCTGCAAGGTTCGGATTATTTTCCGTCCCAGTCTACGTGGGTTGCAGGGCGGTTACCGTCGGGCGGAGCGGGATGATCTTGGCGGCCGGCGCCGGTGTTACGCGGTGATGTCGCGGCGCTTGCGGAAAGCGTTGCTGCGGGCGTGCTCGTGGACGCGGTCCAGGGTTTCGATCTGTTTCCGGGCGTCGGCTGCGAGGCCGGCGAACCTGGCCGGTTCGAGTCCGAGCTCCGGGGCCAGCTCCTCCAGCGTCTGCCAGCCGCCGATCTTGGCCAGGATGGCGGCGCGCATGAGCTCCGACTCCAAAACCATGGTCATGGGCGAACGGCTCAGCAGCCGGCCGTTGAGCTTCAGGCGTCCGGCGTGTTCGGCCAGCCAGGCGGCAGCCTGGCGGTGCGGGCGCCGGCGGACACCCAGGTCATCGATCAGTTGGCGGAGCAGTTCACGCTCCTCGCGGATCGCCGAGGCTACGGCGGCGAGCTCGGCGTGGACCGGGGTGTCCGTGAAGTCCTGGGCCATCCGCTCGATCCTGCCGACGCCCGCGGTGGCGCCGGTCAGATGGTCGGACAGGTACAGGCCCAGCAGTTTCTCGTCGATGGTGTCGGGGATGTGCGGTGCCATGGAACCTCCAGCTGTACTCGTGCAGTTTGCAGCGTGCGTCAGGGGTGGTGCTCTGGCTGCAACCCTACCGGAGCCGGGCGCCCGGGCCGGCCGGTACGGCTAGAGGGCCAGGCGGTAGACGAGCAGCTTGATGTCCGTGTCCGGGACGAACCAGTCGCGCTCGGGGACGCGCTCGAAGCCGGTCTTCCGGTACAGGCCGTGGGCGCTCTCCCACGTCATGCCGGTGGTCAGGGCCACGCCGGTAATGCCGGGCAGGTTCCTGGCGTGCTCGATGATGGCCTGCACCATGGCCTTGCCGGCGCCGCTGCGCTGCACGGCCGGGTCCACCACCAGCATCCGGAATTCCAACTCGTCGGGCCGGGCGATGTCCGCGTAGGGCTCCCCCGCGACGGCGAGGGTCACGGAGCCCACGATCCGGCCGGCCCGCTCCGCCACCCAGATGGTCGCCTTCTCGTGGCGCCGGGCCACCTGCTGGATCTGCTGCATGTAGGGGTGGTCGGCGTCCTCGAAGTGTCCCGCGGCCAGGTAGGCGTCCCGGGTGATGCGGGCGACGGCGTCGTAGTCGGCCGGGACGGCGGGACGAATCAGGATCTGCGAAGGCACCTGTCCATGCTACGGGCGCGGGCGCCGCGCCCGGCGCCAAAGCGCGGTTTCCGTGACTGAACTATCAGCCGCGGGCCGGCCGTGTCCGGCCGGCAGCGCCCGGACCCGTGGCCCCTGACCTCAGAGCGGGAACTTGCCGGAGAGTTCCAGCGGTCCGGCGCAGGTCCACGCCGCGAGCCGCTCCTCGTCGGAGGGGCCGCCGTCGAGCACGCTGGTCAGCCGGGGACGGCGCACCCAGCAGCCGGCCTCCTCCGCGATCAGGGCGCCGGCGGCGAAGTCGTGTTCGTTGAGGCCGCGTTCGCCGTAGGCGTCGTGGCTGCCGTCGGCCACGAGGCAGAGGTCCAGCGCGGCCGACCCCAGCCGGCGGACGTCCGCGAAGCCGTCCAGCAGGCCGGCCAGCCCGGCGGCCTGCTCGACCCGGACGGAGGGGTCGTAGCTGAAGCCCGTCGCCAGGATCTGCCCGGTCCGGCCCGGCACCGGGCCGTTGAGCGGCGTGCGCCGCCCGTTCTCCTCCAGCCACGCGCCGTGGCCGCGGGCGGCGTAGTAGACCCGTCCCAGCGCCGGGGCGTGGACGACGCCGGCCAGCCAGGCGCCGTCGGGCCCGGCCACCGCCACCGAGGTGCCGTAGTAGACGATGTTGCGGATGAAGTTGGTGGTGCCGTCGAGCGGGTCGACCGACCAGCGGAACCCGCTCGCGGCGCCGGGCAGCACGGTGCCGCCCTCCTCGCCGGTGATCGCATCCCCGGGACGGGCGCCCGTGATGACCTCGCGGACGGCGGCCTCGGCTGCGAGGTCGAAGGCCGTCACCCAGTCCCCCGCGTCGCCCTTGTTGCTCACGTCCAGGTCCGCGGCGGAGCGGCCGGCCAGCACCGCCGCGCCGGCGGCGGCAGCCTCCCGGGCCAGCGCCAGGAACGCGGCCGCCTCGGGAAACTCCGCCGGGCCGGGGCTCACTCGGCCGCCTCCTGGTGGTCCTCGCCGTCGCCTCGGCGCCGGCACCGGCGTCGCCGTCGCCGTCCTCGCCGCCGGCACCGCCGTCACCGAGGCCGGCCGGGCCGTGGGCGAGCAGCGCGCGGAAGCCGTCCTCATCCAGCACCGGCAGGCCCAGCGATTCCGCCTTGTCCAGCTTGGTGCCCGCGTTCTCGCCGGCCACCACGTAGCTGGTGTTCTTGGAGACCGAGCCGGCCGCCTTGCCGCCGCGGACCAGGATCGCCTCCTTGGCCTCGTCCCGGCTGAAACCCTCCAGGCTGCCGGTGACCACCACGGTCAGGCCCTCGAGGGTCCGCGGCGTGGACTCGTCGCGTTCGTCCTCCATCCGGACGCCGTCGGCCGCCCAGCTGTCCACGATTTCGCGGTGCCAGTCCTCGGCGAACCATTCCTTCAGCGCCACGGCAATCACCGGGCCCACGCCGTCGACGCCGGCAAGCTCCTCTTCGGAGGCCTGCCGGATGGCGTCCATGGTTCCGAAGGCGGTGGCCAGGGCGCGCGACGCGCGCGGGCCCACGTGCCGGATGGACAGCGCCACGAGCACCCGCCAGAGCGGCTGGGTCTTGGCCTTTTCGAGCTCGCTGAAGAGCTTCTCCGTGGTGGCGGTCGGCTTCGACGGGGTCTTGGCCGTGCCCTTGGTGTAGAAGTACGGCACCAGTTCGAACTCGCCGGTGGGCACGCCCTTGGAGCGCTTTTCGCGGCGGATCCGGACGCCGGCGAGGTCCTCGGGCTTGAGCCGGAAGAGCGTCGCCTCGGTGGTGAGCGGCGCGACGTCGGGCTCGGCCGGCTGGGTCAGGGCGATGGCCGCTTCCCAGCCGAGGGCCTCGATGTCGAAGGCGCCGCGGCCGGCCAGGTGGAAGACGCGTTCGCGCAGCTGCGCCGGGCAGGACCGGGCGTTGGGGCAGCGGATGTCGACGTCGCCCTCCTTGGCCGGGGCCAGCGGCGTGCCGCAGGCGGGGCATTCGGTGGGCATCACGAAGTCGCGCACCGGCGGGTCCTGGGCGTCGCGAAGGGCCAGCACGGGTCCGACGATTTCCGGGATGACGTCCCCGGCCTTGCGCAGCACCACGATGTCGCCGATTTTGACGCCCTTGGCCTTGACGACCTCCTGGTTGTGCAGGGTGGCCATTTCCACCGTGGAGCCGGCCACCTTGACCGGCACCATCACGCCGTACGGGGTGACGCGGCCGGTGCGGCCCACGTTGACCGCGATGTCCAGCAGCTTGGTGTTGACCTCTTCCGGCGGGTACTTGTAGGCCACGGCCCAGCGCGGCACGCGGGAGGTGTAGCCGAGGGCGCGCTGGGTGGCGAGGTCGTCCACCTTGACCACGATGCCGTCGATTTCGTGGCTGAGGCTGTGCCGCTTGTCGCCGTAGCGCTTGATGAAGTCCAGCACCTCGGCCAGGCCCGGGAGTACCTCGAAGTAGGGGCTGGTGGGCAGCCCCCAGTCGGCGAGCTGGCGGTAGGTGTCCGACTGGCTGCCGGTCTCCAGGCCCTCGCGGGCGCCGATGCCGTGCACGTACATCTTCAGCGGCCGCTTGGCGGTCTCCGCCGGGTCCTTCTGCCGCAGCGAGCCGGCCGCGGCGTTGCGCGGGTTGGCCAGCGGCGCCTTGCCGGCCGCGATCAGGGCCTCGTTGAATTCCGCGAACGCCTTGGACGGGATGAAGACCTCGCCGCGGATCTCCATCTCGGCCGGGAAGTTGCCGCCCTTGAGCTGCTGCGGGATTTCCTTGATGGTCAGGACGTTGTGGGTGATGTCCTCCCCCGTGAAGCCGTCCCCGCGGGTGGCCGCCCGGACCAGCACGCCGTCGCGGTAGAGCAGGTTGACGGCCAGGCCGTCGATCTTCAGTTCGGTGAGCCACGACGGCGGGTTGCCGCCGTTGCCGAGCTTGCCGACGCCGGCCTCGGCCTTGGCGATCCAGGCCTCCAGTTCCTCGAGCGAGAACACGTCCTCCAGGCTGTACATCCGGGTCAGGTGCTCGACGGCGGCGAAGGCTGCGGACACCTCGCCGCCCACCTCCTGGGTGGGGGAATCGTTGGCCACCAGCTCGGGGTGCATGGCCTCGAGGGTCTCCAGCCGCCGGTAGAGCTCGTCGAACTCGGCGTCGGAGATGATCGGGGCGTCCTCCTGGTAGTACGCGAAGCGGTGCTTGCGGACCTCCTCGACCAGGACTTCGTACTCTTCGCGCACGGCTCCGGAGGGGACCAGTTCCCCGGCAGGGCTGTGGGTGTCGGTCTCTGCTGCAGTCTTCCCTGTGCTCACAGACCTATCCTGCCCTACATCCCCTCCGATGCCCTATCAGTTGTCGTCCCCATGGGGGCCCGGAAGCAGCCACAACTGATAGGGCAACGGGTCTAGGTCCGGGTCTCCGGCGGCAGGGCCACCTGCAGCTTGCGGACCTTGCCGCGGCCCACGATGTAGCCGCGGCCCGGGAATGAAGTCGCCGCTGATCCGGCCCAGCGGGGTGCTGAGCAGGCTGTCGCCCTCGATGTCCCCCGGGTTGAGCAGCAGGCCGCGGCGGCCGGACTTGAACGGCTGCGCCAGCGACCAGGCCGAGGACCAGGTGGAGGTTTCGGATTCGCCCACCACCCACTGCTCGGCCTTGATCGACGCCGTGACCAGCCGGCCGATCCCGGACTCGGCCAGGGTGTCGGTGAAGTCGGTCAGGCCCTCGATGAAGATCGCCAGCTTGCCCGGCGTCCCGGTGGAGTAGTCCACCAGTTCGTCGATGGCGTCCTCGACGTCGTCCGCGCCCACCACGGAGCGGTCCCAGAGCTTGAGCGAGGCCGCGGCGGAACGCCGCGAACCGAGGTAGATCAGCTCCACGCCCGGGTTGGACCGGCGCAGCGCGTAGGCGAGGGTCACCAGCGCCACGGTACGGCCGGAGCCCGGCGGGCCGGCCAGCAGCAGCGGGCCCTTCGCCAGGATCTCCGCCGGCTGCAGCGTCTCGTCGTCGACGCCGATCACCGGCAGGTCCGGGCTGCCGGCCGGGAGCAGGTCCAGGTCCACCGAATCGGGCAGGCGCTCGATCTGCGGCGCCCGCTCCACGCCCTGGCGCAGCATGGCCTCGCTGAGCTTGTGCACCTCGCGGGCCTGCACGGCCAGGTTGGAGTTCCCGCCGAGCACCGCCAGCTGCACCTCCAGGTTGCCCAGCAGGCCGCGGCCCGGGGGCGTGCCCGCCCCGAGCACGTCCTTGGGCACATCCATGGACAGGTAGTCGTCCTCCGAGGACAGCCGCAGCACCAGCCGGCGCTGGATCGAGGCCAGCAGCGACGCCGGCACGGCGTTCGGCCGGTCCCCGCTGACCACGAGGTGGATGCCGAGCGGCCGGCCGTCGGTGGCCAGCTGCAGGAAGATGTCCCAGAGCGCCGAGAGCTTGCTGTATTCGTACGCCTCGCGGAAGGCGGACATGCCGTCCACCAGCACGAAGATGCGCTTCTCGTCCGGCATGCTGGCCAGCTGCCGGTACTCCACGATCGTCGACGGCCCGGACCTCGGCGTAGCGGGCCGAGCGGTCGTCGGCGAGGTCGCGCAGCCAGCGCAGCAGCCGGCCGACGCGTTCGACGTCGTCGCCGTTGATGATCTCGCCGACGTGCGGCAGTTCGTCGAGCATCTTCAGGCCCGAGGAGCCGCAGTCGATGCCGTAGACGTTGCACCGGACCGCCGCGCGGGGTGACGGCGGCGGCGATCGCGATGCCGCGCAGCGCGGCCGACTTCCCCGAGCCGCCGGTGCCGTAGATGGCCATGTTCCCGTCGCGGTCGGGTTCGTAGAAGACCGTCGGCTGGTCCTGGTGCGCCGGGTCGTCCGCCACGCCGCAGGAGCAGCCGTTCGTCGGTGCGCGGGTTCGGCAGCCGGGAGAAGTCGTAGGTCGTGGCGAGCTCGTCCAGCCAGGGCTTGCGCGGCGGCTCGATGGCGAGCACCTCGGCGGCCTTGACGATGTTGGCCGTCATCCGGGCGATGTCGCTGGGCCCGGCGGGCTCCTCCCGCTCCGGCGCCTCGGCGGCCGGCGCGGCCCAGGCGGCGCCGGAGCCGAACGCCATCTCGACGACGTCGATCCGCGGGCGCTGCGGCTTCTCCGTGGTCCAGCCGCCGGCGTAGCCGGTCTGGAAGCCCTGGATCCGGCCCGGTCCGGTCTTGGCCGCGCCGCGGCCGGGGATGGACGGGTCGAAGTACGCCGCGGTGGGCACGCCGAGGATGTCGACGCGCGTCGTCCTCGTCGGCCATCCGCAGCGCCACGCGCAGGTTGGTGTTGGCGCGCAGGTTGTCCTTGATGACGCCGGCGGGGCGCTGGGTGGCGAGGATCAGGTGCAGGCCCAGCGAGCGGCCGCGGGCGGCGACGTCCACCACGCCGTCGACGAACTCGGGCACCTCGGTGGCGAGGGCCGCGAACTCGTCCACGACGATGACCAGGTACGGCGGCGCCTCCGGGTCGGCCTGGCGCTGGAGTTCCAGCAGGTCCTTGGCCTTCTTGCGGTTGAGCAGCCGCTCGCGGTGGTGCAGCTCGGCCCGGAGCGAGGTCAGGGCGCGGCGGACCAGGTGCGGGGACAGGTCCGTGACCAGGCCCACCGTGTGCGGCAGGTGCAGGCAGTCCGCGAACGCGGCGCCGCCCTTGTAGTCCACGAACAGGAAGCTCACCCGGTCCGGGCTGTACGCCGCGGCCATGCCCATCACCCAGGACTGCAGGAACTCGGACTTGCCGGCGCCGGTGGTGCCGCCGACCAGGGCGTGCGGGCCCTCGTTCTTCAGGTCCAGGTAGAGCGGTTCGATGCCCTTGGAGCCGACCAGCGCGCGGAGCGTGCCGTTGTCCTTGCGGTTGGGCTGGGCGGTGGCATGGACCGAGTTGTTCTCGCTCCAGCGGTCCGCGACGGCCTGCGGGTTGTCCAGGAAGTCCTTGCCGATCAGGGCCGCGTAGGACACGGCGCGCGGCAGGTCGGAGTCGTCCTCGAGCGGCTTGCCGACGTCGACCACCGGGGCGAGCATGCGTGCCAGCTGGGCGGCGAGCCCGGCGTCGAGGCTTTCGCAGCTGACCGGGAAGGTGTGCCGGCCCAGCCGGACCTGGCCGGTGGTGGTGCCGTGGTCGCCGTCGACGGCCATGAAGTCCCGGCATGCCGCCGGGAGCTGCTGGACGGAGGCGGCCACCCACATGACGTGCACGCCGGAGTCCGGTCCGCGCTCCAGGACCCGGGTGAGCCGGCCGCGGTCCACCGGGGCGTCGTCCTCGACCACCAGGAGCACGGTGGGCAGCTGCGGGCCCGGAACCTCGGCGTCCTCCTCCGCGAAGCCGGGGCGCAGCTCCGGGCGCGGCGACTGGGCCGCGGCCTCGCGCTGGTCGATCAGGTCCTCGAGCCGGGACAGCAGGGCCGATCCGCCGGCCGGGCCGGCGGCGAGGTGGTCGCCGCCGAGCGGGCTGTGGCCCGACCCGGCGTGGGGCAGCCACTGCAGCCATTCCCAGCGTTCCCTGGACTGCGCCGAGGTGATGGCGGTCAGCACCACTTCGGCCGGGGAATGCAGCCCCACGAGCTGCAGCACCATGCCGCGCGCCACGTCGTCGACGAGGCCGCGGGGCCCGGCGAGGCCGAACGACCCGGCGGTCCGCAGCTGGGAGACGATCGGCACGCCCTCGATGCTGCCGAACCGGGCCAGGCACTGCTGGATTTCGGCCATGTACTCGGGCTCGGTCTCGTTGCTGCGCGGCTCCTCGAACCTGATCCGGGACGGTGCCGTGCCCAGGCCGAACCGCAGCCCCAGGAAGCCGGCGTGTTCGGGCCGGTGGGTCCACAGCAGCGGCCCGAGTTTGTAGATGGCGTCCACGGTGTCGCTGACGGACGGCGCTTCCTGCAGCCGGACCGAGCGTTCCACCTGCTGCAGCGCGGTGATGTCCTCGCGGAACGCGGCCATGGCGGCGCGGAACGCCTTGAGCTGTTCCTTGCGTTCCCGCTTGGCCTGCAGCTTCTGGTCCACGTAGTGGCCGACGATGAACAGCGGCATCATCAGCATGAAGATCACGGACAGCATGTTCTGCGTGACGGCGAAGAGGACGGCGCCCATCATCAGCGGCGCCACCAGCATGATGTACGGGAACGGGTGGTGCTCCTGGCGCCGGGGCCCGGCCGGCAGCGTCCGGGTGGGCGGCTCGAAGCGGGGCACCACGCGGGGTGAGCGGTTGAAATTGATCAGCGGGGAACTCGGCGCCGCGCCCTGGCTGCCGCCCAGGGACACCACGGACACGGTGGTGTCGCCGAGGGTGACGGTGTCCGAGGAGTTCAGCGTGGCGCGGGTGACGGGCAGCCCGTCCATCAGCAGGCCGTTGGCGGAGTTCGTGTCCACGATCTCGACGGTTTCGCCCACCGTGATGCGGGCGTGCCGCTTGGAGGTCAGCGGGTCGGTCAGCCGGATGTCGACGTCGCGGTCCCGGCCGAGGTAGCTGGTGCCGGAGGGCAGCGGGAATTCGCGGCCGGCGTCGGGGCCGGAGAGGACGCGGAGCGTCGCCGCCGCCGGCCCCCGGCTGGCCCCGGGCTCCGCGAACTGTTCACTGACGGGGGTCAGCGAGACGATGGAGCCGGGCCGCAGCCCGGATTCGAGCAGGTTGTCCTCCCGGTTCAGGACGTTGCCCAGGCGGGCGCCGGCGGCGAAGGCCTCCTCGATGCGCAGCGAGAGGTTCGACGGCGGCGGGGTCCCGCGCCGGGCGGGGTCCGCCGCCCAGAGTTCCGTGGCGACGTCAGCCACGGTCGCGCGGCCGTCGACGGTGACGGCCAGGTCCTTGGCCTCGGCGGGGTCGCGGCGCAGCGTCAGTCGGATCCTCATCCCTCGTCCCCTCCGCGCTGCGTTTCCAGCAGCACCAGGTCGGCCGCGGTCACGAGGTGCGAGGTCACGGCATGTTCCACCAGCCGGGCCCGGCGGTTCGTGGCGAGCTTGCCGCCGCCGCCGCGCAGCCCGGCGACCCCTACCCGGTCCAGTTTGTCGCACACGTTGTCCAGCTTCCTGTTGAACCGGGTCAGCGCCCAGCCCAGGGTCCTGGCCGCTTCGGCGGAGGAGGGGATGGCGCTGAAGCCGGTCCCTTCACGGCGCAGCATCGGCTCGGCGAGGGCCACGATCAGGGCCTTCTGGGAGTCGGTGAACACCACCGGGCCGATCGTGGTGTCCCCGCCGCTGTCCTCGCTGCGGGCCTGCTGCCGGAACGCCGGGGTCCGCAGGTGCACGGCGAACTCGTAGGTGGTGGGGCCGGCGGTGAAGATGACGTTGGTGTGGCTGAAGACCAGCGGAATGCGGGCGCCCGGCGCGAGCCAGGCCTGCATGCCGCCGGAGGCGTCGGCGATGGTCGCGCTCAGCATGCTGCCGACGTTGCTGAGCCACCAGATCCCGTCATACCGGGCAATCTGCAGGAACTGCCGGTGCAGGTACGGGTTGTCATCCACTTCGAGGTCGCCCTCGCGGCCGATGCTGAAGATGTCCTCGTCGGATGGCTCATGCCATTCGCCGCAGAAATCTATCGCAAGATCCCCCATGGTGCGTGTCTCCTTGTTGGGCGCTGGGCCGGTGTGTGTTCGGGTGGGCGGTGCTCAGGGTTTGTCGGCGCAGCCGATCGAGCCCTGTTCCATCGGTGAGGACGATCCGTCGGCACGGACGATCATCACCTGGATGCAGGTCTCCCCCGCCGGGTTGGGCTTCACCTGGACCTTGGTGCCGGCAGCGGCCTGGAATGCGCCGTTGCCTTTCGGCGAGTAGGTCCGCCATTTGTAGCTGTCGCCGGGCTTCGGCTGCGGGTTCTGCCAGGTGAAGGTGACCTTGCCCGCGCCGCCCGGGGTTCCGGTGAGCCCCTCCACGTCCGGGACGGTGCCGTTGTCCAGGGCGTCCGCCGGCGGCTTGCTGATCTGCTCGGACGCCTTGGGTGCGGGCTCGGGCCGGGTGGTCCCCGCGATAACGCCGACGACGACGGCGACCGCCAGGACCGCCCCGCCCACGATCGAGAGCACCAGGTTCCGGCGGCCGTGGCCGGGGCCGTGACCCGCCGGGCCGCCGGCTGCCCCGCCGCCGGCCGGGTCCGGCGCCGCCAGGCTGGAGCGGTTGACCGTGGCCGCGACGTCGTCCTCGTCCGCGCGGGCGCGGCGCGGCGGGGACCGTCCCGTGGTTGTAGGTGGTCGAGTCGTCCGCCGCGGGTGCGCCCGGCACCCGGGCCGGGAAGGTCGGGGCGTGCCCGGTGGCGTCGGGGTCGATCGCGGCGACGCTGCGGACCCGGGTCTCCTCGAAGGTGTCGTCCGGGTGCGGCTCGTCGGCGCGGGGCTCCTCGAGCACCTCGAACGGTGTCACGGAGAGGTTCAGCTCGGCCTGGATGCGCTGCAGCGCCAGGGCGAAGGCGTGGGCGGAGGAGTACCGCGAGGCGGGCGACTTGGCCATCGCCGTCGCCAGCGCCAGTTCCAGGGACGCCGGCACGTCGGCGCGGCCCAGCTTCGGCAGCGGCAGCGTGGTGATGCGGGCGATCAGTTCGCGTTGGGAGTTGTCCGCGCCGGGCAGCACGAACGGGGACCGGCCGGCCAGCAGGGTGTACAGCGTGGCGCCGAGCGCCCAGACGTCCACCAGCACGCCGTCGACCGGCCGGTCGCTGAACTGTTCCGGCGGGGACCACGGGATGGACATGCCCGCGTCCTCGTCCTGGTCCCCGGCGAGGGTGCCGGAGATGCCGAAGTCGGTCAGCGCCGGACGGTTGTAGTCCGTGACGAGGATGTTCGCCGGTTTGATGTCGCGGTGCGCGATTCCGGCGCGGTGCGCGGTCTCGACGGCGGAGGCCACCTGGATGCCCACGGCGAGGACCTCGTCCACGCTGAAGCGCTGGTGGCGGTAGCGGACGTCCAGGCTGGGCCGGGAGCAGTACTCCATGGCCAGGTAGGAGTGGCCGTCGTCGGTGATTTCGGCTTCGAAGATCGTCACGATGTAGGGGTGCGAGGACAGCTGCGCCATCAGGTTCGCCTCGGACTCGAAGCGGCGGCGGGCGCCCTCGGTCTTGAGGTCCGAGAGCAGCACCTTGACCGCCACCTTGCGCCGCGGCCGGTCCTGTTCGTACAGGTAGACGTCCGAGAAGCCGCCGGAGCCGAGCGGGCTGACGTAGCTGAAGCCCGGGATGGTGGGCGGCGGGGCCGCGGGGCGCTTGGCGCTCACAGGAGTTCCTCGAAGCGCAGCTGGATGCCGTCGCCCAGGTCGGCAATGTCGCCGTCGAACAGGATGGCCATCTCGCCCTGGGCGAGCCGCCGCGGGGCCTGGCCTTCGCGCAGCAGCACCGTGCCGTTGGTGGCCTTGAGGTCGCAGAGCATGACGTGCCAGCCCTCGAGCCGGACTTCCACGTGGGACCGGGAGATGTCGCCGCCGGGGCTGGCCACCTGGACGAGTTTGGGCATCACCGCGCCCTGGACGCGGGACACCGAGGGCTGCCGGCCCACGATCAGCGACTGGTCGAGGTCGATCAGCTCGCCGGTGGACAGCCGCATCCGGCCCAGCCGCGGGCGCCGGACCTGCACGCCGTCGCCGGGCAGCGCCTGGCCGCAGTAGGCGCACTGGGCGCTGGTGGGCGGGTTCGCGTGGCCTTGCGGGCACACCCGGGCCAGCACCAGGGGCCCGGTGCCGGGATCCTTGGCGGCCGGCGGCGCGGCGGGCTGCGCCGCGGACTGTCCGCCGCGGGGCGGCAGGGCGCTTTTGACGATGGTCTGGCCGTCGTGGTCGGCATCAGCAGCCGTCGGCGGCGCGGCGGGCCCCGGTGCGGACTGTCCCTGTGCGGACGGCGGCGGGGTGAACAGCGACGGCGGAGCGGCCGGGCCGGGCGCGGGGCGCGGCGCGGGCGCGGCGGGCGGGGCCGCCCGCTCGCCGCCGGTGTGCCAGGGCACCGAGTCGATCAGCCCGGTGGGGGCCGCGGGCCGGGCGGCCGCGGGTTCGGCGGCCGGGACGCAGCGGGTTCCGGGCGGGCGCGGCAGCGGGTTCCGCCGCGGCGGGCGGTTCCGCGCGCGGGCGGGTTCCGGTTCCTGATCGGCGTCCTGGTCTTCGCGCACCGCGGCGTCTTCGATCTTCCGCAGCACCGTCTGTTCCCAGAGGTGGTCGTAGCTGCCGGTCGGCTCCTGTTCGGCCGGCTCCGGCGCCGACTCCGGCCAGACGTACCGGTGCCGGCCGGGTGAAGCCTCGTCCTCCGCCGGGAAGTCCAGCACCGTGTCCGCGGAGCTGCCATGGTCGCCCTGTTCACTGGCGACCTGTTCACTGGCGATGTCCGCCTCGGCCGCCGCCAGCAGCTGCTCGTCCACCGCGGCATCGGGCCCAGCGCTGCCGGACACCGCGCTGCCGGACCCGCGCTGCCGGTCACCGCGCTGCCGGTCGCCGCGCCGGCGGTTTCTTGACCGGTCAGGTCGCAGTGCAGGCCCTGCAGCAGGACGACGCCGTCGCCCAGCGGCAGCTGTGCCGCCGCGGCCGCCGCGGCCCCGGCAGGGTCCGCGCCGGGAATGGCCACGCTGAAGCCCGCCGCCGCCGCGAAGCGCCGTTCGGTCCAGGTCGTGACATCCCGGCCGCTGATGGCAACGGCATCCTGGCCGTCGCCCTCCGGACGGACCTCCAGGTCGATCCCGCCGCGCAGGAACACCTGCAGGGAACCGCGGAACCCCACGATCCCGAACCACGGCAGCCGGGCGAGCGAGCCGCCCGAGGCCGACGTCACCGCATCCAGGACCTCATGGATCTCCGGATTTCCGGCCAGCAGCCGCCAGAGCGAATCCACCAGTGCGCGGTCGGTGTCCGGGCCCAGCAGCACCACAGTTCCGGACCGGACCAGGCCCAGCCAGGTCCCCGGGGTGTAACTGACGGCGGCCCGGCGGTCACCGGGTGCCATGGGGCTCCTCGCCCGGGGCTCCCCCGATGACTTCGCCGTCGGGGGCGACGTCCAGGACGTCGGTGCGCGGGAGGGTGTTTTCGTCCTCGGCCTCCGCGGGAGTGCGCGGGGCGGTCTGGGCGCCGCCGTCGTGGGCCACGTTGCTCGCGTCCACCACGATGCAGGTCACGTTGTCGCGTCCGCCGCTGCGCAGGGCCGCCTGGATCAGTTCGTCCACCGCGGCCTGCGGGTCCGGCTCCGCGGCCAGGATCCGGGCGATGTGCTCATCGTCGAGTTCGCCGTTGAGCCCGTCCGAGCAGACCAGGATCCGGTCGCCGTCCTCGATGGGCAGCAGCCAGTAGTCCGCTTCCGTCTCGTCGCCGGTGCCGAGCGCACGGGTCACCACGTGCCGGCGCGGGTGCACCGCAGCCTCGGCCATGGTGATCTCGCCGGCGTCCACCAGTTCCTGCACCTCGGAGTGGTCCACGCTGACCTGGCTGAGTTTGCCCTGGCTGAGCCGGTAGGTGCGCGAGTCGCCGATGTTCAGCACCAGCCAGTACGGGATGCCCGTCTGCTCCACGACGACGACGCCGGTCAGGGTGGTTCCGGCGCGGGAGCCGGTCGCCTCGCGGATGCCCGCGTCGGCCTGGAGCAGGGACTCCTGGACGACGGCGGCGGTGGCGTCCCGCCCGCCGGTGGCGAGCTGGGGGATCTCGGAGAGGGTGCGGACGCAGATGCCGCTCGCGATCTCCCCGGCTTCGTGGCCGCCCATGCCGTCGGCGACGGCGAAGACCGGGTCCGCGGCGATGAAGGAGTCCTCGTTCATCTCCCGGCGCAGGCCGCGGTCGGTGCCGTAGCCGCAATTGAGCCGGAGGCTGGAGGCACTGCTGGGGGCATTGCTCGGGACACTGCCGGAGGCACTGTTCGGGACACTGCCGGGGGCGGTTGCGGAAGCTTCGGCGGGAGGGACGGAAGCCGGTTGGGATGTCATGCCTGTCCTAGGTAGAAGGAGCGGTCACCGAAGTGCACGGTGGATCCGGGGCGTACGTGGGTGGGTTCCCCGGGGGCCAGGGCGGTGCGGATACCGTCCGGCGTGGTGACGGCGCTGCCGTTGGTGGAGTTGCGGTCCGTGACCCAGATGCCGCCGTTGCCGGCCTGCACGTGGAGGTGGGTCTTGGAGATGGAGCGTCCCGGGTCCGCCACCGGAAGCAGCTGCACGGCTTCCTCGCCCGGGTGGCCGGCGGGGTTGCGCCCGATCAGCACGGCCTGGTCCAGTTCGATTTCCCGCCCGTCGTCGATCCTGATCCGCAGGATGGCCACGGTGACCGGCGCGGAGCCGTCGCCGCGGACCTGGGTGCGGTCGTGGTCGTCGTCGGGGTGGGCGCTGAACGCGCCGCGGTTCACGGCCTGGCTGCGCACGGCCCCGACCGGGGCCGGCTGCGGGGCGGGCGGGGGCCGCGGCGGGAGCTACGGGCGGCGGCTGGAGCCGGGCGGCGCCGGCCACCGGCGAGGCGACCTGCTGCACGGCCGGCAGGTCCAGCGGGGCAAAGCTGTAGGGTCCCTGGATCCCGCCGGTGGTGACCGGGTTCCGGCCGGCCTTGATGTCGAAGACGAGGGTCTTGGCGGCGGCGTCGTGCCAGCCGCGCAGCCTGCTGTTGCGGTCCCAGGTGTTGGAGACCACCACCACCACGGCCCAGGCCGCGCCCAGCAGCACGAGCGGGCCAAGGATCCACAGCGCGGCTCCGAACCACTGGAAGACCACCACCAGGACGGCGGCCAGGGCGGCCAGCAGCACCCCGGCCCCGGTGACCAGGCCGCGGAGGAAGACCGCTCCCCCGCCGGGCGCGTAGCCGTCGGCGTCGGCGCTGCGGATCCCCATCAGGCGGTTGCCGAGGGTCACCCCGGACCGGGCTTCGATGATTGCCTGGACCAAGGTGTAGACGAGCGTGGCGCCGATCCCGATGCCGCCGTAGAGCACCAGCGAGGAGGTGTTGTAGATGATGGAGCCGCCGGCGCGGGTTTGCGTCACCCCGGCGAAGCCTGCGGCGAACAGCACCGCCAGGACCGCCACGGGCCCGGTCCAGTCCAGGACGGCCGCCCCCAGCCGCTTGCCGGCGTCTGCGGGAACCAGCTCAAGCTTGTTCGGCAAAACGGTACCTCCCCCTTGTCCGTGGACACCCTGACTGTTCAGCTGCCCTCCGGCAGTCGCCTGCACGGGAGGAATCCCACCCTCCTGCCCGGAAGTCGCTACCGGGATAGTACCGGGTCTTGGGTCCTCCCGCCGTGCGCGCGCCGAGCGGTTGCCCAGCGGCGCCCCGCAGGAGGTGCAGAACGCGGCGCCCCGGCGGATCGGCTGGTGGCAGCGCGGGCAGCGCTCGACGTCGTCGGTCATGGCTCGTGGCGGTTCTTCCTGGCTGTTCACTGCGGTTCCCGGTGCGGACCGGGCTCCACTGTACTAGCTGGGCCGGTTTTGGCTGGACCGGTTTTGGCCGGTCCGGTCCGCCTCCGGCCCGGCAGCACCGGGCGCAGGCCGCGCAGCGTGAGGGCGGCCCTGCCGTCGGCCAGCAGCGAGCGCGGCGAGAAGCGGGCCTGCTGGCGCCGCCAGAAGCCCATGGTCCCGGTCATTTCCTGGAGCGAGCCGTCCACGATCTGCCAGTATTCGCGCACCTGTTCCTCGCTTGGCTGGCCCGCGCCGAAGATCGCGGTGTCGGCCCGGTGGGCCAGCAGCGTGGTGGTGTCCCGGCTCGCGGGGAACGCCTCGCCGAGCACGACGGCGGACTCCCGCCGGGTGGCGCGGTGGTCCACCCCCGCGCCGAGGTCGGTCGCGAGGCTGAGCACTTCGTTCCAGCCGCCGCCGACGCGCTGCGCGGGGTGGCCCTCAGTGAAGCGGGCCTTCCGCCGCCGGGACTTGAGCCAGGCGATCAGCAGCAGCGGCAGTGCGAGGACCGCCACCGGGATCAGGGCCAGGCCGATCGCGCTGAGCAGGGGTCCCCAGAACAGCCAGGGGTTGTTTTTCTTCTCGTCGGCGTCCAGCGCGTCCGGCGAGGAGTCCGGCGGGAGCTCGGCCGGTTCCTGCGGCGGGGGCGGCGGCTGGAGGACCTGCGGCTTGGGCTTGGACTTGTTCTCCGGGTCCGGCGGGATGGGCACGTTGTCCTTGGGCGGGGTGGGGTCGAACGAGACCCAGCCCACCCGGTCGAAGGCCACCTCAACCCACGCGTGCACGTCCTTGCCGGTGATCTTGACTTCGCCGGCGCCGTTTTCCGGGCTCTTGGGATCAGGGTAGAACCCCATCACCACCCGGGACGGGATGCCCAGGTGGCGCAGCATGAGCGACATCGCCACGGCGTACTGTTCGTCGTCGCCGAGCATCTGCTTGGCCGTGAGCAGGCTGCGGACGCGGTTGGCGCTGTGGCCGGAGACGCTGGGCAGCTGCCCGTCGGCGATCAGGCCGTTGCTGAAGGCGCCCTTCTTCTGGAAGTGCGCCTCGATCTGGCGCACCCGGTCGATCGCGGTGGGCGCGTCGGCGGCCAGGTCGTTCGCCTGCGAGCCGACCACCGGCGGCACCTCGGCCGGATCCGGCAGCGAGTCCTTGGCGAAGCCGTACTGGGTCAGCTGGCCGTGTTCCAGCCTGGCCGGGTCGGCCACCTGGACGCTGTAGGAGTCGCCCTTGGTAACGCCCCGGGTGGTCACGGCGGTGTCGGTGCCGGCGTTGAAGTACAGCCCCGAAGCGGCGCCGGAACCGTCCCGGTCAAAGCTGATGCCGGTGGTCTTGCGCCCGCCCGGCAGGAAGTAGCCCTGGTAGTCCTCGATCGTGATGTCCAGGGTGTAGTTGTTGGCCGGCACGATCCCGGTGGAGTCGGCCAGGGTGTTGAGGGACTTCGCGTCGCCCACCTTGCTGAAACTGCCCGAGCCGTTCGGGTCCATGGTGTAGTTGGTGCCGTTGAAGGCGTCCAGGGCGGCGAGGCGCACCCGGCCGTCCTTGGGCAGGCCCCTGACCACAAAGAGGTTGTCGTCCTTCTTGTCCTTGACGAAGGTGCGGAAGCTCGCCAGCGGGGTGACGTAGTCCTTCGGGTCGAACGGGGGCACGATCGTGTTGCGCAGCACCTTGCGGTCATCGCCGGAGGCCAGCAGCGGGGAGGCGACGGCGGTGGCTCCGACGGCGACGGCGATCACCGCGGCGGCGGATCCCACCCGGCGGAGCCGGGCGGTGCGGGCAGCGGCCTGGTCCGTGTCCGGCCGGTTCACCGCGACCTTGCGGGTGTCGCTGCGGCGCAGGGCGTCGCGGCGGAACGTGGCCCAGGCGATCGCGACGACGGTCAGGGAGATGCCGCGCTCCACCGTGAGGAAACCGGCGTTGGTGCTGAACGCGATGCCGGTGACGAACAGCACCAGCACCGGCAGCAGCGGCCAGTACGGGCTCCTGAGCCGCCAGGTCAGCAGCCCGGCGGCGAGGGCCGTCAGCAGGGAACTGAGGAAGGGCACGATCAGGGTGCCGCCGGCGTTCCCCACCGGGACCCCGACGGTGAGCATGTCCTTCCAGGCGAACACGACGCCGAGCAGCAGGGTGCGCAGGGAATCGAGGGTGGGCAGCACCCCGGCGATGGAGGCCTCCGGGACGGCCAGGGCGGTGCCGAAGACGAGGTACACGCCGAGCGTCAGGGCAGCGGTGATCAGGGCTCCCAGCCGGAGGTGCACCGCGGCGGCGGCAACGCCCAGGCCCAGCAGGATGCCGCCGAAGCCGGCCACCAGGTAGTAGGGGTCGCCGCCGAAGCTGAGGCTGAAGCCCAGCACGCCGAGCCCCAGCAGCACGGTGAGGGCACCGGCGTCGAGCGCGTAGTGCCAGGCCGGCTGGCCGTCCGCGAACCCGGAGCCGCGGGACGCCGCGCCGCCGCGGGGGCGGAAGCCCGTGGCGGCGCTCATGCGGCTGCCTTCCGGAGCACGATGGCCAGCTCGGAGAGATCCCCGAGGGTGAGCACGGTCAGGTCCGCGATGTTGGCCCGCGCCGGGGCGGCGCCGGCCTGGATCCGGACCGCGAGGCTGCGGACGCCCGGCGGCACCGAGGCCGAGGCGGAGCGCAGCTGGGTGGGCGTGACGTTGCTGCCCACCACGAAGAACACCACGGAGGCGTTGGGGACGGTGTCGGCCAGGCTCCGGGCGAGGTCGACGGCGGTGCGGCGCCCGGGTGCGCCGACAATCCTGGTCATGTCATCGAGCAGGTTGCGGCCGGTCTCGCAGCGCAGCGGTCCGGTCTGCGTGAGGACGTCGAGGTCGCGCTGTTCCCGGATGGCCTGCAGCCCGATCGAGGCGGCGGCGGAGACGGCCAGTTCGAACTCCTGCTCGGAGGCGTATTCGTCGGTGTTCGTGGAGAGCGAGATGGCGAGGTGCGCGCGGCGGGTCTCCTCGAACTGGCGCACCATGAGCTTGTTGGTCCGGGCCGTGGTCTTCCAGTGGATGTGCCGCCGGTCATCGCCCGGCACGTAGTCGCGCAGCGCGTGGAAGGAGACGTCGGCGCTGGAGAGGTCCGTGGTGGGCATGCCTTCGAGGTCGCGGATGAAGCCGGCGGCGGAGCCGGCCAGGGCCACGGTCTGCGGATGGACGTAGAGGTCCCCGGGTTCGGTCCAGAGCACCTGGCGGCGGAGCAGGTGCAGCGGGTCGGCGCGCACGGAGCGGACCGGACCCACCACGATCACGGCGCGGCGGGCGGTGGGAATGGTGAACAGGTCCTCGTGCACCTGCCCGGGCTTCATCCGGGGCAGGTGGAACACGGCCGTGGCGGCGCCCACCGGCAGTTCCAGGGCGGCGGGCAGCAGCGGCCGGTTCGAAGTGTTGGACACCGCGATGCTGCCGACGGCGCTGTCCCCCACCGCGACCCGGGTCCGGGCGAGGTCCAGCAGCACGCCGTAGGAGGACCGGCCCAGGATGAAGCCGACCGCCAGGACAAACAGCACGAAGGCGGCCACCGCGGCGGCCTTCGCCTCCTGCCAGCCGTAGGCCTGGCCGAGGGTCCACAGCACCGCCGAGGCGGCCAGCACGGACCAGCCGAGGGCGCTGACGACCGAGACCACCGGCCGGACGTGCCGGTCGAGGCGCTCGCGGACGGCGCCGACGGCCGGGGCCAGCGCCAGGGCCGCGGTGCTGCGGGCTTCGCCCCAGACCGCGGAGGGGTGCAGCCGGGTGGGCCTGCCGGCCCGGGAAAAGGGCTGCTTCAAGCGGTCAGCAAGCCGGGTCAACGGAGTGCTGGAGGACATATGGGGGCCTTTGTTCGGGCTGGTTTCTGGTGCGGGACCGGGGCTGCGGTGCCGGGGCTGCGGGGCGGGGCGTTCCGGCTAGACGGCGGCGCGCTGCTGCGGGGCGGCGACGTCGGCCAGCACGCGGGTCAGGACGGCCTCGGCGGTGGCGCCGGAGAACTCCGCTTCCGGGTCCATCACCAGGCGGTGGGTCCAGACGACGGCGGCGAGGTCCTTCACGTCGTCGGGCAGGACGAAGTTCCGGCCCTGGCTGGCGGCCCAGACCTTGGCGGCCCGGACCATCGCCAGGGCGCCGCGGACGGACACGCCCAGGCGCGTCTCGGGGGCGTTGCGGGTTTCCTCGCAGAGCCGGGAGATGTATTCCAGCACGGCGGTGTCCACGTGCGCGGTGGCGGCGAGGTCGGCCATGTCCGCGACCGCCTGGGTGGTGATCACGGCGGTGATTTCCTTGGAGCGGTCCTTGAGGTTGGCGCCGCCGAGCAGCTGCACGGTGGAGGCGTGGTCCGGGTAGCCGATGGAGGTCTTGATCAGGAAGCGGTCCAGCTGGGCCTCGGGCAGGCGGTAGGTGCCGGCCTGTTCGATCGGGTTCTGGGTGGCCATCACCATGAAGGGCCGGCCGGCCTCATAGGTGGTGCCGTCCACGGTGACGCGGGATTCCTCCATGACCTCCAGCAGCGCCGACTGGGTCTTGGGCGAGGCGCGGTTGATTTCGTCGGCGAGGACGATGTTGTTGAAGATCGGTCCCTTGTGGAACTCGAACTTCTGCGTCTTCTGGTCGTAGATGGTCACGCCGGTGACGTCCGAGGGCAGCAGGTCCGGGGTGAACTGGATGCGGTTGTTGGAGCCCTGGACGGTCGCGGCGAGGGCGCGGGCCAGCGAGGTCTTGCCGGTGCCGGGCGCGTCCTCGAAGAGGACGTGTCCCTCCGCGAGCATCGCGGTGAAGGTCAGCCGGATGACGTGCGACTTGCCCAGCACGGCCTGGCCCACGTTGGCGACGAGCTTCTCGAAGGTGCCGGCAAACCATTCGGCCTGTTCGGTGGTCATGGTCATGGGTGGATCCTGTTCTGTTGCTGGTGAAAAAGCATGGTGTGCCGGGGCTCTCAGGGGCCCGGCATCCCGCCGGGCGGGTTGGTGCCGAGCGTGGTGGTGTCCCCGCGGGCGTAGTTGCCGGCGGCCTCGCCCGAGGTGAGGTGGTACCAGACCTTGCCGTTCCACACCACGTAGCGGTCCGCCTGGGCCGTGGGCCCGGGGTTGAACCACTTGCCGGGGCTGATGCACATGTCGGGGTTGGTGTTCCGGTAGCTGTTGGTGGCGCTGCTGGGCTCCGTGCAGGTGCGGACCGGCGTCGCCCGGATGTCCCACGAGGTGGGCTGCGGCGGCGGGGGCTCCGCGCCGCTGCGGGAGGTGTCGCTGCCCACCCGGCCGGGCTGGCCGGCGCTGATCGCGCGGACCCGCAGGGTGTGGGTTTCGCTGTACCCCACGGTCGTGGAGAAGGACCGCTGCCCGGTGTCCTGCCAGCCGCCGCCGTCCAGGCTGTACTGGTAGCCGGTCACGGCCCGGCCGTTGCCGTTGGGTTCGTTCCAGTTCCAGGACACGGTCCGGTCCCCCGGGCCGGCGCTGCCGCTGCCCGTGACATTGGGCGCGAAGGCGAGGCCGTAGGGGTTCACCGAGTTGGACGCCGGGCTGGCGTCTCCGGGGCTGCTGCTGCGCGAGGACACGGCCCAGACCACCACGGCGGTGGCCGTCCCGTTGGGGGCGGCCACCACGCCGCCGCCGGCCGGGATGTTCCCGCTGCCGTCGCCGGAGGTCAGCCGGTACTTGTAGGTGATCTCCCCGGCGGTCGAGCCGTTCCGCTGGGCGGCGGTCAGCACCGGGAACTTCACGTTGATTTTCCCGCCGTCGCCGCCGGTGTCGACCAGGCTGGCGGTGGGCGTGCCCACCATGTCCGGCTTGCCCACGGCGCGGACCGAGGCGGACTGGGCGCTGGTGCCGGAGGTTCCGGCCTTGTTGGTGGCGGCCACGGTGAAGGTGTACTCGGCCTCGGAGTTGTCCACCGTGATGTTTTGCGAGGTGCCGGAGACCTGCTGGCTGCCGACGGCGGTACCGCCGCGCAGCGTGGTCAGCGTGTAGGACGAGACGGCGTCGCCGTTGTTGTCCGGCGCGGACCAGCTGACCTTGAGCTGGCTCTGGCTGCCCACCGAACCGGCCGCCGCCGCGCTCGGCGCCGCCGGGGTGGCGGGCACCCCGGCGGGGGTCTCGGCGGCCGAGTAGGCGCTCCATTCGGAGGGTTCCTTGGCGTCGTTGCGGGCCAGGACGCGGACCTTGTAGGCCACGCCGTTCGCCAGGTTCTTCCAGACGTAGCTGGTTGACGTCAGGTTCTGGATCTGGGCGTTCTGCCCCGCCGGGGCCGGCGAGATCTCCAGGTCGTAGGACTTGACGGCGGACCCCTTGGATGCCGGGGCCACCCAGCTGACGGCCAGCTGCCGGTCGCCGAACTTTACCGCGGGCGCCGCCGGGGTGTCCGGTTTGACGTCCGGGCGCACCTCGGCCGAGGCCGGGGACCGCTCGGATTCGCCAATGGCGTTCGTGGCCGTGACCTGGAAGTGGTACTTGGTGTTGTTGCTCAGCCCGTTCAGGGTGCACGAGTTGGCCGGGCAGTCCTGGCGGTAGCCGCCCTCGCCGTAGACCGTGTACCTGGTGATCGGCGAGCCGCGGTCCGCCGGCGCCGTCCAGTTCAGCAGGGCGGTCCGGTCCCCCACGCTCTGCGCCTGCGGCGCGCCGGGGGCCAGCGGTTCGTCCTTGACGGTGAGCCGGATCCGCGCCGTCGCCTGGCGGGAGGGGTCCCCGGTCTTGTCCGCCACGGTGTAGGAGACCACCATGGTTCCGGAGGCGGCCGGCGTGATTTCCACGTTTCCGCCGTTCACCCGGACGTTCCCGGCGCCGGTCTCGGCGGCGGCGGAGACGATCTTCAGCGCCGTCTCCGGGAACGGGTTGGCGTCGTTGGCCAGCACGTTGACCGTGACCGGTTTGCCGGCGGCGGCGTTGTCCTCGAGGTCGTCGTTGGCCACCGGCTTCGGCCGGTTGGAGGCCGTGACCGAGAGCCGGTACGTCGCCGTGGCCTCGAGCCCGCGGCGGTCCTTGGCCTTGACCTGGACCGCCCCGGTGGCGCCGGCGTCGGTGCCGTCCTTGGCCGAGGCCTTCAGGGTCTTCCCGTCGATGCTGGCGTCGAAGCCGGCCGGGACGCTGCCGACGAGTTCGTACTTCATGGCGTCCGCGTCGCCGTCGTCCGGGTCCGTGGTCAGCTTCGCCAGGTCGGCGCTGGCGGCGTCCCCCTTGGGCACCTCCAGCTGGCTGCCCAGCAGCACCGGCGGGTTGTTCCGGTTGGGATCCGGAAGCACCTTGGTGCGGATGCTCAGCGTCGACTTCAGGCCGGCCGGATCGTCCGGGCCGGTGCCGTCGGTGACCTCGAAGCTGAGCGAGCCGGGGCCCACGTAGTCCTTCCCGGCCGTGTACTTCAGCGCGGTCCCGCCGTTGGCCACCGGGTCCGAGCCGTCCGCCCCGATCAGCTTGATCCGGTCCGTCTGGGTGATCCGGGGGGATCGGCCCTCGCGGACCTTCACCCATTCCTTGAGGTCCACGGTGACCGATGACCCGGCCACCACCTCAATGACCTCGTCCTTGGCCAGGGTGGGGACCTGCTGGCCCACGCCGGGGACCCAGATGATGGCGGTGGACTTCTGCCCGTCCATGTCCTCCACGGTGTACGGGACGAGCTGCGGCTTTTCGGTCAGCTCCACGATCATGGAGCCCTCGGGCCCGGGCCGGGCGGTCCTGGCCTCGGTGGCGACCTTGAGGTTCTCGCCCACGCCGTCCGGGTCCTCGTCGTTCTTGAGCACCGGGACCTCGACGGCGGTCTTGCCCAGGGTCTGGGCGGAGGTGACCCGGTCGTCCCGGGCGATCGGCGCCTGCAGCGGCACGTCCTTTTGCACCTTGACGGCGATCGCGGCCTGGGCCGTGGCGCCGCGGTCATCGGCCACGGTGTAGCGGACGTTGTCGGTGCCTTCCGTGCCGGGGGCCAGCAGGATGATGCGGCCGCTCTGCTTGCTGACCGCGGCCTGCAGTTCGGGGGCCGCTTCGATGCCGTTGGACATGATCCGGATCGGGTCGCCGTCGGGGTCGGTGTCGTTGCCGGTGGCGTCCACCGCGATCTGGCGTCCGGGCCGGACCTTGACCTGGTCGTCCACCGGGGTGGGTTTCTGGTTGCTGTCCCCGCGCGGGGCGATGCCCACGGTGACGGTGCCGGTGTTCACGGCGCCCTGCCGGTCCACGACCTTGTAGCGGAAGGTGTCGGTGCCGGCGCCGTCGCCGGCGGCGGTGAAGTCGATGAAGTTGCTGCCCACCGTGGCGGTGCCCATCGACGGGGTGCTGTCGATGCCGGTCAGCTGGACCGAGTCGCCGTCGGGGTCGATCCCGTCCAGTTCCACCGGGATCCGCACCGTGCCGGCCGCGACCACCCGGGCGGTGAGGTTCTTCGGCTGCGGCCGGGAGTTCTGCGCGCCCTCCAGCGGCAGGATGTGGATGGTGACGGCGGCGGCGCTCTTCTGGCCCTGCGGGTCCACGGCGTTGTAGATGGCCCGGACGGTCCCGGGCACGGCGCCGGCGATGAAGCGCAGCGTGTTCTCGGAGACGAAGCTTTTGCCGTCGCGTCGCGGGCACGGCCTGCGGCAGCACCGGGTCCACGGTCAGTTTCTCGCCCTGCGGGTGGGTGTCGTTGGCAAGCACCGGGATGGTGACGACGTCGCCCACGCGCACGTTCACCTCGTCCGGTTTGGGCTGCGGGGCCTCGACGACGGCGGGGGCCGGGACCGGGACCACGGAGACGCTGCCGGTGGCGGACCTGGTGCCGTTGGACATGGTGTAGCGGAAGGTGAAGGGGTCCTTGCCGCCGCCGACGTCGGTGACCCGGAGCACGCTGTGGTCGATCACGCTCACCGAGGCGGTGGCGTTCTCCGGCAGCTGCACGGACTGCAGCACCAGCACCCCGCCGGCCGGGTCCGAGTCGTTGGCGAGCGGGTCCACCAGCACGCTGCCGCCCACGGGCATCAGGGCCAGGTCGTGCACGGCCACGGGGTTGCCGGTGTCCTTGCCGGATTCCACGTCCACCCGGATCAGGCCCTGGGTGGACTGCGGGCCGTTGCTGGCGATGTACGTCAGGTAGACCGGGCCGGGAGTGTCGCTGCGGAACGTGAAGGTGCCGCCGTCGGTCACGGGGCCCAGCTGCGCCGGGCCGGCGGCCTCCACCTGGGCGAGGCGCAGCGCGCCGCCGTTGGGGTCGACGTCGTTCTTCAGCGGCGCGACCACCAAGTCCTGGCCGACGACGGCGGTGACGTGGTCCGCGTTCACCACCGGCTGCAGGGCGCCGGGCGGCTGGACGTTCACCACGACCTTGCCGGTGGTGGTGGCGCGGCCGTCCCAGACGGAGACCGTGACGGATTTCTTGCCGGGCGCGGCCCCGGAATCCTGGTAGCTGAGCAGGCCGTCGCGGCGGACCTTGACCTGGTCCTGGTCGTTGTCCGCCCGGGCGTCCATCAGCACCAGGTCGTCGCCGTCGGGGTCGGTCCAGTCGGTGAGGATGTTCTGGCTGACCGTTTTGCCCTGCTCCACGACCATGGTGGTGGGGTCGCCGCGTTTGAACAGCGGGGGCTTGTTCTCGTCCGGGCCCACGACGTTCAGGGTGATGCTGCCGCCGGCGGAGAGGCCGCGGCCGTCCGCGGCGTTGTAGCCAAAGGTTTCGGTGCCGGGGTCCGCGCCGGCCGGGACGGTGATCTGGAAGGCGGTGCCGCCGTAGATGCTTTCCAGGGCGCCGGCCTTGGGCCCGTTGCCGGCGACGGCGGCCGTGAGGACGTCGCCGTCGGGGTCCGAATCGTTGTCCAGCACGGACAGGACCGTGGTGCGGCCCGGGCGGACGCCGACGGCGTCGGGCTTGGTCTCCGGGGGCCGGTTGGGTTTGGTCCGGTCCGGGAGGATGTTGATGGTGTTGTTGTCCGCGGACTCCTGGTCCTGGTCATTGGACTGGTTCTTGGGCGGGACGACGTCGTCCCAGTTGTTCACCAGCAGCATGTTCTGGTTGACCAGCCACACGTTGCCCGAATTCACGTCGTTGAGCACCACCAGGTCCCGGTTCACCCGAAAGACGTAACTCGGCGAGGCGCTGGCCTTCGGCACCGCCACCGACTTGTCCTCGGCGTCGTTTTCACAGTCGCGGACATACTTGTTCGCCCCGGACCACGCGGCGTGCACGCAGCCGCCCAGCTGCACCGGCGCCGCCGGCACGCCCTGCCCGCCGAACGTCACCGTTGTCGCCGTCGAACCGTCCAGCGGCTGGGTCAGGAGGGCTTTCGGCGTGGCCACCGCGACGGCGTCCGCCGCCGGACCGGTCTGCTGGAGCTTCGCGTCCTGCGCGTTCGCCAGCGCCAGCTCACGCCCGCCCGGCAGGAAGAGCTTCCCGCGGCCGGCATCCAGCACCACCGGCTGGTCCCCCACCACCGTCAACTGCACGTTCCCGGCACCCTTGAGGCCCTCCCACGTGCTCTCCTGCGACTCCGTGGCCCGGCCCCCGGCATCGACCGCCGTCACGCTCACCCGGCCGGACTTCGGATCCACGCTGTAGATCCGGTCGTCGGACCCGACGGCCGACACCGTCCCGGCCGACCCGCTGAGCACCGGCTCGGAGTTCTCCGGATCAAACCCGTTCACCGTCGAGGGCGAGAGCGCCCACACCGTGCCCTTGGCCGCGTCCGTCACCGCGATGACCTGCGACCCGAAGCTCACCTCGGCCGAGCCGGGCAGCTTCTTGTCCCCGCCGAGGCGCATCTGCGCCGCCGAGACCTGGTTCAGGGTGGCGCCGGACGTGTCATCGACAAACACCGTCCCGGCGTCCTGCAGCACATCGAACGTCGTCGACGCCGGCGTCACGGCGCCGTCCAGCACCCGCGAGGGGTAGTTCAGCCGTCCCACCGCGTTCTTCGACTTCGACACGACCCAGACGCCGCCGTCGTTCAACTCCACCTCGGCGGTCTTGAACCCGGGATACAGGATGGCGGCCGTGACCAGCACCGCAGCCGCCGCGGCGATGGCCGTGGCGGTCAGGTGCTTTTTCGGGGCCTTGCGGCCCGTGCTTGATCCCCATTTCGTGAAAACCGGCTTCTTGGCACCCAGCATGGCGAAAAGTCGTCTCACTTACGTCAATTTTCCTTCAAGATTGGTGGTTCCCCCCGGCTGACCCGTTACCGGGCCCCCACGTCCCGCGACAGCCTACCCAACGATGGCCGGGAGCGCGATGGGGAGGACTGCCCGCCGCAGGGTTCCCCGGCCCCGGCCCCCCTAGTCCAGGACCAGGCCCCGTCCGCTGCCGCGCTGCAGCTGCACGGGGTGGATCTCGCCGAAGCCGCGCACATTTTCGGCGTCCCGGGGAAGCAGCACGAAGCGTTCGTCATGTTCCAGGGCGGCGGCCGTCATGGAGTCCACCAGCACCGTGCCCGGATCGGCCAGCGCCGTGAGCCGGGCGGCCAGGTTCACGGTGGGGCCGTAAATATCGCCGAGCCGGGAGAGGATGCGGCCCCAGACCATCGCGACGCGGGCCTGCGGCAGGATCTCGTCCTCGTTGAAGGCCTGCGAGAGGGCCAGCGAGATTTCGGCGCCGGCCGCCGGGGTCTCCGCGATGTAGAGGACTTCGTCCCCGACCGTCTTCACCAGGCGTCCGCCGCCGACGGAGATGATCTCGGCGCACTTGTTTTCGAAGCGCTGCACCAGCTGGGCGAGCGTTTTTTCGTTCATCCGGCGGGACAGGCTGGTGTAGGAGACCAGGTCCGCGAAGCCGACGGCCCGGGCCAGCGGCAGCGGGGCGTCGTCCTCGTCCCCTTCGCGGCCCTCCTCGCTGGAGGCCAGGCCGGCCTCGGCGCGCACGGCCAGGCGCTGGACGCCGGCGTTGAGCTGGCGGCGCCAGGAGTAGACCAGCATTTCCTCGAGCGCGTCCACGAGGGAAGGCAGCTCGCTGACCAGCCGCTTGCGGGCCACGGCGTCGGTGACCCCCTGCTGGTGGACCATGTCCTCCACGAGGGCCTCGATCTGCCACACCACCATACGGTCCGTCATCTGGCCGATGGCGCGGGTGACGGAGATGGCGGCTTCCTCGGTGAGCTTGCCGCTGCGGACCAGGTCCACCACCGTGCTCAGCGCCGCCTGGTCCTTTTCGGTGAACGCGACGTCGTCATCGCCCAGGTTCGGGAAGCCGAGGGCGCGCCAGAGTTTCCGTGCCGACAGCAGCGACAGCCCGGCCCCGGCGGCCACCTCGCGACGGCGCAGCTTGCGCTCGCCGCCCAGCAGCCGCTGTTCCAGGGCCTTGGCGGCCAGGCGTTCCGCGGACATGGCACCGGTGGCGGGGGCGTCGTCGGCGCAGCTCGTCGTCGGCGCGGTGGGGTCGGTGCCGCTGGCGTCGGTGGCGCCGTCGTCGTGACCTGCTGCCGTGGCGGAGTCCAGCACGGCGGCTTCGAGGGCTGAGGCGTCGACGACGGCCTCCGGGACGGCCGACGGTTCGGGGGCCAGGAGGCCGGTGTCGGGGTGCGCGTTCTCAGCGTTCATCTCTTCCACCTTCCCTCATGTCTCCGGGCCAGTCGCCGGTTCCGTGCAGCGTGTCGTCGGCCTCCAACAGTTCACCCTCCGGGAGTTCGTCAATCGCGTCGAGGATGAAGTTCCGGAACGTCATGACCTCGGGGACGTCCGGTATCACCGTGCGGGAGGGGTACCCGGTCTCCAAGGATATAGTCCCGGACCGCAAGGACCGTTGGAGCAGGGTCTGTTCCACGACCACGTTACGGACCGCGGCCAGCGGAACCTGCTGGTCCCGGCGCCGCAACATGCCGTAACGGGCCACGAGGCGGCGGCTGGTCAGGGTGTAGCGGCTCGCATGCCAGGTCACCACCCTCGGCAGGCAGTAGGCCACCAGCATCCAGCCTGCCAGCGCGAGGCAGCCGCCGATCAGCCACGGCGTCCAGTCCGGGGTGACGAGCGGAACGAGCTTGGCCGGCCCACCCTTCAGAATCCAGGCGCAGGCGAAGGCGGTGAGGGCGGAGACGAGGATGAACAGCAGGGCCGGACCAATCAGCGTCCGGGGCTGGGGGCGGGTAATAACAATCACTTGCTCGCCAGGGAGGAGCTCTTTACGCATAGCCGCTTTCGCCGCCGGCGTCGCCGGGAGGGGTCCAGGGCCGCAGGTGCACGACGTCGCCGGCGGTCACCACGTGTTCGTGCCCGCCGCCGTCGACCACCAGCAGGGAACCGTAGTCGTCCAGCCGGGTGGCGTGGCCGATGATCTCGTGGTCCCCGGGGAGCTGGGCCCGGACCTGCTTGCCGAGCGTGGTCAGCACGTGCTCCACCCGCTTGTGCAGGGACGGGCCGCCGGCCATTCCCGCGGCTGGGTCGCCGTCGGCGTTGCAGAAGCTGCGGTAGAGCGTGGCGAAACGGGACAGGTAGCTCTTGAGCAGCGCCGTCCGGTCGACGGTCGCCGGGTGTTCCAGCAGGACGGAGGTGGCGGTGGGCACGGGCAGTTCGGCCGCGGTGAGGGTGACGTTGAGGCCGGTGCCGAGGACCACCGGGGGCACGGCGCCGTCGCCCATGGGACCCAGCTGGGCGAGGATGCCGGCGATCTTCTTGCCGCGGACCAGGACATCGTTGGGCCACTTGAGTTCGGCCGGGAGACCTGCCGTCTCCAGCAGGGCCTCGCGCAGGGCCAGGGCGGCCAGCAGCGAGAGCCAGGAGTAGCTCTGGGTGGGCAGCGGGCGGCCCTCGGCGTTGACCGGGCGGAGCACGATCGAGACGGAGACGGAGCTGCGGGCCGGGGCTTCCCAGTGCCGGTCGAGGCGGCCGCGGGCGGCGCTCTGGTACTCGGCGGCGAGCACGGACAGGTCCGGCCAGGCCCGGGGGTCCACGGTCACGCCGCGCAGCAGGTCGGCGTTGGTGGAGCCGGTGGACTCCACCACGCTCAGCTGCGGGATGCCGTTGGCGGAGAGGAAGGCGGCGTCGCCGAGGGCGCCCTGGTCCAGGGGTGGACGGTCCGGTGTCTGCTGCGCGGCTTCCATGCTTGAATCCTACCGAGTAACGGCCTCCGCGGCGCCGCCACCGGCCCCGCGGAACGTCCCCATGTTTGACCGCCGCCACCGGCGGGTTGGGCCGAAACGCCGCGGAATTCCGGCGTCGAACCCGCAAACGTGGGGAGTTTCGGCGGCGCGATCCGCCCCCGGACCACGGGAGGCTGCCGGAAACTCAGAGGAAAATGTCAGGAACCAGCCGGTCTTCGGGCGCACCCAGGCTGTACGGCGCGAAGTCCGTGACCCCGGCCGCGGCCAGCACCTGTTCGTCGGTGTAGAAATTGCCGCTCCAGCTGCCCGATTCCGGGATCGCGTTGGCGGCGGTGAGCACGGCGTGGGCCGCGTCCGCCATGATCTGCGGGCCGCGCGCGCCGCGGACGATCTGCTCGCCGCCGGGCATGTTGCGGATCGCCGCGGTGTCGATCAGGGTGCAGGGCCAGAGCGAGTTCACGCTGATGCCGTCCACCTTCAGCTCCTCGGCCAGGCCCAGGGTGGTCAGGCTCATGCCGTACTTGGCCATGGTGTAGGCCAGGTGCATCCCGGCCCACTTGGGGTCCAGGTTCAGCGGCGGCGAGAGCGTCAGGATCTGCCCGGCGTCGGACTCGCGCAGCGCGGGCAGGGCGAGCTTGCACAGCAGGAAGGTGCCGCGGACGTTGATGTCCTGCATCAGGTCGTAGCGCTTCATGTCCACGGCGTCGGTCTTGGACAGGTCGATCGCCGAGGCGTTGTTGATCACGATGTCGATCCCGCCGAAGCGTTCGACGGCGGCGGCGACGGCGCCGGCGACGTCGGCGTCGTTGCGCACATCGCCGACCAGCGGCAGCGCCTGCCCGCCGGCCGCCTCGATCTGCTCGGCGGCGGAGTAGACGGTGCCCTCGAGCTTGGCGTGCGGCTGGCCGGTCTTGGCCAGCAGCACGATGTTGGCGCCGTCCCGGGCGGCGCGCGTGGCGATCGCGAGGCCGATCCCGCGGCTGCCGCCGGACATCAGGATGGTGCGGCCGGCCAGGGAACCTGAGGCCTGGTACGGACTCTGCTGGTGCGGGGACGTGCCCGAAGCGTCGTTGCTTGAAGTCATAAGCACACCTTAGCCGATGTTACTGGCCAGTAACATCCCTGCCGGCGGTCGCGGCGGCGGCGTTCCGGCCCGGTTGTTGGCGGACCTGGCCGGGCCGCGGCCGTCCGGCGGGGACCGGGGAAAATTGTAGGTTTTCTACAGCGGCGCGGGCGAATACCGTCACTAGACTTGCCAACACGGCCATGTTTTTGTGTGGAATCCACTTAAGCGCCAGCACGGGCCAGCGACAACAGAGCCGACCAGCCGTACCGAACAACAGAGCCGGAGACACTTGATGAGCCACGATCTGACCACGACCGCGGGAAAGATTGCCGATTTCCGCGACCGCCAGGCCCGTGCCGAGCAGCCCTCCGGCCCGGAGGCGATCGAGAAGCAGCACGCCCGCGGCAAAAACACCGCCCGCGAGCGCATCGACCTGCTGCTGGACGCCGGTTCCTTCGTGGAGTTCGACGCCCTGGCCGTGCACCGCTCCACCGCGTTCGGCATGGAGAAGAAGAAGCCCCTCGGCGACGGCCTGGTCTCCGGCTACGGCACCGTGGACGGCCGGCCCGTGGCCGTGTACAGCCAGGACTTCTCCGTCTACGGCGGCTCGCTGAGCCAGGTCAACGGCGAGAAGATCGTCAAGGTCCAGGAGTTCGCGCTGCGCAACGGCTGCCCCGTGGTCGGCATCCTCGACGGCGGCGGCGCCCGCATCCAGGAAGGCGTCGCCTCGCTGGCCATGTTCGCGGACATCTTCCGCAACAACGTCCACGCCTCCGGGGTCGTCCCGCAGATCTCGCTCATCATGGGCCCCTCCGCCGGCGGCGCGGCCTACTCCCCCGCCCTGACCGACTACGTGGTCATGGTGGACAAGACCTCGCACATGTTCATCACCGGCCCGGACGTGATCAAGACCGTCACCGGCGAGGACGTGGACATGGAAACCCTCGGCGGGGCGCGCCAGCACAACGCCAACACCGGCACCTCCACCTACCTCGCCGCCGACGAGGCGGACGCCGTCGAGTTCGTCCGCGAACTGCTGGACTTCCTGCCCTCCAACAACCTCGCCGAGGCCCCCGTGCTGGAACACAGCCAGGAGCCGGAGCTCGACGACGACGACCTCGCCCTCGACGTGCTGATCCCCGACTCCGCCAACCAGCCCTACGACATGCGCAAGGTGATCGGGCAGATCGTCGACGATGCGCACTTCCTGGAGATGCAGTCGCTCTACGCGCCGAACGTGATCATCGGCTACGGCCGGGTCGAGGGCCACACCGTGGGCATCGTGGCCAACCAGCCGATGCAGTTCGCCGGCACCCTGGACATTGCCGCCTCGGAGAAGGCCGCCCGCTTCGTCCGGCACTGCGATGCCTTCAACATCCCGATCATCACGCTGGTGGACGTGCCGGGCTTCCTGCCGGGCAAGGACCAGGAGTTCCAGGGCATCATCCGCCGCGGCGCCAAACTGCTCTACGCCTACGCCGAGGCCACCGTGCCGAAGCTGACCGTCATCACCCGCAAGGCCTACGGCGGGGCGTACATCGTGATGGGCTCCAAGAAGCTCGGCGCGGACCTCAACCTGGCCTGGCCCACCGCGCAGATCGGCGTGATGGGCGCCCAGGGCGCGGTCAACATCCTGTACCGCCGCGAACTCGCCGCCGTCGCGGAGGCCGGCGGCGACGTCGAGGCCAAGCGCGCCGAGGTCATCCGGCAGTACGAGGAGGAGCTGCTCAACCCGTACCAGGCCGCCCAGCTGGGCTACGTGGACGCGGTCATTGCCCCGTCCGAGACGCGGCTGCAGATCATCAAGGGCCTGCGCGCCCTGCGGGACAAGCGGGCCAGCCTGCCCGCCAAGAAGCACGGGAACATCCCGCTGTGACCCCCGCCGGCCCCCTGACTTCGCAAGACCCCACCGGCCCCCAGCCGGACGAACAGCCCCTGCTTTCCGTCGTCAAGGGCGAGCCGACGGCGGAGGAACTCGCGGCGCTGACCGCCGTCGTCCTTTCCCTCGGCAGCGGCGACAGCGCCGCGCCGGACAAACCGGGCGCCCGGCACTGGATCCGCCGGCAGCAGCTGCAGCTCGCGCCGAAGCCCGGGCCCGGCTCATGGAAGCGCAGCCGCGGCTAAGAAAAGTTCAGTAACCCTTTCATAACCGCCGCGGCCCGGCTAGTCTCGTTCGGGTGACTACCGAAACCACTGAGAACACCTCGCCCGACAACCCGGTGCCGGCGCGCCCGCAGACCGCGATCGACGCCGTCGCCGACGCCTTCACGGACACCCTGATCCGGCTCAACCCGAGCTTCGCCACCGAACTCGGCCTGCCCGGCCACGAAACCGAATACCAGGACTTCTCGCCCGCCGGGCACCAGGAGTTCGCCGCCGCGGCACGCGAGGCCCTCGCCGCCCTGGAAGGCCTGGAGCCCGCGGACGACGTCGACGCCGTCACGCTCGACGCGATGCGCGAACGCCTCGGCCTGCAGCTGGAAATCCACGAGTCCGGCTGGGACCTCGCGGAGCTGAACAACATCGCCTCCCCCGCCCAGGAGATCCGCGCGATCTTCGACCTGATGCCGACCGACACCGCCGCGCAGTGGGACCACATCGCGGGCCGCGCGCACAACGTCCCGGCCGCCCTGGACGGCTACATCGTGTCCCTGCGCACCGCCCGGCAGGACGGCCGGGTCGCCGCCGCCCGGCAGGTGCGGATCGTGATCGAGCAGGCCACCAAGCACGCCGCGGAGGACGGGTTCTTCGCCAAGCTGGCCGCCGAGGCAAAGACCGCCGAGGGCCCGCTGCCCGAGGACGTGCAGTCCAGGCTCGACGCCGGCACTGCCGCCGCCCGCACGGCCTACGCCCGGCTGGCCGGCTTCCTCGAAGCCGAGCTCCTGCCGGCCGCCCCGGAAAAGGATGCCGTGGGCCGCGAGCGCTACGCCCTGGCCTCCCGTTCCTTCCTCGGCGCCACCGTGGACCTGGAGGAGACCTACGCCTGGGGCGTGCAGGAACTCGACCGCCTGATCGCCGAACAGGAGCGCGTGGCCAACCAGATCCGCCCCGGCGCCACGGTTGCCGAGGCCAAGGAGATCCTGGACAACGATCCGGCCCGCCAGCTCAAGGGCACCGACGCGCTCCGGGCCTGGATGCAGGAGCTCTCCGACAAGGCCGTGGCCGACCTCGCCGGCGTGCACTTCGACATCCCGGACGCCATGAAGACGCTCGAGTGCAAGATCGCCCCCACCCAGGAAGGCGGCATCTACTACACCGGCCCCTCGGACGACTTCAGCCGCCCGGGCCGGATGTGGTGGTCCGTGCCGCCGGGCGAGGACACCTTCACCACCTGGGCCGAGACCACCACGGTCTACCACGAGGGCGTTCCCGGCCACCACCTGCAGGTCGCCACCGCCACCTACCGCCGCGAACTGCTGAACAAGTGGCGCCGCAACGTCTGCTGGACCTCGGGCCACGGCGAAGGCTGGGCCCTGTACGCCGAGAAGCTCATGCAGGAACTGGGCTACCTGAAGGATCCGGGCGACCACATGGGCATGCTCGACATGCAGCGCATGCGGGCGGCCCGCGTGGTGTTCGACATCGGCGTGCACCTGGAGTTGGAGGTGCCCGAGCGTTGGGGGTCGGGCACCTGGACTCCGGACGCGGGGTACGAGTTCCTCAAGCAGAACCTCGCGATCAGCGAGGGCCAGCTGAAGTTCGAGTTCACCCGCTACCTCGGCTGGCCGGGGCAGGCGCCGTCGTACAAGGTGGGCCAGCGGCTCTGGGAGCAGATCCGGGCCGAGCTCGAATCCCGTCCGGGGTTTGACCTCAAGGCCTTCCACACCAAGGCGCTGAACATGGGCTCCGTGGGACTGGACACCCTGAAGCGGGCGCTCCTGGGGTAAGCCGGGCCTGTTGCAGCGGCACGGCCGCCTCTCGCGTGTCCCGGCGCGGACAGCCATCCTCTGCGTGCTCGCTCGTTCCTCGCTTAGACGCACGCTGCCGGATGCCTGCTCCCCGGGCCTGCGCACGCTCGCGCTGTTCCCCCGGGCCTTCGCCGCGAGACAATCGCCACACCCGGGGCTGGAATAACTTCACAAACGGGTGGTTTTGCGGCGTCCTGGCGGGGTTTTTGCGGGCGGGGGAATATCCGGGCTGCGTCATATTTCTCAACGTTCGTTCGTCGTGTTATGGATGCCGGTCCTAGCGTGTTCGGGTGACCACTCAGACAAGCACCCCCGCAACCGCAGGTAAGCCCGGTTTCCAGCTGCCCAAATGGGCCGGCTCGTTCGGCTTCCAGATCATCGCCGCCCTGATCGTGGGCCTGGCCCTCGGCCTGCTCGCGAAATACACGGGCAGCACCAAGGCGGACCCCAACGCCCTCGGCGCCACGCTGCAGACCATCGGCTCGAGCTACGTCTCACTGCTGCAGACCGCCGTCGTGCCGCTGATCTTCACCGCCGTCGTCAGCTCCATCTCCAACCTGCGCGCCGTCTCCAACGCGGCCCGGCTGGCCTGGAACACGCTGCTCTGGTTCGCCATCACCGCGCTGATCTCCGTGCTGATCGGCATCGGCCTGGGCGTGCTGCTGCAGCCCGGCGCCAACACCGGCATCACCGGCCAGGGCGAAGCACCGTCCAAGGTCGGCAGCTGGTGGGCGTTCCTGACCGGCCTGTTCCCGAAGAACTTCCTGGGCCTGGGCGCCAGCACCACCGTGACCGAGGGCGTCGCCACCACCGCCGTGAGCTTCAACGTCCTGCAGATCCTGGTGATCGCGGTCGCCGTCGGCATCGCAGCGCTCAAGGTCGGCAAAGCGGCTGAGCCGTTCCTGGACCTCAACGCCTCCGCCCTCGCCGTGATCCAGAAGGTCCTTTGGTGGATCATCCGGATCGCCCCGATCGGCACCGTCGGCCTGATCGGCAACGCCGTGGCAATCTACGGCTGGGACACGATCGGCGCGCTCGGCAAGTTCACCGTTGCCATCTACGCGGGCCTGGCCCTCGTGCTGTTCGTGGTCTACCCGGTCCTGGTCCGCACCCACGGACTGTCCATCAAGCAGTACTTCTCCGGCGTGTGGCCGGCCGTGCAGCTCGCCTTCGTGTCCCGCTCCTCGATCGGCACCCTGCCGCTGACCCAGCGCGTGACCGAACGCTCCCTGGGCGTGCCCCGCGCCTACGCCTCCTTCGCCGTGCCGCTCGGCGCCACCACCAAGATGGACGGCTGCGCCGCGATCTACCCGGCCATCTCGGCGATCTTCGTGGCCCAGTTCTTCGGCATCCAGCTGGACTTCAGCCAGTACCTGCTGATCGCGCTCGTCTCCGTGCTGGGCTCCGCCGCGACCGCCGGCACCACCGGCGCCGTCGTGATGCTGACCCTGACGCTCTCCACGCTGGGACTGCCGCTGGCCGGCGTCGGGCTCCTGCTGGCGATCGACCCGATCCTGGACATGGGCCGTACCGCAGTCAACGTGGCCGGCCAGGCCCTGGTCCCCACGATCGTGGCCAAGCGCGAGGGCATCCTGGACGAGTCGCTCTACAACGCCCCGCGCAACGGCGACCCGTTCAGCGACGACCTTGCGGACGCCGTCCTTGTTGACGCCGACCTTGTTGACGCCGACGACGCCGGTGCCCCGGCTGCCGCCGGGCGCGAGCTGGCCGGCTCGAAGGCCTAGGTGTATCAGCCACCGAGGCACCGGTGAACGAAGGAGTCCCCGGGAACCAGAACTGGTTCCCGGGGACTCCTTCGTTGCTGCCGGCCCAGCCCTGCAGTGCCCTAGTGGCCGCCGCCGCCGATGACGCCCTTCTCGACGGCTTTGGTGACCGCGTCGGCCTCGGCCTGGGTCAGGGTCCCGTCGCTGACGGCCTTGTCCAGCCGGGTCTTCAGCGCTGCGGCGCGGTCCGCCTGTCCGGCGGCCCGGAGCTCCTCGAGGGCCGCGGTGACCTTGGCCTCGTCGATGCCGAGCGACGCGGCGAGGGACTTGGCCAGTTCCGCCTGCATGGCGGTGCGGTCCGGCCTGGTGCCCTCGGCCGGCGGGGTGGCCGGTTTGTGCGCGTCGCGGAAGGCCTGCAGGGCCTCGGTGACCTTGGCTTCGTCGACGCCGAGCTTGGCGGCGAGCTCGGCTGCCTTCGCGCCGCCGAAGCCGCCGCGTTCGCCGCCGTGGCCGTGGCCGTGGCGCTTACCCAGGCCGTCCCCGGCGGTGGTGCCGTCCGCCGGGGCGCTGGAGCTGGCGCTGGGGGTGGGGGTCGGCGTCGTGGTGGCGGAAGCCATCCCCGCGAGTCCGAGGCCGGCGCCAAGGGCCAGGGCGGTGGCCGAAACGCCGAGCGTGATTCTCTTGGTACGTGACATCTGCTGTCTCCTGGATCTGCCGTACGGTGACGGCGCCGTGTGGTGCTTGCTGTTCAAGGCTGTCTTTCTCAAGACGTGCCTCCAGTCTGCGCCGGCGGGTTCGGCGGGAGCTGTCCGCAACCTTTCATCTTGCTGTGAAAGATTCCCAGCAATTTTCCGTCGCCCCGGCGGGCAATGTGGCTAGGCTCGGGACATGCTGATCGTCACCTCGAACGACATCCCCGGCCACCGGATCGACGCCGTCTTCGGCGAGGTCATGGGGCTGACCGTCCGCGCACGGGACATCGGGGGCCAGGTGGTGGCGGGGTTCCGGTCGCTGGCCGGCGGCGAGCTCCGCGAACTGACCCAGGTCCTCTACGAGAGCCGGCAGGAGGTCATGGCCCGGATGGTCGCGGAGGCCGCGCACCGCGGCGCCAACGCGATTGTCGCGATGCGCTTCGACACGGCGCACATGGCCAACAACTGGACGGAAATCTGCGCCTACGGCACGGCCGTCTTCGCGATCCCGCTGGGCGACGGCGAACCCGGCGCCACGGGCCAGTCCGTCCAGCTGGCCGCGGCGCGGACGGCCGGCGGCGACGCCCGCGGACGGCTAAAGTTGCCCGGAGTGCAAACATGCACTTAGTGTAAGTACATGCCCACTCCTCCCCTTTCCGACGCCGACGGCCGGCGTCCGCTGCCGGTCCCGCGGCCCCCTCGCGGCGCGAGCTGAACAAGGCAGCGACCCGCCAGGCCATCACGGAGGCGGCACTCGGCCTGCTCCGCACGAACGGTCCGGGCAACTTCACCGTGGAGGACATTGCCGACGCCGCCGGCATCTCCCGCCGGACCTTCTTCAACTACTTCGGCAGCACCGAAGCGGTCATTGCCTCGGTGACCCAGGGGTTCCTGGACACCGCGCTCCAGCAGTTCCGGCTCCGCCCGGCCGGCGAGCCGATCCTGGAATCCGCCCGCGCCGCGCTGGTCGAACTCGCGGACCCGATGACCGTGGCGCCGCTGGCCGAGCTCTACAGCCTGGGCCAGTCCAACCCGCAGCTGAACCGCTCCGAGCTGGAAGCCTGGGACCACTGCACGGCCGAGATCATCGACGCCGCCCGGGTGCGCTTTGCGCAGGGCGCCGGCATCGAGGTCGACGAACTGTACCTCCGTGCCCTCGCCGGCTCGATCATCGCCTGCGGCAAGGCCGCCATGGACGCCTGGTTTGCCCGCTGCAACGGCTCCCTCTCGCCCGACTCGCTCTCCACCCTGCGCCAACTCCTGATCGACTCCATGAGCCTGCTGGGCTCCGGATTCGCCTCCCCGGCAGCCGCTCCCGCCGCCACCTCCACCCCTTCCCCAGATCGGCTCTGACATGGCACTACTCCTGTACCGCCTCGGCAAGTTCTCCTACCGCCACCGCTGGCTCGTCATCTCGCTCTGGCTGGCCGTCATGGTGGCGGTCGGCGGGGCCGCGGCCGCCTTCCACGGCACCTTGTCCAACAACTTCCAGATCCCGGGCACCGAGACCCAGCAGATGGCGGACAAGCTCAAGAAGGACCTTCCGGCGTCCTCGGGCGGCTCCGCGAGCGTCGTCTTCGAGGCCAACGACGCGCAGTTCAGCCAGGCCGGCAAGGATGCAGTCTCCGCCGCCCTGGCCAAACTGAAGACCCTCCCGGACGTGCAGGGAACCGTTGACCCCTTCGCAACCCAGGCGCAGCTGGACCAGGCCGCCACCGACCTCGCCGCCGGCGAACAGCAGGCGGCCGAGGGCAAGACCCGGCTGGACCAGGCCGCCGCGGAGCTCGCCGCCGGCAAGGCCCAGCTGGACGACGCCGAGGCACAGATGGCCGCGGCCGGCCTGCCGCCGGCGGCCATCGAGGCCCAGCTCGGCCAGCAGAAGGCCGCCCTCGCCGAAGGCCAGGCGAAGCTCGACGCCGGAACCAAGGACCTTGAGGCCGGGAACGCCAAGCTGGCCCTCGGCAAACGCCAGCTGGAAGCCTCCGAGGGCCTGCGCTTCGTCTCCGAAGACGGCAAGGCCGCGATCGCCCAGGTCCAGTTCAAGACCTCGATCAACGGCATCAAGCCGGAGGTGCGGCAGGAAGTCCAGGACATCGTCAAGGAGGTCGCCTCGGCCGGCGTGACCGCGCTGCCCAGCAAGGAAATCAGCGAGGACATCTCCGAGCTCTTCGGCACCTCCGAGATCATCGGCATCGCCGTCGCCGCCCTGGTCCTGATCATTATGCTCGGCACCCTGATCGCCGCCGGACTCCCGCTGCTGATGGCCGTCGTCGGCGTCGCCGTCGGTGTGGGCGGCACCTTCGCGCTCAGCGGCGCCGTGGACATGAGCTCCATCTCCCCGATGCTGGCGCTGATGCTCGGCCTGGCCGTCGGGATCGACTACTCCCTGTTCATCGTCAACCGGCACCGCGGCCAGCTGCTCTCCGGCATGGACCCCGAGGAGTCCGTGGCGCTCGCCACCGGCACCTCCGGCAACGCCGTGCTCTTCGCCGGGCTGACCGTGATCATCGCCCTGGCCGCCCTCGTGATCCCGGGCCTTCCCTTCCTGGCCGTGATGGGCCTCTCCGCCGCCGCGACGGTGGCCGTCGCCGTCGTCGTCGCCCTGACCCTGACCCCGGCCGTGCTCTCCCTCGTCGGCCGGAAACTGATCTCCAAGCGGGCCTGGGCCAAGGCGGAGAAGCACAATGCCGCTCCCGGCCACGAAACCGAGGACCGCGCCAAGGACGAATACCGCAGCAGCCACGGCTGGGGCGGCATCGTCACCAAGCACCCGTGGCTGGCCCTGCTGGCCGGAGTGGTCCTGCTGGGCGTTGTGGCGCTGCCCGCCAGCCAGCTGCGGCTCGCCCTCCCCGACGCCAGCAGCGAGCCGGTGGCTTCGCCGGCGTTCCAGGCCTACGACGTCACCAAGCGGAGCTTCGGCGAGGGCATGACCGGCCCGATCATCGTGGTGGGCGACCTGCCCGAGGGGCTCAGCGAGGCCGAGGCACAGGCCAAGCAGTTCGACGTCGCGGACATCCTGCGCGGGACCGACAATGTCACCGCCGCCGTGCCGCTGGCCCTGAGCGAGGACCGCCGCACCGCCGTCTTCCAGGTCCTCCCGAAGGAGGGCCCGGCCAGCGCCAGCACCGTCGAGGTGGTTTCGGACCTGCGGGCCGAAAAAGCCCAGATCAAGGATTCCACCGGGGTCGGCATCGGCCTCACCGGCCAGACCGCCGGCAACGTCGACGTCTCCACCAAACTCGGGGACGCGCTGCCGCCGTACCTGGCGATCGTCGTCGGCCTGTCCCTGATCCTGCTGCTGCTGGTGTTCCGCTCCATCGTGGTCCCGCTGCTGGCCACCGGCGGGTTCCTGCTCTCGCTCGCGGCCGCGTTCGGCGGCGTCGTCGCGGTGTACCAGTGGGGCTGGCTGGGTGCCGTGTTCGGCGTCGAGAACCCGGGCGCGGTGCTGAGCTTCCTGCCGATCATCCTGATCGGTGTGCTGTTCGGCCTGGCCATGGACTACCAGGTATTCATCACCTCCGGCATGCGCGAGTCCTACATGCACGGCGAAACCGCCAAGCACGCGGTCCGCTCCGGCTTCAGCCACGCGGCCGCCGTGGTCACCGCCGCCGCGATCATCATGGTCAGCGTGTTCGCCGGCTTCGTCTTCTCGCACCTGAACATGGTCCGGCCGATGGGCTTCGCGATGGCCTTCGGCGTGCTCATCGACGCGTTTGTGGTCCGGATGACGATCGTCCCGGCCGTGATGTACCTGCTCGGCAGCAAGGCCTGGTGGCTGCCGCGCTGGCTGGACCGCATCCTGCCGGACGTCGACGTCGAAGGCGCCCAGCTGCGCAAGCCGGCGGCCGACGGCGGCGTGGCCGACGTGGAGCCCGCTGCGGCTGCGCGCTAACCAGAGCAACGCGGGGTCACTTCGCGCCCACGAATCCCCCCGGGATGGGCCGCAAGTGACCCCGCGTTGCTGTGCCGGGGTGAACTAGGCTGGTGCCGTGACCCGCCTCATTCTTGCCTCCCAGTCCCCCGCCCGCACCAAGCTGCTCCGCAACGCCGGCATCGCCCACGACGTCCTCGTCTCCGACGTCGACGAGGACGCCGTGCAGGCCCGCTACGGCGTGACCGACCCGCACGACACCGCCCTGCTGCTGGCCCGCGCCAAGGCCGAGGCCGTCGCCTCGCTGCCCGAGGCCGACGGCGCCCTGGTCATCGGCTGCGACTCGGTCTTCGAGTTCGACGGCGAGGCCCACGGCAAGCCCTACACCGCCGAGGTCGCCAGGGAGCGGATGCTCCGGATGAGCGGCAGCATGGGCGTGCTGCACACCGGCCACTGGCTGGTGGACTGCCGCGACACCGACCCGGACTCCCCGGACGCCGGCGACGGCGGCCCCGGCTCCGGCGCGACGCTCGGCTCCGTGTCCTCCGCGGAGGTGCATTTCATGGAGATGACCGAGGACGAGATCGACACCTACATCGCCACCGGCGAGCCGCTGCAGTGCGCCGGCTCCTTCACGATCGACGGCTACGGCGGGGCGTTCATCCGCAAGGTCGACGGCGACCCGCACACCGTCGTCGGGCTCTCCATCTCCACCCTGCGGGCCCTCCTGGGCCAGGCCGGGGTGGGCGTCACCGGACTCTGGACCGGCGGCGCCGCCGAGCCGGCCGACATCCGCGCCGAGTGAGCCAATTCGCACCGCCTTGTAGGAACCCCACAAAGGATCGGCCGTTTACGCGCGGGATCCGCAAGTAATATCGGCGGAACCCACAAAACCGCGCTAGGCTCCCTCAAGGAAAGAAGGAGACGCCTTGTCAGCAAATTCGGAGCAGTCCGCAACGCCAGTGCCCGCAGCCACCCCGCCGGGCACCCGCCCCCTGAGCAAGGTGCTGATCGCCAACCGCGGCGAAATCGCGGTGCGCATCATCCGCGCCGCCCGCGATGAGGGCATCGCCTCCGTGGCCGTCTACGCGGACCCGGACCGCGACGCGCTGCACGTGAAGCTGGCCGACGAGGCCTTCGCCCTGGGCGGCAACACCGCCGCCGAGTCCTACCTCGTGATGGACAAGCTGATCGAGGTGGCCCGGCGCTCCGGCGCCGACGCCATCCACCCCGGCTACGGCTTCCTCGCCGAAAACGCCGAATTCGCCGCCAAGGTGATTGCCGCCGGCATCACCTGGATCGGCCCCTCCCCCGAGGCCATCTCCGCCCTCGGCGACAAGGTCCAGGCCCGCCACATCGCCGAGAAGGTCGGCGCCCCGCAGGTCCCCGGCACCGCCGATCCGGTGGAATCCGCCGAGGAGATCCTCGAATTCGTGGACAAGTTCGGCCTGCCGGTCGCCATCAAGGCGGCCTTCGGCGGCGGCGGACGCGGCATCAAGGTGGCCCGCACCCGCGAGGAAATCCCCGAACTGTTCGAATCCGCCGTGCGCGAGGCCATCGCCGCCTTCGGCCGCGGCGAATGCTTCATCGAACGCTTCCTGGACGCCCCGCGCCACGTCGAGACCCAGTGCCTCGCCGACGCGCACGGCAACGTCGTCGTCGTCTCCACCCGCGACTGCTCGCTGCAGCGCCGCAACCAGAAGCTCGTCGAGGAGGCCCCGGCCCCGTTCCTCACCGAGGAGCAGAACCGGCGGCTCTACGAATCCTCCAAGGCCATCCTCAAGGAGGCCGGCTACCTCGGCGCCGGCACCTGCGAATTCCTCGTGGGCCAGGACGGCACCATCTCCTTCCTCGAGGTCAACACCCGCCTCCAGGTGGAGCACTGCGTCTCCGAGGAAGTCACCGGGATCGACCTGGTCCGCGAACAGTTCCGGCTGGCCCGCGGCGAGGAGCTCGGCTACGGCGACCCCGAGGTCCGCGGCCACTCGATCGAATTCCGGATCACCGGCGAGGACCCGGGCCGGAACTTCATGCCTGCCCCCGGCACCATCACCGGGCTGAAGAACCCCACCGGCCCCGGCGTCCGGATCGACTCCGGCGTGGAGCAGGGCGACGTCATCAGCGGCAACTTCGACTCGATGCTCTCCAAGCTGATCGTCACCGGCGCCACCCGCACCCAGGCCCTGCAGCGCTCCCGCCGGGCCCTGGAGGAAATGGTGGTCGAGGGCATCCCCACCGTCATCCCGTTCGACCTCGCCGTCGTCAGCCAACCCCGACTTCGCCCCCGCCGAGGGCCCGTTCAAGGTCCACACCCGCTGGATCGAGACCGCCTTCGTCAACGACATCCCCGCCTGGACGCCGACCGGCGCCGACGCTGAAACGGCCGACGCCGGCGAACGCCAGCGCGTCGTCGTCGAGGTCGGCGGCAAGCGGCTCGAAGTGGTGCTGCCGGCGTCGCTGGGCAGCGTCTCCGGCGGCGGTGGCGGCAAGCCGGCCAAGGCCAAGAAGCGCTCCCGCAGCGTCGGCACGGCGGCACCGGCCGGCGGCAACGCCCTGACCTCCCCCATGCAGGGCACCATCGTGAAGGTGGCCGTCGCCGAGGGCGAGCGTGTGGCCGAAGGCGACCTCGTCGTCGTGCTCGAAGCCATGAAGATGGAACAGCCGCTCACCGCGCACCGGGCCGGCATCGTGATCGGCCTCTCCGCCACGGCCGGCGAGACCGTCTCCGCGGGCGCCGTCATCGCCCTGATCGAGGACGGCGAAGGCGCCGAATAGCGGCATCGGGCCGCGGGAGGCAGACTTAGTTACGTGAAGCCCTTCCTGCTCCTCGCCTCCCGTGCCGAGGACGCCGCCGCCGACGACGAATACCTCGCCTACCTGCGCTACACCGGCCTGGTCGAGGCCCAGCTGCACCGGGTCCGGATGGAGGCCGCGCCGCTGCCCCGGCTGGAGCTCAGCGAGTACTCCGGCGTGATTGTCGGCGGCAGCCCCTTCACCTCCAGCGACCCGGCCGAGCACAAGACCGACGTCCAGCACCGGGTGGAGCGCGAACTGTTCGCCCTGCTGGACCGGATTGTGGCCGAGGACTTCCCGTTCCTGGGCGCCTGCTACGGCGTCGGCACCCTGGGACTGCACCAGGGCGCCGTGATCGACCGGACCTACGGCGAGGGGCTTGGCGGCGTCACCGTCAGCATGACCTCGCGCCGGGCAGCAGGACCCGCTCCTGCGCGGGCTGCCGGAGCGGTTCACGGCCTTTGTGGGCCACAAGGAGGCGTGCACCGTGCTGCCCGGCGGGGCGGTGCTGCTGGCCAGCTCCGAGACCTGCCCGGTGCAGATGTTCCGGATCCGCTCCAACCTCTACGCCACCCAGTTCCACCCGGAGCTCGACGTCGAGGGCCTGACCACCCGGATCGACATCTACCGCCACGCCGGCTACTTCCCGCCGGACTCGGCCGAGGAGCTGATGGCCCAGGCCCGGCAGCACACCGTCACCGAGCCGATGGCCATCCTGCGCAACTTCGTGGAGCGGTACGCCCGGTAGGGACTGGCCTGGCCCCCGCCGTCGCGCTCCTGTCCCGGTTCTTGCCCGGCGGCACCCCGCCGCGACACGGAAATGCCCGGCGTGTTCACCGAACACACCGGGCATTTCCGCCAGCAACCGGGCTGGAGCGTCAGGCTACGTTGTTCTCGTAGTCCAGGTCGCGGGTTTCCTTGCTCACGAACAGGGCGATCAGCGTCAGCACGGCCATGGCGGTGAGGTACACGCCCACCAGCACCGGGCTGCCCTTCGCCATCTCCCAGAGCCAGACGGCGATGAACGGCGCCACGGCCGCGCCCAGGATGGACGAGACGTTGTAGCTGACGGCCGAGCCGGTGTACCGGACGTTGGTCGGGAACAGCTCAGGCAGCAGCGCACCCATCGGACCGAAGGTCAGGCCCATCAGCGAGAAGCCGATGATCAGCAGCCCCATGGTGCCCACGAAGCCGCCGCTGAAGAGCGGAACGAACAGCAGGCCGAAGACGAAGATGCCGCCGGTAACGGCCATCAGCATCTTGCGGCGGCCGTACTTTTCGGCCAGCGGGCCGGAGACCAGGGTGAAGATGCCGAAGAACACGACGCCGGCAATCAGCATCCAGAGGAAATCGTTGCGGGTGTAGCCCAGGCCCGGAACGAACGCCGCGGCGGCCGCTTCGGTCATCGGCTTGCCGGCCTTCTCGGCGGCGGCCTTGGCGGCATCCAGGGTGGACGCACGGGTGCCGTAGGTCAGCGTGAACGTGGTCATCAGGTAGAAGAGCACGTAGGTGGCGAGCATGATGAAGGTGCCCAGGATCAGTTGGCGCCAGCTGGTCTTGAAGACGCGGCCCAGGGGCAGCTTGGCGACCTCGTTGGATTCGAGGACCTTGGTGAAGGCCGGGGTTTCGATCAGCTTGAGCCGGACGTACAGGCCGATGATGACCATCACGGCGCTGAGCAGGAACGGCACGCGCCAGCCCCAGTCGGAGAAGGCCTGCGGCGAGAGGGCGTAGCTGAAGACCAGGAAGATCACGTTGGCGATGATGAAGCCGATCGGCGCACCCAGCTGCGGGAAGGTGCCGTAGATGGCGCGCTTGTTGGCCGGGGCGTTCTCGGTGGCCAGCAGGGCCGCGCCGCTCCATTCGCCGCCGAGGGCCAGGCCCTGGGCGAACCGCATGACCACCAGCAGTGCCGGCGCCCAGAACTCCCAGCCCGGGACCAGGGCGGTGGGGAGGCAGCCGATCAGGAAGGTCGCGATGCCCATGGTGAGCAGCGACGCCACGAGGGTGCCCTTGCGGCCGAACTTGTCACCGAAGTGGCCGAAGACGATCGAGCCGAGCGGGCGGGCGATGAACGCGACGCCGAAGACGGCGAAGGAGCTCAGCAGCTGGGTGGTCTCGTTCTGGCCCGGGAAGAAGAGCTTCGGGAAGACCAGGACGGCGGCCGTGGCGTAGACGTAGAAGTCGTAGAACTCGACCGTGGTGCCGATCAGGCTGGCGACGATCACGCGGCCGCGCGAGTTCACCTGTTTGGCGGCCCCGTGCTCCGTCGAAGTGGCAGTGGATGACATGTAGTGACGCTTTCATGAAGACCGGGCCGCCGCTGCGGAGAGACGTCCGGCTAAGGAATGGATATGCCTCTGATAATAGTTCCCCGCGTCCAGTCAATGGACAAAGGTTCCATTATTTGGACACCGCGTGTCGTCGGAGACCGTGCCTCGCAGCGCAGGCCCGAAGCAGCGGAATGAATACACAATTGCGTGAATACATGCACGGATGTACTTTGGGTTGATGGAAACCCTCACGCACGCCCCGGTGCTGGCCCGTTTCGGCTACGCGGTGTCCGACCCCACCCGGGCGCGGATCCTGCTGGCCCTGGCGGAGGCGGCCGCGCACCCCTCCGAGCTGGCCGATGCCCTGGGGGTCTCGCGGCAGAGCATGTCCAACCATCTGGCCTGCCTGCGCGGCTGCGGCCTCGTGGTGGCCGTCCCGGACGGCCGGCGGACCCGGTATGAGCTCGCCGACGCCCGGCTGGGCCACGCGATCGGGGACCTGCTCGGCGTCGTGCTGGCCGTCGACCCGGCCTGCTGCGCCCCGGACGGGACGTGCCTGGCATGACCGCGACAGTTCAGTCCGGTCCTACCGCCGCCCGCCGCGCCACCCTCAGCCGGCGCATCCGGCTGTTCGCGGCCGCGACGATCAGCTACAACATCGTTGAGGCCGTCGTCGCGCTCTGGGCAGGCAACGTCGCGGACTCCTCCGCCCTTATCGGCTTTGGCCTGGATTCGGTGATCGAGGTCGCCTCCGCCGTCGCCCTGTCCTGGCAGTTCTCCGCGAAGGACCCGGAACGGCGCGAGCACCTGACCCTGCGGATCATCGCGATCTCCTTCTTCGCCCTGGCACTGTTCGTCTCCGTGGACTCCGTCAGCTCGCTGGCCGGAGGCGGCGAGGCGCGGCATTCCACCCCGGGCATCGTCATCGCCGCCCTGAGCCTGGCCGTCATGCCCGTCCTGTCCTGGCTGCAACGCCGGGCCGGCCGGGAACTCGGGTCCAGGACCGCGGTGGCAGACTCCAAACAGACGCTGCTGTGCACGTACCTCTCCGCGGTCCTGCTGCTCGGCCTCGTCCTGAACAGCACGCTGGGATGGTGGTGGGCCGACGCCGGCGCCGCCCTGGTCATCGCCGGGATCGCCGTCCGCGAAGGCATCAACGCCTGGCGGGGGGACGTCTGCTGCACCGTTCCCGGCGCCGCACCGTCCGGCCACGACGCGCGCCGTGGCCGACGACGCGACGACGACGCCGCTGGCTGCTGCGAGGGCTGCGGATCCGGTCCCGCACCGGAAGTTGTCAGCCTGTCCGTGCCACCCCGACACGGCTGAGCCATGAACCCCGCCCGCCCCGAAGAGAAAAGCATCCGCCACCGATGACGCAGACCCTGAATAAGAAGCCGTCCCCCAGCGACCCGGCCAGGACGGCCCGCCTGCTGATCTGGATCCTGTTGGGAGTCATCGTCGCCGGCGGCCTCATCTGGTACGCGGTGTTCACCGCCACCAGACCCGCTCCAACACCCCCGCCCGCGGCCGCGGACGCCCAGCTCGTCCGGGAGGACAGCCACCGCGTGACCTCCCCGTCCACGGAGAAGGCGCAGCTGGTCGAGTTCCTGGACTTCGAGTGCGAATCCTGCCGCGCCGCCGAGCCGCTCGTGCAGCAGCTGAAGCAGGAGTACGGGGACCGGATCACGTTCGTCCACCGCTACTTCCCGCTCCCCGGCCACCGGAACTCCGGCAACGCGGCCCTCGCCGTCGAAGCCGCGGCCGCGCAGGGCAAGTACGAACAGATGGCCGCAAAGCTGTTCGAAACCCAGCCCCAGTGGGGCAACAAGCAGGATTCCCAAAGCGCCCGTGTTCAGGACCTTCGCGCAGGAGCTCGGCCTGGACCTGGCCGCCTACGACGCCGCCGTGGCGGATGAAACGACGAGAGCCCGGATCCGCCAGGACGTCACCGACGGGACGGCCCTGGGCGTGACCGGGACACCCACGTTCTTCCTCAACGGCAAAAAACTCATCCTCAACAGCGAGGAAGAATTCCGCCAGAAACTCACCGACGCCGCACGGTAGGCCGGTGACCGGACAGGAACAATGAGCTTATGAGAATAGAACTGCTCCACATCGATGACTGCCCCAACACGGCGCGGGCGCTCGAACAGGTCGAAGCCGCCCTGGCCGCCCTGGGGCGCGACGACGTGCCGGTCCACGTGCGGCTCATCGAGACTGCGGCAGACACCGCCGGAACCGGATTCGCCGGTTCCCCCACGATCACCGCAGACGGGGCCGATATCTTCCCCGACGGGGCGCCCAGCAGCGATCTCGCCTGCCGGATCTACCCGACGCCCGGCGGACATGCGGGCGCGCCCACCTCCGACCAGGTCATCGAAGCGCTGAAGAACCGGGGACTCTGACATTTCACCCGCATTCCTGACGCCCTCGGGCCTTTCTCCCCTTGGCCCATCCTCCCCGCAGAGGTCAAATGGGCACAGACTCCCACCGTCGACCAGGAGGCACCAATGCCCGTCCCCATCATCCTGGCGGTCGCCGCCGTCGTCGTGGTCGCCGTCGTGCTGGGAGTCGTCCTTAGCCGGCAGAAGGACCCGCAGCGGCGCGCCGCCGCGCTGGTGAAAACCGGCGCGGCACTCATGGCGGTCTTCACCGTGTTCGGCGGCGCGTTCATCGGCGGCTACGCCATGGAGGAGCCGGGCGGCACCGCCGGGCTGCTGATGATCCTCACCTGGGCCGCACCGATGCTGGTCCTCGCGGCCCTCGCCTGGTTCTGGCCGGCCGGGACCGCTCCCCTGCTGGTGGGACTGACCGCCGCTTTCGTCGCGGTCTGCGTCTGGTTCGCCATTGACCCGGCGACGGCGCGCAGCTTCCAGGACGAGAACGGGCCGGTGCTGGCCGTCGGCGTCGTCGCCCTGGCGTTCCCGGCCGCCGTCCTGGGGCTGAAGCGGACCGCCCCGGCCGGGTGGCTGCTGCTGGCGCTCGGTGCCCTGCCGCTCCTGATCACGATCATCGGCAGGTCGGGTCCCATAGCCTCGCTCGCCGCCGCGTGCGTGGTGCCGCTGATCACCGGCGCCGTCTATCTGCTGGCCGCCCGGATGGCACGGGGCACCTCGACGCCGAACAACGTGCGGGCAGCCGCCGCCTAAGCCCTGGCCGCGGGCAGGCCGGCGAGGAAATCCTCGGCGAAGCGCCGCACGCCGTCCCATTCGGTGTAGACGTAGTCGCGGGACAGGTCCGTGTCCGGTGAGCCCTGGCTGCTGGCGATCCGTTTCATCATGTGCCGCTTGAGGAAGCCGTACTGGGTATACAGCAGCGCCCCGGCGAAGAGGCCAACGTGCGCCGGGCGCCAGCCGGTCTCCTCCTCGAACTTCTCCACAAAGCCTTCCGCGCTCTCCTCGTCCCCGTGCGCGGCGAGGCTGACCGAAAACAGCGCCGAGGGCAGCCGTTCCAGCTCCGCCTTGTTCGCGCGGACGAAGTCGATGACGAACCCCTCGTGCTTGCCCATGTGCACCGAGGCGCCGACGATGACGGCGTCGCAGCCCTCCGGGAGGGCGTCGCCGGACGTTTGCAGGTCTGCCGTCCGCGCCTCGTGGCCGTGCTCGCGAAGGACGTAGGCAAGGTACTCGGCGATCCGGGCCGTCTGGCCCTCGACGGTGCCGAAGGGAAGGTAAATGTTGGCCATGGTCCACCGTGCCCACCACCCGCGGGCCGGGGCTAGGGCCGAATGTCACCGGCACGGATGTGAAAGTGGGCGGGTCTTGACGCCGACGGCGGCACAGCATGTGATGGACGGGGCCGGCCGTTCGCCTTCGAGGCGGACGGCCGCCCACGCACGCCCGAGGTCCCCACGATGAAAGGACAGGACATGTCCCTGCTCGACCCCGCCCTCTGGGAGGGCAAGATCTACCTCAACGGCTGGCGCTCCGGCGGCGGCGGGACCGGCGACAGCATTGAACCGGCCACCGGCGGGACGCTGGGCAGCTACGGCGTCGCCTCGGTCGCCGACGTCCGCGAAGCCGCCACCGCCGCCGCGAAAGCCCAGAAGGAATGGGCCGCCCGCAACCCCGAGGACCGGGCCGCCGTGCTGCGCCGCGCGGGCCAACTCTGGGAGGAGCACGCCGCGGAAATCCAGGACTGGATCGTCCGCGAATCCGGCGGCATCCCGCCCAAGGCGGGCCTGGAAACGCACATCGCCGCCAACGAATGCTACGACGCGTCCGCCCTGCCCTCGCTCCCGGCCGGCGACGTGCTCACCTCGAACGAAAACCGCTGGTCCTTCGCCCGTCGCCGGCCGGTAGGCGTGGTCTCGGTGATCGCACCCTTCAACTTCCCGCTGATCCTCTCGATCCGCGCCGTCGCCCCGGCCCTGGCCCTCGGCAACGCCGTGCTGCTCAAGCCGGACCCCCGCACCGCGGTCTGCGGCGGCGTGACCGTGATGCGGATCTTCGAGGAAGCCGGGCTCCCGCCGGGACTGCTCTCGCTGCTGCCCGGCGGCGCGGACATCGGCGCCGCCGTCGTCGAGGCCCCCGAAGTCCGCGTGATCGCCTTTACCGGCTCGACGGCGGCCGGCCGCAAGATCGGCGAAACCGCCGGCCGGCTGCTGAAGCGCGCCCACCTCGAACTCGGCGGCAACAACGCGCTGATCGTGCTGCCCGGCGCCGACCTGGCCAAGGCCGCCTCGGCGGCCGCGTTCGGATCGTTTATGCACCAGGGCCAGATCTGCATGGCGGCCGGCCGGCACATCGTGCACGAGGACATCTACGACGACTACGTGGCCGCCCTGGCCGAGAAGGCCGGGCACCTGCCGGTGGGTGACCCGAAGAGCGGGACCGTGGCCCTCGGTCCGGTCATCGACGAACGGCAGCTGCACCGGGTGGACGGGATCGTGCAGGACGCCGTGCAGGCCGGCGCGCGGCTGGCCGCCGGCGGCACCCACGACGGCCGCTTCTACCAGCCCACCGTGCTGGTGGACCTGGCCGAGGACAGCCCTGCCTGGAAGGACGAGATCTTCGGCCCGGTGGCGCCGGTGATGAGGTTTTCCACCCTCGACGAGGCCGTGGCGCTGGCCAACGACAACGAATACGGACTCTCCATCGGCATCCTGGGCGACGTCGGCATGGCCATGACCATCGCCGACCGGCTGGACTCCGGCAAGGTGCACATCAACGAACAGACGGTCTCGGACGAGGCGAACTCGCCCTTCGGCGGGGTGAAGAACTCCGGCAACGGCTCACGGATCGGCGGGCACCACGCCAACATGGAGTCCTTCACCGAGATCCAGTGGCTCACCATGCGCCCGGACATCGCGCCCTACCCGTTCTAGGCGGACGGCAGCGCGGACAACAAAAGGGAGGAACCGGCCGGTTCCTCCCTTTTTGTCGATGCGGGCCGTGGCCCGGCGCCTACATGTGGACGTGCAGGCGCCGGGCCGCCTCCGAGATGGAGCCGCTCAACGACGGGTACACCGTAAAGGTGCTGGCGACGTCGTCGACGTGCAGTTTCTGCGTCACCGCGAGGGAGATCGGGAAGATCAGTTCGGAGGCGTTCGGCCCCACCACGACGCCGCCGATCACGGTGCCGGAGCCCTTGCGGGCGAAGATCTTGATGAAGCCGTCCTTGTGGTTGCGCATCTTGGCGCGCGCGTTGCTCTTCAGCGAGAGCTTGACGACGTCGCCCTGGTACTTGCCGGAATCGATCTCCGCCTCGGAGACGCCGACGTTGGCGATCTCGGGTGAGGTGAAGATGTTCGACGCCACCTGGTGCAGCTTCAGCGGGGTGACGCTGTCGCCAAGGAAGTGCGCGATCGCGATGCGTCCCTGCATGGCCGCGACCGAGGCGAGGGCCAGCACGCCGGTGCAGTCGCCGGCGGCGTAAATGTTCGGCGCGGTGGTGCGCGAGACGCCGTCGACCTTGATGTGGCCGCTCTCGGTCAGCGCGACGCCGGCCTCCTCGAGGCCGATCCCGGCGGTGTTCGGGATGGAGCCGACGGCCACCAGGCAGTGGCTGCCGGTCACCTTGGACCCGTCGCCGAGGGTGACCACAACGCCGTCGTCCGTGCGCTCCACCGTCTCGGCGCGCGCCCGGGAGAGCACCTTCACGCCGCGGCGTTCGAAGACGCCCTCGAGGACCTCGGCGGCGTCCGTGTCCGAGCCGGGCAGCACCCGGTCGCGGGAGGAAATCAGGGTGACCTTGGAGCCCAGGCCGTTGTAGGCGGAGGCGAACTCGGCGCCGGTGACGCCGGACCCCACCACGATCAGCTCCTCGGGGAGCTCGTCCAGGTTGTAGATCTGCGCCCAGTTCAGGATCCGCTCGCCGTCCGGCCGGGCCGTGGGCAGCTCGCGCGGGTGGGCGCCGACGGCGAGCAGGACCGCGTCCGCTTCGATCGTCTCGGTGCCCGCGGCGGTGAGGACCTCGATCGTGTGGTTGTCCAGCATCCTGCCGGAGCCGAGCACGATGCGGACGCCCTGGCCCTCGAGGCCCTTCTGGATGTCGGAGGACTGCTGCCGGGCCAGGCCCAGCAGGCGGTCGTTGATGTGCTTGAGGTCCGCGCGCATCGTCGGGGTGCAGTCGCCGCCGTCGAGGTCGAACTTGACGCCCAGCTCGCCGGCCTCGCCCACGCGGGTCATCAGGTCCGCCGTCGCGATCAGGGTCTTGGAGGGCACGACGTCGGTCAGCACCGCGGACCCGCCGAGCCCGGCCCGCTCAATGATGGTGACCTGCGCCCCCAGGGAGGCGGCGACCATGGCGGCTTCGTAGCCGCCGGGCCCTCCGCCGAGGATTGCGATACGGGGTGCGCTGAAATCGGGATGCGTAGTCACAATCATCCATTGTCCATCATCCGGACCGGCGCCACCAATAGAGGGATGCTGGGCTGCGCGGGACCGGCACGGTAGCTTGTACCAGTGAGTAATACAGAATTCCTGAACACGGACCCCTTCGACGCCGCCCGCGCCGCCGCCGACTACATTGCCGAAGAGACCGGCGTTGACAGCCACGACGTGGCCCTGGTGCTCGGCTCGGGCTGGGGCGACGCCGCCGAACTGATCGGCGAGACCACCGCCACGCTCTCCGCGGACGAGGTTCCCGGCTTCTCCTCCCCCTCCGTGGTGGGCCACGTGGGCACGATCCGCTCGGTGCTGACCAAAGAGGGCAAGCGCGCCCTGGTCCTGGGCGCCCGCACGCACTACTACGAGGGCAAGGGCGTCCGCGCGGTCGTGCACGGGGTGCGCACCGCGGCCGCCGCCGGCTGCAAGACGCTGGTCCTGACCAACGGCTGCGGCGGACTGAACGAGGACTGGGCGCCGGGCACCCCGGTGCTGATCAGCGACCACATCAACCTCACCGCCACGTCCCCGCTTGAAGGCGCCACCTTCGTGGACCTCACCGACCTGTACTCCTCGCGGATCCGCGGCCTGGCCCGCGAAGTGGACCCCAGCCTGGACGAGGGCGTCTACGCCCAGTTCACCGGCCCGCACTACGAGACCCCCGCCGAGGTGCAGTACGCCAAGCGGATCGGCGCCTCCCTGGTGGGCATGTCCACCGCGCTCGAGGCCATCGCGGGCCGGCACGCGGGCATGGAGGTCTTCGGCATCTCGCTGGTGACCAACCTCGCCGCCGGCATCAGCCCGGTCCCGCTGAGCCACGCCGAGGTCCTCGAGGCCGGCCAGGCGGCCGGCCCGCGGATCTCCAAGCTGCTCGCGGAGATCATCGCCAAGCTCTAAGGCGGGGCGGCAGCCGGGTCCTCAGTTGGCGGCGGCCGGTCCTCAGCCGGCGGCGGCCAGGTGCCGGACGGCCTTGTCCCGGTCCCCGGGGAACCGGCGCTCCATCGAGTCGGCGATCCCGGCGATCGTCTGCCGCGCCAGCGCCTGCCGCCAGGCCAGCTCGGCCTGCCGCATGGTCTGGGAGATCAGGCAGCTCCGCGCGAAGTTTTCCTGCCGGTCCGCGTCCGGCACGTTGCCCAGGATGGCTTCGCAGCGGAAGGCCGGCTCCTGTCCTTCCAGGGCCAGCACCACATCCAGCACCGTGATGCTCTCCGGCCGGCGCGCCAGCAGGAAGCCGCCGCGCGGGCCCGAGACCGAGGTCAGGATGCCGGCCCGGACCAGGGCCTGGAGCTGCTTGTTCAGGTACGCCGCGGGGAGCTGGTAGTAGGCCGCGAGCCGGGCGCTGTTGACGGCCTCCCCCGGCGGCGTCCAGGACATGTTGACGCACGAGTGCACGGCCCATTCCACCCCACGGCCCATTTTCATATTCAAGACGTTACGTGTCCGGAAAAAAGGGTGTCAATGACCCGCCGCGCCATCTGCGCCCGTCTTGAGCCGATCCTTCGGAAGACCTGCGCCGAGCTGGCAGTTCGCGGCAGTGTCGCCGCAAAACACTGCCGCGAAGTGCCAGCTCGCGGGGGCCGGACGGGACATCCGCCGGCCTGAGTGTGATGGAACTGTAAGCCTGGACCGCGCTTGTCGGGGCGCGCCGGCCCGGCGTTTGCCGCTAGTTTGGTACCCATGACGTCTTCCGATGCCGCATTGACCGAACTGTTGAGCGACGCCCGCACCTGGGCGGCCCAGGATCCGGATCCCGCCACCGCCGCCGCCCTGACCGAGCTGGTCCGCCTCGCCGACGAGGGCGTCGCGGGAGCCCGGCAGGAACTGGCCGACAGCTTCAACGGCACGCTCCAGTTCGGCACCGCGGGACTGCGGGCCGCCCTGGGCGCCGGCCCGAACCGGATGAACCGCGTCGTGGTGCGCCGCGCCGCCGCCGGCCTCGCCGCCTTCCTCGGCGGCGCCGTGGCGCAGGCCGCCCCGGGAACCCGGCCGCGCGCCGTCGTCGGCTTCGACGCCCGCTACAACTCCGACATCTTCGCCGAAGAGACCGCCGCGATCTTCACCGCGGCCGGCATCGAGACGTTCCTGATGCCTGCAGCGCTGCCCACCCCGCTGCTCGCCTACGCGGTCCGCGCCCTGGACTGCGACGGCGGCGTGATGGTCACGGCCAGCCACAACCCGCCGCAGGACAACGGCTACAAGGTCTACCTGGGCCGGCACGCCGTCGAGGAGAGCGGCCGCGGCGCCCAGATCGTCGCGCCGTACGACGCGCTGATCGCGGCGCAGATCGACGCCGTCGGCGCGCTGGAGTCGATCGCGCTGGCGCCGGCGGGATGGACCGTGCTGGATCCGTCGATCGCCGCCGACTACCAGGCCGCCGTCGCCGGCCTCGCCGCCCCGGACCGTTTCCCGGCCCGGGACCTGAAAATTGTCCTGACCCCCATGCACGGCGTGGGCGGCGAGACGGCCGTGGCGGTGCTCAACGCCGCCGGCTTCGCCGACGTCACCCTGGTCGCCGAGCAGGCGGAACCGGACCCCGATTTCCCCACCGTGAACTTCCCCAACCCGGAAGAGCCCGGCGCCCTGGACCTTGCGCTGGAAACCGCCGCCCGGGTGGACGCCGACATCGTGATTGCCAACGACCCCGACGCCGACCGCGCCGCCGTCGCCGCCAAGGACCCGGACACCGGCGCCTGGCGGATGCTGCGCGGCGACGAGGTGGGCGCCCTGCTGGGGGCGCACGTCGTGGCCCGGCTCGCCGCCGGCGCTGGCGGCGCGGACACCACGGCCGGGGTTTTCGCCAATTCGATCGTTTCCTCCCGGCTGCTGGCCCGGATCGCCGCCGCCGCGGGCTACGCCCACGAGGAAACCCTCACCGGCTTCAAGTGGATCGCCCGCGTGCCCGGACTGCTGTACGGGTACGAGGAGGCGCTGGGCTACTGCGTCGCGCCCTCGCTGGTCCGGGACAAGGACGGGATTTCAGCCGCCGTGCTGATCGCCGAACTCGCCGCCGCGGCGAAGGCCGAGGGCAAAACCATCTTCGACACCCTGGACGAGCTCTACCTGGTGCACGGGCTGCACGCGAGCGACCAGCTCAGCATCCGGGTCGCTGACCTGGGCCTGCTGGACGCCATGATGAACCGGCTGCGGGTCAGCCCGCCGGATTCCTTCGGCGGCTCCGCCGTCGAAACCGCCACGGACCTGGCCGAAGGCAGCGACCGGCTCCCGCCGACTGACGGGCTGCTCTACCTGACGAAAGACGGCAGCCGCGTCATCATCCGCCCCAGCGGCACCGAACCGAAGCTCAAGTGCTACCTCGAGGTGATCCGCAGCGTCGGCTCCGCCGCCGAACTGCCGCAGGCGCGGATCGAGGCGCGGGCGGCCCTGGACGGCGTCCTGGCCGACGTGCGCGAGGCGCTGGGGCTCTAGGGTCCACCCGACGAACCCGTCCGCGGCCCCGGCACGGCAGATGCCGGGGGCGCGGCTGTGACCCACGGCATTACCAGCTGGTAACAACTGGCGAACGGGCCGGGAAAATACTGCAACAACGCGGAAACCTGCGCGAAAAGTCGGCCCCCTACGCTGGGGAACATCAAGACCACGGGCCACATCCACCGGCCCACCAGCGAAAGGGCCAGCACATGTCCGTTACGGAAGCGTCCGCCATCTCCACCGTGTCCGCCACCTCCCAGACCCGGCCGCGGATCGTGATTGCCGGCGCCGGTCCGGCGGCGCAGGCCCTGGTCCGCCAGCTCACCCGCACCCCGTTCGCCGGCGGCATCACGGTGCTCAGCAACCGCGATGACGCCCCGGAGGAGCTGCTGGATCTCGCCGCGCTGCCCCAGGTCTCGGTCCGCTTCGGGCAGCCGGCCAGCTTCATCGACGCCGCCGGGCAGCGGGTCACGACGGCGGACGGCCTCGAATTCAGCTACGACCAGCTGGTGATCGCCACCGGTTCGGCGCCGGTGCTGGCCCCGATCGAAGGCGCGGCCCGGTGCCTGAGCTACTCCACGATCGACGACGCCACCCGGCTCGGCGACGCCGTCAAGGACATCACCCGCGTCCTGGGCCGCCGGCCGCTGGGCATCCTCGTGGGCACCGGCACCGCCGCGGGCCAGGCCGAAGCCGTGCTGCGGGCGCGCGGCGTCCGGCCCGTCCGCACCACGCTGCGCCCCTCCGCCGTCGTCCCCACCCTCGCCGGCTCCGCACTGCCCGCCGCCGGCATCGTCTTCGAGGACGGCGCCCGCATGAGCGGGGACCTGGTGGTCATCGCCGAAGAGCGCATCTCCCGCGACGACCTGGCCCGCACGGCCGGCCTGGCCACCGCGCCGCAGGGCGGGATCGTGGTGAGCACGGACTACCGCACCTCGGTGCCCGGGATCTGGGCGATCGGGGACGCTGCGGCGTACGACGGCGTCCGGCTCGGCCTGCTGGTGGCCGCCGGTTCCGCCGCGGGCGTCTGCGCCGCGCAGCTGCTGCAGGCCTCCCTGTCCGGACCGCTCGCCGCATGCGGCGTAGGGCCGACGCCGGCCGGCCCCGTTATGGCAAGATGGTGCACTGAGAAGCCACGACACACGCCGTGTCAGCAGGCCGGGCCGGCCACGAAGCAGGCCCGCCAGGAAAGGGACCACCATGAGCAACGAAGCCACCACGGACGGCACGGCTGCCGGCACCGATAACCAGGCCACCGGCGGCGCTATTGCCTCGTACATCGACCACACCCTGCTCAAGCCGGAGGCCAGCGAGGCCGAGGTCCTGAAGGTCTGCGCCGAGGCGGCCGAGTACCGGTTCAAGTCCGTCTGCGTGAACCCCGTCTGGGTGAAGACCGTCAAGACAGCCCTCAGGGGTTCGGGCGTACTGACCTGCTCCGTGATCGGTTTCCCGCTGGGCGCCACGCCGAGCGACGTCAAGGCCTTCGAGGCCCGCGGCGCGGTGCTGGACGGCGCCGACGAGATCGACATGGTGATCAACATCGCCGCGGCGCGCGCCAATGACAAGGGCGCCCTGGTGGACGACATCCGCGCGGTGGCCGAAACGGTCCACGCCGGCGGCGCCATCCTCAAGGTCATCATCGAGACCGCCCTGCTCGACGACGACCAGAAGGTCCTCGCCTGCGAGGCCTCCGTCGAGGCCGGGGCAGACTTCGTGAAGACCTCCACCGGTTTCAATGGCGGCGGAGCCACCGTTGAGGACGTCGCCCTGATGCGCCGCACCGTGGGTCCCGGACTCGGCGTCAAGGCCTCGGGCGGCGTGCGGTCCCTCGCCGACGCACAGGCTATGATTGCTGCAGGCGCAACCCGTATTGGCGCCAGCTCCGGCATCGCGATCGTCAAGGGTGAACAGGGTTCGTCCGCGTACTGATCCCGTACCGGCCGCAGCCGCAGTTTTTGAGCCCCGCGGGGCCGAGGAGGAACGAATGTCCAGCAACACCACCAAGACCCCCCAGACCGAGAACAGCCTGGCCTCCAGCCTCGTGCTGTTTGTCCTGATGATGGTCCTGTTCTTCGGCTCCCTGTACTCGCTGACCTTCCTCACCCTGGGCAACCCGTGGCCGATGGCCGTCTGCCTGGGCCTGTTCGCCCTGGCGTTCTGGATCCCGCAGACCATCACGGGCCGCTCGGACTCCGCCGGCGAGAACTAGACACACTTCGCTGTTGCCCCGGTCCGTCCGGGGCAACAGTTGTTTAACCGGCCGGTTCCGGAAAAGCGCGGCGGATTGCGTGCCGCCGTCGGGGAGGTGCGCACCGGGGGCACTTTGACACGGACACGCCGCCCGGTGGGGACCGAAAGGCCCAGGCAGGCGCCAAAGCCGCCCCGGACGGCCGACGCGGCGGCCAGGCGCAGCGGAAAGCGCGCCGCCGTCGAGGCCCTAACCCCCGACGGCGGCCAGCACGCGGTTGACCAGCGCGGTGCCCAGCGCGAGGGCAGCCGGGAAATGTCCCTTGGCCAAGGCCAGGCCGGCGGAGAACATGCCGACCATGGCGTAGGCGCTGACCGGGATCAGCACCAACCATTCCCGCCGCGAGCCGGCCCGGCCCAGCAGCGGGATGGAGAACGCCCCGTTGGCCTTCCAGACGTCCTTGACCAGCGGCAGCCTGCGCAGGAACTTCGGCGGCTTGGCCACGAACGGCCAGAGCAGCGGCACTCCCCCGGTGGTGATCATGTCGCCGACAATATGCACCACGACGCCGGTCAGCATGGAGACCGGCAGCCAGGACCACTGGTGCGGCGCGAACCAGGTCACCAGCCCGGCCATCGCCAGGGCGAAGATCCAGTTGCTGATCCAGCCGTACCGTGGAAACAGCTTCAGCGCCTTCGCGGCGATGTTGATCAGGAACATGCAGAGCAGCCCGGCGCCCACGGACAGCAGGCCCCAGTCCGTCTGCAGCTGGATCTGGCCGGCCAGCGCCGCGAGCAGCACAAAGAACGCTGCGCCGAGCACCGAATGGGTGCCCTGGCGGTGGCCGCCGGAGGCGTTTTCGATCCCCACCGCGATCAGGTTCGACAGCGGCGGGAGGGCATGGGCCACCGTGCTGGAGCGGTGGTCCCAGTCGCAGACCAGGGCCGTGCCCGCCGTCGCCATCCCGCCGATCACGATCCCGGTGGCATCCAGCGGGTACCAGCCCAGCGTGTAGGGCCCGGTCGAGGCAATAGCGACCCACGCCGCGGCCCCGGACGCGGCGTGGTGTCCTCCCATCACGGGCTAGCCCACCGAGAGCGGGACGTCGGAGAAGATCGCCTCGATCACGCCGTTGGCCCAGGCCAGGATCTCGGCGTCCTGCAGGTCGCGGCCGCCGATCCTGGCCGTCTTGGGCTTGGGGATCAGCACCGCGTCCAGCGCAGGCTTCGCCTGCGAGCCCGGGTACATCCGGGCCAGCCGCATCAGCTTGGACTCCGGCAGCTGGGCGGGCGAGAACTTGACGAAGTTGCCCTGCAGGGCGACGTCGGTGAGGCCCGCCTCGCGCGCCCCGACCCGGAACCGGGCGACGGCGACCAGGTTCTTCGCCGGCAGCGGCAGCTCGCCGTACCGGTCCACGAGTTCGGCCTCGACCTCGTCGATGGCCTCGTTGCTGAGCGCGGCGGCGAGCTTCCGGTAGGCCTCCAGGCGCAGCCGTTCGCCGGGCACATAGTCGTGCGGCAGGTGCGCGTTGACCGGCAGCTCGATCTTCATCTCGGCGGCCTTCTCCTCGGCCTCGCCGCGGTAGTCCGCCACGGCCTCCCCGACCAGCCGGATGTAGAGGTCGAAGCCGACGCCCTGGATGTGGCCGGACTGTTCGCCGCCCAGCAGGTTGCCGGCGCCGCGGATCTCCAGGTCCTTCATGGCCAGCTGCATGCCGGCGCCGAGCTCGTTGTGCGTCGCGACCGCCTTGAGCCGTTCCAGCGCCACCTCGCCCAGCGGTTTCTCCGAGGGGTACAGGAAGTAGGCGTAGGCGCGTTCCCGGCCGCGGCCCACGCGCCCGCGCAGCTGGTGCAGCTGGGAGAGCCCGTATTTGTCCGCGCCGTCCACGATCAGGGTGTTGGCGTTGGAGATGTCCAGCCCGGTCTCGATGATGGTGGTGCAGACGAGGACGTCGAAGCGCTTCTCCCAAAAGTCCACGATGATCTGCTCCAGCCGGCTCTCCGACATCTTGCCGTGCGCCACCTCCACGCGCGCCTCGGGGACCAGTTCGCGGATCTTCGCCGCGGTGCGTTCGATGGTGGAGACCCGGTTGTGCACGAAGAAGACCTGGCCCTCGCGCATCAGCTCCCGCCGGATCGCGGCCGAGGTCTGCTTGTCCGTGTACGGTCCGACGTAGGTCAGTACCGGGTGCCGCTCCTCCGGCGGGGTGGCCAGCGTGGAGGTCTCCCGGATGCCGGTCAGCGACATTTCCAGGGTGCGCGGGATGGGCGTGGCGCTCATGGCCAGGACGTCCACGTTGGTGCGCATCTTCTTGAGCGCCTCCTTGTGTTCGACGCCGAAGCGCTGCTCCTCGTCCACGATCACCAGGCCCAGATCCTTGAACCCGAAGTCCTTGGACAGCAGCCGGTGCGTGCCGATCACCACGTCCACCGAGCCGTTCTTCACGCCCTCGGCGGTCTCCTTGGCCTCCTTGGCGCCCTGGAAGCGGGAGAGCGGTTTGACCCGCAGCGGGAAACCGGAGAAACGTTCGGTGAAGGTCTCGTAGTGCTGCTGCGCGAGCAGGGTGGTGGGCACCAGCACGGCGACCTGCTTGCCGTCCTGGACCGCCTTGAACGCCGCCCGGACCGCGATCTCGGTCTTGCCGTAGCCGACGTCGCCCGAGACCAGGCGGTCCATCGGGATCTCCCGCTCCATGTCCGCCTTGACCTCGTTGATGGTGGTCAGCTGGTCGGGGGTCTCCACATACGGGAAGGCCTCCTCGAGTTCGCGCTGCCACGGGGTGTCGGGGCCGAAGGCGTGGCCGCGGGAGGCCATCCGGGCCGAGTACAGCCGGATCAGTTCGCCGGCGATCTCCTTGACAGCCTTGCGGGCCTTGGACTTGGTGCTGGCCCAGTCCGAGCCGCCCATCTTGCTCAGCACCGGGGTGTCGCCGCCGACGTAGCGGGTGACCTGGTCCAGCTGGTCGGTGGGCACGAAGAGCCGGTCGCCCGGGGCGCCGCGCTTGGAGGGCGCGTATTCCAGCACGAGGTATTCGCGCACACCGACTGTATCTTTCGAGCCACCGACTGTGATCTTACGCTGGATCAGTTCCACGAACCGGCCGATGCCGTGCTGTTCATGCACCACGAAGTCGCCGGCCAGCAGCTGCAGCGGGTCAACGGCGTTCCGCCGCTTGGACGGCATCCTGCGCATGTCCTTGGTGGACCCGGCGGAGGTCCGGCCCAGCAGGTCGGCCTCGGTGAGCAGGGCCAGCTTGAGCGTGTCCAGGACAAAGCCGCGGCCGACGGCGGCGGTGGTCACCTCGATCAGTCCCGGCTGCGGCTCGGCGTCGAGGGTTTCCACCCGGGCGCACGGGATGTCGTTGTCGTGGAAGAGCTCGGCGAGGCGCTGCGCCGGGCCGGGGCCCTCGGTGGCGACGACGATCCGCCACTGGTCCCGCACGTGCGAGCCGATGAAGTCCATCATCTCCGCGACGTCGCCCTGGTAGCCGCGCGGTTCGCGGGCGTGCAGGTTCAGCACGTCGATCTCCGGCAGCAGTTCCTCGTCGCTGGCGAGCGAGCTGATCGACCACCAGGACACGCCGTGCGCGAGCGCCGTGCTGCGGGTCTCGCCCAGCGAGCGGAAGCTCGCCGAGTGCAGGGCCGCCGAGGCCGCGGAACTGAGGTCCAGCGGGGCGGTCCCGCCGTCGGACGCCGTGGACCAGGCCGCCTCGAGGAACTCCTCGTTGGTGGCGGCGAGGTCGTGGGCGCGGGTACGGACCTTTTCGGGTTCGATCACCACCGAGATGGAGCCCGCCGGGAACTGGTCGAGGAACGGCACCATGGAATCGACCAGCACCGGGGCCAGGGATTCCATGCCCTCGACGGCGATGCCGCCGGCGATCTTCTCCAGCATGTCCGCCGCGGCCGGCAGCTGGGCCTTCAGCGTCGCGGCCCGGGACATGACCGAGGGCGTGATGAGGATTTCGCGGCAGGGCGGGGCGTGCAGTTCGGTGGGGTGGTGCACGCCGGGGGCGGTCAGCGAGCGCTGGTCGGCGACGGCGAACCAGCGCATCTGCTCGACCTCGTCGCCGAAGAACTCCACCCGGATCGGGTGGTCCTCGGTGGGCGGGAAGACGTCCAGCATGCCGCCGCGGACCGCGAATTCGCCGCGCCGGGTGACCATGTCCACCCGGGCGTACGCGGCGTCGGCGAGGCTCTTCACGACCTCGCCGAACGGGGCTTCCTGGCCGACTGTGAGGGTGACCGGGACCAGCTCGCCGAGGCCCGCGACGATCGGCTGCACCACGGCGCGGACCGGGGCGACGACGACGCGCAGGGCTCCGCCGCCGGCGCTTCCCGGGTGGGCGAGGCGGCGCAGCACGGCGAGCCGGCGGCCCACGGTGTCCGAGCGCGGCGAGAGCCGCTCATGCGGCAGGGTCTCCCAGCTGGGGAATTCGGCGACCGTGTCCGCCGGCAGGAACGCGCCCAGCGCGGCGGCGAGGTCTTCGGCCTCCCGGCCGGTGGCGGTGACGGCCAGCACCACCGGCGTGCCGCCGTCGGACGCGGCGCCGGACGCCAGCCCGTCGGCCATCTCCGCGAGCAGCGCGGCGCGCAGCCCGGCCGGGGCGCTGAGCTGGTAGTCCTCGCTGCGGGCCGTGAAGGGCCGGGACGCCGCTGCCCGCACCCGGGCGTAGGTCTTGTCCTCGGCGAGGACACGCCGCAGACCGGTGAGAGAGGGGCCGTTGAGGCTCATGGCTGGAACTCCTGAAGTGATCACGGGCATGCAGGCAACACGAATACCCGAAATTCGCAAGAATCCCGGGTCCTTCCAGCCTACCGCGCCCCGGCGCCGGGCCGGCCCCCGGGGCTAAGCTGGCAGGACGGACCCGCGCACGTGGGAGACCGTGCCGGGACGGCGCGGGACCCGGTACCGTCCGGGGCGGCCGGCGCTCCGAATGGCTTGTATCCGCCGGCTGATATCCGCGACGAGAAGGAGCCACCCATGAACGGCACCCCCCAGGCTGCGAACCCGAAGACCGTACTCGTGACCGGCGCCACCGGTTACATCGGCGGCAGGCTGGTCCCCCGCCTGCTCGAGGCCGGACACCGGGTCAAAGTCCTGGTCCGCACCCCGGCCAAAATCGCCGGCGTCCCGTGGCTGGAGCAGGTCGAGGTGGTCCAGAGCAGCCTCGACGACGGGGCGGCGCTGCAGGAGGCGCTCGAGGGCGTGGACGTGCTCTACTACCTGGTCCATTCGATGGCGGGCGGCGCCGGGTTCGAGGCCAAGGAAAAGGCGATGGCCGAAACGGCGGCCCGGGCGGCCGCCGGGGCCGGCGTGGACAGGATCGTCTACCTCGGCGGGCTGCACCCCTCCGGCGCCGAGCTCTCCACCCACATGCGGTCCCGGGAGGCCGTGGGCAAGGTCTTCCTCGACGGGCCGGTGGACGCGGTCGTGTTCCAGGCCGGCGTGGTGATCGGCTCCGGCTCGGCGTCGTTCGAGATGATCCGGCACCTGTCCGAGACCCTGCCGGTGATGCCTGCCCCCAGCTGGGTGCGGAACAAGATCGAGGCCATCGCGGTGCGGGACGTGCTGCACTACCTCGTCGGCGCGGCGTCGCTGGAGGGCCGGATCAACCGCACCTTCGACATCGGCTCCCGGCAGGTGCTCAGCTACGCGGGGATGATGAAGGAATACGCGGCCGAGGCCGGGCTGCCCCACCGCATAGTGTTGGCGCTCCCCATTCCGGCGCCGAAGCTCGCGGGCATGTGGGTCGCGTTGACCACCCCGATCCCGCTGTCCATGTCGCTGCCGCTCGTGGAGTCGCTGCAGCACGACGCTGTGTCCCGGGAGCACGACATCGACGACTACATCCCGCTGCCCGACGGCGGGCTCACCCCCTACCGGCGCGCGGTGGCCCTGGCCCTGGGCAAGGAACGGGACGGCCAGGTGGAGACGACGTGGGCCAATGCCGGCGCCGACGCCGATCCGCTGCCCAGCGACCCGGACTGGGCCGGGCACCGCGTGTACGTCGACGAGCGCAGCTACCCCAGCGCGGTGGACCCGAAACACGTCTGGACCATCATCGAGGGCATCGGCGGCCGCAACGGCTGGTACTCGCTGCCGCTGGCGTGGAGCGTGCGCGGCTGGCTGGACAAGCTCACCGGCGGGGCGGGCCTGGCACGCGGCCGGCGGCACCCGCACCTGCTGGCCGACGGCGAGGTGGTGGACTGGTGGCGGGTCGAGCGGATCGACCGCGGCCGGCTGCTCCGGCTGCGCGCCGAGATGCGGGCGCCGGGCCGGGCCTGGCTGGAGCTCTCGGTGGAGCCCGAGGGCACCGGCAGCCGCTACCGGCAACGGGCCATCTTCTTCCCGAAGGGGCTCAGCGGCAAGCTGTACTGGCTGGCCGTTCTGCCGTTCCACAGCCTGATATTCCCCGCCATGTCGCGGAATATCGCCGCCGCGGCGCAGCGCCTCGCAGAGACAGAGCCGGAGACGGAGACGGCGGCCGAATCGGAACCGGCCGGGCCCACCGCGTAGGATGTTGGGAGCCCGAAACGTCCAGTTCCACCCCTTGGAGGACCCCCAATGGCCCTGAGTGCATCCACCACCCTTCCGCACAGCGTTGAGAGCGTCACGGCAGTTTTCGTCAACGAGGACTTCCTGCGCCACACCAGCGAACTCGTCGGCGGGACCCTTGAATCGTTCGCCGTCGACGGTGACCCGGCCGGCGCCTTCAGCACCACGACCGTCCGCACCATCCCGACCACGCGGATGCCGGACCTGGCCCGCAAGTTCGTCGGCGAGAGCCTGAAAGTGACGCAGTTGGAGAGCTGGGACGCCCCGGCCGCGGACGGTTCACGGCAGAGCAACATCTCGCTGAAGGTCGCCGGCGCCCCGCTGGACGTCAACGCCGTGCAGCGGCTCGTCGCCGACGGCGGCAGCACCCGGATCGAACTGGAGGGCACCGTCACCTCGTCGGTGCCGCTGCTGGGCGGCAAGATCGCCGATGCGGCCGAGCCGATGGTCGGCAAGGCGCTCAACATCCAGTCCACCCAGGCGCAGGCCTGGCTCGAAAGCCACTAGCCGGTGGAACTTCCCGCTTTCCTCGCCGTCGTCCTGGTTGTGGCCGGTGTCTGGTCGCTGGCCGTTTGGCCGCAGTTCCTGCGCCGGGTCCTGAAGGACCCGCGGGCGCGCGACGCCGGCGGCAAGGCCACCCGCTTCCTCACCGTCCACGTCGTGCTGGTCAGCATCTCGATGCTGCTCGGCGCGGCGACGGCGGGGATCGGGATCGCGGCCCTGCTCGGCTGACCCGGGAGCATCCGCCGGACCTCAGTTGGGTTGAGGCGGCCGCGACGGAGGACCCGGGGCTAGAATCGGGAAAATGCCCGCCCGCCGCTGAAGGGGGATGCCGTTGCGGACCCATCGCGTGGCCACGTGGGGACTCGCCGCCTACGTCGCGGTGCTGGCTGGGGTGGCGCTGTGGCCGCAGCCGGTGGACCAGCCCATTTCGGGGCTGTTGGACCGGGCGCTCCGGGCACTGCACCGCCGGGGAGTCCCCGACTGGGTCGACTACGGCTTCGTCGAGTCTGCCGCCAATGTCCTGCTCTTCGTGCCGCTGGGCGCCCTCGTGGCCTGGATCATCGGCCGCGGCTATTGGTGGGTGGGCGCGGCCGCCGGCCTGCTCACGTCCTGCGCCATCGAACTCGCGCAGTTCCTCTTCCTGCCCGACCGCTATCCCACCGTCGCCGACGTCCTGGCCAACGCCCTCGGCGCCCTTCTCGGTGCCCTGCTCGCGCTCGCCGATAATGCCGCGCCGCAGGCCTGTCCGAAACCGGGGGCCAGCACGTACTCTGTGATCACACCCTTGGCGGGAGGACCTCGGAATGCGGATCTCGGTTATCGGCTGCGGCTACCTGGGCGCGGTCCACGCGGCGTGCATGGCGAAGCTGGGCCACGACGTGGTCGGCATCGACGTCGACGCGAACAAGGTGGAGCAGCTGTCCCGGGGACGGGCCCCCTTCTACGAGCCCGTGCTCGACGATCTCCTGTCCGAACTCGAGGAATCCGGCCGGCTGCGGTTCACCACCGAGATGTCCGCCGCCCGCGGGGCGGAGGTCCACTTCATCTGCGTGGGAACCCCGCAAAAACGGGGCGAAAACGGGGCGGATCTGCGCTTTGTCGACGCCGCGGTGGAAGCGCTGGCCGGCCAGGTGTCCCCCGGCGACGTGATCGCCGGAAAGTCCACGGTGCCGGTGGGGACCGCCGCCCGGCTCGCCGAGCTGCTGGCCGACACGGAGCCGGGCGCCTCCCTGGTCTGGAATCCCGAGTTCCTCCGCGAGGGCCACGCCGTCACGGATACCCTGAACCCCGACCGGTTCGTCTACGGCGTCCCGGACGGCAGCGAGGACCATCCCGCCGTCGCCGTCCTGGACCGGGTCTATGCGACGCCGCTGGCGGGCGGAACGCCGCGGCTCATCACCGACTACGCCACGGCCGAGCTGGTCAAGGCCGCCGCGAACTCCTTCCTCGCCACCAAGATCTCGTTCATCAACGCCATGGCCGAGGTCTGCGAGGCCACCGGCGCGGACGTCACCCGGCTGGCCGACGCGATCGGCCTGGACGAGAGGATCGGCCGGAAGTTCCTCAACGCCGGGATCGGCTTCGGCGGGGGCTGCCTGCCCAAGGACATCCGGGCGTTCATGGCCCGCGCCGGCGAACTCGGCGCGGACCAGGCCCTGACCTTCCTGCGCGAGGTGGACGCGATCAATATGCGGCGCCGTACCCGCGTGGTCGAGCTCACCCGGGAACTGTGCGGCGGCTCCCTGATGGGGCAGCGGATCGCCGTGCTGGGCGCCGCCTTCAAACCCGAGAGCGACGACGTCCGGGACTCGCCGGCGCTGAGCGCCGCGGCCCAGCTCCAGCTCCAGGGCGCCGTGGTGACGGTGACCGACCCGCAGGCGCTGGCCAACGCCGCCAAGCGTTTCCCGGAACTCCCGCTCGAGCCGGACCTGGCCGCCGCCCTGCATAAGGCCGACGCCGTGCTGCTGCTGACGGAGTGGCGGCAGTACCGCGAGCTGGACCCGCACGACACCCTGGCCCTGGTCTCGGCGCCGCGCATCCTGGACGGCCGGAACGTGCTGGACCCGGCCAAGTGGCGTGCCGCGGGCTGGACCTACAAGGGCCTGGGCCGGCCCTAGTCCGCGGGGTCCTGGCCGGAAACCGCCTGGCCGAGGGCGTCCTCGGCGGCAACCCAGGAGAGCATGGCGCACTTCACCCGGGCGGCGTACCGGGATACGCCCTCGAAGGCTGCGGCGTCGCCCAGGATTTCCGGGTCCGCCGGGACCTTGCCGCGCGAGCGCAGTACCTCGCGGAAGCTGTCGATCACGCGGTGCAGCTCCGCCGGTTCCAGGCCCTCGGCGAGGTCCGTCAGCACGGAGGCGGACGCCATCGAGATGGAGCAGCCCTCGCCGTCCCAGCGCAGCTCGCTGACCTTGCCGCCGGCGACCGAGACCCGGAGCGTGATTTCGTCGCCGCAGACGGGGTTGAGCTGGTGCGACTGGCCGCTGCTGGCCCCTTCGGGTTCGCCGGCGCCGGCGAGGCCGCTGCCGTGGCGGGCTTTGGAGTGCTCCAGGATGATCTGTTGGTACAGCTGGTCAAGACTCATGCAGGGCCGTCCTCAGGCTTGGAAGTATCCGCGGACACCGGCGACGGCGTCGAGGAACGCGTCGACGTCGTCGGTGGTGTTGTACAGGTAGGTGCTGGCGCGGGTGCTCGCCGTGAGCCCGAGCCGGCGGTGCAGCGGCTGGGCGCAGTGGTGGCCGACCCGGACGGCGATGCCGCGGCTGTCGAGGAACTGTCCGACGTCGTGGGCGTGCACCCCGGCGACGTCGAACGCGGCGAGGCCGATCCGTTCCTGGCCGGCGGCCGGACCCAGCACCCGGATCCCGGGGATGGCCTCCAGCCCTTCGCACCAGCCGCCGGCCCAGTTCGGTTTCCCAGGCGTGGATCCGGGAGAGGCCGGTTTCGCTCAGGTAGTTGGCGGCTGCGGCGAGCGCCACGGCCTGCGAAATTTTCTGCGTGCCGGCCTCGAAGCGCTGCGGGCTGGGCAGGAACCCGGCACGTTCCATGGTCACGGTGGTGATCATCGAGCCGCCGGTCAGGAACGGCGGCATCGCGTTGAGCAGCTCCGAGCGCCCGTAGAGGCCGCCGATTCCGGTGGGGCCGAGCATCTTGTGCCCCGAGAAGACGGCGAAGTCCACGTCCAGGGCCTTGACGTCCAGGGCCAGGTGCGGGGCGGACTGGCAGGCGTCCAGCACCACGAGGGCGCCGGCGGCCCGGGCGAGCGCGACCAGCGTCGAGCACCGGGTTGATGGTGCCGAGGACGTTGGAGGCGTGGGTGAAGGCCAGCACGCGGGTGCGGCCGCCGATCAGCCGGGCGGCGGCCTCGAGGTCCAGGGCCCCTGCGTCGTCGACGGGGATGAATTTCAGGATGGCGCCGGTCCGTTCGGCCAGTTGCTGCCAGGGAATCAGGTTGGCGTGGTGCTCCATCTCGGTGACCACGATTTCGTCGCCGGCCGCGAGCGCGAAGCGGGCGGCCTCGGCCGGGGCCCCGGGCAGGGAGGCGTTCAGGAAGGAGTAGCTGAGCAGGTTCAGGCCCTCGGTGGCGTTGGAGGTCCAGATCAGCTCATCCGGGTCCGCGCCGATGAAGGCAGCCACGGTCTCGCGGGCATCCTCGAACGCTTCGGTGGCCTCCACCGCGAGATAGTGCGCGCCGCGGTGCACGGCAGAGTTCCGCTGCTCGTAGAACTCCTGCTCCGCTTCCAGCACGCTGAGCGGGTTCTGCGAGGTGGCGCCGGAATCGAGGTAGACGAGCGGGTGCCCGTTGACGGACCGGTTCAGGATGGGGAAGTCGTTGCGGATCCGCAGGACCTCCGCGTTGCCCAGCGCGGTGCCTGAGCGGAGGAGATGGGCTGGTGTGGCAACCATGGGCAGAAACTCCTGGATCGGCATTCGCCGCGACGCAATGTGGGCCGCCCCGCCCGGGCCGGTCCTATTACGTCACGCAGATTAGCCCTAATTATCCCACGTTCCCGCACCGCTGGGCTGCGGTGCCCCGGACCCGCACCCGGCGGAACTCCACCGGCGGCCCGGCGTCGTAGTTTTTCAGCAGCGAAAACCAGCCACCGCCGTAGCGGGCGTCCTCCGCGCGGACGCTCCAGCGCGGGGTGCCTCCGTCCAGCCGCTGCACGCTGATGCTGCGCGGTGCCACCGACACCACGAACCCCAGCCACTCCCCCGGCTCCGGCGCCGGGCTGTCCCCGGCGGCCAGTTCGACGGCGGCAGCCGCGCCGGGGTCACGGCGGGTCAGGGTGATCCGTCCGCCGGCGCCGACGTCGACTTCGTAGCCGGTGGCCGCCGACCCGGGCTCCCGGCGGTACGGCGCGTCGGTGGACTGCCCGAACGCCAGACCCGCCCCGCCGGACCCGTCGGGAGCCGGCGGCAGCCCGTCCGGCCAGCACAGCTCGAACTCGAGTTCCCAGACCGGCGCGTCCACCGCCCCGGCCATGGAGCCCAGCAGGTAGCCGGACATTTTCTGGTTGGCCAGGCTCAGCGCCCCGTCGGCAAAGGCGGGCTGTTCCTCCCACCCGCCGTCCGCTTTCCACGGCAGATCGCCGGTGCCCCGGAGGCCCTCGTCGAAGCGGTCCGCGGTGCGCGGCGCCTCCTGGTGCAGCACGTGCCGGATGTTGGAGCAGATGAACCCCCGGACGCCGAGCTCCCGCAGCCGCAGGTGCTCGCTCCGGCGGTGCACCTCCCAGGCGATCACCGGCTTGCCGGAGTCCACGAGCTCCAGGACCCGGTCCTCTGGGGCCGTGTGGTGGATCCCCAGCATGTCCACGAGCGGCACGAGCTCGGCGAGCCGCGGGTAGTCCGTCCGGGTGACGTAGCCCCAGGTGGTGTAGCCCTCGGCCGCGGCCTGGGCATGCCCGGACGACGAGGCCGGCTGCTTCCAGATGATGTGCTGCTGCGCCTCCGGGTAGTCCCCCAGCAGGGCGAGGATCCGTTCCGCGTTGGTGCCCTGTTTGTCCTCCAGGAAGATGACGCGGCTGGCCGCGAAGGCGTCCAGGACGTCGGTCAGGAGCGGGATCGGTTCCAGCGGGGTCGCCGGTCCGAGCCACGGCCGGGCGTTGTTGCGCAGCCGCGCCAGCTCCGCGGCGGAGGAATCGGAAATGGTCAGGTCGGTGCCGGTCAGCCGGGCCGTGGTCAGGTCGTGGTGGCAGACCAGCACGCCGTCCGCGGTGGCGGAGACGGAGACTTCGATCGCTTTAAGCCCGGCGTCCACCGACTGCCGGTAGGCGCGCATGGTGTGTTCGGGCCAGTTGTCGCCCGAGCCGCGGTGTGCGACGAGGAAGTGCGGTGCCGAGAGCAGATCCCGGACCGTGTAGGACCCGGTTCCGCCGGGTGCGGCGACGGCGCCCTCGGCCACGAAGCCGGCGGCTGCGGCGGCGGCCGGAACGAGGCCCGCTCCGGGCCGGGGGCTGCCGGCGGAGCTGGGGCAGGGAGCGCAGCCGGCCGCGCCGAGGACGGTGCCGGCGGCGGCCAGGCCCAGGAAGCCGCGCCTGCCGATGCTGCCGGAAGGTCCCTCGGTTCCGCCCATGTTTTCCCCCGGTCCCGGCGGTCAGGTTCAGCCGGCCGGCGCCGTGCGCGCCGGGGACCGGCCGGGGCCGGCCGGGAACGGGCGGTCGGCCGCCCCGGGGTTGGCCGCGCCGGGGGCCAGGGCTGCGGCGGCCCGCTGCTGCCTGGCCCGTTCCCGGGACTCGTCGCCGGCGATCACCACCATCGCCAGCACGGTCCAGACCAGGATCCCGGCCGCGGACCGCGTGGCCAGCGAACTGTACGTCTGCGGAATCACGAGGGCCAGGACACCGGCAAGCACCAGGCCGGGGTACCCCAGCCGGAACCCGCTCCGGACCACCAGCACCAGCATCGAGCCGAAGTAGAGCACGGCGGCGACGATGCCGATGTCGATGCTGTACATCAGGAGCGGATTTTCCAGGCTGGTTTCCAGCCCGGCGCGGAAGGCCAGCCTGAAGCTGGACCCGATGCCCTCGCCGGCCAGGACGTAGTCGCCCCAGCGGACCAGGAAGTAGTCCAGGGCGACTTCCCTGGCCTGTGCGGAGCCGGAGTCGTCGGCCAGCCGCGCCGTCAGACCGTCGATCAGGGGCGAGGACACGATGACGGCCCCGACACCGGCGAGGGCCACCAGCATCACCGCCTTGATCCAGACCCGTCCGTGCGCGAACAGCACGGTGGCGACGACCGACAGGGCCACGGCGATGATGCCGACCCGGGACTGGGTGATCAGGCTGCCGACCACCATCAGGACCAGCAGGGCCGCCTGCACCGTCTTGTGCCGGAGGCCGGCCACCAGGGGCGCGGCCAGGGAAATCGCCAGTGACAGGGCGAGCGGCTGGTCCAGGGTGCCCATCCAGCGCCCGGACTGCCTTTCGAACCAGTACTGGGTGCTGTAGCCGGACTCGAAGATCAACACGTCCTTCGCCCGCCACTGCAGCACCGCCACGGCGCAGGCCAGGGCCACGGACAGCAGCACGGCGCCGCGGAGGGTCGCAATGAGCCCGCCGCCGCGGGCGGCCTCGGAGAGCAGGAGCAGGAAGAACAGCACCGGAATCAGGATCTGGTCCACCAACACCGCCAGGCCGCCGGCGGTACTGGCGGTGAGCGAGGCGAGGAACGCCGCGATGACCACCACCGCAAGGACCAGGAACAGGAGGAAACGCCGGGCCAGCGCCCGCTGGACGCTCCAGGGATCATGCAGCATCCGGACGGCGAAGACGGAGAGCACCAGCCACGTTGCCGGGTGGAAGCCCAGCGGGCCGGCGTCCACGCCGGTGACCACCGGGGCGCCGACGGCGGGAATCAGGACCCACAGTCCCACCACCAGGGCCAGCAGCACCCTGGCGCGGCGGCGGAAGACGAAGGCCGCGGCCAGGCACAACCCGATCCAGAGTGCCAGCTGCATTCAGACCACCGGGCCTGGTTCGGGGTCCCGTCGCGGTTCCGCCCATCGGGCAGGCCTCAGGGCCGGCGGGACGCGCTCGCGACCGGCTTGCCGGTCGGGGCGTCCGGCGGGAGGTCGGGGGCCGGCTGCCTGGTCCTGGCGGCCACCGGGAATTTGGCCCTGAACGGGCGGCGGGCTTCCGCGAGCCGGCCCGGAAGGGCGTTCAACACCGCCCCGGCGACGGTGCCGTTGACCAGCTCGAGATTGCGCAAGGCTGCCCGGAGCCCGTCCCGGGTCACCCGCCGGTGCCGGACCACCAGCACCGTGCAGTCCGCCGCGGCGGCTATGACGGCCGCGTCACTGTAGGGTTCCATGGCCGGGGCGTCCAGGACGACGCGGCCGTAGGAACCGCGCAGCTCGGCCAGGACGGCCGTCAGCGCCTGCCCGCCGAGCAGTTCGGTGGGATTCGGCGGCACGGTGCCCGCGCCGACGGCGTGCAGGCCCTCGACGGCGGTGTGCTGGATGGCCTGGGCCACGGGCAGCCGGCCGGCGAGGACGTCGGAGAGGCCCGTCGCCGCGCCCAGGCCCAGATCGGAGGCGAGCCGCGGGGAACGTAGCCCCGCCTCGACCAGCACCACCCGCTCCCCGGCTTCGGCCCACGCCCGCGCGAGCATAAGCGCAACGGTGGTCCTGCCTTCGCCGTGCCCGGTGGAAGTCACGGCGACGACGCCGGCCGTCGCCATCGCGGGGAAATGGTCAATGTTGGTGCGGAGCCGGCGCCCGGCCTCGTCCAGCAGCGTGCCTTTGCCCTGGTCCAGAATCCGGGCCGGCGGGCGGGTGCCGTGGCTGAACGGGACGCGGGCCAGCACCGGCAGGGCCGTGGCCTCTTCGACCTCCTGCGCTGTCCGCAGCGACTTGTCGGACAGCCGGCGGGCGACCGGGATCGCGATGCCTGCGGCGAGGCCCAGGAGCGCCCCGACCGCCAGGTTCAGCGGCACCCGGGGGGATACCGGCGCCGGGTCGTTCGTGGGCCCGGCCACCACCGTCAGGCTGGTCGAGGCGCCGCCGGCGTCAAGTTCCCCGGCCGCACTGCCGAGTTTGTTGGCGATCGCCGTGGCGATGGCGACGGCTTTGGCCTGCTCCGGCTGGCTCACGGTCACCGAGAGCGTCATGGTGTCCCGATCGGCCGCGGCACCGATGCTGTCCGCGAGGTCCTTGCCGGAGAGCCCGGTACCGCTGTCCCTGACCAGGCGGCCGAGGAAGCCTTCGCTCTTGACGAGGTTGGCGTAGGAGGTGATCCGGTTCCGCGAGATCTCCTGGGCCTGCAGGGTGGACTGGCCCACGGCGGAGGGGGTGACCGCGAAGAACTTGACGTTGCTCTGATACACCGGTGCGGTCCGGGCCGTTACGAGGGCGGCTGCCCCGAGACCCACCGCAAGGCACACCAGCAGGATCCACCACCCCCGCGCGACCGCCCTGCCGTATTCTGCAAGCTCCAAAGGAACCCCCATGCGGTTCCCATGCCATGCCGCGCCGGCACGGTCCTTCACGGTCCCCTAGTCGCACCATTATTGACCGCAAAGGTGCCCGGCGGAACCCTTTGACCGGCACGGATTTTCCTGTCCTAGCCAAAGCGGGAGGCCGGCCGTAGTCTGTCCCTAAGCCTGGGCGGATTCCGTGGGTCTCAACGACTCCTCGCCAGGACCGGGGTGGCGCGCCAGCGGCCGGCCGGTCCTGGCGCTAAGCGTCCCGTCCGCCGGGGTACGGATCCGCGGGGGGAAAGATGGACGAGACCGGGCACCATGTCACCGGCCATGTCACCGGGCACCATTTCACGGTACTCGTGGCGCATCCCGGCGCCGACCTCTACGGTTCCGACCGCGTCCTCCTCGAAACGGTCGAAGGCCTGCGCGGTGCCGGCGCCCGGGTCCTGGTGGCCCTTCCGGCGCCGGGGCCGCTGGTTCCCGAACTCGAGCGCCGCGGCGCCGCCGTCGTGCTCTCACCCACCCCGGTCCTGCGCAAAAGCCTGCTCTCCGGCGCCGGGCTGCTCCGGCTGGCGGCGGTGTCCGCCCGCGGCCTGCCCCGCAGCGTGGGCGTGATCCGCGGAACACGGCCGGACGTCATCCTCGCCAACACCATCACGGTGCCTCTCTGGACCGTCGCAGGACGGATCGCCGGCGTCCCGGTCGTCACCCACGTCCACGAGGCGGAGGCGGAGGCGCCCCGCCTGCTGCGCGCCGCGCTCGCCGCCCCGCTGCTCCTCTCCCGCAGCATCCTGACCAACAGCCAGTTCAGCGCCGATACCCTGGCCGCCTCCCTGCCGGCGCTGCGCGGGCGGTCCACCGTGCTCTACAACGGGGTCCCCGGCCCCGCGGAACCCGTCCGGCCCCGGGAGCGGCTGCACGGCGGACTGCGGATCGCCTACGTGGGCCGGCTCTCGCACCGCAAGGGCGTGGACGTCGCCGTCGACGCCCTGCTGCGGCTGCGGCGCGGCGGCGTCGAGGCGAACCTGTCCATCGTGGGAGCCGTGTTCCCCGGCTACGAGGACTACGAGGCCGGGCTGCGGGCGCAGGTGGCCGACGGCGGCGCCGCGGCGAACGTGACGTTCCACGGCTTCCAGGGCGACGTCTGGCCGTTCCTGGCCGACGCCGACGTCGTGGTGGTTCCGTCCCGGCTGGATGAGCCGTTCGGGAACACCGCGGTGGAAGCCCTCCTGGCCTCGCGGCCGGTGGTGGTGAGCAACACGTCCGGGCTGCGGGAGGCCGCCGGCGGCTACCGCTCCACCCAGTTCGTGGAACCCGGCGACGCCGCGGGCCTCGCCGCTGCGCTGGCCCGCGTGGCCGCCTCGTGGCCGGACTACGCCGCCAAGGCCCGGGCGGACTCCGCCGAGGCGGAATTCCGGCACAGCCCGGAGCGGTACGGAAAGGTGATGGCCGACCACCTTGCCCAGGCTGCCGGCGGCCGACAATGACAGCCGGCCTCGCCGGGAAAACGGCCCGCAGCGTGCGCTGGAGCTTCGGCGCCGTACTGGCCCGGCAAGGCTTCCAGATCGGCTGCGCCGTGGTGCTGGCCCGGATCCTGGGACCGCAGAGCTACGGCACCATCGCCGCCGCCACCGTGTACATCAGCCTGGTCGCGCTGCTCCTGGACCAGGGCCTGTCCGCGGCGTTGATCCAGCGCCCGGACATCACCCGGCGGCTGGCGGGCGCGACGGCCACGCTGAACCTGCTGGTCGCCGCCGTCCTGGCGGCCGCCACCTGGTTCGCGGCCCCCGCGGTGGCGGGGTTCTTCGGGGTGGCGGAACTGGAGCCCATCCTGCGCGTGCTGGCCTTCGCCGTCCCGGTCAAGGCGCTCGCCATCACCCCGCGGGCCATGCTGGCCCGGGAGCTGCAGCTGCACCGGGTCGGCGCGGCGGACATCGCGGCCGCGGCGGCCGGCAGCGCGGCGGGCATCGGCGCCGCCCTCGCCGGGGCGGGCGCGTGGTCCATGGTGTACCAGGTTGCGGCCACCGACGTCGTCTGCGCCGCCATGCTGCTGTCGGCCAGCCGGGGTCCGGCACCCAACCTTGCGCTCCGCGCGGTGGCCCCGCTGCTCCGTTTCAGCCTCAGCGTCTTCGCCACCGACTGCCTCGCCTACTTCTCGCGCAACCTGGACAACATCCTGGTGGGGCGGGTGCTGGGTGTCTCGGCCCTGTCCATCTACGGCATGGCCTACCGCATCCTGGTGGTCCCGGTGCAGCTGATCGGGCAGACCGTCAACCGGGTCATGTTCCCCGCCTTCGCCCGGTCGGCACAGGAACCGGAACGGGTGGCCGCGAGCCTCGTGGCCGCGACCCGGGTCCTGGCCGTCTCGGCCATTCCGCTGATGGTGTTCGTGGCCTGCGCCGCGCCGGAACTGGTCCATCTGGTCCTGGGGCCCGACTGGATGCCCGCCGCCGCGCTGGTCAGCGTCCTGGCGATCGGGGGCGCGCGCGAGACGATCTTCTACATCACCCCCTCGCTGATGAAGGGACTGGGCCGGGGGGCGCTGATTGTGCGCTACGAGATCCTGGCCGCCGTGGTGCAGGTGGGCGGCATTGTCATCGGCCTGCAGTTCGGGGTGCTCGGCGTCGCCGTGGGCTACACTGCGGCCGGTTTCCTGCTGACCCCCGTGCTGCTGCGGATCCAGACCCGGCTGACAGGGGTGACCGCCCGGTCCCAGCTGGCCTCCATCCTGCCGGCGGCCCACGCCGCGCTGTGGGGCGCCGCCGGCTACGGGCTGTGGCAGCTCGGGGACGCGGGCAGGCCCTGGCATCTCTGGGGCGGGCTGGTGATTTTTTTCGCCCTGGCGGCGGGGGCGCTGTGGCTGTTCCACCGGCAGCTGCTGGCCGGCTACCTCACGCAGATCCGCGCCCTCGCCGGGCGCGGAGGCAGCCCGGACCCGGCCGCGCCGGGCACACCCGGCAACCGGGACAAACCCGAGATCCAAGACAAGGCGGGAGGCCTGCATGGCTAACGACATCGGTTCCGCAAGGCGCGTGGTCATCGCGGTTCTGACCTACCGCCGGCCGGAGGACATCAGCCTCGCCCTCCCCCGTCTCGCCGCGCAGGCGCAGACCCTGGACGGCACGGATCCGCCGGCTGACGCGACCGTGCTGGTCATCGACAATGACCCGGAGGCCAGCGCGAGGGCGGCCGTGCAGGAGATCGCACAGACCCTCCCCCCGGGCCTGGTCCGCTATGCCCACGAGCCGCGGCCCGGGATCGCCGCGGCGCGGAACCGTGCCCTCGCCGACGCCACGGACGCGGCCCTGCTGGTCTTCATCGACGACGACGAAGTCCCCTCCGAACGCTGGCTCGCCCGGCTGGTGGAGCTGCAGGCCCGGAGCGGGGCCGCCGCCGTCGTCGGTCCGGTCATCAGCGAGTACGAGCATGAGCCGGAACCGTGGATCCAGGCGGGCCGGTTCTTCCGCCGCCGCAGGCTCGCCACCGGCACGCGGCTGACCGTCGCGGCGACCAACAACCTGCTCCTTGACCTGCGCCAGGTCCGGTCGCTGGGCCTGGGCTTCGACGAGCGGTTCGGCCTCAGCGGCGGCTCGGACACGCTCTTCACCCGCCAACTGGTGCAGCGGGGCGGATCCATGCTGTGGTGCGACGAAGCCGTCGTGGTGGACCGGGTCCCGGCGTCCCGGCTCACCCGCGGCTGGGTGTTGCGCCGGGCGCTGCGGAGCGGTAATTCGGCGGCCCGGGTCAACCTCGAACTGGCCGCCACGGCGCTCCCGCGGATGGTGGCCCGGGTTTCGTCCCTGGTGTCGGGTTCGCTCCGGCTGTTCGGCGGGGCCGCCCGCCTCGGCGCCGGGTTGGTCACCGGCTCGGCCGCCCACCAGGCGATGGGCCTCCGGACCGCGGCCCGCGGGCTCGGCATGGCTTCCGCAGCCTTCGGCTACGTCTACAGCGAATACCGGCGGAAATAGGCCGCCGTCCCGCCAGGGCGCCGCTCCCCCTTGGACACCTCCGCCGTCCTCGGCTAGCGTGGAAGTGACCCGGTCTCAGCCGCAATGTCCCGCTCCACCGGCGGGACCCATGACCAGACCCGAGGTGAGGCAGCATGGCCCGCCGGCCCCGCGACGCAGGCGCCCCGGCCGCGGTTGTTGCCGCGGCTGTTCTGGCCGCCCTGGCGACGGGTTGCGGCCCGCCCGCAGCCCCGGCTCCGGCCCCTGCCGGCATCCCGGGCCCCGGTGCCGGTACCGCCGGCCCCGGCGTAGCGCGCCCGGCTGCCCCCGGCCCGGGCACCCCCGTCCAGCCCCCGACGGCGGCTCCCGCCGCCGCGCCGCCGTTACCGGCGCCGCGGGCCGGGCTCGCCGTCGGCAGCTACCGGCCCTCCGCAGCCACCACCGGGGTGCCCGCGGGGACGGTTTTGAAGCCCTTCAACCGGGCGGGAGCCGATCTGGTCATCACGCGGGACGGCACGGTCCTCGATGGCCTCGAGATCTACGGCGATATCAAAGTCCGCGCCAGGAACGTGACCATCAAGAACAGCCGGCTGCACGGCGGCACCGGCATTCCGGCGTCGAACACCGGCATTATCGACGCCACCGGCGCCGGCGTCGTGAACCTCCAGGTCCTGGACAACACGATCATCCCGGACCGCCCGTCCTACTTCCGGGACGGCATCGTCGGCCATGACTACACAGCCCGGCGGAACCACATCCGGGCCACCAACGATGGCCTCGGCATTTTCAACCGGCCCGGCGGCCCGGCGGGCGCCAACGTGACCGCCGAGGGGAACTACATCCATTCGCTGACCTACTGGTCCAACGACCCAGCCCACAGCGACGGCACCCACAATGACGGCATCCAGGTGCAGGGCGGCCGCAATATCCGGATTGCCGGCAACACCATCGTGGCCAGCGCCAGTCCCGGCCGCGGCAGCGTCCAAAACCCCCGCGGCGACCATGCGGGCATTGGCATCATGCTGCAGCAGAACGTCGCCCCGCTGGGCAACGTCGTGGTCGAAAATAACTGGGTGGACGGCGGCCAGACGTCCATCAACATCGACCACGGCAAATACCCCACCATCACGGTGACGGTCGCGGCGAACTATTTGGGCCGCAACCAGTTCGACTTCGGCAACGGCTCCAAGTACCCCGTCCGCGTCATCAACCGCACGGCCAGTTCGGTGCCGGGCCTGGCCACGAACCGCTGGGCGGACACCCTCGCCGTCCTTGGCGAGGGGTCCACCGGCGGTATCCGCTTCAACAGCTGACCCGGCCGCTGCCGGCCTGCCACCTCACCGGGCCGTGAGGCTGACGGTGGTGGAGTACTTGGCGTTACCGAAGGGATCGGTCACGACCACCCGGTAGCTGTGCTTCGTCCCGGGCGTGACCCTGTCCGTGAATTGCATCATCGGCCGGTTCCAGAACGTGGTGTCCAGCGACTGCGTGCTGATCACGGTGCCGTCCCGGGAGAGCCGGTACGTCAGCCTGGTGTTGTCCCGGTCCCAGTTGGACTGCCACTTGACCGTGATGACGCCCGCCGACGGGGAGGTCAGCGCCGGGTTGGTGGCCGCGGCTCGAGGACCGTGCCCCTTCCTTGTCCGGGGCGATGGCGCTGACCGCGAACCGGACCAGGCCCTGCTGTCCCTTGAAGTTGACGGTCTTGAACTCGCCGCCCATCACCACGTAGCTGTTGTTGCCGGTCACGGCCCAGGGCCCCTGGCTCTGGCCGGTGGCCGTACCCGTGTCCATGTCCGGGTACCACACCAGCAGGGACGGCGCCGGCTTGCCCGTGAAGCTCGGAAACCCGTGGATGTCCTTCGTCAACGTCCCGGTGGCTTCCCTGCTGTAGGCCAGGGCCCGGTGCCACGAGCGCGGCGACGTCTCCGGGAAGCCTTTCAAGTTGCCGCAGTAATGCGAGTGGCCGGCCTTGTAGACGGCCTTGTTGCTGGCGAACACACTGTAGGAGTCACCGTGGCAGTCATCGATCCATTTGACGCCAAGGTCTGACCATTTGCCGGCGAAGGATCCCTCCAGGTTCCCGGTGCCGTTCATCTTGGAATCGACGAAGCCCGTCCCGTACCAGTTCGTTCCGTCGCTGGACAGCGAGGTGATGCCGGCCCCGGTGCCGGCGTTCCGGACGACGTCGTTGACCGGCGTTGCGACGTTGGCGCCCGTGAGGGCGTCGACGGCCCCGAGCCCGAAGCCCGGCCTGTTGGTGCCGTTCAGCGTGGTGAACATGCCGCCCGCCACCAGCTTGCCGCCGTCGGGCGCCAGGACAAGCGCGTTGACCCGGCCGCCGCCAGCGATCGGTTTCCAGGGCAGCAGCGTCCCGTTGCTGGCGCGGACCGCGGCCAGCTTGGACCGGGAGGTGGACCCCACGGTGCTGAACAGGCCGCCCAGGTAGACCGTCCCGGCGGTCGCCACGATCGCCCGGACGGTCGAGGACATTTTCGGCGCCCAGCCGGCGATGGTGGCGCCGGTCTGCGGGTTCAGGGCCACCACCTTGCTGGCCGGCTGGCCGTTGGCTTGGGTGAACTCACCGCCGACGTAGAGCCTGCTGCCGTCCGGCGACGCCGCGACGGCCAGGGCTTGTGCGTTCAGGGATGCCGTGAACCCGGTGATCAGCTGGCCGGTGCTCAGCCGGTACGCCAGGATGTTGTTGCGCACGGTGGTCTGGGTGCCCGCGGCGGCGCCGGCGGGGCGGGCGGTGCCGAATTTGCCCACCGCATAAACCGTGTCCCCGATGATGGCCTGCTGCCAGACGACGCCGTCGATCTGCACCGTGGGCAGCGCGTCCGCCGACACGGTCACCGGGGTGGCCGGGTTCGCCGGGTCCGGGGGCGCGGTGTCCGCGGAGGCCGGCGGCGGGACCGCGAGGACCAGCGCGGCGGCGAGCGCCGCGCTGGTCGCCGCGGCCAGGCCCCGGCCCGGCGGCTGGTCGGTACGCCGGGGTCCGGGGGTGCGGTGCGGTACTCCGTGGGGGCCCTGCCGCGACAGTCCCCAAGTCCTCCATGGAGAGTTCATTGCGCTCCTTCGCTCAGATGTCAGGGCGGCGGACGCCGCACCGGGTGCCGGATCTCGGCATGGCTACGGCCTGGCCACGGACAGCTCGTCAAAGCGGACGGCGACCGGCGCGTTCGTGGCCGTGCTCCAGAGGTAGCTGAGCAGTCCGATGCTTCCGGCCGCCTGCAGCGGCGCCGTGGAATCCGTTGCCGTCAGACGCCAGGCCGCCGGCTCGGCCGCACCGTCCCGCCAGATCTTGGCCCTGATCGTGGTGGGGTTGGTACCGGTGACCTGCACCCGGAGCCGGAGTGGGTCGTTGGCGGTCACCGTCATGCCGGTCACCGCCGCGGACTGCAGCGTCGTCTCCGTGCCGCCGGAAACCCGCGTCAGGTAGAGCGTGGCCGCCCCGGTGGCCGCGATCCGCAGCTTGGCCCGGTATTCGTCACTGCCTACCTTTCGTCCGACGGCGCCGACGTAGGTGCCGCCGCCGGTGGCGATCTTGTCCTGCGAGAACTTCACCGCGAGATCGGTGGCGGTGGAGGAGACGCCGGCCAGGGTGGCCAGCCGGGCGATCCCGCCGGAGCGCGTGGTGATGATGCCGGCGCCGCCGGCCACCGTGTAGTTGGCGGCCGTTCCGGCCAGCGTCCAGGCGCCCCCGGTGTCGGCTGTCCCCCAGCTGCCGGCCTCGCTGCGCCCGAAGTCGTCCGCGGCGAGCAGGTTGGCCGGGACGCCTGCCGTCACGGTTACAGCCTTGGTGACGGTGCCGGTGGCGCCGTCGTCGTCGGTGACCGTCAGCGTGACCTGGTAGGTTCCGGCGACGGCGTAGGTGTGCGACGCCGTGGCGCCGCTTCCGGCACTGCCGTCACCGAAGTTCCACGCATAACCGGCCACGGTCCCGTCGGTGTCGGCGGAGCCTGTGCCGTCGAAGCTGGCCTGCAGCGCGTTCGCGGTGGAGGTGAACGCCGCCGCCGGGGCCGCGTTGGGCGCCGGGGCCGCGCCGCCGGCCGTGATGTTCAGGTTGTCCATCCGCAGGACCACCGGGACGTTCGTGGCGGTGCCGGAGACGTAGCCGCCGGCGCCGGCGGCGCCCGCGGCCTGCAGCGCCGCCGTGGCGTCGTTGACGGTCAGCTGCCAGCCGGCGGGTTCGGCCGCGGAAGCGCGCCAGACCTTGCCGCTGACCGCGGTCGGCGCCGTGCCGTCCAGCTTGAGCCGGATGATCACCGGATCGTTGGCGGCCAGGGCCAGCCCGGCGACGGCCACCGGCCCGGCGATGGTGGTTTCGGCGCCGGCCACCACCCTGGAGAGGTAGAGGGACACGGCCCCGTTGCCGGCCACCTTGATCTTGGCCCGGTACTCGTTGTTATTGGCCCGCCGGCCCACCAGCGATGCGAACATGCCGCCGCCGTTGGCGACCTTGTCCACCGAGACGGTGATCCGGCCGTCGTAGGCCGCCGTCGCGACGCCGTTCAGGTAGGCGTACCGGCTGGCTCCGGCGGCACCGATGGTGGCGGCTCCCGATCCGTTGGCGACCGAGAAGCTGCTGGCGCCGCCGGCCACTGTCCAGGCGCCGCCGACGTCGGCGTTGCCGAAGCCGCCGGTGGTGGTGCGTCCGAAGGTGTCCGCGGCTATCACGGTGTTCGCCGGCGGGGCCGTGACCGTGACGGTGCGGGTGAGCCGGCCGGTGGCGCCGTCGTCGTCCGTCACCGTGAGGGTGACCTGGTAGCTTCCGGCCGCCGCGTAGCTGTGCGTGGCGGTGGCTCCCGTCCCGGCGCCGCCGTCGCCGAAGTCCCAGGCGTAGCCGCTGATGGTGCCGTCCGGATCCGTGGAGCCGGCGGCGTCGAAGGCCGCCGCCAGGTTATTCACGGTCGAGGTGAAGCCGGCCGCGGGCGGCTGGTTGGCCGGCGGCGCGGTCACGGTGACCTGGTGGGTCACGCTCGCGGTGCTGCCGGAGTTGTCCGTGACCGTCAGCCGCACGTCATAGCTGCCCGCGGCCGCGTAGCTGTGCTCCGCGGTCACCCCGGTTCCGGTGGAACCGTCGCCGAAGTCCCAGGCGTAGCCGGCTATGGGTCCGTTGGCGTCGGAGGAGGTGCCGCCGTCCACTGTTGCGGTGAGCCCGCTGACGGTGGAGGTGAACGCCGCCACCGGGGGCGAGGGCGGCGCGTTCACGGTGCGGCCCGAGGCCACGTAGTGGGCCTGGATCCTGGCCAGCGGCAGCACCGAGGGGTACAGGGCGACGTCGTCGATCTGGCCGCTGAGGAAGCTGACGTAGTTGCCCTCGCCCTTGGGCAGGATGGGCCAGCTGGGCCAGCCGGTGAGGTGGTCGCCGCCGATCCGCCAGTAGCCGTCGAATGGCCAGGCGGCGGTGGTGTCGGTCCGTCCGGCGGCGCGCGTCCCGTCGATGGTCAGCTGCATGCCGTCGGGGCCAAGGGAGGCGACGATGTGGTGCCACTGGTTGTCGTTGAAGGTGGCCGTCGAATTGATCGTGATCCGGGTGCCCCGGCTGCCGCCGGGCCGGACGCCGAAGAAGATGCGTCCGGCGGGGTCCATGTACACGCTTCGGTCCAGGTCGGCCGAGAGCCCGGCCTGGGTGTTGCCGTAGCCGACGATCTGTCCGCCCCGGGTGGAGTCGGTCCTGATCCACGCCTCGGTGCTGAAGACGTTGGGCCGGGACGCCAGGGTCGGGTCGCTGGCCACTGCGTCCTGGGTCCCGTTGAGGCCGACGGCGGTGTCCGCATCGCTGTTTATGGCGCCGGCGGCGCCGAAACTGGCACCCGGCTGCAGTTCCAGGTCGTCGCGGCCGGCGAGGTCCACGGCCGTGGCGCCGCTGCCCTCCCCCAGCCGCCAGTAGTTGCCGGGTTTGTCGGCCAGGACCTGCTGGGCGTAGTTGCCCGGGGCCGCCACCGCGCCCGGCACGGTGATGGTGGCCGTGTCGCTGCGGGCCTCGTTGCCGAAGGGATCTCGGACGAAGATGCGGTAGGTGTAACTTTGTCCCGGCACCCGGGAGGTGTCCAGGAAGGTCATGCCGGGCCGCCGCCAGAAGGTGGAGGCCTGGTTAATGGTGGCGATCACGGCTCCGTTGCGCCGGACCTCGTAGACCAGGTTTTCATTGTCCTGGTCCCAGTTGGCCTGCCAGCGGACCCGGACGGTGCCGGCGGCGGGGCTGGACAGGGTGGGGGTCAGGTTGGCGCCGGTGACGCGGGGGCCGCGCTCGTTGGGCGCGATGCCGGTCCTGGCGAAGCGGACCAGGCCTTGCTGGGCCTGGTTGTTGACGACGGTGAATTCCCCGGCCATCACCACGTAGTCGTTATTGCCGTTGACCGTCCAGGGTCCCTGGTTCTGCCCGGTGAACGTGCCGGAGTCGAGGTAGGGGTACCAGTTGAGCAGCGGCGGGGCAGGGTTTCCGGCGAAGTTCGTGTACCCGTGGTTTTCGGTGGTGATGGTGCCGGTGGCCTGCTTGCCGAACGCGATGCCGCGGTTGAAGCTCCAGGGTTCGGTCTGCGGGAAGCCGCCGATGTTGCCGCAGAAGTGCGGGTGGCCGGCCAGGTAGACCACGTCGCCCAGGGGCTTGATGGAGTAGCTGTCTCCGTGGCAGTCCTCGATCCAGTTGGTGCTGTCATCGGACCATTTGACCGAGAACATTCCCTTCCAGGGTGCTGGTGCGGCCGAAGGTGTAGCCGGCGCCGTAGACGTTGGTGCCGTCGGTGGCCAGGGCGGTGATGGCCCCGTTGGTGCCGCCGTTGCGCACGATGTTGTTGATTTGGAAGGGCAACAGGGCGCCGGCCACGGTGTCCACCTTGGCCAGGCCCATGCCGGGGTTGCTGGAGCCGTTGACGGTGGTGAATGCACCGCCCGCCACCATGCTGGCGCCGTCGGCTGAGAGGGCCAGGGCGTTGACCCGGCCGCCGGCGGCAACCGGGTTCCAGGGGAGCAGCGCCCCGTCGGCGGCGTTGAACGCGGCGAGCCGGGAGCGGGACACGGAGCCCACGGATCCGAACAGGCCGCCCAGGTAGACGGTGCTGTCCGTCGCCACGATCGCGCGGACCGAGGCGGACATCTTGGGCAGGAAGCTCATGATGAGGGCGCCGTTGGACGGATTGAGCGCGACGACGCGCCAGACCGTGGCGCCGTTGTAGCTGGTGAAGGACCCGCCGACGTACAGCCGCGATCCGTCCGGGGAAGCGGCCAGCGCCGTCACTTCGGCGTTGAAGCTCGGGGTGAAGCTGTTCAGCAGCTCCCCGGTGGTCAGGTTGTAGGCCAGGATGTTGTTCCGGGTGACCGTTGCCGTTCCGGCGGCGCGCTCCGGCGGGACGGGCTTCGCTGAAGTCCCCGCCGACGAACACGGTGTTGCCGATGATGAGCTGGGTCCACGCGACCCCGTTGATCTGGGCGGTGGGAAGCGCGTCGGCGGAGACCGTGACCGGTGTCTCCGGGCTGGCCGGATCGGCCGGCGCGGTGTCAGCGGCGGACGGCGGGGCGCCCACCAGCACCAGCGAGAGCACCAGGGCCGCGCCCAGCAGCACGGCCAGCATTCGTTTCGTGTGATTCCAAGCGGCGCCTCCCGGCGTCGGGTAGGGCGCAAACCCTGCGTCCTTTGTCTGAGCGCTCCCCAGCGTGGCGTTCCGGAACATGTGCTTCCCCTCTAGTCCAGTCGGTGTCGTGCGGCGCTGCTGGTCAGCTGCGCCACGTCCTCGGCCGTGAAGAGGCCTCGGATCCAGTGGTCGTTTCGGCTTTCGCCGACGTTGGTCTTCATCAGCGATTCGCCCTGGCTGCCCGGGATTATCGGGAAGTGCCGCGGGACGGGACGGACCTGCCGGACCGGAATCCCGGCGCGCAGGGCCACCCATTTGAGCCAGATGTCGTCGGCGCCGGGGCAGGCGGCGGCGAAGCCCGTGCCGTGCGCCTTGAGCTGCTGGAGCATCGCCGGCGGGTAGATCACCCCGGAGACGCCGACGGCGAAGTTGGCCGTCCGGGCCGCGGTGTCCCGGGCCCGCGCCCAGGTGGAGTAGTCGGCGACCCCGTCCACCGCGGGGCCGATGATGCTGATCCAGTGTCCGCTGATGGCCTCACGGATGCCGGCGGTTGGCGTCGGCCAGCAGGGCCAGCCAGTTCCGCGGGTAGATGATGTCGTCGTCGGCGGTTACAAGCGGGAGGGTGTGCTCCCCCACGGAGGCGGTGTACGGGTAGTACTTGGTGTGCGGGCCGTAGTCCGGGCTCAGCAGGATCTCCACGCCGCGGCGTTCCAGCCGGCGCAGGCCGGCCGGGGCGGTCCGGAATTGCTCCGGTGTCTGCAGCCACAGCAGCAGGCGCTGCGGTCGGGTGCTGCCGCGGGCGATCGATTCGAGCGCGATGGCAACGGTCTTCAGCCGGGCACCGTGCGTCGTCATGGAGACGACGACGGGCGCGGTGCCGGTCGCGGGACGGCGGACTGCCCGGTTCCGGAGCCGCAGGTACGCGGCGGCGATGCCGGCGCGGAGCCGTTTTGCCGCCTTCCTCCCCCGCCGGGCCGTGGTCCGCACCAGCAGGAGCGAGGGCAGGCTGTCCAGTTCTCTTGCCATGGCCTGGATCCTTCCTGTGATTTGAGGGTCAGTTCCGGTACTTCTGCCGGAGGCGCTTAGGCCGGCACCTTGCCTTCAAACGTCGCAACCGGCGTCTCGGCTTCGAGGTTGAGATGGATCCTGACTTTGTCGCGGGCGTCGAGGGGGACCGCGAAGACGAACACCGCGACACCGCTGCCTCCCGGGGCCACCGAGGACGGGAAGGCGGCCGTGTCGGGACCGCTCAGGGGCGAGGCCGGCTCGTTGTCCCGGCCGAACGTCACGTCGACGACGGCGGAGTCCAGCGAGATCGCCCGGGCGGTGCTGTTGGTCACGCGTGACCTTGAAGCGGACGGCCGGGCCGGCGATTTCGCCGATGCCCTTGGCCTCGCCGTTCACGGCCTCCACCTCCGTGATGGTGGCCGAGACGCCGCCCTTGACGGCCTTCTTGTCCGACAGGTCCACCGGGGCCGCCGTGGGCTGCGGTATTTCGGCGAGCTGCTGCTCGGTCTTGCCCTGCCGGTCCACCGGGCTCGGATTCGGCTGGGCCGCGGCCGGCCGTGCGGCGGGCGATGTCGCAGGCGGCTGCCGTGGGTCCGGCTACCGCGGGTCCGGGCGCCGCGGTGGACGCCGGCCCGCCGGTTGCCGGGGGCGTGGCCGCGGCGACCGCGGGCCCCGCGGCCTCCAGCGTCGGGCTGGGCGCCCGGACGGCGGTGTCCTGCCCGGTCCGTTCGCCCGCCGCCCGCGCGACCGTGTCCTGGCCGGAGGCCCAGACCGTGCCGCCCAGGGCCAGCAGCGCCGAGATTCCGATGGACGTGGCGAGCAGGCGCCGGCGCCTGCCGGCGCTGCGGGCTCCGTGCCCGTGCTGTGGTGTGTTCATTGCGGGACCCCAGTTCCAGTGGTGTTGCCGGTTGTTGCGGACGGTTCCTGGAGACGGTGCCGTCCCTCCCGGCCTGGCGTCGGCGGGAAGGCGGAGATCTCACGGAACCACTTGACGGATGCCAACAGCAGGAACACTGCTGTCGCGGCGACGATCAGGGTGTAGACGGCGAGGAACAGCGGGACCACGCCGTAGAGGGCGAAGGAGAGGCAGAGGATCCCGTAGTCCATCGGGACCACCAGAACCGAGCGGACCCAGGAGCGCCTGCCCGGCGCCGCCACGGAGACCAGGCCCCGTTGCCGGCGGAGCTGTTCGGTGAGGATCATGCTGAAGAACAGGACGGCCGAGACCACCGCCGCCGCCAGCGGAACCAGCAGCCACCAGCGGTCCACGGCGTCGAAGCGGTAGAGCCCCACCGCGAGCGCCAGCGGAAGGGCCGAGGTTTTCACCGCGTCCACCATGTGGTCCAGCCACTCCCCGGCGGCCGATCCGCTGCCCTGCATCCGGGCGACCTGTCCGTCGGCCGAGTCCAGGGCGTAGCCGGCCACCAGGAGCAGGGCCACCCCGATCCCCAGGGCTCCGGACGGCGGGAACAGCATCAGCAGGGCGATCCCCGAGAAGGTGAAGCCCGCGCTGATCGCCGTCACGGCGTTGGGGCCCAGCCCGGCCTGCAGGGCCAGCGCGGCCAGCAGCCGTCCGAGGCGGCGGTTGACGTAACGGGAGTACGCCGGTGCCCCGCGGGCCGCCGTCTTCTGCGCCGCGGCGAGCTTTTTCACGGTGTCCCGGTAACCGGAACCGGCCGGAACGTCCGGGACGGCCGCGCCGATGCCCGGATCGACGGCGGTCATTGCCCGGCTCCCAGGCTGGGCCGCGGTGCCGGAATCCGGTCCCCGGGTCCGTCGCCGGAGCCCCGGCGGACGTTCCGCGTCCCGGTGCGCAGCAGCCCCCGGCAAAGTTCTTCGTAACCGGCCGCGACGTCGTCCCAGTTGTAGCGGCGCGCCAGCTGCTGCGCCTGCCGGCCCCTGGCTTCGGCGTCCGAGCCGGGGCTTTCGGCCTCGTGCACCAGCCGGGCGACGTCGTCGGCTCCGGCGAAGTAACGCCCGGAGGTTTCGAGCACTTCGCGGTTGAACCCGACGTCGAACGCGTTCGTGGCCGTGCCGGATCCGATGGCCCGCAGCAGCGAGGGGTTGGTGCCGCCGACGGAGTGTCCGTGCCAGTACACCAACGCGTTCGCGTACAGCTGGTCCAGCAGCTCCTGGTCCCAGACGCCGCCCACGAAGCGGACCCTGTCGTCGCCGAGCCCGTGGACCAGGGCCGTGTAGCGGTCCGAGTAGGGCGCGGAGCCGACGACCACGAGCGGGAGCCGGGCCGCGCTCCGGGCGAAGCCTTCCACGATGAGGTGGACGTGGTTTTCCGGCTCGAAGCGTGCGACGACGAGGTGGTAGCCGCGGGGCGCCAGGCCCAGCTCAGGAAGCCGGTCGGAGCCGCCGCCGCCTGGATCGGCGCCCCGTAGGCGAGGTACACCGTGTCGGCGTCGAACTTCTCCCGGTAGTAGTCCTGGATGCCGACCGCGTCGGCGATCAGCGCGTCCGACCACCGGACCGCGAGCCGTTCCACCAGCTGGTAGTAGTTCCGGCCGGCCCGGCCCCACTTGGCGCGTTTCCATTCCAGCCCGTCGACGTGGGTGGCCACCGGGATTCCGGCGGCCCGGATCGCGGGCAGGTAGGGCGCGTTGGCGGCGTTGAAGACGATGGCGGCGTCGGGCCGGTGCCGGAGCAGGTGCGCGACCGACAGCCCGGTATGGCTGAGCGTCTCCAGGGACCGTTTGCGCAGCGCCGGCAGGTGGACGAGGTCCATGCCGAGGTGCCGGGCCGGGCGGGCGCCGCCGCCCGTCTCCCGGCAGTAGACGGTGACGCGGTGGCCGCGCTGCACGAGCCGTTGCCCGATTTCCTCGATGGCGGTTTCGAATCCCCCGTAGCGGGCCGGGACGCCGCGCGTCCCGATCATGGCGATCTGCAGCGCCGCTCACCGCCGCACTCCCTGGAGACGGTGCCCGGGCTCGGGTGAACGGTTGATCAGCTCCAGGGCGGTGCGCAGGGCGGAGCTGGACGTCTGCACGGTGTACGGGAAGAAGACCACCTCCACGCCCACCGCCCGAAGAGCCGCTTCCAGGCTGTCGCCTTGGGCGGTGCCCTTCCAGTCGTCGCCCTTGAAGAAGACGTTGAACCGCAGTTCGTCCCAGACCTGGAGCTTGTCCGGGACGGTTTCCGCGTAGACCTTGTCCACGTAGCCGATGCTGCCGACGATCTCCATCCGCTCGGCCAGGGGGATCACGGGCAGCCTGCCCTTGGCCTGTTCCAGCATTTCGTCCGAGACGACCCCGGCGACCAGGAAGTCGCACTGGCTCCTGGCGTGCTTGAGGATGTTGAGATGCCCGATGTGGAACAAATCGAACGCCCCCGGCGCGTAACCGATTCTGAGACCCATTTCCTGCCCTTTCAATTTTCCGCCGGCCCTCACCAGCGTTTAGTAAGCCCCCACCGGGTTCAGGATGACCTTGACGGTTCGCCAGAGGATCATGATGTCTCCCGTCAACGACCAGTTCTCCACGTAGTAGAGGTCCCAGCGGACGCTCTCGTCCCAGCCGAGATTCGACCGGCCGTTCACCTGCCACAGCCCGGTGATGCCCGGCTTGATCAGGAGCCGGCGGCTCACATCGCCCTCGTAGCCCTCCACCTCGCAGGGCAGCTGCGGCCGCGGCCCCACCAGGCTCATGTCGCCCTTGAGGACGTTCCAGAACTGCGGCAGCTCGTCGAGCGAGTACTTCCGGAGCCAGCGGCCGCACTTCGTAACCCGCGGATCCTGCTTCAACTTGAACAGCAGCCCGGCCCCCTCGTTCAGCTCCTTGAGCTGTGCCAGGTCCGCTTCCGCCGTGACGACCATGGAGCGGAACTTGATCATCTTGAACCGTTCGCCGTTCCGGCCGACCCTTTCCTGCTGGAAGAAGACCGGGCCCTTGCTGTCCCGGGCGATCACCCAGGCCAGGGTGCACAGCAGCGGTGAGAGCAACAGCAGCGCCGCCGCCGAGGCGACGATGTCGACGAGGCGCTTGAGCGTGTGTTTGCCGCCGCTGAACTCGGGCAGTTCCACGTGCATCAGAGGCAGGCCCTCGACGGGCCGCCAGTGGATCCTGGGACCGGCGACGTCGGTCAGGCTGGCGGCCAGGACGAGGCTGGCGTGGGTTCCTTCCAGGGCCCAGCCCAGCTGGCGGATGGCGCGGCTGCCGCCGTGCAGCTGTCCTGCTACCACGACGGCGTTGGCCCCGGTCTCGGCCACCTTTCCGGCAACCGAAGCGACATCGCACAGCACGGGGACCCTGGCGGCGGAAATCTGCAGGTGGGTGCCGGTGTAGCCGGCCGGCAGGGCCGCCCCCACGACTTCGTAGGCGGCACCGGACACCTTGCCGAACTGGCGGATGACGTATTCGACGTCCGCCGCTTCGCCCACAACAATCACCTTGGAGAGGTAGTGGCCGAAGTTGCGTCTGGCGGTTCAGCCAGGCCCGCCACCGCCAACGGCTCAGCAGCAGCAACAGGGAGCCGGCCGGGAGGGCGATCGCGAAATGGCTGCGCACCACATCGATGCCGAGCAGCAGCACCACGATGGCGATGCCGCCGAAGACCCCCAGGGTGGCGTCCATGACCCGCTTGTATTCCTCGGCCCCGACGCCGAGGACAGTCTCCTCCCGCGTCCGGTGCACTTCGAGGGCAACGATCCAGGCAACGAGGATGGCGATGCTGAGGGAGGCATAGGAGCTGACTGCGGGGGTGCGGGCGAAGACCCCGTCGGCGTCGATACGGACCGTGTAGGCCACCGCCACCGCACCGGTCACGATGGAAATGTCCGTGAACCGGAGCCAGCGGCGGTAACGCCTCGCCCAGGACATCCCGGAGTCCACGGGACGGGCGGCCGTGGACGTCCTGGCCAACGGCGAGGGGGTGATCAAACGCCCCGCCGGCGGGCCTTGCGGCCCGGGCGGGGCGTCGATTCCAACGACTGCCTCTTTTTCTATAGCCGGTGCGGTGTTCGTCTACCGCGCTCACGGCAGTTCCACATCTTCTCAGTGGTGCAGACCGGTTAAGGGAGCCGGCGGCGGCTGGGGGGAGAGCCTCGGTCTCAGAAGGCTCTGACGCCGCCGGCTCCGTCCTTGGGGGTACGGCTGCCGGCAGGGGCACCGTACGATTCCAACGAAGGAGTTCGGATATGGGAGGTGTACGACGCGGCCACCGTTACTGGTGGCTCTGGCAATTGCGGCGCTGGAACGCAGGCTTGTGGCCCCGCTCCTCCGCGGGCGCTGCCCGCAGTCGAATACCGCCCTGTAGTTACTCATTTTGAGACCTTTGTGAGTCGTTCCTGGGACTGACTTAAGTCAATCGCGGAGGCCCGATCTGCACACGAGTAGGGGTTACCCGACTTCTCTTGTGGTCTACGCTGCCGTACTACTTAGACATACTCCCGAGTGGCGTCCAGGTCACGCGCCGGATACGCAGGGTTCCGCGCCGTGGCCGCGGAAGTCGCTTGATTTGCACACTCCGGGGGTCCGGATGCGGCCCAGGCCCGTCAGGGCAGCGGCAGATCGCGCTGGACGTCCACCAGCTCGCCGCGGCGGCTGACGCCGAGCTTGCCGAAGATGCGGTAGAGGTGGCCCTCGACGGTCCGCTGGGACAGGGTCAACCGGGCGGCTATCTCGGCGTTCGTGGCCCCGCCCGCCACCAGCTTCAGGATCTCGGTTTCCCGGGCGGTGAGGTCGGCGGAAAGTTCGCCGCGGACAATGTTCATGTGGCCGGACATGCCGGCGGCGACCATCCGGTGGTGCACCTTGCGCTGGACCGCCGTGAGCTTCCACTTGTCCGGGTCGTGTTCGAGCAGATGCGCGGCCTGCTGGGCGGCTTCGAGCGCCAGCAGCAGGTAACCGGAGTTCATGGCCTGGTCGCTGAGCGCCATGAGCTCGGTCGAATCCGCGGCGGCGACGGCGAGCGCGTAGGCCCCCAGCAGGCGCGCCTCCGGGCCTTCGACGGCGCTGCTGCTCGCCGCCAAGGCTGCCGCTCCCGCGGCGTCGCCGCCGCGCAGCGAGAGCCGGCGGATATCGGTTTCCACGCCCCGGAGCCCCTGCCGCTGCGCTTCGTCCGCGAGCCGGTCGAGTTCGCGCCGGGCGTCGTCGCCGTCCCGGCCGTAAGCGACTTCCGCGGCGGTGCAGTAGGCCTCTGCGAGGAGCCGAAGCGTCTCCGGCTCGCGGTACACGGTGCCGCGGAAGGCCAGCGCGTGCTCCGCCGCGTCGCCGGGCCGTCCGACGGCGGCGGCCGCGTAGGCCGCCACGGCGTGCGCGAAGGCCAGCAGTTCCCAAGGGTCCGCGATCAGCAGTTCTTCCACCCCGAGCAGCATCTCGGCCACGCTTTCCGGGATCCGCCCCTGCCGCAGCCGGGAATAGCCGCGCATCACGTGCAGCATGCCCCCGCTGTACAGCAGCCGCGCCGGCAGGCCGGCGGTGTAGTCGTCCAGGGCGGAGGCGAGTTCCTCCCATTCGCTGGCACGGATCAGGTTCAGGCAGTGCCGCTCCAGCACGTCCTCGTAGACCAGCGGAAGTGCCAGGCCGGCGCCCTGCACCCCGTGCCAGGCCTCCCGGTCGATGCCCAGTCCCGCCAGCACCCGGCCCTGGGCGGTCCAGACCTCCGCCAGGCGCGACACCGCAGGGATGCGGATTTCCGGGTTGCCCTCTGCCGCGGCAACCAGTCCCTGGAGCCGCTCCTGGAGCTCCGCGCTCCGGCCGTCCCAGCCTTCCAGCAGGAGGCCCGTGGCCAGGCCCACGCTGCGCTTCGCCCAGAGCGGCTGGTCCGGGTCTCCGGGATCCGGATCCCCGCCGCCGGCTGTCGCGCGGAAGTTCCAGGGCTGCCGCCAGGGTTCCAAGCCGGGCTGCCAGGCGAGCGGCGAGGTAGGACGCGCGGCCGTAGCGCACCGGCTGCGCGGCGTCGAGGTAGCCGGCTGACGCTTCGCGCCGGCCGATGAGGTAGCTGGAATAGGCCAGCTGGATTCTGGCCTCCGAAAGGAAGCGGTCCTCCCGGATGGCGCCCGCGGCCCGGAGTGCCGTCGCGGTGTCCAGGCCGATGTTCGCGGCCGTGGCCGCCCGGAGCAGTTCCGGGGCTGCAAGGTCCGCGCCGGAATCCAGCGACCAGCGCAAGCGGTTGAGGAAGGCATCCGGGTGCACCGCGCCCGCCCAGGGAAGGGCGAGGAAGCTGGCCCTGAGGCCGGCGCTCCGTCCCGCGGGGACGCGGCGGCGGATGATTTCGCCGATGAGCGGGCTGGCGGGCCTGACGATGCGGTCGCGGTCCCGTGAGACCGTGATGATTCCGGCCATCTCGAGGGCGTCGACGGCCCGGGGGCTGCTGAACCGGAGAATCTGGCCGAGCGAGAGCGGCCCGGCCAGGGCCACGATGGCGGCGGCGGTCTTTTCCTCGGCGGACATGGAGCGCACCTGGTGGTCGACCAGGTCCGCGGCCGGAACATCGCCCAGATCCGGCGCCGCCAGCAGGAACCACGCCCCATGGCGCTGCCCGATGGCTCCGGTTGCACGGGCATGGTCGATCAGGGACATCAGCATGAACGGGTTGCCCCCGGTCACCTTGGCGAACAATTCGCTGACCCAGGGCGACACCTCGGCCCGCAGCACCTGTTCGCAGAGTTGATGGACCTCGGCACGGCTGAGCGGCGCCAGATCGAACTTCGCGATAATGCCGTCATCCCACAGGGCCAGGAACTCCTCCGGAATCAGCGGCCCGGGACGGCAGGTAGCGAGCAGCCGCGCCGCGCCGGTGGCGACGGCCTGCGCGACCAGCTTGATGGTCCCCTGGTCCAGGTTGTGGGCGTCGTCGATCACGAACAGGGCGAGGACCGGCTCGGCCCTCAGGCTGGACGTCACGGCCCCCATGACGGCCGCGTAGGAGTCGAGATCGTGGGCGGGAAGGCCTGCCAGGTACGGTGCAAGTGCCCCGAACGGGACGGCGGCGAGCGCCGGAGTCGCTGCCAGCCGGATCAGCGTTCCCTGCGGGCGCAGCTCCGCCAGGACGGCTTTGACGACGGCGGTCTTACCGGATCCCGAGTTCCCGATTATCAGGGCACCGGCCCTTCCCTCGTCCCGAAGGCAGCCGACCACGTCCTTAACGACACCGGACCGGCCAATCAGGGTCGCTGCATCAGTCAGGCTTTCCACTCAGGGCCTCTCCCGCCGTCGTTGACCGCAGGGCGGAGGCCGGCGGAGGCCCCCGGCGGGTCAACCGAGGCGCGCGCTGGCCGCCGGTCCCGAGATGACATCTTTGAGCTCCGTTCGGCTGGCGACATGGAGTTTCGCGTACACCTGGTACAAGTGGCCCTCCACCGTGCGGACCGAGACGTGCATCTGTTCGGCAATCTTGCGGTTTGACGTTCCGGCCGCCGCCCGGACGGCCACCTCGCATTCGCGTGCGGTCAGCGTGGAGGTGGTCAGCGAATGCAGGCCGTTCTTCGGGCTGCCGAACCTGTCATCCAGGGACTGCTCCGTCCGTTGCGCGACGCGGAGGGCGATCCGGTTCCCGGCTTCGTTGGCGCAGTAGACGGCCCTGCGGGCCACGTCGCGGGCGAACACCGCATTCCCTGACGCGTCGGCGTCCTTGGCAATGGCCAGCAGCTGCTCGCTGGCGCAGTCCTTCACGCCGTCGGCCAGGCGTAGGCAGAGCAGGGCGAACTGCCCGGTCACCCGGCCCGCGAGGCCGGCGAGCTTCTGGCACAGCTGCCGGTCGCCCAGCCTGGCCGCCGCGGAGAGGAAGAGCATCCCGGTGGCCGTGGCCCCGGCGTCGGCGTCGCTGTCCGCCTCGGCGGCGAGCGTGCGGATCGCCGCGGGCCGCTGGCCGAGTTCCGCCAGCGCGCACAGCTCGAAGTACCGTGTCATCCGGCCCACCAGCCAGGAGCTGGCGCGCTGCGTCTGCACTTCGGCGAGCAGCAGGCTGGCCTTTTCTTCGTCACCGGCAAGGCCGGCCGCGTAGGCGCAGGCCGCCGTGGCCAGCCCGGACAAGGCATCGGGGTCCTGCATCCGGAGCTGCCACATCCCGGCCTCGAGCCACGGGGCGGCACCGTCCAGGTTCCCGGCATGGAGGTCGATCACGCCCTGGCCGATCTCGAACATCCCGCCGAGGCGGGACTGCGGTTCGGCCGTGCCGGCGGTGGCCGCGAGGAAGGCAGCGGCCTCCCGGAATTTCGCCGACAGCAGCAGGAGGAGCAGGAACCGCCCCCTGATCTCGCGCACGCTGCGGTCGGCCAACGGCACGGTAGCGGCGGCGGCGATGACTTGTTTGCCCAGGGCCAAGGCGCCGAGCACGTTGCCGGTGACCGCCATGGCCTCGCAGAGCAGGCTCGCGCCCAGAAGCCCGTTTTCGGTGCCCAGTTCGGCCTCAAGCTCGGCCCGGATGGCCAAAACGTCCGCGTAGCGGCCCTCGAAGGCCGCCAGTTTTGCCTCGGCCAGGCGCAGCTGCTCGCGGGCCGGCCCCAGCTGGTCCGACTCTTCCGCGGTGAGCCCCGAGAGGCGGTCGCGGACCAGGCCCAGCCTGGCCCGGGCGTCGGCAGCGGTGGCGGCGCTGCGCTGGTCCACGTCCACCCGCAGCAGCTGCAGGGCGACCCACTCGGTCAGCGGGCGCTCGTCGGCGGCGGCGTCATCGAGTCCGTGGAGGAGGCGCCGGGCGGACTCGTCGTTGTTGACCGAGATCTGGGCGTTCACGGTTTCGATGGCTGCTCCGGCGAGCGCCTCGCCGGCGTCGATTTCGTGGATAAACCTCAGCGCCGAGGCCGGGTCGGAGGCGTTATTGGCCAGCCGTGCGGCCGCCAGGGCCGCCGCGGGACTGATCTGCTCCCCGCAGTCCAGGGCCCACGCGACATCGGCTGACCCGGCGGGTGCGGCCTGCTCGGTGTCCGCCAGCACGGCGGTCAGACGACGCCGGAGTTCGGCGCTGCGGCCCGGCGGAACCACGCTGGCGACGATGGCGGCGGTCACGGTGTTGGCGACGCTGACCATCGGCGGGTGGTCGTGGCTGACCTGGATCAGGGCCCGCTCCTGCAGGTTGTCCATGTCCTGCGGATTGAAGATCCGCATGAGCGTCTGCAGCGGAACGGCGCCGGCGAGGGACAGGAGTTCGAAGACGTCACGCTGGCCCGGGCCGAGCCGGTTCAGCCGCGCCTTCACGACGTCCCGCACTTCCCCGGTCAGGGCAATGGACCGGTTGCCCTGGACCCAGGCGCCCTCCTGGCGCACGATCGTGCCGAGCTTGATCTGTTCCCGGGCCAGGGAGTGCAGGAAGAGTGCGTTTCCGCCACTTGCACTCCAAAGCGCACGGGCGGCCGTGTGCGAGAAGTGGCCGCCGTACTCCTGGTTGAGCGTGGCGGCCGTCTCGGCGAAATCGAACGGCTCCAGGTCCACGCGGCGGAGCAGGTCGTCTTTCCAGAGTCCCATGATGTCGCCGCCGACGTGGGGAAGGTCAACGCACGCAGCCAGCAGCGTCACGTGGCCTCCGGCGCTGAGCTGGGCAACCATCATGCAGGACAGGTCGTCAAGGTCGTGGGCGTTGTCCACGAACAAAACGATGGCGCGCCCCTGGGCTTTCGCGTGGAGGAGCTGGGTGAGTCCGCGCAGCACCATCAGCGGGTGTTCCAGGTGGGAGGCATCGAGATCGTTGAGCAGCACGCTCAGGGCGCCGTACGGGAGCTTGGATGAGATGGAACTGCCCCGGACCTGGACGACCAGGTAGTCTTCGCCGAGTTGTTCAAGGGTGCGCTGGGCGATAAAGGACTTTCCGGCCCCGTGCTCCCCCACCAGCAGGACGCCGCAACCCGATCCTGAGGTCAGAGTGTCCAGGACGTCCGAAACGATGTGCTGGCGGGTGAATGGTTTTTCCTGCCGCCCCTGGGTTGGGTGTTGCGCTGGTGAAATCGCGTCCGTTTTGCCGCTGCCGGCGGGCACGCCGGCTTCTTGCTGAAACATGGGAGAGACCTTCGCAATCAATGTTTAACCAGTGATATCTCCACGCTATGGACCGGCTGCGGCAAAGGCACCCGTAAGTAGTACTCGATTGCTGGGCGGGTATGGCGCCGGTGCCTACGCGGCAGTACTCGGAACCCGCCGGGCTCCCGCTGCGGCAATCCAAGTAGTCGCCGAGGGGCTCCGGGTGCCGCCGGCCGTAGTGCGGGCCGGCAAAGCAGGGAACACCTACTCCTCGGCCACCTTGCGCAGCTCTTCGCGTCCCTTGATGTTCAGCTTGGCGTAGCTGCGGTAGAGGTGGCCCTCCACGGTCCGGACGGAAACCTGCAGCTCGGCAGCGATTTGCCGGTCGCTCAGGCCGCGGACGGCCAGCGCCACGATGTCACGTTCCCGCCGGGTCAGGAGTCCGAGCGCGTCGTCCTCGCCCGGCTCCTGCCCGGGCGCGCTTTCGGCACGGTCACGGCACCGCTGCCGCTGCGACGCGGCCATCCGCTCCCGCAAGGTGTCGCCGGCGTCGTGGTAGGCAGCGGCGGCGCTTCCGTACGCCAGGGCCGCGAAGCCCCACAGCTCGGCCTCCTCGCAGGCCTTCGCCGCGTCCATCAGGTCCCCGGGCTGCTCCGTCCCGATCGCCGCCGCGTAGCCGCAGACGGCTGCCGCCCGGCGGCCCTCCAGCACCGGCTGCAATTCGCGCAGCCGCTCCGCCGCGCCGGTGTCGCCCAGGGCCAGCCTGAAGGCCAGCGCATCGAACTCCAGTCCCGCAGTGTTGCGTCCGCCGTCGTCGGGCCGTCCGAGCCTTTGCAGTTCCTCCGCCGCACGGCGGCTGCCGCCCAGCCGGGCCTTGCCGTACGCCACGGCCATCGCGGACAGGGTGCGCAGGTAGCGGGAGACGGGCGGCCGGGCCGATTCGTAGTCAGCGAGGAACGCGGCGGCCTTGTCCTTGGCGCCGGCCTCGGCGGCTGCGGCAAAGGCCATCGCGGCGGTCAGCGAAAACAACTGCTGGGGGTCGGCCAGCCGCAACGCTTCAAGGGCGGCCCGCAGCGTCCTCTTGGCCTCGGCGGCCCGGCCCTGGTACAGCAGCACGATGCCGGCCGCCGTGTGGACTCCGCCGCCGAAGGAGATCAGGCTGGGCCCGGATCCCGCCACAAAGCCGCCAAGCAGGGCCTCTGCGGCGTCCCAGTCACCGCCGTGGATCACCGCGGTGACGGCGCGGACCACCAGGAAGTCCGAGAGGAAGTACAGCTCGTCGTGCTCGGCTCCGGCCGCCGCCAGGGCCGCGGTGGCCGCCGCGTAGGCGCTGTCCGGTTTGCCCTGGACCAGCAGCTGCTCCGTTTCCAGCGCCAGCCTGGAAGGCCCGTTCAAGATTGCTGGCCGGTGACCCGCCGTCGGACTGGCCTGCGGCATCGCCGCCGGCCGCCCCGGCAGCGTCCGCGTCGCCGGCAAGGGCCAGGACCATGGTGCGGATCGTCCGCACCCGGTCCCTCGTCGCGGCCAGGATGCCTTCGGCGTCGGCGGGGTTGTCCGCGGCCAGCCGCTCGCCGGCACGCAGCAGCGCTTCGGCCCGCTGCATGATGTCGGCGGGGCTGTGTCCCAGCGCGGACAGCACCGCGGCCCACAGCAGGGAGCCCGTCAGCAGGCTGGCCACCGTGCGTCCCTGGCCGAAATCGGCGGCCAGGATGTCCCGGGCCGCCGCGTGGTTGGAGGTGTTGTAGTACGTCCGTGCGATCACCGAGCGCGCCGCGATCTGCAGTTCCGGGTCTTTGACCTGGGACGCCGCCTTGCGGGCCAGCTCGTCTTCGAAGAGCCTGCTGGCCAGGACCGCTGCCCGGAGCAGCTGCCGGTCCTCGACCTCGACGCCGCATTCCATCGACCAGCTCACCTGGCGCAGGAGCCCCTCGGCCGAGGCGGGTTCCCGGTCCATCAGGCGCAGCAGGCTCTGGCGGAGCTGCAGGCTGCGGGCCGGGGAAACCAGGTTCCGCAGGGTGTCGCCGTAGACCGAATGCCACAGCCGCAGTTCGGGCTCGGGCCCATCCAGGACGCGGACAAATTCCTGTTCGATCAGGCCCGCGACGGTGGCTTCGTCCACCAGGGCTTCGATCAGGTACCTGGACACCGGCTCGGCCAGCGCCACGAGGTTCAGGGCCTTGCGTTCCTCGGCGGAGCACCGGAGCAGCTGGCGGCGGACGACGTCGGTCAGCCGTTCGCCGTGGCTGTTCAACGGGCGGGCGAACAGCCACACCCCGTTGCGCTGGAGCAGCGTGCCGTCACTTTTCGCGTCGTCGACCAGGCAGCCCAGCAGCAGCGGGTTGCCGCCGGAGGCCTCCCAGAGCACCTCGGCGACATTGGGCAGCACCTGGGGACCCAGCCGTTCCGCCAGGATTTCCGTCGTCTGCGCGCGGGTGAGCGGGCGCAGGTCGTGCCGTTCGGCGATGCCCTCAAACCAGAGCTGCAGGAGCGG
>CAVOQF010000004.1:0-469666 GCA_963698285.1 uncultured Actinomycetota bacterium | reverse complement strand
GTAGCCGTAGAGCTCCCGCTTGACGGCGACGAACGGCGGATCGGCGGCGACGTCGGTGCCACCGAGGTTGCCCGACGCCTTGAGATCGGCGAAGAACTGGATGCCGGGCATGATGTCGTCGGCGCTGCCACCGTTGGCGATGCGACGCGGCCATGACCGCGGCGAAGGCCGAGCCCGGACTCACGCGGGTCGCCGTTGAGCGCGACGAGGCCCTTGTACTCCGGCTTCTTCAGGTCGGCGAAGGTCTTCGGGGCGTTCGGCACGATGGTGGTGTTGGTGACGATCGCCATGATGCCGTAGTAGGCCGCGGTCCAGTTGTTGTCGGCGTCCTTCAGGCCGTCGGGGATCTCGGCGTCGGTGGTCGGCACGTACGGCTCGAACAGGCCCTTGTCGACCATCTCCTGCGCGATGGCCGGGCTGACGTCGACGTTGTCGGGCATGTCGTCCTGGCCGGCGAGCGTCTCGACGGCGTCCATCTCGTCCGGCCGACGAGGCGTCCGGGTTGGCGACCGGGTTCTCGACGCCGGGGTACTTGTCGCGGAAGCTCTGCAGGATGCCCTTGTAGTTGGCCCACTCGTCGGGCAGGGCGATCAGGTTGACCTTGGCGCCGTTGTCGAGGCACTCCTGGTAGAGCGCGGCGAGCGGGTCGTCGCCTCTCGGCAGCGGTGGTCTCGGTACCGGCAGCGGACGTCTCGGTGGTGGCCGGGGTCTCGGTGCTGGCAGCCGGTGGTCTTGGTGCAGCGGTGTCGCCCGAATCGGACGAGTCGTCGCCGCACGCGGCGAGCACGAGCGTGCCGACCATCAGCGCAGCGACGAGCTTGGTGCTCGCCTTTGAACGCATCTTCATTGGTTGTTCTCCCCTTGTTGTTTGAAGCGTCGTCGGTACCGTACGGGCACGCGGTGAAACACTTCGGTTCGAGAGACGGTACACCAGGTGAACGTGGGTGAACAGACTCCCGGATGCCGACGTCGACTCAGTCGTCCTTCAGCGCGACGGCGTTCGGGGTGACGTTCATCTTCGGCACGTACTCGGCGACCTCGACGCTCGCGTCCCTCACCCAGGAACTTGGCGCGGAGCTCGACGCGGCACGACGTGCACGGTCCGTAGAACGCGCTCGTCGGCTCGGCGCCGCACCGCGGGCAGGTCGATCGTCAGCAGCGTCCATCAGGCTCGCTCAAGGCCTCGCCCAGAACTCTCGCAGCATCGCGGCGCCGCCGCCGGGATCGCCGAGCATCCACCAGTGGCCCTGCCCCGCGAGCACGTGCTCGATGGCGCCCCAGTGCGCTCGGCCATCTCCGGGCCGAGGTCGTCGCCGTCGCACGTAACGGGTCGTTCGGCGGCGATGATCGCCAGGCCCGGCAGCTGTGGCCGCCGGGCCGAGTCGCTCACCCCACTCCTTCATCGCCGGCTGCGCGGCCGAGCGGTAGAGGGCGAGGATGCAGCGCCCATCGTCGTCGTCGGCCACGGCGACCAGCTGCTCGCCGGTGGCACGCGGGATGCCGATCGCTTCGTAGCAGCGCGACCCGGTCCTCGACGGGTGTGGCCAGCGTGTCGGCTCGAAGTACTCCTCGCCGGCGCCGGGCGTCTGCCAGATCTGGGCGAAGTCGTGCCACACGTAGTCGGGGTGGAACAGGCCGAGCACGTCGCACGCCCACGTGCGGAACAGGTCGCGGGCGCAGCGCCACGGCGCGCATGCCGATGCCGCCACCCCAGTCGTGACCGACGAGGTCGACCGGGCCGTGCTCGACACGATGGGCTCGAGCTGGCCGATGAACCAGCTCGACGTACTCCTCCTTGGTGGCACCGAAGCCGTCGGGCACTGGCACAGCCGAAGCCGGGCAGCTGCGGCGTGACCACGTCGTCGCGACCCGAGGTCGGCCAGCAGCGGCTCCCAGATCACGGGGGTCTCGGGGTTTCCGTGGAGCAGTACGACGGTCATGCCGCAGGTTAGTGCCACGTCCGACCGGGTTGCGGGTCAGATGACGTTGATCGCGTCGAGCGTGGCCGCTGCCGCCTGATCGGTGAGCTGCGCGTGTCGGCCGCCAGTCGGTGCGCTTGGTGCCCCAGCTGACGAACTCGTGGGCCGACGTCACGCAGATCGGCAGCGACGGCGTCGGTGCCCGGCGTGACGGTCCACAGGCTCGCCGGGCGCTGCCGGGCGCAGGTACGTACACGGTGTGGCGCAGGTCGGTGAACATCAGGTTCACGCCCACGGTGCACGCCGCCAGCGCCTCGGCGCACATCTGCGGGATGCCGGCCAGCATCCACTCGATCGTCGCCTCGCAGCACCGCCGGGTCGTGGGGCAGGTCGGCCGCTCGTCGGCACCGCGGCACCGATGTCGTGGCGCAGGTGGCAGTAGTGGTCGAACGCGATGGCGTTGCCCATCAGGTGCAGCGGGTGGCTGCCGAGGTTGGCGATGGGGCACGACCATGTCGGCCAGTCGGTGGCTCCTGCATCGCCGCCGAGCGCGGCGATGCCCTTCTCGCTCCACTCGCGGTACTCGGCCATCACCTGCTCGACGGTCCAGTCGCGACGGGCCTGCACCGGCACCTCGGCGTTCTGCTCGACGTCGCCGCGTCGTGCCGGCCTCGATGCTGCTGGGGTCGGCGATGGAGTGGAACGTCGCTGGCCATGTGCTGCGCGACGTCCTGCACCCGCCAGCCGGCGCAGCCGCTCGGCGCGCCCACTCGTCGGCGCGTGAGCGAGTCGAACAGCTCCAGTGCGTGGGAGTGCTCGGCGCGCGAGGGCCGCCATCGCTCCTTCGGTCACTCACGAGCTCCTCCGAGTCGTTCGAGCGCAGCAGGCGCCCGGCCAGCGCGCCGGTGTGCTCGCCGTGCTCCATGAACACCTGCCGTTCACGACCGTGGACGTCGTAGCCTGCCGGTCCCTGCACGTAGCGGCCCGCCCCGCCGGGGAAGTCGTGCACGTACTCGGGCAGCGGCAGCGTGCAGAGCGTCGAGGTCGATGACGTTGACGTCGGCGTACGGCACCGGGCGGCAGCACGCCGCGGTCGGCGATCCCGAAGAGCGCGGCCGTGTCGGACGGTGAGGCGGCGGATCGCCTCCTCGACCGACCACCGCTGCCGCTCGCGCACCCAGTACGAGAGGAAGAACGTGGGCTGGCTGGCGTCCATGATCTGGCCGACGTGGGCGCCGGCGTCGGCGAGGCCGAGCATCACCAGCGGGTCGTCGAGCATCTCGTCGACCGCGTCGAGGTCTCTGGTTGAGGAACGGGTAGTTGCAGCACCCGGCGCCGTCGCGTCTCGAGCACGAGGTCGATGAACGCCTCGGCCGGCGCGATGCCACGCCGCGCGCGGCGCTGCGCGGCGAGGCGTGTCGGCCGGGTCGTAGGTCGTAGCGGGCACGCGCGCTCGTGGGGCCGAGCACGAAGAGCTGCGCCGAGCGTCGACCGCCGGGCGCCGTGCGCCTCGGCCTCGTCGATCAGCGCGCCCGGCGCGCCGGGTCGCGCATCAGCGGCCAGCTTCTCGTCGAGGGGCAGGTCGCGCAGCGCCTGCCACGCCGGGCGGCGGTCGAACGGGGTGCGGTGGCCGAGGCCGAACAGCACGCCGATGCCGCGCGCCGTGGTCTGCGGGCGCACCGTGGCGCCGGCGGCGTTCTCCTCGTTGACGAAGTCGAGGACCCGCCGGTACAGGTCGGGGCGGCGGTCGTCTGGGTGAGGCCGAAGGTGACCGGGCGGCCCGCTGCGACGGCTCACCTCGCCCATCCAGCCGACCTCGGCGCGGGTCCGTCGGCAGGTCGGCGCCGTCGCGCTCGCCGAGCCGCGGTGCGCGCTCTCGAACACGCCGCGCCCGTGGCGGCCCAGCACGTCGCCGATCGCGCAGCAGCTCGTCGGGCGTCGGCGTACGTGCCGGGCACCGGGCGGCCGTCGGGCACCGGTGGCAGCAGCGTGCGCGACGGTCGAGAAGCCGAGCGCGCCGGCGTCGATCGCCTCGTCGACGCAGCTCGGCCATGGCGGCGATGTCGTCGGCGGTGGCGGGCGTCCTCGTCGAGGCTGCGCTCGCCCATGGCGTGCGTAGCGCACGGCGCAGTGGCCGACCATGCCGCCGACGTTCAGGCCCTTGGGCAGGCGGTCGAGCGCAGCGCGAGGTACTCGCCGTAGGTCTCCCAGTCCCACGGCAGGCCGCTCGAGGATCGGCGTCGCGCGGGATGTCCTCGACCGACTCCATCATCTCGGCGAGGTACTCGCGGTCCTCGGGCTTGCACGGCGCGAACGTGACGCCGCAGTTGCCGAGCACCACGACGGTGACGCCGTGCCAGCACGACGACGTGCCGAGCGGGTCCCACGCCAGCTGGGCGTCGAGGTGGGTGTGGATGTCGACGAAGCCCGGGCGTCACCACCCGCCCGTCGGCGTCGATGCTCGCGGTCGGCCCGTGCCGGCCACGGCGGTCCTCGACGGCCACGATGCGGTCGCCGTCGATGGCCACGTCGGCCACGACGGCCGGGCGCCCCCGTGCCGTCGACCACCGTGCCCGCGCGGTACGATCACGTCGAAGTCGCTCATCGTGTCCACCCCTTTTGCCGGCACCCCCCAGCGCCGGAAACCGCGACCGTAGCGGTACCTCCGGTGGTTTGTCGACAGCGAAGAGTGCTTACGCTCGCGTCATGCATGTCGACGTGATGCTCACGCCCCAGCCGCTCGCCCGTATGGACGGCACGGCGAGGGCCATCGAGGCGGCCGGCATCGATGGCATCCTGTTCACCGAGGCCGGCCGCACCCCCTACCTCTCGGCGGCGGTTGCCGCGGTTGCTGCGCCGTCACTGGCACTGAGCACGGGCGTCGCAGTGGCGTTTCCACGCAGCCCCATGATCACCGCCCAAGTGGCGTGGGAGTTGCAGGAAGCCACCGGCGGCAAGTTCCGGCTGGGCCTGGGCACGCAGGTTCTCGTTGACATCAGCCGTCCAGGCTCACGTTCATCCCGAAGGCCAATTTGCCCATGGCGCCAGTTTCCGTGGAGCCGGTATTCGTTGTACAGACCACAGGGCGGTCCCGACATGATCACGTCAAACGTGGGCAAGGTGCTGCTGAACCGCTCTCAACCGATCATGTAGGCGAATCCGCGCCCGTCCGAGGCCGCCGCGTGGACGAAACCTGTGGCTTTATGAAGGAACGCGGTGGCATAGGCCAACTCGGACTCCGGCACCCGACCAGACGAGTAGAACCCGCTCAGGCCGGCTTTGACGTCGTGGTCGCTGATCGTCTCCAGGTCCTGGGCGATCAATGCGACTTCGTGAGGCGGAAGTGCCCGTACCCACGGGCGCCATGTAAAACCATCGTCGGCGTATGTCACCTGCCCTTCGAACATTCGGTAGGCCGCTCTGGCTGCAGCACCCTGAGAGCGGGGAGCAGTGAGCCGCTGCAGGTACGGCCATGCCTTGTCGAGGTAGAGGAGGTCCCGCTCCGGCAGGGATTGTCGGAAGTCGGTGACGCCCTGCGTGAAGCCGGGTTCGAGGCCGTACGCGTCCGCAAGCGGGTCGGAACCAATCACTGTGAGTGGGTCAGCAAGTGCCTTCCCGGTCTGATCGCTGTCAAAGGCGTACGCGTAGTATCTGATTCCCATACGACGATTCTGAGCGGGCAGCATGCTGCGCAGGGACGAATCCTGCCGTGTGTGGATAACTTGAGGCCATTGACCAATGGGGACGGGCTGGCGAGTACATACATGCTTTTCGTCCCAGCTGCCAGGAACGTCTTCGATGCCGATACCTTAAGCGCCACCAGTCAAGTTGGCCTGTTGATCCCAAAACGCCGCCCGGCACTACAAAGTACCGGGCGGCGTTTTACCAGGATGAGCATCCGGGACTACACGTTGAAGCGGAATTCAACCACGTTCCGTAGCCGAATAACCTGGTGCAGAAAGGAGGATTACGCCGACGAACCCGCTGGCCGATCGTCATGAGACTCTCTTTCCATGGCTGCTGGCCGACGCCGTGGTCCCCCGCCTTGCTAAGGACCGTTCTTCCCTACCGTCCCAGCGAGTGGCCAATCTGCCGGAGGGCGGCATCATAGGCCGCATCCCACGTCCAGCCAGCCGCCGGCGCGCCGGCAAGTTCCAGTGACACCAGCCCGTGGACTTGGCCCCACACAACTCCGACCATCGAGGCGATCTCGTCCTCCGATGCTCCGGGCAGCGCTGCGGCAACGGCAGCGAATAGCGGCCCGATCGATGGCTCAGCGGCTCCCGGCGTCGGCCGGCACGGCACCTGGCCGGCCAGTGAGCCGCCGAACATCAGGCCGTAGAGGATCGGATGCTCCAGCGCCCAGGCTCGGTAAGCCCGGCCCAATGCTTCGAGGCCGGCAGGGGCGACCTCTTGCTGGGAGGCAGCAAAGGAAGCGAAGCCGTCGTCGAGCACGGCACTCAGCAGTTCCGCCTTGCCCCCGAAGAGCGAATACACCGCCGTCGTCGACGTCCCCGCGGCAGCGGCAATACTGCGCAGCGATAAGGAGGCGGCGCCGTCGCGGGCGATGAGGGAGGCTGCGGTGTCGAGCAGCCTGCGACGCAGGGTCTCGTCGTGGACTATGGGTCTTGCCATAGGACCAGTATTGCATAACACTGTTCTGTAACAGCGTTACGAATAGGAGAAGCGCATGTCGGAACAAGTGCACGCAGGACGTTTCACTGCCGATCCCGGGGGCGGCCCGGTGACAATCTTCCTGATCGGGATGCGCGCCAACCGGTGGTGGAAATTCGGGAAAGTAGCACGGGTGGGGGCGGCCATGCCCAGGATGCTTGCCCACCTGGCCAAGACGCCGGAGGCCGGATTGCTGGGCTACCAGCAATGGTTCGGCGGACGACCATCATGGTCAGCTACTGGAAGAGCCCGGAGCATCTGCAGCGGTTCGCGGCCGACCGGTCGGCGCCGCACCTTGAGCCCTGGCGCCGATTCATGCGCGAATCCGCCGGTACTGGCGACATCGGCGTATGGCACGAAACCTACGAGACGATGCCCGGTGGCAGGGAAAGCGTGTATAGCGATATGCCGGTTTTCGGGCTGGCAGCGGCTACCGGTCACGTACCAGTGGGAGCGGGACTGAACACCGCACGCCAGCGTTTGGAGGCAGACGAGGTAAGTTGGCGTCCGTCCGAATGAGCCGTCTAGATTGCAGTTCTCACTGTGAAAGGTCCTTAGCCAATAGGAGAAGAAACTAAATGCCGACTTTCAACGGCCCCGAAACAGGACCCGCCGTCGCCCATTTCGAAACACCGCGCCTTCACGCCCGCCCATTCCATCCGGCAGATGCAGAAGCCTTTGCCGCTTATCGCGCCCAGCCCCAGGTCGAGCGGTACCAAAGCTGGAGCAATTACACCCTTGAACAAGGTCGCACCCTCGATCAACTCGATGCAAAACATCCAGCCCGGCACACCGGGAGAGTGGTACCAGTTCGCCCTCGAAAGACGTGCCGACGGCATTCTCATCGGCGATGTTGCATTAAAGGTGAACGACACTGAAAAGAGCGAGGCGGAATTGGGGTTTACGCTAGCGCCCGAGCCCCAGAACCGCCTCACGGCCATACCCGTTTCCCTGGTGCTCGGGCGCTATCGTAAACCCCAATTCCGCCTCGCTCTTTTCAGTGTCGTTCACCTTTAATGCAACATCGCCGATGAGAATGCCGTCGGCACGTCTTTCGAGGGCGAACTGGTACCACTCTCCCGGTATGCCGGGCTGGATGTTTTGCATCGAGTTGATGAGGGCGCGACCTTGTTCAAGGGTGTAGTTGCTCCAGCTTTGGTACCGCTCGACCTGGGGCTGGGCGCGATAGGCGGCAAAGGCCTCTGCATCTGCCGGATGGAATGGGCGGGCGTGAAGGCGCGGTGTTTCGAAATGGGCGACAGCGGGTCCTGTTTCGGGGCCGTTGAAAGTCGGCATTTCGTTTCTTCTCCTTGTCGGAACTTTGGATTTGTTTCGGGAGAGCTACGGCCCGTCCGCACGGTGGTGAAGCCTGCTGCGCCGGGTTCACCGGAAGCGTGCCGGTCGCCGTCCGTGGCGGAGAATCGCGGCGATGACTCCAATGAACGGGCTCTGCCTTCACTATTGGCCAGGGACCTTTCACAGTGAGAACTGCAATCTAGACGGCTCATTCGGACGGACGCCAACTTACCTCGTCTGCCTCCAAACGCTGGCGTGCGGTGTTCAGTCCCGCTCCCACTGGTACGTGACCGGTAGCCGCTGCCAGCCCGAAGACCGGCATATCGCTATACACGCTTTCCCTGCCACCGGGCATCGTCTCGTAGGTTTCGTGCCATACGCCGACGTCGCCAGTGCCTGCGGATTCGCGCATGAATCGGCGCCAGGGCTCAAGGTGCGGCGCCGACCGGTCGGCCGCGAACCGCTGCAGATGCTCCGGGCTCTTCCAGTAGCTGACCATGATGGTCGTCCGCCCGAACCATTGCTGGTAGCCCAGCAATCCGGCCTCCGGCGTCTTGGCCAGGTGGGCAAGCATCCTGGGCATGGCCGCCCCCACCCGTGCCACTTTCCCGAATTTCCACCACCGGTTGGCGCGCATCCCGATCAGGAAGATTGTCACCGGGCCGCCTCCGGGATCGGCAGTGAAACGTCCTGCGTGCACTTGTTCCGACATGCGCTTCTCCTATTCGTAACGCTGTTACAGAACAGTGTTATGCAATACTGGTCCTATGGCAAGACCCATAGTCCACGACGAGACCCTGCGTCGCAGGCTGCTCGACACCGCAGCCTCCCTCATCGCCCGCGACGGCGCCGCCTCCTTATCGCTGCGCAGTATTGCCGCTGCCGCGGGGACGTCGACGACGGCGGTGTATTCGCTCTTCGGGGGCAAGGCGGAACTGCTGAGTGCCGTGCTCGACGACGGCTTCGCTTCCTTTGCTGCCTCCCAGCAAGAGGTCGCCCCTGCCGGCCTCGAAGCATTGGGCCGGGCCTACCGAGCCTGGGCGCTGGAGCATCCGATCCTCTACGGCCTGATGTTCGGCGGCTCACTGGCCGGCCAGGTGCCGTGCCGGCCGACGCCGGGAGCCGCTGAGCCATCGATCGGGCCGCTATTCGCTGCCGTTGCCGCAGCGCTGCCCGGAGCATCGGAGGACGAGATCGCCTCGATGGTCGGAGTTGTGTGGGGCCAAGTCCACGGGCTGGTGTCACTGGAACTTGCCGGCGCGCCGGCGGCTGGCTGGACGTGGGATGCGGCCTATGATGCCGCCCTCCGGCAGATTGGCCACTCGCTGGGACGGTAGGGAAGAACGGTCCTTAGCAAGGCGGGGGACCACGGCGTCGGCCAGCAGCCATGGAAAGAGAGTCTCATGACGATCGGCCAGCGGGTTCGTCGGCGTAATCCTCCTTTCTGCACCAGGTTATTCGGCTACGGAACGTGGTTGAATTCCGCTTCAACGTGTAGTCCCGGATGCTCATCCTGGTAAAACGCCGCCCGGTACTTTGTAGTGCCGGGCGGCGTTTTGGGATCAACAGGCCAACTTGACTGGTGGCGCTTAAGGTATCGGCATCGAAGACGTTCCTGGCAGCTGGGACGAAAAGCATGTATGTACTCGCCAGCCCGTCCCCATTGGTCAATGGCCTCAAGTTATCCACACACGGCAGGATTCGTCCCTGCGCAGCATGCTGCCCGCTCAGAATCGTCGTATGGGAATCAGATACTACGCGTACGCCTTTGACAGCGATCAGACCGGGAAGGCACTTGCTGACCCACTCGCAGTGATAGGTTCCGACCCGCTTGCGGACGCGTACGGCCTCGAGCCCGGCTTCACGCAGGGCGTCACCGACTTCCGACAATCCCTGCCGGAGCGGGACCTCCTCTACCTCGACAAGGCATGGCCGTACCTGCAGCGGCTCACTGCTCCCCGCTCTCAGGGTGCTGCAGCCAGAGCGGCCTACCGAATGTTCGAAGGGCAGGTGACATACGCCGACGATGGTTTTACATGGCGCCCGTGGGTACGGGCACTTCCGCCTCACGAAGTCGCATTGATCGCCCAGGACCTGGAGACGATCAACGACCATGACATCAAAGCCGGCCTGAGCGGGTTCTACTCGCCTGGTCAGGTGCCGGAGTCCGAGTTGGCCTATGCCACCGCGTTCCTTCATAAAGCCACAGGTTTCGTCCACGCGGCGGCCTCGGACGGGCGCGGATTCGCCTACCTGATCGGTTGAGAGCGGTTCAGCAGCACCTTGCCCACGTTTGACTTGATCATGTCGGGACCGCCCTGCTGGTCTGTACAACGAATGCCGGTCCACGGGAGACTGGCGCCATGCGCAAATTGGCCTTCGGAATGAACGTGAGTTTGGACGGCTACGTCGCCGCGCCCGGCGGGGACATCGGCTGGAGCGTACCGAGCGACGAGCTGTTCCAATGGTGGTCCGACGCGGGTTGGGGCCACCGGGCTGGCGCTGTACGGGCGCAAACTCTGGGAGACGATGAGCTCCCACTGGCCGACTGCCGACCGGCAGCCGGGCGCCACGCCGGCGCAGATCGAGTTCGCCCGCCGCTGGCGGGACATGCCCAAGGTGGTGTTCTCCACGACGATCAGCACGGTCGACGTCAACACCCGTCTGGTCTCCGGGGACGCGGTTACCGAGATCACCCGGATCAAGGCCGACGGCGGCGCCTCCATGGACATCGGTGGAGCCACCCTCGCCGCGGCGGCCATGCGGGCCGGGCTGATCGACGAGTACGTTATCGTCACCCATCCGGTGCTGGTGGGCGGCGGTACCCCGTTCTTCACCGCCCTGGACAACTGGGTAAACCTGAGCCTGGTGGAGACCGGGACGTTTCCCGGCGGTGTGCTCCTGACCCGGTACGAGACCCGGCGCTGAGTGCCCGAATGACGACTCTTGAAGGTGCGGTTGTTCTGGTGGTCGGCGCCACCGGCGGTCTCGGTTCGCGCATCGCCGCACAGTCGGAGAATCACGGCGCTACCGTTGCCCGGGCGTCAAAGTCTGCCGGGCATGACCTGCGCGCACCCTCGGTGATCCAGAAGCTGCTGGCTGATACGACTAGGCAGTACGGACGTCTGGACGGGCTAGTGGTTGCGTCCGGGGTCGTCGCGTTCGGCGCCGCATCAGAGCTGGAACCCGCCACGCTGGACGAACTCTTCGCCGTGAACACAACCAGCGTGATTCAGCTCATTACCCAGAGCCAGCCCTACCTGGCCGCCTCGGCCCGGGAGGGCCGGGAGCCCTTCGTGGTGACCCTAAGCGGCGTCGTGGCCGAGGCGCCCGTCGCCGGCCTGGCCGCTTACTCGGCGTCGAAAGCCGCGCTCGCGGCCTTCGTTGTCGCAGCGGGGCGCGAGTACCGGCGCGCGGGCATCCGGCTCCTGGACGCCCGCCCGGGCCACACCGGCACCGCGCTCTCCGAGCACCCGATCGCCGGGGCAGCGCCGCGATACGGTGCGGCGTTGGATCCAGACCTGGTTGCGGCGCGGATTATCGCCGCGATCGTCGATGGCGAGAAGGATCTGCCCAGCACCGCCTTTTAGGCCCGGCCCAGGTCCTGCGATTGAGCGCCAAGGGAGCTTAGGGACCCCGACGTCGGTTCATTGCTGATGGCGGGGGAGGGGGTCCCTTAGAACAGCGGCCAGGGCACCGCCGACATCTCACCGCTCGGAGCCGGAAACCGCCCTGCCAAGCGCAACCGGGCGCAGCGCGCGGCGAGCGATGCGATTTCTTCGGCGCTGAGCAAGTCCGCCAGGTTTCGGCCCAGCCCACCGTGCAGTCCTTCGCTGACACGATCGATGCCGTCGCGTTCCTCGGCGGTCAGAGCGTCTCCCAGCCATCCCCACAGCACCGTGCGCAGCTTGTGGTCACGGTGAAAGGTGAGCCCATGGTCCACGCCGTGCCGGTGTCCGTCCGTCATGGCAAGAATGTGGTCGCCTTTGCGGTCGGCGTTGTTGACGATGATGTCGAACACCGCCATGCGTCTGAGCGCTGGCGAGTCTTCGTGAACGAGGGCGACCATCCGTCCGTTCTCATCTCGTCCCTCGAGAACGTGTTTCCAGCCCGTCTCCGGCACCTGGTCCGTCGCGACCAGGTTCACGGCGCTTTGGGCGGGGTCTTGCTCCTGCCAGAGCTGCACCATTCCTTCGCCCATCGGACCATCGCGCAGCCAGGTGTGCGGCACGACGTCCCAGCCGAAGACCTGCGAGACCAGGTAGGCGGCCACCTCCCGGTGAGCCAGGGTGCCGTGGGGAAAATCCCACAGCGGACTTTCGCCTGCTATCGGCTTATAGACGACCACCACGTCGCCGATGCTGCCCAGAAATGTAGCGTTTGAAGCCGTCGTGATGCGGCCGGTGAGCGTCAGCTCGGCGGTCACTAGGTCCGGCGCTGGCATCAGACCTCGGGAAGGGTGCAGATGTGCCCGTCGGCGTCTATGGGGTAACCGCAGAGCGGGCACGTCGGACGCCCGGCGCCCACGATCTCCCGGGTGCGCTTGGCGAATGCGCGGGCGGTGCCGACCGGCATTCGCACCAGCAGCATTTCGGGCTCGTCAGCGCCGTCCTCATCAAGCGATTCGTCGTTGTCATCAGCATCGACATCGGTGATGGGGTAGGCCTCTATTACGACCTGGGCCGTGGTTGGGTCCCAACCTAAGCTCATGGCGCCGGTGCGAAACTGCTCCTGAACGGCCTCGAGCTGGTCATTGTCGACAAGTTCAATGGGAGTACTCGTGGGAACGCTGAAGGGGTTGCCCTCGACGGTGATGAGCTGGTCGAGAATTTCGTCGATCTTCTCCGCGAGCAGAGCCGACTGCTGCTTCTCCAGGGCAATACTCACGATCTGCGTCCCTGCGCGCACCTGCAGGTAGAACGTGCGCGCCCCCGGAAGGCCAATGGTGCCGACGACGACCCGATCAGGCCAGGCAAACTCGTGAACACGTGTAGGCATGTCAGTATTTTAGGCACATGAGGTTCATGGCGCCTTTTGCCCTGCACCGCCGCCCACCGGCGCATCGCCAGAGTGGATGCCGTTCGACAGCCACGACAGATCACCCGCGTCGGTGTTGGTCGCGTAGACGCTCGGCCGGCTAGCGCCGTAGCGCACGATCGATACGGAGGCGGGGCCCACGTTAATACGCTGGAACAGGTCAAGGTGCATGCCGAGCGCGTCGGCGAGGATTGACTTGATGATGTCACCGTGACTCACCGCCACCCACACGGCCCCTGGCCCGTACTCGGCTTCGAAGGCTGCATCGTGGCGTCGAATCGCTGCCACCGACCGAGCCTGCATCGCGGCCATGGATTCACCGCCGGGAAAGACGACGGCGGACGGTTGCGACTGCACAACCGGCCACAAATCCTCGGTCGCGAGATCACTGAGCGTGCGGCCCTGCCACTGGCCGTAATCGCACTCGGTGAGATCGAGATCGACCGGCGCGTACGGCGTGCCAGCCTGGCGATCGAGGATGAGCTGGGCGGTCTGCTGACAACGCTCAAGAGGGCTCGACACCACCCCGACTACGGGCACGGCCGCGAGCCGGTCTCCGGTCAGAGCCGCCTGGTCGCGCCCGATCTGGTCCAGGCTGACGCCGACGGCCCGACCGGCCAGCAGTCCAGTGGCATTGGCTGTGGTGCGGCCGTGCCGCACGAGAATAACTGTCGCCATCCACCCAGCCTAACCACCCGCTCGATGGCGGTGTGAACCGTACCGGGTCGCGCGTCGAACAGGCAGATAAAGCACTGGCGGAACCCTTCAAGCACGCCGACGCGCTCAAAGCCGCCCAGACGGACTCGGCACGCATTGACCAGCTCATTTCTCCCTCTGGCCGCGAGAGGAGGTCTGCGATCGCCCCAATCCACACCGCCGGTTTGCGGAGCTCGTCGAAGAAGCGGCCCTGTAGGCGGTCTTGCGCCGCCAGGGTGCCTCGGTTCTACAATCGCGCATGGAGAATCTTCGATTCAGCATCGATGTCGGCGCTCCCGCGCAGCGCGTCTGGAACGTCATGCTCGACCTCGACTCCTACCGCGAATGGACGGGCGCCTTCCACGAGGGATCGACCTACGAGGGCGGCTGGAACGAAGGCGACGAGATCCGCTTTGTAGGCCCGAACGACGACGGCACGGCGAGCGGTCTCTTCGGCACCATCGTCGAGAATCGGCCCCACGAGTTCGTGTCGATCCGCTATCTCGGCGATATCCAGAACGACGTCGAGAACCGAGAAGGGCCCGCCGTCGGGCTGCACGAGAGCTATTCGTTCAGCGAGACCGACGGGGTGACGACTCTCGTCGTCGAGCTCGAGGTGCCCGACGAGTGGGCCGACGACATGCGCGGCATGTGGTCGGAAGCGATCGTCACGATCAAACGGCTGGCAGAGCGGGCCTAGGGAACCGGTGGCCCAGTCCCGATTGGGCGGCCGGGTTGTTAGGATCGAGCCGACCGTAAGCGTTCGCCCGAGAGCGAGGACCCGTGAAAGCCGACCACTACGACAGCTTCGCCGAGAGCTACACGGCGGAAAACGAATCCAGCCTCCTCAACGCCTACTACGAGCGCCCGGCGATGATCGGCCTCGCCGGCGATGTCGACGGGCACCGGATCCTGGACGCAGGGTGCGGCTCCGGGCCCCTGTCCGCGGCGCTGAGCGCGAAAGGCGCGTTCATGACCGGCGTCGACGCCAGTCCCGCAATGCTGGAACTGGCAAGACAGCGGCTGGGCGCCACCGCGGACCTGCATGTGGCCGACCTCAGCCAGCCGCTCCCTTTCGCCGATGACTCCTTCGACGACGTCGTCTCGTCCCTGGTCCTGCACTATCTGGAGGACTGGTCGGCGCCACTTGCCGAACTGCGGCGCGTGCTGAAGCCGGGCGGCCGCCTGATCCTGTCGGTCAACCACCCCACGGTCAGCGTGGTCAACCACCCAACCGAGGACTACTTCGCCATCCGGCAGTACTCGGAGGATTACGAGTTTGATGGCGAGCCTGCGGTCCTCACCTTCTGGCACCGGCCGCTCCACGCCATGATCAACGCCTTCACGTCCGCGGGATACCGCGTGGCGACCGTCAGCGAACCAGAGCCGGCTGCGGACACGCCGCACGAACTGCTTCCGCCGCGGATCCTCAGCGGCGACAGGACAGCGTTCCTGTGCTTTATCTTCTTCGTCCTCGAAGCCGGCTGAGCGTAGCGGGGGACATGCGAGCATGAGCCGACTGGGCCAGTAATGGCCGATTAACTCTGAAGAGCCCCGATTCGCATGGATCGGGGCTTTTGCTGCTTTTCGGCACTATCTTGGTGTCCGGCATCCGTCAATGAATTTCGACAAAATTTACTTAACCGAGCCGCCAATTGTTGCAGCTCGATAACGAACTATACCGTGCGGTCAACTTTCGTGCACTTCCGCCCATCCGTGGGTTTACGCTTCATGCCATGTGAGACGCGCCACACTGCCGCTGGGGGAGTGTGGACGTCTGTCTGGTGCCTACGGCGCCGGTCTCATCCACACCACAGAAACAAGGAGGCGGAATGCGCTTCGGTCGTATTTCCAAAGCAGTGGGCGTCGCGGCGGCAGCTGCACTCGCACTGAGTGCCTGCGCCAGGCAACAGCGGCGGGACAACCCCGTCGACTGCTGCTGCGGCAGGCAAGACAGGCGGATCGGCAACGGTAGTAGAGGTCAACGCGTTCAACACGTTCAACCCGAACACCGCCGACGGCAACACTGACATCAACTCGAAGATCAGCTACGCCACCCACTCGGGCTTCTTCTACATCGACAACAAGCTCAACGTTGTCCGCAACGAGAAGTTCGGCAAGATGGAAAAGGTCTCCGACAACCCGCTGACGGTGAAGTACACCATCAACGACGGCGTGAAGTGGTCCGACGGCACCCCCGTCACGGCAGCCGACCTGGTGCTGCAGTGGGCCGCATTCTCCGGCTACTACAACGACGCCGACGCCGAAGGCAAGACGGGAACGTCCTACTTCTCCTACGCCGGCGACCCCACCGGTATCGCGCTGACCGACTTCCCGGAACTCGGCGACGACGGCCGCAGCATGACCCTCAAGTACTCGAAGCCGTTCGCTGACTGGGAAATCGCCATCGGCGGCCCCGGCATCGACATCCCGGCCCACGTCCTGGCCAAGAAGGCAGGCCTGGCGGACGCCAAGGCGTTCGTTGACCTGGTCAAGGGCATGCCGCGCGGCGACGCCAAGGCCCCCAAGCCGGCCAACAAGCAGCTCAAGGCCATGGCCGACATGTGGAACACCGGCTTCGACACCAAGACGCTGCCGGCCGATCCGAGCCTGTTCCTCTCCAACGGCCCGTACGTCGTCAAGGCGATCAACCAGGACCAGTCCCTGACCATGGTCAAGAACAAGGACTACAACTGGGGTCCGGAAGCCAAGCTGGACGAAATCACCGTCCGCTACATCGGTGAGGCTCCGGCGCAGGTCCAGGCGCTCAAGAACGGCGAGGCCGACATCATCGCCCCGCAGGCCTCCGCCGACACGGTGGAGCAGCTCAAGGCCCTCGAAAGCCAGGGCGTCACGGTCGAGGTGGGCAACCAGCTCTCCTACGACCACATCGACCTGAACTACAGCGGTCCGTTCGCCGACAAGAACGTCCGTGAGGCGTTCATGAAGACCGTCCCGCGCAAGGACATCGTCGACAAGATCGTCAAGAAGCTTGACGACAAGGCCGCCCCGCTGGACTCCCAGCTCTTCGTCCCGGACCAGGCCAAGTACGCCGACTCCGTCAAGGACAACGGCTCCTCCGCCTACCAGGACGTAGACATCGAAGGTGCAAAGAAGCTGCTCAACGGCGCCACGCCGTCGGTCCGCATCATGTACAACAAGGACAACCCCAACCGTGTTGACGCCTTCTCGCTGATCCGCGAGTCCGCCACCAAGGCCGGCTTCAAGATCGTCGACGGCGGCCTCGGCAAGTCTGACTGGGGCAAGGCCCTCGGTGACGGCAGCTACGACGCCACCATCTTCGGCTGGATCAACTCGGGTGTCGGCGTCTCCGGCGTCCCGCAGATCTTCAAGTCCGGCAACGACTCGAACTTCAACAAGTTCACCGATCCCGAAGCCGACAAGCTGATGGACGAACTGATCGTCACCACCGACAAGGCCAAGCAGGATGAGCTCATCCAGCAGATCGACAAGAAGATCTGGGCTTCCGCCTACGGCCTGCCGCTGTTCCAGGCAGTCGGCGTGGACGCTTACAGCGACCGCATCACCGGCGTGAAGTACATGCCGAACCAGACCGGTGTCTGGTGGAACTTCTGGGAGTGGGCACAGAAGTAGCCCGCAACCGCAAGTGACACTTGCTAGCTGAAGGCGTCGGGACCACGGCTTTACGGTCCCGACGCCTTTCTAGCGACCCTCCCCGGCGATGCGCCACTGCGCCTCTGCGCGCGGCCGCGCCGCCGGGGGGTATCCGGCCTAACTCTGCGACCGGTCCGGGCGATCCCTGGGCCCGAATACCGAGGTTCTATTCCCCATGGTGACCTACATAGTCCGGCGGCTCATGACTGCCGCCCTCATTCTTCTTGGCGCCTCCTTCCTGGTGTACATCCTGACAGCGGCGTCAGGCGACCCCCTGGAGGAATACCGCGCTACCAGCGCGGCCAACAAGCAGCAACTGATGGATGCACGGAGCGAGCTCCTGCAGCTCGATGTCCCGCCCCCGTTGCGCTATTTCAAGTGGCTCGGCGGCGCCGCCCAGTGCCTCATCCCGTTCGCCAACTCCTGCGACCTCGGCAAGAACATCGCAGGCCAGCCCGTCACGGACGCGCTGGGCCACGCCCTGGTCCAGACCCTGACGCTGGTCACCGGCGCCACCGTGCTGGCCATCCTGATCGGCATCACCCTCGGCATCATCACGGCGCTGCGCCAGTACAGCGCGCTGGATTACGGCGTGACCTTCATGGCGTTCCTCTTCTTTTCGCTGCCGATCTTCTGGGTCGCCGTCCTGCTCAAGGAATTCGGTGCCATCGGCTTCAATAACTTCCTGCGGAACCCCGAAATCCCCATACCGACCGCCATCGGCATCGGCGTCGTCGTCGGCGCGGTGGTCGCCGTGGCGGTCGGCGGCGAGCTCAAGCGCAGGCTGCTCACCGGCGGCATCGTCTTCCTGTTTGTGGCCGCCATCCTGGTCTACTTTTCCGCGACCGAATGGTTCAGGACCCCGGGCCTGGGCCCGGTGCTCATCGCCGTTGCCGGTGTGGGCTTCGCTTTTGCCGTCACCCTCCTCACCGCCGGCCTGAAGAACCGCAAGGCGCTGCAGGCCGCGCTGATCAGCGTCGGCGTCGGCGTGGTGCTGTACTTCCTGGTCCAGCCGTTGCTGGACCAGGCGACCTTCCTGATGGTCGTGCTGCTGGGCATCGCGGCCGTCCTGGTCGGCCTCGGCATCGGCTACCTGGTCGGCGGCTACGACCGCGGCCAGTCGATGCGCGCGGCCGCCATCACCTCGTTCCTGGTGGGATTCATGATCCTGCTGGACCGCTTCATGCAGGCGTGGCCCACTTACTTCAACAACAGCCGGGTGCGTGGCCGCCCGATCGCGACCATCGGGGCGACCACCCCGAACATCGAAGGTGACTTCTGGGTCCTGGGCCTGGACTCCTTCACCCACCTGATCCTGCCGACGATGGCCCTGATCCTGATCTCCCTCGCCAGCTACACCCGGTTCACCCGGGCCTCGATGCTGGAGATCATGAACATGGACTACATCCGGACCGCCCGGGCCAAGGGCCTGTCGGAACGGACCGTGGTGATGCGCCACGCCTTCCGCAACGCGCTGATCCCGATCGCCACCATCGTGGCCTTCGACATTGGTGGTCTGATCGGCGGCGCCGTCATCACCGAATCGGTCTTCTCCGTCCGTGGCATGGGCTTCCTCTTCCTGGACGGCATCTCGCACGTTGACCCCAACCCCGTTATGGGTGTCTTCCTGTGCGTCGCCATCACTGCCATGGTGTTCAACCTCATCGCGGACCTCGCCTACTCCGCACTTGATCCGCGCGTAAGGGTAAAAGCATGAGCCAGCCAAGCCAGCAAGACGAAATCATGGCCGAAGGGGCCGCATTGAAGTCCACCCCCGCGGCCGGCATCGAGCCCGTCCTCGAGGCCAAGGGCCTGAGCCAGGGCCAGATTGTCCGCAAACGTTTCCTCGGACACTCCGGTGCCATCGCAGGGCTCGTGGTATTCGCCTTCATCTTCCTCCTCGCGTTTACCTCCGTCGGCTACTGGGGCATCCCGGGCTGGTGGAAGTACAACCATGAGCAGGTAGCGCCGCTGGTCAACGGCGGCGCGCCGACCTCCTCGCTGTGGCCTCTGGCCTGGGGCGAGCACCCCTTCGGCCAGGACCGGATCGGCCGGGACCTCTTCGCCATGACCATGCGCGGGGCCCAGCAGTCGATCACCGTCATGTTCGTCATCGGCCTCATCGCGGGCCTGATCGGCGTTGTGGTCGGCGCGGTCTCGGGTTACTTCCGCGGCTGGGCCGAGGCGATCCTGATGCGCCTGACCGACGTCATCATCATCATTCCCGCCCTGCTGCTCGCCGCCGTGATGGCACAGATGGCCGGCCGGCGTGACTCGGGGAGCTGGTTCTCGTCCTTTGCCAGCGCCAACGGCGTCCTGGCCCTGGGCATCTTCCTCGGGCTGATCAGCTGGGTCAGCCTGGCCCGCCTGATGCGCGGCGAGTTCCTCTCGCTGCGGGAACGCGAATTCGTCGACGCGGCCCGGATTTCCGGCGCGAGCAACGCCCGGATCATCTTCAAGCACATCCTGCCCAACGCCGTCGGCGTGCTGATCGTGAACGTCACCCTGACCATGTCGGCGGCGATCCTCACGGAGACGGCGCTGAGCTTCCTCGGCGTCGGCGTAAAGGCTCCGGACACGTCCCTGGGCCTGCTCATCTCGCAGAACCAGCAGGCCTTCTCGACCCGGCCCTGGCTGTTCTGGTTCCCCGGCCTGTTCATCGTGCTGATCTGCCTGAGTATCAACTTCATCGGCGACGGGCTGCGCGACGCGTTCGACCCGCGGCAGAAGAAGTTCAACGCCAAGAAAGCGCGGGAGGCGGAGCCGAGCGCCGGTGACCGCGCTCGCCGGACCCAAGGACCACTAGGTGCGGTGCAGCTTCCCCCGCGCTGGCGGCGCCGCCCGGGCAGGCGGCGCCCTAGCCGGCTGCGACCGCCCAGTAGCTGGCCGCCAGCAGCAGCACGACGGCGCCGATGGCGGCCCAGCGCGGCGTCACGGTTGCGGCCGCGGTGTCCGTGTCGGCTGCTGCGAGCGCGCCGCTTTCGACCAGTTCGACCCACCGTGTGCGCACCAGGCGGGCGGCCTGGCCGGAGTCGGTGGACTTGAGGTCGCCGGGACGGACCGACTTTCCCGGGCCGTAGCTGGTGTCCGGCAGGCCCTGCAGGTCCTCGGGGCGGGCATTGCGCCCGCCCCAGATGCCGGGCGCCGGCGCCGCCCAGGCGGCGTAGCTCTTCTGTGCCGTCACCAGCGTCAGGGCGTAGCGGGTGTCCACGTGCACCAGGGCCGCCCAGGGCACCACAACGGTGCGGAACGGGTTCTCCAGGGTGACGCCGCCGTCGTGCACCACGACGGCGGGCATCCAGAAGAACTGCCAGCCCAGCAGCGCGATCAGCAGCAGCGGCGCGGTGGTGGGCAGTGCCGCGGGTCCGCCCGAGGCCACGGTCGCGACGAGGCCCGCGGCAGCAACCACCCAGGCCAGCCCGGCGAACCATTTGTTCGTCCGGGCCTTGAAGATTTCAACGTTTCCGGCAGCGGGCACAGTGCTCATGCCCCCCATAATTCAGTATTCCGAGTTCCAGCACTAATCACCGGTGCGACGGCGGCTCGGGTGGAAGGAAAAATCCGTCATGACTGACTTCATTACCTTGGATCCGGCGGCCGCGACCGAGCCCGAGAGGGGCCGGCCCGTCCTGGAGGTCCGGGACCTCAGCGTGGACTTCGGCGTCGACAAGAAGTGGGTTCCCGCCGCGATCGGCCTCAACTATGAGGTGCGTGCCGGCGAGGTTCTGGCGATCGTGGGGGAGTCCGGCTCCGGGAAGAGCGCCAGCTCGATGGCGCTGCTGGGGCTGCTGCCGGCCAACAGCCGCGTCAGCGGCAGCGTGAAACTTGCCGGCAAGGAGCTGCTCGGGGACAACGAGGCGAACATCCGCACGGTCCGCGGCAAGGACGTTGCGGTGATCTTCCAGGAGCCCATGACCGCGCTGAACCCGGTCTACACCGTGGGGTCGCAGATCGTGGAAACCATCCGGCTGCACAACGAGGTCTCGCCGGACGAAGCCAAACAGCGTGCCCTGCGGATGCTGGACCTGGTGGAGCTGCCCGATCCGGAAAAGGCCTTCAAGTCCTATCCGCACCAGCTTTCCGGCGGGCAGCGGCAGCGCGCCATGATCGCGCAGTCCCTCTCCTGCGACCCGAAGCTCCTGATCGCGGATGAGCCCACCACGGCCCTGGACGTCACCGTCCAGGCGGAAATCCTGGACCTCATGCGCAACCTCCGGAACAAACTGGACAGCGCCATCGTCCTCATCACCCACGACATGGGCGTGGTGGCGGACCTCGCCGACCGGATCGCCGTGATGCGCAGGGGGCTGATCGTGGAGACCGGCACCGCCCAGGAGATCTTCCACAACCCGCAGCACGAATACACCCAGGCGCTGCTGGCCGCCGTCCCGCACCTCGGCCAGGGCGGCGCGGAGACGACGTCGACGTCGACGTCACCGCCGCCCTCGCTGCGGCGACCAACACCGACCTGGAAGCCGTGCCGCACGAGGAGCTGCTCCGGCGCGAGCGCGAAAACGCCGCGGCGCTGGCGGCTGCCGAGGCTGCCGCGCCGCAGGGCGAACCGGTCCTTGAGCTCACCGACGTGGCCATCGAGTACCCGAAACAGGGCCGGGTGCCGGCGTTCCGCGCCGTCGAGGGCGCCAACCTCGCGATCTACCCGGGCCAGGTCGTGGGCCTGGTGGGCGAATCCGGTTCGGGCAAGACCACAATCGGCCGTGCCGCCGTCGGCCTGCTGCCGGTAGCCGCCGGCACCATGAAGGTGGTGGGGCAGGACATCTCCGCCGCCAAGAAGAACGGCCGCCAGCTGCACGAGATGCGCCGGCACGTCGGCATGGTCTTCCAGGACCCGTCCTCCTCGCTGAACCCGCGCCTGCCGATCGGCGAAAGCATCGGCGAGCCGATGTACCTCGCCGGGGTGGCCAAGGGTGCCGAACTCCAGTCGCGCATCGAGGCCCTGCTGGACCAGGTGGAGCTGCCGCGCGACTACCGCAACCGCTACCCGCACGAACTCTCCGGCGGGCAGAAGCAGCGCGTGGGCATCGCCCGGGCGCTCTCGCTGAAGCCGAAGCTGATGGTCGCGGACGAACCCACCTCCGCCCTCGACGTCTCCGTGCAGGCCAAGGTGCTCGAACTCTTCCAGAACCTGCAGCAGGAACTCGGCTTCGCCTGCCTGTTCGTCACCCACGACCTGGCCGTGGTGGATGTCCTGGCCGACCGGATCTGCGTCATGCAGCGCGGCCGGATCGTCGAACAGGGCACCCGCGACCAGATCCTGCGCAACCCGCAGGAGCCCTACACCCAGCGGCTCCTGGCCGCCGTCCCGCTGCCGGATCCGGAGAAGCAGCGCGAGCGGAGGGAGCTGCGCGCACAGCTGCTTTCGGGCGCGAGACTGAGCGGCCCGCGGCGCCGGGTTTTCGGTTAACGCCGCCTAACCCGAGCCGGCGCGGAGCGAATACTACCAGCGAGTAACGTGTGACTTGAAATACACTGCGTTTGACGCTAGCCGTCACGGGGTTGTCGGATCACGGTTTGGCAACGGAGTTCCAACATTCGGACATTTTGCGGTTAGGCTACTTCCATATGTAGGCCACGTCACAGGGGATACCCCTGTGCCTGGACCTGCCGGGAAGCACAAGTCTCTCCCGCACGAACTCCCACAACTCTTAGGAGGCGGAATGCGTTTTTCGCGCACTTCCAAAGCACTGGGCATGGTGGCTATCGCCGCTTTGGCCCTGACCGGTTGCGGTGCCGGCGGCTGGCTCCACCGCCGGCGGCAGCACCGGTGGCGACGCCAGCAAGGTCATCGTCGCCGACGGCTCTGAGCCGCAGCGTCCCCTGATGCCGGCCGACACCAACGAAGTCGGCGGCGGCAAGGTCATCGACCTGATCTTCGCCGGCCTGGTCAGCTACGACCCCAGCGGCAAGCCCGTGAACGAACTGGCCGAGTCCATCGAGGGCAAGGACGGCCAGAACTTCACCATCAAGATCAAGAAGGACCAGAAGTTCACCAACGGCGAGGCCATCACGGCCAAGTCGTTCGTCGATTCCTGGAACTTCGGCGCGGCTGCCAAGAACGCGCAGCTCAGCGGCAGCTTCTTCGAAAGCATCAAGGGTTACGACGAGGCCAGCGCCGAAGGCTCCAAGGTCGAGACCATGTCCGGCCTGAAGGTCGTCGACGACCAGACCTTCACCGTTCGAACTGAAGCAGCCGGAATCCGACTGGCCGCTGCGCCTCGGCTACAGCGCCTTCGTGCCGGTTCCCTCCGGTGCGCTGAAGGACCCGAAGGGCTTCGGCGAGAAGCCGGTCGGCAACGGCCCGTACAAGCTGGCCGACGGCGGCTGGCAGCACAACGTGCAGATCCAGCTGGTCCCGAACCCGGAGTACAACGGCCCGCGCAAGGCCAAGAACGCCGGCGTGACGTTCAAGATCTTCCAGAACGACGACGCCGCGTACCAGGACCTGCTGTCCAACAACCTGGACGTCCTGCAGACCATCCCGACGAGCGCGCTTGAAGAACTTCAAGTCCGACCTCGGTGAGCGCACCATCAACAAGCCGTACGCCGGCAACCAGACCATCGCGATTCCGGAATACCTGCCGGAATGGAGCGGCGAAGCCGGCAAGCTGCGCCGCCAGGCCATCTCCATGGCCATCAACCGCGAAGAAATCACCAAGGTCATCTTCAACGGCGCACGCCAGCCGGCCAAGGACTTCACCGCGCCCGTCCTTGACGGCTACAGCGACTCGATCCCGGGTTCCGAGAACCTGAAGTTCGACGCCACCAAGGCCAAGGACGCCTGGGCCAAGGCTGACGCCATCCAGAAGTGGGACGCCGAACAAGACCTTCACCATCGCCTACAACGCCGACAAGGGCGGACACAAGGCCTGGGTCGAGGCTGTTGTGAACCAGCTCAAGAACACCCTCGGCATCAAGGTTGAAGGCAAGCCGTACGCCACCTTCAAGGAAGTCCGCAACGACGCCACCGCAGGCACCCTGACCGGCTCGATCCGCGCCGGCTGGCAGGCCGACTACCCGTCGCTGTACAACTTCCTCGGCCCGATCTACAAGACCGGTGCCGGCTCCAACGACGCCCGCTACGCCAACCCGGCGTTCGACAAGGCCATCACCGACGGCCTTGCCGCCTCCTCGGTCAGCGAGGGCAACAAGGCCATGAACAAGGCCCAGGAAATCCTCCTGACCGACCTTCCGGCCATCCCGCTGTGGTACCAGGTTGCCCAGGGCGGCTGGAGCGACAAGGTCACCAACGTTGACTACGGCTGGAACGGCGTTCCGCTGTACTACAACATCACCGGTAAGTAACACCTGAACGACGGCGGGGGCTGCCCAGACGGGGCCTCCGCCGTCGTTCTGCTTTCTACCCATTATTTTCTGTGCACCCGGCTCCGGCCGGTGCACTTCGCAGCCGGGCCTGCCGTGATCCGCACCGGCGACGGCCTGCACCCATAGTGAAAAGGTTCTTTGATGAACAACTCCGCCGCATCCCTGGACAGGATGCCTGCCGACGGGGGTGTGCCTTCGCTGATGGCGACCTACATCCTCAAGCGTTTCCTGCAACTGATTCCCGGTCTTCCTGGGCGCCACGCTGCTGGTCTACTTCCTGGTCTTCAGCCTGCCCGGGGACCCCATCGTGGCCCTCTTCGGCGACAAGCCGGTCAACGAGGCCGTCGCCGCCCAGCTCCGGGAGCAGTACCACCTGGACCAGCCGTTCTGGATCCAATACCTGCTCTACCTCAAGAGCATCTTCACCTTCGACCTCGGCCAGGACTTCTCCGGACGGCCCATCGCCGCAGTGCTGGGCGAGGTCTTCCCGGTCACGGCACGGCTGGCCATCATGGCGCTGATCTTCGAAGCCGTCTTCGGCATCATCTTCGGCCTGATCGCCGGCCTGCGCAAAGGCAAGTTCTTTGACGCCACCGTCCTGATCGCCTCCCTGATCGTGATCGGCATCCCGATCTTCGTGCTTGGCTTCCTGCTGCAGTTCACCATCGGTGTCCAGCTCGGCTGGGCCAAGCCGACCGTCAGCTCCGCGGCGACCGTCCAGGACCTCATCCTGCCGGCGATCGTGCTCGGACTGGGCTCCTTCGCCTACGTCCTGCGCCTGACCCGCACGTCCGTCATCGAAAACATGAACGCCGACTACGTGCGCACCGCCACCGCCAAGGGCCTCTCCCGGTTCCGGGTGGTCCGCGTGCACATCCTGCGCAACTCCCTGATTCCCGGTCATCACCTTCCTCGGCGCCGACCTCGGTGCCCTGATGGGCGGCGCCATCGTCACCGAGGGCATCTTCAACGTCCCGGGCGTCGGCAACCGGCTCTACCGGGCCGTGCTGTCCGGGCGAGGGCCCGACGGTGGTCTCGATCGTCACCGTCCTGGTGCTGATCTACTGCCTATCCAACCTGCTCGTTGACCTGCTGTACGGCTGGCTTGACCCGAGGATCCGCTATGACGCCTGATAACATGACCACCGCACGCCGCGCACTGCGGCGCCCGGCGCAGCCGGCACACCGAGCACTTCGTGGCCGACGTTTCCGAGACGCCGCTCCAGGTAACGGACCAGGTCAAGGACGAAGCCGCACCGCTGAGCCTGTGGGGCGAGGCCTGGAAGAACCTGCGCAAGCAGCCGCTCTTCCTCATCTCCGCCTTCCTGATCCTGGTGGTCGTTGCGGTGTCCCTCTTCCCGGGGCTCTTCTCCGCCGATCGACCCGACCTCCGAGGCGTGCCAGCTGGCCAACTCCGACGCCGGCCCCGCCGCCGGGCCACCCGCTGGGCTTCACCCAGCAGGGCTGCGACGTCTACGCCCGCGTCATCTTCGGCACCCGGTCCTCGGTGACCGTGGGCCTCTTCACCACCATCGGCGTGCTCCTGATCGGCGGCATCATGGGTGCCGTGGCCGGTTACTACGGCGGCTGGATCGACTGCCGTCCTGGCCCGCATCAACGACATCTTCTTCGCCCTGCCGCTGATCCTCGGCGCGATCGTGATGATGCAGCTGCCGATGTTCCGTGACCAACCGGACCGTCTGGACGCTGGTGCTCATCCTGGTCACCTTCGGCTGGCCGCAGATCGCCCGCATCACCCGCGGCGCCGTGATCGAGGTCCGCAACGCCGACTTCGTCACGGCCGCCCGGTCGCTCGGCGTCTCGAAGTTCGGTGCCCTCATGCGGCACGTGATGCCGAACTCGCTGGCACCGATCATCGTCGTGGCCACCATCTCGCTGGGCACCTTCATCGTGGCCGAATCCACGCTGTCCTTCCTGGGCATCGGGCTGCCGCCCAGCGTCATGTCCTGGGGCAACGACATCCAGGCGGCGCAGGCCTCGCTGCGCTCCAACCCGATGCCGCTGCTCTACCCGGCCATCGCGCTGTCCATCACCGTCCTGAGCTTCATCATGCTGGGCGACGCCCTGCGTGATGCGCTCGATCCCAAAGCCCGCAAGCGATGAAAGGGGACACCATGAGCGCCTCTGTTGACTTCCAGGAAGCTGAGTACGCCACTGAGCGCCCGCTGCTTGAAATCAAGGACCTGGCCATCGGGTTCACCACCAGCAACGGCGAGGTCAACGCCGTCCGCAACGCCCACCTCACCGTCATGCCGGGCGAAACCGTCGCGATCGTGGGCGAGTCGGGCTCCGGCAAGTCCACCACCGCGCTGGCCGCCATCGGCCTGCTCCCGGGCAACGGGCGGGTCGCCGCAGGCCAGATCCTGTTCGACGGCGAGGACATCTCCAACGCCAGCGAAAAGCGGATGATCGAACTGCGCGGCAACAGCATCGGCATGGTCCCGCAGGACCCGATGTCCAACCTCAACCCGGTGTGGAAGATCGGCGACCAGGTCCGCGAGACGCTGAAGGCCAACGGACTCCCGGAGCGGCCCGGACGACGTCGCCAAGGTGCTGTCCCAGGCCGGGCTGCCCGACGCCGGCAGCCGGCGGCGCAAGCAGTACCCGCACGAGTTCTCCGGCGGCATGCGCCAGCGCGCGCTGATCGCGATCGGGCTCGCCTGCCAGCCGCGCCTGCTCATCGCGGACGAGCCGACCTCGGCCCTCGACGTCACCGTGCAGCGCCAGATCCTCGATCACCTGGACAAGATGACCACCGAACTGGGCACCGCGGTCCTGCTGATCACGCACGACCTCGGCCTCGCCGCCGAGCGTGCCGACCAGGTGGTGGTCATGTACCGCGGCCAGGTGGTCGAGTCCGGGCCGTCGCTGGAACTGCTGCAGAACCCGCAGCACCCGTACACCCAGCGGCTGGTCGCCTCGGCGCCGTCGCTGGCGTCCCGGCGCATCCAGGCCGCCAAGGAACTCGGCGTCGAAACCGACGATCTGCTCGCCCCGCCGAGACCGTCGTCGTCGAACCGTCCATGTCCGACGACGTCCTGCAGATCGAGAACCTCAGCAAGGTCTTCAAGCTGCGCTCGGGCCTCGGCCGTCCACCGACTTCACCGCCGTCGACGACGTCTCCTTCAGCGTCAAGCGCGGAACCACGACGGCGATCGTGGGGGAGTCGGGTTCCGGCAAGTCCACGGTGGCGCAGATGGTCCTGAACCTGCTCCAGCCGACCTCCGGCAAGATCGTCTTCGACGGCGTCGACACCTCCACGCTGAACAGCAAGGAGATCTTCGCCTTCCGCCGCCGGGTGCAGCCGATCTTCCAGGACCCGTACGGTTCGCTGGACCCGATGTACAACATCTTCCGGACCATCGAGGAACCGCTGCGGACCCACAAGATCGGGGACAAGGCCAGCCGCGAGAAGAAGGTCCGGGAACTGCTGGACCAGGTGGCGCTGCCGCAGTCCACCATGCAGCGGTACCCGAACGAGCTCTCCGGCGGCCAGCGCCAGCGCGTCGCGATCGCCCGCGCCCTGGCCCTGGACCCGGAGGTGATCATCTGCGACGAGGCCGTCTCGGCCCTCGACGTGCTGGTGCAGGCGCAGGTGCTGAACCTGCTCGCCGAACTGCAGTCCCGGCTCGGCCTGACCTACCTGTTCATCACCCACGACCTCGCGGTGGTCCGGCAGATCGCCGACCACGTGTGCGTGATGGAGAAGGGCAAGCTGGTGGAAACAGGCTCCACGGACGACGTCTTCGAGTCGCCGCAGCAGGACTACACCAAGGCGCTGCTCAACGCGATCCCCGGTGCGCGGCCTCATGCTGCCGCCGGAAGTGGACGTGGCCTGAGCGGCCGCTTCCGAGGGCTTGAAGAAGTCCGCCGGCAGCAGCGCAGGAGCCGGTGTCCGCCCCTCGGGGCGGACACCGGCTCCTTTGCTGTGCGTGTGCCGGGGCGCTCGTGGGTGCCGTGCCGGCGGCTCAACTGCGTCAGTGGACAAGCCGGCGAGCATGCCGGGGTCAGCGTAGTCGAACCCCAGGGACTGCAGCCGCTGGCCGAAAACGGCGCCCAGGGCCGCGTGGCCCTGTCGGTTCAGGTGGACGCCGTCCGCCATCGAGCCCGTCAGGTTGTACCGGGTGAGCCAGTCGCCCGCGCTGACGAACGACAGCCCGTGCCTGGTCCGCCACCCGTCCCGAGAGCGCGTCCACCTCGGCTTCGGCGTCCTCCGCCGTAGTGGGCGCCGCGCGCGAGTGTGCCGACCATCAGAACTTCGGGCCGCGGGTAACGCTGCTGGATGCTGGCGATCAGCCGTTCCGCGTTGGAGACGATCTGCGCGTCGGAGGCGCCGCGTGCGGCATCGTTCCCGCCGCCTTCGATCACCACGAGGGGAGGAGTGCCGTACGGGAGTTTCCAGTCGCCGCGCTGAAGCGCGTCGATGTAGTTGCCGGTCTTGCCGTTGGACGCCACGAAACCGGTGCCGCCCCGGCCACAGAAGAAGACTTTGTACCCAGCAGCGGCCAGACCCTGCCTGGGCCAGCCGTAGGAAGGTTCCGATTGCGAGTCGCCAATCAGCACGGCGACATTGCTGGTGTCCTTGACGATGATCTCGTTGCGGCCGTTGGCAGGGATTGCGGTAGGTCGAGCCGCTCGGCAGAGCGGCGGGGTCGATGGTGGACCCGATGCGCGTCTTCGCCGCGGACCCGGCCGCGACCGGCACTCCTGCGCCACGGCCGCTCCGGCCCCGCGCCGGTCAGCGGCGTGCCCACAGTCCCGCCTCTTGACCGGCGTCGGACGCCAGCGGTGGAAGAGCCCGGCGTCGGGCGCAGGTGAATAAGAGGTCTGTCCGCAGCCGCCAAGAACCACGCCGGTGGCGATCATCATTGCGACGAAGCGGGACAGGGCCGAGGCGTTTCGCATGAATGTCTCCGGGCTTGCTTGCTGCTATCAGAGCAATGATGGTGCATGGGCGCTGGAAAATCCAGTGACTTTACTCACACGTAATAGACCACTTCCGTGCGCCCGTCCTGCTCTGGCGACAGCGCGGACGCTGGTCGCCGATCCGCATTTTAGGCCAATAAATGACCTAGCGTTTAGAATGGTAGTAGGTGCCCTGTGCCAAAGGGACTTATCCGTCGTGCGTTCCGGTTGGAAATGTCGCGATACCACAGCTGACTTCACCACTGAATCGAGCAATAACGCATGTCTGAAACCACCACCAACACTGCGGTAGCCACTGCATCGCGCAGTGACCTGCGCAACGTCGCGATCGTGGCCCACGTTGACCACGGCAAGACCACCCTGGTCGACGCCATGCTCAAGCAGACCAACTCCTTTGCCGAGCACAACCACCTCGAAGACCGCGTCATGGACTCCGGTGACCTGGAACGCGAAAAGGGCATCACCATCCTGGCCAAGAACACCACGGTGGCCTACAACGGCCCGTCCTCCAACGGCGAGACCATCACCATCAACGTCATCGACACCCCCGGCCACGCCGACTTCGGCGGCGAGGTCGAGCGCGGCCTGTCCATGGTCGACGGCGTCGTCCTCCTCGTCGATGCCTCTGAGGGCCCGCTGCCCCAGACCCGCTTCGTGCTGCGCAAGGCCCTCGCCGCGCACCTGCCGGTGATCCTGCTGGTCAACAAGACCGACCGCCCCGACGCGCGGATCGAAGAAGTCGTCCACGAGTCCATGGACCTGCTCCTGGGCCTGGCCTCCGACCTCGCCGACGAAGTTCCGGACCTGGACCTGGACAAGATCCTCAACGTGCCCGTTGTCTACGCCGCCGCCAAGGTCGGCCGCGCCTCCCTCGAGCAGCCCGCCGACGGCACCGCCCCGGAGAACGAGGACCTCGAGCCGCTCTTCCAGGCCATCATCGAGCACATCCCGGCCCCGACGTACAACCCGAACGGTGTCCTGCAGGCGCACGTCACCAACCTGGACGCCTCCCCGTTCCTGGGCCGCCTGGCGCTGCTGCGTATCTACAACGGCACCCTGCGCAAGGGCCAGACCGTGGCCTGGGCACGCGCCAACGGCGAGCTCAAGAACGTCAAGATCACCGAACTGCTCGCCACCAAGGCACTGGACCGCGTCCCGGCCGAGTCCGCGGGCCCGGGCGAGATCGTCGCCGTCGCCGGCATCGAGGAAATCACCATCGGTGAGACCCTGACCGACGCCGAGAACCCGCAGCCGCTGCCGCTGATCACCGTGGACGATCCCGCGATCTCCATGACCATCGGTATCAACACCTCGCCGCTGGCCGGCAAGGTCAAGGGCGCGAAGGTCACCGCCCGCCAGGTCAAGGACCGCCTGGACAAGGAACTGATCGGTAACGTCTCCATCAAGGTGCTCCCCACCGAGCGTCCGGACGCCTGGGAAGTCCAGGGCCGTGGCGAGCTCGCGCTGGCCATCCTGGTCGAGCAGATGCGCCGCGAAGGCTTCGAGCTGACCGTCGGCAAGCCGCAGGTTGTCACCAAGACCGTCGACGGCAAGATCCACGAGCCGATGGAACACATGACCATCGACGTGCCGGAAGAGTACCTCGGCGCCGTCACCCAGCTGATGGCAGCCCGCAAGGGCCGCATGACCAACATGGCCAACCACGGCACCGGCTGGTGCCGCATGGAGTTCATCGTTCCGGCCCGTGGCCTGATCGGTTTCCGCACCAAGTTCCTCACGGACACCCGCGGTGCCGGCATCGCCGCCTCCATCTCCGAGGGCTACGAGCCGTGGGCCGGCCCGATCGAGTACCGCACCAACGGTTCGATGATCGCCGACCGCGCCGGTGTTGTGACGCCGTTCGCCATGATCAACCTGCAGGAACGCGGCTCCTTCTTCGTCAAGCCCACCTCCGAGGTCTACGAGGGCATGATCGTCGGCGAGAACTCCCGCGCCGACGACATGGACGTCAACATCACCAAGGAAAAGAAGCTCACCAACATGCGTGCCGCTTCCTCGGACACCTTCGAGAACCTGACGCCGCCGCGCGACCTGACCCTCGAAGAGTCCCTCGAATTCGCCCGCGAAGACGAGTGCGTCGAGGTGACCCCGGACGCCATCCGCATCCGCAAGGTCATCCTGGACACCAACGAGCGTGCCAAGGCCAACCGCGCCCGCGCCAAGGTCTAGTCTCCGCGTTCCGCGCTGACACCACGGATCAATCGTGAAGAGGAGAGCTGCCGGTACGGCAGGCGGTATTGCCGCCGCCGTGCCGGCAGCTCTTTTTGCTGCCCTCGCCGGCACCATGCTGCACGGGCAGGCCATTTCGGTGGCCGGCGTCGAGGTGCCCTGGGGCGCCGTCGCCGCGCTGGTGCTGCTGGGTGCCGTCGAGCTGCTGGCTGGGCGCCGCGTTCCGTTCCGCGCTTCCGACGGCGGTCTGCGGCGTCCTCTGCTACGCGCTGGCGGGCTGGTGGTCCACCCTGGAGAGCGGAAAGCGCCTGATCATCGCCGACCTCGCGGGGAACCTGTGGATCTACGGCATCGCCGTGGTCACCCTCATCACGCTGGCCTGGTGCCGGCGCTACCTGCGGCCACGCCACCAGCCCCGGGCTTAGCCCCTCGGGACATGCCCATCCTTGGCCTGGCCCGGCATGCCATCCGCCCGGCTCGCGGGACATGCCCATCCAGCCGACGAGCCCCACCCCCTGCGGGACATGCCCATCCTTCGCTCACCCAGACGGGCATGCCCGTTGTTTGTTCAATCAGATGAGCGCGACCATCTTTCGTGGCGGCCCCGGATGGACATGCCCATCCTTTGTTGCCTGGGATGGACATATGGGGACTATGTCCATCGCTCCGGCCCTGCAATGGGCATGTCCTGTGGCGGCGGATGGACATGCCCGTCCCCGGCGCCCTTCAGCGGACACAGGCTTGTGCACATAGCGGAAACCGGGACTGTCCCGGGCCGGCCGGCATCGAAATCATGGGCGCATGGTGAAAATCAATGAAGTCATGTCCAACTACGACGGCGTGGCCCGGGCCAAGCACCTCGCGGCCGCCGGGGTTTCGGGCTATCAGCTCCGTGCGGCCCTGTCAGACGGCGCCGTCGCCCGGGTGTCCCGCGGCGTGTACGCAGTACCGGGCGCAGATCCGCAACTTGTCGCCATCCGTTCCCTGCCCGCCGAGCCGGCCTGCGTCAGTGCGGCCCATTTTGGCGGACTCTGGGTGCTCCAAGCGCCGCAGCAGCCGCACGTGGCGCTGACCCACAGCCGCAGCTACCCGGGCTTCGTCTGCCACCGTGGGGCGGCCCCCTCGCTGCTCGACACCGTTGTCCAAAGCCTGCGCTGCCTGCCGGAACTGGAGGGGCTCGTCATTGCCGAGTCCGCCGTCGTCCTGAAGGGCCTTCCGCTGCCCGCGCTTCGGGAGCGGCTGGGCGGCAGGAACGACGCGCGGGAGCGGAGAATCGTGGCATCCATCGTGCCGCAGTCGCAGTCCGTGATCGAGTGCCTGGCCCGGTTCCTGTTGCGGCGGGCGGGCTTTCACGTCGAGTCGCAGGTAAACATCCCCGGCATGGGCCATCTGGACCTGATGGTGGACGGCCGGCTCGGGATCGAGACCGACGGCGCCGGTTTCCACATGGACAGGTCGAGTTTTGAAGAAGACCGACGGCGGTGGAATGTCACTACCCGGATGGGTGTGCCCACCCTGGTCGTCACCTACCCGCTGCTCAGATACCGCCCGCAAGAGTTCATTGCCATGGTCCGGGAAGCCTTGAACCGGCTCTCCGCGGCCGCGTGAATCCTGGCGCACGGCTCTGGTCCCGCCTGTGCCGCGAGGAATGGGCATGCCCGTCCCGCGCCGTGCCAGCGAACGGGCATGCCCTTTGCGCAGGGCCACGGATGGACATAACAGCATTATGTCCACTCTTGGAGCTTCGGGATGGGCATGTCCGTCCCGCCGGGCGGGCTGGGATGGGCATGTCCGTCCGGACTGGCTAGGGATGGGCATGTCCGTCCGGGGCGGGCTGAGACGGGCATGTCCGTCCGGCTGGCTAGGGATGGGCATGTCCGTCCGGGAGGCCGGGGGATGGGCATGTCCGGCCGGGAGGGCTAGGGATGGGCATGTCCCCGGGGGCGGCGCGGCGGGGCGGGCGGCACGGCCTTGGCGGCCACGACGAGCCGGAGCGGGATGACGACGTCGGCGCGGCGGGTGCGGACGGTGCAGCCGCCGTCGTCCTTCGCCACCAGTTCGCCGAGGGCATCCGTGAGGCCGCCCTCGATGCGGTACCGGACCACCACGCGGGTGCCCAGGGGAGCATCGGAGAGGAACTGCTGCGGCTGGGGCGTCGGTGAACTCACCCGTTCATACTAGGACGCGCGGGCTCCATGACGCCCGGCTAGGTTCGCGGGATCAGGCTGGGAGATAATAGGCTCGGAAGTCAGTAGCCCGGCGCTCAGGCCGGGAGCAAGATCCGGCGGGATGCCGGAACCAACGTGGAGAGGCCAGGGACGTGACGTACGTAATCGCGCAGCCGTGTGTAGATGTCAAGGACAAGGCATGTATTGAAGAGTGCCCGGTCGACTGCATCTACGAGGGTGAGCGTTCCCTGTACATCCACCCGGACGAATGCGTGGACTGCGGCGCGTGCGAGCCGGTCTGCCCCGTCGAGGCCATCTACTACGAGGACGACACCCCCGAGGAATGGGCCGACTACTACAAGGCCAACGTCGAGTTCTTCGACGTGCTCGGCTCCCCGGGCGGCGCCGCCAAGATCGGCAACACCCACACCGACCACCCCATGATCGCCGCGCTGCCGCCGCAGAACCAAGACCACTAGGACGGCGCAACGGTGAGCTCTGCGGTGCGCAGCTTCGGCCTCAGCCTGCCCGACTACCCCTGGGAGGCGATGGCGCCCTACCTGGCCCGCGCCGCCGGGCACCCCGGGGGAGCGGCCAACCTGTCGATCGGCACGCCGGTCGATGACACGCCGGCCGTCGTCCAGGAGGCGCTCCGGGCGGCGGCCAACGCCCCCGGCTACCCCACGGTGCACGGCACGCCGGCGCTCCGGGAAGCGATCGCCGCCTGGTTTGAGCGCCGCCGCGGCGTCCCCGGGCTGGACCCGGACCATGTGATGCCCACCGTCGGGTCCAAGGAACTCGTGGCCTGGCTGCCGTTCCTGCTCGGCCTCAAGCCGGGCGACGTCGTCGTGCGGCCGACCGTCGCGTACCCCACCTACGACATCGGAGCCACCTTCGCCGGCGCCGAACACGTGGCCGCGGACGACCTCGACGAGCTCGACGCCGGCACCCGCTCCCGCGTCCGGCTCGTCTGGGTTAACTCCCCGGCCAACCCCACCGGCAGCGTCCGCGACGCCGAGTCGCTGAAACGGATCGTCGGCCAGGCCCGTGAACTCGGTGCCGTGGTCGCCTCGGACGAGTGCTACGCCGAGCTCGGCTGGGGCGAGTGGGACGTCCAGCGCGGCGGCTCGCCGGTCCCCAGCATCCTGGACCCGCGGGTGGCCGGCGGCTCCCACGAGGGCCTGCTGGCGGTCTATTCCCTGAGCAAGCAGTCCAACCTGGCCGGCTACCGCGCCGCCTTCGTCGCCGGTGACGCCGCCATCATGGCCAACCTGGTCAACAGCCGCAAGCACGCGGGCATGATCGTGCCCTACCCGGTGCAGGAAGCCATGCGGGTGGCCCTCGGCGACGACGCCCACGTCCAGGCGCAGAAGGACCTGTACCGCGGACGGCGGGAGCGGATCGTCCCGGCGCTGGAGCGCTTCGGACTGACCATCCACGAGTCCCGTGCCGGGCTCTACCTCTGGGCCGCCGCGGGCGAGGCCACCTGGGACACCGTCGGCCGGCTCGCCGACCGCGGCATCGTCGTCGGCCCCGGCGTGTTCTACGGGGACGCGGGCAACGGTTTCATCCGGGTGGCGCTGACCGCGACGGACGAGCGGATCGACGCCGCCGTCGAACGGCTGGCTACGGGACCGTAACAATGCTGTGATGCGGGCCACAAGATGCGCGATTTTGACGCTTTGGGGACGCCCCGGATTAGTGCCACCCGCGAACTGCCGGTAGTTTTTAACTGACTATCAATGGTGGCTTTCCACAAGAAGGCAGCGCAGCCGTTGGAATCCGTGCCCAGATGCAGGTTCCGCAGGCAGCTCCACCAGATGTTGGATCAAGCTTTCAACAGGGGCCCTGACGCCTCATGAGGAGAATCCATGACTGAGACCACCAGCGCAACCCTGCGTCATGCGGGCGGCGAGCTCGAGCTCCCGCGCATCAAGGTTGTTGAAGGAAACGAAGGCTACGACGTTTCCAAGCTGCTGAAGCAGACCGGCGCCGTTGCCTTCGACCCCGGTTTCATGAACACCGCGGCCACCACCTCGGCCATCACCTACATCGACGGCGACGCCGGCATCCTGCGTTACCGGGGCTACCCGATCGAGCAGCTCGCCCAGCACTCCAGCTTCCTGGAAGTGTCCTACCTGCTGATTTACGGCAACCTGCCGACGCCGGCCGAGCTGGAGGCTTTCGACCAGCGGATCCGCCACCACACCCTGCTGCACGAGGAGCTCAAGGGCTTCTTCAGCGGCTTCCCGCGCGATGCCCACCCGATGCCGGTGCTGTCCTCGGCGGTGTCCGCGCTGTCCACGTTCTACCAGGACTCGCTGGATCCGTTCAACGCCGAGCAGGTTGAGGTCTCCACCTACCGGCTGCTGGCCAAGATGCCGGTCATCGCCGCCTACGCCCTGAAGAAGTCCGTCGGCCAGCCCATGCTGTACCCGGACAACTCCCACAACCTCGTGGAGAACTTCCTCCGCCTCAGCTTCGGCCTCCCGGCCGAGCAGTATGAGGTGGACCCGGTCGTGGCCAAGGCCCTGGACCTGCTGCTCATCCTGCACGCGGACCACGAGCAGAACTGCTCGACCTCCACCGTCCGGCTGGTCGGCTCCTCCAACGCCAACCTCTTTGCCTCCGTGTCCGCCGGCATCAACGCCCTCTTCGGCCCCGCCCACGGCGGCGCCAACGAGGCCGTGCTCAAGATGCTCCGCCAGATCCAGGCCGACGGCATCAAGCCCGAGGACTACATGGAGAAGGTCAAGAACAAGGAAGACGGCGTCCGCCTGATGGGCTTCGGGCACCGGGTCTACAAGAACTACGACCCGCGCGCCAAAATCGTCAAGGCCACGGCCCACGAGATCCTCAGCAAGCTCGGCGGCAACGACGAACTGCTGGACATTGCCCTCCGCCTGGAAGAGAAGGCGCTGCAGGATGACTACTTCATCCAGCGCAAGCTTTACCCGAACGTGGACTTCTACACGGGCCTGATCTACAAGGCCATGGGCTTCCCGGAGAAGATGTTCACCGTGCTGTTCGCGATCGGCCGCCTGCCGGGCTGGATTGCCCAGTGGCGCGAAATGATCAGCGACCCGAACACCAAGATCGGCCGTCCGCGCCAGCTCTACACGGGAGAGCCGGAGCGGAACTACCCCTCCCTCTAAGGCAGGGGCCACCTACGACGCCGGCCGCGCACCTCGAGCTTGAGGAGCGCGGCCGGCGTCGTTGTTTCCGAAAGAGCCTGGGACTGGAGTTGCTGGCGGGACCGGCGTGGTAGATCCGGGTGGGGGCACGTCCGTGCTAAAAAGGAGCAATGCCCAAATTTGTCGACGCTGCTTTGCGGCGCCAGGAAGTTGTCGAAGCCGTCTTCAGGATTGTTGCCGCGGACGGGCTGGAGCGGGCCTCCCTCCGCGAAGTCGCCGAGGAAGCGGACCTGGCCGTGGGCTCCGTGCGGCACTACTTTGCCAGCAGCGATGAACTCCTGGCCCACTCCTTCGGCGTCGTGGTGGACCGGATTTCCGGCCGGCTCGACGCCGCCGAGGCCCGGCTGGCGGACACCGCCCCGGGCTCGGCCGAGCACCGCCGCGGCGTGCTGACCCTGCTGGCGGAGCTGCTGCCGCTGGACGAGGAACGCGCCGTCGACGCCTGCGTCTGGATGGCCTTCAAGAACGCGGCAAGGACCAGGCCGTTCCTGGCCCCGGAGGCGGACCGCAGCCACCGTACGGTGGCGGCCGTCGTCGGCCGGTTGATGATGGAGCTGGCCGAAAACTCCGGCACGGATCGGCAGCAACTCGTGACCGAGGCCGAAAGGCTGCTGGCGACCCTGGACGGGCTCACCATGCACGCGCTGCTGCAGCCCGAGTGGATGACGGCGCAGATGTGCCACGATGTACTCGAAGCCCATCTGGCGAGCCTGGGCAGCCGCGCTGCCAGCCATTAACCTGCGCTACCTTCAGGAATAGACTGGGAAAGTACGTTTTGCCAAGGGAGGCAATCGGATGCACCACACAGGCGGACCCGGCTGGCGGATCACCATGGACACCTCGGGTCCGATGCTGATAGCGCTCTATGTGCGTGACGCGGCCGGCCTGGACAGCGTTGGCCACCCCGCACTCTGCCACGCAGCGCCGAAGATCCGGGCGTCCGACCATTCGCACCTCATCGAGGAGGTTGGCGGCAGCAGCGCCCTGAAAACCGAGTGGGAGGCCTGGTGGGCCCAGCTCCTGAAAGCGCACCCGGAGATGGAACCGGAGCTGGGCCCGCCGGGCTTCCGTGCGTTCGGGAACTCGCCGGCCCTGCGCCGGGTGCTGCAGGCCCACTTCGGAGCGGCCCTCAGCTGGGCCCGCGAACGCCGGGGGGAGTACCTTGCCCTGGAGGCCGAGCGGGATGCCAGCGGCGCCACCCAGCTGCTCGCCGACATGGTGGATGACCGGTTGCTGGAAGTCGGCCGGGCAGCCCGCGATTTTGAGCTGACCATCATCGAGCTGCCCCTCGCCGAGCCGCGGGCCTGGTACCTGGAGCCGGACAAGATCATCATGAGCTCCGCCCTGCTGTCCGACCCGGAGCTGTTCCGCAGCTACGTCCAGCCCGTGGTCGAGCTGCTCGTCTGAGGCAGTGCTACGCCGCCGGGTCCTCGGCGACCGTGATGGTCACCTGCCCCGCCGGCGCGTCCCCGGGCTGCCAGCCGTTGCGGGCCAACCGGTTCCAGCTCCGCCCGTCCACGCTGACGTCGGTGATGGACAGGGCCTTGGCGTTGGCCACCGCCCACTGCGCCACGGCCCACGCCCCGGTGCCCTGGGCCTGGACCGTCACGGTCCGGCCGGCCACCGCTGCCGGGATGGTTCCGAAGGCCGCCGCGAGGCGCTGCCGGACCTGGCCGGGGTCCCCGGCGGCATCCGGCGTGCGCAGCGAGCAATCGAGGCCCTGGGCCGTGTGGCCGGCCAGGGCCGAGGCGAAGGCGCGGGCCATCGCCTCGTGCTGGGCGTACGCCCCGGGGTAAGCCGAACGCTGGACCTCCTGCGCGGCCTCGGTGATGGGGAGCGATTCGTAGCCCGGGACCTTCACCAGGGCATCGTAGAAGGCGTTTGTGGCGTAGTACGGGTCCATCACCTGCTGCTCCGTGCCCCAGCCCTGCGAAGGCCGTTGCTGGAACAACCCGCGGGAATCGGGGCCCGCCTGGTCGCCGTGGCCGATGTTGCGCAGCTTCGATTCCTGCATGGCCGTGGCCAGGGCGATGCTGGCCGCGCGTGCGGGCAGGCCGCGGCGGACCGCGACGGCGCTGATGAGGGCGGCGTTGGCGGCCTGGTCGGTGGCGAGGTCGTCGCCGCCGGACCCCACCGCGGTGCACCGCTCGGTGACCAGGGTCTCGGAGCGCTGCAGGAATTCCACGGCGGTGTAGATGGCGCCCGCCACCATGGCCAGGGTCAGCAGCAGCACGATCCGACGGCGCCAGCCACCTTTGCGTGCCACGTCACTACTCCCTCGGGCCCTGCCGGGCCGGTCCATTCGTAATCCGGTCAGGTGTTCTCCGGTGCCTAGTTGGCGTGCAGTGCCTCGTTGAGCTCGACGGTCTGTCCCTTGCGCGGCAGGACTTCCACCTCGCCGCTGGAGGAATTGCGGCGGAAGAGCAGGTTCGGCACGCCGGAGAGCTCGACGGCCTTGACGATCCGGCTGGTGTCCTCGCCGTCGGCGTCCTTTTGCCCGACCACGCGCACACGGGTGCCGGCCGTAACGTAGAGGCCCGCCTCGACGACGGAGTCGTCGCCGATGCTGATGCCCACGCCGGAGTTGGCGCCGAGCAGCACCCGTTCGCCGAGGGAGATCTTCTCCTTGCCGCCGCCGGAGAGGGTGCCCATGATGGATGCCCCGCCGCCGACGTCGGAGCCGTCCCCGGCGACCACGCCGGCGGAGATGCGGCCCTCCACCATGGAAGTGCCGAGCGTGCCGGCGTTGAAGTTCACGAACCCTTCATGCATGACGGTGGTGCCCTCGGCCAGGTGCGCGCCCAGGCGGACCCGGTCGGCGTCGGCGATCCGGACGCCGGAGGGGATGACGTAGTCGACCATGCGCGGGAACTTGTCCACGCCGTACACGGTCACCGCGCCGCGCTTGCGCAGCCGGACGCGGGTCAGTTCGAAGTCCTCGACGGCGGCCGGGCCGAAGTTGGTCCACACCACGTTGGGAAGCTTGCCGAAGATGCCGTCCAGGTTGATGCTGTTCGGCCGCACGAGCCGGTGCGAGAGCAGGTGCAGGCGCAGGTACGCGTCCGCGGTGTCGGCCGGGGCTTCGTCCAGATGGATCTGGGCGAACACGACCTTTTGCTCGGTGCCGCGGTCGGCGTCGGCGCCGTGGGCGGCGAGGTCGAGCAGCGACTGGTCCGCGTTGGCGACGTCGCGCAGGTTCTCCGCCGCGGTCCCGAGTGCCGGCGCCGGGAACCAGACGTCCAGCACGGTGGCCTCACCGTTGCGGGTGGCGATGGTCGCGACCCCGTAGCCGTAGGCGGAGCGGGTGTCGGCGGGCACGGCGGCAGCAGAAGCGGTTTCAGTCATGCCCCCAAGTCTATAGACGGCCCCCGTGCTCCCCGAAAACGGTGACGGAACGGGCGGGCATATACAGTGGAACGGTGATTGAGCATCTTGCCCCCGCCCGCCTGGACCTGCGCCAGGACGTTGCCCTGCTGACCGCGGACATCATCGACATTTTCAGCGTCTCGGGGGAGGAACGCCGGCTGGCCGACGCCGTGGAGCACGCCCTCCGCGCCATCCCCCAGCTTGAGCTGACCCGCGACGGCGACGCGATGATCGCCCGCACCAGCCTGGGCCGGGCTGAACGGGTGATCCTCGCCGGTCACCTCGACACCGTCCCGCTGCCGGGCACGGAGGGCGCGCTGGGCACCGTGCCCTCCTACTGGCCCTCCGGGGCGCCGGGCGAGGGCATCCTGTACGGGCGTGGTGCCACCGACATGAAGAGCGGCGTCGCGGTGCAGCTCGCCCTTGCGGCCGGCCTGTTCGACGGCGGCGCGGAACCGGACAAGGACGTCACGTTCGTCTTCTATGACCACGAGGAAGTCGAAGGGGTCAAGAGCGGCCTCGGCCGGCTGGTCCGGAACCACGGCGAGCTGCTGGCGGGCGACTTCGCGATCCTGCTGGAACCGACCGACGGCACCGTCGAGGGCGGCTGCAACGGCACCATCCGATTCGAGGCGACCACGCTCGGCGAGGCGGCCCACTCGGCCAGGGCCTGGATGGGCAGCAACGCCATCCACGCCGCGGCGCCGATCCTGGCCCGGCTCGCCGCCTACGAGCCGCAGACCGTCACCGTCGACGGACTGGACTACCGCGAGAGCCTCAACGCGGTGAAAATCCATGGCGGGACCGCGGGCAACGTCATTCCGGACCGCTGCGTGGTGGAGATCAATTACCGCTTCGCGCCGGACAAATCCATGGAACAGGCCGAGGAGCACGTCCGTGAACTGCTCGCCGGGTTCGAGCTGGTCCGCACCGACGGCGCCGCCGGTGCCCGCCCCGGACTGAACCACCCCGCCGCCGCCTCCTTCGTCGCCGCGGTCGGGGCCGAGCCGAAGCCGAAGTACGGCTGGACCGACGTCGCGCGGTTCAGCGAACTGGGAGTCCCCGCCGTCAACTTCGGCCCGGGCGATGCGCTGCTGGCGCACAAGGACGACGAACACGTCGACGCCGAGGCGATCCGCGAATGCCTGCGGGCGTTGCGCAGCTGGCTGGGCGTGTAGCCGGCACGGAAACTGCGCCGGCAACAAAAAAGGTCCGGAACCCGTATGGGTTCCGGACCTTCCTTGTCTGATCGGTTCGCTGCGCGGCCCGCGGGCCGTGCCGGCCTACTTGGCCGGGGCGGTTCCCGCGACCGGGACGTGGGCCACGCCGCCGGCGGCCTTCTTGGAACCGCGCTTCTCGATCCAGATCGCCAGGCGTGAAACCGCCAGGTTGATCGCGATGTAGATGGCCGCGGCCACGAAGAACACGGGGAAGAGGAACTGCGGACCCAGGAAGTCCGCCATCACCTGGACCGCGCGGAGCAGCTCACCGTAGGCCACGATGTAGCCGAGCGAGGTGTCCTTGAGGAGCACCACCAGCTGTGCCACGAGCGAGGGGAGCATCCGGCGGATGGCCTGCGGCAGCTCGATGGTCAGCCGCGACTGGAAGCTCGTCAGGCCGATGGCGAGTCCGGCCTCACGCTGCCCCTTGGGCAGGGACTGGATGCCCGCGCGGATGATTTCGGCGAAGATGGCCGCGTTGTACAGGACCAGGCCCGCCACCACGGCGATGAAGGAGCTCGTGGCGAAGACGAGCAGCACGAACAGCATCATCAGGACCACCGGCATGCCGCGGAGGAATTCCAGCACGATGCGGGTGGGGATGCGGATCCAGGCAAGATCGGAAATCCGCATCAGGCAAAGCACCAGGCCCAGGGGGAAGGCTATGACGGCGGCAACCGCGGCGGCACTGAGGGTGGCGCCGATGCCGTTGGCGATCAGCGTCCAGACGTCGGCCTGGCCGAAGATGGCCCAGCGCCGGCTTTCGAAGATCCCCTGCTGGGCGAGGGTCATGACGGCCACCAGCAGGAGGGCGCCGATCAAAATCACGCCGATGATGGAGCCGATGAGGGAAACGCGGCGGGCTTTGGGACCCGGGACGTCGTAGAGAACTGAGCTCATCGTGCGATCGCCACCTTTCGTTCAACCACATTGGCCAGGTAGCCAAGCGGGACGGTTATCAGCAGGTAGAAGAACGCGACGCCGACCAGGACCCACATGACGGCGTCGCCGTGGTCGTTGGCCAGCTGCTTGCCGTAGCCGAAGAGCTCCAGCACGTAGAACGCGCCGGCGACGGAGGAGTTCTTCACCAGTGCGATCAGGATGTTGATCAGCGGCGGGATCACCGTGCGCACGGCCTGCGGGAGGATGATCAGGGACAGCACCTGGCTGAATTTCATGCCGATGCTGCGGGCGGCCTCGGCCTGGCCGACCGGGACGCTGTTGACGCCGGAGCGCACCGCCTCGGCGATGAAGGCCGAGGTGTAGGCGCTCAGGGCGATGATGGCAGCGACTTCGAACTGCTGGAAGGTGACGCCAAGGCGCGGCAGCACCACGGCGGCGAAGAAGAACGCGATGGTCAGCGGGGTGTTCCGGACGACCTCCACGTAGGCCATGCTGAAGCCGCGCAGCGCGGCGATGGGGGAGACCCGGGCCGCGGCGAGCAAGGTGCCGAAAATGAGGGCGAAGATTCCCGAGACCACTGCCAGGAAGAGGGTTCTGAGAAAGCCGTCCCAGTACTGGGGCAGGCTTTCAATGATGACGTCCATAGGTTCCTTCAGCTGCGTTGGGGGGATGCAAGCGTTGGCAGGTCAGTGGCGGCCGCCGGGGCGCACGAGTCGCGGGCCCCGGCGGCCGCCACGGCCGGCTTAGTAGCGGTTGATGGCGGGGAGCTGCGGAGCCGTCTTGATGACGGAGCCGGCGGTTGCTTCCCAGGCCTTCTTGTAGGAACCATCCTTGTCGAAGGCTTCCAGCTGGTCGTTGATCCAGCCGCGGAAGACCTTGTCGTCCTTCTTCAGGCCGATGCCGTAAGGCTCCTTGGTGAAGGTTTCGTCGGAGGCGAGCTTGAAGGCGTCCGGCTCCTTGTTGACGAAGCCGGCCAGGATGACGTTGTCGGTGGTGATCGCTTCGACCTGCTTGTTGCGCAGCGGCTCGAGGCAGCCGGAGTAGGTTGCGGCCGGAACCAGGACGGCCTGGTACTTCTCCACGATCGTGGCGGCGGGGGTGGAACCGGTCACGGAGCAGACCTTCTTGCCCTTGACGTCCTCGGGCTTGGTGATGGAGCTGTTGTCCTTGTTCACCATCAGCGCCTGGCCTGCCTCGTAGTACGGGCCGGCGAAGTCGACTTTGGTCTTGCGCTTGTCGTTGATCGTGTAGGTGGCGACGATGAGGTCGACCTTGCCCTGCTCGATGAACTGCTCGCGGTTGGCGGAAACCGTCTCGACCCACTCGATCTTGTCGGCGGAGATGCCCAGCTTTGCGGCGAGCAGCTTGCCGATCTCGACGTCAAAACCGACCGGCTTGCCGTCGAGGCCCTTCTGGCCGAACAGCGGCTGGTCGAACTTGGTGCCGATGGTGATCTTGCCGGCGGAGGAAAGCTTTGCCATGGTGCTGTCGGCGGCGAAGCTGGGCTTCTCGGCCACGGGCGGGTTGGTAGTGGAGGAGCTGCCGCCGCAGGCGCTCAGGCTCAGGGCCAGAGCTGCGGATGCGGCCACCAGAAGGGATTTCCTTCGGGTCAAAAATGCCATCATGACATTCCTTTCATTGGGCGGCCGCCTCACGGCGGCCTGGGTGCGAACTCTGCGGAGGGTCAGTGCTGGTGGTGCGGGACCGGGACGGTCAGTGCGTCAGGAGCTTGGACAGGAAGTCCTTGGCGCGGCTGCTCTTCGGGTTGGTGAAGAACTCTTCGGGCGTCGCGTCCTCGACGATCTGGCCGTCGGCCATGAACACCACGCGGTCGGCGGCCTTGCGGGCGAAGCCCATTTCGTGGGTCACCACGATCATGGTCATGCCTTCCTTGGCCAGCTGGATCATGACGTCGAGGACCTCGTTGATCATTTCCGGGTCCAGCGCGGACGTGGGCTCATCGAAGAGCATCACCTTCGGCTTCATGGCCAGGGCCCGGGCGATCGCCACGCGCTGCTGCTGTCCGCCGGAGAGCTGGGCCGGCAGCTTCGGCGCCTGGTGCCCGACGCCGACCCGTTCCAGCAGGGCCATGGCGTCCTTGTCCGCTTCAGCCTTGGAGACGCCCTTGACCTTGATCGGGCCCAGCGTGACGTTTTCGAGGATCGTCTTGTGCGCGAACAGGTTGAAGGACTGGAAGACCATCCCGACGTCGGCGCGCAGCTTGGCCAGCTCCTTGCCTTCGGCAGGCAGTTCCTTGCCGTCGATCGTGATCTCGCCGTCGTCGATGGTTTCCAAGCGGTTGATGGCGCGGCAGAGGGTTGACTTGCCGGAGCCCGAGGGGCCGATGACAACAACGACCTCTCCCTTGCGGACGTTCAGATTGATGTCCTTGAGGACGTGCAACTGGCCGTAATGCTTGTTGACGGCATTCAGGGAGACGAGGGCATCGCCGGGCACTTGAGTAGTCATAAGAAGAATCTAGCGAACATTAGCCGAATATGACCGCAATCACCCGGAGTTGGTCCACATCGTGACCCAAGAGATATCCGCAGGTCAGGGTCCTGACGCCGGCTCCGCGCCCCCGACGCGCCGGGGCGCCGGGCCCGCCGATCCGCGCTAGCCTATGGGCATGAGTACCGAGCCGCAGCCCACGCCAGAGCAGAATCCCGCAGGGAACGCCGGTTCCGGCCGGCGTGACGTCCCGCCGGCCAACGGCATCCGGCACAAGGGACCCCTGGAGCTGCGCCGCAAGGCGGCGAAGGTCACGATGTCGGACCAGACGCTGCTGGACACCAAGGGCCCCGGGCAGTTCGTGCACACCGACCCGTGGCGGGTGCTGAGGATCCAGAGCGAATTCGTGGAGGGCTTCGGCGCCCTCGCCGACCTTGGCCCGGCGGTCAGTGTGTTCGGTTCCGCCCGGACCCTGCCGGGCAGCCTCAACTACGAACTGGCCGTCGACGTCGGCCGGAAACTCGCCGAAGCCGGCCTGGCCGTGATCACCGGCGGCGGTCCCGGATCCATGGAAGCGGCCAACAAGGGCGCGGTCCAGGGCAACGGTGTCTCGGTGGGGCTCGGGATCGAACTGCCCTTCGAGCAGGGCATGAACCAGTGGGTGGACCTCGGCATCAACTTCCGCTACTTCTTCGCGCGGAAGACCATGTTCGTGAAGTACGCGCAGGGATTCATCGTGCTGCCCGGCGGGCTCGGCACCCTCGATGAGCTCTTCGAGGCCATGGTCCTGGTCCAGACCCGGAAAGTGACGTCCTTCCCGATCGTCCTGATCGGCACGGCCTTCTGGAGCCCGATGCTGGAATGGATCCAGACCACCCTGGTGGCCGAGGGCATGATGGCGGAGGAGGACCTGGACCTCGTGCAGGTGGTCGACGACCCGGCGCTCGCCGTCGAACTCGTCGTCGAAGGTGCCGCCCGGCACCGCAACCCGAACGGGAACGGTCCCGGCACGGGAACCAACGGCGCCGGCACCGGCGGCAACGGCCCGCGGGGCTGAGCGTCCCGCCCGGCCGCGTCTGGCACGATGGAGCTGTGAGTTTCTTCCTGGTCTTCGTGGCGATCGTGCTGGCCGCCGTCGCCATCCTCGTCGGCACCGACCTGGCGCCGCGGATCTTCCGCCGCCGCGCCGGCGAGCAGCCCTTCGACGACGGCTTCGACGAGCCGGTGGCCTCGCTGCCGGCCGTGCTGCTGCCCGCCGACGCGGGACCCGCCGACGTCGACCGGATCCGGTTCGCCGTCGGCGTGCGCGGCTACCGGATGGACCAGGTGGACCAGGTCCTCGACGAGCTGCGGGACCAGATCGCCCGGAAGGACCGCGACATTGCCCGGCTCCGCACGGCGCTGGAGCACGCGGCGCCGGAACAGCCTGGGGCGGAACAGCCCGGGGCGGAGCGGCCGCGGCCGGCCAGCCCGCGGCCGGATCCGGCCCCGTGAACGACACGGCACAGCACGGCCTGAACACGGCCGTGTGGGGCCGGATCGCGGACGCCGGCGCGCGCACGGCCCGCTGGCCCTGGTGGCTGCAGATCGGCGCCCTCTACCTCGCCGCCCGCCTGGTCAGCGCGTGCATCTTCATGGCCGCCGCCCTGCACCAGGGCGTGAATCCGTGGTTCCCGCCGAAGCCCGACTACTGGAACTTCATCAACATCTGGGACGCCCGCTGGTACGACGAGGCGCTCCGCAACGGCTATCCCGCCGTGCTGCCCACCGACGACGCCGGCAACGTGCAGGAAAACGCCTGGGCGTTCTACCCGCTCTTCCCGCTGCTGGGCAGGTTGCTCAGCGGGCTGGCCGGGATCGCCCCCGCGGCCTCGCTGACCCTTATCGCCATGCTCTCCGGGCTGGCGGCGGCCCTGGTCATCTACCGGCTGTTCCGGCACAAGGCCACGCACCGCACTGCCCTGTGGGGTGCGGTGTTCGTGTCCACGTTCCCCGTCGCCCCGGTCCTGCAGGTGCCTTACGCCGAGTCGCTGAACCTCCTGCTGCTTGCCGCGGCGCTGCTGCTCGTGGTGCGCCGGCGCTACCTGTGGGCCATACCGGTGGCGCTGCTGATGTGCCTGTCGCGGCCCACGGGTGTTCCGTTCGCCGCCATGGCCGGTCTGCTGTTCCTGTACCGCGTCTACCCGCATCTGGAAGCCCGCTTCGGCCGTCGGCCGCGGACCGGCGGCGGGGACGGGCGCGGACTCCCCGCCGAAGCCGCCACCAACGGGCACAGCCCCGGCGAGCTGTGGGCGCTGGCAGGGCTTGCCGCGGCCAGCGGAATCGGCGCGCTGTTGTGGCCCGCCATCGCCTGGGCCGTCACCGGGGACATGCAGGCCTACACCAAGACCGAAACCGTGTGGCGGGGCCATGACCTGGTGCCGTTCAAGCCCTGGTTCGACACCGGCGTCCAGCTCTTCGGGCCGGTGCTTGGGCTGCTGGCGCCGTTCGTCTTTGTGGCGGCTTTTGCCCTGCTGATGATGTCCCGGCCCGTGGTGGCGCTGGGAGCGGAGCTGCGGCTCTGGTGCGTTTGTTACCTGGGGTACCTGCTGGTCTTCCTGCACCCGCAGACCAGCACCTTCCGGATGCTGCTGCCGCTGTTCCCGCTGGCCCTCGGCGCGGCCCTGGTTTCCCGGTCGCGCGCCTACCGCGGGACGGTTGTTGTCATGTTTTTGCTGCTCCAGCTGGTCTGGGTCGTGTGGTTGTGGGCGTGGGCCCAACTGCCCGGCGGCGGCGACTATCCGCCGTGACGCCGCAACACGTTTAGGGGCCGCAACTGCGGCATTCCCGGCAGCCGGGGAAAGTCCATCGATTAGCTACAAGCGCGTAATTACGGGATAATGGGCCCTAAGCAAAGTAAAACTGAGTGTTGAGCCACGGCGGCTGCCATCACGGCCGCGGGGCGGCTCGTTTGACCAAGCGGACGCAGCCCGGCCGGGCTGGTAAGTCACGGGACTACTGGAGGGGATATTCCTCATGGCGGCTATGAAACCACGCACCGGCGACGGCCCTATGGAAGTGACCAAGGAGGGCCGCAGCCTGATCATGCGGGTTCCGCTCGAAGGCGGGGGGCGGCTTGTGGTCGAACTCAACGCTGCAGAAGCGACAAACCTGAAGGAATGCCTGGTCGGCGTTACCGAATAGCCTTGACCCGGAAAAGGGGCCCGCTGCCGGTTGGCGGCGGGCCCCTTCTCCTTTTGCACCACAGGTGCAGGGGGCTATTTCTTGACCGCGACCAGCAGTCCGTCGCCGGTGGGCAGCATGGCGGAGGCGAGGCGGTCGTCGTCGCGGATGGACTTCCCGATCTGGCGCAGCACCACGGTGGTCGCCTCCCGCGCCGCGGGGTTGGAGACGCGGTCCTTGTCCAGGGCGTCGTTGACGATCAGCAGGCCGCCGGACTTGAGCAGCCGGATGGCCTGCTCCACGTAGCCGGGGTAGTTGGGCTTGTCCGCGTCGATGAACACCAGGTCGTAGGCGCCGTCGGTCAGCCGCGGCAGCACGTCGCCGGCCCGGCCGGAGATGGTGCGGGTGCGGTTGGCCGGGCTGCCGGCCTCCTGGAAGGACTCGCGCGCGGCGCGAAGGTGCTCGACGTCGACGTCGATCGTGGTCAGGACGGCCTGCGGGCCGAGTCCCCGCAGGATGCACACGCCGGAGACGCCCGCGCCGGTGCCGATTTCCACTGCGGTCTGTGCCTTGGAAGCGGCGGCGAGTACGGTCAGGACGGCGCCGACGCCGGGCCCGACCGGGGTGACGCCCAGTTCGAAAGACCGTTCGCGCGCGTGCAGCAGAACCTCGTCCTCGGCAGGCAGATCTTCTGCGTAGGACCAGCTCGTGGACTTATCGGCGCTCATGGGTATCGCTTTCCGGGCAGGAGGGGAGTGTTTCATCCAGAGTACTGTGTCCGTCGCTGCGTCCTCGTCACTGCGTTCCGCGGCGTTCCCGGCGGCGTTCTGCCGTTGGCGGAAGAAACGGATACGTCAGGAAATTCCCAGCTTGTGTTGAAATGATGGTAATCCGCTCATCCGCGTGGTGATCGGCGCCGAATCAAGGGTGTGGCCTGCAGCAGCAGCCGCAATCCAGGCGTAAGCACCATCCGCGAGGGGAGTGGACAATGTCGGCTCTGGCAGCTGTCCCGGTAACTGATGATTCCCAGCCCACGGCCGAGGCCGAGTGGGTCATGCCGACGTGGGAAGAGGTGGTGACCAACCACTCCGCCAAGGTCTACCGCCTGGCGTACCGGCTCACCGGCAACAAGTACGACGCCGAGGACCTCACCCAGGAGGTCTTTGTGCGGGTCTTCCGTTCGCTGGAGAACTTCAAGCCCGGCACCCTGGACGGCTGGCTGCACCGCATCACCACCAACCTGTTCCTCGACCAGGCGCGGCGCAAGAGCCGGATCCGCTTCGACGCGCTCGCCGAGGACGCCGAATCCCGTATCCCCGGCCGCGAACCCGGCCCGGAACAAAGCTTTGAGTTCAACAACCTTGACCTCGACGTGCAGGCCGCCCTCGAGGAGCTGCCGCCGGATTTCCGCGCCGCCGTGGTGCTTTGTGACCTCGAGGGCCTGTCCTATGACGAGGTCGCCGTGGCACTGGACGTCAAGCTCGGCACCGTCAGATCCCGGATCCACCGCGGCCGGACGATGCTCCGGGAGAAGCTCGCCCACCGCGCCCCGCGGCAGCAGCCGGCTGCCAAGCAGTCACTGAAGCCGCGGCTGAAGCTGCCGCGTATCGCCGGCCTCCTCTGAACCGGGCAATGGGTCAGCTGAAACACCTCCTGCGTGGCCTCGCGTGCAGTTTCCTCGGCCGCCCGACGCGCCGTCCCCGGCTCGGCGCCCCGCTCGCCGGCAGGGTCCGGGAACGGCGCCGGAAACACTTTGACCGGTGCGCCGCGTGCCGCGCCCGGCAACAGCACGAACGCCAATACCTCGAGCGGCTGCGCGGCGCCGCCGTGCCGGCCGCCAGCCGGGACCTCACCGCCCGCCTGCTGGCACGGACCGGGGAGCTGGCCGCCGGACCGGCGCAGGCGGCGCCGGGGCGCGCTGCCGCGCCGGCGGATCCGCCGCGGCGTCCGCTGCCGGACCGGGCGGGACCCTGGCGGTTCGCGGCCCTGACGGCCGGCGGTGTGGCCGCTACGACGGCCCTGCTGGGCGGCGCCGCCTACCTTATGGGCGGCGAACCCGCGCCGTCTGCGAACGGTACCTTCGTGTCTGCCTTTCCCGGCCGGCTGCCCGGCCCGGCGCTGTCCTCGGAGCGCGTCTCCGGGGCCGCATGGAAGCTCAGCGGCGGGCCCGACGTCGCGCCCGCCGGGTTCGCTGAGTTCCGGCCAGCTCGCCGCGTTGCGTGACCGGGGCTGGGCCTGCCCGGAACTGCGGGAGCTGGGCTACCACCTCCTCTGGGCCCGCGCCGGCACGGCCTACGGCTCGGAGGTAGTGGAGCTTCGCCTTACCGACGGCCGGCACTTTGCCACCGTCCTGGAACAACATGCTGACGGCTTCCCCGAACGGCCGGGACGCGGCCGGTGCAGGGCGGCCGGCCAGCGCGGCGCCGATCAACGTCCTCACCGGCCACCCTGCCACCGACGACGGCTTCGTTGCCGCCCGGCCGGACGCAGCGGCCGTCCCGGAAGACGCCGCCCCGAGGGCCGGCGCGCTCTGGGTCAACCGCCAGGCGCCGTTCCGGGCCATCTACCGGACGCCCGAAGCCACGTTCACCTACATCTCCGATCTGCCCGACGGAACAGGCCGACGACGGCGTTGGCGCCCTCATGCGGGCCCGTCCGGGGGGCGCCGGCGCCGCGCAGGGCGCCGAGGGGATCCCGGCCCGCCTGGAACGGGGCCTGGAACGGATCGTGGAGCTGCTTGCACGCTGACGGCCGCCGCCCGCCGGGTTGCGGCACGGGCTGGGCGGAATCGTCTCACGCCGGACTGAGAGGGTAATCTTCCTAGAGTGCTTGGAATCAACGGACCGGAGTTCATACTTCTGCTGATCATCGGCCTTTTGGTGATCGGGCCCAGCAGATTGCCCGAATACACCCAGAAGCTCGCCAACATCGTCAAGGAAGTCCGCCGGATGGCGTCCGGCGCCCGCGAGCAGATCAAGGATGAAGTCGGCATCGACATCGACGATGTGGACTGGAAGAAATACGATCCCCGGCAGTACGACCCCCGCCGGATCATCAAGGAAGCCCTCCTCGAGGACGACACCAAGCCCGTCAGCGCCGGGGCGCCGGCTGCCGTCGCCACCGCCGAGGAGCGGCCCCCGGCCCGCGTCGTTGAGCGGCTGCCGGAGGGCGAGCCCGCGCCGTTTGACTCCGAGGCGACCTAGACTCACGTCCGGCCCGGCGGGAGCGGGCCGGGGTCAGCGCGGCTGGAGACCCAGCGACAGGCCTTCGAGGCCGCGCGGGCTGGACGCCAGCTGCCCGGCAATGCCCGCCAAAGCCACCGCAGCCGGTGTCTCCGGACGGCCCAGCACCAGCGGAACCCCGGTGTCCCCGCCTTCGCGCAACAGGATGTCGAGCGGGATCTGGCCCAGCAGCGGCACCTCGGCGCCCACGGCCGCCGAGAGCCGCTCGGCGAGCACGGCGCCGCCGCCGCTGCCGAAGAGTTCCATCCGGCCGCCGTCGGGCATTTCCAGGTAGGACATGTTCTCCACCACACCGGCCACGGACTGGCCGGTCTGCACCGCGATCGCCCCGGCCCGCTCGGCCACATCGGCGGCGGCTGCCTGCGGGGTGGTGACCACCAGCAGCTGGGCTTTCGGCAGCAGCTGGGCCACCGAGATGGCGATATCCCCGGTCCCGGGCGGCAAATCCAGGAACAATGCGTCCAGGTCGCCGAAATAGACGTCGGTCAGGAACTGCTCGAGGGCGCGGTGCAGCATCGGCCCGCGCCAGGCCACCGGCTGGTTGCCGGTGACGAACATGCCGATCGAGATGACTTTGAACGCCGTAGGCCACCGGCGGCAGGATCATGTCGTCCACCCGGGTGGGCGCCTGGCTGATGCCCATCAGGGCGGGGACGGAGAAGCCGTACACGTCCGCGTCGACGATGCCCACCCGCAGCCCCTGCGCCGCGAGGGCGCAGGCCAGGTTGACGGTGACCGAGGATTTCCCCACCCCGCCCTTGCCGCTGGCCACGGCGTACACCTTGGTCAGGGACCCCGGCGCATTGAACGGGATGCCGCGCTGCCCGCCCGGTCCGCGCAGCTGCTCCTTGAGGGCATCGCGCTGGGCCTGGCTCATGACTTTCAGTTCGACCTCGACGGCGGTGACTCCCGGCACGGCGGCCAGCGCCGCTTCGCAGTCGGCGGTGATGGTGCCGCGGAGCGGGCAGCCGGCGATGGTCAGCAGCACGGTGAGCCGTACCCGGCCGGCGTCGGAAACGTCGACCGCGTCGACCATGCCCAGCTCGGTGATGGGGCGCCGCAGTTCCGGGTCGATCACGGTGGCCAGGGCCGCGTGCACGGCCTGGTCCAGGGGGGAGGCCTCGGGGGATCCCTGCGGGGTGCTCATTGCGGGCGTGGCTCAGCTTTCGGGGAAGGCGCGCGGGGCGGAGGGTCCCGGATTATCGGGCTTCCCCTCGCCCTTGACGCGGGGGATCTGCTGGGTGCGGGGGCTGCGCTGTTTGTCGCGGCGTTCCTTGAGCTTTTCCCTGACCTTCTCGCGCGGGGACTCGGGGGCGCCGGCCGAGGGATCATGGGCGCGCAGTTCCTCCTGCGCCTCGAGCATGTCCTCGAGCAGGCTGCGCAGTTCGGCCCGGACGTAGTCCCGGGTGGCGACTTCGCGCAGGGCAATCCGGAGCGAGGCCAGCTCCCGGGTCAGGTATTCGGTGTCGGAGAGGTTCCGTTCGGCGCGCTGTCGGTCCTGCTGCAGCGAGACCCGGTCCCGGTCGTCCTGCCGGTTCTGCGCGAGCAGCAGCAGCGGGGCGGCGTAGGAAGCCTGGAGGGACAGCATCAGGGTCAGCAGCGTGAAGCCGAGGTCCCGGGAGTCGAACTGCCAGTCCAGCGGCGCCCAGGTGTTCCAGGCCAGCCAGACAACGACGAACACCGTCATGTAGACCAGGAACTGCGGGGTGCCCATGAACCGGGCGAACCCTTCGGTGGCGTGGCCGAAGGCGTCCGGGTTCGGGGAGAACTTCGGCAGGATCCGCGCCCGGCCGCTCAGCGGCGTGTCGAGGCTGCCGGTGATCCTTGCCCCCGGGCGGACGGTGGAGTTCCGTTGTGTGCTGATATCAGCCAATGCGGCCTCCAAGCTTCCTTATCGGGGCGTCGTCCTCGTGGGCGCGCCAGTCGTCGGGCAACAGATGATCAAGCACGTCATCAACAGTCACCGCCCCGACGAGCCGGCCGTCGTCGTTGACCACGGGGAGTGAGTTGAGGTTGTAGGTGGCCAGGGTGCGGGCGACCTCGCTGATGTGCGCCTGGTCCGAGACCGGTTCGAGGTTCTTGTCCACGAGGTTGCCCAGCGGTTCCGGCGGGGGGTAGCGCAGCAGCTGCTGGATGTGCACGACGCCGAGGAAACGCCCGGTCGGCGTCTCCAGCGGCGGTCGCGCGATGAAGATCGAGGAGGCCAGCGCGGGGGAGAGTTCCTCGCGCCGGACGTGGGCGAGGGCCTCGGCGACGGTCGCTTCCGGGGGCAGGATGACCGGGACAGGCGTCATCAGGCCGCCGGCGGTGTCCTCGTCGTATTCGAGCAGGCGGCGCACGTCCTCGGCGCCCTCGGGCTCCATCAGCTGCAGCAGCTCCTCGGCCTGGGCGCTGGGGAGTTCGGCGAGGAGGTCGGCGGCGTCGTCGGGGTCCATCTCCTCCAGCACGTCGGCGGCGCGCTCGACGTCGAGGGCGGAGAGGATTTCCACCTGGTCGCCCTCGGGCATTTCCTGCAGCACGTCGGCGAGGCGTTCGTCCTGGAGCTCGCTGGCGACCTCGAAGCGGCGCTTGTCGCTCATCTCCTGCAGGGCCTCGGCAAAGTCGGCGGGCTTGAGGTCCTCGTGCGTGGCGACGAACTGGGTGGCGGCCTGGGGCTCCGTGCGGGCGCCCTGCTGGGCATCGGCCCAGTCGATGATCATGGTTTCGTTGCGGCGCAGCCGGCTCAGCGGCGAGAGGGAGTGGCCGCGGCGGACGAAGAGCTTGCTGACGAACCAGTCGCCGGAGCGGTGCCGGTCCATCGCGATGTCCTCGATGGTGGCGTCCCCGCTGCCGTCGGCGAGGGTCACCCGGCGGTCGAACATCTCGGCGACCACCAGGGTTTCCGCGCCGCGCTGTTCGAACCGGCGCAGGTTCACCAGCCCGGTGCAGATGACCTGGGTCTGGTCGATCGAGGTGATGCGGGTCATCGGGACGAAGACGCGCTTCTTGCCGGGCACCTCGACGACGATGCCGACCACGTGCGGGGCGCCGCGGTTGCCGCGGGAGAGCACGACGACGTCGCGCAGCCGGCCCAGACGGTCGCCCAGGGGGTCGAAGACGTCCAGTCCGAGGAGGCGCGCGACAAATACCCGCGAAAGAGTTGTGCTCACTCCTACAGGCTACCGAGTCTGCTCTCTTTTAGCTGAATTTGCAGGCGCTGCCCAGCTGGATGGGCGAGAATGGGCCTATGTCAAACATTTTTGGTGGTCCAAAGGCCGGCGTTACCGGCGGGGCGGACGAGTCCCGCGCTGTTCCCAAGGGAGACGCCGTCGGTTCCTACAACTCCTACCTGGACGCCCAGAAGGCGGTGGACTACCTGGCGGACCAGCAGTTTCCCGTGCAGCTGGTCTCGATCGTCGGCAACGAACTGAAGATGGTCGAGCGCGTCACCGGCCGGCTCACCTACCCCCGCGTTGCGCTCTCCGGCGCGGCGAGCGGCATGTGGTTCGGTCTGTTCGTCGGCGTCATGCTCTCCTTCTTCTCGGAGACCGGCGGCTACTTCTCCATCATCACCTCGGTGCTGATGGGTGCGGCGTTCTTTATGCTGTTCGGCATCGTCACGTACGCCATGCAGCGCGGCAAGCGTGACTTCACCTCGACCAGCCAGGTGGTCGCGACCAACTACGACGTCGTGGTGGCCTTTGAGGCCGCCCATGAGGCCCGCCGCCTGCTGCACCAGCTGCCGATGACCCAGCATGACGCCGCGGCCCCGGGCTTCCAGCAGCACTACGACCAGCACCAGCCGCACCAGCCAGCGGCCCGCAGCAGCCCGGCCCGCACCAGCCCGGCCCCCAGCAGCAGCCCGGCCAGCAGGGGCAGGGCCCAATGCCGCAGCGTCCCGCGGGCTGGAGCGACCCGTACGGGCAGCGGACCACCGACGCCGGCCAGCCGCCGGCCGCGGGCGAGCCCGCGGCGCAGGAACCGGAGCCGGCCCGCCCCTCCGGCGTCAGCTACCCGGACCTGCCGGACGGCCGGCCGCAGTACGGCGTCCGCGTCACCGACGCACAGCAGGGACCAGCGCAGGACGAGCCCCGCCGGGACGCCCCGCGCCAGGACGGCGGGCAGCGCTAGCGGGCGCCAGCGCACAAGGGAGGGCCGCCGGATCTGAACAGTTCAGATCCGGCGGCCCTCCCTTTTATCTCTTGCTGCCCGGGGGCTGCTACGGCTGCTGGGCCTCGAGGTCCTGGTAGATGCCCGCCATCCAGGACTCGACGTCGTCGGCCTTGCGCGGCAGGGCGGCGCTGAGGTTGACCGGGCCGTCGGCCGTCATCAGGATGTCGTCCTCGATCCGGACGCCGATCCCGCGGTATTCCGCCGGGATGCCCAGGTCCTCCTCCTTGAAGTACAGCCCCGGTTCGATCGTGAAGACCATGCCGGGGGTGAGGACACCGTCCAGGTACAGCTCGCGCTTGGCCTGGGCGCAGTCGTGCACGTCCAGGCCAAGGTGGTGGCTGGTGCCGTGCGGCATCCAGCGGCGGTGCTGCTGGCCCTCGGGGCTGATGGCTTCCTCGACGGACACCGGCAGCAGGCCCCACTCGGCCAGACGCTCGGCCAGCACGGTGGTGGCCGCGGTGTGGATGTCGCGGAACTTGGTGCCGGGCTGCGCGGCGGCAAAGCCGGCGTCGGCGGCGTCGAGCACGGCCTCGTAGACCTTGCGCTGGACCTCGGAGAAGGTGCCGTTTGCCGGCAGGGTGCGGGTGATGTCCGCGGTGTACAGCGAGTCGGCCTCGACGCCGGCATCCAGCAGCAGCAGCTCGCCGGCGTTGACCTTGCCGGTGTTGCGGGTCCAGTGCAGCACGGTGGCGTTGTTGCCGGAGGCGGCGATGGTGTCATAGCCGAGCTCGTTGCCTTCCTCGCGGGCACGGGCGAAGAACGCGCCTTCGACCACGCGCTCGCCGCGGCGGTGGGTGAGGGCCCGCGGCAGGGCCTTGACCACTTCGGTGAAACCCTGCACCGTGGCGGCCACGGCGGTTTTCATCTGCTCGACTTCCCAGTCGTCCTTGATCAGGCGCAGCTCGGAGAGCGCCTCGCTGAGCTTCTCATCGAGGGCGTCCAGGACGCCGAGGTCCAGGTTGTCCGGGTCCTTGGCGGTGTTGTAGCGGGCGGTGTCCACGAGCGCGTCGATGTTCTCGTCCACCTTGCGGACCAGGCGGATGGAGATGCCGCCGATTTCCGGGGCGCCGACGTTCTTGGTGATGGCGAGCTCGAGTTCGCTCAGGTCGGCGGTTTCCAGGCCGAGCTGGGCCCTGAACTCGGCGAGCGTCGGCCGGGCGCCGATCCAGAACTCGCCCGAGCGGGAGTCGGCATAGAACTGCTCGGTGTCCCGGCCGGCCAGCGGACGGAAGTACAGCGTGGCGCGGTGGTGGCCGCCGTCGTCGCCCTTGCCCTCGTCCGTCGGCTCCAGGATCAGCACGGCGTCGGGCTCGTGGTCCAGGCCCAGCCCGGTCAGGTGGGCGAAGCCCGAGTGCGGGCGGAAGCGGTAGTCGCAGTCGTTGGAGCGGACCTTCAGCGGGCCCGCGGGGATGACCAGGCGTTCACCTTTGAACAGCTCTGAGATGGCCCGGCGGCGGGCGGCGGCGTGGGGCGCGACGGCGTCGAGCTCGGGCAGCTGCTGCCGGGACGGGGCCCAGTTGCCGGCCATGAATGCCTTGAAAGCGTCGGAGCTGGGCCGCTGCGAGCGGTTGTTGACGCGCTCTTCGAGGGGCTGGGAAGCGGAGACTTGGGTGTTATCTGCATCGTTCACCGTCCCATCGTCTCACCAGCTGCGCGGCTTAGGCCAACAAGCCGCCCCGGCGGATCTACTAGGCTGGTGAGGTGAGGATTGACCTGCATGCCCACTCGAATGTTTCCGACGGCACCCAAGCGCCCGCGGAGGTGATCGCGTCCGCGGCGGAGGCCGGGCTCGACGTCGTCGCCCTGACCGATCACGACTCCACTGACGGCTGGGCCGAGGCTTCCGCCGCCGCCCGGGAGCTCGGCGTGGCCCTGGTCCCCGGCATGGAGGTCTCCTGCCGGACCAGCGAGGGCATCACCGTGCACCTGCTCAGCTACCTGCACGACCCGTCCCACGCCGGGCTGGTCGAGGAAATCACCAAGGCCAAGGACGCGCGCTTCACGCGGGCCGAGCGGATGGTCAGCCTGCTCGCCGAGGACTACCCGCTGAGCTGGGACGACGTCATCCACCACGTGGCCCCCGGCGCCACCCTCGGCCGGCCGCACATCGCCGACGCCCTCGTCGCCGCGGGCGTGGTCGCGGACCGCAGCGAAGCCTTCGAAACGATCCTGACCTCGCGCTCCCGGTACTGGGTGCAGCACTACGCGCCGGACCCGGCGTACGCCGTCGAACTGGTCCGCGACGCCGGCGGTGTGCCGGTCTTCGCGCACCCCGTCGCGTCCTCCCGCGGCCGGATCGTGGGGGAGCGCACCTACCGGGAGATGATCGACGCCGGACTGGCCGGACTGGAGATCGACCACCGCGACAACCCGGAGGAAGGCCGCGCCTTCCTGCGCCGCCTCGCCGAGCGGCACGGCCTGCTCGTGACCGGTTCCTCCGACTACCACGGGGCCGGGAAGCCGAACCTGCTGGGCGAGAACCTGACCGCACCGGAGGTATTCGCCCGGATCGAGGAACTGGGCACGGGATCGGCCGTGGTGCGCTGATGGAGTGGATTGACCTTCAGCTCCTGGCCTCCGTGATCGTAACGCTGTTCGTGATCATGGATCCGCCCGGGACGGTGCCGATCTTCATGTCGCTGACGGCCCAGATGGACGCCAGGGACCGCAACATGTCGGCGCTGCAGGCGCTGCTCGTGGCCACCGGCGTGATCGTGACCTTCGCGATTTTCGGGCAGTCCATCCTGAACTACATGCACATCTCGCTCGCCGCGCTGCAGGGCGCCGGCGGCCTGCTGCTGGTGCTGATCGCGCTGCAGCTGCTCACCGGGTCCACCGGCGGCGAGGAGAACGCGGCCAAGTACAAGAACGTCGCATTTGTGCCGCTGGGAACGCCGCTGATGGCAGGCCCGGGCGCGATCGTGGCGGTCATGGTCTTCGTCCAGCGCTCCGGCAGCATGGCGCAGTACCTCGCCGTCGGGCTGGGGATCGCCGTGACGCTCGCGTCCCTCTACCTGGCGATGCGCTTCGCCGGCGTCGTGCAGCGCGTCCTGGGCGAGAACGGCGTCGAACTCGTCACCCGGATCGCCGGCCTGCTGCTCTCCGCGATCGCGGTGCAGATGATCGCGGACGCGGTGCACGCCTTCATCAAGAGCTGGACGGGCTAGCCGGGGAGCGCGGGCGGCGGGGTGCCGGGGAGCGCGGTGAAGGCGGCGTGCGCGCCGAGCCGGCCGGCCATGACGTCGACGGCGGCCTGGTTCTGGTCCACGCAGACGAACTTCCGCTCGAGCTTCGCGGCCACGGCGCCGAGCGTGCCGGAACCGGCGAAGAAGTCCAGGCACCAGTCACCGGGACGGCTGGATGCGGCCACGACGCGCCGGATCAGCCCCTCGGGTTTCTGCGTCGGGTAGCCGGTCTTTTCCCGGCCGGTGGGGGAGACGATGGTGTGCCACCAGACGTCGGTGGGCAGCTTGCCGAGCTCGCGCTTGGCCGGCGTGACGAGCCCCGGGGCCATGTACGGCTCGCGGTCCACCTCGGCGCTGTCGAAATGGTACTTCGCCGGGTTCTTGACGTACACGAGGATGTTGTCGTGCTTGGTGGGCCAGCGGAACTTGGCGCGGGCACCGTAGTCGTAGGCCCAGATGATCTCGTTGAGGAAGCACTCGCGGCCGAAGATCGCATCCAGCATGACCTTGGCGTAGTGCACCTCGCGGTAGTCCAGGTGCAGGTACAGGGTGCCGTCGTCGGCGAGCAGCCGCCAGGCTTCGACGAGCCGCGGCTCCAGGAAGGACCAGTAGTCGCTGAAGGCGTCGTCGTAGCTGTGCAGCGCACCCTTGATGGTGTCGTAGGACCGGCCTTTGAAGCCGACGCGGTCGCCCTCGCCCCCGGTGTTGAGCACCATTTTGGTGCCCTGCCGCTTCTGGACCCGGCCGGTGTTGAAGGGCGGATCCACGTAAATGAGTGTGAAGGCGCCGTCCGGCAGCGTCGGGAGGTATTCCGCGTTGTCCGCATGTACCACCAGGTTGCTGCCGTCCGGCGCCCAGACGGTGTCAGTCATGAAGGGTATTAGGCCTCGGCGCTGCGTGCCGGAGCGCCGCCCTGTGCTTCGCCGGCGACCACTTCACCGTTGCGGCGGCGGGTCCGGGTCCGGCGGCGCGCCCGGGTGGCCCGGTCGACCTCGGTGGGGGCGCTGGCCGTAGCGGCCGGTGCCGTTGCCTCGGCGGGGCCGGTGGCGGTTTCCTTCTCGGGCGAACGACGCCGGCGCTCACCGGAACGCCCGCTGTCGCGTCCGCCTTCGCGGCCGCCGTCACGGGAGCCGGAGCGGCCCCCGTCGCGGGAGCCGGAGCGTCCGCCGTCGCGGGAGCCGGAGCGTGCCGCCGTCGCGTCCGCCGTCCTTTGCGCTGCCGCGCGAGGGCTTCTTGCCGGTTTCGCCCAGGTCCTCGAGGACCTCGGCGTCGACGCCGGCGAGCACGCGCTTGTCGCGGGGGAGGCGGCCCTTGGTGCCCTCGGGAATGTCCAGCTCCTCGTACAGGTGCGGGGAGGAGGAGTAGGTCTCGACCGGCTCGGGCACGCTCAGGCCGAGGGCCTTGTTGATCAGGCCCCAGCGGGGCATGTCGTCCCAGTCGACGAAGGTCACGGCGGTGCCCTTGTTGCCGGCGCGGCCGGTGCGGCCGACGCGGTGCAGGTAGATCTTCTCGTCCTCGACGCACTGGTAGTTGATCACGTGGGTGACGTCGTCGACGTCGATGCCGCGGGCGGCGACGTCGGTGGCGACGAGGACGTCCACCTTGTTGTTGCGGAAGGCGCGCAGCGCCTGCTCGCGGGCGCCCTGGCCGAGGTCGCCGTGGATGGCGGCGGCGGCGAAGCCGCGGTCCACGAGCTCCTCGGCGACCTTTGCGGCGGTGCGCTTGGTCTTGGTGAAGATGATGGTCCGGCCGCGGCCCCGGGCCTGCAGGATGCGGGAGACCACTTCAATCTTGTCCATGCTGTGGGCACGGTAGATGAGCTGGCGGATGTCGCGCTTGGTCAGACCCTCGTCCTCGGGGTCCGCCGCCCGGATGTGGGTGGGCTGGCTCATGTAGCGGCGCGCCATCGCGATGACCGGGCCGGGCATGGTGGCGGAGAACAGCAGGGTCTGGCGGACGGCGGGGGTGCCGGCGATGAGGGTTTCGACGTCCGGCAGGAAGCCGAGGTCCAGCATCTCGTCGGCCTCGTCGAGGATGACCATCTTGACGTTCTTCAGCACAAGGTGCTTCTGCTTGTAGAGGTCGATCAGGCGGCCGGGGGTGCCGACGACGACCTCGACGCCCTGCTGCAGCGCCTCGACCTGCGGCTCGTAAGCGCGGCCGCCGTAGATCGTGGTGATGCGGGCGTTGCGCTTGCGGGCAGCGTTCTGCAGGTCGCTGGCGACCTGCACGGCCAGCTCGCGGGTCGGCACGATCACGAGGGCCTGGGGGGCGCCGGGGGCGGGAAGCGAGGCGTAGCCGGCGTCGTCGCGGCCGACGACCCGCTGCAGCGCCGGGATGCCGAAGCCCAGGGTCTTGCCGGTGCCCGTCTTGGCCTGGCCGATGATGTCGTGGCCGGACAGGGCGACGGGCAGGGTCATGGCCTGGATCGGGAACGGGTGGGTGATGCCGGCGTCGGCCAGGGATTCAACAATGTCGGCGCGGACGTTGTAGTCGGCGAACGACTTTTCCGCGATTTCGTGCGGGGCTTCGTCCGAGATGATGGTCTCTTCCGGCTCAATCGATTCCGTGCCGGATTCGTCGGTCAGAAGCTGGTGCGTGTGCAATTCACTCACAGGGGAGTTTCCTTATTCATTTGGGCTGCGCTGCTTGCTCAACGGGGCCGGCCAGGGGCCGTTCCGGAGCACGCTCAGACGCGCGAGCAAGTCCAGTGGAAGCCGATCGCGGGCTATCTGAATGCTGGCACTGGGACCAGCGGGTGTATCTCAAGATCGCGTAGGGGCGGGCTTGTTGAATTCGAAAAACATGGAAATCAACGACCGGGCATCCATTACTACCCCTCCAGTCTAGCTGTTCGCGCTTCGGAACCTCGACCCGGGCCCGCGGTGCGGCGCGGCAGAAGCCCGGCTGCGGTCCGGAACCGGCCTGGCATCGCACCGGAAAAGGGCTTGGCGCCGCACCGGAACAGGGCCAGCGGAAAATCAGCCGACCAGCTCCAGCCGGACTTCCCGCGTGGCGATGTCCGAGGACAGGACCCGTACCCGGACCTGGGTGCCGGACTCCAGTTCGCCGGGGCAGCGGGCGGTCACGGCAGGGTCGGCGATCTGCACGATTCCGGAAGGGCCGTTGCCGTTGCCGTTTCCCTTGCCGTTGGTGTTTCCGTTTCCGGTGGAGCCCGCAGTGCCGTTTTTGGCCGGCTTCGAGCCGGAGATGACGACGGCGTCAAACTCCTGCCCGATGTGGTTGATCAACAGGGCGGCCTCAACGGTGTCCAGCGACAGCCGCTCCAGCTTGGCGGCCAGCTGGTCCGAGGCCGCCATGATGGCCGGCAGCGAGGGAAGCGCCTCGCGGGCCCAGCCCGGCACCTCGGCGCCGTTGGACAGGGCCTCGCAGATGACCAGGACGAAACGGTCGATCAGGCGCCGCAGCGGTGCGGTGGAGTGGGCGTACGCCGCGCCGATGGCGGACTGGATGGCGTCGTCGGGGACCTCGCCGTCGAACGGTGTGTAGCCGGCGCCGCGGAAGAGCATGCCGGCCGAGTGCACAATCGCCAGCTGGCGCGGGTCCGTGGGGTCCAGGGTGCGCAGGTATTCCCCGTAGCTGACCTGGCCGTCCCACGGCTTGCCGAGTGCGCCGGTCTGCCGGCGGAAGTGCCGCAGCGAGCGCTCGTCCGGAGCGGGCATGGTGCGCAGGATGCCGACCCTGCCCCGGAGCATGAGCTCGGCCGCGGCCATGCCGGTCATCAGCGAGATCTGGGCGTTCCAGTCCTCCACCGGCAGCGGCGGGGCCGCGACGATCCGGTAGCCGCCGTCGGGCAGTTGCTCGATTTCCTGCTCCGGCATGTTCAGGCTGGCCCCGCCGCGCAGCCGTTCCAGCTCCACCCGCTTGCTGCCGACTTCCCTGAGCAGCTGCAGCACGGGGTCCGCGGTGCCGCCGTCGAGCTCGGCCTGGACACCGTGGTAGCTGAGCTTGGCCCGGCTGCGGACCCGGGCCCGCCGCACCAGGACGGAGGACACCTCGGCGGCGGCGTCCAGCTCGAACTCCCAGACGAAGGCGGCACAGAGCTGGCCGGCCAGCAGGCTGCCGGCCGCCTCGCTGATGACCTCGGGGTGCAGCGGGATGCGGCCCTCCGGGGTGTAGAACGTCTGGCCCCGGCGGCGGGTCTCCTCGTCGAGCGCACTTCCGGGCGCAACGAAGGAAGGAACATCCGCGATCGCGTAGAACACCTGGTAACCGTCCCCGGCGCGGTCAATGAACAAGGCCTGGTCCAGGTCCGTCGAGGACGCCGGATCAATCGTCACGAACTCCACATGGGTCAGGTCCAGCGCCGGCAGTTCGTGGCCGGCCACGGCAGCCTCGGCGTCGCGGAGCACGTTTTCCGGGAACGGCCCCGGCAGCTCCAGGGTGGTGCGCAGTGCGTTGAGCGCCTGGGCCAGCTGGTTGTGCTGCTGGTGGACGCTTGGAGTCAGGCGATGATGAGACACGAAAATCAGGTTAGCCCGATTTCCGCCATTAGTCTTGAAACATGAGCACTTCCCCGGCCGACCCCGCCCGCTACCACCGCTTCCTCCGGGACCTGCTGGGCGTGATGGCCTACGGGGAACTCTCGGCCTTCGAGCGGCTCTCCTCCGACGCCCGGTATTCACCCACGCTGCGCGACCGGGCGGTGCTGGGCCGCCTTGCCGTCATCGAATTCCAGCACTTCGAACTGGTCTGCGCGAAACTGGCGGAACTGGGCGTCGACGCGGAGGAAGCCATGCTGCCCTTCCAGCCGTCGGTGGACTATTTCCACGAGCGCACCCGCCCTGCCGACTGGTACGAGTCGCTGATGAAGGCCTACGTGATCGACACGGTGTCCGCGGACTTCTACCGGTCCATTTCCGGCTACGTCGACGCCGAAACGGCCGCGCTGATCGGGCGGATCCAGTCCGCCGAGGGCGCGACGGAGGTGCTGCGCGAGCGGCTCAAGGCGGCGCTCGCCGACGATCCGCGGCTGGCGTCCCGGCTGGCCCTGTGGGCGCGGCGGCTGCTCGGCGAGGCGCTCACCCAGGCCCAGCGGGTCAGCGCCGAGCATGCCTTCCTCGGCGGCCTGATCGGCGCCGACGACACCCGGGCCGGAGAATTTGTCCGCGGCCTGACCGCCGAGCTCGCCGCCGCCCACTCCCGCCGGATGTCCCTGCTGGGGCTGGCGGGCTAGTTGGCGCGGTTCACGACGGCGCTGCCGGAGTCGGCTTCCGTCCCGGCGTCGAGGGCGGCGAGCAGCGCGCGTGCCGCCGCGGCCGGATCGTCAGCCTCGGTAATCGCCCGGACCACCACGATCCGGCGGGCACCGGCGTCGACCACCTGCTCCACGTTGCCCAGGTCAATGCCGCCGACCGCGAACCACGGCACCACGCCGGACACCCGTCCGACGTCCCCGGCCCCGGCCCGTTGGATCGCCTCCGCGGCGTAGCGCACCAGGTCCAGCCCGACGGCGGCGCGGCCCGGCCTCGTGGGGGTGGCCCACACCGGCCCCACGCAGAAGTAGTCCAGGCCGCTGCGGCCCGGGGAACCGGCAATAGCCGCGTCGACCTGCTCGGGGGTGTGCGTGGACATGCCGATCACGGTGCCCTTGCCCAGGAACTCCCGGGCAGCGGCGAAGGGGATGTCCTGCTGCCCGAGGTGGAAGACCGGTGCCCCGGCCAGCGAGGCCAGGTCCGCGCGGTCGTTCACGGCCCAGAGCCGGCCGTGCCGCTGCGCCACGGCGTGCAGCACCTCCAGCAGTTCGAGCTCCTCGGCCGCCTCCAGCGACCTGTCGCGCAACTGGATGATGTCGACCCCGCCGGCAAAGGCGGCGTCAACGAAGGCCTCGAAATCGCCGCGCTCCTTCCGGGCATCGGTGCACAGGTACAGGCGGGCGGTGGTGTGGACATCTTGGCTCATGCCCCAAGCCTAGTTCCTGGACGCCGGACGCATACCGCCGGCAACCGCTTAAAGCAGTGCGGCCGCCCACCCGAGGGGGAGCAGCCACACCGTTGAGGACTTCAGGGTCGCGCTAAAGCCGCAGGATCGCGGTCATCCGTGCGGTGTCCTGCCGGGTGCGGGACCGGCCGAGGTAGAGGACAACGCCGACGGCGGCCGCCATGCCCAGCAGCAAGGGCAGGACCCAAGGGATCCAGGTCAGGCCCGGCTGGTAACCGAAGCCGAGCGTGATGAAAATGATCCAGCTCAGCATCGCCACACCGAGCGCAATCCCCGCCGGCACGGTGATGCCGTACTTGGCGTGCCGCTTGTCGTTGGCCCAGACCACAAAACCCGCGGCCACGGCCACCATGGCCACCACAATCAGGGACAGCATTCAGACTCCTTCGTGAACTGCGGGTTGGTCGGGGTGCGGACCCGGGCGCCGTGCCTAGAGGGCGCCGAAGCCGACGCGGCGGACTTCCTCGGCGCCGATTTCCACATAACCCAGGACGTTCGCCGGGATGATGATCTGGCGGCCCTTCTCATCGGTCAGGCGGAGTTCGGTGCCCTTGGAAATGGCCTCGCCCACCAGCTTCGCCACGGCGTCGGCGTCCTGGTTCGATTCCAGGGCAATTTCGCGGCCGATGTTCTGAATGCCGATCTTTACTTCCACAGCAAGGCCTCCCAGCCAATCAAAGTGTTCAGGTGTTCTCTATTTGTAGTCTAGGACTCTTTGGGGAAGCGGGAGATTCCGCGCCAAGCTAAACGGTAGATCAGGTCGCTGGCCACATCGAGGTCCAGGTTCCCGTCGGTTTCCAGCCAGTACCGGGCGCTGACCTGCGCCATTCCGGCCAGTCCGCGGCCCAGGAGCTGGGCTTCCAGGAGCGGCAGCTTGGTGTCTTCGGCGATGACCCTGGCGATCGCGTCGGCGAACGTCTTGTTGAAGGTTTCCAGCCGCGCGCTCACGTCAGCGTCGTTAACCAGGTCCGATTCGAAGACCAGCCGGTGGGCCTGGTCGTCGTTCGCGATGAAGTGGTAGTAGGCGCGCATGACAGCCTGGACGCGCTCGTCATTGTCCGTCGTGGAATTCAGGGCTCCCAGCATGAGCTCGGTGAGGGCCGACAGGTGGCTGTCCAGCAGGGCCAGGTACAGGTCCCGTTTGGACGGGAAGTGCTGGTACAGCACCGGTTTGCTCACGCGGGCCGTCTCGGCGATCTCGTCCATGGCCGCGCCGTGGTAGCCGTTGGCCACGAAGACCTCCTGCGCGGCGGCCAGCAACTGCGCACGCCGTTCGTCGCGCGGGAGCCGCGCCGAACGCTGCGTCCCGCCCCGTGCCTGGCCGGCCGGCGGCTTTCCGGTATGTCCCCGCCCAACCGGTGCCTGATGAACCACTGTCGGCCTTCTTTCCCTCGCTGTTACCTCCACTTTACGCGGGGGTAATATGACCTGGCGGCATCTTCGGGCATAGATTGAAGTATGGCTACCCAGTTCACCGCAGACGGCACCCCCGCAACTCCGGCACCGGCGCCCGGACCGCTGGTCGAACCGGCGGACGGTCTCACGCCCGACGAGGTGCAGCGCTACTCCCGCCACCTGATCATTCCCGAGATCGGGGCCATCGGGCAGCGCCGGCTGAAGAACGCCCGGGTACTCGTGATCGGCGCCGGCGGCCTCGGTTCGCCCGCCCTGCTCTACCTTGCCGCCGCCGGGGTGGGAACCCTGGGGATCATCGACGACGACGACGTGGACCTCAGCAACCTCCAGCGCCAGGTGATCCACGGCGTGGCCGACGTCGGCCGGCCCAAGACCGAGTCTGCCCGCGACGCCATCGCCGCGCTGAACCCGCTGGTTGATGTCCGGTTGCACAACGTCCGGCTCGATGCCGCCAACGCGCTGGAGCTCTTCGCCGGTTACGACCTGATCCTTGACGGGGCCGACAACTTCGCCACCCGCTACCTCGTCAACGACGCGGCCGCGATCCTCGGCAAGCCCTATGTGTGGGGCTCGATCTTCCGGTTCGACGGGCAGGTCAGTGTGTTCTGGGAACAGCACGGGCCCACCTACCGTGACTTGTACCCGGAGGCGCCCCCCGCCGGTTCCGTGCCCTCGTGCGGGGAAGGGGGCGTGTTCGGCATGCTGTGCGCCGCCGTCGGGTCCCTCATGGTGACCGAGGCGGTCAAGCTCATCACCGGTGTCGGACGTTCCCTGCTGGGCCGGGTGGCGCTGTTCGACGCCCTCGGCGGCAGCTGGCGGGAGATCCGGGTCTCCCGGGATCCCGAGGCGCCGCGCATCTCCGAACTCGCCGACTACGAGGCCTTCTGCGGGATCAGCCCCGCCGCGGACGCCGGGACCGAACACACCGTCACGGCCACCCAGCTCGCCACCATGTTGGCCTCCCGGAAGGCCGGGCTGAAGGATTTCCAGCTCGTGGACGTGCGCGAGAGCGGCGAATTCGAGATTGTCAGCATCGAGGGGGCCACGCTGATCCCGCAGGGCAGGATCCTGGCCGGCGACGCCTGGTCCGAGTTGCCGCAGGACACCGACATCGTCTTCCACTGCAAGGCCGGGACGCGCTCCGCGGCCGTGCTGGCTGCGGCGCGGGCGGCCGGGTATGAACGGGTCAGCCACCTGGAGGGCGGGATCCTCGCCTGGGTCCGCGAGGTGGAACCCGGGAAGCCGGTGTACTGACTAGGCCGTTTCCCGGTTGCCGTGGCCGGGGGCAAGCGTGCCGTGGTCGACGGGGCACTCCGCCTCCGCGCCCGACGCCGGGCGGGCTGAAGGCTGTTCGACGGTGATGCCGTAGACGGCTTCGAGGCCGGCCACGTAGTCGTCCTGCTGGCCGTTCGCGGCGAGTTCGCGGGCGCGGACGGTGGGTATGTGCAGCAGCTGCTTGACCATCCGGCGGAGGGCAAATTCGACTTCCTCGGCCGCGGCGGTGCAGCCGTGGCGGGCGCGCACCTTTTCCATTTCGGCGTCGAGCACGTCCATGGTGTGGCGGCGCAGGGCGACGATGGCCGAGTCGACCGAGCGCGCCTCACGTTCCTGCTCGAAGGCGATCGCGGCCCCGTCCACAATGCCGCTGGCCTGGTTCAGGGACTCCGCCTGCTCCTGCGGGGCCGCCAGCCGGACGGATTCCAGCGTGAGCAGCTCGACGCCGTCGAGGTCCGCCACAGCGGGGTCGAAATCGTGGGTGAGGGCCAGGTCGATCGCGATCAGCGGCTGCGGCGATGCCGAGCGGATCCGGGCCAGTTCGGCGGCTTCGACGCGGTTATCGGAGCCGCTGCAGCCGATCATCACGTCGGCGGCAGCCACGGCGCCGGGCAGGGATGCGCTGTCCAGGGCGGTGCCGCCGCGGGTCGCGACGAAGCCCTCGGCGCGGCCGGAGGAGGAGAATACGGAGATGTCGGTGCAGCCGCGTTCGCGCAGCAGGGACATGGTGGCGCCGGCGTAGGCGCCGGTACCGAAGACGACGGCCTTCTTGCTGGACCAGTCGGGGTTCTCGGAGAGATCGGTGGCGAGGTCCAGGGCGACGGAGACGATCGAGAGCCCGCGCGAACCGAGCGCCGTCTGCGCGCCGACGTCCTTGGCCGTCTTGGAGGCGGCCTGGAAGAGCCGCACGAGGCCGGAACTTGCGGTGCCCTCGTGCTGCGCGGTGATCAGGGCGCGCCGGACCTGGCCGGCGATCTCGCGTTCACCGACCACGGCGGAATCCAGGCCGGAACTGACGGCGAAAAGGTGCCGGCTGACGTCCGGGCCCGTGCGGGTATTAAAGGAACGGGAGACGAGCTGTTCGGTGAGCCCGCTGGCGCCGCTGATCTGGGACACCAGTGCGGCGCGGGCCGCCTCGACGTCGTCCGGGTGCGGGGCTTCACCGTAGATCTCGAAGCGGTTGCAGGTGGCAAGGACAACGGCACCCGCCACGGCCGGCGATCCGGCGAGGGCGGATGTGGCAAGCCCGGAGGCCCCGGTGCTCAGTTGAGCAACGGTCTCGAGGTCGATGTCGGCGTGTGTAGCCACCAATGAGAAAAGAACCACAGCAGGACAATCATAGCTTTTTCGTGTCCTTGTAGAACAACCGCGGGGAGTGGCACTGCGCACCCCGGGCTGTGATTCCCGCCACGGCGGGGCCCGCCGGGGCTCCCCTGACAGGTTGTCGTTATCTTTTGGCACTGATTTTCGGCACAATCAAAGGCATGACTCCTCGCGCTGCGGCACTGAACGGCCCTGCCCTGACCGGCACTGCACCTATCGGCACGGCAACCGCCGGTCCGGCACCTAGCCTCGACGCCGGCCACCCCCTGATGGACGGCCGCACGGCCGACTCGCCGCTGATTACCGCCTACCGCGGCGGCAAGCCCTCCCGGCGCCCCGTCTGGTTCATGCGCCAGGCGGGCCGCTCGCTGCCCGAGTACCTGAAGGTGCGCGAAGGCGTGGCCATGCTGGACTCGTGCCTGCGCCCCGAACTCGCCGCCGAGATCACGCTGCAGCCGGTGCGCCGGCACGACGTCGACGCGGCGATCTTCTTCTCCGACATTGTCATCCCGCTCAAGCTGGCCGGCGTGGGCGTCGACATCGTCCCCGGTGTCGGTCCGGTGCTGGAAAAGCCGGTGCGTACCGCCGCCGACGTCGCGGCCCTGCCGCAGCTGAGCTGGGAGGCCCTGGAGCCGATCCGCGAAGCGGTGCGGCTCACCGTGGCCGAACTCGGCAGCACCCCGCTGATCGGCTTTGCCGGCGCCCCGTTCACCCTGGCCGCGTACATGGTGGAGGGCAAACCGTCCCGTGACCACCTCGGACCGCGCACCATGATGCACGCCGACCCGGAAACCTGGACTGCGCTGGCAAACTGGGCCGCGGACGCCTCCGGGCTGTTCCTCCGCGCGCAGCTGGAGGCCGGCGCCTCCGCCGGCCAGCTCTTCGATTCGTGGGCCGGCTCGCTGGGCCTGGCCGACTACACCCGCTTCGTGGCCCCCGCGTCCGCCCGCGCCCTGGACCACGTCCGGCACCTCGGGGCACCCCTGATCCACTTCGGCACCGGCACCTCCGAGCTGCTCGTCGCGATGCGCGACGTCGGCGTCGACGTGGTGGGCGTCGACTACCGGCTGCCGCTGGACGAGGCCAACCGCCGGCTCGGCGGGACCGTTCCGCTGCAGGGCAACATCGACCCGGCGCTGCTCTCCGCGCCCTGGGAGATCCTCGAGGCCCATGTGCGGGACGTCATTGCGGCCGGCGCCTCCGCCCCGGGGCACGTCCTGAACCTGGGCCACGGCGTGCCCCCGGAAACTGACGCGGCGGTGCTGACCCGCGTGGTCGAACTGATCCACTCGATCTCCCCGGAATAAGCCCGCGATGTCCACCGACACTGACGCCGCCGCCGGTTCCACTGACTCTGCGCCGACCGCCGTGGTGGTGGGCGGCGGCATCTCCGGCCTGCTCGCCGCCCGGGAGCTGGCCCGGGCGGGCGTCCGGACCACGGTGCTGGAAGCCACCGGGGACTGGGGCGGCTGCGTGGGCAGCCACGTGGTGGCCGGCCTGACCCTGGACAGCGGCGCCGAATCCTTCGCCACCCGCTCCGCCGCGGTGGCCGGGCTCGCCGAGGAACTCGGCCTCGGCGCGCAGATCGTTCCGCCGAACCCCGGCGGCGCCTGGGTCCAGCTGCCCGAGGGTCCGCGGGAACTGCCCAGGACAGGCGTCCTGGGTATCCCCGCCAACCCCTGGGATCCCGAAGTCCGGCGTTCCCTCGGACTGCTGGGCTCCGTCCGCGCCGCCCTGGACGCCCTGCTGCCGGCCTCCGTGGGGACCGCGGCCGAAGCCACCAGCGTTGCTGCCCTGGTCCGCGCCCGGATGGGACGGCGCGTGCTGGACCGGCTGGTCTCGCCCGTGGTCGGCGGCGTGCACTCGGCCGACCCCGCGTTGCTGGACGTGGACATGGTGGCGCCCGGGCTGCGCGCCGGCATCCGCACGCACGGCTCGCTCGCCGCCGCCGTGGCCGCGCAACGCCGGGTGTCGGCCGCCCGCCCGGGCGCGCAGCAGGCGGGCCCGCAAAAGGCCGGTTCCGCCGTCGCCGGCCTTCGCGGCGGCATGCACACCCTCATTTCCGCCCTCCTCGCGGAGTTGCGCGGGCTGGACGCCACCCTGCTCAGCGGGACCCGGGCCGACGCGGTGCAGCGGCTCCCCGGCGGCTGGCGGGTCACCAGCGGCGGGGCCCAGTTCGACGCCGAGCGGCTGGTGGTCGCGGTGGAAGGGCCGGCCGCCGTCACGCTGCTCGCCGGCACGCTCCCCGCCCTCGCGGCCCTCCGGCCCGACGCGGGACCCGATGTGCGGCTCGTGACCCTGGTCCTGGACCGCCCGGCCCTCGACTCCGCGCCGCGCGGCACGGGCGTCCTGGTGGCCCCGCAAAGCGCCGGCATCCGGGCCAAGGCGCTGACCCACGCGACCGCCAAATGGGCCTGGCTGGCGGAAAGCACGGCCCCGGGCCGGCACGTGGTGCGGCTGTCCTACGGGCGCGGCGACCAGGTCCAGGACGGCGGCCGGGCACGCCCCGAGCCCCGCAGCGACGAGGAACTGTTCGACGCCGCCCTGGCGGACGCCTCCGCGCTGCTCGCCGTCCCGCTGTCCCGGGCCGACGTTGCCGGCTGGGACGTGGTGCGCTGGTCCGGCGCACTGCCGTTCGCCGCGCTGGGGCACAAGCGTCGGGTCGACCAGATCCGGCAGCTCTGCGCCGCGGAGGGCGGCCTCGCCGTCGTCGGCGGCTGGCTGGCCGGAAACGGCCTCGCCGCGATCGTTGCCGACACCCCCCGGCAGGTGGCCGCCCTGCTGCCCTGAGCCGCGCCCCGACGCCGGTCCGGGACCGGAATTCCGGCCCCGGCCGGTGTCCGCTAGCCGGAAAGGGGCCGATCCGGCAAATTTTCCCCGCCGGCATTCTGCGGCTACGCTCGATGACCATGGTTATGCACAGGTCCGAAGTTCCAGAAACGCCGGCCGGTCACCATGGGGGACTCCGGCGGGGCACGGCAACGGCAGCGCTTGGAGCGGTACTGGCACTCACCGCAGGGGTCCCTGCCGCGCAGGCCGCGACGCCGACGCCCAGCCCGGACGCACCGTCCGCCTCGATTTCCGTCGGTATCGACGACGTGATCGGCGGCCTGCTGGGCTCCCCGTCCCCGACGCCCTCGCCGACGTCCGGCACCGGCAGCCCCGCCCCCACCCGCGAGCACAACGCCGCCGACGTCGACAGCACCCGAGCCTTCGGAGTCGGCGGAGCAGCAGGCAACGCGGCAGGCCACCGAGCCGCCGGCCGCGCCGGAGGGGGCCGCATCGCAGGTCCCGGCGGCGCCGGTCGCCGGCCAGCCGTCCGCCAGCCAGCAGGCGCCCGCGCCGGAGGCCCCCGCGCCGGACGCCCCCGCAGGGACGCCTGCGACGTCCGCGGCCGCCGGCACGCCGCGGGCAACCCCGGCCGGTTCTCCCCAGTCCGCCACCACGATGTCCGCCGCCCAGGGGGCCTCCCCGGCAGCGACGGCGAAGTCCGGTGGCAAGATGCAGGCCGCCTCCGCCGTCGGGCCGTCCGGCCCCTCCGCCCTGGTGGGCTGGGGGATCTGCCTGGTCGCCGTGTCCCTGGGTGCCGGCGCCGTGGCCTTGCGGATGCGCAGGCCCTGACGCCGCGGCGGCGGGCCGTCCCTGGCACAATCCGGGCCGCAGGACACCTCGGGTTGTGAAATTGAGCACTTCTACGCGCTGTAGAAGTGCTCCATTTCGACTTAGCTCGGGGGAGGGGGCAGACTGGTATCCATGAGCCACACTTCTGCCGAATCTGTCACTAAAACCGGACCAGCAGCCGAAGAATCGACCGAGCAGTTCTTCACGCTCTGGACGGTCTTCAAGCGCTCCGCCGACGTCCTGCGCAGCGGCGACGCCGCCGAGGACTTCGAGGGCCTGCTGGGACGGCTGGCCGGGGACGGCGTCGTCCACCGCGGCAGCTATGACGTGTCCGCGATGCGGGCGGACGCTGACATCATGATCTGGCTGCACGGCCCGCAGCCCGAGGCCCTGCAGCGCGCGGTACGCGACATCCGCCGCAGCAAACTTTTCACCGGCACCGAGATCGCCTGGTCCGCCATGGGCGTGCACCGCGAGGCCGAGTTCGCCAAGAACCACACCCCGGCGTTCTCCCGCGGCGTCGAACCGGCCGAGTGGCTCTGTGTCTACCCCTTCGTGCGCTCCTACGAGTGGTACCTGCTGCCGGACGCCGAGCGCGGCGCGATGCTCCGCGACCACGGCCTGCTGGGCCGCGACTTCCCGCAGGTCATCTCCAACACCGTTTCCTCCTTCGCCCTGGGCGACTGGGAGTGGATCCTGGGCCTCGAAGCCCCGGAACTGGTGGACCTCGTGGACCTGATGCGCCACCTGCGCGCCACCGAGGCCCGCCACCACGTGCGGGAGGAAATCCCCTTCTACACCGGCCGCCGCGTCAGCGCCGTCGAGATCGCCGAGGTCCTCGCATGAGCCCGTTCGAACCGCAGGAGTCCCCGGAGCTGACTGCCGTGAATCCCGTCACCGACGCCGGCCGGATGGCCCCCAAGGACTACGACGCCGTGCTGCTCGCCTCCTTCGGCGGCCCCGAAGGGCAGGACGACGTCATCCCGTTCCTGCGCAACGTCACCCGCGGCCGCGGCATCCCGGACGAACGGCTCGAAGAGGTCTCGCACCACTACCGCGCCAACGGCGGGATCAGCCCGATCAACGCCCAGAACCGCGCGCTCAAGGCCGCCATGGAGGCCGAGCTGGCCGCCCGCGGCATCGGCCTGCCGGTCTTCTGGGGCAACCGCAACTGGGACCCCTACATCCCGCAGACCCTGCAGGAGATCTACGACGCCGGGCACCGCAAGGTCCTGATGATCACCACCAGCGCCTACTCCTGCTACTCCAGCTGCCGGCAGTACCGCGAGGACATCGGCATGGCGCTGACCGAAACCGGGCTGGACGGCAAACTCGAAGTCGACAAGGTGCGCCAGTACTTCGACCACCCCGGCTTCGTGGAGCCGTTCATCGAGGGCACCGCCGCCGGCCTCGCCGACGTCCGCGCCCAGCTGGCCGCCGCCGGAACCCCCGACGCCCCGGTCCACATCCTGTTCGCGACCCACTCGATCCCGACCCGCGATGCCGAGGCCGCCGGCCGCTCCGAGGCCGAACCGCGCCACTTCGAGGAAGACTCCGCCTACGTGGCGCAGCACCTCGCGACCGGCGCCGAGGTCATCCGCCGGGTCGAGGCCGAGTCCGGCGACTCCGCCCCGTGGTCCCTCGTGTACCAGTCCCGCTCCGGCGCCCCGCACGTGCCGTGGCTCGAACCCGACATCAACGACGCCATCGAGGAACTCGCCGGCCAGGGTGTCCAGGGCGTCGTGATCGTGCCGCTGGGCTTCGTCAGCGACCACATGGAAGTCGTCTGGGACCTCGACACCGAGGCCCTGGAAACCTGCGGCAAGCTGGGCCTGGCGGCCACCCGCGTCCCCACCCCCGGGACGCACCGCAAGTTCGTCGCCGGGATCGTGGACCTGATCTCCGAGCGCACCCAGTCGAACAACATCGCGGACCGGCCGCACCTGACCAAACTCGGCCCCTGGTACGACGTCTGCCGGCCCGGCTGCTGCGCCAACTTCCGCGGCGAGAAGCCCACCATCGCGGGAGCGGACACGTCCGTCGGGACGGGCCATGACCCCTACCCGGCAGGCCAGGCCACGCCGTGACCGTGCGGATCGGCACCCGGGCCAGCAAACTCGCCCTCACCCAGACCCAGCAGACCGCGGACCAGCTGGCTGCCGTCGGCGGGTTCCCGGTCGAACTCGTGCACATCCGCACCGACGGCGATGTCCTGACCGGCCCGCTGTCCCAGATGGGCGGCACCGGGGTGTTCGTCGCCGCGCTGCGGGACGCCCTGCTGCGGGACGCCTGCGATGTCGCCGTCCATTCCCTCAAGGACCTGCCCACCGGGCCGGCCCTCGGGCTGACGCTCGCGGCCACGCCGAAGCGCGTTGACGTCCGGGACGTGCTCTGTGCCCGCGACGGGCTCACCCTCGCCGGGCTGCCCGCCGGCGCGACCGTCGGGACGGGATCCCCGCGGCGGGCCGCCCAGCTGCGGGCCGCCCGCCCCGACCTGGACATCCGCGACATCCGCGGCAACGTCGACACGCGCCTGGGCCGGGTGCCGGGCCTGCCCGGCAACAGCACCGACGCCGTCGTCGACGGGAAGTCCTGCGACCTCGACGCCGTCGTCCTCGCCGCCGCCGGGCTGCACCGGATCGGCCGGCTCGACGCCGTCAGCGAGTTCCTCGAGACCGATGTGATGCTCCCCGCCGCCGGCCAGGGTTCCCTCGCGATCGAATGCCGCACCGCCGATGCGCCCCGCAAAGCCGGGTCCACCGAAGGATCCCAGGGCGTGCTCGCGCAGGCCCTCGCGGCCCTCGACGATCCGGACACCCGGCTGGCCGTCACCGCCGAACGGGCACTGCTGGCCCGGCTGGAGGCCGGCTGCGCCGCCCCGGTGGGTGCCTACGCCTACCGCAAGGGCAGCATGCTGCACCTCGAAGCCGTGGTCTGCGCCGTGGACGGCACCGCGACCGTCCGGGACAAGAAGGCCACCGACGGGCTGACCGAGGTCGGCGCCACCCTGCTGGGGATCGAACTCGCCGAGGCGCTGCTGGCTGCCGGAGCGGCCGACATCGCCGACCTGGCCGCCTCCTGAGCCGGACGGATTCTCACCTGATGGGACGCCGCAGCGCCAACGCCCGGCCGGACGGGACTGCCGGGCCGGGGGCGCTCGAAGGTGCCCGGGTCCTGGTCACCCGCAGCCCGGACCGGGCCGGGGCGCTGGTGTCAGCACTGCGCGGGACCGGCGCCGAGCCGCTGCTGCTGCCGCTCATCGACTTCGAACAGGCCCCCGACCAGCACTCGCTCGACGTGGCCTTCGACGCGCTCGGGGCCGGCGCCTACTCCTGGCTCGTGGTCAGCAGCGTCACCACGGTCCAGGTCCTTGAGGCGAAGGCGGCCGAACGCGGTGCCGCCCTCAGCGCCTGGCTGCCGGGCAGCCTGCAGGTGGCGGCCATCGGCCCGGCCACCCGCCGCATGCTTGAGGCCCTGGACATCCCCGTGGACCTCGCCCCCGCCGGGCAGCAGTCCGGAGCGGGGCTGCTCGACATCTGGCCGCGCAGCCAGGGGAGCGTGCTGCTGCCGCAGGCCGACATTGCCGATCCGCGGCTGCGCCGGGGACTGGAAGCCCGCGGCGCCTCGGTCCAGGCCGTCACCGCCTACCGGACCGTCGACTACCCGGCGGACCCGCGCCGCAGCCTGCCGGGCACCCCCGCGCCCCAGCAGGCGGCGGACGCCGCCACCGTCCTCACGCCGGCCGACGCGAAAGCCGCCGTCGACGCCGGGACCCTGCACGCCGTCGTCGCCGCCTCACCGAGCGCCGCCCGCCGCGTCCACGCCGGGCTGTCCCCGCTGGGCCAATGCCGCCTCGTCGCAATCGGACGGTCGACCGCGGACGAGGCCCGTGCCCTCGGCCTGCCGGTCGCCGCCGTCGCCGAGGAACCTACCGTCTCCGGACTCGTTGCCGCCGTCATCGAGGCCCTGGACCCCGGGCACCCAGCCCCACACGCCGCCCACCCGCAGACCGTGAAGGACCAGCCATGAGCTTCCCGACCCACCGCCCCCGCCGGCTCCGCACCACCCCCGCGATGCGCCGGCTGACGGCCGAACACCGCCTCGCCGCCGCCGAGCTCATCCTGCCCGCCTTCATCCGCGAGGGGCTGTCCGAGCCGAACCCGATCGCGTCGATGCCGGGCGTGCAGCAGCACACCACCGACTCGCTCAAGCGTGCCGCCGCGGAAGCCGTGCAGCTGGGCGTCGGCGGCATCATGCTCTTCGGTGTGCCCGCCGAACGGGACGCGCGCGGCACCGCGTCGCTGGACCCCGAGGGGGTGCTGAACAAGGCCATCCGCGACGTGAAGTCCGAGGTCGGCGACGAGCTCGTCATCATGAGCGACGTCTGCCTCGACGAGTTCACCGACCACGGCCACTGCGGGGTCCTGGACGCGCACGGCTACGTGGACAACGACGCCACCCTCGAGCTCTACGGGCAGATGGCCGTGGCCCAGGCCGAGGCCGGCGCGCATGTGCTCGGCCCCTCCGGCATGATGGACGGCCAGGTCGCCGTGATCCGCCAGGCCCTGGAGCAGTCAGGACACGCCAATACCGCCGTCGTGGCCTACGCCGCGAAGTACGCCTCCGCCTTCTACGGCCCGTTCCGCGAGGCGGTCGATTCGCAGCTCACCGGGGACCGGCGCACCTACCAGATGGACGCCGCCAACCGCCGCGAGGCGATCCTGGAGGTGGAACTGGACCTCGAGGAAGGCGCCGACATGGTGATGGTGAAGCCCGCCATGAGCTACCTCGACATCCTGGCCGACGTCGCCGCGATGAGCCCGGTACCGGTTGCCGCCTACCAGATTTCCGGCGAGTACTCGATGATCGAGGCCGCCGCCGCGAACGGCTGGATCGACCGCCGGGCCGCCATCACCGAATCCGTGCTCGGCATCAAACGGGCCGGTGCCAACATGGTGCTGACCTACTGGGCGAGCGAACTCGCCGGCTGGCTGAAGGAATCCCGATGAGCGCCCCGACACTGCCCGACCCGGCTTCCGGGGCCAACCCCACCGCCCCCGTGGGGCCCGGGCGCATCCTGCTGGGACTGAACACCTTCGGCGACGTCGGGGTCTTCCCCGACGGGCACCCCGTCCCGCACGCCCAGGTGCTGCGGCAGCTTCTGGAGCAGGCCGAGCTGGCGGATGAGGTGGGGCTCCATGCCTTCGGCGTGGGGGAGCACCACCGCCGCGACTTCGCGGTCTCCGCGCCCGAGGTGTTCCTCGCCGCCGCCGCCGCACGGACCAGGAACATCCGCCTCGGCTCCGCCGTCACCGTCCTCAGCTCCGATGACCCGATCCGGGTCTTCCAGCGCTTCGCCACCGTCGACGCCATCTCCAACGGCCGGGCCGAGGTCATGCTGGGCCGCGGCTCGTTCGTGGAATCCTTCCCGCTGTTCGGACTGGACCTGGCCGACTACGAGGTCCTGTTCGAGGAAAAACTCGAGCTCTTCGACAAGGCCCGCGCGCAGAAACCGATCAAATGGGAGGGCCGGACCCGCCCGGCCATCAACGGACTCAGCGTCTACCCGCCGCTGGAGCACCACCTGCTGCCGGCCTGGATCGGCGTCGGCGGCACCCCCGAGTCGGTGCTGCGCTGCGCCGAATACGGCTACCCGATCATCTTCGCCATCATCGGCGGCCAGCCCCGGTCCTTCGGCCCGCTGGCGAACCTCTACCGCGAAGCCATGGCCAAGTACGGCCACCCGATGCAGCAGATTGCCACGCATTCACCCGGGCACGTTGCAGCCACGGACGAGGAAGCGCGGGAGGAGTTCTTCCCGCACTGGCTGGCCCAGCGCAACCAGATCGGCGCCGAGCGCGGCTGGGGCCCGGGCAACCGCGCCGAGTTCGACTACCTGTGCACCCCCGAGGGCGCCCTCTACGTCGGTTCGCCGGAAACGGTCGCGGCCAAGATCGCCCTGCTCAAACAGAACCTGGGCGTGGACCGCTTCGATCTCAAGTACAGCAACGGCACGCTCCCGCACGCCGCCATGATGCGTTCCATCGAGCTGTTCGGCACCGAGGTGGCGCCCCGCGTGGCCGCCCTGCTGGCCGGGGCGGCGCCCGCCCGACCGGCCCCTGTGAGAAACACTGAAAGAATAGGTACATGACTTCCAGCCACCCTCGCAACGAGGAACTCTTCGACCGCGCCCGCCGGCTGATGCCGGGCGGCGTCAACTCGCCGGTCCGTGCCTTCGGCTCGGTGGGCGGCACGCCGCGGTTCATGGTCTCCGCCAAGGGCCCGTACCTGACCGACGCCGACGGCGCCGAGTACGTCGACCTGGTCTGCTCCTGGGGCCCGGCGCTGCTGGGCCACGCCCACCCCGCCGTCCTCGCGGCGGTCCACGCCGCCGTCGACCGCGGCCTCTCCTTCGGCGCATCGACCCCGGATGAGGCCAACCTCGCCGCGATCGTCCAGGAGCGCGTCCCCGCCGCCGAACGCGTCCGGATGGTCTCCACCGGCACCGAGGCGACCATGACCGCTATCCGGCTGGCCCGCGGCTACACCGGACGCAACCTCGTGATCAAGTTCGCCGGCTGCTACCACGGCCACCTCGACGGCCTCCTCGCCGCCGCAGGCTCCGGCCTCGCGACGCTCGCGCTGCCCGGCTCGGCCGGCGTCACCGCCGCCACCGCGGCCGAGACCCTCGTGCTGCCCTACAACGACCTCGCCGCCGTCGAGGCCGCCTTCGCCAAACACGGCGACAGCATCGCCGCCGTCATCACGGAGGCCGCGCCGGCCAACATGGGTGTGGTCACCCCGGGCGAGGGCTTCAACGCCGGGCTGGCCCGGATCACCCGCGAACACGGCGCCCTGCTGATCCTCGACGAGGTCCTCACCGGATTCCGCACCGGCTACTCGGGCTACTGGGGCCTCACCGGCGGGGCGGCCGGCGCCGCCGAGCCGTGGGCACCGGACCTGCTCACCTTCGGCAAGGTGATCGGCGGGGGCATGCCGACGGCGGCCCTCGGCGGCCGCGCCGACGTGATGGACTACCTCGCCCCCGTGGGCCCGGTCTACCAGGCCGGCACCCTCTCCGGGAACCCGGTGGCGATGGCCGCCGGCGTCGCGACCCTCACCCAGGCCACGCCCGAGGTGTACTCCTTCGTCGACGCCCGCTCGCTGGAACTCTCCGCCGCCCTGTCCTCGGCACTCGATGCGGCCGGCGTGGACCACTCGATCCAGCGCGCCGGGAACCTGTTCTCCGTGGCGTTCGGCACCTCGGCCCGCGGCGTCCACAACTACGACGACGCCCAGGGCCAGGAGGTCTTCCGCTACGCGCCGTTCTTCCACTCGATGCTGGACTCCGGGGTGTACCTGCCGCCGTCGGTGTTCGAGGCCTGGTTCCTCTCCGCCGCGCACGACGACGCCGCGATGAACCGGATCTTCGACGCCCTGCCGGCCGCCGCGAAGGCGGCAGCGGCCGCGACGGCCTAGGCGCCCGTCGCCGTCGGCGTCGGCGTTGTTGAATGCTTTCGGCACCCGCCGCAGCGGGTGCCGAAAGTTGTTTAAGGCGGGGCCTAGAAGGCCGGGGTCACGTCGCCGTTGGGCCATTCCTTCTCGATGAAGGCCTTGACCTCGGGGGAGTGCAACAGCTCGTCGAGCTTCTTGATCCGCACGTCGTCCTTGGACTCTTCACGCCAGGCCAGGAAGTTGGCGTAGGGGTTGTTGTCCACGGATTCCACCGCGAGGGCGTCCTTCGTGCTCAGCCCGGCCTTGAGGATGAAGTTGCCGTTGATCAGGGCCAGGTCCACGGACGGGTCCTTGAGGTCATTGATCAGCAGTTCCGGCTGGTTCTCGGAGAACTTCAGCTTCTTGGGGTTCTGCTCGTCGCTGATCGTCAGCACCGAGGTGTCGTCCTTGATGTCCTTGACCAGGCCGGACGCCTGGAGGACCTTCAGGGCCCGGACCTGGTTGGACGGGTCGTTCGTGATGGCGACCTTGGCGCCGTCGTTGAGGTCCTTGATGTCCTTGACCTTCTCGGAGAACGCGGCGTACGGCTCGATGTGCACGCCTTCGCCGTGGCCGAACTTGTACCCCTTGGTCTTGACCTGGTCCTCGAACCACGGCAGGTGCTGGTAGAAGTTGGCGTCGAGGGAGCCGTCGCTCAGCGCGGTATTCGGCGTCTGGTAATCCTCGATCTCCTTGATTTCCAGCTTGAGGCCGGCCTTGGGGGCGAGCTCCTGGTTGATGAATTCGAGGACCTTCGCGTGCGGGACCGGGCTGGCGCCGACCTTGAGCGTGGCGGGCTTGGCCGGGTCCAGGGTCGTGACCTGGGCGCTGGGGGTGGACGAACCACCGCAAGCCGTCAGCGCCAGGGCAGTGACAATGCCGGTGGCCAGGAGGGAGAGTGACTTACGCATCGGATGCGTTCCTTTCGAAAGAGGCGGAGAGCACGACGGCGGGGGCCGTGGTCCGCGCAGATGCAGAGGGCGGCTACCCGCTGCAAGACTGGGTGGTTTTGGTCAGCGGTGGTCGAGGCTGCGGGAAATCCGCTCGCCCACGAGCTGGATGACCTGGACGAGGACGACGATCAGGACGATGGTGACGATCATGACCGTGACGTCGAAGCGCTGGAAGCCGTAGTTGTAGGCCAGCTTGCCGAGGCCGCCGCCGCCGACGAGGCCGGCCATCGCGGAGTAGCCGACGAGGGTCACCACCGTGGTGGTGGCGGCCGCAACGAGGGCAGGCAGGGATTCGCGCAGCATCACCTTGTTGATGACCTGCATGGTGGTCGATCCCATCACCTGGGCGGCATCGATCTTGCCGTGGTGCACGTCGCGCAGGCAGGACTCCACCAGCCGGGCGAAGAACGGAATCGTGCCGATCGAGAGTGAAACCGACGCGGCGATCGGGCCGAGGCTCGTCCCGGTGAGGGCGCGGGCCAGCGGGATGAGGGCCACCATCAGGATGGCGAACGGGATGGACCGGGTGATGTTGACGATCACGTCGCTGAGGATCCGGTTGGTGACGGGCATCGGGCGCAGGCCGCCCGGGGCCGTGACGTGCAGGAAGACGCCGAGCGGCAGGCCGACGAGCACCGTGAAGAACGCGGAGATGCCGACCATCTGCAGGGTCTCCACGATCGCGTCGGGCAGGGCCCGGGCCAGGACGGGGTTGCCGAAAATGTCGTTCATTAGTTCGTTCCTTCTTCCGCCGGAGCGGGGGCGGCGGCAACGCGCTTGGCGCTGATGCCCCGGTCGTGCAGGTAGCGGAGCACAGCGTCGACGTCGGCGCTCTCGGCGAGCTGCACGCGGAGGTGGCCGAACTGCTGGCCGCCGAGCGTCTCGACGCTGCCGGCGAGGACGTTGAGGTCCATGTCGAAGTGCCGGGCGACGCCGGTCAGCACCGGTTCCTTGGCGCTGTCGCCGGAGAACAGGATCTCCAGCACCGGCCCGCGCTGCAGCGCGCCGTGCAGGGGCTCCGAGGGCGGCAGCGGGAGCAGGGCGCGGGCCAGCTTGCTGTCCAGTTCGCCGGCGACGTCCTGCAGGGCGCCGTGTTCGATGATGCGGCCCCGGGCCAGCAGGGACACCGAGTCGCAGACCCGCTTCACGACGTTCATCTCGTGCGTGATGATCAGCACGGTCAGCTGCAGCCGCCGGGTCAGGTCCTGGATCAGGTCCAGGATTTCCTCGGTGGTGGCCGGGTCCAGGGCAGAGGTGGGCTCATCGCACAGCAGCACTTCGGGATCCGAGGCGAGGGCGCGGGCAATCCCGACGCGCTGGCGCTGGCCGCCGGAGAGCTGGGACGGGTACGCGTTCTCGAAGCCCTCGAGTCCCACCAGCTTGAGCAGCTCGGCCACCCGGGACCGGATCTTGTCCTTCGGGGTCTTGACGAGTTCCAGCGGGTGCGCCACGTTGCCGGCCGCGGTCCGGGAGTCCATCAGGTTCGCGTGCTGGAAGACCATGCCGATGCGCCGCCGCGCGGCACGGATCTCCGAGTCCCGCACGGAACTCAGCTCGGTGCCGTCGATGCTGACGGACCCGGAGGTGGGGCGGTCCAGCAGGGTCAGGCAGCGTACCAGCGTCGACTTGCCGGCGCCGGAGTGGCCGATGATGCCGTGGATCGAGCCCTTCGGCACGGCGAGCGTGACGCCGTCGAGCGCCACCACGTCCTTTTTGCCCTGCCGGTAGACCTTGCGCAGGTCGGTAACTGTGATCATTTATCCCTTGGCGGTTGTGTCTGGGCGCGGCATAACACACGCCCTCTTCTGAACTTAATTATGTCAGCGGCACCAAAGGGCATCCACTTGAACACAATGTTCGTCACAAAGGGACATCTGGTGCAGATAGTTCTGCATAGTGGGCGGGGCGGCGGGAATGGCGCCGGGTGCGGTTCCGGGGGCGGAATCCCCCGCGGGGCGATCCGCCGGCCGGGCGGGTCGGGGCCGCTGTGATCTCCGTCCCAGTGGGTTGCCCTGTCAGCGGGGGCAGCCCGGCCAGGGGAACGGGCTAGAAGTCGCCCCGGCTGGCGTCCTCGGGCGGCAGCACCGGCCAGTCGCCCTCGATCACGGCCGCGGGCTTGGTCTTGCGCAGGTAGCTTTGGAAATCCGCGGCCTGGGCGGAGGCCCATTCGACCTGGAGCTGGTGGAGGTGGCTGGCCGGCATCCGCAGCTTGGGGAACTTCCCGGCCATGGCGTCGAGCACCCGCAGGGTCGCCAGCGCATCCGCCGCGGAGGTGTGGGCATTGTCGAGGCCGACGCCATACTCCTCGCACAGTGCGGTCAGCGTGCGCTTGCCCTTGCGGTAACGGTCCACCTGCTTGTTCATGATGTACGGGTCCAGGACGGGGAAGCGGCTCAGCTGGGGGACGCCGTAGCGGGCCGACTCGGCGGCGAGCACGGTGAAGTCGTAGCTGGCGTTGAACGCGATCACCGGCACACCCGTGTCGAACAGCTCCTGCAGGACCGCCGCCAGCTCCCGCGTCACCTCGGCGGCCGGCCGGCCTTCGCGGCGGGCCTGCTCGGTGGTAACGCCGTGGATGTCGCTGGCCTCGGTGGGGATCTCCACCCCGGGATCGGCCAGCCACTCGTGCTCCTTGATGACCGCGCCGTCGGCGTCCACCACGGTCACCGAGGCGGTCACGATCCTCGCCGAACGGGAGTTCCGCCCGGTCGTCTCCAGGTCGAAGGCTGCGCGGGGAAGGGTGTGCCAGGTGCTCATGCTTCAACGCTACCTGCTGGCCCCGACAGTTTCGTGATGCCCCGCAGGGCCCGACGCACTGCGGTGCGGTGCTGCGTGCCGTGCGGTGCGGTGCGGTGCTGCGTGCCGTGCCGTGCTGTGCGGTGCCCGCGGGAGCCGGCACCGGTAACCTTGGTCCATGCGGACGGAGTATGTGGAGGCGGTGCTGGAGCTTGCGGCGATGGTGCCGCCGGGCGCCGCCGTGGCCTACGGGGACGTGGCCGAACTCCTCGGTTCGGGCGGCCCCCGGCAGGTCGGCTCCGTCATGAGCCACCACGGCAGTGCCGTCCCCTGGTGGCGGATCCTCAAGGCCAACGGGGACGCCCCGCCCGGCCACGAGCGCGAGGCGCTGGACCTGTACCTGGCCGAAGGGACGCCCCTGCTGGGAAGTTATGCCGACTACCGGCGTACGGGGGAGGGCCGCTGGCGGGTGGACCTGGCGGCGGCCCGCTGGGCGCCGTCCGAGGAGGACTTCGACCGGATCGATGCCATTGCCGAGAGCCTCGAACGTGCGCTGCATAAACTGTCTGTCCCCGATGATGAAATGTCCGTGTGAGTAGCCCCAGCCAACCCGTTCCCAGCCAGACCCTTCCCGGCAAGACAGCACCGCACCGGGCCGGCCTGCGCCTGCTGCCGCCCCGGACGCGGCACAGCGCCGTCCCCGTGCTCTCCGCGGACCAGCAGGACGCCGTCGACGTCGAACACGGCGCCGGCCCGGTCCTGGTCCCCGGCGCACCGGGAACCGGCAAGTCCACGGTCCTGGTCGAGGCCGCCGTCCGCCGGGCGCAGCGCGACGGCCTCGACCCGGAGCGGATGCTGATCCTGGCCCCCGGGCGGCTCGCCGCCGACGCCCTGCGCGACCGCTTCACCGCGCGCCTGGACCGCAGCCTGAGCACGACGCCGGCACGCACCTGGGCGTCGTACGCCTTCGATCTGATCCGGCGGGCCAAGGCGGAAGGCATCCTGCCGCTGCCACGCGCGCCGAAACTGCTCTCCGGGCCCGAACAGGACCTGATCATCAAGGAACTCCTCGAAGGCCACGCCCAGCCCGGCCTGGAGCTTCCCTGGCCGGAGGACCTGGGTGCCGCCCTGCAAACCCGCGGCTTCCGGCAGGAGGTCCGCCAGCTTTTTGACCGGATCATCGAATCCGGGCGCACCGCCGAGGACCTTGCGGCCCTCGGACGGCGCTGCGGCCGGCCGGACTGGACCGCCGCGGCGGCACTGTATTCCGAGTACCGCGACGTCCTCGACCTGCGCATGCCTGAATCCTTCGACCCGGCCGGCATCATCACCGCCGCGCGCCAGATCTTCCAGGACGCCCCGGAATTCCTGGCCGCCGAGCGGGACCGGCTCCAGCTGATCCTCGTGGATGACATCCAGGAGGCGAACCCGGCCGTGTTCGAACTGCTCGCGGACATCGCCGCGGGCAAGGACGCCATCATCACTTCCTCCCCGGACACGGTGGTGCAGGGATTCCGGGGGGCGCGGCCGGACCTGGTGGCGGAACTGCCCCGGCTGCTCGCCCCGGCCGGCGGCACCGTGCTGGAACGGCCGCTGTGGACCGCGCACCGCCACACCCCGGCCGTCGCGCAGGCCTGGCAGGCCGTCGCGGCGCGGATCTCGCTGCGCGCCGGCGGCACCTCGGCGCGCCGGCTCGAACCGGCGCAGCCGGGACCTGCCGGCCTGGGCGACGGCGTTGTGGAGGCGCACCTGCTGCCATCTCCGGTCCACGAACTGCGCTATGTGGCGCAGCGGATCCTGGAAGCCCAGCTGAACGACGGCCGGGATCTCGGTGACATTGCCGTGATCGTGCGTAACGGCGGCCAGCTCAGCCAGCTGCAGCGCCACCTGGCCGGCCAGGGCATCCCGGTCCGGATCCCGGTGGCCGAATCCGCGGTCCGGGACGAGGTCGCGGTGCGGCCGCTGCTGGACGCCTACGCCGTTGCCCTGGATCCTGCCGTGCTCACCCCGGAAGCCGCCGTCGCGCTGCTCACCTCGAGGATCGGCGGGGCCACCTCGATCGAGCTGCGCCGGCTCCGCCAGTCCCTGCGGCGGGAGGAACTGCTGGGCGGCGGCGGCCGCACCAGCGACGCACTGCTGGTGGAGGCGCTGCTGGAACCGGGCGCCCTGGCCACGCTCGGCATCGAGGGAAACGCCGCCCGCCGGGTCGCCAGGATGATCCGGGCCGGCCGGGACGCCGCCGGGGCTCCCGGCGGCAACGCCGAAACCGTGCTCTGGGCGCTGTGGCACTCCACCGGGCTGGCCGGCCGCTGGACCGAGGCCGCCCTGGCCGGCGGCGCTGCGGGGGCCCGGGCGGACCGGGACCTGGACGCCATGATGGCGCTGTTCCACACGGCCGAACGGTATGTGGACCAGCTCCCGGGTTCGGGCCCGGAACAGTTCCTCGAATACCTGCTGAGCCAGGAGCTGCCGATGGACACCCTGGCGGCGCGGGCGCAGCTCGAGGACGCGGTGGAACTCATGACGCCGGCCAGCGCCGCGGGACGTGAATGGCCGGTGGTGATTGTTCCCGGACTCCAGGAAGGCGTGTGGCCCAACACCCGGCTCCGTGGCGAACTGCTCGGCAGCACCCTCTTCGCCGACGCCGTCGAACACGGCGTCGAGTACGCCCTGCAGCTCGATCCGCTGAGCCGGCTCCGCGAGATCCGGTACGACGAGCTGCGCAGCTTCTCCACCGCCGTCTCGCGCGCCCGGGAAGTGCTGATCTGCACCGCCGTCTCCTCGGAGGACGACCAGCCGTCCTCCTTCCTGGACTACGTCGCGCCGCTGCACCCGGACCAGGACCGGCGCGGCTTCACCCCGGTGGAGCGGCCGCTGACCCTGCGCGCCCTGGTCGCCGAACTGCGCCAGTACGCCCAGCTCGACGGCGGCCCCGCCGAAGCGGCCGAGGCCACCGCCGTCCTCGCAGCCCTCGCCGCCGCCGAACCCGCCGTGCCCGGCGCCCACCCCGGCGACTGGTGGGGCCTCGCGCCGCTGTCCTCGACCGACCCGGTGGTGCCGCCCGGCAGCACCGTCTTCGTCTCGCCCTCCAAGGTCGAAACCGTGCAGAAATCGCCGCTTGACTGGTTTGTCCAGGCCGCCGGCGGCGAGGCCGCGACGGACTTCGCCCGCAGCCTCGGCACCCTGGTCCACGCCATCGCCCAGGACCTCCCGGACGCCTCCGGTGGAGAATACGTGGCCGAACTGGTCAAACGCTGGCCCTCGCTCGGGATGAAGGACAACTGGGAAGGCAAACTCGACTTCCAGCGGGCCGAGACGATGGTCCGCAAGCTCGCCCAGTATGTGCTGGTCATGCGGAGCGAGGGGCGGAGCCTGGTCGGCGTCGAGCAGGACTTCGAGGTGAAGCTGCCCGATGTGGCCGCGCCGGAGGCCCCCGGCGGAGAGGAGGCCTGGCCCGCGCGTCCCGCCGTCCTCCGCGGCCAGGTGGACCGGCTCGAGATCGACGCCGACGGCCGCCTGGTGATCGTGGACCTCAAGACCGGCAAGCGCCAGCCCGGCAAGGCCGAGCTGGAACGCCACCCGCAGCTGGGCGCCTACCAGGCGGCTGTCCTCGCCGGCGGATTCGCCGGCCCCGACGACGGCCCGCCCCCGTTGCCCGGCGGCGCCGTGCTGGCGCAGTTGGGCACCAGCACCAAGAGCCCCGGGGTGCAGAGCCAGCCGCCGCTGGACCCGGAGGCGAACTGGGCCCTGGACCTGGTGGGCGAGGCTGCCCGCGTTATGTCCGGCAGCACCTTCGAAGCCCGCCACGATCCCGCCAAGGGCGGGCACGGCGGCCACGGCTGCAGGCTTCCCGAAGTCTGCCCGCTGTGCGCACGCGGAAAGCAGGTCACCGAATGAGCATCGAGGCAACGACGGCAGCCGGGCCGGAGGCAGCAGTCCGGCCGGACACCCTACCGGGTGCAGTGCCCGAACCGCGGTTCAGCCCCGAGGAGCTCTCGGCGATGCTGGGGGAGAAGAACACCCCCACCGCGGAACAGTCGCTGATCATCTCATCGCCGCTGGCGCCCCGGCTGGTCATCGCCGGGGCCGGGTCCGGCAAGACCGCCACGATGGCGGACCGGGTGGTGTGGCTCGTCGCCAACGGCTGGGTCCGGCCGGAGGAAGTGCTGGGCGTGACCTTCACCCGCAAGGCAGCCGGCGAGCTCGCCACCCGGATCCGGGCCAAACTGGCCGCCCTGGCCCGGATCGCCGCGGCCGACCCGGAGCACAAGGTGTTCCCGGCCGGGCTGCTGAGCACCGACGCCCTGGAACCCAAGGTCTCCACCTACCATTCCTATGCCAGCGGCATCGTCTCGGACTACGGCCTGCGGCTCGGCGTCGAACGCGACGTGGTGCTCCTCGGCGGCGCCCAGTCCTTCCAGCTCGCGAGCGAGGTGGTGGAGGCCTTCGACGGCGACTACCAGCACTTCCGCGCCGCCAAGTCCACGCTGGTCAAAGCCGTCATCCAGCTAGCGGGCGAGTGCGCCGAGCACCTGCAGGACCCGGCACAGGTCCGCGGCTGGCTGCTGGACCGGGTGGCCGAGTTCGAGGCGCTCCCGTATGTCGCCACGGCCAAGAAGAACCCCAGCCAGGCCGCGGGGGAGCTCAGCGCGCTGCTGCGCACCCGCGCCAGCGTCGCGGAGATGGTGGGCCGCTATGCGGAGGCCAAGCGGGCGCGCGGCGCCCTGGACTTCGGCGACCTCGTGGCGCTCGCGGCCCGGGTGGCCAGCGAGATCCCGGTGGCGGCGCAGACCGAACGCCAGCGCTACAAGGTGGTGCTGCTGGACGAATTCCAGGACACCTCGCACGCCCAGCTCGTGCTCTTCTCCCGGCTGTTCGGTGACGGTCACGCCGTCACCGCCGTGGGGGACCCGAACCAGTCCATCTACGGCTTCCGCGGCGCGTCCGCGGGCCAGCTCTTCCACTTTGTCCGCGAATTTCCGGTCCGGCTCGATGCCGGCGACGACGGCGGCGACGCCGACGGCCCGCCGACGGTTCGCGGTCGCGCCGACGTCGTACCTGACCACGGCCTGGCGCAACGGCCGGAACATCCTCGAGGCGGCCAACGTCATTTCCGCCCCGCTCAGCAAGGCGGCGGCGCACGCCGGCGCCGCGGGCGCCCGGGACAGCGCCGAGACCGTGGAGGTCCCGCCGCTGCAGCCCAGCCCGGCCGCGGTCCAGGGCCGCGTGGTGATGGGCCGCTTCGGCACGGACGAGGATGAGGCGGCGGCCATCGCCGCCGACGTGCTGAAGTTCCGCCGGACCGACTTCGACGCCGGGAAGGCGGAGGAGCCCGAGCCGCCCGCGATGGCCGTGCTGTGCCGGCGCCGGGCACAGATGGAGTGCATCCGCCGCGAATTCGAGCTGCGCGGGATTCCCTACGAGATCGTGGGCCTCGGCGGGCTGCTGGACACCCCCGAGATCGTCGACCTCGTGGCGACCCTGCGGGTGCTGGCCGATCCGGGCCGCTCGGACTCGCTGATGCGGCTGCTGGCCGGTGCCCGCTGGCGGATCGGCCCCGCGGACCTGATGGCCTTCCGCGACTGGTCGAGCTTCCTGGCGCGGCGCCGCGGCCGCCCCGGCGAGACGGACGCCGACGGCGCCACCACCGATCCCGACGCCGACACCGCGGAGACCGTCATCGAAGGCGACCTCACCGACGCCGCGAGCCTCGTTGAGGCGCTGGACTGGCTGCCCCGCCCCGGCTGGACCTCCTCCCACGGCCGCCGGCTGAGCCCGGACGCCCAGGAGCGGCTGCAACGGCTCTCCGCCGAACTCCGGCAACTGCGCAGCTTCATGGGCGATGACCTCAGCACCCTGCTGGGCGAAGTGGAACGTGCCATGCTCCTGGACATCGAAGTCGCGGCCCGGCCCGGCATCAGCATCCACCAGGCCCGGCGCAACCTGGACGCGTTCCAGGATGCCGCCGCCGGGTTCCTGCACACCTCGCAGCGGGTCGACGTGCTCGCGTTCCTGGCCTGGCTGGAAGCGGCCGCCGCCGAGGAAAACGGCCTCGACGCGGCCGCGCCGGACGTCAACCACGAAGCCGTCCAGCTCCTGACTGTCCACGCCTCCAAGGGGCTGGAATGGGACGTGGTGTTCGTCCCCGGCCTGAACGCCGGGGCCTTCCCGAGCAGCCGGGATTCCCGCTGGAGCAGCGGCTCCGCCGCGCTGCCGTGGCCGCTGCGAGGGGACCGCGCCGACCTGCCGCAGTGGGACCTGGAGCACCCGGACCAGAAAGGCTGGCTCGACGCCGAAAAGGACTTCAAGTCCGCGGTCCAGGCCCACGGCGAAGCCGAGGAACGCCGCCTGGCCTATGTGGCCTACACCCGCGCCAAGCACGTGCTCTGGGTGTCCAGTGCGGCCTGGGTCGGTTCCCGCGCCGGCCTCGCGGCGATGTCGCCGTTCCTGGCCGAACTCGAAGCCCTGACCGCGGCCGGAGCGGCCGAGATCCACCCGCTCTCCGTCGCCGAGGATACGCTCCCGGAGGAAAGTCCGCTGACCTCCGAGCTCGAGCTCGCCCTCTGGCCCTACGATCCGCTCGAAGGCCCCGTCCACCCGCACACCGGGGCGCGGCTGCGCCTGGTGCCGGGCCGCCGCGCCGCCATGGAGGCCGCCGCCGCGCGGGTCCTGGCGCAGCTGGAACGGCCCGACGCCGGCGAGCTGCCTGCCCCGGCGGCGGCCGGAGCGCGGCAGCTGCGCGGACCGGCGGCCGGGTGGGCGCAGGAGGCGGCCACCCTGCTGGACCGTCGCTCCCGGCGGACCGCCGGCCAGGACGTCCACCTGCCGGGCCACATTTCCGCCTCCACCCTGGTGGACCTGGACGACGACGCCGCCTCCGTGGTGGCCCGGCTCCGGCGGCCCGTGCCGCGCGAACCCGGGATGTCCGCCCGCAAGGGAACGGCCTTCCACGCCTGGGTCGAGGAGTACTTCGGCACCTCCGGCATGCTGGACCTCGGTGAGGCGGCCGGCTCGGATGACCACATTGACGAGGCCTACGGCCTGGACGCCATGGTGGAGACGTTCCGCCGGTCCGAGTGGGCCCACCGGGCGCCCGCGCACGTCGAGGTGCCGGTGGAGACCCGGATCGGCGAGGTCGTGGTCCGCGGGCGCATCGACGCGGTCTTCCGGGACGCCGACGGCGGCTGGGACCTCGTTGACTGGAAAACCGGACGCCGGCCCTCGGCAGGCCAGCTCAAGACCAAGGCCGTGCAGCTCGCCGTCTACCGGCTGGCGTGGTCCCGCCTCAAGGGTGTCCCGCTCGAGGACGTCCGGGCGGCGTTCTACTACGTCGCCGACAACCAGGTGGTGCGGCCGCACGATTTGGGGTCGGCGGAACGGCTCGAAGAGATCGTCGCCGCGGCCCTCGGGCGGACCGCAGCGGGCTAACGGCGCGTGCTAGTCCTGCTTCGCCGGAACTACGGTGAGCGCCGTCGTCGAGGTGTCCTCCGCCGCGGCGTGCGTCCGCCGTCTTGTTGTCAGCCGCGCCCTTATCGGCCGCGGCTTCGTCGCCGCGCCGTCATCGGCTGCGGCGTCGTCCGCGCCGTCGTCGGCAGGGCTTTCATCGGTCACGCCGGGATCCTCCTCGCGGGGGATCGGCGTGACATGGACGGCGGCCACGGCCGCGCCGGCGGGCGGCGCGTCCGGGCCCGCCGCGGGGCCGGACGCATCCGGACCGATCGGCTGCACGGTCACGGCCGGCTGGGGCAGCGGTTCCACGCTGATCGGCTGGCCGCCGTGCTCGGCGACGTCCTCGGCCAGCACCGCCAGCATCGACTCCGCCTCGTCGGTCATGTCCTGGTCACCGGCCGCGAGCCCCTTGACCAGGTACTGCGCGAGGGCGAACTCCGCGGACAGCGCGGCACGGCGCAGCAGGTGGGCGTCCGGTGCGTCCCGGCGGCTGGAGGAGTAGTGCGCCAGGACCGTGTCCACGAAGTCCTGGTCGTTGGACGCGACCAGCCATGCCATGTCGTCGGCCGGGTCCCCGATGCGCAGGTCCGTCCAGCCGGTCACCGCGGTGACCCGGTCGCCGTCGACCAGGAGGTTGTCCTCATGGAGGTCGCCGTGCACCACGCTGGGGTTGAAGCGCCACAGCGACACGTCCTCCAGCGCGTGTTCCCAGCGGCGCAGCAGCAGCGGCGGAATCTTGCCCGTCGTGGCGGCCTGGTCGAGTTCGTTGAGCCGGCGCTGGCGGAACTCATTCGGCGTGTAGCTGGGCAGGTCGGCGTTGCTGACCAGCGAATGCGGAAGGTCGTGGATGGCGGCGAGGGCCGCGCCGAGCTCCCGGGCCAGCGTGGCGGAACCGGTGCTGAGCTCCTCCACCGAGCGGGTGGCCCCGGACAGGTGGGAGTAGACGAAGGTGCTGAGCGTGCCCTGCCGGACGGTGCCGGCCACGGTGGGCATCAGGAAGGGGAGCTCGGCGCGGATGCCGGGGGTGAAGGCGCGCAGCACCAGGAACTCGGTCTCCAGCCGTGCGCTCGCCTCGGCGTGCCGGGGTGAACGCACCCGCCAGCGTTTGCCCTCGGTGTCCAGGAGAAGGGCGGAATCGAAGTCTGCCGGATCGTCGGGCGCGGAGCTCACGGCAGTCGGGGTCAGGCCGGGGACTGCCGCCGTTGCTACCGCTGCCAGTTCGATTGGTTTTCTTCTCACGCTTCCACGGTAGATTGAGCCGCGCCCAAGACGGCGATGTATCGCGGCGAGTCTGAAAGATCGGCCCGAAATAGCGCCGGGCGGCTCGACGGGCAGCGGCGCACCCAGTGCTGCAGGCCCGTTGTGAAGGGCCGGCGACCCAGTCCGGCGACCTAGTCTGGCGACCGGTGAAGGACGAAGATGCCGCCGTAGGCGGGCTGGTCCGATCGCTGCCGGTCACCGTTGGTGTATTCGCTCAGCACGGCGTGGATGCGCGTGATGAGGTCCTCGGCGTCCGCCTCGGAGAGGTGCAGGACGAAGCGTGAGAGATTGGCGAGTGCATCCGGTCCTGCTTCCGTCAGCTCTTCCCGAAACGCCTCGACCGGGGCCAGCGGGCCGTCCGGACCAGCCTCACTAAGGGCGGTGTCCAGATTCCAGGACCGTCCCGTGGAACGATACGGCTTCTCCAGCGCACCACTTTCTCCGGTGCGGACGTCCGCGGGTTCCAGGAATCCGGTGGAGAGCAATTGCCGTACGTGATAGAGCATCGTCCCCGGATCCTGGTCCAGCCGGTCGGCGAGTTGCTTGTTGGTCAGTTCGTGGAGGCCGCACAGCCGCAGGATCCGCAAGCGCAGCGGATGGGCGAGTGCCTTAATCTCCCGGGCGGTTGCTGCGGGTTTTTTGTCGTGCGCGCCCGTCTGCTTTTCCATGGATCCATCCTACGAACTCATGTACTGGATTCAAGGCACCTTGAATTTTCTCAATCAATGGGGGATGGTTCAGCCATGAGTACCCAGGCTTCTCAGGTCAAGGAACGGGGCAGTGCGCCCCTGGGGGCTTCCTACTGGAAGCTGTGGACCGCATCCGGGCTGTCCAACCTCGCGGACGGTGTTTTCAAGATCGCGCTGCCGCTGCTGGCCGTTCAGCTGACTCAATCGCCCACGCTTGTTGCGGGGCTGACCGTCGCGGCGACGCTTCCCTGGCTTCTTTTCGCCCTGACGGCCGGAGCCCTGGCCGACCGGCTGGACCGGCGCAGGCTCATGTTGTGGGCCAACCTCGGCCGCGCGATGCTTCCCGCTGTGCTGGTGGCCGTGGTCCTGCTGGATCTCGGTTCCATTTGGGCGCTGTACGTTGTCGCCTTGATGGTCGGCGTGGCTGAAACCCTCTACGACACCTCCGCGCAGTCGATCATGCCCCAGATCGTGCACAGGGACCAGCTTTCGCGCGCCAACGGCCGGCTTTACGCCGTCGAACTCACCGCCAACCAGTTCGTCGGCCCCCCGCTGGGCGGATTATTGGTGGCCATCGGAGCAATTGCGGGCCTTGCCGTGCCGGCGGTCCTGTGGCTTGCGGCCGTCGGTGGACTGCTCCTGGTCCCGGGGGCTTTCCGCATGGAGCGAGAGCAGAAGACAACATTGCGCTTCGACATCGGCGAGGGTTTGCGGTTCCTCAGGAACCACAAGATCCTCCGTACGCTCGCGCTGATGACCGGAGTATTCAACTTCGCATCCAGCGCGGCATTCGCGGTCTTGGTGCTGTTTGCCGTGGGACCGGCCTCGGAAATGAAACTGTCCGAGGTTGGGTTCGGCCTACTTCTGACGGCCTCCGCGCTCGGCTCCCTCGTAGGATCGTTCATCTCCGGATGGGCGGAGGCCAAGCTGGGTCGGTCGAAGTCCCTGACGCTCACGATCTTCGGGGTCGCGCTGTTCGTCGGAGCTCCCGCCATGACCAACAACCCCTATGTCCTTGGCCCCATCCTCTTTGCGGGCGGAGTCCTGATCGTGCTGTGGAACGTCATCACCGTGTCCCTGCGCCAACGCATCACTCCCAACCGCCTGCTGGGCAGGGTCAACAGTGCGTACCGCCTGCTGGCCTGGGGCACCATGCCACTCGGTGCAGCGGCAGGCGGCCTGCTGGCCCAATGGCTGGGCCTGCAGGCCATGTTCGCGCATCATGGGAGTCCTCATCATCGCGCTGCTCACGATGATGCCCCTCCTCACGGACAAGGCCATGGCCGCCGCCGACGTCGAATCCTAGGTCGGTTCTGCGGAGGCGACCCCGCCCCGCCCGGGGAAATGTCAATTGTCGGCGGGGGTCGGTACGGTGGGTACATGAGTCTTGCGGAGTCACCGGAGTCCGGCAGCGGGCCAAATACTGGAACAAATGATGGAGCCTCAGTGGCCCGTGCCGCGGCCGACCGCCCGGCCGCCAACCGGCTGCAGGACACCGTGCTTCCGGTGCGCCCCGCGCTGATCGACCGCGGTTCCGTGGCCAGGATGAAGCCGGACATGCTGGAGGACCTGCTGCGTACCGGAGGCGTGCAGGCGATGCTTCTCTCGCGGCGCCAGGCGCTGGTCAGCGGCGAGGGCCTCGTCTTCCTGGACGCCGCCGGCCTTGCCGCGCGGCTGCAGGGAACCGCTTACGCGCCGGAACAGGTGGTCTACCTGGGCTCGGCCCTTCCCGGCGCCTCCGCGCCCGCGGGCACCCAGTACGTGCTGTTCATCCTTCCGGAACAGTTCGAGGTCCGTGCCGAGCCGTTCGAGCAGCACGTCGAGGGCATCCCGGCGGGTGCGCAGTGGGCGGGCTTCCGCGAGGTGGCGGCGCAGCTGGACCCCACCCACACCGCCCTGTACATCGAGGCCAGCGCCATCGCCAACTGGCACGCCACCCACACCCACTGCCCGCGCTGCGGCGCCGCGACCGTACCCGAGGCAGGCGGCTGGGTCCGGCGCTGCCCCGCGGACAACTCCGAGCACTACCCCCGCACGGATCCGGCCATCATCGTCACCGTCGTCGGCCCGGATGACCGGCTGCTGCTGGGCGGCGGCGGCCCGCTGGATTCCCGGACCTACTCCACCCTCGCCGGGTTCGTCGAGCCCGGCGAATCCCTCGAACAGGCCGTCATCCGCGAAATCGGCGAAGAGGTGGGCGTGCGGGTCACCGCGTCGCAGTACCTCGGCTCCCAGTCCTGGCCCTTCCCGGCCTCGCTTATGCTCGGTTTCACCGCGACGACGGCGGACACCGAGGCCACGCCCGACGGCGTCGAGGTCACCCGGGCCCGCTGGTTCAGCCGCGCCGAGCTGCAGGAAGCGGTGCTGCAGCGGCGAAATCGTCATCTCCAGCAGGCTTTCCATCGCCCGCGCCCTGATCGAGCACTGGTACGGCGGCGTCATCCAGGACCGCGCGGAGAACGCATGACGTCCCCGTGACAACACACCGCGGCACCGCCGCGCCCGCCCGTTCCGCACTGCGGCGCCTCCGCCGCAGACCCTCCAACGACTGAGCAGCAGAAGTGAACACAGATATCTTCCAGTCCAGCGCCTTCCCGGCCGGACAACCCGCAGCCGGCATGCCGGCCGCCGAACCGCCCGCACCGGACAACCGTTCCCTCGAGGAACGGATCCTGGGCGGCCTCGACGCCGAACAACGCGAGGTGGCCAGCACCCTGAACGGTCCCATGTGCGTGCTCGCGGGCGCCGGCACCGGCAAGACCCGCGCCATCACGCACCGCATCGCCTATGGAGTGCACTCCGGCGTGTACAGCCCGCAGCGGCTGCTGGCTGTCACCTTCACCGCACGGGCCGCCGCCGAAATGCGCAGCCGGCTCCGCGACCTGGGCGTCGGCAGCGTGCAGGCCCGCACCTTCCACGCAGCGGCGCTGCGCCAGCTCCAGTTCTTCTGGCCCCAGGCCGTCGGCGGCGCACTGCCGAACCTGCTGGACCACAAGGCGCAGATGATCGCCGAGGCCGCCCGCCGGCTGCGGCTCAGCACGGACCGCGCCTCCATCCGGGACCTGGCCTCCGAAATCGAGTGGGCCAAGGTGTCCATGCTCACCCCGGCCAACTACCTGGAAAAAGCCCAGGGCCGCGGCACCCCGGGCGGATTCGACCTGACCGCCGTCGCCCGGGTGTTCCAGTCCTACGAGGACGTCAAGACGGACCGGAACGTCATCGACTTCGAGGACGTGCTGCTGATCACCGTGGGCATCCTGCAGGAGGACCCCAAGGTCGCCGCCACCGTCCGGGAGCAGTACCGGCACTTCGTGGTGGACGAATACCAGGACGTTTCGCCGCTGCAGCAGCGGCTCCTCGAGCTGTGGCTCGGCGGCCGCGACGACCTCTGCGTGGTCGGCGACGCCAGCCAGACCATCTACTCCTTCACCGGCGCGTCGCCGAAACACCTGCTCGGCTTCAAAGGCCAGTACCCGGACGCCACCGTGGTCAAGCTGATCCGCGACTACCGCTCCACCCCGCAGGTGGTGAAACTGGCCAACGAGCTGCTGGCCGGCCGGCGCAGCGGCGGTCCGGTGGCGGACGCCGCCTGGGCCGCGCCGCTGCAGCTCGTGGCCCAGCGGCCCGCCGGCCCCGCACCGCAGTTCACCGAATGCTCCGACGATGAGGCCGAGGCCGCCACGGTGGCCGTAAAGATCAAGGCGCTGCTCGACGCGGGCACGCCGGCGAGCCAGATTGCCGTCCTGTTCCGCACCAACGGCCAGTCGGAGGCCTACGAACAGGCCCTCGCCTCGGCGGGCATCGGCTACCAGCTCCGCGGCGGCGAACGGTTCTTCGCCCGCAAGGAAGTCCGGGACGCGATCCTGCAACTGCGGGCCGCCACCCGCGCGATCGCCGAAACCGCGGCGCCGGAACCCCTCGGCCAGCTGGTCCGCGACATCGTGTCCTCCCTCGGCTACACGGACGCGGCCCCGCACAGCGGCGGCGCCCTCCGGGAACGCTGGGAATCCCTCGCCGCCCTGGTGGCCCTCGCCGACGAACTCGTCGTCAGCAGGGGAGCGCAGTTCAGCCTCGCGGACTTCGTGAACGAACTGCAGGAGCGCTCGCTCGCGCAGCACGCCCCGACCGTGCAGGGCGTGACCCTGGCGTCGCTGCACGCGGCCAAGGGCCTGGAATGGGAAGCCGTGTTCCTCGTGGGCCTCAGCGAAGGCCTGATGCCGATCTCCTTCGCGGACACCCCCGAGGCGGTGGATGAGGAACGCCGCCTGCTCTACGTCGGCATCACCCGCGCCAAGGAACACCTCTACCTGTCCTGGTCCACCGCCAGGACCCCAGGCGGCCGGGCCAACCGCAAACCCTCGCGCTTCCTCGACGGGCTGCGGCCGGACTCGGTGGCCAGCTCCTCCGTCCGCGGCAAGGGAGCCGCGCCGCGCCGCAAGGCGGCCGCGCCGGCGTCGTGCCGGGTCTGCGGAAGCATGCTCTCGTCCGGCGCCGAACGCAAGGTGGGCCGGTGCAGCCAGTGCCCGCCCAGTTACGAGGAACAGACCTTCGACGCGCTGCGGCAGTGGCGGAAGGAGGTCGCGCTGGAGGCCGACGTCCCCGCCTTCGTCGTCTTCACCGACGCGACCCTGACCGCGATCGCCGAGGCGCGGCCGGAATCCCTCGAACAGCTCGCCAAGCTGCCAGGGGTAGGCGCCTCGAAGCTGGAAAAGTACGGCGAGACCGTGCTGGCGGTCCTGGCCGAAAGCTCCACGCTCTGATGGCCGGCGCCGGGAACTTCAGCAGCACCCCGCTGACCACAGCGGACGGCGCTCCCGTGGAGGTGCGCCGCTCGGCGCGCCGGCGCCGGACCGTGGCCGCCTTCTGGGAAAACGGCACCGCAGTCGTGGCCATCCCCGCACACTTCAGCGGCGCCCAGGAACGCGAATGGGTGCACCGGATGCTGGAGAAGCTCCGCACGCAGGGAACCCGCGGCCCCAAAGCCGCCGGCAAGCGCCGCGCCAACAGCGACGCCGAGCTGGCGGCCCACGCCGCCGGGCTGTCGGCCAGATACCTCGGCGGCCGCGCCGTCCCGACCTCGGTCCGCTGGGTGACGAACCAGAACTCCCGCTGGGGTTCGGCCACGCCGTCGGAGGGAACCATCAGGCTCTCGCACAAGCTGCAGCCGATGCCGCAGTGGGTCATTGACTACGTGCTGCTGCACGAACTGGCGCACCTGCTGGTGGCGGCCCACAATGCCGCGTTCTGGCGGCTGCTGGCGGCTTACCCGGAGACGGAACGCGCCAAGGCCTTCCTGGAAGGCGTGTCCTTCGCCACCGCCCGCGGCCTTCCGGCCGACAGCGACGACGACGACGTCGTCGACAGCGCTGATCTGGAGCCCGCCGACGCCTGACACGGGAAAACCCCGGCCCGAACGTAGGTTCCGGCCGGGGTTTCGAGGACGCCCCCGCTGACGCCGTCAGGCCTTGGGCGTGCCGCCTTCGCTCCCGGCCCCGGGCTCGTCGCCGGAATCCTCCGCGGCGGGGCCCCCGTCCTTCCCGTCCTGTTCGTCGTCCGGAGCAGCCGCGTCGAACCCGCCGCTCAGCAGCTTCTGCAGCGCGTCGTCGACCTCGGTGTCACTGGCCTCGGCCAGCTTGCGGCGTTCGCTGAAGCCCTTCGGGTCATCCAGGTCCTCGGCCGTGGGCAACAGGTCGGGATGCTGCCAGATGGCGTCCCGGCCCTCCACGCCGCGTTCTTCCTTGAGCTGGGCCCACAGCGTGGCGGCCTCGCGCAGCCGGCGGGGCCGCAGCTCAAGGCCGACGAGGGAGGAGAAGGCGTGCTCCGCCGGGCCGCCGGTGGCACGCCGGCGCCGGACCGTCTCGCGCAGCGCCGACGCCGAAGGCAGCAGCTTCTCCGTGGCGGCGGCCGTGAGTTCATCGACCCACCCCTCCACCAGGGCCAGGGCGGTTTCCAGCTTTTCCAGCGCCTGGTCCTGCGCGGGGGTCCGCTGCGGCATAAAGACGCCCTGCGACAGGGCTTCCTGGATGCCCTCGGGATTGCTGGGGTCCAGCTCGCGGGCCAGCTCCTCGATCTTCGAGGTGTCGATGTGGATGCCGCGGGCGTAGGCCTCGATCGCGCCGAGCAGGTGCCCGCGCAGCCACGGCACCTGGACGAACAGCCGGGCGTGCGCGGCTTCGCGGACCGCGAGGAAGAGCCGGATGTCGTTTTCCGGCAGGCTGAGACCCTCGCCGAACTTCGCCACGTTGGCCGGCAGCAGCGCCATTTCCAGGTCGGCCAGGGGCACGCCGATGTCGGTGGAGCTGACCACCTCGGCGGAGAGGGCGCCGATCGCCTGGCCGAGCTGCATGCCGAAGATCGCCCCGCCCATGTTCTGCAGCATCGCGGAGGCGCCGCCCATCATGGACTTCATTTCCTCAGGCATCTGCTCGGTCATGGCGGACGAGAGCGCGTTGGCGATGCTGTTGGCGACGGGTTCCGTCAGCCGCTTCCAGGTGCCGAGGGTTTCCTCGACCCACTCGGCGCGGGACCAGGCGCGGCCGATCAGTCCGGTGGCGGGAAGTTCGGTGACCTGGTCCAGCCACAGCTCGGCGAGCCGGAGGGCCTCGTCGACCTCGCGTGACTGCGCTGCGGTCACGGACGGGTCGGAGCCGCTGGCGGCCACCCGGCGGGCGTTTTCGTGGGCGAGCTGCCAGTTCACCGGGCCGTCGGAGGAGGCGCTCATCATGGCCTGGACCTGCGAGAACATCTGGGCCAGCAGGTTGGGGTCGTCCGGCAGTCCGGCGGCCTTGGCGAGCTCTGCCGGATCGATGTTCCCCATGCCCTGGCCGCCCATCAGGTTCTGCAGCATTTCTGCCAGCGGATCCTTGGGTTCGTCGTCCCCGTTGGACGGATTGCGTGGGTTGGAAGTCATGATCCCGCCGATCGTCGGTGTGGCTGGTACTCAACTTCACGCTACCCCTCCGTGTGAGCGGCTGTCTCCCGAAACCCGGCCACGTTCGCTGTCGGCAAAGCGCCCCGGCGGCGTCGGAGCGCGTAGTGTTAGAAGCTGGAATATTTGCAGGCTGCCGGGCCGGTTTCGGCCGCAGCCGCAGCGCCCTGATCCCGGCCTCAAAAGGGCCCCGGGCGCCGGCACGGAGAGGTCCTTCATTGACGTTTACCAACGGCGGGCAGCCCCCCGCTGACTCCGCGCCGCGCGCCGGCGGCGGCTCGGCCCCTGGAAACAAGGGCGGGGGAGGGGACCGCCGGGCCTCCACCATGGCCGTCTCCGGCCTGTTGGCGCTGGGACTCGGCCTTGCCGCGATGACCCTTCCCGTCCCCTACGTGATCGAGTCACCCGGTCCGACGTTCAACACGCTCGGCACGGACAACGGCAAGCCGGTCATCACCGTCACCGGCCGCGAGACGTTTCCGGCCAAGGGCAGCCTGGACCTCACCACCGTGTACGTCGACGGCGGCCCCAACGGGCCGGTCAGCGTCTTCGAGGCCCTCAGCGCCTGGCTCAACGCCTCCAAGGCGGTCTACCCGGAGGAGCTGATCTTCCCCAGCGGCGTCACCAGGGAACAATCCCAGCAGGAAAGCGCCGTCGCCATGACAACGTCGCAGGAGAACGCCGTCGCCTCGGCCCTGAAGGAACTCGACATCCCGTTTGAGCAGAAGCTGCAGGTTGCCGGGGTTCCGGACGGCTCGGCGTCCAAGGGCAAGATCCAGGAAGGCGACGTGCTGGTTTCGATCGGCGGCAAAGCGATCACCGCCCTGAGCGTGGTCCAGGGGGAGCTCGCGGCCGGAAACGGCAAGCCGGTTACGGTCGTCGTTGACCGGAACGGCAGCCGGCAGCCGCTGACGATCACACCGGGCAAATCCCAGACCGGGCGCTACCTGCTCGGCGTCGTGCTGCAGTACAAGTTCAAGTTCCCCTTCGACGTCAAGATCTCCCTCGACAAGGTCGGGGGCCCGAGCGCCGGCATGATGTTCGCCCTCGGCATCGTGGACACTGTGACGCCCGGTGACCTGACCGGCGGCAAGCACATCGCCGGCACCGGCACGATCACGCCCGACGGCGCCGTGGGGGCCATTGGCGGGATCGCCCAGAAGATGGTCGGGGCCAGGGCCGGCGGCGCCAGCCATGTTCCTCGCCCCGGCGGCCAACTGCGACGACGTCGTGGGCCACGTTCCCGCCGGCCTGCAGGTCGTCAAAGTCGAGAACCTGGCCGAGGCGCGGCACGCTGTGGAGCTCGCCGCGGCCGACGGCGACACATCGGGACTTGCCACCTGTTCCAGCAACTAGACTGGCCCCGGAACTAAGCTCCACCGCCACTCGTGGCACTAATAACTCAATCCAGCACTGACGACCAGCTATGAGGTACCGAGTTTGTCCCGTCCCAGCCCCGTCCCACCCGGAAGGCCACAGCAACGGCGAGGCGCCCTGACGCCGACCCTGATTGTTGTCGCCCTGATCGTGGTCGGCTTCATTTTCTTCGCCAATGTCTGGACGGACGTCCTCTGGTACCAGCAGCTGGGCTTCTTCGAAGTCTTCCTGACGGAGAACCTCGCGCGGATCGCGATCTTCGTGGCCGGCTTCGCCGTGATGTTTTCCGCCGTGTTCTTCGCGATCCGGATCGCGTACACCGCCCGCCCGGTCTACGCGCCGGACTCGGAGGTCCGGGACAACCTCAACCGCTACCAGGCCCAGCTTGAGCCGATCCGCCGGGTGGTCATGATCGGGCTGCCGGTCCTGTTCGGCCTCTTCGCCGGTAGTGCGGCCGCCAGCCAGTGGCAGAAGGTGCTGCTGTTCCTGAACCAGGAGCCCTTCGGCCAGAACGATCCGCAGTTCAACCTGGACATCAGCTTCTACCTCATGACGCTGCCGTTCCTGGGCTTCGTCACCGGCTTCCTGATCAGCGTGGCAGTCGTGGCCGGCATCGCCGGCATCCTTACGCACTACCTGTACGGCAGCATCCGGCTGATGGAACGCGGCGTCTTCACCAGCCGCGCCGCCCAGATCCACCTCGCGGTGACCGGCGCGTCGTTCCTGCTGCTGCTTGGCGTCAACTTCTGGCTGGACCGCTACTCGGCCGTGCTCAACAACGGCGGCCGCTGGGCCGGCGCGCTCTACACCGATGTCAACGCCGTCATCCCCACCAAGGCCATCCTCGCCGTCGCCGCGGCGCTCGTGGCCGTGCTCTTCATCGTTGCGGCCGTGATCGGCAAGTGGCGGCTGCCCGTGATCGGCACCGCCATGCTGGTCATCACCTCGATCCTGGCCGGCGGCGTCTACCCCTGGGTGATCCAGCAGTTCCAGGTCCGCCCCTCGGAGCAGACCCTGGAGAAGAAGTTCATCGAGCGCAACATCGCCATGACCCGCGCAGCCTACGGCCTGGATAAGATCCAGGAGAAGCGCTATGAGGCCACCACCAACGCCACCACCGGCGCCCTGGCCCCGGACGCGCAGACCACGGCCAACATCCGCCTGCTGGACCCGAACCTGATTTCGGACGCGTTCTCCCAGCTGGAGCAGTACCGGCCGTACTACCAGTTCCCGAAAACCCTGAACGTCGACCGCTACGAAGTGAACGGCAAGATGCAGGACACCGTGATCGCGGTGCGCGAACTGAACCCGGGCGGCCTCGCCACGAACCAGCAGTCCTGGCTGAACCGGCACGTGGTCTACACCCACGGCTACGGCGTCGTCGCCGCGAAGGGCAACAAGTTCACCGCGGACGGCAAACCCGAATTCCTGCAGTCCGGCATTCCGTCCACCGGCGTGCTGGGGACGGACACCAGCTACCAGCCACGGATCTACTTCGGCGAAAATTCCCCCGACTACTCGATCGTCGGCGCCCCGGACGGTGCCGCGCACCGCGAGCAGGACCGCCCGGCCGCCAAGGAAGGCGACGCCGGCACGCAGTACACCTTCACCGGCAACGGCGGCCCGAACGTGGGCAGCTTCTTCAACAAGATCCTCTACGCGATCAAGTTCCAGTCCTCGGACCTGCTGCTCTCCGACGGTGTCAACGCCGAGTCGCAGATCCTCTACGACCGGAACCCGAAGGACCGCGTCGAGAAGGTTGCGCCGTACCTGACCGTGGACGGCAACGCCTACCCCGCCGTCGTCGACGGCCGGGTGAAGTGGATCGTGGACGGCTACACCACGAGTCCCGTACTTCCCGTACTCGCAGCAGGAACAGCTCTCCGACGCCACCCGGGATTCGCAGACCACTGCCGGCCGCACCGCCGCCCTGCCGAGCAACTCCGTCAACTACATCCGCAACTCGGTCAAGGCCACCGTGGATGCCTACGACGGCTCCGTCACGCTCTACGCCTGGGACGACCAGGATCCCGGTCCTGAAGTCCTGGCAGAACGTCTTCCCGACGTCGCTGAAGCCGTACTCCGAGATGTCCGGCGCCCTGATGAGCCACGTCCGCTACCCGGAGGACCTGTTCAAGGTCCAGCGCGAACTCCTCGGCCGCTACCACGTGACAAACCCGGACAACTTCTTCACCAACAACGACGCGTGGAGCGTGCCGAACGATCCGACGGTCAAGGAGGAAGGGGTCCCGCAGCCGCCGTTCTACATGTCGCTGCAGATGCCCGACCAGGAGAAGCCGGCCTTCCAGCTCACCTCCTCGTTCATCCCGCAGGTGGTCAACGGCAGTGCCCGCAACGTGCTCTACGGGTTCCTCGCCGCCGATTCTGATGCCGGCAACCAGAAGGGCGTGAAGGCGGAGAGCTACGGGCAGCTGCGGCTGCTGCAGATTCCGCCGGAAACGCAGGTGCCAGGTCCCGGCCAGGCGCAAAACAAGTTCAACTCCGATCCCACCGTGTCGCAGGCCCTGAACCTGCTGCGGCAGGGTGCCTCGGCGGTGCTCAACGGCAACCTGCTGACGCTGCCGGTCGGCGGGGGCCTGCTCTACGTCCAGCCGGTCTACCTGAAGTCGACCGGCGAGACGTCCTATCCGACGCTGCAGCGCGTCCTGGTGGCCTTCGGTGACAAGATCGGCTTCGCCCCGACCCTGGACGAGGCCCTGAACCAGCTCTTCGGCGGCAGGTCCGGGGCCACCGCGGGGGACGCGTCGAACAACGGCAAGACGCCGTCCACGCCGGCCCCCGGGGCCACGCCGCCCGCCACCGGCGGCACGGACGCCAAGGCCGAACTGAAGGCGGCCCTGGACGAGGCCAACGCTGCGATCAAGGCCGGCCAGGAGGCGCTCGCCAAGGGCGACTTCGCCGCCTACGGCGAGCAGCAGAAGAAGCTCTCCGCGGCATTGCAGCGGGCGATCGACGCGGAAGCCAAGATCGCCACGACGGCGCCGGTTCCGTCGCCGTCGCCGAGTGGCACCGCTTCGCCCACGGCCACGCCGTCGCCGTCGCCGAGCCCGTAGGCGCCGCAGGAAAGTCAGGCAGCTGAAGGCCGGATTCTCTGTTCCGTCGGAGCAGGGAATCCGGCCTTTGCCTTGCCTGGCGGGGTCGCGTCGCTGAGTTCGGCATCGGGGTGGGACGCACATCACGCCGCCCCGATTTGGCCTCCCGTTCACCGGCAGGTAAAGTTGTTTGTGCGACGCGGGGTGGAGCAGTTCGGTAGCTCGCTGGGCTCATAACCCAGAGGTCACAGGTTCAAATCCTGTCCCCGCAACCGAGAAGAAGTCCGGAACACTGGAAAGGTGTTCCGGACTTCTTGCTTTAAGCCGCCCGGGCCTCGGGGGCGGGGCCCCGTGGTCGGGGCGGCGCCCAAAGTAGGGTAGTGTTGATCAAGCGACGCGGGGTGGAGCAGTTCGGTAGCTCGCTGGGCTCATAACCCAGAGGTCACAGGTTCAAATCCTGTCCCCGCAACCAATGGCAGTAAGGGAAAGGCCCGGATCACCAGATCCGGGCCTTCTCTGTTTCCTGCGGGTGGTGTTCCTAGCCGTCCTTGAGGCGCTGGTACGTCTCGAGGGCCCGGGCCCGCGACTCGGGGAGCCCCACGATCGGCTCAGGGTAGCCCGCGGCGCCGCCGGCGGCCTTCCATGGTTCGTGCACCGCCTTGTTGTCCAGGCCGGCAAGCTCCGGGATGAACCCGCGCAGGTAGCGGCCGGCAGCATCGAACTTCTTGCTCTGGGTGACCGGGTTGAAGATGCGGAAGTAGGGCGAGGCGTCTGCCCCGGACCCGGCCACCCATTGCCAGTTTGCCGGGTTGCTGGCGGCGTCGGCGTCCACCAGGGTGTCCCAGAACCACGCCTCACCGAGCCGCCAGTCGGCCAGCAGGTTCTTGACCAGGAACGAGGCCGCCGCCATCCGGACGCGGTTGTGCATCCAGCCGGTCTGCCACAGCTGGCGCATGCCGGCGTCCACCAGCGGATAGCCGGTGCGGCCCTGCTGCCAGGCCACCAGTTCGGCGTCCGACGGCGTCTGCCAGGCGAAGCGGTCAAATTCGGGCCGATAGTTGCGCGTGGCCAGCTGCGGGTTCTCGTAAAGCAGTTGCCAGCAGAATTCCCGCCAGCCGAGTTCGGAACGGAAGATCCCGACGTCGGCCGGGGCACCGTGCGGGAAGCGTTCCCGGAGTGCGTGCCAGACCCGGAACGGGCTGATTTCCCCGAACCTCAGGTGCGGGGAGAGCCTGCTGGTGCCCTCGACGCCGGGGACGTCCCGGCCGGTGCCGTACTCGGCCGCCGGCCCGTCCAGGAAGTCCTCCAGCCGGCTGTGTGCGCCTGCCTCGCCCGGGGTCCATTCCGCGGCGAGCCCGGCACTCCAGTCCGGGCGGCGGGGGAGCAGCCCCCAGTCTTCCAGCGCCTCGCTCCCGGGCAGCGCACCGGAACGGTCGGTTGCCGGTTCCGGGAGCCGCTCCGGCGCGTCCAGCGGCTGCCGGGGCTCCGCGGTGTCGAGGCAGGCCTTCCAAAACGGGGTGAACACCTTGTAGGGCCCGCCGGAGCCGGTCCGGACCGTCCAGGGCTCGAACATCAGGCTGGCCTGGAAGCTCGAGGCGCTGATCTCCCGGCTGGCCGCCCAGTCCTTGATCCCGGTGTCAATGGCCCGTTCCGGGCCGCCGTAGCGGCGGTTCCAGAGCAGCCGGTCGGCGCCGGTTTCCTCGGCCAGACCCCGGATGACCCGCTCCGCCGGTCCGCTTCGGAGCAGCAGGCGGGAGCCGGCCGCCTCGAGGTCCGCGGCGAGGGACTCGAGCGAGTGGTGCAGCCACCACCTTGCCGCGCCGCCCAGGGGCCGCATGCCCGGTGACACCTCATCCAGAACGTAAACGACGGTCAGCGGCCCGCCCAGGGCGGCCGCTTCCGCCAGGGCGGGATTGTCATCAAGGCGGAGGTCATCGCGGAGCCAGACAAGGGTCGAAGACATGGCTCCACGCTACTGGATCAGCTGTACCCCGGGGACACGGCGGCCCCGGGGAGCACAGCGGCCGGGGACACAGCAAAGGCCGGGCACGCAGTGGTGCCCGGCCCCGCCTCAAGGGTTAAAGCTTGTCGAAATCGGCTTCCTCCACCGTGGTTCCCGCGGTCGAGCCGTTCCCGGCACCGAGGGCGGGGGTGCGGCCGCCGGATTTCAGCGCGGCGAGGCGTGCCTCGATTTCGGTCTGCTCGCCGAGGTCCTCCAGGGAGTTGAACTGGGCGTCCAGGCTGGAGGCTGCGAGTTCCTGCTGGCCGCGGACCTTCGCCTCTTCGCGGCGGATCTTCTCTTCGAAGCGGCCCACCTCGGAGGTCGGATCCATGATGTCAATGCTCCGCAGGGCGTCGTGCACCTGGGTCTGCGCGGCCGCCGTCTTCGAGCGGGCGATCAGTTCGTTGCGCTTGCTGGTGAGCTCGTTGAGCTTGCCCTTCATCTGGTCGAGGCCGTGCTTGAGCTTGTCCACCACCTCGGTCTGGGACGCGATGCTCGGCTCGGCCGACTTCGCCTCGTTCTCCGAGGAGATCTGGCGCTGCAGGGCCACCTTGGCGAGGTTGTCGAACTTCTCGGCGTCCACGGTGTCGCCCTTGGCGCGGTACTCGTCGGCCTTGCGGGAGGCGGCCAGGGCCTTGTTGCCCCAGTCCTGGGCGTTCTTGACGTCCTCGTTGTAGTCGTCCTGGAGCATGCGCAGGTTGCCGATGGTCTGGGCGACCGCCGATTCGGCCTCGGCGATGTTGTTCGTGTAGTCGCGGACCATCTGGTCCAGCATCTTCTGCGGGTCCTCTGCCTGGTCCAGCAGGGAATTGATGTTGGCCTTCGCCAGCTGCGCCATGCGGCCGAAAATGGACTGCTTAACCATGGTGTTGCCTTTCGTCCTATCCAGTGACGGGCACTGGATTCGGTGAACAGTGAATGTACCGCTTCTACCCGCCGGCCGGAACGACTCCGCCGGCGCCTAGTCTGTAACCGGCCGGCTAGAAGTCGCCGCCGCCGCCGAAATCGCCGCCCCAGCCGCCGCCGGAGTCGCCGCCGCCGCCCGAATCGCCGCCCCAGCCGCCGCCACCGCCCCAGCCGCCGCCGCCACCTCCGCCGTGGAGGATGGAGTTGATCAGAATGCCGCCCAGGATGGCGCCGCCGAGGCCGCCGCCTCCGCCGCCGCCGAACATTCCGCCGCGGCCGTAGCCCTGGTTGGCGTAGCCGCCGAAGTGGTCCACGTCGGCCTGCGCCTGTTGCGCGGCCTGGGCGGCGAGCGAGTGCGCCTGCTGGGCGTACTGCAGGGCCGTGACCGGATCGGTGCGGGAGATGGAGAGGGCGTAGTCGAGGTTGCGCTGGGCCTCGGCGAGGCGGGTTCGCGCCTCGGTGCCCACGCCGCCGCGGCGGGCCGTGATGTAGTCGGCGGTCGCGCCGATCTGGGCCTGGGCGGACATGATGCTCTGCTGCAGCGAGGCCTGCGCCCGGCGCAGCTGTTCCTGCTGGTCGCGGATGCCGGCGAGGGCCGAATCGAGGGACTGGTGGGCGTTCTCCACCCGCTCCAGTGTCGCGATGGGATCGATCTTGCCACCCTGGATCTCGGCCTTGACCTGGGCCAGCGCGGCCTCCACCCCGGCGACCGGTCCGGCCAGTTCCGGGTGGGCGCCCGACTGGATCATGGCCCTGGCCTGGGCCAGGTCCTGGGAGGTGTCGACGACGGCGGACTCAAGCCCGCTGCGTGCCTCGTCGAGGTTCCCGGCGACCTTGGTGATGGCACCGAGCAGCACGTTGGTCTGGTGCAGGCTTTCTTCCGCGGCGCGGACGGCGACGGCGGCGAGGCTGCCCTCGCCGGCGCTGAGCTTCTCCTGGGCCGTGACGGAGGCGTTCTGCACGAAGGCCAGCCGCTCCTTGGCCTGGTTGATGTTGTCCGCCACCTGCGTCAGCGCGCTCTCCGCATATTTCGCCCGGAGCCCGGTCAGGGATTCCTCGGCTGCGGCAATTTTGGTCTCGGCCTCCCGGGCGCCGGCGCCGACGGCCGCCAGCGCCTGCGGGGCGTTCTTTTCAAGCTCGCGCAGCGAATCGAAGTCCGCCTTCTGCTCCTGGAGGGAGGACAGGGCGGCCTCGGAGCGGCGGATGATTTCGCCGAGCCAGGTCCGCTGCTGCTCCTCGGTGTCCGGGATGTGGTCGTCGAGTTGCTGCTGCAGCTTGAAGGATTCGGACATGTGCGCCTTGGCGTCCTGCAGCGCCTTGGTGAAGTTTCCGACGGCGGCATCGCCGTACTGCGCCTGGGCGAAGCCGAGCTCCTGCTCGCTGGACTTGATGGCGTCGTCCGCCTCGATCAGCAGCGACCCGCTCTTGCGGCGCAGCTCCTCGACGCTCAGCCCGGCCAGCGGGTCCAGATCGGCGCCCTGCGGGCCGTAGGCGGTGCCGCTTTCCAGGGCGGCCTTCTTCCGCCGGTTGCGGAGGTAAAGGTAGGTGCCCACGCCGCCGGCGGCAACGACGCCGACGCCGACCAGGACGCCGTTCCCGGCGCCGCCCTCCGACGGGACGGTGCCCTTGCCGCCGCCGGCGGCGTCGCCGATGGCGGCGGCGCTGTCGATGGCGGCCTTGGCGAAGTCGAGGTTGCGCAGATTCGGGTCAACCGCGCTGGTGATGATGCTGTCGCGCTGGGCGTTGGTGATCTTGCTGTTGGACGGTTTGCTGAGCAGGTACTGGCGGGTGTCCGTGGCCACCGTGAGCATCATGGCGTTGGCGCCAAGGCTGGCCTTGTTCGCCACTTCGGTAGCCCAGGCGACACGGTCGGTGGGATTCTCGAACTTCTTCACGTAAACGACGTGGAACGTCAGCGCATGATCGGTGCCGAGCCTCTTGATGGCCTGTTCGACCTCGCCCCTCCGGTCGCCCAGGACCCGGGCGGAGTCAACGACTTTCGTGGCAGGATCCAGAGTCACCGGATCTTCGGCGTGCGCGGGAGCGGCGGGGAGCGCCAGCAGCCCGGCGACGCCGAGAACGGCGAGGAATCGTTTCATCATTGACCGCATGGGCAACCCTTCAGCACTTCTGTGACCGGCTCGGGCCGAACCGGTCGTCCCAGAACGCAACAGCGCCCCCACGCAGGTGTAAAGCCGCAGGTCGCTGAGGCAATTCCATTTGATTCTATGGTGCACCCCGGAGGCCGTCCACCGCGGGGAATATGCCACCAGCGAAACGCGCTGAAGCCAGCGGAACAGCAGCGCGCGGGCACCGCCCGCGGGCTCCGGCGTTCAGGAACCTCCCAGCAAACGCTCGCTCTTGTACCAGCCTGGGCGACCATAGTTAACTGCAGACGAGGATGAAAGGAAGTCCCATGACTGAGAACCCAATGCAGGGCGCGTCACCGGATCCATCAACAAAGAACCGGGAGCCGCATGAGCCGAGCGAGGGTGCTCCCGCGGCTCCGCACGCCGCGCCCGCGCAGGACTCAGCCCAGGAGAACCCGACCATGAGGCTGGACCGGCCGGCGGACGGTGCCCCGCGGCCCGAGTATCCGCAGCGCCAGCCCGCCTACGGCCAGCACACGGCGGCCCCCGACACCCAGCAGTTTGGCGCGCCGCACCAGGGCGGGCACGGCGCAGCCAACCCCGGCCCCTACGGCTCAGCCAACTCCTACGGCGGCCACGGCAACCAGCCGCCCACCGGCGCGGCGCCCCAACAACTCGTTCAACCACCCCGGCAACGCGCCGAAACGCAAGGCGGCCTTCGGCGTGCCGACCCTCGTCGCCAGCATCCTCGCCGCAGGCCTGGTGGGCGGCGGCGTCGTGGCCGGCAGCAGCGCCCTGATCGGCAACCGTCCGGTGGCTTCCACCGGCAGCACCAGCCAGTCCGGCACCGTGATCGTCAACAACAAGGACGACATCAACGCGATCACCGCGGCGGCCGTAAAGGCCTCGCCCAGCGTCGTGACCATCAAGGCCACGAGCGGCAGCGACGGCGGGACCGGCTCCGGCATCATCCTCGACGGCGACGGGCACGTGCTCACCAACACCCACGTCGTCACCCTCGACGGCAAGACCGCCAAAGCCGCCGTCGAGGTCCGCACGAGCGACGGCAAGGTCTTCAGCGCCAAGATCGTCGGCACCGACCCGCTCTCCGATCTCGCCGTGATCAAGATCGAGAACCCGGCCGGCCTGGTCCCGGCCACCCTGGGTGACTCGGGCAAGCTGAACGTCGGTGACACCGCCGTCGCGATCGGCTCGCCGCTGGGCCTGACCGGCACCGTCACCGACGGCATCGTCTCCACGCTCAACCGCACGATCAGCGTTGCCTCCTCCGCCGCCCCCAAGGACGGCGCCGACAACTCCCAGGGCGGCGACCAGGGCTTCCAGTTCGCGCCACCCGGCGGCGGACAGGCGCCGAGCACCGCCGACCAGGGCAGCATCTCCATCAACGTGATCCAGACCGACGCGGCCATCAACCCCGGCAACTCCGGCGGCGCGCTCGTGAACAGCAAGGGTGAAGTCATCGGCGTCAACGTCGCGATCGCCTCCGCCGGCGGGAGCCCGAGCGGCAGCAGCAGCGGCAACATCGGCGTCGGCTTCAGCATCCCGATCAACCACGCCAAGCGCGTCGCCCAGGAGATCATCAGCAACGGCAAGGCCAGCCACGGCCAGCTCGGAGTGAGCGTCAAGTCCAAGGCGGCGGGCAGTTCGGACTCCGGCTTCTCGGTCGGTGCCGACGTGGCCACGGTCGAACCGGGCTCGGCCGCCGACAAGGCCGGCATCAAGGTCGGCGATGTCGTCACCAGGTTCCAGGACCGGGTCATCAACGATCCGAACCAGCTGACCGCCGCGGTGCGGGAGCAGGCCGCCGGCGCGACCGTAAAGGTAACCGTGCTCCGCGGCGGGCAGGAGAAGGAACTGGACGTGACCCTCGGGGCCGCGGCCGAACAGTAGGACCGGGGGAGTAGACCGCGGGAGGAACTCGCCGGCCGGCACCTTGGGGGTGCTGGCCGGCGCGGCCCGTTCCCGGCCCTTCCGCTTCCGGCACACCGCCCCGGAGAGCCCTGACACAGGCGTTAACCCGGGCCGCTCCGGGCCTGCGCTATATGGTTAGCTAGGAGAAACCCGGCACCCCGGGCGCTCCCTGGCCACGACCCCAACCGGCTGGCTGCCCACCCGCATGGAAGGCTGCTGTAATCACAGTGGAAGAGACTCTGAAGATCATCGTGCTGGTCAAGCACGTCCCGGACGCGCAGTTCGACCGCCACCTCAGCGGCGGGAACAAGACTGTGGACCGGTCCGAAAGCATCCTGTCGGAGCTGGACGAATACGCCCTCGAAGCCGCGCTGCAGCTGATCGAGACCCGCGGCGGCGAGGCCGCCGGGAACAAAGTCATCGCCCTGAGCATGGGCCCGGCCGGCGCCGTCAATGCGGTCAAGAAATCGCTCCAGATCGGCGCCACCGAGGGCGTCCATCTCAGCGACGAGGCACTTGCCGGCTCGGACGCGGCCGCCACCTCGCTCGCGCTGGCCGCCGCCATCCGCCACCTCGGCGCCGACGCCCCCGCCGACCTGATCCTGACCGGCATGGCCTCCACCGATGGCGAGACCTCCCTGGTCCCGGCCCAGCTTGCCGAGCGCCTCGGCCTGCCGCAGGTCACCTTCGCGTCCTCGCTCGAACTCGACGGCGGCAAGCTCACGGCCCGCCGCGACGGGGGCTCCCACGCGGACACCGTCGAGGCGACCCTGCCGGCGCTCGTGTCGGTCACGGACCAGATCAACGACCCCCGCTACCCGAATTTCAAGGGCATCATGGCCGCGAAGAAGAAGACAGTCACCACCCTGACGCTGGCCGACATCGGCGTCGACCCCGCCTCGGTGGGGCTCGCCGGGTCCTGGACCGCCGTCCAGACCGCCGAAGCCCGCCCGCCGCGCACAGCCGGCACCATCATCACCGACGAAGGCGACGCCGGCATCAGGCTGGTCGAGTTCCTGGCCGCCCAGAAGCTGCTCTAAGGGGAGAACCAGACATGGCAAAAGTACTTGTATTCATTGACACCCCGGGGCGGGCGCTGAAAAAGTCCAGCCTGGAACTGCTCACCCTCGCCCGCGCGCTGGGCGAGCCGGCGGTGGCCTTCAACGGCGAGCTCCAGGACGACGCCGCCGCCGAGCTCGCAGCGTACGGCGCCGCGGAGCTCTACGTCCCCGCGGCCGCGGACCTCAACGACTACCTCGTCGGGCCCAAGGCGGCGTTCCTCGCCGCCGTTGCGGAAACCTCCGGCGCAACCGTGGTCCTGGCCGAGAACTCGGCCGAGGGCAAGGAGATCGCGGCGCGGCTGGGCATCAAGCTGGGCGCCGGCGTGATCACCGACGTCGTCGCGGTGGACCCGGACGGCACCGCGCACAAGTCGGTGCTGGCCGGCTCCTACACGACCACGGCGAGGGCCACCACTCCGGTGGCCGTCCTGACCGTCAAGTCCAACAGCGTTCCGCCGGAGCCGGCCGCCGCGCCGACCGCCCCGCAGCCCGTCGCCGTCGAACTGCCGGCCGCTGCCACGGCCGGAGCGGCCCGGGTGACCGCCCGGAGCGAAAAGGCCGCCAGCGGACGCCCCGACCTCTCCGAGGCCCGGATCGTGGTGGCCGGCGGCCGCGGAGTCGACGGCAACTTCGGACCCCTCGAAGACCTCGCGGACGCCCTCGGCGCGGCCATCGGCGCCTCCCGCGCCGCGACGGACGCCGGCTGGATCGGCCACGACGCGCAGATCGGCCAGACCGGCAAAACGGTCTCCCCGCAGCTCTACATCTCGGCCGGCATTTCCGGTGCCATCCAGCAGAAGGCCGGCATGCAGACCGCGAAGGTGATCGTGGCGGTGAACAAGGACGCCGAGTCGCCGGTCTTCGAGATCGCCGACTTCGGCATCGTCGGGGACCTCTTCCAGGTGCTGCCGCAGGCGACCGAAGAAATCAAGAAGCGCAAGGCCGACCATTGAGCACCAACGCCCCCGCGGCACAGAGCCCGTTCGCTCCGGAGCACAACCGGATCGGGCGGGTGCTTTGCTTCACCGCCCACCCGGACGACATCGACTTCGGGGCCGCCGGCACCATCGCCGCGTGGACCGCCGCCGGGGTCCAGGTCAGCTACTGCATCATGACCGACGGCGACGCCGGCGGCTTCGACCCGGCCCAGCGCGACGAAATCGTCCGGCTGCGGACCCAGGAGCAGCGCCGCGCCGCCGCGCTCGTCGGCGTCACGGACATCCACTACCTCCACCAGCGCGACGGCTACCTCGAGCCCTCGCACGAGGTCATCCGCGAGGTGGTGCGCCTGATCCGCCAGGTCCGTCCCGACGTCGTGCTGGCCATGCACCCCGAGCGGAACTGGAACCGCATCCAGAAAAGCCACCCGGACCACCTCGCGGTCGGGGAGGCGGTGACCAGGGCGGTGTATCCGGCACTGGAGAACCCGTTCGCGTACCCCGAGCTGGCCGCCGCCGGGCTGGACGCCTACAAGCTGCCCTGGCTCTGGCTCTTCGCGGGCCCGGAGGAACGGGAAAACCACTTCGTCGATGTCACCGGGCACGTCGAGGAAAAGCTGGCGGCCATCCACATCCACGCCAGCCAGCACCCGGACACCGAAGCCATGGAACGCACCGTGCGCGGCCTGATGGTCCGGACCGCCGAACGCGGCGGGCTTCCGGCCGGCCGCAGCGCCGAGGCGTTCCACGTCGTTGCCGTCAACGGCCCGGGGACGATCGCCGGGTTCTAGTGTTGCCCGCGGGGGAGCGCTGTCATATGCTTGCCATGGTTTAAATCATATTTATTGATGGAAGGCAGGCTTTAATGGCGAAGACTGCGCAGCACCCCGTCCTGGTCATCATGGGTGTCTCGGGCTCGGGAAAATCCACCGTGGCCGGCCTGCTGGCCGGCCGGCTCGGCTGGGACTTCGCGGAAGGCGACGACCTGCACCCCGCCGCCAATGTGGCAAAGATGCAGGCCGGCCAGCCGCTGACGGACGAAGACCGCTGGCCCTGGCTGGACAGCATCGCCGCCTGGATCGGGGCGCACACCGCCGCCGGGACGCCCGGCGTCGTAACCTGCTCGGCCCTGAAGAAGCGGTACCGGGACGTGCTGCGCGCCGAGGGTGTCGTTTTTGTCTTCCTCGAAGGAAGCAGGGACCGGATCTCGGACCGCCTCGCCTCGCGTCACGGCCACTTCATGCCGCCGGCGCTGCTGGAGTCCCAGTTCGACGCGCTTGAGGCCCCCACGGAGGATGAGAACGCCATTGCCCTGCGGGTCGGCGCAACCCCGGCGGAAGAAGTCCAGGAAATCATCGACCGGCTCCACCTCGACGCGGCCGACGCCGCCCGGCACTGACCGCGCCCCGGTCAGTGCCGGGTCAGGCGCCCAGCGGTGCCGCGGCCACGGTCGGCATGGTCGGCGACGCCGACCCGCCCTCCGGTTCCACCGTGATGCCCAGTGAGGCGGCGGAGCCGATGCCCGTGACGACGGCCGGCTTGGACAGCGCTTCCGCGTCCATCAGGCCCTTGGAGACCGGGGCCGAGCCGTCCTTGGGGATCAGCCACATCTGGTAGACCTTGCCCGTCGGCGGTGCAGGGACGCCGTTCATCTTGACAACGACGGCGTCCTTCGAGGACGAGAGCGACAGCGAGGCCGTGCCGCCGCCGATGACGTCGACCGTCGCCGTGCGCACGTCGCCGGCCTGGAGCACCTGGTTGAGCGGGTCGTTCTGGTTGGCGACATAGGCGCCCACCCCGACGCCGCCCACGGCGATGGCGGCGGCGGCCGCGACGCCGATCAGCCAGTTGCGCATGCCCTGGGGGCGCCGCCGCTCATCCCGGCGCTGGCGGGCGGCACCGAGTTCATCCGTCACCGGTTCTCCGGTGTGCTCCCGGACCGGCCGGGCCACCACCGGGGGAGCGGCGGGGCCGGGCTGCCCGCCGGCGGACGGTGCGGCCGCCTGTGCCGGCAGGGCCGCGACGATGCGCCCGAAAAGCCCGGCCGGCGGTTCCTCCGCCGCGCTGAAGCTCATGGCCAGGGTCTCGCGTGCCTGCCGGACGCGTTCCTCGAACGCCGCGCGCTCGGCCGGCGGGGCGCCGGCGATGTAGTCGTCGACGGCGCTGCGTTCGGCGTCGTCGAGGGCATGCAGCGCGTAAACCTCGGCGAGGTCGACGGCGCGTCCGGTGCTGAGGTCACCGGCGATATCGGCAGAAAAGCTCCCGGGCGCGCCGCCGCCGTTCTTCGAATTCATATCGTTCATCTCAGCTCACCCCCAGGCAGGTCTTCAGGCGGATCAGTCCGTCGCGGATGCGGGACTTGATGGTGGGAACGGCCGCGTTGAGTTTCTCGGCGACTTCCCGGTAGGTGAGCCCGCCGTAGTAGGCGAGCCGCACGGATTCCTGCTGCGTGTCGGTCAGCGTGTCCAGGCAGCGGACCACCGCCTCGGCCTCGAGCCGGCTGCCGACCTCGTCGGAGACGGAATCATGGTCGATCTCCTGGCTGCTGGCGCCGTACCTGGCCTCCCGGTCGGTGGATGACTGCGAGGACCGGACCTTGTCCACCGCCCGGCGGTGGGAAATGGTCATCAGCCATGCGAGCGGGCTGCCGGCGTCGGCGTTGAACTTCGCCGCGTTCTGCCAGACCTGCAGGAACACTTCCTGGGTGGTGTCCTCACTGAGCTCCATGTCGATCAGGACCCGGCGCGCCATGCCGAACACGCGGCGCGAGGTGAGCTGGTAGAACTCGGCGAAGGCTGCCTGGTCCCCGTTGGCGATCTGCCCGAGCAGTGCTGCCAGCCGGCGGTTCACGTCGGATGAGGCGCCGGGGGGTGCTGCGGCCTCGGGGTTCGGGGCATTCGGAGTTTCCATCACCTTCAAGCATAAGGCGCCAGCCGCGGATCGCGGGCCAGGAAGGGCTTCGACGACGCCGTGGTTGCCCGCAGCCTGTAGGGCCGGGCGTCTATCCACCTGCAATATGGTCACCTGCCGCTCCTCGCTCCCTTCGACGTTCACCGTGGATGGTCTCTCAGAAAGCATTCGGAGCAGCAGCCAAACCGGATGGGCCGGTCTTCGGGGCCGTTGGCGGCGGGACCGTCCCCGGGCGGTTCAGGGCGGCTAGAGCTTCGCGCCCGCGAAGCCGTGCTGGCGCCAGGCCTCGTAGACGGCGATGGACGCCGCATTGGCCAGGTTCAGTGAACGCAGCGCCGGCAGCATCGGCAGCCGGACGCGGGACGTCACATGCGGATCGTGCTTCAGCTCCTCGGAGAGCCCCACGGATTCCCGGCCGAACATCAGCACGTCGCCGGGACGGTAGGCGATGTCCGTGTAGGAGGTTTCGCCGTCGGACGTGAACGCGAACACCCGCTGCGGCTGCAGCGCCTCCCACGCGGCGTCGATGTCCGGGTGGACGGTGACGACGGCGAGGTCGTGGTAGTCGAGGCCGGCGCGGCGGAGCTTCGCGTCGGAAAAATCAAAGCCCAGCGGCTCCACGAGGTGGAGTTCGGCCCCCGTGATGGCGGCCAGCCGGATGGCGTTGCCGGTATTGCCGGGGATTTCGGGGCTGTGGAAAAGGATGCGGAACACGCTCCCATCCTAGCGAGCCGTCCCCGGCGCTAGTGCATCCCGCGCAGCAGCCGGGCGAGCACCGGAACGTTGACCGTGTTCGGGGCCGGGCCGGAACTGAGGAACTGCTTGAGGCCGCGGGCCAACCCGGCGGCATTGACCACCTGCACGATCTCGTGGCTGTCGCCGCGGCCGCCCCGGGGGCGCCCGTGCCGGTCGATCACCGGTTCGTGCAGGTTGCCGTCGGTGCTGTGGATGACAGTCCAGCCGGTGACGTTGAGTTCCGGGAAGATGTCCTGCATCCGGCGCACCACGTGGGCCAGCTGCGGCGGGGCGATGGACCGTCCGCCGTGGTTCAAGGTGCTGCCGTTCCAGGCGTAGGCGCCCGGCGGCAGGAGCATCGAACCGATGATGGCCAGCCGGTAGCCGGAGACCAGCACATGGTCGATGTGGCTGTTGTCTGCGGGGGACTGCAGGCCGTTGACCAGGCGGGCGGCCGGAATGGCCGGCAGGATCTGCCGGGTGATCAGCTGCACCGTGCGCATTTCGCGCTGGATGCGTGCCTCGGCGCCGAAGAGTCCGCGCTTGCGGGGCATGCCGTGGACCTGCTGCCTGGCCAGCTGCGCCGGGATCAGCGGCACCTCGCCGGCCGCGGCCACCTCCTCGAAGGACGGCACATAGACCGGGGCGTCCGCGGCGGTGTTCCGCGGCGTGTTGGGCCGGCGGACATGTGCCGAAGCCCGGCTGCCGGCGGCCGGCGCATCGAAGTGCGCCCCTTCCTCGGCCGGGGCCGTCCGGCTGGAATACGCGGTGCCGCTGCCATAGGAGCGGTCGTAGTCGGCGCGGCGTTTGGCGTCGATGAGGGTCTCGTACGCCAGGGTGACCCGGCGGAAGGTGGCGGCGTCGCCGCCGTGGTCCGGGTGCGCCGTGCGGGCAGCCTTGCGGTAGGCCACCTTGATGTCCTTGTCCGTCGCCGTGACCGGGATCCTGAGGACCTGGTAGTGCGAGCTGTTGCCCTGCGTCAAGCAAGATTCCTTTGCGTCGGTGGAGCATGTCCGGCCTGGACCTCCGGCGTGGCCAGTTTAACCGGTTGGGTGAATAACGAGCGTGGAGCCGTGGATGGTTCCCGGCGGCTGGCATAATTCAGCGCATGAAGATCGCCCTCGCCGTCAATCCCCGCGCCTCCTTTGGCCGCGGGCAGCAGGCCGGCGCGGAAGCCGCGGACTGCTTCCGCACGGCCGGGGCGGACGTCCGGCTGCTATGCGAGGACAGCTACGACGCGCTGGCCGTGGCCGTGGACAAGGCGCTGGCCGACGGGGTGGATGCGTTGGTGGTGGTGGGCGGCGACGGCATGGTCCACCTCGGCGTCAACGCGCTCGCAGGGTCGGGCGCGGCGTTCGGACAGACCCCGCTGGGGATCATTCCGAGCGGAACGGGAAACGACCTGGCACGCGCGCTCGGCCTGCCGCGGCACGACATCCCGGCGGCCGCCGCGCGGGTCCTGGCGGCCCTTGCCTCGGGCGGACGACTGATCGACGCCGGCCGGGTGTGCTCGGGCGGCCGGACCCGCTGGTTCGCCGGGGTGGTGTCGGCGGGATTTGACGCCGCAGTCAACGAACGCGCCAACGGGTGGCGTCGCCCGCGCGGCCAGGCCCGGTACAACCTGGCCATGCTGCGTGAACTGGCCACCTTCCGCGCCATCGAGTACACCGTGACGGCCGACGGCGAACGCTGGCAGCAGGGGGCCATGCTGATCTCGGTGGCCAACGGACAGTCGATCGGCGGCGGCATGAAAGTCGTGCCCGACGCCGTGCTCGATGACGGTTACCTGGACCTGTTCATCGTCCGGCCGCTGTCCCGTGCCGGGTTCCTGGCGGTGTTCCCCAAGGTGTTTTCCGGCCGGCACGTCGGCCACCGGGCCGTCGAGATCCGCCGGGTCCGGCGGGTCGAGCTGGAGGCGCCCGGCGTCGTCGCGTATGCGGACGGCGAGCGGATCGGGCCGCTGCCGCTGGCCATCGAGGTGGTCCCCGGGGCCATCCGGGTCCTGGCGTAGGTGCGGCAGTGGCAGAAGTGACAGCAGACCCGGCAGCGCCGGGCCGGCCGGCCTGGCCGGCCTGGCCGCGGAGCGCGGCCGCGGTGCTGGCGCTGGTGCCCGTGCTGGCCGGCTGCAGCGTGGGTGTCCCGGATCCCTCGGTGCCGGCACCGGCCAGCAGCGCCGCCCGCCCCGCCACCCCGACCGTGACGCCGGGACATGACGCCGACGCGGTCGCGGCGCGGGACCTGCCGCTCGCCGCGGGGGACAGCCTCGCCGCCGGGGTGCCGGTCCGTTTGTCCGACGGATTGCGCGACGTCCCCGGCTGGACGCCCGGCAGACGGGACGTGGCCGGCGCCAGCGAGTACCGGAAGGCCAACGGCTGCCTGGTGGCCGCCAGGGTCCGGGTCAACCAGTGGCCGCTCGTGGTCCCGGGCGATGACAAGGCATCCACGGAGGCGCTGTTCCAGTACCTGGACCCGAGCATCCTGCCGTCCTACCTCCGATCCGACACCCTGCGCTGGGGCGGCGGGCCGGACAAGCCGGGCCCCCGGGTGGAGGTGCTCGTGCTCGAAGGCGGCGGCAGGGCCGGGTCCCGGGCGACCGCCAGCTACGCCAGGCTCTTCGCCAAGGCGGGCTCGTCCGTCTTCGTCTCCGTCTCGTGCCCGGATCCCGCGGCGCTCGCGGCTGCCCGCGCCGATGTCGCCGCCCGGCTGGCCGTCGTGCCGCCGTCGTCCTGAACGCAGCGGCGGACTGCCCGACGGCGGAACAGCGGCGGACGATGAAGTTAAGCAATCAATCTTGTTTTTAGAGCTAGGCTGGTGGGATGAACCGCTTTCCGCGGAGCCGCAGGGTCTCCGCCGTCGCGTCCCTGGCCGATGAAAACCGCCGGCGGCTCTTCGACTTCGTTGCCGCCGCGGAGCGTGCGGTCGGCCGCGACGATGCGGCCGGCGCGCTGGGGCTGGCACGCAGCACTGCGTCATTCCACCTGGACCGCCTCGTCCGCGACGGCCTCCTGGAGGTGGAGTTCCGCAAACTCGGCGGCAGGGAGGGGCCCGGTTCCGGCCGGCCGGCCAAGCTGTACCGTGCCGCCGTGCGGGAGGTTTCGGCGTCGGTTCCGGAGCGCAGCTACGACCTCGCCGCCGAACTGCTGGTGACGGCGGTCGAACAATCCGCGGCCGACGGCGGTTCCGCCCGGGACGCGCTGCTGCGGGCCGCCCGGACTCGCGGCCAGGCCGCGGGGGAAGCGGCCGGCCGGGCCGACTTTGCCGGGCTGCTCGCCGCCGAAGGGTACCGGCCCGCCCAGGACGGCGACGGCGGTTTAGTGTTGCTCAACTGCCCGTTCCACCGGGTGGCCCAAGGCCACACGGACGTGGTCTGCGCCATGAACGGGGCCTTCCTGACCGGGGCCGCGGAAGGCTGCGGCGTGGATCCGGACCGGGTGGCGGCACTCGACATCGAGGGGCTCAGGGCGCAGGGATCCGCCACGGCGGCCCAGTGCTGTGCCCGGATCAGGCCGGCCTGAGCCTGGCCTGCCCCTTGAGGCCGGTCAGCAGGACTCCGGCGACCACCATGATGCCGCCTGCGACCTGGACCAGCGTCAGCGGGGTGCCCAGCACGACCGTGATAACGGCCGTGAAGACCACCATGAGGTTCAGATAGTTCCCCGCGGTGCCCGGCGGGGTGGTCTTCAGCGCCAGGTTCCAGAACAGGTAGGCGCCCAGCGACGGGAAGACGGCAATGTAGGCCAGTGACCAGCCCTCGGCCGGGGTCTCGGGCAGCCGCACGTCCATGGCGAGGGCGAAGGGGGCCAGCGTCACGGTGGCCATGGCGACCTGCACCGCGGTGGCGGCGATGGCCGGAACGTCCAGCCGCCGGGCGATGATCGTGTAACTTCCCCAGACCACAATGGCGCCGATCATCATGAGTTCGCCGGTGTTGATCGAGAGGCTGAAGACCCGCTGCAGTTCGCCACGGGTCAGGACCAGCAGCACGCCCAGCAGCCCCAGGCCGATGCCCAGCCAGCCGAGCCGGGTGGTCTTCTCGCCGAGCAGGAGGACGGCCATCACCACAATCAGGGCCGGGTTGGCCGCCGTGATCAGGGAGGCGTTCATCGCGGAGGTGTAGCCGAGCGCGCCGTAGAGCAGCAAGGTGTAGCCGCTCATCCCGAGGGCGCTCAACAGCAGGAGGACCGGCCAGCGGCGCAGCACCGCCCGCCAGTCCGGCTTTTCCACGAAGTGGGCCAGGGCGAGCAGCGGCACGGCGGCCAGCGTCCAGCGCCAGAAGGTCAGGTCCATGGGGGTCATCGAGGCGACCGCGGCCTGCCCGACGACGAAATTACCGGACCAGAACAGGGTGGCCAGGACGAGGTACAGCGAGCGCTTTCACCGCTCGAATGTACACCAGCCCCCGCGGCCCCCGGCGCTCTTCCATTGCGCCGGTCCCGCCGGGGCCGGGAGCGCCGCCACGGTAGAATTGGCCTGTGCCCGTATACCTAGACCACGCCGCCACCACGCCGCTCGCCGCGGAGGCGCTGGCCGCGCTGACGCGTGAGCTGGCCCGCACCGGCAACCCCTCCTCGCTGCACGGATCCGGCCGGCGCGCCCGCCGGGCCGTCGAGGATGCCCGCGAGGCGCTGGCCGCCGCGGCCGGGGCGCACCCCTCGGAAGTCATCTTCACCTCCGGCGGCACCGAGGCGGACAACCTGGCCGTCAAGGGCCTCTACTGGGCCCGCCGCGCCGAGGACCCGCGGCGGACCCGCATCCTGTGCTCCGCCGTCGAACACCACGCGGTGCTGGACACCGTCGAATGGCTGGAGCGGCACGAGGGCGCCGACGTGCGCTGGCTGCCCGTCGACGCCGAGGGCGTCGCTGGACCTGGCGGCGCTGGAGGCCGAGCTGGCCGACGATCCGGCCTCGATCGCCCTGGTCACCGTCATGTGGGCCAACAACGAGGTGGGCAGCATCCAGCCCGTCGCGGAAATTGTGCGGCTGGCGCACGCCGCCGGCGTGCCGGTGCATTCCGACGCCGTGCAGGCCTTCGGCTCGGTGCCGGTTGATTTCCGCGGGACGCGGCCTGGACGCCATGTCCGTCTCCGGCCACAAGATCGGCGGCCCGGTGGGCGTCGGCGCCCTGCTCCTGGGCCGCGCCGTGAAGCTGACCCCGGTCCAGCACGGCGGGGGACAGGAACGCGACGTCCGCTCCGGCACCCTGGACACCGCATCGATCGCAGCCTTCGCCGCGGCGGCGGAGGCTGCCGCCGCGCAACCTGGCCGGGGAGTCCGCACGGATCTCCGCGCTCCGGGACCGGCTGATCGAGGGCGTCCGCGCCGCCGTTCCGGAGGCCGTGCTGCGCGGAGCGCCCCGGGCCCCGGCCGGCTGCCGGGCAATGCGCATTTCACCTTCCCCGGCTGCGAGGGCGACTCCCTGCTGTTCCTGCTGGACCTCGCCGGGGTGGAATCCTCCACCGGCTCCGCCTGCACCGCCGGTGTTCCGCGGCCCTCGCATGTGCTGCTCGCGATGGGCCTGGACGAGGACACCGCCCGCGGCGCCCAGCGCTTCAGCTCTGGGCCACGCGTCCACGGACGCCGACGTCGATGCCCTGCTGGCCGCCCTGCCGGCGCGCCTATGCCCGCGCCCGCCAGGCCGGCATGGCCGGGCACGAGTCCAGCATCCAGACCGCCGGAACCGTCGCCCGCCAGTCCGCCGCCGGCTAGCCTTCGGGCAAGCAGCTGCTCCAGCGGGACCTCCGGGTCCGCCAGGGCCGCCGGGCTCACGGGGGTCGCGCGCCGCGATCAGGGCCTTGATGGCCTTCTGCGGCTTGGCTGACCGGGGCCAGTTGACGTTCATGCCCGCCACCACGCGGCCCCCGCGCTGCCAGAAGGCGACGAATTCCTTGTCCTGCGAGCGAGCCCCGGACCACGGGCGGGCCGTCGACGAGCGTCGGGAACCCGGAGTACTCCATGCTGACGTCGTACTGGTCCGTATAGAAGTAGGGAATGGTGTCCAGCGCGGCGTCCCGGCCCAGCATCGCCCTGGCGGCGACCTTGCCGCCGTTGAGCGCGTTGGACCAGTGCTCGCTGCGGTGGTGTGCACCGGTGAACGGGTGCAGGGCGTTGGCCACGTCGCCGGCGGCAAAGACCCCGGGGGCGGAGGTCCGCAGCGAGGAGTCTGTGAGGATCCCGTTGTCCAGCTCGATGCCGGCCGCCGCGGCGAGCGAGGTTTCGGGAACGACGCCGACGGCGATCACCACGAGGTCGGCGGCCAGCACTTCGCCGGCATCGGTGCGCACGCCGGTGACCCGGCCGTCGTCGCCCGTGATCGCGGCGGCCGACGCCGGCAGCCGGAACCGCACGCCGTGCGACTCATGCAGCGAGCGGAAGAACCCGCCCAGTTCCGCTCCGATCGCCGCCGCCAGCGGCACCTGTTCCAGCCCCAGCAGGGTGACGGTGTTGCCGTAGGAGCTCGCGGCCGCGGCCAGTTCCATCCCGATCCAGCCCGAGCCGACCATCACCACGTTCCGGCCGCCGCCGGCCAGGGCGTCCCGGAGCCGCCGGCTGTCCTCGAGGGTCCGGAACGTCATCACGCCGTCGAGGCCGCTGCCGGGCAGCGGAATCGAGCGCGGCCGTGCCCCGGTGGCCAGCAGCAGCGCGGAATAGCGGAGCCGCGCGCCGTCGGCGAGGTCCACCGTGCGGGCATCCGTGTCCAGCGAGGTGGCAGGGACGCCCGAGCCGGAGGTCGACGTCGTGCTCCGCGTACCAGCCGGCCGGCACCACCGGCAGGGCCTCGTCGCCGTCCTTGCCGAGGAGGTACTCCTTGGACAGCGGCGGGCGGAGGTAGGGGGCGTGCGGCTCCTCGGCAAGCAGGGTCAACGGGCCCCCGTAACCTTCCGCCCGCAGGGTCCTGGCGGCGGTGGCCCCGGCCAGCCCGCCGCCCACAATCACGATGTTGTCGACCACCATCTCCATCAGTCCCGCCTGCGCTTGTGCCCGGCATTTCTAAAACCGTTAATCCTGACGTTAGAAGCAGGGGCCGGGGACGTCAAGGCTTTTTTGGGGGAGGAATCGGCGTGGCGATAGAATGGGCAGGCGGACGTTGTGTTAGCTCCAGCGCCTGGGGCACCGGCCGCGAACCCCCGATTCCCAGAGAAAGCCAGCATGCGAGTTCTTGCAGCCATGAGCGGCGGCGTCGATTCCGCCGTCGCCGCAGCCCGCGCCGTCGAGGCGGGCCACGACGTCGTCGGGGTCCACCTTGCCCTCTCGCGCATGCCCGGAACGCTGCGCACCGGCAGCCGCGGCTGCTGCACCATCGAGGACTCGCGCGACGCCTGGCGGGCGTGCGACGTGCTCGGCATCCCGTACTACGTGTGGGACTTCTCCGAGCGTTTCAAGGAAGACGTCGTCCAGGACTTCATCGACGAATACGCCGCCGGCCGCACCCCCAACCCCTGCATGCGCTGCAACGAGCGGATCAAGTTCGCGGCCCTGCTGGAGAAGGCGATCGCCCTGGGCTTCGACGCGGTCTGCACCGGCCACTACGCCAAGGTGATCACCGACGCCGAAGGCAACCCCGAACTGCACCGCGCCGCCGACTGGGCCAAGGACCAGAGCTACGTGCTGGGCGTCCTGACCCACGAACAGCTCCGGCACTCGATGTTCCCGCTCGCGGACACCCCGTCCAAGGCCGAGGTCCGGGCCGAGGCCGAGCGCCGCGGGCTTTCCGTGGCGAACAAGCCCGACAGCCACGACATCTGCTTCATCCCGGACGGCGACACCGCCGGCTGGCTGGCCGAGAAGATCGAGATGACCACCGGCGACATCGTGGACGAATCCGGCGCCAAGGTCGGCGAACACCCCGGCGCCAACGCCTTCACCGTCGGCCAGCGCCGCGGCCTGAAGCTGGGCACCCCGGCGGCCGACGGCAAGCCGCGCTTTGTGCTGGAGATCCGGCCCAAGGAAAACAAGGTGGTGGTGGGCCCCGAGGCGCTGCTGGCCATCGACGAGATCCGGGGCATCAAGGTCTCCTGGGCCGGCCTGCCGATCGCCGAGATCGCCACCGGCGCGGACTTCGACTGCCACGCCCAGGTCCGGGCCCACGGCGACCCCGTCCCGGCGACCGCCCGGATGGAGCGCACGGAAGGCGCCGGCGACCTGGTGGTCACCCTGGCCGAGCCGCTGCGCGGCGTCGCCCCCGGCCAGACCGTGGTGCTGTACCAGGGCACCCGGGTCCTCGGCCAGGCCACGATCGACGCCGCGCGGTCGCTGCAGCGCGCCGCCCTCTAGCCACACTGGCCCTGCACCCGTTGCTGGTGCCGCCGGGCGAGGGACATGCCCATTCTTCGCGGCCATGGTGGGCACTTGGGGATCATGTCCATTCCCGGGCCGGGCGGAGAGCATGCCCGTCCGCGAGCCTCCCCGGCGAGGGACATGCCCATTCTTCGCGGCCAGGGGTGGGCCCTTAGGGATTATGTCCATTCCCGGGCCCGGGCGCGAGAGCATGCCCGTTGCCTCCCGGCGAGGGACATGCCCATTCCCCGGCCGGCGGGAGGGCATGTCCGGTCGCCGGCATGAACGCGGGGCATGTCCGCTGCGGCCCGCCGGCAGGGTCATGCCCATTCTCCGCGGCCCGAGCGCTAGGGATATGTCCGTTGCTCGGCCCGTGCGCGGGGCATGTCCGTTCTGCGAGGCCCGTGCGCTGGGCATGTCCATTCGTTCGCATGCCGCGAGCCGCCGATGGGACATGTCCTTGCCGGGCCCGCAGGCAGGCGCCGCCGGCGGCGGAGAACGTGCCGAAGATCCGGGCGCAATCCTGCAGAAAACGATGAGTTCCTTCGGATCGTGTAAATTTTGTGTCTCAACTCACAAGATTTGTCGATTCACTCCGATGGTCTTCTGGTTGAATCTAGGAATCAGGACAGTGTGCCGCCCCTCGAGTCAAGCTACTTCGGGCTGCGCACTAGTACTCATCGAACAGAAAGTTCACAGATGGCAATGAACAAAAAGGCCCTGCAGAGCGCCATCGCGCTCGCCGGGGTTTCCGCCTTTGCATTGACGGCCTGCACCGGCCCTTCCGGCGGCGGAACGTCCTCCGGCAGCGCCGCAGGCGGAGGCACCATTACGTACGGCACCACGGACAAGGTGGTCACCCTCGACCCGGCCGGCTCCTACGACACCGGCTCGTTCATGGTGATGAACCAGATCTACCCGTTCCTGATGAACTCGAAGCCCGGAACGGCCGATGCCGAGCCCGGACATCGCCGAGTCCGCCTCCTTCACCAGCCCGACGGAGTACACCGTCAAGCTCAAGTCCGGGCCTCAAGTTCGCCAACGGCCACGCGCTGACGTCCTCGGACGTGAAGTTCTCGATCGACCGCGTCAGTCAAGATCAACGACGACAACGGCCCGGCGTCGCCTGCTGGGCAACCTCGAAGCTTCGGTGGAAGTCAAAGACGACTCCACCGTGGTCTTCAAGCTCAAGGAAGGCAACGACCAGATCTTCCCGCGGCGTCCTCGCAGCCACGCCGGCCCGATCGTCGACGAGGAGGTCTTCGCCGCCGACAAGCTGATGAGCGACGACGACATCGTCAAGGGCAAGCCCTTCGCCGGCCAGTACACGATCGAGAGCTACAAGAAGAACGAGCTCGTCAGCCTCAAGGCCAACCCGGACTACCAGGGTGTGCTCGGCAAGCCGGCGAACGACGGCGCCACGATCAAGTACTACGCGGACTCCAACAACCTCAAGCTCGACGTCCAGCAGGGCAACATCGACGTCGCCGGCCGCAGCCTGACCGCGACCGACGTCGACGACCTCGAGAAGGACTCCAAGGTCAAGGTCCACGAGGGCCCCGGCGGCGAGCTGCGCTACATCGTGTTCAACTTCGACACCATGCCGTTCGGCGCCAAGGCCGCCGACGCCGACCCGGCCAAGGCCCTCGCCGTCCGCCAGGCGATCGCCAACCTCGTCGACCGCGACGCGATCGCGAGCCAGGTCTACAAGGGCACCTACCTGCCCGCGTACTCCGTCGTCCCCGACGGCTTCGTCGGCGCCATCGAGCCGCTCAAGGACATGTACGGCGACGGCAACGGCAAGCCCAGCCTCGACAAGGCCAAGAAGGCCTTCAGCGACGCCGGCGTCACCGACCCCCGTCACCCTGAACCTGCAGTACAACCCGGACCACTACGGCAAGTCCTCCGGCGACGAGTACGCCATGATCAAGGAGCAGCTGGAGAAGTCCGGCCTGTTCAAGGTCGACCTGCAGTCCACCGAGTGGGTCACCTACTCCAAGGACCGCACCAAGGACGTCTACCCGCGTTTACCAGCTCGGCTGGTTCCCGGACTACTCCGACGCCGACAACTACCTGACGCCGTTCTTCGCCCCGGGCAACTTCCTGAAGAACCACTACGACAACCCCGCCGTCAACGACCTGATCAAGCAAGCAGCTCACGACCGTTGACAAGGCCGAGCGCGAGACGGTGCTCGGGACGCCCAGACGGCCGTCGCCAAGGACCTCTCCACGCTGCCGCTGCTGCAGGGCGCCCAGCTTACGGTCGCCGGCAAGGACGTCAAGGGTGTCGAAAAGACCCTCGACGCGTCCTTCAAGTTCCGTCTTGGTGTGATTTCCAAGTAGGTCCATTCCCCATCCGGTCCTGACCAGCCAAGGAGGCGGGGCGCCTGCGCGGCGTCCCGCCTTTCTTGCTGAGAGCAGGACAACCGATTCCGGAAGCCCACGAAGCCGACGGAAACACAAAATTAGGTACCAATGACAACACTTATTGAGGCGCCGCCCAGCGACGCCGACGGCCTATTGCCGACAAAGAAGAAGTCGTCCGGTGGGGGACTGGGCCAATACATCCTGATCAGGTTCCTGCTGATCTTCCCGACCATTTTCATCCTGGTCACGCTGGTGTTCTTCCTGATGCGGATCACCGGTGACCCGATCACGGCCGCCCTCGGCGGCACGGCTCCCGCCGGAGCAGCTGGCCGAACGCATCCAGGCCGCCGGCTACGACCGGCCCGATCCTCGTGCAGTACTTCGAGTACCTCGGCCAGCTCCTGACCGGCAACTTCGGCACCACGCTCACGCGACAACCGGCCGGTCTCGGAGATGCTGACCACCTACGGTTCGGCGACCCTGGAACTGGCCATCAACGCGCTGCTCGTCGCCCTGGTCGTGGGCATCCCGCTCGGGCATGATCGCCGCGTACCGCCGCGACAAGGCGCCCGACGCCGTCCTGCGCATCTTCGCGATCCTCTGCTACGCCACGCCGGTGTTCTTCGCCGGCCTGCTGCTGAAGCTGACCTTCTCGGTCTGGCTCGGCTGGCTCCCGGTCGCCGGACGGGCCAAGACCTCCACGGAGCTGGCCCTGCACCGCGCTGCAGGCGCCCGACCGGCATCTACTGGCTCGACGCGGTCCGCAGCGGCAACATGGCCGCGCTCGGCGACGTCACGGCGCACGCGGTGCTGCCCGCCCTCGCCCTGGGCCTGCTGACCGCCGGCATCTTCCTGCGGCTGGTCCGCACCAACGTGATCGGCACCCTCGGCAAGGACTACGTGGAGGCCGGCCGCTCGCGCGGCGTCAGTGAATTCCGCCTGGTCACCAAGCACGCCTACAAGCCGGCGCTCATCCCGATCATCACCGTGATGGGACTGCAGATCGCGCTCCTGCTCGGCGGCGCCGTGCTGACCGAGACCACCTTCGAATGGAAGGGCCTCGGCTTCCAGCTGGCGCAACTACCTGACGGCCCGCGACTTCGTCGCCGTCCAGGGCATCGTCGTGCTGCTCGCCGTGATCGTGGCCGTCACCAACTTCATCGTGGACATCGTCGCCGCGCTGATCGACCCGCGAGTGAGGTACTGACATGAGCATCGCAACCAACTATCGCCGCAGCGAGCCGCAGGGAACCCTGGTTCCGGCGCCTGCCGGTCGTTTCGCACTTCAACAAGAGCGTCGGCCTGCAGCGCGGCATGCTCGTCACCGGGCTCATCCTGACCGCGCTGTTCCTGCTGACCGCGATCTTCGCGCCGCTGATCGCGCCGTACGGCTTCGCCCAGATCTCCGACGCCGACGGGCAGCTTCCCGGCGCAGCAGGCCCCCGGCGGCCGGCACCTGCTCGGCACCACCGTCGGCGGCTACGACGTGTTCTCCCGGGTGGTCTGGGGCGCGCAGACCGCCGCCCTGGTGATCATCGTGGCCGTGATCATGTCGATCTTCATCGGCGTCATCCTCGGCCTGGTCAGCGGCTACATCGGCGGCTGGCTGGACCGGATCCTCGTGGTGATCGCCGACGCCGTGTACGCCTTCCCGTCCCTGCTGCTGGCGATCGTCATGGCGATCGTCATCAGCGGCGGGCAGTCCAGCCTGTGGGGCGGCATCCTGGCCGCCGCGATCTCGATCACCGTGGTCTTCATCCCGCAGTACTTCCGGGTCATCCGCGCCGAAACCATCCGGCTCAAGGCCGAGCCGTTCGTCGAATCGGCCAAGGTGGTGGGCGCATCCAACATCCGGATCATGAGCCGGCACATCTACAAGAACGCCACCCGCACCCTGCCGCTGATCTTCACGCTGAACGCCTCCGAGGCCATCCTCACCCTGGCGGGCCTGGGCTTCCTCGGCTTCGGCATCGAACCGACCTCGGCCGCCGAATGGGGCTATCGACCTCAACAAGGCGCTGGCGGACACCACCTCCGGCATCTGGTGGACGCGGTGTCTTCCCGGGCCTGGCGATCGTCCTCACCGTGCTGGGGCTGACCCTGGTCGGCGAGAGCATCAACGACCTCAACGACCCGCGGCTGCGCGGACGCAAGAAGGCCGCCTCCGGCAAAGCCGGACCCGACACCGCCGGACCCGGCTCCGCCGGCGCCCAGGCGGCGCTCTCAGCAGAAGTGAGAAGTTCATGAGCACCAATATCGGCTCCGTTTCGACCAGCAGGCCCGGGCTCCGGCCCCGTCCTGGACATCGACCACCTCAAGGTCACCTTCGCCACCGACGCCGGGGACGTCTACGCCGTCGAAGGACGTCAGCCTCGAGGTCAACCCCGGCGAGGTGGTCGCCATCGTCGGCGAATCCGGCTCCGGCAAGACCGTCACCGCCAAGACCATCCTGGGGCTGCTGCCGGAGACGGCGATCAGCTCCGGCGCGGTGCTGATCAACGGCAACAACGTGATCAGCGTCAGCGCCGCGAAGCTGCGGGAAATCCGCGGCCGCGACGTGGCCATGGTGTTCCAGGAACCGTCGACCGCGCTCAACCCGGTCTTCACCGTGGGCTGGCAGATCGCCGAGGGCATCCGCGCCCACGCCGGCACGGCGGCGCCGGCAAGGTCAGCGCCAAGGAGGCCAAGGCGCGCGCCATCGACGTCCTGCGCAAGGTCGGCATCCCGGACCCGGAGACCCGGGTCGACTACTACCCGCACCAGTTCTCCGGCGGGCAGAAGCAGCGCGTCGTCATCGCCGCCGCGCTGGCGCTCGAACCCGGGGCTCATCGTCGCCGACGAGCCGACCACCGCGCTGGACGTCACCGTGCAGGCGGAAATCCTGGAACTGCTGCGCGAGCTCCGGGACCAGTTCGGCACCGCGATCGTGCTCATCACGCACAACATGGGCGTCGTCGCCGACCTCGCCGACCGCGTCGTGGTGATGTACCAGGGCGACGTCGTCGAGGAGGCCAGCGCCCGGGTGCTGTTCGCGGAACCGAAGCAGGACTACACCAAGAAGCTCCTGGCCGCCGTCCCGCACCTGGGCCGGAACTCCGCCTCGGCGGGCATGACCGAGCGCGCCCACCAGGGCGGCAAGGTCGCTGGTCGAGGCGAAGGACCTGACCATCGAGTACCCCGGCCGGCTGGGCAGCCCGGCGTTCAAGGCCGTCGACGGCGTGAGCTTCACGCTCGTCCGAGGGCGAGGTCTTCGGCCTGGTCGGCGAGTCCGGCTCCGGCAAGACCACGATCGGCCGCGCCATCGCGGGCCTGAACCGGACCACGGGCGGCAGCCTGAAGGTGCTCGGACTACGAGATGCTCAACCTCAAGGAGCGCACCTTCAAGCCGCTGCGCAAGCAGATCGGCTTCGTGTTCCAGGACCCGGCGACCTCGTTCAACCCGCAGCTGACCATCGGCGACTGCGTCGCCGAGCCGCTGATCATCCACACCAAGCCCGACGCCGGCGCAGGCACGCCAGCGGGTCGGCGAGCTGCTCGAGGCGGTGCAGCTGCCGGCGTCGTACGCCGACCGGTTCCCGCACGAGCTCTCCGGCGGCCAGCGCCAGCGCGCATCGCTGGCGCGGGCGCTGATCCTGAACCCGAAGCTGCTGATCGCCGACGAGCCGACGTCGGCGCTGGACGTGTCGGTGCAGGCGAAGGTGCTGGAGCTGTTCAAGGAGATCCAGCCCGAATTCGGCTTCGCCTGCCTGTTCATCAGCCACGACCTCGCCGTGGTGGACATCCTCTCGCACTGGGTCGGGGTGCTCTACAAGGGCAAGATGGTGGAGCAGGGCCTCGGGCAACCAGGTGCATGGGCCACCCGCAGCACGACTACACGAAGAAGCTCATCGCGTCGCTGCCGGTTCCTGACCCGGACGAGCAGGCCCGGCGCCGCGAGGAGTTCCGCGCGGTACTCGGCGCCTGAGAGCCTGGCCGCGTTTTCCGCAAGAGGGGCATGCCCGCCGTTCACGTCGAACGGCGGGCATGCCCCTTTTCGGGACCGGGCGGCGCCTGCTTAACACCCAAGGGGATTTCCGCGCCAGCCCCTAGACTGGGTCAATGACCGAGCAGAACCCCACCCTCCCTGACGCCGATGCCTACGACCCGGCCGCCAGTTCCCTGTCCGGCCACGTGGACCCCGCGGTGATGGCGGAACTGCTCTCGATCCGTTCCAGCATCGACAACATCGACGCCACCCTCGTGTTCCTGCTGGCCGAGCGGTTCAAGGCAACCCAGAAGGTCGGCTTCCTCAAGGCCACGCACAAGCTTCCCGCCGGGGACCCGGGCCGGGAGACGGCGCAGATCGCCCGCCTGCGCCGGCTCGCCGCCGAGGCCCACCTGGATCCGGCGTTCGCCGAAAAATTCCTGAACTTCATCATCGGCGAGGTGATCCGCCACCACGAGGCCATCGCCGAGGACCACCAGGCCGCCGCCGACAAGGCCACGACGGACGCGGCCCCCGCCGTCTCCGCCGAGGCGTAGCCGTGCCCGTACCCGAGGCCCCCGGGCAGGTCACGGCCACCGCCCTCGGCCCCTGGCCGGGGGAGGACCCGGTCGAGGCCGCCCGCATCATCCGCGGCGAGCTGGGCAGCCCGCACCTTCCCTTCCTCGCCGAACTCCCGGACCGCGGGGTCGGTTCGGACGCACTGGGCCGCACCGCCTCGCTGCTGGAGGGCCTCGCCGTCGACGTCCAGCCCTATGGCTGGCGGATCGTTGACCGCCCCGGCAAGGACCTCATGCGGGCCCGCTCGGCGCTGTCCACCGACCTCAATGTCCTCGCCGACGTCGTCGGGGCAGAGGACACCCCCGCGGCCGAGCTCAAGATCCAGCTGCGCGGCCCGCTCAGCCTCGCCGCCGGCCTGCACCTGCACAACGGCGAGCGTGCCCTGATCGACCACGGCGCGCGGCGGGACCTCGCGGACTCGCTCGCGGCCGGCATGGACGCCTACCTGCGCCGGGTGGCCGCCGCGGCCCCCGGCGCGCGCCTGGTGGTGCAACTCGACGAGCCGGACATCGCCGCCGTGATGGCCGGCACCATCCCCACCTCCAGCGGCTACCGCACCCTGCGCGCCGTGGCGGGATCCGAAGTGACCGAATCCTGGCGCATCGTCATCGATGCCCTGCGGGCCGCCGGTGCCGCCGAAGTCGTGGTGTCCGTGCCCGAGGTCGAGGCGCCGTTCGACCGGATCCTCGCCGCCGGAGCGGACGGGATCGCGGTGCCGCTGCGTGCCCTGACCTCCCGCCAGTGGGAGCAGCTCGCCGGCGCCGTGGAGGCCGGGAAGCGGCTCTGGGCCGGTGCGCTGCCCGTCGAGGATCCGGCGGCGGCGCTGCCCCGCGTGCCGGAGGCGGTCGAGACGCTCTGGCGGCCGTGGCGCCAGCTCGGGCTCCCGGCCACCGCGCTGGGCTCGGTGCGGGTCACGCCGTCCGGCGGCCTCGCCGGGTACACCCCGTCGTCCGCGACGGCGGTGCTGACCCGGCTGACGCAGCTGGCGGACGGCCTGAACCAGCTCGCCCTCGGCTGAGGCTAGACCCGGCTTTCCCAGCGGTCGGGCCGGGCACGGCCGGGAAGGTGGCCCGGCGCCTGCGGCACCCGCGGGGTAGGGCTCAAGCCGGTAGTCGAAGTGGCCGGCGTAGACCAGCACCAGGCCGATCTGCGGCTGGATCACCTTGACCTGGATCCGGTGCCGGCCCTCGTCCGGCTCCCACCACTGCTCGGCGTACGCCTTGGCGTCCAGGGCGGCCGGCAGCGGCAGCCGGAGCGGGCCCAGGAACAGCCGCGAGGCCTCGGAGACGCCGCGCAGCCGGCCGTCCGGCGTGACGCTGAGGTTGAGGTCGGTGACCAGCCGGCGGTACCGGCCCACGTAGTCCACCAGCCGCGGGGTGCCGGCGGAGGAGTCCAGGCTGGTGGTGTCGTGGAAGATCCTGGTGGTCTGCGGAAAGAAGATTTCCCGCCGGGCGGTCAGGCTGGAGCGCCCGAACGGGTCCAGGTGGGCGTGGTTCTCGATCCGGAACCTGATGCCCTCGCCGTACTCCGGGAAGAACGCCTGCTCGCCGGTTGCGAGCCGCAGCAGCGGACGCAGCCAGCGCTGCCGGCAGCCGACGACGTCGAAGACGCCTTCGCCCACGCCGAAGTGGCCGGAGCCCGGCACCAGCGAGAAATAGTCCTGCAGTTCGGGCTGCAGCCGGGAAAAATCCGGTCCGAGGCCGACTCCGGTAGATGGGTTCGTAGCCGGTCACGGCATCCTCCTTGGGGTCACAGCCGTCCCGCGGCCTTCAAACGAATGTACGCGTCCGCGAGCGCCGGCGGCAGCTGCGGCGGGTTCGGCGTCGACCACTTCGACGCCGGCCTGGCGCAGCTGCGCGCTGACCGCCTCGCGTTCCAGCAGCGCGCGTTCGGCCGCCGCGGCGCGGAACACCCCGGTCGCGGTCGAGCGCTCCCGCTGCATCTCGCCGAGCATGGGGTCGCGGACCGAGGCGACCACCACCACATGCTGTTGCGCGAGTTGCGCGGCCATCGGCAGGAGCCCCTCTTCGGGGGCGCCGCCGTCGAGCGCGGTGAGCAGCACCACGAGGGAGCGGTGCGCGGAGACGGAGCGGACCTGGGCCGGGATCTGCGACCAGTCGAGTTCGATGAGTTCGGCGTCCAGCGGGGCCATGGCCTGGACCAGCTGTCCCAGCAGGTTCCCCTTGGCCGCGGACCCGGCCCGCGCCCGGAGCCGGCGGTCGAAGGCGAGGAAGTCGACCCGGTCGCCGCCGCGTTCGGCCAGGACGGCCAGCAGCAGCGCGGCCTCGATGCCGGTGTCCAGCCGCGGCTCGTCGGCGATCCGGGCGGCGGCCGTCCGGGAGGTGTCCAGCAGGATGACGACGCGGCGGTCCCGTTCCGGCCGCCAGGTGCGGACCACCACGGCGGAGCGGCGGGCCGTGGCACGCCAGTCGATGGAGCGGACGTCGTCGCCGCGCACGTAATCGCGCAGCGAGTCGAATTCGGTGCCGGCGCCGCGGATCTGGACCGCCGCCTTGCCGTCGAGCTCGCGCAGCTGGCGCAGCTTGGAGGGAAGGTGGCGCCGCGAGTTGAACGGCGGCAGCACCCGGAGCGACCCGGGGCAGGGCAGGGTGCGCTGCCGGGCGGCGAGGCCCAGCGGGCCGAAGGCGCGGACGGTGACGTGCTCGGCCGCCAGCTCACCGCGCCGGGTGGGCCGCAGCGTGACGGTCATCCGGCGGCGCTCACCGGCCGGGACCAGCAGGCGCTGGCGCGGGTTCTGCGCCCCGGCCGAGGGCTGCCAGGCGTCGCGGACCAGGCCGCGCAGCGCCCGGCGTCCGGTGTTGGCGACCGTGAGGACGGACTCCGCCGACCCGGCGAGCGGGACGCTGCCGGGGTCGTTGCGCTGCACCGTGACCTGCCGCAGCGGCACCGCCAGGCGCCAGGTCCAGCACCGCAGCGGCGGCCAGCAGCAGCGAGCACCGCCGCAGCCGACTCCCAGCCGGGCAAGCAGCGCGACCGGGACCAGGCCCAGCAGCGCCAGCAGCACGAAGCGTCCGGAAATTGCCATGGCTCAGCGCGGGCACGGGGACGGAGGCGAGGATGCTGCCCAGCACGCCGTCCACCTGCACCCCGTCCATCTGCGCTTCGGGCCGCAGGGCCACCCGGTGCCGCAGGCAGGGCAGCGCCAGGGCCTTGACGTCGTCGGGCGTGACGAAGTCCCGGCCGGAGAGCCACGCCCAGGCGCGGGAGGCGTTGAGCAGGGCGGTGGCGCCGCGCGGCGAGACGCCCGAGCTGGAACGACGGCGCCGCCCGGGTGGCGCGGACGACGTCGACGATGTAGGCGAGGACCTCGGGGCCGATCTCGACGGCGGCCACCGCCTGCCGCGCCCGCTCCAGCTCGGCGGGCCCCGGCGACGGGGCGGACGCCGGCCGCGGCCAGGTCGCGCGGGTCGAAGCCGGCCGCGTGCCGCCGGATCACCTCGATCTCGTCCTCCCGTCCGGGCAGCGGCATGGTCAGTTTGAGCAGGAAGCGGTCCAGCTGGGCCTCGGGCAGCGGATAGGTGCCCTCGTACTCCACCGGGTTCTGCGTGGCGGCCACGATGAACGGGTGCGGGCAGCTGGCGCGAGACGCCGTCCACCGACACCTGCCGCTCCTCCATGGCCTCCAGCAGCGAGGCCTGGGTCTTGGGCGGGGTCCGGTTGATCTCGTCGGCCAGCAGGATGTTGGTGAAGACCGGGCCTTCGCGGAAGCTGAACTCCGAGGTGTGCGAGTCGTAGATCAGCGAGCCGGTGACGTCGCCGGGCATCAGGTCCGGGGTGAACTGGATCCGCTTGGTGTCCAGGCTGAGGGCGGCGGAGAGGCTGCGCACCAGCAGGGTCTTGGCCACGCCGGGCACGCCCTCGAGCAGCACGTGGCCGCGGGACAGCAAGGCGATCAGCATCCCGGTGACGGTGGCGTCCTGACCGACGACGGCCTTGGCGACCTCGTGGCGTACGTCCAGCAGGGCCTGGCGCACGGGGTCCCGGGTGCCGGCGTCCCGGTGGCCGGCAGGGTCTTCCGCCCGCTCCGGCGCGGGCCGTGGCGCGGGCCAGGCGGCGGTGCCGGTGCCGGCTGTGTCTGTTGCCGCTCTGTCTGCTGCGGCTGTGCCGCTGGAGAAGCGTGGCTGCTCGTTCATCGGGCGTGTACCTCTTTCTCTAGTCTGTCCAGGTGCTGGGCCCAGCGCACGAGGTCCGCTTCGGCCCGGGGTGTGGCGTTGAGTACGCTGCCGACGTCCTCCGGGGCCGTGCCCAGGTGCCGGGCGGCGGCGTCGATGATGGCGGCGGCCCCGGCCTCCGGTCCGAGCCGGAGGGTCCGGGCGAGGCGGACGAGGGTGCCGGCGCGGAGGACCTCGGCGGCCCGGTCCACGGCACGCGCGTCGTGGTAGAGACGGGCCCGTCCTTCGGCCGTCTCCACCGCCTTGACCACCACCGGGAGCGGCTCGAACACCAGCGGGCCGAGCCTGCGGCCGCGCCAGAACATGGCGAGCACCGCCACGAACGCGAGCCAGGGGCCGAGGACATGGGTCCACGGGGCGGCGAGTTCATCGAGGGTCACCCGCTCGTTCGCGGCGGGTACGTCCGAGATCCCGGGCAGGTACCAGATCAGGCGCTGATCCGCGCCGAGGCTCCGCAGCACGAGCGCGGCATTGCCTTCCTCGGCCAGGGCGCCGTTGCTCAGGATGTCGGTGCTGCCCAGGACCAGGATGCGGCCGTCCTCGCTGCCGGCATAGAGCCCGCCCCGGCCGTCGGGCGGGGCGTAGCAGACCACCGGCGCCTCGTACAGGTAGCCGTTCCCGGCCGAGACCGTGCCGGCGGCGGCCGGTCCGGTCTCGCCGCAGCCGGGAGCCAGCACCTCCGTGGCCTCCCGGACCACCCCGGCCTGCCGGATCCCGGCGTCCACGCCCTGCAGCGTGTCCAGCCGGGGCGTGACCACCACCAGCCGGTCCGTGGCGCGGCGCCAGGTACTGCCAGCTCGTCGCGGCCGAGGTAGCCAAAGCGGTCGTAGAGCAGGACGGTGGCACCCTCGCCGGCGCTGCGGGCAGCCTCCACGCCTGCCGGGTGGCGTCGAAGGAGTCCTGCTGCTCCACGGCGACGCCATGGCGGCCGAGGATTTCCGCGACGGCGCGTGCCCCGTCCGGGGCGGGATTGCGGGTCGACAGCGGGGTGCGGTCCCCGCGCGGCTGCAGTTGGATCACCGCCGTCAGGACCAGGGCGGCGAGAAACACGACGCCGAGGATCGCCCAGGTGCGGTGCCGGCGGAGCAGCGCCGTCGTGCGGTTCACAGCGGCCTGACGAGTGCGTCCGTGCCCGCGCCCTGATAGTCCGGGGTGGAGCCGGCCAAGGCCGCGTCGAGCCGGGCCAGCGCCGCATGCTCCCGGGGCCCGGCGGACGCTCCACCGTAGCGGACGGCGTCGAAGGTGGATGCCGCCTCCTCCAGTTCCCGGGCGTGGGCGCCGAAGGCGCGGCCCAGCCGGGCGGCGACCTCGCCGGCGGTCCGGCCCGGTTGCGGGTCCAGTACGGCGCGGTCTTCCGCCGCGCGCGCCAGGGCCCTGAACTGCTCGACAACGGCCGCGCGCCAGTCCCCGCGGGCGGCCGCCGCAGCGGCCCGCTCGCGGTGCGCCTCCGGGCTGAGGGTCGCACCGGCGTCGAAGACCTCCTGGGCGGCGGCCCGCCTGGCGTTGAGCCGGGGGCGCACCGCCAGGATTGCGGCGGCGATGACGACGGCGGCGATGACCAGCAGGAGCGGCACGGCGTACCCGCCGTCGCCTGCCGGGGAACCGTCGCCGGTGAGCGAGCGCAGCCAGCGGCCGAACTCCGCCATCGCCTCGTCCAGCCAGCTGGGCGCGGCGTCGCGGTACGGCGCCTTCGCGAGTTCCTCCGCCGCCCACCGGCCGGCTTCCCCGCGGTCGGGAAGCACCGGGGGTTCGGTCTGCAGACCGGCAGACAGTACCGCCCGCGGCATGGTCCGCGGGGGCGGCGAAAGCTCCCGCCATCAGCGGACCGGGGGAGGGCCGTAGGGCGGCCGCTGCCAGGCCGAGGTATCCCCGTGGATGGCAGCGGGCGCGCGGCCGGGAACTCCGTCCGGGTCACTTCCCGTCTCCAGCTGCCGCATCAGTGACAGATCGAGTCCGTCCTTGCGCATCCGCAGGTCCAGGTAGACCAGCGCTACGGTCGACGTCTGGAAGGCGTAGCCCACGGCGGCCACCAGCGCGGTGACGACGGCGCTGACCACGGTGACGGCGATCTGCACGGTCTGCGTCTCACCCTCGCCGCCCTGGGCGAAGACTGTGGACCCGATGCCGGTGCCGAGGAGGTTCACGGGCATCAGGACGATCTGGGTCAGGACGCCGACAAGCAGGCCGACCACCAGTGTGATTCCCAGCAGGCGCCACCAGTTGCCGCGGGTCAACTGCCAGGAGCGGCGCAGCCCGGCGAACGCACCGATTTCCTCGACCACGATCGCCGCGGGCGCGACGAGGAACCGTACGGCGAGCCAGACCAGCACGATCATCAGGCCCAGAAACAGGAGGACCAGCACGCCGGCCGCCGCTCCCTCCATCGAGCCCACCAGTGACATCGTCGCCACGACCGAGACGGCGACGACGGCGGCCACCCCGAGGATCATCAGCCCGGCGAGCCCCAGCAGGGCGCCGGTCCGGGAGCGCGACAGCGACCACATCCGGCGGAAGCCGGTCGGCCGGTTCAGCAGCGAGCGGGCCACGGGAACCGCCATGGCGCCTTGCATGACCACTGAAATCAGGACGGTCAAGAGCATCAGGAGGATCCCGACCCCGGCGACGCCGAGGCCGAGTGCCACCGCCTCCGACGGGCCGATGCCCTCCAGCCACGGTTCGGGCGACCACCCGGCAACGGCACCGGTCTGGGCCAGGGCGGAGATGACCGAGCCCAGGCCCTGGGCGATGACGCCGGCCCCCAGCATGGCCGCGGGATTGCGCCTGACGGTCTGGAAGGCCCCGTCCAGGATCTCACCAAACATCAGGGGGCGCAGCGGCACGATGCCAGGCTTCGGCGGGGCGACGTAGCGCGGCTGCCCGTAGGGGGAAAGCGGATTAGAAGGCGGGCCGGGGAACCGTGGCCCGGACTGCGGTGCACCCCACTGCGGCGGTTGGCCCCACGGGCGGCTGCTGGGTCGATTGCGGCTGCTGGCCCCACGGCGGCTGCTGGGCCGATTGCGGCGGCTGGCCCCACTGCGGCTGCTGGCCCCACTGCGGCGGGCCGCCCCACTGCTGCGGCCCGGTTGGTTCCTGCTCAGACAAGCTTTTCCTCCCCAAGAAATTGCCCACCGGACGCCCGCGGCCCGGGCCCTGTGCCCCTGCTGCCCGCGGTCCCCGGCGTGAGTCCGGGCCGGGCTTGCCCCCAGCCTATAGTTTCGGGCGGGGCCGCAAGCACCCGCGCCATGCCGGGGACTGCCTGAATACGACAAAGCCATTTCAATAGGGGAATATGTACCTATGAAGGCACGGATTTTGGTAGTGGACGATGACGAGGCGCTGGCCGAGATGATCGGCATTGTGCTGCGCAACGACGGCTTCGACCCCGTCTTTTGCGCGGACGGCGGACAGGCGCTGGAGGTTTTCCGCTCCTCCAAGCCGGATCTCGTGCTGCTGGACCTGATGCTCCCGGGCATGGACGGCATCGAGGTGTGCCGCCAGATCCGCTCCGAGTCCGACGTTCCGATCGTCATGCTGACGGCAAAATCTGACACCTCGGACGTGGTCCGCGGACTGGAATCCGGTGCGGACGACTACGTTCCCAAACCATTCAAGCCCGCCGAACTCGTGGCGCGGGTGCGGGCGCGCCTGCGTCCCGGCGACCAGAAGGCCCCCGAGACGCTGCGCATCGCGGACGTCACGATCGACGTCGCCGGCCACGTCGTCAGCCGCAACAGCGAGCGGATTTCGTTGACCCCGCTGGAATTCGACCTGCTCGTCGCCCTGGCCCGCAAGCCCTGGCAGGTCTTCACCCGTGAGCTGCTGCTGGAGCAGGTCTGGGGCTACCGGCACGCGGCGGACACCCGGCTGGTCAACGTCCACGTCCAGCGGTTGCGTTCGAAGATCGAACGCGATCCTGAAGCCCCCGAAGTTGTATTGACGGTCCGTGGTGTCGGCTACAAAGCAGGTTCCTGAGCCGGCGGACGGCCAGCCGGGACCCGCCCCGGAGCGCACAGCGACGCGGCCCGCCACACCGGAGAGCGCACAGCGACGCGGCCCGAACCGGAGGACGCGGCCCCGGACGGCGCCGCCCCGCCGTCGCCGGCCGGCGGCCAGTCCGCGTTCTTCCGTGCCGGTATCTGGGCCCGCCGCGCCCGGATCGTCACCGCCCGGGTGGCCCGGCTGGTGCGCACCGGGGCATCCCGCGTGCTGCCCGCGACGCGGTACCTGCTGCGCGCCCTGCACCGGCGCTGGCGGCGGTCCCTGCAGTTCCGCACCGTCTTGACCACCCTCCTGCTGGCGGTCGGTTCCTTCGCCGTGGTGGGCGCCTACCTCTCGAACCAGATCGCGAACAACCTCTTCCAGGAACGCCTCGTCCAGGCCGAGTCGGAGACGCGCTACAACGTCAAGCAGGTCCAGGACACGTTCGACGGCGCCCAGGTCACCGACCAGTCGAGCGTCATCACCCTGGTCTATGACACCCTCAACGCCGTCGAAGGCCGCGGCTCGGTGATCCAGCGCCGCTATGTCTTCGAGGCCATGCCCGAACAGACCAAGCCGCGCAACCGCTGGGTGGAATCGCGGGCGTCCGACCAGCTCACCATCAGCGTGATCCCCGCCGAGCTGCGGCAAGGCGGTGCAGGACTCCGGCAAGGACCAGTTCTGGGCGTCCACGGAATTCCCGGTGGGCACCGAGGACCGCCCCGGAATCGCCGTCGGCAACAAGGTCACGTTTAACGGCACGGTCTACGAGCTGTACCTCATCTACGACCTCAACACGGCGCAAATGACGCTCGACGAGATCCAGAACGTCCTGCTGGCCGGCGCCGCCGCCCTGGCGCTGATGGTCGGCGCCGTCGCCTGGTACGTGACCCGCAACGTGGTGAGCCCGGTCAGCCATGCCGCCGTCGTTTCCGAAAAGCTCGCCGCCGGCCAGCTGCAGGAACGCATGGTGGTCAAGGGCGAGGACGAAGTGGCCCGGCTCGGCGCCTCCTTCAACCACATGGCCGCCAGCCTGCAGGAGCAGATCACGCAGCTGGCCACGCTGTCCCAGATGCAGCAGCGCTTTGTCTCCGACGTCTCGCATGAGCTCCGGACCCCGCTGACCACCGTGCGGATGGCCGCCGAGGTGCTCTACGACGCCCGCGACGACTTCGACCCGGTCAACAAGCGCTCCGCCGAGCTGCTGTACAACCAGGTGGAACGCTTCCAGTCCCTGCTGGCCGACCTGCTGGAGATTTCCCGGTTCGACGCCGGCGTCGCCATGCTCGACGCCGAACCGACCGACATCATCCAGCTCGTCCGGCACGTGATGGAGGGGGTGGCGCCGGTGGCCGCCGAATACGGCTCGGAGGTGACGCTGAATGCACCGGGGGGCAGCATTGTCGTCGAGATGGATGACCGGCGGATCGACCGGATCCTGCGCAACCTGGTCCTGAACGCGCTGGAGCACGGGGAGGGCAGGCCGGTGAACATCTCGGTGGCGGCCAGTGACACCGCGGTGGCCGTGGCCGTGCGGGATCACGGAATCGGCATGACGTCCGCGGAGGCCGCCCGCGTGTTCGACCGCTTCTGGCGGGCCGACCCGGCCCGGGCCCGCACCACCGGCGGCAGCGGCCTGGGCCTCTCGATCGCGACCGAGGACACCAAGCTGCACAACGGCTGGCTGCAGGCCTGGGGCAAGAAGGGCAGCGGTTCCAACTTCCGCCTCACCCTGCCGCTGCGCCGGGGCGAAACGATCGCCAAGTCCCCGCTGCAGCTGGAACCCGCCGACGTCGGAATCGCCGGCGGTCCCGGCAAGCAAATGATGCTGCTGCCGGAGCAGGCCGTCACGGTGCCCCGCCCGGCGGCCGGCGGCCCCCACGGAGCAGCCGGATCCAGCGGAACAGAGGAGCGGCCATGAGCGGTGCCAGGAAGCTCAGCAGCCTCGCCGCGGCCCTGCTGGTGCTGGTCCTCATGGTCCTGACCTCCTGCGCGCAGATCCCGCGCTCCGGGCCGGTGGGCAAGAGCACCGACGAGAGCGCGGGGAAGCCGAACAACGCCCCGGTCTTCTTCCCGGTGGCTCCACGGGCCGGCGCGGGCCCCGAAGCGGTGATCGAGGACTTCTACCTCGCGGGCAGCGGCTACGAGGACGACTACGCCGTGGCGCGGCAGTACCTCACCCAGGCCTCCTCCGTGAAGTGGAAGCCGGACCAGCGGGTGCTGGTCTTCCGCTCCGCCCGCGTGGTGGGCACCGCCGTCGAAAACGTCTTCAACTACGAACTGGACCTGGCCTACTCGGTCGACGCCGACGGCGTCGCCACGCAGTTGCCGGAAGGCTCCAGGGAGAGCATTCCGGCGACGCTGACCAAGGTGGACGGCGAGTGGAGGATCGCCGAGATTCCGGACGGCACGGCCATCCCCGAGGAGACGTTCAAGGTCATCTACGGCGCCTACCCCATCTACTTCTATGACCCCACCTTCACCTACGCGGTGCCGGACGTGCGCTGGTTCATCAAGAAGAAAACCGTCAAGGCCATGACCAGCGCCGTGCTCGGCGGGCCCGCCCCCTACCTGAAGGGCGCCGTCGTCAGCGCCTTCCCCTCGGGGATGCGGCTGGCGCGCGAATCGGTTCCCGTCGTCTCCGGAGCCGCGCAGGTGGACCTCTCGGCCAAGGACCTCATCGAGGCCTCCAACGAGGACCGGCTGCGGATGCAGACGCAACTGGCGCTGACCTTCCGCAGCCAGCCCGACGTGGTCAACGTGGAGCTGCGGGCGAACCAGGACCTGGTGCGGGTCGAAGACAACGGGTCCGTGCTGCCGCCGGTGCGGGACAAGGACGTCCCCGCGCACCAGATTGCCGTCAGCAACAACGACCTGGTCCGCTACGAGAACAACAAGCTCGGCCCGCTCCCGGACATCCAGCCGGTCAGGGCCCTGTCCCCGCGCCTGCCGGCCGAATCCCCGGTGTCCCAGGCCGCGGCCTTCCTCAACGCCGGCCGCACCACGCTGTATTCGATCGTCCCCGGCCAGCCCGCGCGGGCCCTCACCACCAGGGCCACCCTCTCCCGGCCGTCCTTCGGGCGCTACGACTGGGTCTGGACCGCCGGCCCGGGCCGGAACGGGGCCACCGAGGTCCTGGCCTACCGGCCGGCCGGAATCGCCTTCGGCGCGAACGTGCCCGGCGTGACCTTGACGCCGTCCTGGCTCGCCGGGCGGAAGGTCAAGGAGTTCCGGATCTCCCGTGAAGGCACCCGTGCCCTGGTCATCTCGGAGCTGAACGGCAAGACCTCCGTCCAGATCACGGGCATCATCCGCACCGCCGACGGCACGCCCCGGGACCTCACCGCGCCGATCACAGTCCCGACGGCCGGCCAGCCCGACCAGGGCGTCTGGGTCAACGACACGACCCTTGCCGTGATGAAGGGCTCCGCGAGCGGCAACGTCACGCCCGAACTCCTGTCCCTGACCTCCGCAGCGCCGCAGCAGTTGGCGCCGTGGCCGGGGCTGACCGCGCTCAGTGCGGGCAATGGACTGGCCGAGATATTCGGCCAGTCCCGTGAGGGCATCTTCCAGCGGCTCGGCAACGGCTGGTCACCACAGTTCAAGGGCGCCATCGACCCGTCCTTCCCGGGCTGACCCGGACAGCCGCCGCGGTTCGTCAGCGGGCACGGCCGTCCACATAGCGGCGGCGAGGGCTTCCGCGCCGGGACCGCGGATCCCAGCCTTGAGGGGTGGACAAGCAATCGCGCCGGGTCCGCAACCGTCCCGGAAACGGGGGCCCGGACCCTGACATCGTTCCCGCGCCGCCGGCTGCCCGGCACCGCGGGGGCTACCACCGCCGGCCGGCCCGGATCGCCGACCTGGCGGCAGCGGCCGCCGGGGAGCTGCTGGCACTCGCGGCCCCGGTGGAGTGCGTCTGCTGCGGTGCCGAGGACAGGGTCCTGTGCGCCGCCTGCGCCCACCGGATCCGTCTGCTCACGCCCCGGCCCTTCCGGGCCGAGGGGAGGGCCCCTGCCCTGGTGGACATGGACGGTTCCGTCCTGCTCCCGGTCGTGGCTGCCGGGGTCTACCGGGGTGAGCTGGCCCAGGCAGTGTTGTCCTTCAAGCGGCACGGCCAGCGGCAGCTGGCCGAGGAACTCGCCAGGGCACTGGCCCGGGCCATCGGCGCCGCGGCTGGCCCCGGCGGACGGGCTCCTGCTGGTTCCCGTTCCCACCAGCGCCGCCGCCTTTCGGCGCCGGGGGTTCAGCCCGGTCCACCTGCTGCTCGCGCGGGCGCGGCGCAGCCCGGCCCTGGAGGGCGCCGACGTCGCCGACGTGCTCCGCAGGACCCGGCCGGCCCCGGCCGCGTTCCCGGCTCGCTCCGGGGGCCATCGCGGGCGGTCCACCGGCCGGCCGGGCTGGCCCGGCGGCCAGAAGGGCCTGGGCCGCGCGGCACGGGCCGGGCGGGTGCGCGGTTCGATGCGGATCAGGGGCGGACCCCGTCCGCCCGAAATGGCCGGACGGCCGTGTGTCCTCGTGGACGATGTCCTCACCACGGGTGCCACGCTGGCCGAAGCGGCCCGCGCGTTGCGTGCCGCGGGAGGCGTTGTCCGGGGCGCGGTAGTGCTTGCGGCGACACGCCCGCCCGTCCAGGAGGACTTTGCCGCGGCAATCCCCGCGAGCGGCGGGGAACGCCGTGGACGAGGAAAAAAATAAACCAAAAAAGGATGAATAACAGGGGCCCATGAACTAACGTCGAAGATGGGTACCAAGAACAGATGTACCTGTCGATAGCGGCTCGGAAAGGGGCTCGACTGTCAGTCAGACCAGCCCCAGGAAGTGCCGCTGTCGTGTCACCGAAGTCATTTGGAGGGCACCATGGAGTTCATGATCAGCGGTCGTAATTTGACGGTCTCGGACCGGTTCCGGGAATACGCCGACGAAAAGATCTCGAAGATCGCGTCACTGGGGGACAAGGTCCAGAGGGTGGATGCAAAGGTCTCCAAGGAGACCAAGGCCCGGCAGACCGCAGAATTGCTCACTGTCGAGCTCACCGTCCTGGGGCGTGGCCCCGTGATCCGTGCCGAAGCCAGCGCCGCGGACAAATTCGCCGCCTTCGATCTGGCCTACAACAAGCTTCTTGAACGGCTGCGCCGGGCCAAGGACCGCAAGAAGGTCCACCACGGCCGGCACACACCGAAGTCCGTCACCGAGGCGACGGCGGCGCTGGAGCCCGCCAGTACCAGGGAGCCGCTCTATGAGGAAGCGAGCCATCCGCCGCAGGCCCGGTCCGAGGAGAAATCGCCGTACGAGGTCGAGAACGATATTCCGGCCGGCGACTCGCCGGTGCTGATCCGCCGAAAAGTCTTTTCCGCGGCGTCCCTCTCGCTCGACGACGCTGTCGACAACATGGAACTCGTTGGCCACGACTTCTACCTGTTCGTGGACAAGGACACAAAGGCCCCGTCGGTCGTCTACCGCCGCGAAGGCTGGACCTACGGCGTGATCAGCCTGGACCAGACCTGCGAGCCGGGCGAGGCTCCGCTGGAAGAGAAGATCATCGCCTATCGTTCAGAGGATGAGCCCGCCAGCGCCTGAGCAGGCGGCCAGCCGACGAAGGGACTGACGTGCACGCATCGCTGAGCCTCCAGCAGGCCCGGCGGATCGCACTGGCAGCCCAGGGATTGGACAAGGTCCGGCCCGCCGCACCCGTGAGCGCACGGGCGGTGGGCCGGACCTTTGCCCGCCTCCACCTGGTCCAGATCGATTCCGTCAACGTGCTCTCACGGAGCCACTACCTGCCGTTTTTCTCCAGGCTCGGAAACTACGACCGGTCCATCCTGCACCGCATGGCGGGGACGCACCCGCGCCGGATGATGGAGTACTGGGCCCACGAGGCCAGCTTCATCCGGCCGGAACATTTCCGGGACCTCGTGCAGTGGCAAAGCCGCAAATGGGTCGGCGCGCACGCCATGGACCCGGAGCTGCGCAGCGAGGTGGCGCAGCGCGTGCTGGCGGCCCTCGCCGCGGGACGGCCGCTGACGGCCGCCGAACTCACCGCCCGGCTGGGGCACGTCGAGGACCGCCCGAAGGACGGCTGGGGATGGAACTGGAACGCCGTCAAACGGGTCCTCGAGCACCTCTTCGAAGAGGGCCTTGTCTCGGCCGCGTCCCGGACAGATTCCTTCGAACGCCGCTACACGCTGACCGCCAGGGTCCTGGCGGACACGGAACCGGGGCAGGCGGAACCGGGCGGGGGCCCGGCGCCGGACGCCGCGGCCGCCATGGTCCGGCTGATCGACGCCGCGGCTCAGGCCCACGGTATAGGCACCGTGCGGTGCTTCGCGGACTACTTCAGGACCCCGCTGCGCGCCGCCGCCGTCGCGGTCGGGCAGCTCGTGGAGACCGGACGGCTGGAACCGGTGAGCGTGGCCGGCTGGAACAGGCCGCTGTACCGGCACGCCGAGGCGCGGCTGCCGCGCGCCGCCCACGGCCGCGCGCTGCTGAGCCCCTTCGATTCCCTGGTCTTCGAACGACGCAGGCTGGAGGAACTCTTCGGTTTCCACTACCGGATCGAGATCTATACCCCCGAAGCCAAACGCCGCTACGGCTACTACGTGCTGCCGTTCCTGCTGCGCGACGGGATCGTGGCCCGCGTCGACCTCAAGGCGGACCGTGCGAGCGGCCGCCTGCTGGCCCGGGCCAGCCACGCCGAACCCGGCGCGCCGGCCGACACCGCCGTCGAACTCGCCGAGGAACTGCAGCTCATGGCAGAGTGGTTGGAGCTGGACCGGGTCGTTGTCGCCCCCGTGGGGGACCTGGCGCCGGCGCTCGGGCGAGGCCGTGGCCGGCCTGCACTCCGCTCTGAGGGAACAGGCGCGTCCCGCCCTGCGTCTCTCCCGTAGACTAAACACGCCGGAATTCGGCAGCTTGAGACTGGGAGCAATTTCACGTGGCATCACTTATTGAAAAACTTCTCCGCACGGGTGACAAAAAGACCCTGCGGCAACTGCGGAACTATGCCGATTCCATCAATGCCCTGGAAAGCTCCTTCCAGACCTTCACCGACGCCGAATTGCGTGAAGAGACCGACCGGCTCCGTTCCCGCCACGCCGACGGGCGAGAAGCTGGACGACCTGCTGCCCGAGGCCTTCGCGGCCGTGCGCGAAGCATCGTCCCGTACCCTCGGCATGCGCCACTTCGACGTCCAGCTGATGGGCGGCGCCGCCCTGCACCTGGGCAACATCGCCGAAATGAAGACCGGTGAAGGCAAGACCCTGGTGGCCACCGCTCCGGCCTACCTCAACGCGCTCGCCGGCAAGGGCGTGCACGTCATCACCGTGAACGACTACCTCGCCGAATACCAGTCGGACCTGATGGGCCGCGTCTACCGCTTCCTCGGCCTGACCAGCGGCTGCATCCTGTCCAACCAGGACCCCGCCGTCCGCCGCGAGCAGTACGCCTCGGACATCACCTACGGCACCAACAACGAATTCGGCTTCGACTACCTGCGCGACAACATGGCGTGGGACAAGTCCGAACTGGTCCAGCGCGGCCACCACTTCGCCATCGTCGACGAAGTGGACTCCATCCTCATCGACGAGGCCCGCACCCCGCTCATCATTTCCGGTCCGGCCCAGGGCGACACCAACCGCTGGTACAGCGAATTCGCCAAGGTGGTGCTGCGCCTGCAGCCGGAGACCGACTACGAAGTCGATGAGAAGAAGCGCACCGTCGGCGTCCTCGAGGCCGGCATCGAGAAGGTCGAGGACTACCTCGGCATCCACAACCTCTACGAGTCCGCGAACACCCCGCTGATCGGCTTCCTGAACAACGCCATCAAGGCCAAGGAACTGTTCAAGCGGGACAAGGACTACGTCATCCTCGACGGCGAGGTGCTGATCGTGGACGAGCACACCGGCCGCATCCTCGCCGGACGGCGCTACAACGAAGGCATGCACCAGGCGATCGAGGCCAAAGAAGGCGTCGAGATCAAGGCCGAAAACCAGACCCTCGCCACGGTCACGCTGCAGAACTACTTCCGCATGTACGACAAGCTCGCGGGCATGACCGGCACCGCCGAGACCGAAGCCGCCGAGTTCATGAGCACCTACAAGCTCGGCGTCGTCGCGATCCCCACCAACCGGGACATGCAGCGCATCGACCAGTCGGACCTCGTCTACAAGAACGAGACCGTCAAGTTCGACGCCGTGGTCAAGGACATCGCCGAGCGGCACGAAAAGGGCCAGCCGGTCCTGGTCGGCACCACCAGCGTCGAAAAGAGCGAATACCTGTCCCGGCTGCTGGCCAAGGAAGGCATCCGCCACGAGGTCCTGAACGCCAAGAACCACGCCCGTGAGGCGTCCATCGTGGCGCAGGCCGGCCGCAAGGGCGCCGTCACGGTCGCGACCAACATGGCCGGCCGCGGTACCGACATCATGCTCGGCGGCAACGCCGAGTTCACCGCCGTCGCCGAACTGGCCAAGCGCGGGCTCGACCCGGAGGAGAACTCCGAGGAATACGAGGCCGCGTGGCCCGCCGCGTTCGAGGCCGCCAAGCAGTCCGTCAAGGACGAGCACGAGGAAGTCCTCAACCTGGGCGGCCTCTACGTGCTCGGCACCGAGCGGCACGAGTCCCGCCGGATCGACAACCAGCTGCGCGGCCGGTCCGGCCGCCAGGGCGACCCGGGCGAGTCCCGCTTCTACCTGTCGCTGACCGATGACCTGATGCGGCTGTTCAACTCCGGCGCGGCCGAGCGGCTCATGAACAGCTCGGTGCCGGACGACGTCGCCCTCGAATCCAAGCTCGTCTCGCGTGCCATCGCCTCGGCCCAGGGCCAGGTGGAGGGCCGCAACGCCGAACAGCGCAAGAACGTCCTGAAGTACGACGACGTCCTGAACCGCCAGCGCGAAGCCATCTACGGCGACCGCCGGCGCATCCTCGAAGGCGATGACCTGCACGAAAAGGTCCAGTACTTCCTCGAGGACACCATCACCGCGTTCATCGACGAGGCGACGGCCGAAGGCACCGGCGACGACTGGGACTTCAACCTCCTGTGGTCCAACCTGAAGACCCTGTACCCGGTCAGCTTCACCCCGCGCGACGTGATCGACGAGGCCGGCGGCAAGTCGCGGATCACCGCCGACTTCCTCAAGGAAGAGATCCTTTCCGATGCCCGCCTGGTCTACCAGGCCCGCGAGGAGCTGATCGGATCCGAGAGCATGCGCGAACTCGAGCGGCGGGTGGTCCTCTCCGTGATCGGCCGCAAGTGGCAGGAACACCTCTACGAGATGGACTACCTCAAGGAAGGCATCGGGCTGCGGGCAATGGCGCAGCGCGACCCGCTGGTCGAGTACCAGCGCGAGGGCTTCATCATGTTCCAGTCCATGATGGAGGCAATCCGCGAGGAGAGCGTCGGCTTCCTGTTCAACCTGGACGTCGAGGTGACCCCCGCGCAGGACGTGGTGGTGGCCGACGCCGCGGGCGAGCACACGGAGCACCACGAGCCGCGGATCCACGCTGCCGGCCTGGAAGCCCCTGAGAAGCCGGCCCAGCTGCAGTACACGGCCCCCGGCGAGGACGGGGCGGCCCAGACCCGGGTCGAGGCGAAGTCCTCCGGACGCTCCGGCAACCCGGCGAAGGCCGCGGCCCAGGAGTCACCGCGCCGCGCCAGCAAGAAGAAGCGCCGCTAGCGGCAGGCGCAGACAGCAGGAAGCAGGGCCGGAACCAAAAAGTTCCGGCCCTGCTTGCGTAGTGTCGTCCTCCTTTCCCGGCGTTCCCCCTGGTTGCTCAGCCGATCTCGAGCACGGTGACCCGCCACACCAGCCGGCTGCGCTCCAGCCGCAGCGCGACGGCCCTGACCCGCAGTTCATCCGAGACCACGGCGCTGGCCTCGTACACATCCTCGGACACCCGGCAGGCGCGGACCGAGCGGACGGCAGGATTGCGGTGCAACCGGCCCGCCGTCGGGGACGTGCCGGCGGCGACGCGGCGGGTCAGTGCGGCCCGGTGCTGCAGAGCGGCGAGGCAGCGTTCGTCAAGCCGGCGGGCAGAGCTGCTGGGCGGGCCGGGTGCCGGCGAGGACTTCGATGGCCGCCTGCACCGTGGAGCGGGAAACGGCACAGATCTCGCGGTGCTCGTCCAGCACCCGCAGGACCGCCGCCGGACCGCGGGGCGCCGGCGGGAGGGCGACGGCCCGCGGATCGGGCGGCGCCGGCGGTAGCGGGACGGCGGCGCCTGCTCGGATACCGGTTAGGGGGCTCATGGATGGTCCTTTGCTGTCGTGGGTGGGCGTGCGGATGGTTGTCGTTCACGGATTGACGGGCATCCTGAGGACCTGCCCGGGGTGCAGCAGTCCGGGGTCGCCGCCGATGACGTCGCGGTTGGCCTGATAGAGCCGCGGCCAGGCCAGGGCGATGTCGACGTCCGAGGCCAGCGGACCCAGCTGCGCCGCGCAGATGCTCCAGAGCGAATCCCCGGCCCTGACGGTTACCTCCGATGTTCCCGGCGCCGGCCCGGGCGCCCGCAGCTGGCGGGCCGCGAGGGTGCGGGGATCCACCGGCGGCGGCGTCGGCGTCCAGTGCGGATCCGTGCCGCCGGCCGACGCGCCGCCGGTGGGGACCCAGGCTGCGGCCACGGCCGGAGGGTTATCCGTGTCCGGGCCGGCCGGGCGTGCCGGGCCGGACGCCGCGTGGGCCAGCGGGGCGGTGGCGAGCTGCATCCCGACGGCGGCCAGCGCCAGCCGGCGCATGAAGGCGGGGCTGAACTTGCCGGCCTCCGCGGCGGCCCGGCGGCTGCCGCGGCGTTCCAGCACCGCCGCCGTGAAGGCGATCAGGAAGGACAACGCCCACCAGGCGACGACAATCAGGCCGGCGGTGTTGGCGGCCGCGCCGAGATGGTCCTCGAAAGAGAGGGACTGGCGCCGCGCCGCCGAGGCCTGCAGGCGCTGCACGAGCTGGGCTCCCGAGCCGGCGAGGAAGGCCCCGAGCAGCAGGATGACGGACGCCATGGCCGCATCGGCGCCCAGGCCGCGCCGGTGCCCGGCGCCGGAAAACTCCTTGCTTGCCACAAAAGCCTCCTTCGCGGGCCCCGCCCGCCGGGTCTGCTGCTGAAGCTGAACAGCAACACGCTGATCGCGTTAGATGTTGTTTGGTTTGATGCTGTTTGATGCAGTTTGATGCGTTTAGAAGAAGTTTGATCCTGTGCCGGGCGTTTTGTCCAGAGGCTGCCGGAAGACTGTGGATTGACCGGCGTCGGGGGCCCGCCTACGCTGGCGCCATGCGCTGGGACGCCCTGTTTGCAGACCTTGAGGCCCAACTCGCCGCCGGCGAGCGCCTGGACCTGGACGTGGAAGTCGACGAGCGGGCGCGGCTGGACGCGGCAGCCGTCGAGCTGGCGGACCGGCTGCGCGGCTCGGTGGGGCTCCGGATCGGCGTCCACCTCGGCTCGGGGTCGGTGTATGAAGGCACCTTGAGCCATGCCGGCAGCCAGTGGCTGGTCCTCGACGAAGACCGCCACCAGCTCCTCATTCCCTACGCGGCCGCCGTCCGCTACGCCGGGCTCGCCAGGCTGGCGGTGGGTGCGGGCAATGCGGTCCGGCAGCGGCTCGGACTGGCCAGTGCGCTGCGGGGGCTGGCCCGGGACCGCGCAAACCTGACGGTGATGGTGTGGCAGGGGGCAGCGGGGGAGTCAGCGCTGCACGGTGTCATTGACAGGGTGGGACGGGATTTTCTGGACCTGGCCCTCACTGCGCCGGGCGAGGAGCGTCGAGCGGGGAACGTCAGCGGTGTGGCGACCATTCCCTTTGGCGCCCTGGCCGGGTTGAGGTCGGTGCGCGGCTCCGACCGGCCGGTGTAGCGCAGCCGGGCCGCCGCCTCAGTTGCCCTTGGCCTTGGCCGCGTCGATCATGCGGCTTGCCTCGGCGTAGCGCTCCTGGATGTACTGCTCCAGCATGGTCTCCTCGACCCGCCACTGGCCCCGTCCGCCCACCTGGATGGCCTTGAGCTGGCCGCTTCGGACCAGGGCGTAGGCGGCGGGCGAGTTGATCTGGAGCTGCTCGGCAACGTCCGCGAGGGTCAGGAATCGGGGCATGGCACCATTTTGCCACCGGCGGCACGGTTTGGGGCCGTTATCCACAATTTGCCGCTGTTTGCTCCATGTATCTTCCCGCCGGGCCGCCAATTCGTGACAATAAGGGTGTCCGGCGCCGGCAGCCCGGGCTGCGACTACAGGGGGAGCAGGACGCATGAGTGCAAGCACGGTGGCCGAGCGGCGCCCGGTTGAAGAAACCATCGTGGAAGGACCCCCGGCTCCTCGTGGGCATCCTGCTCGTGCTGGCTTCCGTCGTCGGGGTGGTCTCGCTCGTGGCCGCGGCAGACCAGACCACGGAGGCCTATGCGGCCAGCGGTCCGATCGCGGTCGGGGAGAAGCTGACCACCGACAAGCTGCACCTGGTCAAGGTCCGCCTGGGCGACGTCGGAACAGCACTACCTGACGCCGGAGACCGGCGTGGCCGCCGGCCTGGTCGCCGTCCAGCGCATCGGCAAGGACCAGCTCCTCCCGCGCGAAAGCCTCGGGCCAGCTGGACGCCCTGGACCGCAAGCCGGTGGCCGTCACGATCGATGAGGCGCTGCCGCCGCAGGCGGTGGCGGGCTCCCGGGTGGACGTCTGGGTCGCGCTGCCGGACACCCGCAACGGCTTCAGCGAACCCACCCTGCTGCTCCCCGGCGCCGAGATCGCCCAGCTCACCCCGGGGAGCACCGCCTTGGGAGCGCAGCGCTCCACCGTCGTGATGGTCCTCGTCCCGGACGGCCAGATGCCGAAACTGCTGGGGGCGCAGGCCAACAAGGCGAAGATCTCCGTGGTCTGGAATCCGGGCGGTGCGCCCTGATGGGCATTCCGGTGGTGACCGTGGGCCGGACCAGCGACGACCTGGTCGGCGGACTGGAGCGACTGCACGGTCCGGTGTCCGTGGTCCGGCGGTGCGGCGAACTGGCCGAACTGCTGGCCGCCTGCCAGACCGGGCTGGCGCGGGCCGCCGTCGTCGCGGACGGCAGCGAGGAACTGACCGCCTCGCTGGTGGACCGCCTGTCCGCCGTGGGCGTCGCCGTGGTGGCCCTGACGGACAATCCGGAGGAAACGGCCAGGCTGCGGGGCATCGGCGTGACCGCGGAGGCCCGCGCGGTTGGAGGCCGCGGCGCTCGCGGCCCTGATTGCCGCGCCGTGGCGCAGCTCAGTGGCGCCGGGGCCCGGGCCGGCGGCGAGCTGCGTTTGCGGACCATTCCGCGGCGTTCCGCGCGCCAGGACCGCGCCCGGGACGGTGCCCCGGTCGTCCGGGGCGCACGCGGCGGCCCCGGGCGAGCCGGCGCGACAGGGCCGGATCATCGCCGTCTGGGGTCCGGCCGGCGCGCCCGGCCGGACCCTGGTGGCCGCCAACATCGCCGGGGAGCTGGCCGCGGAGGGCAAATCGGTGCTGCTGGTCGACGCCGACAGCTACGGTGCCAGCGTGGCCGCCGTGCTGGGGCTGCTCGACGAGGCCGCCGGACTCGCCCAGGCCTGCCGGCTGGCGGACCAGGGCCTGCTCGACGGCGACGGCCCTGCTCAGGATCGCCACCCCGGTCGCCACCCGGCCGGATCGTTCCGGGTCCTCACCGGCATCACCCGCGCGGACCGCTGGACCGAACTTCGCGCCGCGGCACTCTCGCTGGTCTACCAGCGGGCCCGGGAGATAGCCGAGGTCACGGTGATCGACGCCGGCTTCTGCCTGGAAGCCGACGAAGAGCTCAGCTTCGATTCGATGGCGCCGCGCCGGAACGCCGCCACGCTGCGAAGCCTGGAACTGGCCGACACGGTCTATGCCGTCGGCGCCGCCGACTCCGGTGGGGGTGCCGCGGCTGGTCCGCGGTCTGGCCGAGCTGGAAGCCGCCGTCCCGCAGGCGTCGCCCCGCGTGGTCCTGAACAAGGTGCGGGCCTCCGCCGTCGGGCGTTCGCCGGAACGCCAGCTCCGCGACGCCTGGGCACGGTACGGCCCCCGGCGCCGGTGTCAGGCGTTCCTCCCGGCCGATCCGGCGGCGTGCGACGCCGCCCTCCTGTCCGGGTCCCTGCTGCTCGAATCCGCCCCCGAATCGGTCCTCCGCAAGGCGATCGCCGCCCTGGTTTGTGCACCTGCCCAGCGAAATCAAGCAAATCCTCTGTCCTTTCTTCCACAGCAAAGCGGCGAGCGAAGGGCTAGGGTCGCCATAAGGGCCGCAACGGTGCGGCTAGTGAACTTCTTTTATGGAGGCGTTTGTCGATGTCGTCTGGGTCCAGCGTGGAGGATCAACCCGTGTCGATCGGTAGCCGGTGAAGGGTACTTCGGGGACTACTACGAACACCTCGCCGAGGAGGATTTCCGCGCCTACGGCGAGGACAGTCCTGACCGCCCGGTCCCAGGCGCACCTCCGGTCGGCCGCCACGCGGCAGCCCGGCGTGGCGAACATTTCCGATCGCCGACGAGGCCGAGTCGCAGCGTCGTCTACATCGTCACCGACGACATGCCGTTCCTGGTGGACTCCGTCAACGCCGAACTGGTCCGGCAGAAGTCCGCGATCCACCTCGTGATCCACCCGCTCTTCGTGGTCACCCGCAACCGCGCCACCGGCGACCTGGTCAAGGTGGCGCGGGTGCCCTCGCACCTGGGCATCTCCAGCGGCGACACGGCGGCCATGCCCAACCTCTCGCACCTGATCGCCGAGGGCGACAACGCCTCGCACATGGAATCCTGGATCGCCGTCGAGATCGACCTCGGGTCGACGACGCGAAGCGCGCAGCAGCTGATCGAAGGGCATCTCCCGGGTGCTCGGCGACGTCCGCGCCGCCGTCGAAGACTGGCCGAAGATGCGCACGAAGGCCCTCGAGATCTCCGACGGACTCGACCACGTGGCCAATCCGCGCCCGATTGCCGAACTCCGCCAGGCCCAGGAACTGCTCCGCTGGCTCGACGACGGGAACTTCACCTTCCTCGGCTACCGCGAATACGACCTGCGTGAACGAATCCGGCGAGGACGTGCTGGAACTGCGCGAAGACAGCGGCCTCGGCCTGCTGCGCAACGGCGACACCCGCCACCAGATCCAGCACCTGACCGAAACCGGCCGGAAGAAGGCGCGCGAGAAGCGCGCGCTGGTGATCACCAAGGCCAACTCCCGCTCCACCGTGCACCGCTCGGCGTACCTGGACTACATCGGCGTCAAAAGCTTCGACGCCGCCGGCAACGTCAACGGCGAACGCCGTTTCATCGGCCTGTTCGCCACCACCGCCTACGCCGCCTCGGTCCGGGAGATTCCGGTGGTCCGCGAAAAGGTCGACGCCGTGCTGCGCGACGCCGGTTTCCCGCCGGACTCGCACTCCGGCAAGGACCTGCTCGGCATCCTTGAGACCTACCCGCGCGATGAGCTCTTCCAGATCGAAATCCCGGACCTGGCCGCCATCGCCACCGGCATCCAGCGGCTGCAGGAACGCCGCCGGACCCGGCTCTTCCTCCGCCCGGACATCTACGGCCGCTTCATGTCCGCGCTCGTCTACCTGCCCCGCGACCGGTACACCACCAACGTCCGGCTGCGCATCGAACAGGAACTGCGGGAGACCTTCAACGCGTCTCCATCGACTACGAGGCGCGGATGACCGAATCCGCCCTCGCCCGGCTCTTCTTCCGGATCCGGCTGCCCAAGGACGCCGATGTCAGCCACGTCAACAGCGACGAGCTGGAGAAGCGCCTGGTCCGGGCCGCCCGGTCCTGGAGCGAAGGCATCGCCGAGGTGCTGCGCGCCCGGGCCGGCGCCGACGGCGAGAACGGCGCCAAGGAACTCGCCGCCGTGTGGGCCGAGGCGTTCCCCGCCGGCTACCGCGTGGACTACGAAGTCGAGGACGCGCTCGAGGACATCGCGCGCTTCGAGAAGTACGGCGCAGCCGCCGAGCGCGCCGGCGAGGCCGGCGGCGGGGGCGCCGCCGAGCAGCCCGGCGTGCACGTCTACCTGCCCGACGGCGCCGGCGCGACGCTGGAGGAGGACGCACGCGTCAAGCTCTACATGCTCGAGCCCAAGAGCCTGAGCCAGATCCTGCCGTACTTCCACAACCTTGGCCTCGAGGTCCTGGACGAACGCCCCTTTGAGATCGAGACGGCCGACCACCGTGACTACTTCCTCTACGACCTTGGCCTGAAGTACCCGGCCGGGGTGGACCCGGTGGGGACCGGTGCCCTGCTGGGCGAGTCCTTCGGCGCGGCCGTGTCCGGAGCGGTGGAATCGGACAGCTTCGACCGGCTGGTGCTGCGTGAAGGCATGCCCTGGCGCCAGGTGGTTGTGCTGCGCGCCTACGCCAAGTACATGCGGCAGATGGGCAACACCAACTCCTTCGGGTTCATGGCGGACACGCTGCTGGCCAACCCGGATGTCGCCCGCGGGCTGACCGCGCTCTTCGCCGCGCGCTTTGACCCGGCGCTGGCCGCAGCGGAACGCGACCAGCGCCAGGACGAGGTCCGCGCCGGCCTGGACGCCGCGATCGAACAGGTCGCCACGCTCGACGCCGACCGGGTGCTGCGCACCTTCAAGAACCTGATCCAGGCCACGCTCCGGACCAACTTCTACCAGGACAAGACCCACGTCAGCTTCAAGCTGGACCCCTCCGGCATTGACGGACTGCCGTTCCCGCGGCCCATGTTCGAGATCTGGGTCTACTCGCCCCGCGTCGAGGGCGTGCACCTGCGCTTCGGCAAGGTGGCCCGCGGCGGCCTGCGCTGGTCCGACCGGCGGGAGGACTTCCGCACCGAAATCCTCGGCCTGGTCAAGGCGCAGACCGTCAAGAACGCCGTGATCGTCCCGACCGGCGCCAAGGGCGGCTTCTACGCCAAGCAGCTTCCGGATCCGGCGGCGGACCGCGGCGCCTGGATGGCCGAGGGCGTCGAAAGCTACAAGACGTTCATCCGCGGCCTGCTCGACATCACCGACAACCTCGTCACCACGCCGGAGGGCGAAACGCTCGGTGCCCCCCGCCGACGTCGTCCGGCACGACGACGACGATTCCTACCTGGTCGTCGCGGCGGACAAGGGAACGGCCTCGTTCTCCGACATCGCCAACGGCCTCGCCGCCGAATACGGCTTCTGGCTCGGCGACGCCTTCGCCTCCGGCGGCTCCGTCGGCTACGACCACAAGGCGATGGGCATCACCGCCCGCGGCGCGTGGGAATCCGTCAAACGCCACTTCAGCGAGCTGGACCTGGACACCCAGGCCGAGCCGTTCACCGTCGTCGGCGTCGGCGACATGTCCGGCGACGTCTTCGGCAACGGCATGCTGCTCTCGCGGCACATCCGGCTGCTCGCGGCCTTCGACCACCGGCACATCTTCCTGGACCCGAACCCGGACGAGGCGGCCTCCTTCGCGGAACGGCAGCGGCTCTTCGAACTGCCCCGGTCCTCCTGGGACGACTACGACAAAGTCGCTGATCAGCGAAGGCGGCGGCGTGTTCGCCCGCCAGGCCAAGTCCATTCCCGTCTCCGCGCAGGTGCGGGCCGCGCTCGGGCTGCCGGACGGCACCACCCAGCTCAGCCCGCCGGAACTGCTCCGGGCGATCCTGCTGGCCCCGGCCGACCTGCTCTACAACGGCGGCATCGGCACCTACGTCAAGGCAGTCCACCGAGACCAACGCCGAGGTCGGCGACAAGGCCAACGACTGCCATCCGCGTCGACGGCCGCGAGCTGCGCGTGAAGGTCGTCGGCGAAGGCGGCAACCTGGGCATGACCCAGCGCGGGCGGATCGAGGCCGCCCTGCAGGGCGTCATCCTCAACACCGACGCCATCGACAACTCGGCCGGCGTGGACTGCTCCGACCACGAGGTCAACATCAAGATCTTCGTGGACCGGATGGTGGCCGCCGGCAAGCTTGAACCGGCCGAGCGGGCGGAGTTCCTCTCCTCGATGACCGACGAAGTCGGCCGCCTGGTGCTCGAGGACAACATCGACCAGAACATCCTGCTGCTCAACGACCGGATGCGGGTCTCCGAATGGAGCCCCAGCTACGAGCGGCTCATGGACTGGCTCGAGAAGTCCGCGGACCTCAAGCGCGAGCTGGAGGCACTGCCCACCACCGAGACGCTGCGCGAACGCCTCGAGCAGGGCCAGGGCCTGACCTCGCCGGAACTGTCGGTGCTGGCCGCCTACGCCAAGATCGAACTCGCCTCGGCGCTGCGCGACAGCGACCTGGCGGAGGACCCGTGGTTCCGCGAGACCCTGCGCGCCTACTTCCCGAAGCAGCTGCGGGACCGGTTCGACGCCGAACTGGACACCCACCCGCTGCGCCGGGAAATCATCGCGACCGTCGTCGCGAACGACATGATCAACATGGGCGGCATCACCTTCGCGTTCCGCGCCATGGAGGAGACGTCCGCCACCGAGGCCGCCGTCGCCAAGGCGTTCGTGGCCCTCCGCGAGGTCTACGAACTCGACATCATGGTCGCCGAGCTCAACGAGCTGCCGGCGTCGTTCCCGACCGAGCACTGGAGCACTGTCCACCTGGACATCCGCAGGCTCCTGGACCGTGCGGTCCGGTGGATCCTGAGCCAGGGCAACGCCGCCCGGCCGATCGCCGAGATCGTGGGCGAATTCAAGCCGCTGATGGATCCGATGCGGGCGCGGCTGCTGGACTACCTGCGCGGCGAGGACCGCGAGCGGGTGTCGCAGTGGCTCGAGAAGGCCCGCAGCTGGGAGCTTCCCGAGGATCTGGCGCACCGCTGGGCCGAGCTGTTCGAAAGCTTCGTGCTGCTGGACATCGCCAAGATCGTGCACGTCAGCCCCGAGCCGGTGGAGAACATCGCGCACGTCTACTACACGGTCTTCAACCGCTTCCACGCCGATTCGCTGCTCGAGCGCATCACCAAGCTGCCGAGGAAGGACCGCTGGCAGGCCCTGGCCCGGGCGGCCCTCCGCGATGACCTGTACTCGACCGTCTCGGACATGACGACGGCGGTCCTGGCGGCGACGCCGGCCGGCATGCCGGCGGAGGAGCGGCTGGCGGCCTGGGAGAGCCAGAACGTCGAACAGCTGGACCGGGCAAAGAGCATGTTTGACGAGGTGAACGCCCTCGAGGCCGATGACATGGCCTCACTCTCGGTAGCATTGAGGCTCTTGAGGTCAATCGTCCGACGCTAGGGCCCTGCCGGTCCCGGCGTCGCAAATGGAGGTGCTGTGGCAATCTTTACGGACCCTATCAGGGAGCATGCTGATTTCGGGCCGGGGGATGCCGAGTGGCTGCACCTGCTCGTGGGGGACTGGCAGATGGTCGCCGACCTGGCGTTCGCCGACCTCGCCTTGTGGTTCCCGCACCCGGAGCTCGGCTATGTGGCGCTGGCCCACGTCCGCCCCTCCACCACGCACACGGTATTCCACGCCGACTTCGTGGGGGAGGGGATCCGCTCGGACCTGAAACGGCTGGTCGACAAGGCCTGGGAGAGCCGCACGATCGAGCGCTCCAACGAGACCAACTGGAGCAGCGACACCGCCATGCGGGTCGAGGCAGTGCCGATGGTGCGCAACGGACGGACGCTGGCGATCGTCACCTCGCACATGGACCTGTCCAGCTCGCGGATGCCGTCCCGGCTGGAACTGACCTACCGGCAGTGCGCCTATGACCTGCTGCGCATGGGCACCCTCGGCCTGTGGCCGGACTTTGCCTCGCCCACCGGGTCCCGCCGCGGCGCGCCGCGCGTCGGGGACGGCCTGATCCGGCTCGACGCCGAAGGCATCGTGCAGTACGCAAGCCCCAACGGGGTGTCCGCGTTCCGGCGGCTCGGCGACGGCGAATCGCTCGAGGGCCGGTCGCTGGCCGAGGTCACCGCCGGGCCTGCTGCGGGACCGGCGCCTGGTGGACGAGACCCTGCCGCTCGTGGTCACCGGGCGCATGCCGTGGCGCAGCGAGATCGAGTCCCGCGGGGTGAGCCTGTCCCTGCGGGCGATCCCGCTGCGGGACGAGCAACAGCGCTTCGGGGCGCTCGTGCTGTGCCGCGACGTCTCGGAGCTGCGCCGGCGCGAAATGGAACTGGTCACGAAGGATGCCACCATCCGCGAGATCCACCACCGCGTGAAGAACAACCTGCAGACCGTGGCGGCGCTGCTGCGCATGCAGTCCCGCCGGATGGTCAGCGACGAGGCCAAGCAGGGGCTCGAACAAGCCATGCGCCGGGTCGCCACGATTGCCCTGGTCCACGAAACCCTCTCGCAGGGCCTGACCCAGAGCGTCGACTTCGACGAGTTGATCGGACGCCAGTTCCGGCTGTCCGCCGAGGTCGCCTCGCCCTCGCAGCAAGTGAAGACCCAGCGTTCCGGGCTGTTCGGGGAGCTGCCGAGCGACTTCGCGACGCCGCTGGCCCTGGTCATCAACGAACTCGTGACCAACGCCGTCGAACACGGGCTCGAAGGCAGGGCCGGCACCGTCTGGCTGCTCGCCGACCGCTCCGAGAGCGAAGACGGGGACGAATTGCTGACCGTGACGGTGGCGGACGACGGCGTCGGCCTGCCGGCGGGGTCCTACACGGAAGGCCTGGGACTGCAGATCGTGCGCACCCTCGTCACGAGCGAGCTGGGCGGAAGTATCCAGTGGAAGCCGCGGGAGGGTGGCGGGACCGCGGTGCAGGTGGTCCTGAGCCTCGCCCCGCGCTGAGCCGCGACTGTGCAAGGCGCCTAACGCACGATGGCCCCGGACCGGTTGGTCCGAGGCCATCGTTGCCGGGTCGCCCGGCGGCGGGAATCAGGAAGCGCGGCGGGCGCGGGCCGCGCGGCGCTTCAGGGCGCGGCGTTCGTCTTCGCTCATGCCGCCCCAGACGCCGGCGTCCTGGCCGGACTCGAGGGCCCACTGGAGGCAGGTGTCCACCACCGGGCAGCGCCGGCAGACGCTCTTGGCTTCCTCGATCTGCAGGAGGGCAGGGCCGGTGTTTCCGACGGGGAAGAACAGCTCCGGGTCCTTGTCAAGGCACGCTGCGCGGTTACGCCAATCCATGCTGATCAGTAACTCCATTCCTGGGAATTCGTTGATTGCCTCTTGTGAAATTATTCACTTGAGGGCTCATAAGAAAGGGGCCCTGTGGGCCCCCTCGGTCATCTGGATTAAGCGTGTCATGTTAACGCTGCGTAAACAAGGGGTATTTGCCGTACAAATGCCGCCAAATCATGAGCGATGCATCACATTGGCTGGCGGAGCCCCCACTTCCGTTCGACTATGTCCGGTAGGGTGCCAGTGTGTCAAGACCCCCTGTGAACCCCGCCGACCCCGCTGAGGAACAACCCGGCGGACCCGGGCCCGGTCCCGCGGCCCGGCCTGCCGGCATTACGGTCATCGCCGTCGTCACCGCCTTGGAGGCCACGGCGCTGCTGGTGGCCGCCGGCTGGTACGGTTTCCAGCTGCTGACCGGCGCACCCGTCCTCTCCTTCTGGGGTGCGGTCTTCACCCTGGGCCTGCTGCTGGCTTTTTCGGCCTGGCTTTTCGCCGTGGGCCATTTCCTGTTCCGCGGCTACCGCTGGCCGCGGGCCGGCGCCCTGGTGGCCCAGCTGTTCATGCTCACCATCGGTTTCCCCACCCTGACCGGGGGCTACCCGCTGGCCGGGCCTGGCGATGCTGTTGCCGGCCGCGGCTGCCATCGTGTTGCTGTTCGACAAGCGCGTGATCGCCTTCGCGTCCCGCCCGGGCGGCTCAAGCCGGGCCCTGTAGCGTACGGGAACGCCTGAGCTGGTCAGGGAAACGCGAGTTGGACGGGTCGAACTGCGCCGTCGGTGACGAGCACCGCGCGGCCAGGCGGCGGGTGGGGGTCCAGCTCGAAGCGTTGTCCGAACAGATCCCCGTCCTGGGGACTCCGGGGCGCGATCAGAATCCCGGGCCTGCTGTTCCGGGCCGCGGCCGCCAGGGGGACCCTTAGCGCCAGCGCGGGCCGGTAGTCCGCCGAAAAAATCACCGTCCAGCCTCGGTCATTGATTTCCGACAACTGGCGGCTTACGGCGGTCGAAAGCCGGTCGGCGTCGTCGACCAGGAGCACCGCGTTCCGGTCCAGTCCGCCGTCGGCAGCGTTACGGCAAACTCTGGACCAGAACTCTTCCCGGTCCGCGCCCGCCTCCCCAGGAGCCGCAAGCGCGGGGGAGAGCCAGTTCACCGCGGGGTTCAACTGGGCGATGGCGGTCAAAAAGGCTGACTTGCCGGACCCGGACCCACCCAGCACGGCCACAACGCCGCCGCGGGGCAGGCGGACGGCGACCGGGCTGACCTCGTCTCCGCCCGCCCCGATGTAGACGGTGGGGTCGGCGAGCCCCGGCCCGGCAGCGCCGCCCCGGAGCCCGGGAGCGGAGGACAGATCCGACGACGCGATGAGGGTACGGAGGCGTTCCACGGGCAGGAATCGCGGCAGCGGGTCGATTCTGAAGGGCCTCCGGCGCATGGAGCCCAGCGGAGCTCCGGAGTCGGCGCGTAACCCGGTCCCCGTGTGGAATTGGCAGACCGCGGGATACTCGCCGGCCAGGGTGCCAACCGCCACCGCCCGGCCGGCCACAGGGGGAACCGCGGGCATCGTGGGCCACGCCAGCCGACTTTCCGGGCTGGCTGACCTCGGAAAGTACACGCGATTGGCAAAGGCGGACAGAAACTTTGACGCCGCCAGTTCGGGGCCGCCGGCCATGAGCACCGCAATGCCGGCGCCGTGACCGTCGCGGGCCAGATCGTGGACCAGGTCCTCGGCCCAGAAAAGCGGGCCGGATCGCAGTGCGGAACGCCAGGAACCCCATCCCGCGATCACGAGGACCAACGGTGTGTCCTGCTGGTCCGGCCGGCCCAGGCGGCGGGACATTTCTCCGCAGAGCCGCTCCAGCACGCGCACGCCACGCCGCAGTTCGTGGAGCCCGACGACGGCGCCGGCACGGTCCGCGTAGGTGCGGTCCGCCAGCGAACCGTGTGCGTCCAGGATGTAGAGGTGGGACTCGGCGGGATGCTGCGAAACCTGGTCAACGACCAGGGACAGGACTCCCGTCGCGTCTCCGGTGGCCCCGCCGTCGATCAACGCGAGGTTTCCGTCGCCCCCCGGGTGCCAGGACAGCCCGGCGACGCGCTGTTCGGCGGGAAGGTCCAGCGAGCCCAGGTCCACGCAGCAAAGGTCCCCGCCACAACGCTCACACCCCCGCCCCGCTGACAGGGAGGCGGCTCCTGCCCTGGGATGCGTTGGCATATCTGGAAGCGGAGCCGCCACCGGACGCGCCAGAGCGCCGTAGCCCTGGGTTGCCCACAGCCCTGTCAGGGTCCGGACCAGGGACGCAGCGGCGGCCTCCGGCGTTGCCGCGCCCGGGGCGGCGGCGGTGGGCAGCGGCTCGGGTCTGGCCAATGTCTCGGTGGTAAGGCGCACGCTGACGATGCCGGACTCCCGCGCAGGAAATGACAGGAGCGCCCCCTGGAATTCGCGCGGCGGCCGTGATCCTCTGGCCAGGTAGGCCCTCCCGGGGGCTTTGACGTCGATTGCGGCGGCGGCGCCGGTGCCGATGATGTCCGTTGACTCTGGGCCCGACTGGACGCGTAAGGCGATGCTCGTCGTGACATTCGCACGGAGGTCAGCACTCAGCGCACCCTGGGGGCGCTGGGTGGCCATCACGAGATGGATGCCCAGGGAGCGGCCGACGGCCGCTATGCGCATGATTTCGCGCAGGGCATGTGGAGCATCGTCCAGAAGAATCCGGAATTCATCGATGACGAGGAGCAGCCGGGGAAGGGCAGGAGATTTTCCGGCCTCTGACAGCCGGTACGCCCCCAGGTCGGACGCGTGCGCCGCGGTGAGGAGCATCTCCCGCCGGCGGATCTCCGCGCGGAGCGAAGCCAGGGTGCGATCGAGTTCGCTTTGGGTCAGATCAGTAAGCATTCCCGCGCAGTGGGGGAGCCCCTGGAGGGGGCCAAGGCCGGATCCCCCCTTGAAGTCGAAGAAGAGAAAGTTGATGCAATCGGGCGGCAGGTTCAGGGCAAGCGCGGCTATCAGGCTCCGCACCAGTTCGGACTTGCCCGAGCCCGTCGTTCCCGCCACCAGCACATGCGGACCGTCCGCTTCCACATCCAACAGCTCGGGACCGTCGGAACCACATCCGATGGGCACGGCGAGCCCGGCTGCTTGACGCCCCTCGGCCCAGCGCCGCGCCGTGGCCGCCGGTGAGGGATCAATGAGAGCGCCGAGCAGGCAGGCACCGGGTACCGGGCTGTGTGGTCCCGCGCCCGGCAGGCCGCCAGGCGGGACCCCCCTGCAGTAGCGCTCGAACGCGTCGAGCGGAACCAGGTCGGGCGTGAACCATGAGATGGCCCCGTTCGAACGCAGGCACCCAGCGCAGTCGCCCAGCTCGATAGTCGCTGCCCCTGGCGCTGACCCGGTCCCCGCAAAGTCGAACACCCGCCAGCCCAAGCGGAATGCCGTTTCTGCGATGCTGCCGGCGTCGTCGGAGCCGGCCAGGATCATGAGGACCCCGCCCGGCCCCGCAGCAGCCGGGTTCCCTTGCAGTATCGACTCGACGTCCGCGGGGCGCGCGTGCAGGCTGGTCGCCGGCAGGTACCGCGCCGCCAACGGCAAACGCTCCGCCGGTCCGTAGATCGCCAGTTGCGTTCCTCGGGCCCGTGGAAATCCGGTGAGCTGCATCAGCAGGAAGTGCATCAGGCCGGTGGTGGCCGCCTCGCGACCGCGGATGGTGACACGACGGGCCGCCGGATCCAATTGGAGCGCAACACGGCCAAGCGCAGGGGGGTGGAAACCTGGCCCAGCGGGCTCGAGCCTGACATTTGCATCCTGATCGGCCAGTCCAAGACGAAGCCAGACCGCCCCGCCGCCAGGTGGTACGGGCCCGCTGTCCTGCGGGCCGTCCGGGGCCAGCACCAGCTCCGCTGCCGTTGGCGCAGAAGCCCGTCGCCGCTCGACGTCCCGTGCCGAGGCGTCTGCCACGGCCGTGCGCAGCTCGCGGCGCTGCCGTCGGCTGCCGAGCACCGGAACCAGCAGCGACACCGCGGAGACCGCGGTGAGGGCCAGGAACATCCACATGCCTGTAGCCAGTGCCAGGCCCAGGCCGAGAACCAGCGGCAGTGCGGCGCCAAGGTACAGGCCGGTGCGGGATTCGTGCCGGAACGGGTTTGCCACAACCAGCGGATCGGCGACAGATCGCCCCGCAGGTCCAAGACCGGAGCCCGGCCCGCCGTGCTGTGCAACCACAACCGCGAGGGTCGAGTTTCCGCACCGTATGACTGAGCGGGTGGAAATCGCGGCCGTCCGGACGCGCCTGTCGTCGACGAATGTTCCATTGCTACTGTCGAGATCCGTGATGGTCAGCGCCCTGTCGGAGACGTCGATCCGGGCGTGCGCCCGGGACACGGCGGGGTCCGGGAGCGCCAGTTCGGCACCGGTGCGCCCGACCAGCAGACTCCCGCGGCCGAGCGGGAGTGTCCTGCCCGCGGCCGGCCCACCCTGCACGGTCAGGAACAATGGCGCGGGACTGCCGCCCGGGCTTCTGTGCCGTGGACTGCAGCCGCCCGGGGCGGAGACACCGTCAACAAGAATGGCCCCGTTGACCAGCGGTACCCGGCCCACCGTCAGGGTCCCTAGCGGCTCCCCGTTCACTGTCACCTGCCGGGTAAAAAAATGATGCGAAAGCTCTGCGGCAAGTGCCGATCCCGGGCTGCCGTCCGTTGCCTGGATTGTGAGTTCCAGCGGCGGATCGGAGCACCCGGAGCCCGGAGCCCGTACCAGAGTGCAGTGCAGCGGCATGCCCCGTCTTCCTTACGTGATTGCAGCGTGGAAACCGATGCTAGCGCTGGCGGGAGCCGGGGCGCGCCGATGTCCGGACTTATGTGGAAAAATCGCTAAATATGGGGCTCCGAAGCGGGGATTCGCTCGTCCCCACAGGCTACCGAGGCGGTGTTTTCCTGGGACAACGGATAGTGTTAAGCGAAACCGTGGGGCGGCCGTGTGGCTCTTCCCTGCCAGTCATGAGAGAAAAGGCTTCAGAATCGTGAAGATTGCTGTAATTGCGCTGGGCAAAATCGGATTGCCGCTGGCGGTCCAGTTTGCTTCCAAGGGTCATGACGTTGTGGGCGTCGACGTGAACCAGCAGGTCGTGGATCTCGTCAACGCCGGCACCGAGCCGTTCCCCGGTGAGGCGCACCTGCAGGAAATGCTGTCGGACCTCGTGCCGGCAGGCCGGCTTCGCGCAACCACCAACTACGCGGAGGCGGTACCGGGCGCGGACGCGGTGGTGCTTGTTGTCCCCTTGTTCGTCGATGCGGACGCCAAGCCCGACTTTGGCTGGATGGATGCGGCCACCGCGGAACTGGCAAAGCACCTGACTCCCGGGACCCTGGTGTCCTATGAAACGACGCTGCCTGTGGGAACCACCCGCACCCGTTGGAAGCCTGCCCTCGAAGCCGGCTCCGGCCTGGTGGAAGGCCGGGACTTCCACCTCGTCTTTTCGCCCGAGCGCGTCCTGACCGGCCGCGTCTTCGAGGACCTGCGTAAGTACCCGAAGCTCGTGGGCGGCCTGTCTGAGGCCGGCGCCGCCGAGGCTGTGGAGTTCTACGAAGCCGTCCTGGACTTCGACGACCGCCCGGACCTCTCCCGGGCCAATGGTGTCTGGGACCTTGGTTCCGCAGAGGCATCGGAATTGGCGAAGCTCGCGGAGACCACCTATCGGGATGTCAACATTGGGCTGGCAAACCAGTTTGCCCGGTTCGCGGCAACGACCGGCATTGACATTTACCAGGTCATCGACGCGTCAAACTCCCAGCCGTACAGCCATATCCACCAGCCCGGAATCGCCGTCGGCGGCCACTGCATCCCGGTCTACCCGCGCCTGTACCTCTGGAACGACCCGGACGCCACCGTGGTCCGTGCGGCCCGGGCCGCCAACGCGGACATGCCCGATTACACCATGGGGCTTCTCGAAGGCGCCTATGGCGACCTTACCGGTGCCAGGGTTGTCGTCCTCGGTGCCGCGTACCGCGGCGGCGTCAAGGAAACGGCGTTTTCCGGCGTCTTCGACGCAGTCGCCTCGCTGGAGAAGCGCGGCGCAGCCGTGTTCGTTCACGATCCCCTGTACTCCGACGCGGAACTGGAGAAGCTTGGCTTCGCCGCCTACCACCTCGGCGAGCCGGTCGACGCGGCAATCGTCCAGGCGGACCACGCCGAGTACCGTGAGCTGGGGCCGGCGGAGCTGCCGGGAGTCCGGGCGTTCATCGACGGCCGCCGTGTCGAGCAGCTGCCGACCGGTGGGACGGCGTCATCTACCGCGTCATCGGCAAGGCCTAACACAGTCTTGAACGCTACGGCCGGCGGCTGCGGCGCCGGCCCCCTTGACAGGAGATCCACTATGACGACGACTATTGCGCCGAGCGCCGATGTTTCGGATCAGGCAGTTCTCGGCGACGGAACGAAAATCTGGCACCTTGCCCAGGTCCGCGAGCAGGCCACCCTGGGGGAGAACTGCATCGTTGGTCGTGGCGCCTATGTCGGCACCGGAGTGCAGATCGGCGACAACACCAAGATCCAGAACTACGCCCTGGTCTACGAACCGGCGAAGCTGGGCAAAGGCGTCTTTATCGGACCCGCGGTGGTCCTCACGAACGACACCTACCCGCGCTCGATCAGCCCCGATGGATCCCTCAAGAGCGCCCACGATTGGACGCCGGTCGGGGTAACCATCGAAGACGGCGCCTCGATCGGCGCCCGCGCGGTCTGCGTGGCACCCCTCACGGTGGGCCGCTGGGCCACGAGTGGCGGCCGGAGCTGTCGTCACCAAGGACGTGCCGCCGTTCGCCCTGGTGGCCGGCGTTCCCGCCAAGCGGCTCGGCTGGGTCGGCAAGGCTGGTGAACCACTGCGCCAGGAGGATGGCTTCTGGGTCTGCCCGGTCACCGGCGACAAATACATCGAAGACGGAAATTCCCTGAAAGAATCTGAGGAGAACGCATGAGCTACGACTTTATTCCGGCCGCGAAGCCGATCATCGGCGACGAAGAGCGGGCGGCGGTCGACGCTGTTATGGCCACCGGCATGCTCGCGCAGGGCACCCAGGTGGCCGAATTCGAGAAGGAATTCTCGGACGTCCTCCTCGACGGCCGCGCCTCCGTCGCGGTGAACTCGGGCACGTCGGGCCTCCACCTCGGCCTCCTCGCAGCGGGTGTCGGCCCCGGCGACGAAGTCATCGTTCCGTCCTTCACCTTCGCCGCGACCGGAAACTCGGTGGCACTCACCGGCGCCACCCCGGTCTTCGCCGACATCGAACTGGACCACTACACGCTGGACGTGGACCACGTCGCCTCGCTCATCACGGACAAGACCAAGGGCATCATGCCCGTCCACCTTTACGGCCACCCGTTCAACGTCGAGGGCTTCGTCGAAGCTTGCCGCCGAACGCGGAATCGACCTGTACGAAGACGCTGCGCAGGCCCACGGCGCCAGCTTCAACGGCCAGATGGTCGGCACCTTCGGTAAATTCGCGATGTTCAGCCTGTACCCGACCAAGAACATGACCTCGGGGGAGGGCGGTATGGTCTCCACTCCGGACGCCACCGTCGAGCGCAACCTCCGCCTGCTGCGCAACCAGGGCATGGAGAAGCAGTACGAGAACGAAATCGTCGGGCTTCAACGCCCGGATGACCGACCTGCATGCCTCGATCGGACGGGTGCAGCTCAAGAAGGTCCTCGGCTGGACCGAGCAGCGCCGGCAGAACGCGGACTTCCTGACGTCCAACCTGGAAGTCGTGGGTACCCCGAAGGTGGCCGAAGGCGCCGCCCACGTGTACCACCAGTACACCGTGCGGGTCTCGGATGACCGGGACGGCCTGGCCAAGGCCCTGCGCGAGGAGTACAACATCGGCACCGGCGTCTACTATCCCGTGCCTGAACCACCGGCTGCCTTCGTTCAACCGAACCGAAGACCTGCCGAACACCGAAACCGCGGCCAAGGAAGTCCTCTCCCTCCCGGTCCACCCGTCGCTGAGCCAGGCCGATCTCGAGCGCATCGTCACCGCCGTCAACACGCTCGTCCGGGCTGGTGCCTGATAGGCGAACCTGCGCGTCGGGCTCATCGGCCTGGGCATGATGGGCCGACACCATGCCCGCGTCCTGCGCGAACTCGCCGGCGTCGAACTGGTGGCGGTAGCGGACGCCTATGGCGACCCGCACGGCGTGGCCGGCCGGCTGAAGGTGCTGTCCTCGGTCGAGGAGCTTATCGCCGGGCCGGCATCGACATGGCCGTCGCTGCCGTCCCGACCGGCCTCCACGAGGAGGTCGGACTGGCCCTGGCCGAAGCCGGCGTCCACACCCTCGTCGAGAAGCCGATCGCCGCCAGCGCGGAAGCCGGCCAGCGCCTCGTCGACGCGTTCGAGGCCAAGAACCTTGTCGGCGCCGTCGGCCACATCGAGCGGTTCAATCCGGCCCTGCAGTCCCTGCGGAAGCGGATCGAAGCCGGCGAACTCGGCGACGTGTACCAGATCGCCACCCGGCGCCAGGGCCCGTTCCCGTCCGCGCATCGCCGACGTCGGGGTCGTCAAGGACCTGGGCACGCACGACATCGACCTGACCGCCTGGCTCGCCCAGAGCCGCTACGAATCGATCTTCGCCGCACGTACCACGCGCAGCGGCCGCCCGCACGAGGACATGGTGGCCGCAACAGGCCAGCTGGAAAGCGGCGTCATCACCAACCACCTGGTGAACTGGCTCTCGCCCATGAAAGAGCGACTGACCATCGTCACCGGCGAAAAGGGCGCCTTCGTGGCCGACACGGTCACGGCGGACCTGACGTTCTTCGAAAACGGCACCGTGGCCACCGAGTGGGAGTCCATGGCGGCCTTCCGTGGTGTCTCCGAGGGCAACATGACGCGCCTTGCCATCGCCAAACCCGAACCGCTGCGCACCGAACACGAAGCGTTCCGCGACGCAGTCCTGGGGCTGCGCACCGACGTCGTCACCATGCGCGAGGGGCTGGACACCCTGCGCGTCGCCGAGGCCGTGCTGGAGTCCGCGCGCAGCGGGCAGATGGTCAAAGTCGCCGCCCGTGACGGCAAGGACCCCGCTTGCGGGTGGCTGTAGCCACCCGCCTGTTCACCCCGGAAGTGGGGGCCGCCGCCTTCCGTCTCCAAGCGCTGGTGGACGGGCTGGTGGCGGCCGGGGCGGACGTCAAGGTCGTCACGACCCGGCCGCCCCAGGGCTGCGCCGGCCGGCAGCCCGTGCCGTTCCGGCTCTCAGCCGCTGGCCCGTGCTGCGGGACGCCGGCGGCAACGTCCGCGGCTACGTCCAGTACCTGAGCTTCGACGTGCCGGCCTTCTTCCGCCTGCTGCTGCACCGGGCCGACATCGTCGTGTCGCGGAGCCGCCGCCCACCACCGGGCTGGTGGTGGCCCTGAGTTCAGCGCTGCGCCGCCGGCCGTTCGTCTACTACGCGGCGGACGTCTGGAGTGAGGCGCTGTCCGCGACGGACGTGCCCGCCCTCGTCGTAAGCCTGATGCGGGCCGCGAGGGTTTCGTCCTGCGCCGCGCCGCCTGCGTCATCGCCATCTCGGATGCCGTGGCCGAGCAGGTCGCCAAGTTCGGCGTGCCGGCCGACCGGGTGCGGGTGGTCGGCCAACGGCATCGACACCACTGTCTTCGATCCTGACGGCCGGACCGCCGGCCAGCGATGGCCCCTACTTCGTGTACACCGGAACGATGTCCGAGTGGCAGGGGGCCGACGTTTTTGTCCGTGCCCTGCCCGCCGTCCTGGCCGAGTACCCGCACGGCGAAGCCTCCGCTTCTTCGGGCAGGGCACCGACGAACAGCACCTGCGGTCGCTGGCGGCGGAGATCGCGCCCGGCCGCGTACTCTTCGGCGGCGTCGTGGCTCCCGGGAGACCGCCGCCTGGCTCCGTGGGGCGGCCGCGGCGCTGGTGAGCATCAAACCCGGGCAGGGCTATGACTTTGCGAAGCCGACCAAGATTTACGCGGCCGCCGGCTGCGGTACGCCGGTCATCTTCGCTGGAACCGGAGAAGCGGCGGCGCTGGTGGCCGACAACCGGCTGGGTGAAGCGGCCCGGTACGACGTCGGCGCCGTTGCCGAAGCGATGCTCCGCGCGCTCGGTCCGGAACACGGCGACGGAGGGCGTGCCGGCCGGGCCGCCTGGGTCCAGCAGCACGCCTCGCTGGCCACGTCCGGGGAGCTGGCCGCAAGCGAAGTGATCGCCGCGGCTAATGGCTGAAATCCGGTGTTCCGGAGCGTCGCAGGCGGCGCCCCGGGCCCTCGGATTGACCCGCCGGAATGCGGGACAAAGTTGAATCTCGGGTAGTCTAGACCCGGCAGTTAGGGCTGTCTAACCCTGCCACCAAAGAACACAGGAGAGTTGTGAACGCTGATCTCGTCGTCGTAGGTTCAGGATTTTTTGGCCTGACAATCGCGGAGCGCGCCGCCACGGAACTGGGGCTGAAAGTCGCCGTCCTGGACCGCCGCCATCACATCGGGGGCAACGCCTACAGCGAAAAAGAGGAAAAGACCGGGATCGAGGTGCACCGGTATGGCGCACACCTGTTCCACACCTCCAATGAGCGTGTCTGGGAGTACGTGAACCGTTTCACGGCCTTCACCAACTACCAGCACAAGGTCTACACCAGCCACAACGGCGAGGTGTACCAGATGCCGATCAACCTTGGCACGATCAACCAATTCTTCCGGGCTTCCATGGGTCCGGCCGAAGCGCGGGCCCTCATCCAGGAGCAGGCCGGCGAATTGGCCGGAACGGACCCGCAGAACCTGAACGACAAGGGCATCCAGCTGATCGGCCGCCCGCTCTACGAGGCGTTCATTCAAGTACTACACCGGCAAGCAGTGGCAGACCGACCCCAAGGACCTGCCCGCGGAGATCATCTCCCGGCTCCCGGTCCGCTACAACTTCGACAACCGCTACTTCAACGACACCTATGAGGGCCTGCCCGTCGACGGCTACACTGCCTGGATCGAGCGGATGGCCGACCACCCGAACATCGAGGTCCACCTCAACACCGACTTCTTCGACGTCGGCGAGTTCGGCCGCGAGTCGGTCCGCGGGCAGGTGCCGGTGGTCTACACCGGCCCGGTGGACCGCTACTTCGACTACGCCGAGGGCGACCTGGGCTGGCGCACGCTCGACTTCGAGGAGGAAGTGCTGCCCATCGGGGACTTCCAGGGCTGCGCCGGTGATGAACTACACCGACGAGACGTGCCCTTCACCCGGATCCACGAGTTCCGCCACTTCCATCCGAGCGCGAGCTACCCGACGGACAAGACGGTGATCATGCGGGAGTTCTCCCGCTTCGCCGGAGACGGCGACGAGCCGTACTACCCGATCAACACCGCCGTCGACCGATCGCGAGCTGCTGGCCTACCGGACCTCGCGCCGCGGCGAGCGGACTCCGTGCTCTTCGGCGGCCGGCTGGGCACCTACAAGTACCTGGACATGCACATGGCCATCGGGTCGGCGCCTGAGCATGTACGACAACATCCTCGCGCCGCACTTCCGCGACGGTGCAGCTGCGAAAGCGGAGGAGTAGACGCATGAGCGAGCAGCAGAGTCCGGCAGATCCGAGCCCGGCATCGTCGACCGCCGTGGCGGACCGTCCAGCGACTGGTGCTTCCCGCTGGACGCCGACATCGACATCCTGCCGCTGTACGTGGAGTCGAGCCGCGCGACGCGTCCGAGAGGACGCCACGGCAAGCGCAGGAGTGCGGACGCACAGCGTCGTCGTGCGGCCACACCGTGCGCCCGACTGCATCCGCGGCCGCCGCAGCTGTCGGCTGCCGGCACCGCCGGAGTGTCGTTCGCGACGTACTTCAACGCCTTCCCGGCCAGCTACTGGCGGCGCTGGCACGCTCGAGTCAGAGGTCCTGCTCCGCGTCGAGGTCGACGCGCGACGGCGACCGTCGATCGTCTACCGGTCCAAGCGCCGCGCGGCGACCAGTCCACCGGGGCAGAGCCATGCAGCACTGTCCGGCGAGCGCCATCGGCGAGTTCGAGATCTGCCGTTGACCACCTTCGACGACGGCGGCTGGTACTGGTTCGACGTCGTCGCCACGGCACGACGATGTCACGCTGCACGCGCGCCGAGCTGGTCACGTGCCGCGAACCCGAGCGCTCGAGCCGGCCAGCATCGTCGATCGGCATCACCACCTTCAACCGGCCCGAGGACTGCGTCAACGCACCTGCGCGACGCTTGCGTCGGACCCGATGGTGCTCGACGATCGTGGACCAGGCTCATCGTCGCCGACCAGGGCACCGAGAAGGTCGAGGACGATCCGGCTTCGCGGAGGCCGCGGCGCCGCTCGGACGACCAGCTCGCCGTGATCCGACCAGCCGCAACCTCGGCGGCTCCGGCGGCTTCTCCCGTGGTGATGTACGAGGCGCTGAAGAACAGCGAGCAGCAAGTACGTCATCCTGCTCGACGACGACATCCTGCGTCGAGCCGGAGGCGATCCTGCGCGCCGTGGCGCTTCGCCGACTTCGCCGAAGCGCCGACGATCGTCGGCGGGCAGATGCTCAACCTGCATGAAGCGCTCGCACGCTGCACGTCTTCGGCGAGAGGGTCAACGCAGTACCGCTTCTTGTGGACCGGCCGGCAACACCGATGAACTCACCACAACTTCGCCGAGTACGCCAACGCTGCGCACCACGCGCTGGCTGCACCGCCGCATCGACGTCGACTACAACGGCTGGTGGATGTGCATGATCCCGACGGCGATCGCCGAGAGATCGGCCTGCCGCTGCCGCTCTTCATCAAGTGGGACGACGCCGACTACGGCCTGCGCGCCGGCGAGCACGGCTACCCACCGTCACCCTGCCCGGGCGCCGCGGTCTGGCACATGGCCTGGAGCGACAAGGACGACGCCATCGACTGGCAGGCCTACTTCCACCTGCGCAACCGCTGGGTGGCGGCCCTGCTCCACTCCCCGTACCAGAAGGGCGGCCGGCTGCCGGTTGAGAGCTTCCTGCGGGATGTGAAGCACCTGCTCTCGCTGCAGTACTCGGCCGTGGAACTCCGCAACCGTGCCCTGAAGGACCTGCTCGACGGGCCCTCCCACCTGCACCGCACCATCGGCGGCAAGCTCGGCGAGATCCGCACCGTTCGGGCCGGCTTCCCCGACGCCCAGGTGACCAAGGACATCACCGAGTTCCCGGCGGTCAAGCGCCTGCACCTGCCCAAGTTCGGCCAGGTCCCCACCCCGCCAAAGAACCTCGTCCAGGCGGTCGCCAGCGCGCTGTCCGGGGCGCTGCGCCAGCTTCGTCCGGTGGACCCCGCCGCAACCGAGCACCCCGAGGCTGTCGTGCCCGCCGCGGACGCCCGGTGGTGGCGGTTGTCCCACCTGGATTCGGCCATCGTGTCTGCCTCGGACGGGACCGGCGCATCCTGGTACCGCCGGGACAACGTGCGGTTCCGCAAGCAGTTCCTGAGGAGCCTCACGCTGCACATGCGCGCCCTGGCCCGCTGGGATGAGCTGTCCAGTGCCTACAAGAACGAGCTTCCCCGGTTCACTTCGCCCGAAGCATGGGAGAAGACCTTCAAAGCCGCTTCCATCCCGGACGAACAGAAGCCCGGTAAATGACAGACGGACACACCTCTCCGATCCGGCAGGAGTCCGGCCGCGAGCTGGTTTCTCCCGGCAAGGGGAACGGGCTGGCCGATGTGTTCCGGTCCCGGTTCCTGCTAAAACTGCTGGTCCGGAAGGAACTGAGGATCCGTTACCGCGGGTCGGTGCTGGGCCTGCTGTGGACCTACGTCAAGCCGGGGGTGCAGTTTGTTGCGTTCTACATTGCCCTCGGCGTGTTCCTTGGGCTGGAACAAAGCGAGACCAACAGGGGCGGGCTGCCGAACTACGCCATCTACCTGTTCTCCGGCATCATCCTGGTGAACTTCTTCACCGAATCGCTCAGCACCGCCACCCGGTCCATCGTCCACAACAGCGGCCTGATCAACAAGATCTACCTGCCGCGTGAACTGTTCCCGGCGGCGTCGGTGTGGGTTTCGGCTGTCCACTTTTTGCCGCAGATTTTCGTGCTGCTGGTGGCGTGCCTGTTCACCGGCTGGCGCCCCGGCCCGCTGGAAGCGCTGACCGCCGTCGCCGGCTTCGTGATCATCGCGCTGCTGGCCATCGGTCTGGGCCTCTTCTTCGGTGCGGTCAACGTGTACTTCCGGGATGCTGAGAACGTTGTCGACCTGTTGCTGATGGTGGCCACCTGGGTCTCACCGGTGCTCTACTCCTGGCGTATGGTCCAGGACAAGGCCGGCGAGATCGGGTTCGCGCTATACCAGCTGAACCCGATCACTGTCGCCGTCGAGTGCTTCCACCACGCCTTCTGGCTGCCCACCACCGCCGGGGGACAGGGCAGCCCGCCCGGCCTGCTGACACTCTGGGTGCCGGTCGGGCTGGCCGTGTCCCTGCTTATTCTGTTCCTCGGCCAGTGGACTTTCCGCCGGCTCGAAGGCCGTTTCGCCCAGGAGCTGTGACAGTGTCTGTTGCCATCGAAATCCGGAATATCAACAAGCAGTTCGTGCTCCGGCACACCCGCTCGCTGAAAGAGGCGCTGGTGTGGCTCACCCGGGGCCGCAAAGGCGATTTGGTCAAGAAGTTCCACGCCCTGCGTGACCTCTCCATCGACGTCGGCCAGGGCGAGACCGTGGCGCTGCTGGGGCTCAACGGTTCGGGAAAGTCCACCCTGCTCAAGCACATTTCCGGTGTCATGCAGCCGGACTCCGGCACGGTCCGGACCGCCGGCCGGGTGGCCGGCCTGATTGAAGTCGGTGCCGGCTTCCACGCGGATCTGTCGGGCCGGGACAACGTGTACCTCAACGGTGCCATCCTCGGCATGGGCGAAGCCGAGATCAAGGAGAAGTTCGACTCGATTGTCGAGTTCGCCGAGATCGGCGAGTTCATCGACACCGAAGTGAAGTTTTACTCCTCCGGCATGTACCTGCGGCTCGCGTTTTCGGTGGCGGTCCACACGGACCCGGACGTGTTTTTGGTCGACGAAATCCTCGCGGTCGGCGACGAGCCGTTCCAGAAGAAATGCCTCGCCAAGATCAAGGAACTGGCCGCTGCCGGCAAGACCCTGGTGGTGGTCAGCCACGACCTGGATCTTGTAGCCCAGGTCTGCGAACGCGGCGTACTCCTGGAGCACGGGTCGGTCATCATGGACGGGCCCATCGATCAGGTCATCCGGAGGCTCCGGGACCGTTAGTATCGGCACGGCGGGCCGCCGAACCGTGTCGGCCGTAGGAGTCGGGCGCGGTCCAAAAACGGAAGTTACGGCGAAGGCGCCGGCGCTCTTTTATGCAAGTTCATTGGAGGAAATGTGTCCTGGCTCGAGACTTTGCCGGCGTTGTTCGCCGCGCTGGCGGTCGCGCTCCTTCCCGGCGCGGCCCTGGCCTGGGCTCTAGGGTTCCGCGCGTCGGGCCTGTTGGGGCTCGCGCCGTTGTTCTCGCTGAGCCTCGCCGGTGTCAGCGCCGTGGTCGCCGCCTGGATCCGTGCGCCGTGGAGCCTTGGGGTGCTGCTGGCCGCAACCCTGATTGTGTCCGCGGCCGGCTGGCTGCTGGTCCGCCGCTGGGGACGGACCGGGCCCCGGCAGCCGGAACCGTGGACCGTCGTTGCCAGCGCCGCGGGGGGCATCGGCATTGGCGCCCTGCTGATTGGACGGCGGATCGCGCAGCTGGTGGGCGCGCCGGACAATATCTCGCAACGGTATGACAACGTCTTCCACCTCAACGCGGTCCGCTACGTTCTCGACACTGCCAACGCGTCCTCGCTGGACCTCGGCCGGATGGGCGGCGGCGGTGGGGGACGCGCCTCGATTTATCCAGCCGTGTGGCATTCACTGGCGGCCCTCGTGACGCAGCTGACCGGGGCAGAGGTGGCGGTCTCCGTCAATGTCATCAATATGGTCGCGGGTGCGGTCTTGTGGCCCATCTCCGTTGTTTTCCTCACCCGGGTCATCATCGGCCCGCGGTTGCTCGGACTTGCGGCGGCGGGCGTGCTTTCGAGCGGATTCGTCGCCTTCCCGTACCTCCTGATGGTCTGGGGCCCCCTGTTCCCGAACCTCCTCTCGGCGAGCGTGCTGCCGGCTGCGCTGGCCGCGGTCATTCTGGTGTGCCGGAGGGCCGCCGCGATGGCCGAAACACCGCTGCAAACCTGGCTGGTGCTTCTCCTTGGCCTCCCCGGGGTGGCACTGTCCCACATGAGTTCAATCAACGCCCTGCTGGCGTTCAGCGCCCCCTTGCTGCTGTGGACACTGGCCGCCTGGATCCGGAAGCTGGTTCTGAGGCGGGCCCCCGTGCGGGCCTACCTCCTGCCCGGACTGGCGGCGCTGCTTGGGGCCGGTCTGGCCGCCGTCGCCTGGAAAGTCCTTCGCCCGGGATTCTACGGTGGCTGGAAACCGCACCAGACGGTGGCGGGCGCCGTCGGTGAGGTCGTGGGCAACGCGCCGATGGGAACCGATCTGGTCCTGGTGGCGTCCGTCCTTGCGCTCATCGGCGCGGGCGCCATCGTCCGGCGCCGCGGGCTGTGGTGGGTGCTGGGCTGTTACGCCGCTGCCGCCTACCTGTACGTTGTGGATGCCGGCTACGCGGCGGGCTGGGCCCGGGACTTCTTCACCGGAACCTGGTATCAGGACACCAACCGTATGGCCGCCTACCTGCCGATGTTTGCCACGGTGCTTGCCGCCCTGGGCGTCACCACCGTGGCGGACGCGCTCCGGCGGGCCGCCGCCCGGCGTGGAAAGCTCCAGAGCATGCTGCCGAAGGGGGCTGCGGCCTGGCAGCTCTCCGGCGGTGTGACGGCGGCCGGCCTGGCCGGCGGAGTGGTGGTGTGTGCACTGCTCGTCCTGCTGGCCCAGACCGGACCGGTCCGGACTTACATCGGACAAAACAAGGTCTTCTATGAACGCGACACCAGAGACTCGATCGTGTCGACCAACGAATACAAGCTGTTTGACCGGCTGGCGGCAGAGGTGCCTGAAGACGCCGTCATCGCAGTCAATCCGTGGAACGGCGGGTCCCTGGCGTACGCATTCTCGGACCGCAAGGTGCTCGAGTACCACCAGACCCAGCGGATGAACGACGAGCTGCGCGCCATCGCGCAGGGACTAGCGGACGCCGATACCAAACCACAGGTCTGCGCGGCCGTCCGGAAGCTGAAGGTCAGCTACGCCCTGGATCTGGGCAACCAGTATCTGCTAAACCATCCCTCCAGCCTGAATTACCCCGGGCTCCAGGATCTCGAGAAGTCCAAGGCCGTGCAGCTCATCGACAGCGAGGGTGAGGCGAAGCTTTTTAGGATCGTGGCTTGTCAGTAGCCTGACTTCGCGCCGGCCGCGAGCAAGGCATCGACGGCGCGGAGGGCTGCCTGGCCGTCGCCATACGGGGTGTCGGAGGTGGGGGCCGGTGCCGGGCGCTGCACCACTGCCGGCAGGGCGGAAAGGTCGTCGCTGACCAACGCGTTCCAGCCAAGGTTGACCGTCTCCACCCATTCCGTTTCGGGACGGACCGTGGTGCAGGGAACCCGCAGCAGGAAGGCCTCTTTCTGCAGGCCCCCGGAGTCGGTGATAACTCCCGCACTGTTCATCACCGCGTGCACAAGCTCCGGATAGGCCAGCGGGCTTGCGACCTTCAGCCGGTTGCTATCGAGCGAAAGGCCCTGCCGGCCGGCGGTGTCGACCAACCGGGGATGGGCAAGGAGGAGAACGTCCTTGTCGAGGCTGGACAGCGACTCGATGATTTGCTTGAGCCGCGCCGGATCGTCGGTGTTGTCCGGCCGGTGGATGGTGCTGATGTAGTAGTTGCCAGCCGTCACACCCGCGGGCAGGGCAGTCTCACGGTGCCGGAGAACCTCCCGCGTCTTGAAGAGCACGTCGGTCATGACGTCCCCGACCAGCACGCTGCGCTCTGCCAGTCCCTCAGCGGCGAGGTGGTCCATGGCCACCTGCGTGGGCGCCAGCAACAGGTCCGAGGCGTGGTCCGTCAGAACCCTGTTGTGCTCTTCGGGCATGCGGCGGTTGAATGAACGCAGTCCGGCTTCGAGGTGTGCCAGCGGGATGTGCAGCTTGACGGCGGCGAGGGCCGCGGCGAGGGTGGAGTTGGTGTCGCCGTAGACGAGCACGCAGTCCGGCCGCACTGACTCAAGGATCTCCTCAAGTCCGGCAAGCATGGCACCGGTTTGCTGGCCATGCTTGCCGGAGCCGACGCCCAGGTTGAAGTCCGGTGCCGGAATCCCCAGGTCCTGGAAAAATACGTCCGACATGATCTCGTCGTAGTGCTGACCGGTGTGGGCAATCAGATGTTCTGCGCGACCCTCCATGGCGGACGCGATCGGTGCGAGTTTCACGAACTGGGGGCGCGCGCCGACGACGCTGAGAATACGCATGGCATCAACTTTACCGTTCAGTTGCCGCTTGGCCGGAACGGTGGGAAAGGCGTCCCTTAGCGCGCGGGCAGCAGCCGCTCCAGGAGCGCCCGCTCGGTGTCTTCGTCAACTTTGGAGCTCAGCGCGGACGCAGCCTCGTGCGCATTGGCCTTGCAGGCGGCGATCCGTGCCCGGTCCAGTCCCTGCAGCGCCTTTGCCAGCGACTCCGACGAGAAGTCTTCCGTCACGGCGCCCAGGTCGTACCGCTCGATGAGCCGGGACGTCTCGGGGGAGGGGCTGAAGACAATGGCCAGCCGCGCCTGGACGAAGTCGAAGAACTTGTTGGGAAGCATCAGGGCATGGTTGCGGGTCTGCGGCGGCAGGCTGAAGATCCCCACGTCATAGCCGTTCAGTACCGCGGGCAGCTCGCCCGGGCTTACCGGAGGATGAAAGGTGACCTTGTTCGGGCCTGTGGTGAGGGCCTCCAGGCTCCGCAGGTACTTGCCGCCGTCCCTGGCCGGGACGAGGTAGAAGTCCAGGCTGTAGCCGGGGCCGAGCTGCCCGACGGCGTCAATCATGCCCTCCAAATTCCGCCCTGGCACGGCCGCACCGCTGTGGACCAGGCGGATGGTGTCCGCCGGCACGGCGCTGGGCGCCAGATCCTCGAAGGGCCGGGCATTACGCACCGTGGCCGTGCTGCAACCGAATTCCTGCTCGTAGAGGCGTGCAATCGAATCGTTGACAACCGTCACGGCCTGCGTCCGTGGAAGGTACTTCGCGCAGACATAGGTCATGAACGGCTTGATCAGCAGCCGCCAGGACAGGACGTGGACCCGTTCTTCGGGTGCCCACTCATGCATGTCGCCCCATACCGGGGAACCGCCGGCCACGTGATGGGCGAGCGGGAGGGCGCGGGCCTCATTGGCCACGACGAGGTCGAACGAACGTCCTGCCGTGAGCGCCAGGGCGGCGTGGACGGCAGGGGCTTTGAGTTCAAGGAAACGGTACAACCTCAACCCAAGCAGCGCGACGCCGCCGAGGGTTTGGGGGAGGGACGGAAGTGCGGCATCGATCTGCAGGTGTTCCGCTGCGGCGTCGGGCTTTTCGCCGTAACCCAGGGTGGTCACATCCCCATACTCCGCCAGGACGTCGAGCTGGCGCAGGACCCGCGCATCGGCATTGATATCGGAGAAGGAGATGCAGAGGATTTTTGGACGCATCCTGCAATTCTAGGGTGATCCGTGCGGCGGCCCTCGTCGTCGGCTGCGCCGCCGCCCGCACCGCAGGGCAACCCGCCGGGCCCGGAGACGCGTCCGCGGCTTCGAGCCAACGGTGCCTGTTATGCGATACTTGCGTGGTGAGTCGTACTTGGATTGTGATCCCTCTGTTCAACGAGGCCCCCGTCATCGGCTCCGTCATTAAGGACCTTCTGCCCGAGTTTCCCCATATCGTGTGCGTCGATGACGGAAGCACCGACACCTCGGCCCAGGCCGCCCGGGCTGCCGGTGCCGTCGTCGTCCAGCATCCCGTGAACCTCGGCCAGGGTGCCGCCCTCCAGACCGGCTTCGAGTACGTCCTCTCGGATCCCGAAATGGCCTGTGTCGTGACCTTCGACGCCGACGGCCAGCACCGGGTGTCCGACGCCGCCGCCATGGTGGCCCGGATTCTCGGTGGAGAAGCCGACGTCGTGCTGGGCTCCCGCTTCCTGGATTCGCGCACCCGCATCAACCCGGTCAAGCGCCTGGTGCTGCGCACGGCAGCGGTCCAGTCGCGCTGGAGCACCGGCATGCCGCTGACGGACGCGCACAACGGACTGCGCGCGTTCAACCGCCACGTGGTGTCGAACATTCACCTTACGCAGAACAGAATGGCGCACGCTTCGGAACTGGTCCAGATCCTGGCAGCCCTCAAACCCAGATGGACCGAGCACCCGGTGGAAATCATCTACACCCAGTACTCAAAATCGAAGGGCCAGTCACTCCTCAATTCCGTCAATATCCTGGCGGACCTGCTGTTTAGGTAATCCATATGATCATCATCGTTCAAGTAGTCCTGGTCCTCGTTGTCGTGTTCTTCTCGATGATGCTGATCCGCGGCGGATCCAATGCGAAACACATGGCGGTCCGCCGCATCATGGTTCTGCTGTTCGCCATCTCCGCGGTCCTCTCGATCTTCTTCCCCGCCTTGCTCAGCCAACTGGCCCGGCTGGTAGGGGTGGGCCGGGGCACCGACCTGATGCTCTACGCCTTCATCGTCTCCTTCCTCGTCTATATGTCCACGACGCACCAGCGTTTCCGGCAGATGGAGACCACCCTCACCAAGCTGTCGCGCAGGATCGCACTGGACGAAGCGGAGCGGCCGTGGGAAGCCGCTCCCGCCCCGGCAGGGACCGCCGTCGTGGCGTCCCGCCCCGGCCAGGGCCTGTGACGCCGCGGGGGGGCCGGCCCAGGATCCTGCACGTAAACGACTGCGCCTTCTACGCGCACCGCGTGCTCGCAGAAGCCCGGACACGCGGCCTTCCCTGGGGCTTTTACCCGCGCGCCGTGGCGGACCCGGGCCGCGGCGGCCTCGCCGGCCGGCTGCGCTACGCCGCCCAGGGCATGTCCTGGCTTGCGGGCCTCGCGAAGCGTTCGCTGGGCGTGGACCTGCTGCACATCCACTCCGGCAGCATGCTGCATCACACCCGCTATGTCCCCAAGAAGTACGTCCTGACCCTGCACGGCACGGATATCCGCACCCTGCAGTACCAGCCGCGCTGGCAGAAGCCGATCCGGGACGGCGTCCGGCGTGCTGCTGCCGTTATGTACACCACCCCCGACCTGCGCGAGCACGTGATCGGGCTGCGCCCGGACGCCATCTACCTGCCCGTGCCGGTGACGCTCGCGACGCTGCCGCAGCGGCGCGTTTCGGGATCCGGCACGCCGCGGATATTCTTCGTCTCCCGCTGGGACGACTCCAAGGGGGCCGCCGAGCAGCTGGCCACCGCGCGGGAGCTCATCCGCCTGGGCAAGGGCCGCTACGAAGTGGCGGGGCTGGATTGGGGGCCGCACGCCGGGGACGCGGCGTCCGCCGGCGTCACCCTCGTCCCCAAAATGAGCCACCAGGAGTTTCTCGAATTCCTGGGCGGCTGCACCGTCGCGGTGGGACAGTCATCGGGCCTGCTGGGTTCCAGCGAACTGGAGGCCCTGGGCATGGGGGTTCCGCTGTACATGCCCCTCGTCGACGGGCTGTACCCGGAACATCCTCCGGTCGGCTGGGGAAAGCCCGTGGACCCGGAGGGGCTGGCCAAGAGTCTCGCGGAAGACCTTGTCAATGGCCAGGCCATGGACCAGCGTGCACGTGACGGGGTGCGATGGATCGAGCAGCACCACTCCACGGCCGCGACCGTGGACCGGCTGCTGGAAATCTACGCCGAGGCGCTCAACTAGTCCGGGTTGCCTCGCTTCCCGCCGGCCCGGCGCCTACCCGGCGAGCGGCCGGGACGAGCCGTAACGGGCGGCGAAGACCTTCTCGGCTGCCTGCAGGCCGAAGTACGCTGCGGGCACCTTGCCTTCGCGCAGGAAGTGCCAGGCGGTCCGAACCGCAGGAAGGTCCGCTGCCAGCAGGACGTCCGCGGAGGCAAGCAGGGCCACGGCCGCGGGATCGGCGCGTACAGACCTCCAGAAGACCCGGGACGGGTCGGTGGGGCCGAGGGACAGCAGCAGCCGTCCGGCGGGCGAGGTCCGCAGCAACGATTCCAGGCGGTTCAACGGCAATTTTGCGAGCAGTCGGTCCAGCCAGGGGGTGCGGGGCGGAGAAAGGATGTGCGGCGTCGCGAGGCCGAGGTCCGCGGCGGGGGGCAGCAGGGACAGCAGTGACACCGAGACGTCCCGGCCGGCGGCCCGGCTGAGCGCCGCGCCGGGTGTAGCCTCGCCCAGTGCTGAGCGGAACAGCTGCTCGGGGTCGGATCGCGAGCCGATGAGCACGACGACGTTCAGGGGCTTATCCACGGCTGGCCTCCGCCACGAGTTCGGTCAGGTAACTGATGCGGGGCTGGAGCTGTTTGTCCCGGGACAGGTGGTCCGCCCAAGCCTGGTTCCGGGCGTAGTCACCGGCCGTCATGTCTGCCGCCCGCTGGGCCGTCTTGAGGATGGTTTCGGCGATGCTCGCCGGCGCCAGGTCCGGTACCGGGAACCAATCCTGATGGCCTGTGAGGATGGAGGTGCAGGCCGTCTCCGGATGGTGCAGGGACGCGATGGGAAGACCGCTGGCGGCGTACTCGAAGACTTTGCCGCTGGTTACGTACTTGCTCTTTCCGAGGATGAGCATGAGCGCATCAAATTCCTTGTACCGGTCGGCAACGGCGGTCTTGCTGACCGGACCTTCGTAGCTGACGCCGTCGCCGGCGTACTCCTTGAGCAGGGCCAGGATCGCGGCGTCCGGCTCGGCGTAGTGGCCGAGCCGGCCGTGGATCTCGAACCTGGAATTGCGGACGATCTCGGACCGGCTGCGTGCGATGCGCCAGCCCTCCAGGGATTCGCGCAGCGGCATGGGCCCGTAGATTGTTCCGAGGTATCCGAACACCAGGCCATCGCCGGGGGACCGGTCCGGCTTGGAAATGCCGTCAAAAGCCTGGGCGAACTCCGGATCGAAGGCGTTGGCCACCACGCGGAAGCGCTCGGCGCCAACCGGGTAGGTCCGGGCATGCCAGTCCCGGATCGGCGCATTGACGAACCAGACCTCGGCTGCCGAGGCGAGGAGTTTTTTCTCGAGCCTGGCCGAACGGCTGTGCTGGGAGCCGACGAAGGTGTCGGTGTAGACATTCAGGTGCCAGGTATCGCGGTAGTCCATAACGTAGGGGACGCCAGCCGTTTTGTGCAGATGCCAGCCGGGAACGAAGTCCACGTTCGGGTTGGCCGTGCCAATAACGAGGTCGACCGGGTCGGCCTCGTGGATGCGGTCGGTTTCCTTGAGGAGCGCTTTCTTCCAGCCGCCATAGACCGGCTCGGGGAAGGCCAGCCGGTCGGACTTGGCCCGCGCGAAAGACCACAGCAGGTTCGACGCGATCCGCGTGCGCGACCACTTTGCCAGGTCCGGCTCGCCACGCACCCAGCTGAACGGTGCACGGACGATGTTCAGCCTCGGGTCGACCTTCTGCTCCAGGTCGGTGTCGGTGCCGGTTTGGTACTCGAACACTTCCCGGCTCGCCGTCAGGACCGTGACCTTCCAGCCCGCATCGACGAACGCGTTCGCCGTCGCCAGCGCACGGTACACGCCCGCGCCCCGCGAAGGAGGGAAACCCCAGGCAACGTAGAGCAGGTGCGGGCGTTTCGGTGAACTCAAGGGCTTCCTTCCGATGATCTGACGGTACAACTGTACCGTCCCGCGCACGGCGGACGGCGCCGTCTCCCGGCTCCCACGTTTGGGCCTGCGGACGGTCTGCTAGGTTCTAAACATGTCAAAATCAGGGCGGGGATCCGCGGGTGGTACACGTTTTCGACTGCGCGGATGTGGGTGCCACGCTGGTGCGGGCCGCACGCCGCCAGGGCCGGCCGTGGAGCTACCTGCCGGCGCGCGATACGTCCGGCGACGGCTCCGGGCCGCTGGGCCGGCTCCGCAGGCTCGGGGGTGTCGCCGGCTGGACCGCCAAGCGCTGGGCCCTGACGTTCCCGGCGGACCTGTTGCACATCCACTTCGGAACCCGGGTGGATATCGCCGAGCGGTGGCCCCGGCGGCCGTTCGTCGTGCACTTCCACGGCACGGACATCCGGGAGTTCTACCAGGACCCCCGGCAGCGGGCGAAAATCCAGTGGGGCGCCGACAACGCACTGGCAGTCTTTTACGCCACCCCGGATTTGGCGGAGTACGCCCTCGTGGCCCGGCCGGATGCCCAGTATCTGCCCAATCCCGTAGATTTGGCCGAACTCCCGGCGTGGGCTCCGGCGGCCGAGCCGCGCGTGGTCTTCGCCTCCCGCTGGGGCGCTGCCAAGGGCGGTGACGAACAGCTGGAACTGGCCGCCCGGCTCTCCCGTGCCGTGGCCGGAACCGGAATACGGCTGCAGGGGCTGGACTGGGGCGAAAACGCCGCCCGCGCCGCTGCACTCGGCGTGGAACTGGTGCCCACCATGGACAAGGCCGCCTACCTGGGATGGCTGGCCGAAGCCCACACCGTCGTGGGGCAGTCAACCGGGCTGCTCGGAATGAGCGAACTGCAGGCGATCGGCATCGGTGTGCCCACCGCGGTCAACGTGCGGCCGGGGCTGTACCCGGGCACCGTCCCCGTTGTCGGGACGGGCACCGTCGACGAGCAGGTGGAATCCATTGTGGCGGCCGCGAAGGACGCAGCCGCCACGGCCGCCGGCCTGGGCGCCCGCTCCTGGCTGGCGGAGCACCACGACCCGGCGCGCATCGTCGAGCGGCTGGCCGCGGCCTACGCGTCCCTCCCCGGCAGAAAGCCTTGGTCTAGCTGAGCCCGGCCAGGGCTGCCTGGACGGCGAAGTCGGGGACGCTGTCCACAACCTCATCGAACGAGCCCTGTGCCACGACCTGGCCGTCACGCATGAAGAAGACGATGTCGGCGTCCCGGATGGTCGCCAGCCGGTGCGCCACGGTAATCACGGTGACCTCGCCGTGCAATTCGTGGATGGCCTTGGTCACCGCCGCTTCGGTACTCGTATCCAGTGCGCTGGTTGCCTCATCCATCACCAGGACGTTGGGTTCGTTGTACAGAGCGCGGGCGATGCCCAGACGCTGCCGCTGGCCCCCGGAGAGGGCGAGGCCGCGCTCGGCCACCATGGCGTCGATGCCGCCTTCGCGTCCCTGGACCGTGTCCAGCAGTTGCGCCCGGCGCAACGCGGCCACGACTTTGTCCGGTTCCACATTGTCCGGGTTCCACGTCAGGGCGACGTTCTGACCGACCGTGGCGTCGAAGAGCGACACCTCCTGCGGAACGTAGCCGATCCGCTTCCGCCAGTCGTCGAGCACGAAGTCCATGTTCTGGCCTGCGACTTCGATGTAGCCGCTGCTGGGGGCCAGCAGTCCGAGCAGGATGTCCACGAGCGTGGACTTTCCCGCGCCGGAGGAACCGACGAGTGCAACGTGTGAGCCGGCAGGGATGCGCATGTTGACGTTGCGCAGGGCAGGCTGCTCGGCGTTCGGGTAGCTGAAGGAGACGTCGTGGAGGACGATGTCGGTCTTCCCGGCCCCGAGCTCGCGCTGCGGACGCTCGGCGGCGTTGGCGGCCAGCAGCTTTTCCCCGCTTGAGATATCGCGCATCACCTGGTGGGCAAAGGAGGCACTGGAGTTGGCCTGCGACTGGACTGCCTGGAGCCTGGTCAACGACGGGACAAGCCGGAAACCGGCGACGGCGAAGAGGCCGATCGCGCTGATGGCCCCCGCCGGACCTCCCGTGGCCAGCCCGACGCCACCGACGAGCGCGAATCCGACGATCAGGGCGGCTTCAAGGACGTAGCGGGGGACCTGGGCCAGGAAGATTGACTGGGCGCGGGCGGCGGAGCTGCGGACCCGGGTCGAGTGGACCCCGTCCTGCACGTCGCCGGCGCGGCCCGCGAGGGTGAGTTCCTTAAGCGCGTTCATCGCCTCAGTGAGCATCACCACTGTGCGGCCGGACCAGTGGCGGTTTTCGCGGCCTGCGTTGACCGACCGCGGGGAGATGACGCGGGCCAGGAGGAACGCGATGAGGCCAAGGTAGGTCAGCGTTACCACCGCGATAAGCGGCTCTGCGACGAAAAGCACCACAATAACGGCCAGCAGGGTGCCGAATTCCCCAAAAAGGGTCATCGCAGGGATCAGCACGCCGGAGACCGTGATGCCGACGCCGACGTCGACCATGCGGATCAGCTCGCTGGAATTCTTCTTGAGGCGGTCTTCCCAGGGGGATGCCAGGTAGGACGCGAACAGGCGGTCGCCGATCGCGACCTCGTGCTGGGCGAAGCGGCGCGTGGCCACCCGCAACAGCAGCACGGCCAAGGCTCCCTTGAGCACGATGAGGGTGCAGACGCCGACCAGGATCGGCAGCACGTGTTCAGAAACGTCTCCGAGGACGGGGAGTGTGACCGGCTTGTTGGCGACCAGGGACGGCAGCAGCAGTGCGATCATCCCCAGCGCCAGCATGTCCAGAACAGCCAGGCACGCGCTGGCGATGCCATAGCTCAGCAGGAATCGCCTGCTCCCGGCCGGCAGGGTGTTGAGCAGGGGCCGCAGGACAGTTAGTAGATTTTTCATACATGGATCAGGTTACTGGAGATTGCCGGGCGGCCACGTATCCGGCGGGCACCTGCGGGGCCCCTCCGCGGCCGGGAGGAGTGCCGCCGACCGGAAAGTGCGCGGTGCTAGGGTGGCCCTTGTGAGCAAAACAACCACGGATCCCGCCGTCGTCCATTTCTTCGACTGCGCCGACGTTGGCAAGACGCTGGTGGGGTACGGGAAGCGCGCGGGCTATAGGTGGTGGCATCGTCCCGCCCTTGCCCCGGGCATGGGCGGCGCGGTGCCGTCGGGCCCGCTGCAGGCGAAATTCGAGAGTTCGTCCTGGCGAATCCGCCGGACGATCGAGGCGCTGCGTGCCGACGTGATGCATGTCCACTTCGGCACCAGGGGCGGAGTTGCCAACAGCAGGCCGGTGATCCCCTTTGTGATGCACTGGCACGGCACGGACATCCGCACCACCTACAACACGCCGAAGGGCCGTCCCAACATCCAGTGGGGCGCCGACCATGCGGCCGCCGTCGTCTATGCGACCCCGGACCTGAGGCAGCATGCCGAACCCGTCCGTCCGGACGCCATTTACCTTCCGACGCCGGTGGATCTCGAAGAGTTGCCCGTGTGGTCGCCTGACGGGCCGCCGCGGGTAGTCTTCGCATCCCGCTGGGACGATTCCAAAAACGCCGCCGACCAGCTCAAGGTGGCGGCGGCCATCCGTGACGCGACGCAGGGCCGCGTGATTCTCGAAGGCCTGGACTGGGGGCAGCGCGTGGACGAGGCACGGGCGCTGGGAATCGTTTTGGTCCCGAAGATGCCCAAGGCCGGCTACCTCAAGTGGCTGGCCAGCGCCCACTGCGTGGTGGGCCAGGGCTCGGGGACCATGGGAACCAGTGAGCTGCAGGCCCTGGCCATGGATATCCCCACGGTCATGAACCTTGGCGCCGGGTACTACACCGACGCACCCGCGCTCCAGGGCGAGGGGCCCGAGGGCCTCGCGGCCCAGGCCGTCCTCGCGCTGGAGGATCCGCTGGCCGCGTCGGCGCTGGCCGGCGCCCGCCGGTGGGTGGAGCAGCACCACGGCCCCGACGTTGCGGTGCAGACCCTCGCGGCCCTCTACCGCAGGGTTGCCGGCAACTAGTCCTTCGTGTCTTCAGGTCCTCAGTACGCGGAGGTGCTGGTCGAGACCACCGGCGCTGAACCGAGGGCCCCTGCCGCGCTGCGGCTGCCCCAGCGGCCGCCGGCGAGCACCGGGTAGTAGCTCAAGTTGCCGTCGGACTGCAGCGCCATAACCCCGGCAGAGCCGTTCCCGGCGAAGCCCGCCGTACTGCCGAACTGCCGGAATGACTGCCAGCCGGTGCCCACGGTCTTCCGAGCCTCTGCCACGAAGCCGTTCTGCCCGTTGGAGCGGAAGAGCCGCATGGCGCCGGAGGTATCGACGGCCAGCAGATCCTGGTTGCCGTCGCCGTCAAAGTCGGTCATGGCGAGCTTCAGGGTGCCCCAGCCGACGCCGATGCGCACCGGGGCGCTGAGGCTGCTGCCCGAGGCGTTGGCCCAGTAGTAGAGTGCGCCGTCCGGGCCGTAGCCGACGAGTCCGGGGTAGCCGGTCCCGGCCACCCAGCGGCCGGTGACGAACGTTGTCTGGGCGAAGCCAGTGCTCGCGAGGGAGAGGGGACCGGTGAACCCGCCCGCCTTCGAACCGAGGTACACGTTCAGCGCGCCGGAGGACCACTGCGCCAGCACATCCGGCACGCCGTCCTTGTTCCAGTCCAGGACGCGGAGGCTCTTGGCGCCGGACCAGCCGCTGCCGATCTGGTACGGCGCGGTGAGGCCGCCCGTTCCGCTGGCGGGGTGGGCCCACAGCTTGCCGGCGGCGTCGACCCGGAGGATGTCTGACTGGCCGGTGATGGGCTGTTGCGGCGTGATGGTCGCGCTGCCGGCGATCAGGGTGGTGCCCCAGCCCGTTGCGAGGGCCTGGCGGGAGCCAAAAGCGCCCTTGGCGAGCGGGAAGTAGCTGAGGCTGCCGGCGGAGTCGCGGGCGATCAGGCCGGTGGAGCCCGCGGCGGCGAAACCGAGGGCGGGACTGATGCTGTCCATCGCGTTCCAGCCCGTTCCGAGCTGGCGGCGGGCCTCGGAGATGAAGGTGCCGGCACCGTTGGAGCGGAACAGCGTCATCTGGCCGACGTTGTCCACGGCGGCGAGGTCCTGGTTGCCGTCGCCGTCGGCGTCCAGCATGGTGACATCCATGCGGACGAAGCCCTTTCCGATCGTCGTCGGGTCGCTGGCGGCTCCGCCCGCTGCGTTGGCATAGAAGGCTACGACGGCGTCCGGCCGGCGGACGACCAAGCCGGGGTACTTGGCGTTCTTGAGCCACCGGCCGAAGGTGAGGTCCGAGCCGGACAGTCCGGACAGCAGCGCCGCCGGGGCGGCGAACCCGCCGGCCTGGAGGCCGAGGCGGATGCCCAGCTCACCGGCGCTGGTCAGCGTCGCCAGGTCCTGCAGGCCGTCCGCGTTCCAGTCGACGACATGGACAGAAGCCAGGCCGGTGAAGCCGTTGCCGATCTGGACCGGTGCTCCCAGGGTGCCGGTGCCTCCCGGGCGGCGGAAAAGGTTGCCGGCGGAATCCACGCTGACGACGTCGGACGCCGCTTTGATGGACGGATTGACCGTCTCGGCCGGCGGCGGGGTCGTGACCGGGGGAGCGGTGTTGATGGTTTCCCCTCCGGCGATGAGGAAGCCGCCCCAGCCGGTGCCAATCACGGAGCTGGCGCCCCAGGTGGAGTTGCCCGGCACGGGGAAGTATTTCAGTGTGCCGTCCTTCGTCCGGGCCATGATGCCGGTGGCGGCGTAGCCCTTGAAGGCGAAGGTCACGGTCACGCTGGTCATCTGGTTCCAGCCGGAACCGATGGTCCGGCGCGCCTCGGAAATGAACGCCCCGGCACCGTTCGAGCGGTACTGGCGCAGCGCCCCGGCGGCGTCCTGCGCGAGGATGTCTTCCTTGCCGTCGCCGTCGAAGTCAACCATGGTCAGGTTGAGGTTGCTCCAGCCGTTGCCGATTTGGCTCGCGGCTCCCACCCCGCCTCCGGAACTGTTGCGCCAGAACATCAGGTTGCCGGCGTCGTCCCTGGTGAGGATCTGCGGGAAGTAGCTGCCGCTGAGCCAATAGCCGACGGTGAGCTGGTAGCCGCCCCAGCCGGAGGAGGCGAGCACGGGTCCCGTGGAGAACCCGCCGGCCGCGACGCCGAGGTAGACGGCCACCCGGCCGGCGGTCCATTGCGCAATCAGGTCAAGCACGCCGTCGGCGTTCCAGTCGATCACGTTGACGGAGCGCAGCCCGGTCCAGCCCTGGCCGATTTGCCTGCGGGCGCCAAAGGTTCCGGTGCCGGTTGCCGGATAGTCCCAGAGTGCGCCGCTCGGCGTCTGCTGCGACGACGTCGCCGGTGGACATGACCGACGGTTTCGGGACCGCCCCGTCGGCGGTGGCAGCGAATTTTTGCAGGCCGGCGTAGCTGCCGTTCCAGGCGTTGGAGTCGCCGGCGAAGGGGCCCGGTGCTGCTGTACTGCCAGACGCTGTAGGTTCCCCAGCCGTTCGGCATGTTTCCGACATACGTCGAGTAGTTGGCCAGGTGGAGGGGCTGGTTTCCGAAGGCGCCCGAGTTTCCGGTGCACTGCGACCACCAGTCCGTGGTGGTGTAGATCATGGGCAGGCGGCCGGTGCGCGCCAGCATGCGGTTGGAGAAGTCCCTGATCCAGCCGACCATGGCGGCGTCACTCATGTTGTAGCAGGTGTTGCCGAGGCTGCTGTAAGGGTTGTATTCGATATCAAGCAGCGGTGGCATGGTCTTTCCGTCGGGGCTCCACCCGCCGCCGCTGCTGATGAAGTAGTCGGCCTGGGCCGCGCCGCCGGAGATGCTCGGCAGGGCGAAGTGGTACGCGCCGCGCAGCATGCCCGTGCTCAGAGCGCCCGAGTACTGGGAATTGAAGGTGGGGCTGCGGTAGGTGAGGCCCTCGGATGCTTTGACGTAGGCGAAGCGGGCGCCCATGGAGTACTGCGCCGGCCAGTTCACCGTGGGCTGGTGGCTGCTTACGTCCAGGCCCTGGATGCCGGGGGCTTTCCAGGTGTTTTCGGTTTCCACGGATTCGGTGACCGCCGCCGTGCCGCCGGAGCGGGGGGAGCCGGCGAGCCGCGTCTTGAGGCCCTGGCCCATGGAGGCGCCGTCCTGGCCGATCTCGGCCTTGAGCGCCTCAAGGTCGACCTCGCCGGTGGTGGCCTCTGCCGGGGGTGCCGTTTCGGCCGGGCTGGGGGCGGGGGTGGCTTCGGGCGTCGCCGCCGGCGTCGCGGCGCCGGTGCGGGGGTGGCTGTCGCGGTGGACGGCGCCGACGGCGCCGGCTCGAGCGCACCGGCGGGGGCCGGTAGCCCGGCTGCGGCGACCGCGGTGACGACCACGGCAGCGAGGGTCTTGAACAGCGAAAGGCGCCGCTTCGAAAGGGTCTGGTTCGGCTTCATGTATCTCTCCGGAGCGACGACGTGCTCCGAGAAACACGACACCTAGTTCACCATGACCGGTCGTCCGCGAGTTGGGAAACCGATACGTCAATTCGCTTGGTCTTGACGCCGAAACGATAGCATCGGATCGTCTCTGGAACCAGAGTTGCCACTGTTACTTGTGTTACTTGTGATACGACCGCCGGAAGACTGCGGGCGGGAAGTCGGCCCCTAGAGCTGCTTCGAAATGTAAGGCACGAGTGCCCTGGCGTACTCGGCGCTGAGGTGCGAGTAGTCCCGGTAGACAATCACAGAGCCGACCACCGGATAGCAGAGCTTCGAATCGCAGAACTGTTCCCGCAGGCTCAGCTGCTTGACACCCTCGGCGGCCATGGCCGCCCCCGCCTGGCCGATGGCGGTGTTGGCCGGGTAGGCCTTGGCGCGGGGCGTGGCACAGGCCAGGGCGTCGTCGGGGTTCTTGGCCAGGCATGTGGGCACGTACTCGCCGTTGGTCCGTGGAACGTCGTCGAAGGCCACCACCTGCTTCCCCGCCGCCATCCAGCCGCGCCAGGTCTCCTGGAAACCGTCGACGGCGGGATTCTGCAGGGGCCGTCCCTCCGCAGACGCGAAACTGTACGCGGTGGAGTACGAGGCGGTGAACACCGTGGAGATGCTCTTGTCCGACGCCAGCGCATCGTTCACTTTCCGGTTCCACTCCAGGCAACTGCGCTGGTTGTCCTCGTTCTTCTCCGAGGGAAGGATCCGCCGGGCGGTGGTGGCCGGGCAGGAGCCCTTCGTATAGGTCTTGACGTGCCAGTTCCTGGAGGTCGCCAACTGTTCCATGGCAGGGAACCATGCCGTCGCGTGGGAGTCCCCGACAATGGCGACGGTGGCCTCGGCCTTCTCCGCGCTGGCGCCAAAGTCGCAGCTGACGAAGTCATCGCCCGCAATGCCGGCCTGGCAGCCCTTGTACAGCGGGTCGGTGTTCTGCTTGGCCACGAGGGCCGGGCCGGGGCTGGGGGTTTCGGTTCCGATCACCGGTCCGCAGTTGTTGGCCGGCGCCAAGGCCCCGGGACCGTAGCAGGCCCCGAGTTTTCCGGCCAGCCCGTCCCCGGGGGAGGCGTAGGCCGCCGCAGTGAGCCCGAAACACAGTGCCACGATGGCCGCCATGCTCCCTGCCGTAAACGTGTAGGCCCGCCAGGGCGCCCGCAGCAGCCACCCGCGGCGCAACGGATCCTCGATGGCCAGCTTGGTCAGCCAGGCCAGCAGCACCGACGCGAGCAGCAGCAGCACTTTCTCCGGGCCGGTGAGCCCGTGCCCCAGGATGAACGGTGCGAAGACAATGAGCGGCCAGTGCCAGAGATAAAGGCCGTAGGACACGTCACCCAAAAACGTCATAGGCCGGCGGGACAGCCACCAGCGCGGGGCGAACTTCGCCGTGCTCCCGGCGCAGGCCAGCACCAGGGCCGTGCCCGCCACCGGCAGTGCGGCGGTCCACCCGGGGAAGGGGGTGGCGCCGTCGTACACGAACGCAGAGACCGCGATCAGCGCCAGGCCGGCCCATGCCAGCAGCGAGGCCCGGCGGCCATCGAACTGGCGGTCGAGGAAGACAAGGGCCACCAGGGCGCCGGCGGCAAACTCCCAGACGCGGGTGGGGGTCACGAAATAGGCCGTGGCCTGGCTCTGGGCAGTGAGGAGGATGGAATAGGCGAGGGACGCGGCGCCGACAACCGCGATGCCGGCGGTCATTGTGGTGCGTGGTGAGATCGGCAGTGCCGGCGCGCCGGACTGCCGCCGCCGCGCCGCATAGCGACCGGTGACGTAGAGCAGTCCGGTGAGGAAGAGCGGCCAGACGAAGTAGAACTGTTCTTCCACGGACAGCGACCAGTAGTGCTGGACGGGGGTGGCGTCGTTGTGCTGGGCTGAGTAGTCGACGGCGTCGCCGGCCAGGATCCAGTTCTGGACGTAGAGAGCGCTCGCGCCGATCTGTCGGGCCGACACCTCCCATACCGTCGACGGCAGCCACAGGAAGACCCCCAGCAGCGTCACGGCCAACACGAACACGGAGGCCGGAAGGAGGCGGCGTATTCTTCGCGCCCAGAACTGCACCAGCGCCACCCGCCCGGTCTTCAAGACCTCACGGTACATATGGGCGGTAATCAGGTATCCGGAGATCACAAAGAACACGTCGACGCCCACGTAGCCGCCGGTGAGCCGCTGGGGCCACAGGTGGTACAGCACAACGACCAGAACGGCGATGGCCCGCAAGCCCTGGATTTCCGGCCGGAACTGGTCCGATCGGGGCAGACGGACAGCTTGTGCCCGTTCTGTGGGGGCGGCGAGGGCTTGGTTGGACATCACAACGAGCCACTTTATCGCGAGCCGCCGCGAGGACCCGAACCGGCGCCTGCGTTGCGCGCGGTCTGCGGTGCTCTAGCGTTGCGTGCTCGAACGCCACCCCGCCCCGGGCGGTCGCCGGGCAACCTAGACTGGAACCCATGAAGGTATTGGTTACCGGCGGCGCCGGCTACATCGGATCGCACACGACGCTTTGTCTCCTCGAGGAGGGGCACGAGGTTGTGGTCCTCGACAACCTGATGAACTCGAACCCCGAATCCCTGCGCCGGGTGGAGCAGCTCACCGGCAGGAAGCGTGGACTTCCGCGAGGTCGACCTGCTCGACGCCGCCGCCGTCGACGCCGTCTTCGCCGAGGGCGGCTTCGAGGCCGTCATCCACTTCGCCGGCCTCAAGGCCGTGGGGGAATCGGTGGAGAAGCCGCTCTGGTACTACCAGAACAACGTGGTGGGCACCCTGAACCTGCTGCACAGCATGGACGCCGCCGGCGTCCGCCGCCTGGTCTTCAGCTCCTCCGCCACCGTCTACGGCGCCTCGGAGGAAGTCCCGCTCATCGAGAAGGCCCCGCTGGACGCCACCAACCCCTACGGCCGCACCAAGGAACAGATCGAGGACATCCTCTCCGACCTGGGGGCCGCCGACCCGCGCTGGAGCATCGCGCTGCTGCGCTACTTCAACCCGGTGGGCGCCCACGAGTCCGGCCTGATCGGCGAGGACCCCAGCGGCATCCCCAACAACCTGCTGCCGTTCGTGGCCCAGGTGGCCGTGGGCCGCCGCGAGAAGGTCATGGTGTTCGGCAACGACTACCCGACGCCGGACGGCACCGGGGTGCGCGACTACATCCACGTGATGGACCTCGCGGCCGGGCACCTGGCCGCGCTGGGCTACCTCGGCGGCAAGGCCGGCGTGTTCCGCTGGAACCTCGGCACCGGCCGCGGCTCCTCCGTGCTGGAGGTCATCGAGGCGTTCGGCGAGGCCGCCGGCCACCCGGTGCCCTACGAATTCGCCCCCCGCCGCCCCGGCGACGCCGCCGTCAGCTACGCCGACCCCTCGGCCGCGCTCGCCGACCTGGGCTGGTCCGCGCACCGGAACCTGGCGCAGATGTGCGAGGACCACTGGCGCTGGCAGAGCAACAACCCGCACGGCTACGCCGCGGTTGCCGAGACCCGGGTTGCCGAGGCCCGGGTCGCCGAGACCACCGGCGTCACGGCCGACTAGGGACGCCGCCGGGCAGCTTATCCACAAAGCGTGGCCGGCACCCTTGTCCGAACGGCCCGGCTCCTCTAGCTTTAACCCCAGTTGCACTGCCCCAGGGGGAGGGGTAGCGGTCATGTTGGGGGCGCCGTGGAAGCTGTGCGCATCGTCGAGGACGAAGTCCGTGAGCTGATCCGCCGCCGCGGGCTGGATCCACTGCGGCAGGCCGGCGAAGTCCGGCGCCTGGTGGAGGAAGCCATCAGCGACTACGACGAGCGGGCGCTGCTGGCGCCGCTGCCTCCCATCGGCTCCCTCGAAACCGCCCGGCGGTTTGTGTTTGACGCCGTTGCCGGCTTTGGCCCGCTGCAGCCGCTGCTGGACGACCCGGCGATCGAAGAAATCTGGCTCAACGCGCCGGACGAAATCTTTGTGGCCCGCAACGGCGAATCGGAACTGACATCCATCGCCGTGACCGAGCAGCAGGTCCGCGACCTCGTCGAGCGCATGCTCAAGAGCTCGGGGCGCCGGCTGGACATGTCCTCGCCCTTCGTCGACGCCGCGCTTCCGGACGGCTCGCGCCTGCACGTTGTGATCCCCGACGTCACCCGGCGGCACTGGGCCATCAATATCCGCAAGTTCGTGGTCAAGGCCAGCCGGCTGGAGCACCTCGTGGAGCTGGGAACGCTCACCCCGCAGTCGGCCCGGTTCCTCGGCGCCGCCGTCGCCAGCGGGCTCAACATCCTCGTTTCCGGGGCCACCCAGGCGGGCAAGACCACCATGCTCAATTGTCTCGCTGCCAGCATCGGCACCCGCGAACGGGTGGTCACGGTGGAGGAGATCTTCGAACTGCAGTTCCCGCTCCGCGACGTAGTGGGGCTGCAGTGCCGGCAACCGAACCTCGAGGGGCAAGGTGAAATACCGCTCCGCCGCCTCGTGAAGGAGGCGCTGCGGATGAGGCCGGACCGTCTGGTGGTCGGTGAAGTCAGGGAGGCCGAAAGCCTGGACATGCTCATTGCCCTGAACTCAGGCCTTCCCGGGATGTGCACCGTCCATGCGAACTCGGCCCACGACGCCGTCACCAAGATCTGCACGCTGCCGCTGCTCGCCGGCGACAACATCTCCAGCGCCTTCGTTGTCCCCACCGTGGCGTCCTGCATCGACCTGGTGGTCCACTGCAGCCGCCTGCCCAACGGCCGCCGGCAGGTCACCGAAATCCTCTCGCTGGGCCGCCGGGTGGAGAACGGGATCATCGAATCGTCCATGGTCTTCGACCTGTCCGGCGGCCAACTCCGGCCCCGGGCGAACTCGATGCCCGCGGCGGAGAAGTTTGCCCGCTCCGGGTACGACGTCGCGGCGCTGCTGGAGCCGCGCTGATGGCGCCGCTGCTGGGGGTGCTTGGGGGCGCCGGACTGCTGCTGGTCTGGTGGTCGGCCTGGGAACAGCCGCAGGCACCCGGACGCCGGCCCAGAACCAGCCGGCTGGAGGACCTGCTGCGGGCTGCCGGCATTGAAAAGGTCAGCCGGCTCGGCCTGCTGGCGACGTGCTGCGGCGTGGGCACCTTCGTGACCCTCGTGTTCTTCGCCGGCACCAGGTCATGGCCGATCTGCCGGCTGTTTCGGCCTGTTCGGCGGCTGGCTGCCGCTGGGCCTCGTGAAATGGCGGGCCCGGAAACGCGCGGCCGTGCTCCGTGAGCTGTGGCCCGACGTCGTCGACCACCTGCGCTCCGCCATCCGGGCGGGCCTGTCGCTGCCGGAGGCCCTGATCCAGCTGGGCGAAAAGGGCCCCTCCGAGCTTCGCCCGTTGTTCGTCGACTTCGGCGCGGACTACCGGTCCGGGGGCCAGTTCGATCCGGCCCTGGGCCGGCTGAAGGAACGGCTCGCCGATCCCGTTGCGGACCGGATCGTCGAGGCGCTCCGGCTGACCCGGGAGGTGGGCGGATCGGACCTGGGCCGGTTGCTGGGCACCCTCGCGGAATTCCTGCGGGACAACGCCCGGACCCGCAGCGAACTGGAAGCCCGGCAATCGTGGACGGTCAACGCCGCCCGGCTGGCCGTGGCCGCGCCATGGATAGTCCTGGTGCTCCTGGCCAGCAGACCGGAGGCGGTGGCGGCCTACAACTCGCCGGTCGGGGCGGCGGTGCTGATCGGCGGGCTGCTGGTCTCCGTGTTTTCCTACGGCATCATGCTGCGGATCGGGGCACTGCCGCAGGACGAACGGGTTCTCCGGTGACCGGGCTGACGGCAAGCGCAGTCATCTGCGGCCTCGGACTGGGCGGCGGGCTGTGGCTGTTCCTGGTGCGGTTGCCGTTCCTGCGGCCGGTCAGCCTTGCGGAACGCATCGGACCGCAGCTGCGTTCCCACAACCTGGAATCCCGCCTGCTGCGCCCGGCGCCCGGAAACGTCACGCCCTTCGGCCCGCTGGAGCGGATCCTGCGCCCGGTGGTCCGTGACTGGGTGCGGGCGCTGGGCAGGCTCAACCCGGGGTCGTCGGCGCTCCAGCGCAGGCTTGCACGGGCCGGAAGCAGCAAGTCGTCGGTGGATTTCCGTGCAGAACAGCTGATGTGGGCCGCCGGCGGATTCGTGGCGGCCGCGGGGATCGTGCTGTTCGGAGGAGCCGTCGGCCGGTACAACCCGCTGTTCGCGGTTCTGATCGTCGTCGGGGCCGGCCTCGCCGGATTCCTGCTCCGCGACTATCTGCTGGGGGCCCAAGTCAAGAGGCGCGAGGCACGCATGATGGCGGAGTTCCCCAGCGTGGCCGAACTCATGGCCCTGGCGGTCAGCGCGGGCGAGAGCGCCACCGGCGCCCTGGACCGGGTGTGCCGCAGAACGCGGGGGGAACTGTCGAAGGAGTTCTCCCGGGTGCTGGCCGATACCCGCGCCGGCAAGCCGCTGGCCGAGGCCCTGGAGGAGTTCTCGCGCCGGACCGATCTGGGACCGCTGATCCGCTTTGTTGACGGGCTGATCGTGGCGGTGGAGCGCGGGACGCCGCTGGCGGACGTCCTGCGCGCCCAGGCCCAGGACGTGCGGGACACCGCCAAGCGCGAACTGATGGAGTCCGCCGGCAAGAAGGAAATCGGCATGATGGTCCCGCTCGTCTTCGGCGTATTGCCGCTGACCGTCGTGTTCGCCGTCTTCCCGGGTCTGGCGGCCATCAGCCTGGGGCTTTGAGCGGGGCGCAATAACCAACCTAGCTAAAGGGGAAACAGTGAAGACTATAGGTATCCGCATGGTGTTACTGGTCCGCCTGGCGGGCATATTGTTGTGGCGCCCCGGCGCCCCGGGAAACCGAACCGGAACGCCGGGGTCACGGCCGTCGGGAGACCGGGACCCGCACGAACGGGGGGACGTGCCCGGTTGGGTGATGATCACCCTGATGTCGGCCGTCCTCGTCGCCGCACTGCTGGCGCTCGCGGGCCCGGCGCTGGAGGGGCTCTTCAACCAGGCCATGCAGAAAGTCGGGCAGTAGGCGGTGGACGCAGCCGGCGCCAGCTGCGGCCGGGGCACGGAGGCCGCAGGACCCGCCGGCCGGGACAGCGGCTCGGCGGTGGTGGACTTCGTCCTGGTCGGCGCCCTGCTCACGCTGTTCTTCCTGGCCATCGTCCAGCTCGCCCTCGTGCTGCACGTCCGGAACACGCTGATCGATGCCGCCGCCTCGGGCGCCCGGTACGGCACCCTGGCCGACCGCGGCGCCGCCGACGCCCGGGAACGCACCACCGCGCTGATCGGCGTGGCCCTCACCCCGGAGTTCGCCCGGGACGTCAGCACCGCGGAAGCCACCTACCAGGGCATCCGCACGCTTGAGGTGACGGTCCGCGCCCCGCTGCCGGTCATCGGGCTGATCGGGCCGCGCGAACTGCTGGAGGTGAAGGGGCATGCCGCCATCCAGCCCTGACGGCGGCGACGCCGAGCGGGGGAGCGCCGTCGTCGAATTCACCTTCCTGTCCCTCCTGCTGATGGTGCCGGTGGTCTACTTCGTCATCACGATCGGCCAGTTGCAGGGCGGATCCTTCGCCGTGGTCGGCGCCGCGGACCAGGCAGCCAAGGTCTACGTGGCCCAGCCCGACGCGGCGAGCGGCCGGGCCGCCGCCGAGCAGGCCGTGCGGCTGGCGCTCGCCGATCACGGCCACCCGGCGGAAAATGCCAGCCTGGAAACCACCTGCGACCCCGCCGACTGCCTGGCGGCCGGGACCGCCGTCACGGTCACCGTGCGCCTCACGGTGCCGCTGCCGTTCGTGCCGTTCAGCGACGTGCTCCGGCTCGACGCCGGCCGGCTCAGCGCCTCAGCCACCCAGCTCGTCGGGCGGTTCCGATGACCGGCGGCCGGCCGCGCCGCATCAACCGGGCCGCCGGCCGCGGCGAGGACGGCCAGCTGATGGTGCTGATCATCGGCTACGTGCTGCTGGCCCTGCTCGTCACCACCGCGGTCGCAGGGGCTTCCAGCGTGTACCTCGAACACAAGAAACTGCTGTCCCTGGCGGACGCGGCGTCCGTGGCTGCCGCGGACAGCTTCACCCTGGGGCAGCTGGAAACCTCCGCCGGCAGCCCCACCGCCGTCCTCAGCGCCGGCCGGGTCCGCAGCACCGCCGCCGACTACCTGAACCGGACCGGCGCGTTCGGCCGGTTCAGCGGCCTCGCCGTCGCCCCGGCCACGGGCAGTCCCGACGGTTCCACCGCCGTCGTGGTGCTGAGCGCCGCCGTCCACCCGCCGATCGTCAACTTCCTGGTCCCGGACGGGGTGCGGATCGAGGCGACGTCGACGGCGCGGTCCCGCCTGACGCGCTGACCGGAACCCTCCCCGCGGGTTGCCCTATCAGTTGTGGCGGCTTTGCCCCCGTCTTAGCCGCGACAAGTGATAGCTCAACCGGGGTAGGCTTGAAAAACCATGGCAAACATTGATTTTCCCGCAGAAATCCGCGCGCTCCGCGCCACCTACGCCTCGATCGAGAACGTTTCCAACGTCGAGGCGCTGAAGGAAGACATCGCCGAACTGAGCGAGCGCGCCGGCGAGCCGAACCTTTGGGACGACCCCGCGGCAGCGCAGGTGATCACCTCCAAGCTCTCGCACAAGCAGTCGGAACTGGAGCGCCTGAACAAGCTGACCGCCCGGATCGACGACCTGGAAGTCCTCGTGGAGCTGGGCCAGGACGAGGACGACGCCGACTCGATGGGCGAGGCGGCCGCGGAACTCGAATCGATCCGCAAGGCGCTGAAGGACCTCGAGGTCGTCACGCTGCTCTCCGGCGAGTTCGACGAGCGCGAAGCCGTGGTCACCATCCGGGCCGGCGCCGGCGGCGTGGACGCCGCGGACTTCGCCGAGATGCTGCTGCGGATGTACCTGCGCTGGGCCGAACGCCACGGCTACCCGACCACCATCATGGACACCTCCTACGCCGAAGAGGCCGGGCTGAAGTCCGCCACCTTCGAGGTCAAGGCGCCCTACGCCTTCGGCACCCTGAGCGTGGAGGCGGGCACCCACCGGCTGGTCCGGATCAGCCCCTTCGACAACCAGGGCCGCCGCCAGACCTCCTTCGCCGCCGTCGAGGTCATCCCGCTGATCGAGCAGACCGACTCCATCGAGATCCCGGACAACGAGATCCGGGTCGACGTCTTCCGTTCCTCCGGCCCGGGCGGCCAGTCGGTCAACACCACGGACTCCGCCGTGCGCCTGACCCACCTTCCCACCGGCACGGTGGTGTCCATGCAGAACGAGAAATCGCAGCTGCAAAACCGCGCCGCGGCCATGCGTGTGCTGCAGTCCCGCCTGCTGCTGCTCAAGAAGGAGCAGGAGGACGCCGAGAAGAAAGCGTTCGCCGGGGACGTCAAGGCGTCCTGGGGCGACCAGATGCGCTCCTACGTGCTCAACCCGTACCAGATGGTCAAGGACCTCCGGACCGAACACGAGGTGGGCAACACCTCCGCGGTGTTCGACGGCGAGATCGACGACTTCATCGACGCGGGCATCCGCTGGCGGACCGACAACCGCAACGCCGAGAAGTAAACGCGGAGAAGTAGCCCGCCAATCCCGCGACACACCCCCGGGTTCGGGCCCGGGCGCCGTTACCCGTGCGTATAGTCGAGGGGCCGGTGCCCTACTTCCCCCAAAAGAAAGCCCGCGCCCCGGCAGCAGAACTGGTCTGAAAAATGCCCGGCCTGCAGGGTATTTAGGGCCATGATCCGTTTCGAAAATGTCACCAAGGTCTACGACCAGAAAGCGCGACCGGCGCTGGACTCGATCAACCTTGAGATTGACCGCGGCGAATTCGCCTTCCTCGTGGGAGCCTCCGGCTCCGGCAAGTCCACCTTCCTGCGCCTCGTGCTGAAGGAGGACCGCGCCACCTCCGGCGCCGTCTACGTCGCCGGCCAGAACGTGGCCAAAATTTCCAGCTGGCGGGTGCCGCGGATGCGCCGGGGGATCGGCGTCGTCTTCCAGGACTTCCGCCTGCTGCCGCAGAAAACCGTGTTCGCCAACGTCGCCTTCGCCATGCAGGTGATCGGCCGGAGCCGCAGCATGATCCGCGAGACCGTCCCCGAAGTCCTCAAGACCGTCGGCCTGGAGGGCAAGGAAAACCGCCTGCCGCACGAGCTGTCCGGCGGCGAGCAGCAGCGTGTGGCGATCGCCCGCGCCGTCGTCAACCGTCCCGGGATCCTGCTGGCAGACGAGCCCACCGGCAACCTGGACCCCACCACCTCGATGGGCATCATGGGCGTCCTCGACAAGATCAACCAGAACGGCACCACCGTGGTGATGGCCACCCACGACGACGACATCGTCAACGAGATGCGCAAGCGCGTGGTGGAACTGCGCAACGGCGTCGTGATCCGCGACGAGGCCCGGGCGCTGTACACCTCGATGATCCCGGTGGTGGGCCAGTCCCGCCGGCTGCGGGACGCGAGCGGCCGCGGCCCCGCCACGGTCGACGCCCAGCGCGCCGGGGAGGGCCAGCTGTGAGGCTCGCGTTCATCCTGGCCGAGATCGGCTCCGGCCTGCGCCGCAACCTGTCCATGGTGGTCTCCGTCATCCTGGTCACCTTTGTCTCCCTGACCTTCGTGGGCGCGGCCGGCATGCTCCAGCTGCAGATCAACCAGATGAAGGGCTACTGGTACGACAAGGTCCAGGTCGCCGTCTTCCTCTGCAGCGACGGGTCGACGGCGCCCGGCTGCGCCACCGGTCCGGCGACGCCGGAGCAGCAGGAGAACCTGCGCAAGCTGCTGCAGTCCCCGTCCGTGGCCCAGTACGTCAACGATTTCCAGTTTGAATCGAAGGAAGACGCCTACAAGCACTTCAAGGAGCAGTTCTCCAACTCGCCGATCGTTGACTCGGTCACCCCGGACCAGCTTCCGGCCTCCTTCCGGATCAACCTGAAGGATCCCGAGAAGTACCAGGTCATCAGCGAAAACTTCTCCTCCCAGGCCGGCGTCGAGTCCGTGATCGACCAGCGCCAACTGCTGGAACGGCTCTTCGCCGCGATGAACGCCGCGTCCCTCGTGGCAGTCAGCGTCGCCGGCGTGATGATCGTCTGTGCCATCCTGCTGATCGCCACCACCATCCGGCTCTCAGCCTTCAGCCGCCGCCGGGAAACCGGGATCATGCGCCTCGTCGGCGCGTCGAAGACCGTGATCCAGCTGCCCTTCATCCTGGAGGGCGTGATCGCTGCCGTGATCGGCGCCGCGCTGGCGTCCGGCACGCTCTGGGCCGTGGCGCATTTCTTCCTGGGCGAGGTCCTGTCCAAGCAGTATCCGGACACGGCGTTCATTTCCCCAGCTCAAACGCTGATCCTGGCTCCGGCCCTGATCGGCCTCGGTGTTCTCCTTGCCGGGGTATCATCACTCCTGACCCTCCGCCGCTACTTGAGGGTTTAGCTTTGCGCAACGAAGAGGAACGTTCATGACACCGATGGCCCGACGCACCGCCCCGGCCGGCCAGGCCGTCCGCCGCAGCCGCCTGATCAGTGCCGCGGTGGTCCTGGTCCTGGCCGCCAACCTTGGCGCCTCCACTCCGGTGGCCTTCGCGGACACCCTCGAGGACCAGCAGTCTGCCCTCAACGCCGAAGCCAAGCGTGTGCAGCAGTCGCTGGAATTCGTGGATGCGCGGATCGCCAAAGCCGCCGGTGACCTGGTGGTCTACCAGGGCCAGCTGCCGGGCGCCCAGCAGTTGCTGCTCGAGGCGCAGGGGAAGGTGGCAGGTGCCGTCAAGGAGGTGGAGGCCCTCGCCGCGCGGGTGGACCTCGCCCAGCAGAACAAAGCCAAAATCACCCAGCAGCTCGAGAACGACAAACAGAAGATTGCCGACACCCGGAAGCTGATCGGGCAGATCGCCACCCAGGCCTACAAGTCCGGCGGCGTGCCGTCGAACCTCTCGCTCTTCTTCGGCTCGAACCAGGGCGGCAGCCTGACCGACACCATCGACCTGGCGGACCAGGCCCTGCGCAGCCAGAACTCCGCAATGGACAAGCTGACCCAGCAGAACGCCACCAACGTGAACTCCCAGGCACGGCTGCAGGCCGTGGAAGCCGAGATCGCGGACCTCAAGGCCAAGGCGGACGCCGCGCTGGTCCGGGAAAAGGCAGCCCGCGACGAGGCCGAGGCCAAGAAGGCCAAGGTGGACAAGCTGATCGCCGACACCGCGCGCCTCAACAGCCAACTCGAGGCCGCCAAGCCCGGCATCCAGAACCAGCTCAAACAGGTGAAGGCCCGCCAGAACGCCGTCGCGGCGGAAATCGTCGAACGCGACCGGAAACTTCGTGAGGCCTGGGAGGCCGAGCAGCGCCGGATCGCTGAAGCGGCCGCCGCAGCGGCCGCCGCCGCAGCCCGTGCCCGGAACCAGGCTCCGCCCCCGCGGGCGCCCTACGTTCCCGCGCCCCGGGGTCCGGTCTCGGCCTTCGGCCTGCGCAGCCCGTTCAACGGTGTCCCGATCACCTCGGGCTTCGGCTGGCGCGCGACGCCGCCGGGCACCATCGACTTCTACGGCCAAGGCGGCTACATGCACACCGGCATCGACTTCGGCGCCGCCTGCGGCACCCCGGTCTACGCGCCGGCCGCCGGCACCGTCTACTCCGCCGGGTGGGGGAACGACGGCGGCGGCAACAACGTGAAGATCTCCCACGGCGTCGTGCAGGGCAACTCGCTGACGACGATTTTCTACCACAACTCCTCCGTGGTGGTCTCCTCGGGCCAGCAGGTCAGCCAGGGCCAGCTGATCGCCTACGCCGGGAACACCGGCAATTCCACCGGCTGCCACTCGCACTTCGAGACGTGGGTCAACGGCAGTGCAACCGACCCGATGGGCCTGCTCTAAACTGGAATGACCCGACCCATCGACTGAGGAGTTTGACCGTGCCTAAAGAAAGTGGCCGGAAGGTAGTGGCCACCAACCGCAAGGCCCGGCACGACTACCACATCCTGGATACCTACGAGGCTGGCATCGCGCTGATGGGCACCGAAGTGAAGTCCCTGCGCGAGGGCCACGCCTCCATGGTGGACGGCTTCTGCACCTTCTACAACGACGAGTTGTGGATGGAGGGCATCCACATCCCCGAGTACCACCAGGGGAGCTGGACCAACCACGCCGCCCGCCGGCGTCGGAAGCTGCTCCTGCACCGCGAGGAGCTGACCAAGATCTCGCACAAGATCCGCGAATCCGGCTTCACGATCGTGCCGCTGCAGCTGTACTTTGTGGACGGCCGCGCGAAGGTGGAGATCGGCGTCGCCCGCGGCAAGAAGGAATACGACAAGCGCCAGACGCTGCGCGAGCAGCAGGACAAGCGCGAGGCCCTGCGGGTGATGCGCGAGCGGAACCGGGCCTGAGACGTGCCCGGGCAGCGGGAGTAACAAGCGCCGGGAATGAATCCGGCGACCGCTTGCGTTATGATTGGTAGTCCGGGAGGGATCCGCAGGGATCGCAACCGGGTTGAATGATGATTGATAAAAAAATACGGGGATGATCGGTTTCGACGATGTTAGTCGCGACAGGTGAAGCGGGCCGAGGATGCAGAATTATCTCGTAAACGCTGTCTGCAAACCAATAAGTGCCGAATCAAAACGCACTGACTTCGCTCTCGCTGCCTAAGCAGTAAGACAGTCCGTCAGCCCGAGGTTGCTATTGCCCCGGATCCTGGCGTCATTTAGATAGCCACTGCTGTTTACCTCCGTCATCGGGGTGAACGGGACTCTTTGATGACTGGGCCCGGATCAGCCACCTGTTTGCAGGATGGCTGGGGCCGAGAAAATCCGACGCAAACTGCGCCCGGAGAAGCCCTGACAACACGACATCGGACGGGGGTTCAATTCCCCCCATCTCCACAGACGGAGCCCCGCCAGCGGGGCTCCACCCCGTAGCAAAAGGCCGGAAGCATCAGCTTCCGGCCTTTTTGTTGTGCTGGCTTGCGGTCCGGACGGCGCCGGTCAGCGCTTCTTGATGTGCGCCACCGGATCGGTGTGCTCGTCCACGATGTGCTTGGCCTTCTTCTCGGCCCGTTTTTCCTTGATGGTTTTGACCGGCTTCTTGGTGAGGTGCCGGTGCGGCGACTTGTCAGGCATTTTGCGCGCTCCCTAAAAGGTGGGGGCCCGGGATGAGCCCGTGCTTTTAAGGCTACGCCTCGGGTACCGCGACGTCCACGATGCCGATGAAGCGGCTCCCGACACCCTCGTACTCGCTGCGGACCAGCCCGGCGTCGAGCGCGGGTAGTTCGTAGGGCGCGTGGTGGGCGCAGCAGACGTAGCTGAAGTCCGGCCACCACTTCTTCGGCCTGGCCGTTTCGGAGTATCCGCAGACGTCGCAGCCCAGCTGGACCCAGACCGGGCGCTTTCCCGTCCGGTTGGCCCTGGACTGGAGGAGCCAGGCCGGCGGGCTGTCCAGCAGTTCGCCGAGTTCGGCGTCCGTCAGGCGGGACGGAAGGCCATGACGGCTGGCCATTTCCAGCGGAATATCGAGGATCTGGGCAGCTTCACGTCTCGTAACCATCCTGCAATTTTACGGGATCCGGCGAGGCCCGCAGTCAGGAGGCGGCCGGTGCTAGGCTCGTTCCAAACCCGGTGCCCCGCCGTCAGGCAGGCAGTGAGGAAGGCAGCAGCCATGTCCGGCACCCCCGCCGCAGCCATGTCGGGCCTCGAAAAGCGCGTGCTGTACGTCGCGATCGTCGCGTCCTTCATCGCGTTCCTGGACGGCTCGGTGGTCAACCTTGCCCTCCCTGCCATCGGGCGTGAACTCGGCGGCGGGCTGGTGGTCCAGCAATGGGTGGTGGACGCCTACCTGCTGACCCTGGGGGCGCTGATCCTCGTGGCGGGCTCCCTCTCGGACCAGTTCGGCCGGGTGCGTCTCCTGCAGTGGGGCCTGGCCGGGTTCACCGCCACCTCCGTGCTCTGCGGCGTCGCCTGGAGCGGGGAGTCGCTGATTGTGGCGCGCGGCCTGCAGGGCGTCGCCGGGGCCCTGCTGGTGCCCAGCTCGCTGGCCCTGATCGTGACGGTGTTCAGCGGCCCGGCCCAGTCGGCGGCGATCGGCAAGTGGTCCGCGTGGACCTCCGGGGCCATCGTCGCGGCCCCGTTGCTCGGGGGGATTTCCGTGGACGTCTTCACCTGGCGGGTGATTTTCTTCCTCAACATCGTCCCGGCGGTTGCGGTCTGGCCGGCGCTGCGCCGGCTGCGGGAACTGGACCAGGAGCGCGTGCCCGGCAGCACGATCGACGTCGCCGGAACCGTACTGGCGGTCCTCGGCCTCGGCGGCGTCGTGTATGCGTTTATCGAACGCGGCACCCTCGGCTGGGGCGCCCCGCAGGTCTGGCTGCCGCTGGCACTCGGCCTGGCCGGGCTGGCCGCGTTCCTGTGGCACGAGCGGCGCACCCCGGCGCCGATGATGCCGCTGCGGCTCTTCGCCATCCGCAACTTCGGCTGGGGCAACATCGCCACCACGGTGATCTACGGCGCACTGAACCTGGGATTTTTCGTCCTCGGGCTCTACCTGCAGCAGGTCGCGGGGCTGGGGGCCACGGCGGCCGGCTTCGCCCTGTTGCCCTCCACCCTGCTCCTGCTCCTGCTGTCCGCGCGGGTGGGGTCCCTCTCGGGGCGTTTCGGACCGCGCTGGTTCATGACCGCGGGCCCGCTGCTGTGCGCGGCGGGCTTCCTGCTGATGCTGGGTGTCGGCCTGCCGCTGGACTATTTTGGCCAGGTCTTCCCCGGCATGGTGGTTTTCGGCATCGGGCTGGCCGTGACCGTGGCGCCGCTGACCTCGGCGATCCTCGGCGCCGTGGATCCCGGGGAAGCCGGGATCGGGTCGGCGGTGAACAACGCCGTGGCCCGCATCGCCGGCCTGGTGACCATCGCGTTCGCCGGGCTCATCACCGGCCCGGTGATTACGACGGCGGGCCTGCACGGCACGGCAGTGGTCACCGCCGCGCTCTTCATCGCCGGCGCCGCGGCGTCCGCCGTCGGGATCCGGAACCCGCCGCGGGAGGCCGAGGACAGCGGGGGAGCGGAAACCGCCTAGCCGGCCAGGGCGACGCCGAGGGCAGCCGCCGCGAGCCCCGCCGCCAGGTTGGCGCCCACGTTGAGCGCCGCGGCCCGGTACCGCGACTCGCTGACCAGCCTGACGGTGGCCGTGGTCCAGGAACTGAACGTGGTCAGCCCGCCGGCCAGGCCGCTGGCGAGGGCCGTCTGCCACTCGGGGCCGAGGCCCAGGCGCGGCGTCACGCCGAGGGACAGCCCGATGATGAACGACCCCGCGACATTGACGGCCAGGGTGGCCCAGGGCCAGTGCGGATGCCGGCCGGGCCGGTGGGCAAACCAGGAGTCGACGGCGAACCGCAGCAGGGCGCCGGCCACACCGAAGACCCCCACCAGCACCGCGGCGGTCATTGTGCCCTGCCGTTCCGGTCGGCCAGCGCCTTGCCGGACTTCCAGCCGGCCGCCGCCGCGCCGAGCCCCAGGACCAGCGACAGCGCCAGGTAGGCCAGCCCCACGGCATGGAAGCCGCCGCGGACCAGCTGGTCGACGGCGATGGCCAGCGCCGAAAAGGTGGTGAAGGACCCGAGCAGCCCCGGCCCCAGGCCGGCCCTGAGCCAGAACGCCGTCCCGGGCCGGGCGATCCAAAGGGTGGTCAGGGCGGCCAGGGCGAAGCTCCCCAGGACGTTGATCGCCAGGGTGGTCCATGGCACGGCGCCGGCGGCCTCCGGAAAGGCCAGCCCCGCGCCGTAGCGCAGCTCCGTTCCGACCAGGGCGCCGACGGCGACTGCCGCCCACGCCCGCCGGTCCGGGGCCCCGGGAACAGCGGCACGGCGTTGCCCGTGCAGCGCCTTCATGCAGCGCCCATTCAGCGTCCCGCGACGCTGCAGCCGGCGTGGGCCGCGTCGCTGTGCACCCACAGCGCGGCGGCCACCTCCTCGGCGAGGTCGACGTCGCGCGGCTCCCCGCCCCCGGCGATCCGGACCACGAGCGGTCCGCCGAACGGCTTCCGGCCCAAAACCTCGACCTCGGCGTCGAGGTCGATCTGTTCGGCGGCGAGGTAGCGCAGCAATTCCGGGTTCTCGTCGCTGATCCGGGTGATCCGGCCGGTATGGCCGTCGTCGAGCTCGCTCATCCGGTAGGCCGGCGGCATCAGGACCGAGCCGTCCGCGGCGGGGATCGGGTCGCCGTGCGGGTCGCGGACCGGGTTCCCCAGTTTGGCGGCCATCCGCTCGATGAAGGTGTCCGAGACGGCATGTTCCAGGAGCTCGGCCTCGTCGTGCACCTCGTCCCAGCGGTAGCCGAGCTCCTGGACCAGGAAGGTCTCGATCAGCCGGTGCCTGCGCACCATCGAGAGGGCCAGCCGGACGCCGTCGTTGGTCAGTGTGACGGCGCTGTACGGTTTATGGTCCACCAGGCCCTGGTCCTTGAGCTTGCGGACCATCTCGGAGACCGAGGAATTGGCGACGCCCAGGCGCTGGGCCAGCTGCGTGGAGGTGATGGGCTTGTCCTGCCACTCCGTGAAGGAGTAGATGACCTTGACGTAGTCCTCGATCGAGGAGGAGGGCAGGCTGGTCTTCACAGCCCCAAGCCTACCGTCAGGCGGCGCCGGTGAACGTGAGCCACAGCAGGACCAGGTTCAGCGCCACCACCAGGATCACGCTGACGACGGCGGCGACGCGCAGCGTCATCCCGTCCGCGAACTGGCCCATGAGGGACTTGCTGCTGGTCAGCACGACGAGCGGGACCAGGACGAACGGGATCCCGAAGCTGAGCACCACCTGGCTGAGCACCAGGCCCCAGGTGGGGTCGAAGCCGACGCTCAGCAGCACCACGGCCGGGATCAGGGTGAGCACCCGGCGCGTCATCAGCGGGATGCGGATCTTGAGCAGGCCCTGCATGATGGAGCCGCCGGCGTAGCAGCCCACCGAGGTGGAGGCCAGGCCGGAGGCGAGCAGGCCGACGGCGAAGACCACGCCGACCACGGGACCGAGGTTGGTGGTGATCGCGGCATGGGCGCCCTCGATGGTGTCCGTTCCCTCCTCGCCGCCCAGGGTCGAGGCGGCCAGCAGCAGCATGCCGATGTTGACGATGCCGGCGATGGCCAGCGCGGCGACGACATCCCAGCGGGTGGCCTTGACCAGCCGCGCGACGGCGTGGGGCGGGACGTGGAGGTGCGGGTCCGGGCGGTGCCGGTCCCTGGACAGCGCAGAGTGCACGTAGATGGCGTGCGGCATCACGGTGGCGCCGAGCATGCTGGCGGCCAGCAGCACGGTGTCGGGGCCCTGGAAGCCCGGTATCAGCCCGGCCGCGACACCGGCCGGGTCCGGCGGGCTGATGAAGAGTCCGGCCAGGAACCCGATCGTGATGATGCCCAGCAGGAAGATGATGATGAACTCGAAGGGCCGCTGCCGGTTCCGGGCCTGCACGGCCAGCAGCAGCATGGAGACGCCGCCGACGATCACGGCGCCGAGGGGCAGGGGAAGCCCGAACAGCAGGTAGAGCGCGATCGCGCCGCCCACCACCTCCGCCAGGTCGGTGGCGGCGGCCACGATTTCGGCCTGGACCCAGAAGGCGCGGCGCCAGGCCGGCCGGAGCCGTTCGCCGAGGATCTCCGGCAGGCTCTTGCCCGTGACGATGCCGAGTTTGGCGGACTGGTACTGGACGAGGACGGCCATGACGTTGGCGGCGACGAGGACCCAGACCAGCAGGTAGCCGTACTGCGCGCCGGCCGTGAGGTTGGCGGCCACGTTGCCGGGATCCACGTAGGCGATGGCTGCCACGAAGGCCGGGCCCAGCAGGCCCAGCAGGGCGCGGCGGCCGCCCCGGACCTTGCGGGCTGGCGGTTGCCCCCCGGGGTGGGGTTGGTGTCCGGTGACGTCCAGCACTGTGGGCTCCCTTGAAGTTCCGACTGCCTACACATGAAAGTTAGGCACACCGAAATCATAGGCGGGGCGGGCCCCCGGTGCAATGCGGCATCAGGCTTTGACGGCGCGCCAGCTTTGCGTCAGGTAGGGAAGCGGCAGGACCTCGCCGGCGGTGTGGCCCAGGTGTTCGTGGAGGTACCAGTCGAGATTGCCGAGTACCTTGGCGCGGGTGGCCTCGCCCGCCCGAAGGTAGTAGCTGCGGGATTTGGCCAGTTCCATGATGTCCTGCGGGGTCACGGGATCGTCCCAGCGGGTGAGGTGGCTCTGCAGCCCGGTGAATTCCGGACCCAGCGGCGGCGTGAAGTGCGGCTTGTGGACGTCGCCGGCATGCATGATCCGGGACAGCCGGTGCACCCAGGGGACAGAGGTGTCCAGCTGGTTCCAGATCAGCCCCAGCACGCCGTGCGGGCGCAGGATCCGCGCCGCCTCGGTGCTGGCCAGCAGGGGATCGCACCAGTGCCAGGCCTGTGCCACCGTGACCAGGTCGAAGGACTCCGGCGCCAGTCCCGTGTGTTCGGCGGTCCCCTCGACGGCGGTGACGCCCGGCAGGGCGCGGCGCAGCTGCCCCAGCATGTCGGGGGACGGATCCACGGCCACGGTCCGGAGTCCCCGTTCGACCAGGAGCGCGGTGAACTTGCCCGTGCCGGCACCCAGGTCGGCGGCGTCGTGGGCCCCGGCGGGGATCAGCCAGTCGGCCGAGTCTGCGGGGTAGCCGGGCCGGACCCGGTCGTAGTGTTCGCCGCCGTCCTGGAAGCTCTGGCCGAGTTCCCGACGCCGGTGGTGGTGGAGTTTGGGGCCGCCGCGTGCCACGTGCGATCTCCTTCGGCAGCTTTCGGTGCGTACCTACCGAATTTACCGCACGCGGCAGCGCCGCCCCTCCCGGCGGCCGGGTGCGGCTGGTCGGCGGTGCCTAGTCCACGGTGCAGGGCGCGGCGCCGGCGGTTCCCGGCGTGTTGGGCGCCCAGTGCGGGTAGCTGCGGGTGTCGTTGGCCGGCACCCAGCGGCCGGCGTCCACGACGTAATCCCAGCCCAGGCCGCCCCGCCGCAGCTCCTGCAGCCCGGCGAGCAGCCGCTGCGCGTCCTCGAGCCGGGACCCGAGGCCGAAGCTGGCGCGCAGCGATCCGGCGGGCAGGCCGAGCCGCTTCAGCAGCGGGTGCGCGCAGAAGCGGCCGTCGCGCAGGCCGATGCCGTGCTCGGCGGACAGGTACGCGGCGACCAGGCCGGCGTCGTAGCCGGCGACCGAGAAGTTCACGACGCCGATCGTGCCGGGGCCCTCCGCCTGGTCGGTGTCCTCGAAGATGTGGTGCACGCTCACGCCGTCGATCCGCCGCAGCCCCTCGACCAGGAAGGAGCGGATGGCGTCCTCGTGGGCGTGCCACTGCTGCTCGTCGAGGGCCTCGATCACCTGGCTGGCGCGGGCCAGGGCGGCGGCGCCCAGGACGTTGGGGGAGCCGCCCTCGTGGCGGGCCGGGCCGGTGGTCCAGCTGACGGTGTCGAGCCGGGCGTCCCGCACGGCGCCGCCTCCGGCCAGGTGGGGCGTTCCGGCATCGAGCCAGTCCGGCCGGCCTACCAGGACCCCGGCGCCGAACGGGGCGTAGAGCTTGTGTCCGGAGAAGGCGAGATAGTCGACGTCGTCCGCGGCGATGTTGATGCGCCGGTGCGGGGCGAGCTGGGCGGCGTCGACGGCGATCCGGGCGCCGAATTCGTGCGCGAGCGCGGCCAGCTCGCGGATCGGCAGGATTTCGCCGGTGACGTTGGACGCTCCGGTGACGGCGAGCAGGCTCACGCCGCCGCGGGCGAGTTCCGTCCGGAGCCGGGCCAGGGTGCCGGCCAGGGTCGGGGCGGCGACGACGCTGCGGTGCGGGACGTTCTGCCAGGGCAGCAGGTTGGCGTGGTGCTCGATGTCGAGGTAGAGCACCTCCCCGGTGTGCCGGCCGCCGGCGACGGGCAGGCAGCCGGCCAGCAGGTTCAGCGAGTCGGTGGTGTTGCGGGTGAAGATGACGGAGTCGTCCGGACGCCCGCCGACGAAGCCGCGGACGATGTTCCGGGCGTTTTCGTACACCGAGGTGCTGAGCTGGGACGCGTAGCCGGCGCCGCGGTGGACGCTCGCGTAGTACGGCAGGATCTCGTTGAGGTAGGCCGAGACCACGGACAGCGCCGGGGCCGAGGCGCCGTAGTCCAGGTTGGCGTAGCGGACGTGGCCGCCCTGGATCAGCGGGGCCTGGATTTCGGCGCCGGTGACGGCGGACAGCGGCCGGCGCGCGGCGCCGAAGCGTGGATCGGCCAGCTCGGGGCCGGCAGTGGCGGGACGGAAGGTGGGGGCAGTGGCAGTCGTCATGGGACCTCGCTCGGAAAGGACCCCGCTCACAGGGGATCCGCGCTTGCCGGGTCCGCTCCGGACCGGCCAGGTCGTCACCCGGGGCACCCCACCGCGAATGGAGGGTTGCCGGCCAGCAAACCGGGGTTTAGCGCTGGCACTCGTGACCTGGTTCGAGCGTAGGACATGGCCGCGGCGCGCGGAAGAGGAAGGCGCGGAATATGAAGCGGTGTGTTACGGGCCTGCCGCGGGTGGGCCCGCTAGAGCAGGTCGTCGAGTCCCGGGTTGAGGCGCTTGAGGACTTCCGAGTGCAGGATCGAATTGGTGGCCAGGGCGTTGCCGCCGAAGGGGCCGTCCTCGCCCTCGAGCGAGGTGAAGCGGCCGCCGGCCTCGGTGACGATCGGCACCAGTGCGGCCATGTCGTAGAGGTTCAGCTCCGGCTCGCAGGCGATGTCGACGGCGCCCTCGGCCACGAGGCAGTAGGACCAGAAGTCGCCGTAGGCGCGGGTGCGCCAGACTTCCTCGGTGAGGCCGAGGAACTCATCCAGGTTGCCGCGCTGCTTCCAGCCGCCCAGGACTGGAGTAGGACAGCGACGCGTCCGAGAGCTTGGAGACGTTGGAGACCTTCAGCCGGGTGGCGGCGGCCAGCGAGCGGCCCATGTAGGCGCCGGCGCCCTTGGCGGCCCACCAGCGCTTGCCCAGCGCCGGCGCGCTGACGACGCCGACCACCGGCTCGCCCTCATCGACGAGGGCGATCAGGGTGGCCCAGACGGGGACGCCGCGGACAAAGTTCTTGGTGCCGTCGATGGGGTCGATGATCCAGCGGCGCGAGCCGTGGCCGGTGCTGCCGAATTCCTCGCCGAGGACGGCGTCGCGCGGGCGGGACCGGGACAGCTGGCCGCGGATGGCTTCCTCGGCGGCCTTGTCGGCGTCGGTGACGGGCGTCAGGTCCGGCTTCGTCTCGATCCGAAGGTCGAGCGCCTTGAAGCGGCTCATGGTCTGGGAATCGACGGAATCTGCCAGTACATGGGCAAGGCGCAGGTCATCGTTGTAGCTCGAAGCGGGTTGGCTCATGGTTCCAAACTACCGTCAAAACGGCGCCGGCGGGCGGGGAGGCCACGTCGCTGCCCGCTGAGGAGACGCGTTAGGAGACGCTGCCGAGTTCCTTGGTTTCCTGCGCTTCCAGCCGGGGATCGGTGCCCAGCAGCCGGCGCAGCGAGGCGAGCCGGGCCGGCCCGGACGGGCCCGCGTGGCCGCCCTGCACCCACGCGTCGACCCCGCAGTTGACGGCGCTGGCGTCGTGCTTGCAGCCCCGCTCGCAGTCCTCGGTGCCGGGAGCCAGGTCCGGGAAGGACCGCAGGATCCGGTCCGGGTCCACATGGGCCAGGCCGAAGGAGCGGATGCCGGGGGTGTCGATGATCCAGCTGCCGGCGGGCGCATCATTGACCTTCAGCGCCAGGGCCGAGGAGGACGTGTGGCGGCCGCGGCCGGTGACCGCGTTGACGCCGCCGGTGGCACGCTCGGCGCCGGTCAGGGCATTGACCATGGTGGACTTTCCGACGCCGGAATGGCCGATCATGACGGTGACCTTGCCGTCGAGGTAGGCCGCGCAGCTGGGACGACCGCGGCCTTGTCGAGCCGGGCGGAGAGTCCGTCGTCGGAGCGGGCGTCGATGCCGGAGGCGGCGGAGTCCGCGGTCTTGGAGATGATGACGGGGAAATCGAGGTGCTGGTAGTTGGACGAGCAGCTCGGCGGGATCCTTGACGTCGGCCTTGGTGACGAGCAGCAGCGGCTCGATGCCGGCGTCGTACGCGGCCACCAGTGCGCGGTCGATGAAACCGGTCCGCGGCTCGGGGTTGGCGGCGGCGACCACCACCACCAGCTGGTCGGCGTTGGCCACGACGGCGCGTTCGATCGGGTCCGTGTCGTCGGCGCTGCGGCGCAGCAGCGTCTTGCGGTCCTGGATCTTGACCAGCCGCGCGAGGGTGTCGGGCTCGCCGGTGACGTCCCCGACCAGGGAGACGAAGTCGCCGGCCACCACGGGATTGCGGCGCAGTTCCCGGGCCCGCGCCGCGATGATCTTGCGTTCGTCCGCGGTCCCTTCGCCGACGACGGCGGTGTAGCGGCCGCGGTCAACGGTGATGATGCGTCCGGTGACGGCGTCGTCGTAGCTGGGCCGGTCCTTGGTGCGGGGCCGGGTGCCCTTCTTGTTCGGCCGGATCCGGACGTCGGACTCGTCCCAGGAATCAGTGCTGCGTGCCACCGGCGGTGTCCTCATCTGCGGCGGGTCCCTGCGCCAGCATCGCTTCCCAGAGTTGCGGGAAATCGGGCATGGTCTTGGCCGTGGTTGCGATGTCCTCGACCTCCACGCCGGGCACGGCAAGGCCGAGGATGGCGCCGGCGGTGGCCATGCGGTGGTCGGCGTAGCTGTGCACCACGCCGCCGTGCAGCGCTGGCCGGGCGGATGATGAGCCCGTCGGCGGTCTCTTCGGCGTCGCCGCCGAGGCGGTTGATTTCGGCGACGAGGGCCGCGAGCCGGTCCGTTTCGTGGCCGCGGAGGTGGGCGATGCCGCTCAGCCGCGAGGGGCCGGTGGCGAGGGCGCAGAGCGCGGCCACGGTGGGGGCGAGTTCGCTGGTCTCGTCGAAGTCGCCGCCCTTGATCTCCGGCCCTCCGCTGACGGTCAGGGTGCCGCCGTCCACGGTCACCGTCGCGCCCATGGCGGTCAGGATGCCGCGCCAGAGATCGCCGACCTGCGTGGTCTCCGGCGGGCCAGTTCGGGATCCGCACGGTGCCGCGGGTGGCCAGGGCCGCCGCGAGGAACGGCCCGGCGTTGGAGAGGTCCTGCTCGATCCGCTGGTCGAAGGCGCGGATCGGGCCGGGGGAGACAACCCAGTGGTTCGGCACCGAGTCATCGACCGCCACGCCGACGCCGCGCAGCACGGCCACGGTCATGTTGATGTGGTCCAGGCTCGGCACGGGCTTGTCCGACGTGTTCGGCACTGCGGTGTTCCAAGTGGAGTCCCTCGGTGAAGCGGGCGCCGGCCAGCAGCAGGGCGGAGACGAACTGGGACGAAGCGCTGGCGTCGATGACGAGGTGGCCGCCGCGGACTTCGCCCGTGCCGTGGACGGTGAACGGCAACGACGACGCCGGACCGCCGTCGGGCGCGGTCGACCGCCACGCCCAGCCCGGCCAGGGCCTCGATGATGGTGCCCATCGGGCGTTTGCGGGCGTGCGGGTCGCCGTCGAAACGGGACTCACCGCGGCGCAGCGCGGCCACCGGCGGCACAAAGCGCATGACCGTGCCGGCCAGGCCGCAGTCGATCGCGGTGTCCGTCGCGGCCGCGCCGTCCATGCTGATCGGGACTGATTTCCAGGTCGGGGCCGAAGGCGCCGTCGCCGGGCACCTCCGTGACGGTGGCCCCCAGCTGCCGCAGGGCCTCAATCATCAGCGCCGAGTCCCGGGAGTGCAGCGGTGCGCGCAGCCGCGAGGGTCCGTCCGCGAGGGCGGCGAGCACGAGGTACCGGTTGGTCAGGGACTTGGAACCCGGCACGGTGACGGTGGCATCGACCGGCCGTGCGCCGCGAAGGGCGCAGGCCAGTGCGGACCGCCGCAGGGCCGGCAGGGTGGGAAGGGGCAGCTGCAGAGGGGGTGGTGCCAGTCATTACCGTCTTAGGCTCCGACGGCGTGGTCGACGGCCTTGCGGACCGCCTTGTCGGCCTTCTTCAGCTTCTTGTCGGTGGTCTTCCGGGCATCGGCGGCGAGGTGGGCGGTGGTCTTCCGGGCATCGGCGGCGAGGTGCCCGGCGCGCCAGGCCAGGCTGGGCTTGCCCGCGGTATCGACCGCGGCGAGCAGCACGCCGCCGGTCAGGGAGACGTTTTTCAGGAGCTGCTTGCGGCGGGCGTCGCGGGCTTCCTTGGAGGAGATGTCCGCGCTGCGCCATTCGACGTAGCCGTTCAGGAGCCGAAATGACGGCGAGCAGGGTGGCCGCCAGCCGGGCGGACTTGCCGAGGGCGAAGCAGACGCCGGCACCGATCTGGGTGCCGCCGATCACGCGGGCCAGGACTTTCTCATTCGGCTGGAACGGCAAGGCGTCGGCCGCGCGGCGCAACAGGGGAGACAGCTGGGTCGCAGTGTCATCCGCGTTCTTGAGCTTGTCCATGCCGGCGAGGACGAAACTGGAGGCGAGCATGGGCCGGGCGAGAAAGCGGACAAACGACATGAATTTCCTCCTGGATGGACGAACCGCGGACTCTCACTGCGGGAGAACCGGTTCTAGTCTTGCACTTTTGCGGAATATTTGCCCGCTAGGCGGGGTTGTGAAAGGCAGATCCCATGCAGGCTAACGAAGGCGGAGATTTGGCTGCTGGTGAAAGAATCCGGACTGCTGGAAGCCAGTCCGGCGCAGACCTGGACCCTCGCGCCTGACGGCGAGCTTCCGAGCGCCCGGCGGAAGGTGACAGTAGACTTGAACGCAATGAGCACCATGGATCCGGCCGTTGCGGCCATGCACGAGGTTGCCGGAAACGACGACGCCCAGCCAGCCGAAACTTCTGCCGCCAGGACCGCTGCCGCCCGTGCGGCGGCGGAATCCGCAGCCGCGGACGCCACCGCCGTGGAAACCGTAGCGGCGGACGGCACCGGCCAGCCGCTGGACACCGCAGTCGAGACCGCGGACGAGCGCCGCATCCGCTTCGAGCGCGACGCGATGCAGTACGTGGACCAGCTGTACTCGGCGGCCATGCGGATGGCGCGGAATCCGGCAGACGCCGAGGACCTGGTCCAGGAGGCGTACACGAAGGCGTTCTCCGCCTTCCACCAGTACAAGCCCGGAACGAACCTCAAGGCGTGGCTGTACCGGATCCTCACCAACACGTACATCAACCTGTACCGCAAGCGCCAGCGTGAACCGCTGCAGTCCAACTCGGACACCATTGAGGACTGGCAGTTGGCCCGCGCCGAGTCGCACACCTCGACGGGGTTGCGTTCGGCCGAGGCCGAGGCGCTGGACCATCTGCCGGACTCGGACGTCAAGCGGGCCCTGCAGTCGATCCCGGAGGAGTTCCGGCTGGCCGTGTACTTCGCCGACGTGGAGGGCTTCGCGTACAAGGAAATTTCAGACATCATGAACACCCCGATCGGGACCGTGATGTCCCGGCTGCACCGCGGCCGGCGCATGCTGCGGGACATGCTGGCCGACTACGCGGCCGAGCGGGGATTCAGGGCCGCGGCCGACCACGCGGCTGAGGCCGAAAGCAAGAATCAGGAGAACAGGAAATGAGCGACTGCCAGGGACTGGGCGACTGCGACGATACCAGGATGCAGCGCATCTACGAGTACCTCGACGGTGCCCTGACGCACGATGACATCGCCGAGATCAAGGAGCACCTTGACGAGTGCCCGGAGTGCCATGACCAGTACGACCTGGAATGCGTCATCCGCGTCATGGTGAAGCGCTCCTGCACCGAGGCAGCGCCGGAGAACCTCAAGAACTCCATCCTGGACCGGATCCACTCGATCCGCCCGGTTGAGGCCGACGCCGAGGCCTGAGCCCGAAGACCCGGGCCCGCGGACAGCGAAAGACCCCGGAAGCCGTCAGGCTTCCGGGGTCTTTCGCTTAAAGCTGTCAATCCAAGCCGTGGCTTAGGTGTTGGGGCGCTTACCGTGGTTCGCGCCGCCACGCTTACGGTCACGACGTTTACGTGCACGCTTGCTCATAGCTGGCCTCCTTAATCTTGGTACTCAAAAGAGCTGCCCTCAAGTCTCCCACATCAGCGGACCCGCCGCGAACCGGGCGGCGGCCGCCGGGAGGCCTCATCCGTCCAGGGAGTTCCGGATGGAGATCCGGGCCTGGTCCAGGACGGTCTTGACGGTTTCGAGGGTGACCGGGGTGACGGGCTGCGTCCCGGCGTGCCGGCGCAGCTCGACGCGGATGTCGTCCCGGAAGGACTGCACCAGCATTTCGGCTTCCCGGAGGCGGCGGTCGCCTTCCTTCGAGTAGCGCGCCCCCGCCGGGGACGCGGCACTGCGGGCCGTGGAGCGGGCCGCTTCGGCCGTGGCGGCCAGGTCCGCGCGCAGTCCCTGCATGTTGACCCGGATGTCCTGGCGGAGCTGGTCGGCGAGCCGGCGGACCGAGGCGGAAATGTCGTTCTCGACGCCGGCCAGTTCCTCGCGCCGCCGGTTGAGCTCCACCAGGCCGTCCGGCGTGATGCTGTAATTGGTGCGCCGGCCCTCCGTGCGGGTGGCCACGAGCCCCTCCTCCTCGAGCTTGGCCAGCCGCGGGTAGATGGTCCCGGCGCTGGGGGAGTACGTGCCGCCGAAGCGGTCGCTGAGCGCCTTGATCAGTTCGTAGCCGTGCTTGGGGCCCGACTCCAGCAGGGCCAGCAGGTACAGCCGCAGGGCGCCGTGGGCGAAGACCGGCGCCATCACAGCCCCGCTTCGTCGTCCGGGCTCGGCTGGGCGTGGAAGATCGAGGTCTTCCCCGACACCGAATTGGTCCGCACCAGCATGAGCTTGGTGTCCGGTCCGGCGATGGTCTGCACCGACCCGCCGGGCTGGGCATACTTCAGGTCGTCGATCACGACCGCGCCGCTGGCCGACTTTGCGATGATGTCCACGCCGACGTCGTGCGGCAGCCGGATGGTGACGTCGCCGGAGACCGAGTTGGCGCCGAAGTCCTGGGTAAAGCCGTGCAGGTCGAAGCTCAGGTCGCCGCTGACGGTGTTGGCGCGGATGTTGCTGAAATCGCCGGACGCCGTGACCTCGCCGGAGACGCTCTTGGCGGTCAGGACGCCCCGGTGGTTGCGGGCGATCACCTCGCCGCTGACGGTGCTCACGGCCAGTTCGCCCGCGGTGCCGTCCGCCAGCACCGAGCCGGAGACGGTGTTCAGCCGGGTGTGGCCGGTGACGCCGGAGACCATCCCGTCGCCGCTGACCGTGCCGGCCTCGACGTCGACGCCGGCCGGCAGCGCGATGCTGATGACCACGGTGTTGGTGGAGTTGTTGTTCACCGTGCCCATGAGGTTTTTGAACCAGCCCTGCGGGCCGTGGAGCTGGTGCCGCACCTCGAGCCGGCCCTCGGTCAGGCTGACCGCCAGCGGATCGCCGTCGATCTCGGAGACTTCGATCCGGGCCACGTCCTCGTCGTGCGTGACGATGTCGAAGCGGCCGCGGACGATGCCCAGCTTGAGCGAGCGGACGCCGTCGACGTCGATGGTCTGGGGACCGGTCACGGTCCACGAGTTCTGTTCCATGGTTCCTCCGGGTGCGGACGGGTGCGATCAGGCGAGCCTCGTTGCTTGCGATATATCGCGACTATGGAAACACGATATAGCGCCCCGGGCGGACGGTCAAGATATATCGCGACATGGTCCCGCGAGCGGGCAGGCGGCCGTCGCCGGCCGGGACCCGCTTACGCCGGCGCGTCCATCCCGAGCCACTGGAACCAGCCGCGGTGCAGCACGAGCCAGGCCATCAGGCCATAGCCGGCCTGGCCGGGGGTCCCGCCGTTGGCCGCGAGGTCCTGGCGCCACTGCTCGTGGTTGAGCAGCGGGGAGAAGGTGTCCACGTACAGGTGCTTGCGGCGCGTGGTGACGTCGGCGAAGGCGGTGTTGAGCTCGCCGAGCCTGCGGTTCTGGGCCGGGTCCAGCGTCGGCGGCGGCCCCACGACGAAGACCTCGATCTTGTTCTGCGAGGCGGAGTCCAGGATGTTGGCGAGGTTGAGCCGGCTGCGCGCCGTGGACAGCCCGAATTCGATGTCCCGGCCGGACAGCCCGATCACGAGGCGGTTCTCGTGCTGCGGGCCGAAGCGCCGGCCGGCCTCCTCGAGCCAGCGCTCGGCCAGGCCCTCGGTGCCTTCCTGCGGGCACGGCAGGGAGTAGCTTTCGAGGGCCAGTCCGTCCTGCGGCGTGCGCGCCAGCACGCGTCCCAGCCAGCCCAGGGCCCGGGGGTCGCCCAGGCCGGCCAGCAGCTCATCTCCAACGGCCGCGATCCGCAGCTTCCGATCTTCCACGACTACCTCTTCACTCCCAATGCCGGTTCCCGGCCGGTTTGCCGGGCGGTACCCGGCGGCTGCCTTAAACAAAGCTGCCCGGCCGGAGTCGTGGGGGTCCACTTCCGGCCGGGCAGCCTGGTTCTACTTACGTGCGAATGCCTGCTTGAGCAGGGTGTCCTGCTCGGCTGCGTGGCGCTTCATCGACCCGGCCGCGGTGGAAGCCGAGGCGGGGCGGGAGACGAGGCGCACGCGGCGGTCCAGCGCATCCGGCAGGTTCAGGCCGATGAACGGCCACGGGCCCTGGTTGGCCGGCTCGTCCTGCGCCCAGACCACCTCGGCGTTCGGGTACTTGGCCAGCTCGGCGGCGATCTCGTCGGCGGGCAGCGGGTAGAGCTGCTCGACCCGGATGATCGCCGTCGTGGTGTCGCCGGTCTTCTGCCGGGTGGACAGCAGGTCGTAGTACAGCCGCCCGGAGACCAGCAGGACGCGTTCGACGGCGTCGGCCTGCAGCTGCTCGTGCTCGGGGATGACCGGGCGGAAGGTGCCGGTGGTGAAGTCCTCCACCGAGGACGCCGCGGCCTTGAGGCGCAGGAGCTGCTTCGGGGTGAAGATGATCAGCGGCTTGCGCGGCCTGCTGTACGCCTGGCGGCGGAGCAGGTGGAAGTGCGAGGCCGGCGTCGTGGGGTTGGCCACGATCATGTTCTCTTCGGCGCACAGCTGCAGGAAGCGCTCGATGCGTGCCGAGGAGTGGTCCGGGCCCTGGCCCTCGTAGCCGTGCGGCAGCATCAGCACGAGCGAGGAGCTCTGGCCCCACTTCTGCTCGGCCGAGGAGATGAACTCGTCGATGATGGTCTGCGCGCCGTTGACGAAGTCGCCGAACTGCGCCTCCCAGAGCACCAGCGCGTCCGGCCGCTCGACCGAGTAGCCGTATTCGAAGCCCATGGCCGCGTATTCGGACAGCAGCGAGTCGTAGATCCAGAGCTTGGCCTGGTCCTCGGAGAGGTTGGCCAGCGGCATCCACTCGTCGCCGTTGGCGCGGTCGTGGAACACGGCGTGGCGCTGCACGAAGGTGCCGCGGCGCGAGTCCTGGCCGGCGAGCCGGACCGGGACACCCTCCATGGTGAGCGAGCCGAAGGCCGCGAGTTCGCCGAAGCCCCAGTCGATGCCGCCTTCGCGGGACATCAGCTCACGCTTCTCGAGCAGCTGCTTGAGCTTGGCGTGGACCGTGAAGCCCTCGGGGAAGTCGACGTGGGCCTTGCCGATCCGGGCCAGCGTCTCGGCGGAGATCGCGGTGGACTCCGGGGCGCTGATGCCGGTGTCGGACTGCTGGGCGGAGGGCCGTTCGAGATCGGACACCGCGGCGGAATCGGCCTTGACGACCGGGATCGGGGACGTCTGCGCGGCGTGGGTCTCGGCGAAGACGCGCTCCAGGCGTTCCTGGTAGTCGCGGAGCAGCTGCTCGGCTTCGTCCTCGGTGATGTCCCCGCGGCCGATCAGCGACTCGGTGTAGAGCTTGCGGACCGAACGCTTGGCCTCGATCAGGTTGTACATCAGCGGCTGCGTCATCGAGGGGTCGTCGCCCTCGTTGTGGCCGCGGCGGCGGTAGCAGACCATGTCGATGACAACGTCCTTGTGGAACCGCTGGCGGAACTCGTAGGCGAGCTGGCCGATGCGGACCACGGCCTCGGGGTCGTCGCCGTTCACGTGGAACACCGGCGCCTGGATCATCTTGGCGACGTCGGTGGAGTAGGTGGAGGAACGCGAGGACGACGGCGCCGTGGTGAAGCCGACCTGGTTGTTGACGACCACGTGGATGGTGCCGCCGGTGCGGTAGCCGCGCAGCTGCGAGAGGTTGAGGGTTTCCGCCACCACGCCCTGGCCGGCGAAGGCCGCGTCGCCGTGGACCATGATCGGCAGCACGGGGAAGGATTCGCCCTGGTCCAGGCGGTCCTGCTTGGCGCGGACGATGCCCTCGAGGACGGAGTCCACGGCTTCGAGGTGCGAGGGGTTGGCGGCGAGGTAGACCTTGGTCTCCTTGCCGTTGTCCGAGGTGAAGGTGCCCTCGGTGCCGAGGTGGTACTTCACGTCGCCGGAGCCCTGGACGGAGCGCGGGTCCTGGGTGCCCTCGAATTCGCGGAAGACCTGTGCATAGGTCTTGCCGGCGATGTTGGTGAGCACGTTGAGGCGGCCGCGGTGGGCCATGCCGATGGCGACTTCGTCGAGTCCGTCGTCGGCCGCGTCGGAGATGATGGCGTCCAGCAGCGGGATCAGCGACTCGCCGCCCTCGAGCGAGAAGCGCTTCTGCCCGACGAACTTCGTCTGCAGGAAGGTCTCGAATGCCTCGGCGGCGTTGAGCTTGGAGACGATCCGGAGCTGCTCGTCACGGCTGGGCTTGGAGTAGGGGTGCTCCAGCTGGTCCTGGAACCACTTGCGCTCGGCCGGGTCCTGGATGTGCATGTATTCGATGCCGGTGGTGCGGCAGTAGGCATCGCGGAGGACGCCGAGGATGTCGCGGAACTTCAGCATCGGCTTGCCGCCGAAGCCGCCGGTGGGCCACTCGCGGTCCAGGTCCCACAGCGTCAGGCCGTAGGTCAGGACGTCGAGGTCGGCGTGCTTGCGCTGGACGTACTCGAGCGGATCGGTGTCCGCCATGAGGTGGCCGCGGACGCGGTAGGAGTGGATGAGCTGCTGGATCCGGGCGACCTTGTTGATCTCGTCCGCCGGGTCCACCTGCAGGTCCGGGCTCCAGCGCACCGGCTCGTACGGGATGCGCAGGGACTCGAAGATCTCGTCGTAGAAGTTCTGCGCGCCGAGCAGGAGCTGGTGCACGAGCTTGAGGAACTCGCCGCTGCCGGCGCCCTGGATGACGCGGTGGTCATAGGTGGAGGTCAGCGTGAGGACCTTGCTGATCGCGTTGTGCGCGAGGATCTTCTCGCTGGCGCCCTGGAATTCAGCCGGGTAGTCGAGCGCGCCGACGCCGATGATCGCCGCCTGGCCCTTGGAAAGGCGGGGGACCGAGTGCACGGTGCCGATGCCGCCGGGGTTGGTCAGCGAGACCGTGGTACCCGAGTGGTCGTCGGCGGTCAGCTTGCCGTTGCGGGCGCGCTTGATCAGGTCCTCGTAGGTGTGCCAGAACTCGGAGAAGTTGAGGGTCTCCGCCTTCTTGATGTTCGGGACCATAAGCAGGCGGGTGCCGTCCGGCTTGGGCATGTCGATGGCGATGCCGAAGTTCACATGCGCCGGCTGGACGGCGACGGGCTTGCCGTCGACCTCGTCGTAGTAGACGTTCATCGAGGGGAACTGGGCCAGCGCCCGGATGACGGCGTAGCCGATCAGGTGCGTGAAGGAGACCTTGCCGCCGCGGGCACGGGCGAGGTTGGAGTTGATGACGACGCGGTTGTCGATCAGGAGCTTGGCCGGGATGGCCCGGACGCTCGTCGCGGTCGGCACCTCCAGGCTGGTCACCATGTTGGAGGCAATGGCCTTCGCCGGTCCGCGCAGCACGGAGACAACGTCTTCCTCCGGGGCGGTGGGGGCCTTGATGTTCTTGGGCAGCTGGGCCGGAATGGGCTGGCTGCCGGCGCCGGGCTCGGCGGCCTTGGAGCCGTCGCGGGCGACCGTGGCGGGGGCCTTCGGGGCTGCGGCAGGAGCCGGGGCGGCCGGGGCGGCAGGAGCTGGGGCGGCGGGTGCTGCCGCCGGCGCGGGCGCAGCCGCAGCGGCCGGGGCTACGGCCGGAAGTTCGCGGGTGGAGGGGTTCGCGACGGCCGCTGCCGAGGCGCCGTTGGTCGAGGAACCGTCGCTGGCATCGAAGGATTCGAAAAGCGGCCACCACTTGGCGTCAACCGTGTTCTTGTCCTGCTGGTACCGCTCGTACAGTTCGTCAACGAGCCACTCGTTTCCGCCAAATTCCTCGGGTAGACGGTGGCTTGGCTGCTCTGGCACTTGAAATACGCCTCTTCCATGAGTTTGATTCCCGCTGGTTTCCACGGTGCCGCAGCACGTCAATCGAACCAGTTCTCCGCGTCCAGTGAACCCAGACCTCTGCCAGTCTAGTGACGATTCCGGCCAAACCGCCAATAAGGGTGACTCAAATCATCCAGTAGCCGCGAAGGCGTCCCGCCACCCCCGTGGGAGCCAATGCCGGAGCGCAACGGGGCTCGCCTAGAATCACAGCAGAGAACCCCTTTTCAGCGAGGAGCAAACGTGCGTTTCCTGAGTGAGCCGACCACCGACCTGACCTATTCCGACATCTTCCTGGTGCCGTCCCGCTCGGACGTCACCTCGCGGCTGGACGTGGACCTGGCGGCGGACGACGGGACCGGCTCCACCATCCCGCTTGTCGTCGCCAACATGACGGCGGTGACCGGGAAGCGGATGGCCGAGACGATGGCGCGCCGCGGCGGACTGGCGGTGCTGCCCCAGGACGTCCCGCTGGACGTGCTCCGGAGTGTGACCGCCTGGGTCAAGGCCCGCCACGCCGTGTTCGAGACGCCGGTCAGCCTGCGCGCCTCCAACACGGTGATCGATGCCCTGCACCTGATGGGCAAGCGGCCGCACGGCGCCGCGGTGGTCCTGGACGACGCCGGTGCCGTCGCCGGCGTCGTCCGGGCCGCGGATTTCGAGGGCCAGGACCGCTTCGCGTCGCTTGCCTCCGTGATGCGCCACCAGCCGCTCGTGCTGGACGCCGCGGACTTCAACGACGGTGCCGGTGCCGACGCCGCGGCGGCGTCCCTGCGCCGCGCCTTTGAAGCGATGGACGCTGCCGGCACCGATTTCGCGCCGGTGCAGCAGGACGGCGTCCTGGCCGGGGTCCTGACCCGCAAGGGCGCCCTCCGCTCCACGCTGTACCGGCCTTCCCTCGACGACGGCGGCGCGCTCAAGGTGGCGGCTGCCGTCGGCATCAACGGCGACGTCGCCGGCCGGGCGGCCGAGCTGCTCGCTGCCGGTGTCAACGTGCTGGTGCTGGACACCGCGCACGGCCACCAGCAGAAAATGTTCGATGCCCTTGCCGCGGTGAAGAGCCTGGACCCGGGCGTGCCGGTGGTGGCCGGCAATGTGGTCACGGCAGAGGCGACCCGCGAGCTGATCCAGGCCGGAGCGGACATCGTCAAGGTCGGCGTCGGCCCGGGCGCCATGTGCACCACCCGGATGATGACGGCCGTCGGCCGGCCCCAGTTTTCCGCGGTGCTGGAATGCTCGGCCGCGGCCCGCGCCTCCGGCGGGCGGGTCTGGGCCGACGGCGGGGTCCGCTACCCGCGCGACGTGGCACTGGCCCTGGCCGCCGGTGCCAGCCAGGTCATGATCGGTTCCTGGTTCGCCGGGACGCACGAGAGCCCGGGGGATCTGCAGCTCGACGCCAGCGGACGCCAGTTCAAGGAGAGCTTCGGGATGGCCTCGGCCCGGGCGGTGCAGAACCGCAACCAGCGCGAAGGCGCGTTCGAAAAGGACCGGAAGGCGCTCTTCGAGGAGGGCATTTCCACCTCCCGGATGTACCTGGATTCCGCCCGCCCGGGCGTGGAGGACCTGCTGGACATGATCACCGCGGGACTGCGCAGCTCCATGAGCTACGCCGGCGCGGCCGACCTGGCGTCCTTCCGCGACCGGGCCGTGGCCGGCATCCAGTCCGCGGCGGGCTACGAGGAGGGCCGGCCGGTCCCGCAGAGCTGGTGACCCGAAACCTGTAGACTGAAATTCTTATGGACAGTAAATCTAGGTGCCGGCCTGGGGGCTGTCAGCGCGGAACGGAATCCGTTCCCGCCCAGTCCACCCACAGAGCCGGCAAACCCCGTTCACGCGCCCATCACACCTCCGCTGCGCGGCAGGCATCCTCCCACGGACAGCGGTCCTCCCAGGCACTCCGTACCTCCCAGGAAACCGGGTCGGCCGCGGCTGACCATCCTCCGCCGGGACGCTCTCCCCGGCCGGCCCGCCGGCACTCCGAAGCGGGCCGCTAAATGGAGTGGCTACTGCTCGGAGCAGGACTGCTCCTTATCCTCGGCACCGGCTTCTTCGTCGCCGTCGAATTCTCCCTGGTCGCGCTCGACCAGGCCACCGTGCAGCGCGCCGTGGACAACGGCGACACCGCCGCCGTCCCGCTGCTCAAGTGCCTCAAATCCCTCTCCACCCAGCTCTCCAGCTGCCAGCTCGGCATCACCCTGACCACGCTGCTCACCGGCTACGTGATGGAACCGTCGGTGGGCAGGCTGCTGGAAGGCCCGCTGACCGCCCTCGGCCTGCCGGAGGCAGCCTCCGCGTCGGTCTCGCTGGTGCTCGCGATGGCGCTGGCCACCCTGCTGTCCATGCTGCTCGGCGAACTGGTCCCGAAGAACATGGCCATCGCACTCTCGTTCCCGGTCGGCAAGGCCCTGGCCCGGCCGCAGCTGGTCTTCACCGCCATCTTCAAGCCGGCCATCGTCGTGCTCAACGGCTTCTCGAACAAGGTCCTGAACGTCTTTGGCCTCGAGGCCAAGGAAGAGATTTCCGGCGCCCGCACCCCGGCCGAGCTTGCCTCGCTGGTCCGCCGCTCGGCCGCGATGGGAACCCTGGACGAGGGGACCGCCAACTTCATTGCCCGCACCCTGAAGTTCTCCGGCCGGACCGCGGCGGACGTCATGACTCCCCGGATCCGGGTGGAGACCATCGACGGCCACCAGCCGGTCTCGGACATTGTGGAGGCCGCCAAGCGCACCGGCTACTCACGCTTCCCCGTGATCGGCGAGTCCTCGGACGACATCCGCGGCGTGGTGCACGTCAAGAAGGCCATCGCCGTTCCGGCGGACCGGCGGGCCAACCTGGAGGCCGGAGCCATCATGACCGACGTGCTCCGGGTGCCCGAAACCATCCACCTGGACGGCCTGCTCGCCGAACTGCGCGAAGGCAACCTGCAGCTCGCCGTGGTGCTGGACGAATACGGCGGAACGGCCGGGATCGCCACCCTGGAGGACCTGGTGGAGGAAATCGTCGGGGAAGTGGCCGACGAACACGACAAGGTCCGCCCCGGGCTGCTGCAGAGCGCCTCGGGGGACTGGTACTTCCCGGGCCTGCTGCGGCCCGACGAACTCTCCGAGCAGATCCCGGGCCTGACCGTGCCGGACGAGGCGGCGTACGAGACCGTCGGCGGCTACGTCATGAGCCAGCTCGGCCGGATCGCGGCTGTCGGCGACACGGTCGACGTCGACGGCGGAAAGCTCAGCGTGACCCGCATGGACGGGCGCCGGATCGACCGCATCTGTTTCAAGCCTTCCCCGCCGGAGCCGGAGCAGCACGGCGGACGCAACGGGCGCATCGATGCTGCCGGAAAGGCCGGTGCCGCATGAGCGACTGGCTGGGAATCCTGTGGCTGGCCGTGCTGCTGCTGGGCAACGCCTTCTTCGTGGCGGCCGAATTCGCCGTGATGTCCGCCCGCCGCAGCCAGATCGAGCCGCTCGCCGAGGCCGGGTCCAAGCGGGCCCAGACCACGCTGCGGGCGATGGAGAACGTCTCCCTCATGCTGGCCTGCGCCCAGCTGGGCATCACCGTCTGCTCCCTGCTGATCCTGCAGGTGGCCGAGCCCGCCATCCACCACCTCATGGCGGTCCCGCTGGAGGCGCTCGGCGTCCCGACGGAGCTGGCCGACGTCGTGGCGTTCGCCATCGCGCTGCTGCTGGTCACGTTCCTGCACGTGACGTTCGGCGAGATGGTGCCGAAGAACATCTCGGTCTCGGTCGCGGACAAGGCGGCCCTGCTGCTGGCGCCGCCGCTGATGTTCATCGCCCGGATGGTCAAGCCCGTGATCGTGGCCCTGAACTGGTCCGCGAACCACATCCTGAAACTGATGCGGATCGAGCCGAAGGATGAGGTCACGTCCTCCTTTACGCTCGAGGAAGTCCAGTCCATCGTGCAGGAATCCACCCGGCACGGCCTGGTGGACGACGACGCCGGGCTGATCACCGGTGCGCTGGAGTTCTCCGAACACACGGCCTCCCAGGTCATGGTTCCGCTGGACAAGCTCGTGATGCTCAAGGCCGCCACGACGCCGGAGGAGTTCGAGAAGGCCGTGAGCCGGACCGGGTTCTCCCGGTTCCCGATGCTCGACGACGACGGCATGCTCTCCGGCTACCTCCACATCAAGGACGTGCTGTCGATCCCGGAAGCCGGCTACCAGCACGCCGATTGCCGAAAGCCGCATCCGCTCGCTGGCCAACCTGGCCATGGACGACGAAATCGAAACAGGCGATGTCCGTCATGCAGCGCACCGGCTCGCACCTTGCCCGGGTGATCGGTCCGGACGGGCAGACCCAGGGCGTGCTGTTCCTCGAGGACGTGATCGAGCAGCTGGTCGGGGAGATCCGGGACGCCACGCAGGCCACCGGCTACCGCAGGCTCGGACAGGACTAGCGGAGCAGCCGCCACGGGCCCGGCCCTAAATAGGAATGATTCCCATTTAGGGCTACACTCGTTGTATTGCTAATGCTTCTCAATAACAGATCCGAGGTTTCCCCGTGCGCCGTTCCGCCGCCGCAGTTGTCCTTGCCGGCCTCAGCAGCCTCCTGCTGACGGCCTGCGGTCCGACGTCCGGCGGCGACCGGCCCGGCGCCGGCGACGGGGTGGTGGAGGTCGTCGCTTCCACCAGCGTGTACGGCGACATCGTCCGCAGCGTCGGCGGCGGCAAGGTCCGGGTCACCTCGATCATCAACCGGACCAGCCAGGACCCGCACTCCTACGAGGCCACCACGCAGGACAAGCTCGCCGTCTCCAAGGCCGAGCTCGTGGTGGAGAACGGCGGCGGCTACGACGACTTCCTGCACAAACTGGCCGAGGACACCGGGCTGGACGGGAACAACCTGCTCAACGCCGTGGACGTCTCGGGCCTGGACCCGGAGCGCGGCCGGTTCGGCGTCAGCCGCGACGCCGACGGCCACAGCCACGCCGCCGGCGGATTCAACGAACACGTCTGGTACAGCCCGGCCGCGATGGGCCGGCTGGCCGACGCGCTGGCGGAGAAGCTGGGCGCCCTGGAGCCGTCCTCGGCCGGGGACGTTCCGGAGCAACGCCGCGGCCCTGAAGCAGGACCTCGCAGGCCTGGACACCCGGCTCGCCGCGCTCAAGGCCGCGGCTGCCCACGGCGGCGTCGCCGTCACCGAACCGGTCCCGCTCTACCTGCTGGAAGCGGCGGGCCTGGAGAACCGGACGCCGGCCGAGTACAGCGCCGCGATCGAATCGGACGCGGATGTTCCGCCCGCCGTGCTGCGCGCCGCCGTCGACGTCGTGAAGTCCGGCGGCATCCGTCTGCTGGCCTACAACCCGCAGACCGAGGGCCCGCAGACCCTCGCGCTCAAGGACGCGGCCGTCGCGGCCGGCGTTCCCGTGGTGGACTTCAGCGAGACCCTCCCGGACGGCAAGAACTACCTGCAGTGGATGTCCGGCAACGTGGACGCCCTGGCCAAGGCCCTCGGCCAGGGCTAACCCGGCCTAAGATAATCGCAACGGCGTGGCCGCCCGGCCCGCAGAAATCGAGGAAAACCCAGTTGACACCCGTAGTCAGCCTGCGCGGAGCCTCCCTGAAGTTCGGCAAGCGGACCTTGTGGGAGAACCTGGACCTGGACATCAACCCGGGTGAATTCTTCGCCGTCCTCGGCCCGAACGGCAGCGGCAAGACCACCTTCCTCAAGGTCCTGCTCGGGCTGCAGGAGCTGTCCGCCGGCACCGCCGTCCTGGACGGCCAGCCGATCGCCCGCGGCAACCGGCGGATCGGCTACATCCCGCAGCAGGAATCCCTTCGATCCGGACACGCCGCTGCGCGCCCGGGACCTCGTGGGCCTCGGCGTCGACGGGCACCGCTGGGGGATCCGCCTCGGCGGCGCCAAGGTGAACCGCAAGGTCGACCGGCTCCTCGACCAGGTGGGCGCCCTGGACTACGCCAACGTTCCGGTGGGCCAGCTCTCCGGCGGCGAGCAGCAGCGGCTGCGGGTGGCGCAGGCCCTCGCCACGGACCCGAAAGTGCTGCTCTGCGACGAGCCGCTGCTGTCGCTCGACCTCCAGCACCAGCAGGCCGTCAGCGCCCTGATCAACGAGCAGTGCCACGAACAGAAGAGCGCCGTGGTGTTCGTGACGCACGAGATCAACCCGATCATGGACTACGTGGACCGGGTCCTCTACCTGGCCGGCGGCCGCTTCCAGGTGGGCACACCCGCGGAAGTCATGACCACCGAGGTCCTCTCCAGGCTGTACGGCAGCCGCGTCGAAGTCATCCGCGCCAACGGCCGGATGATCGTGGCGGGCATTCCGGAGGCCGCCACGCACCACCACGAGGACGCGCATGCGATCGCCGGGGAGGTGGGCTAGATGGATCTGGACAGCATCCTGCGGTCGATCTTCAACTTCGAGAACTACGGCGATCTGCTCGTGCTGGTGCAGAACTCCATCTGGGCCGGCGCCGTGCTGGGCCTGCTCGGCGGACTGGTGGGCACCTTCGTGATGAAGCGCGACCTGGCCTTTGCCGTGCACGGGATCTCCGAACTCTCCTTCGCGGGCGCGGCGTTTGCGCTGCTGGTCGGCGCCGACGTGGTGCTCGGCTCGCTCGCCGGCTCGGTGGCGGCGGCGCTGCTGCTGGGCGTGATGGGCGTCCGGGCCCGGGACAAGAACTCGACCATCGGGGTGCTGATGCCGTTCGGCCTGGGCCTGGGCATCCTGTTCCTTTCGCTCTACGAGGGCCGGGCGGCGAACAAGTTCGGCCTGCTCACCGGCCAGATCGTGTCCGTCGGCACGGTGCAGCTGCAGGTGCTGGCCGTCGCCGCCGTCGTCGTTATGCTGGCCCTGGTGGCCATCTGGCGGCCGCTGACGTTCGCGAGCGTGGATCCCGCGGTCGCCGCCGCCCGCGGAGTCCCGGTCCGCGGGCTGGCACTGGGTTTTATGGTGCTGCTGGGCGTGAGCGTGGCGCTGTCCATCCAGATTGTCGGCGCGCTGCTGGTGCTGGCGCTGCTGATCACCCCGGCAGCCGCGGCGCTGCGCGTGACCTCCTCGCCGCGGCTGGTGGTGGTCCTTAGTGTGGTCTTCGCCGTGACGGCGACGGTGGGCGGCATCCTGCTGGCCCTTGGCGGGCGGCTCCCGATCAGCCCCTACGTCACGACGCTGTCCTTTGTGATCTACGTGGTGTGCCGGGTGATCGGCGGCGTCAGGGCCAAGCGGGGCATCAATGGCAGGGTGGTGCGGGCCGTGACGTCGCCGGCCTAGCTGACGTACAGTGCACGCATGGGGGAAAACTTTCGAACTTTGCTGCGGCGGTGGCTGGGCGTTGCTGCCCTGGTGATCCTGTTGGTGCCGGCGGTTTCGGCCTGCCTCGCGGAGCCGCGGCCGCCGGACCTGTCCACCCGCGAGGAGTTCGCCCGGAGCGTCATGGCCGCGGCGGCGTCGGGATCCGTGGAGCGGGTTGAAGAACTGGTCGATCCCGTGTTCAGCAACGTCCGGCCCGAGGCCCAGCAGCTGGTCGACTCCACCCGGGGTTGGTCTCCGGGTTCCTGGCAGCTGGGGATCAGCAATGATTTCCCGGAAATAGCCAACGTCACGGTGCGGCGGACCGGGCAGGACGCCGCCGTCCGCTACGCGATCTCCTGGAGCGAGGACCGCTGGACCCTGGTGATGGGGGAGTCTCAGGGGCGTCCGAGCAGCGCGGCGAAACCCATCGGCCCGGGGTCCGACCCCAAAATCCTGCCGAGCGGGACGGCCAGCCCGGAAGAGAGCCTGCCTGCCCGGCCCACCCAGCTGCCCGTGCCGTGCCCGAGCGCCGCGAGTGGCGCCGGCGCTAGTTCGGGCGGCGGGGCTAGCCGCGCTGGCCTGCCGGACGTTCACCTCGGCGTCGGGCTACGCGCGCGGCCAGAACATGTCCTGGCTGACGTCCACGCCGCTGCACCTGAGCTTCGAGCCGGTGAACGGCGCGTTGACCCTGGTGGTGCGGATGCCGTGCGGCGTGCTGAACGTCCCCGTCGCCGCGGACGATTTCGGGCTGGTCCCGGACCGGGCCCGGATGGCGGAGTCGGCGGACGGCTGCGCCGGCCCGGCCGCGGACCATCGCAGCTGGACCAGTTCCTATTTCAAGGAACCGATGGTCTACCGGCTCGATGCCGCGGAGCTCGTGCTCACCAACGAGCTCGGCCAGATCCGGTTCAAGCAGGACTGAGGCGCGCGACGACATGTCACCGGAGATTGCTGTCCGGGAGGCGCTGCCGGGCGACGCTCCGGCCTTCGCCAGCTCACAGATCGAGGCGTGGCGGGTCGCCTACGCGGGCATTCTCGACGCCGGCTACCTGGCCGGACTCGACGCCGAGAGGCTCACCCGCGGCTGGGCGAGGATCCTGGGCGCGCCGGTGCCGAACGTCCGGCAGCTGGCCGTCACCGTGGACGGCACGGCGGTGGGCTGGTCCGGTTTTGGTGCCCCGCGGGACGACGCCGACGCCGATACTGGCGAACTGCAGGCGTTGAACCTGTCGCCCGCCTTCTGGTCCCGCGGCCTTGGTACGGAACTGTTCCTGGCATCCATAGCGGGACTTCGCGCGATGGGGTACGCGCGGGCCTACCTGTGGGTAGCGGACGGTAATCAACGAGCTATCCGCTTCTACGAGCGGCACGGCTGGTATTTGGATGGCGGAGCGAAACACGATGTGAGATTTGCCCCGCCGCTGCGGGAACTCAGGATGTCGGCGCCGCTGGGCTGACTAGCATTTTCGGCGGTCGCGGTAGTGGCGGAGCTCGCTGAGGAAATCATCGGACGAGAGTCCTTCCAACGTCAATCCAAATACGCCGCCGCGTCCCACGAAGAGCTTCTCGACGAGGGTCGCATCCGATGGCGATTCAGTGAGGATCCAGCGGGCGAAGTGAGGCGTCAGGTGCTGGAGATGCTTGCATCGTTCATGCATCTCGTCCCCTGCGCTGTACCCGGTGCCGATCACCAGACCCCGTTGCCGGCGGCGCTGGACCCGCCGGAGAGCCTCTCCGATGAGCAGGACGTCCTCGACCGCCCGCAGCGAATACTGCTCCGCGGCAAAATCCGTGAGGCCGACGGGCGCGGTGAGTCCGAGTGCCGCGTACGCGTCCAGGATGATTTCGAAGTTGTAGGGCTGAAACGTGAGGAAGTCCCGGATAAAGCGCTCACCCGAGAACTTGGATTGGATGTCGCGCACAAAGCTCTCGGTCCTCCCATGCCTATGCCAACGGCTCGGGTGCGGAGTGCCGTCGTGCAGGCTGATCTCCATCGCCACGGCAAATGGTCCGTCGGACCGCAGGTCCCGGTCGAAGGCAGTAAGGGTTTCCGTTGAGAACGTGCCAAAAACCTTGAGCCCTTCCGCTATTTGGGCCCTTCTAAGGCTGCGCTCCCTCTCCCGTAGCCACGCTGAAAACAGTACGGCCTCACGGCGGCGTTCCGCCGTCAATCCGCGGGCCAACAGTGTTTCCTCGGAAACAGCCGCCGACCGCGCGGCCGACCGCTCGGCCACAAGCCGGTCCTCGTCCTCCGTGTGCAGCCGGTACTCCGCCCACACCCGTTCAGCCAACTCCGACAGGATCCGGGCCCGCTCGCCATCTGCCTCGTTCATGGACCTGATCCTAAGGGCCGGTCCCCGAATTATGCTCGGAACCGGTGTTTTAGGACCGACAGCGCCAACCGGGATTATTTAGCGGCCGGCCTGCAGGGCCGTGCACTCGGGGCACAGCCCGAAGATCTCCACGGTGTGCTCCACGGCGGTGTAGCCGTGCTCGCGCGCGATCCGCGCCGCCCAGGCTTCGACGGCGGGCGCTTCGACCTCCACGGCCTTGCCGCAGTTGCGGCACAGCAGGTGGTGGTGGTGCCCGGTGACCGCGCACCGCCGGTAGACCACCTCGCCGTCGGCGTTCCGCAGCACGTCCACCAGGCCGTCGTCGGCGAGGGACTGCAGGATCCGGTAGGAGGTGGCCAGGGACACGGAGGTGCCGCGCTCCTGCAGGATGCGGTGCAGTTCCTGGGTGCTGACGAAGTCGGCCAGTTCGTCCAGGGCGGCGCTGACGGCCAGCCGCTGCTTGGTGACGCGCTGTTCCTTGCCCGCGGGCTGGTCCTTGCTGCCGGCAGCGCCTCGGCCGGAGTCTGGCTGCTGCCGGTGGTGGCGCCCTGGGACATCGGGGAAACTCGCTTCGCTGGGGTCATGCTGCGGGTAAGAGCAAGGTCCCAGATTACCAGCGCCCCGGCACGTCCGTGGACACGGCTTCGGCGGTACCTAGGCTGGCCCGATGAAGCTGACGAAATTCACCCACGCCTGTGTCCGCCTCGAAAAGGACGGCCGGGTGCTGGTGCTGGACCCCGGCACCTTTTCCGAGACGGGGCAGGCGCTCGCCGGTGCGGCCGCCGTGCTGATCACCCACGAGCACGCGGACCACGTCGACGTCGACGCCGTCGCCGGCGGCGCTGCTGTCCAGCCAGGAGCTGCAGCTCTTCGCCCCGGCGGCGTGGCCGCAGACGCTGCAGGGCCAGGCGCCCGACGCCGCGGAGCCGGATCCACGCGGTGGCCGCGGGCGAGGAGTTTGAAACGGCCGGCTTCGCCATCCGGACCTTTGGCGGCCAGCATGCCCTCATCCATCCGCAGATTCCCGTGGTGGCCAACGTCGGCTACCTGGTGGATTGCAACGTCTACCACCCGGGGGATTCCTTCGCGATTCCCGACGGCGTCGACGTCCAGACGCTGCTGGTGCCCATCCACGCGCCGTGGAACAAGGTGGGCGAAGTGGTGGACTTTGTCATCGGTGTCCGCGCGCCGCGGGCCTTCCCGATCCACGACGCGCTGCTGAACGAGCTGGGCCGCGGCCTGGTGGAGGGGCACGTGACCCGGATCGGCGCCAAGTACGGCACCGAGTACCGGCACCTCTCCAGCGGCGATTCGGTGGAGGTTTAGCCTTCGCCGCGGTTTAGGCCGGCCAGCCGCCGCTGGCAAAGAACCCGCGCAGACGGTTTCCTCGTACGGTGCTCGGGTCCAGGCCCTGGGACTGCAGCCACTCGGCGTTGTAGTAGTTGCCGGCGTAGCGGTCCCCGGCGTCGCACATCAGCGTGACGACACTGCCGCGGCGGCCCTCGGCGATCATCTGGGCGATGAGTTGCCACACACCCCAGAGGTTGGTGCCGGTGGACGGGCCGGCGTGCAGCCCGGCGTGCTCCCTCAGGTGGCGCATGGCGGCCACCGACGCGGCGTCGGGCACCTGGATCATGTGGTCGATCACGGCGGGCACGAAACTCGGCTCCATCCGCGGCCGGCCGATGCCCTCGATGCGGGAGGGCAGGCCGGCGCGCGTCCGCCGCGCCGCCGTCGGGCCGGTTGCTCCAGCCAGCCGGGGATAGAACGCGGAATTCTCCGGGTCGACGACGGCGAGGCTGGTCTCGTGGCGCTGGTAGCGCAGGTAGCGGCCGATCGTGGCGCTGGTCCCGCCGGTGCCGGCGCCCACCACGATCCAGCGGGGGACCGGGTGCTCCTCCAGCGCCAGCTGGCCGAAGATCGACTCGGCGATGTTGTTGTTCCCGCGCCAGTCCGTGGCCCGCTCGGCGTACGTGAACTGGTCCATGTAGTGCCCGCCGGTGCTGCCGGCCAGATCCGCGGCCGCCTCGTAGACCTCGGAGGCGTGGTCCACCAGGTGGCAGGAACCGCCGAACTGCTCGATCAGCGCGATCTTCTCGCGGCTGGTGGTCCGGGTCATCACCGCGATGAACGGCAGCCCCAGCAGCTGCGCAAAATAGGCCTCCGAGACGGCCGTGCTGCCGCTGGAGGCCTCCACGATCGTGGTGCCTTCGCGGATCCAGCCGTTGACCAGCCCGAAGAGGAACAGCGAGCGGGCCAGCCGGTGCTTGAGGCTGCCCGTCCGGTGGGTCGATTCGTCCTTCAGGTACAGCTGGACGCCCCAGTGCTCGGGGAGCGGCACCGAATACAGGTGGGTGTCGGCGGACCGGTTGTTCTCGGCGTTGATCCGGCGGATGGCTTCGTCGGCCCAAGCCCGGTCCTGCTGGTGCGCTTTCGTCACCGCTACAGCCTACCCGCGGCGGTGCCTGCCCCTCGCTCGGGACGGCGCAGCTAGAGTGGGCGGATGGACACCCTCATGACCGCTGCCGAACTCAAGGACCGCTTGGACGCCCGGCGGAACCGGCAGCGCACGTGCTCCTGGATGTTCGCTGGGCGCTCGGCGACCCGCACGGTCGGGCGCACTACCTTGCGGACCACCTCCCCGGGGCGGTCTTCGTGGACCTCGCCACCGAACTCGCCGGACCGGCCGATCCCGAGCCGCGGACGCCATCCCTTGCCGCCGCCGGAGCAGTTCCAGCAGTCCGCGCGCTCCTGGGGCATCAAGAACGGCGACGTGGTGGTCGCCTACGACGACAGCGGCAACATGGCCGCCGCCCGGCTGTGGTGGATGCTGCGCAACGCCGGCTTCCGCTCGGTCTACCTGCTCGACGGCGGCCTGGCCGCCTGGCGCGCCGCCGGCTTCGACGTCGAAAACGGCGAAGCGGCTGTGGAAACCGGCGACGTCACCCTGTCCGACGGCGCCATGCCCGCGATCGACGCCGGACGAGGCAGCCACCTGGGGCCGGCGCGGCCTGCTGCTCGACGCCCGGGCGGGCGAGCGGTACCGCGGCGAGATCGAACCCGTCGATCCCCGCGCCGGCCACATTCCCGGGCGCCGTGAGTGCCCCCACCACCGGGAACCTGGCGGCGGACGGGCGCTTCCTGCCCCGACGGAGCTGCGGGAGCGGTTCGACCGGCTCGGCTACCGGGACGGACGTCCCCACTGCCGTGTACTGCGGATCCGGCGTGACGGCGGCCCACGAAATCGCCGCCCTCGAGATCGCCGGCTTTTCCGCGGCCCTGTACCCGGGGTCGTTTTCGGAGTGGTGCCAACAACGCCGTCAAACGACGTCGTCACCGGCGCCGCCCCGGACGGCGATGCACCCGAGGCCGGCCCGGACGCGAACCCGCGCTAAGCCGCCGGCTGCACCGCCGGGCGGGCACCCGCCGTCAATTTCGCCCCGTGCCCGGGTTTTGCCCGGTGTCCCAGTCTTGCCAGATGCCTGAGCTTTCTGCTCTGGAGCGGCGGCTTTGGAGGGTCCGCGGTATCTCGGTCCTCTCCGGAGCGTGGTTGTGGCCGCCGGGTGACGGGCGTCCCCGGCAGCGGCGGGGCGGTGGAGTGGTAGCTGTGGCCGGTCGGCGTCGTGAGTTGGAGGGTGTGCCTGGGTCCGGGGCGGGGCTGGGCGCTCCAGCCGGGGGCTTCCTTGGTGTGGTTGCAGGCTTCGCAGAGTCCGGCGCCGTTGCCGAGGCTGGTGGTGCCGCCGTTGTGCCAGGGGACGATGTGGTCCAGGTGGCGGATGGGCGCGTCGCAGTATGGGGTCCGGCAGGTGTCGTCCCGGGCCTGGAGGAACCGGCGGTGTGCGGGCGGGAAGAGCCGGGCGCGGGAGTCCATGGCGACGAGTTCGCCGGTGCCGGGGGCGGTGTAGAGGCGGCGGAGCCAGACGTCCACGCGCTGTTCCAGGTCCGGGCCGGCCAGTGTCCGGGCCCAGCCGGCGGGGACGATGCCGTAGCCGGGGAGCCGGGCGGGTTCGCTGTCGCCTTGGAAGAGGGTGCGGTCGGTCATGACGAGCTGGATTTCGATCCCCGCTATTCCGCCGGCTTTGCCGGTGGTGCGTTCGACCAGGGTGTCGGCCTTTAGCTGGTCGCGGCTGCGGGTGTCCCCGGCGGCGCGGGCGGCGTCGGCGTGCCGGGTGAGCGCGGCGTGCACGGCGACGCCCTCCGAGACGGGCAGCAGAGCGGTCAGGTAGCACATGGTGTTCGGGGCCGGGCGGAGGCTGACGTGCCGCTCGGTGGCGGCATGCGCCGCACGCTCGGTGACCGACCGTGGGTCGCGGCGGTAGGCTGCCGCCCTTGCAGCGGCGATGATGGCCCGGTCCCCGGCGCCGTCGAACGTCCCGGTGTCGGGGGAGAGTTCCTCGTCCACGGCGGTGCGGTCGGCCGCGGACAGGCATGCCGTCTCACGCACCAGCAGCGTGGCGTGCCATTCGTTGAGCTGGCCGGTTTCCAGGGCGGCGAGGGCGTGCGGCATCTCGGTGACGAGCGCCTTGGCCAGGCCCAGGAGCCGGCCGCCGCGGGCGGGGGATTCGCGCCGGGCGAGGGCGATCTGGGCGGCAACCCCGGTGCCGAGCTCCTCGGCCGGCATCCCGGCACGGGCCTGTTCGCGGCGCTGGGACAGGTCGAAAGCGACGGCATTCCGGGCCTGCCGGGCGGCCAGGGCGGACTTCAGGTCCTCCAGCTCGCGCGTTTCGTCGATGAGTGCCGCGTCGCTGGCCGGGGCCGGGATCCCGGCCAGGATCAAGCTCAGGTCCGCGACGGTCATGCCTGCCGCCGAAGCCACTTCGGGCCCTTGCTTGCCGTCCATGGAAACAGACTATTGGGCACCTCTGACAGAAAGGCCCTGACGGACGTCGCGCCGGGCGGGAGTCCTCGACGGATTGTTGAGCCCTGTCGTTACACTTTCGATGAAGCCGGACATTAACGGGGTATGAGCTTGCAAACAGTCCGGAGGGATCCCGGGAATTTGGAACGGGAAAAGCGTTTTTTGGCGGCGCACGCGGCCAGCCATGACCGCATCTACCGCTATTTTCGACGACGAACGGACAGTGCAGCCACCGCCGAGGACCTCTGTTCCGAGGTCTTCAGGATCGCCTGGGAAAGGCTGGCCGGCAGCGGCGAGCTGTCCGTCATGGTTCTTTTCGGCGTGGCCAAGAATGTCCTCAGGAACCATGACCGTTCTGCGTCCCGGTCCGCGAACCTCATTGGCGCGCTCCGGGCTGAACGGTGGGACGAAGCCCCCACCCGTGATTCGCCAGTCCGGGAAGCCTTGGAGCAGCTCAGCCCGGACGAACGGGAGGTCCTGCTCCTGACCTACTGGGACGGCTTCACGTCCAAGGAGATTTCCGACCTGCTTAACACGAGTGCCACAGCGGTCAGGATGCGCCTTCACCGGGCACGCAAGGCATTGAGTCACCTCATTCAGACACAGCCACAGGCAGAGGGTGCAGAACTGTGAACACGAAGACAACCGCTGACCGGGTTCGGCGCCAGCTGGCATCCGTTGATCCGGCAGCACTAATCAACGACGACGAATTGGTCCGGAGCCGTGATCGTTCCCTGGCAGCGATGCAATCCATCGCCGGGAGGGTGCAGGACACCGACGGTACCGCCGTTCCGGGCAGCGCGGACCCGTACCCTGCGCCAACAGACCTTTCCGCCCGGCGTTCCCGCCGCGCGCGAATCTGGCTGACGTCGGCCGCCGCCGCTGCTGTGGTCGCAGCCCTGATCGCCGGAGATGTCATCGGCCTCGCCGGCTGGCGCGGCGGCGCCACGGCCCAGGCCGCAGAAGTCCTCAACAACGCTGCGCAGACGACCATCAAAACGACTGATCCGGTGGTGTTAGCCGGCCAGTACCTGCGGATCAAAAGCACCAACGTCTGGGGGACCTATACGAACGAGGCAGACGGATCCCAGTACCGGTGGCTGGACACGGAAAAATCGGACATGTACATTCCCGCTGACCGCTCTGCCGAGTGGGTGTGGCAACGCTCGGGACGCGTCCCCACGACCTTCTTCGACGCCAAGTCCAAGGACTACGCCCTCAAACAGGGCATACAGCCTTACCCCGAGCTGCTGCGTGCGCGCAACGGCGCCTTCTACGGAAGCCCGGGCTGGTGGGAGGCCACGGACCTGTCCAAGTTGCCCCGCGATCCCAACCGGCTGCTGAACAGCATCTACAAGCAGACCCTGGGCCAGGGCCAATCCGTCGACGGACAAGCCCTGGTCTTCATCGCGGACCTCCTGAGGACCGGCGTCGTCCCCGCCGAACTGCGGGCCGCGCTCTACAAGGCCGCGGCCATGATCCCCGGTGTGACAGTCACCGAGGGCCAGGCCAACCTGGATGGCCGCACCGGCGTCGCCATCGGACGCCTCGAGGAGGGCCCGGCCAAAACACGCCAGGAGCTCATCATCGACCCCAAGACCGGGCTGCTGATCGGAGAACGATCTGTCCTGACCCAGCCCCAGGAAGGCATTCCGGCGGGAACAGCGACGACCTGGACCGCCATCGAAACGTCCGTCAGCAACACGGCGCCCTAAAACCGTCCCGCGGCGACGGCAAAGCCCTACGGCCTGACGGGCGGGGCCGTCAAGGTAGGACGGGCCTAGGGCCCTCCAACCAGGACGTTTTGCTGGATCTTCCGCCAGCCCTGGGCTTCAAGTTCTTTCGTATCGAAGCCGTCCGCGACCAAAGTGGCCGAGTTGCCGTTCCCTCCAGAGATGGAGACGATCTGGCCGGGCGCCAATGAGCTGCCGCAGCCGCCGATGAAACTGCCCGGCGCAGCATCGGAAACCGTCACCAAACAAGTCAGGGTGCGGTTCTCGCCCTGGGCGGCGAAGTACCGGACTCCGTCGGCCTCCGCAAGGAATCGGGGGTTTTCCAGCCTGGGGTTCTCGGCCGTGGCGGCATCTGTCGGCAGCTGGTCACCCGCCGCCGCGTCGCGCTGGAACACCGCCAGTCCTGGTGCCGGTGCTGAGCACCCGCCAAGCAATAAGGCGATGCCGATCGACCCCACAATGGGACGTGATAAACGATTCATGGCGCTGCCCCCTCAGGCTTTCGTTCGTGTGCCCGAGGCTACAGCAGCGCACCCGAACATTCCGGTAAGCGTCCGGCACGACTGCCGCTTCGCCCGGCGACCAGCCACCCCAAGTGGCATGGAAACCGCTCCCGGGGGTAGCGTCAAACCATGACTCCCGGACGCCCCGTACCGCCGCCCCTCGCCAAGCCGCTTCCCGACCTCACCGACAGCACCGACGCCGGCGACCGCCGGCCCCGGCCTCGCCGCCGCCTACGGCGCCACCGCCAGCGACAGCGGCCTCGTCCCGCTGACCGTGGCCCGGCGCGCGCCCAAGGAGGACGACGTCGAGATCGCCATCGAGTTCTGCGGGCTCTGCCACTCGGACGTGCACGCCACCCGCGGCGAATGGGGAACCCAGAACTACCCCCTCGTCCCGGGACACGAAATCGTGGGCCGCGTCAGCCGGGTGGGCTCCGCCGTCGACGACTTCGCCGTCGGTGAGCGCGTCGGCGTCGGCTGCCTGGTCGATTCCTGCCGCGAATGCGACAGCTGCCTCGACGGCCTTGAGCAGTACTGCGAAAACGGGATGACCGGAACCTACGGGGCCAAGGATGCCCGCAACGGCGGCGCCATCACCCAGGGCGGCTACTCCACCTCAATCGTCGTGGACCGCAACTACGTCCTGCGGGTCCCGGAGGGCATGGACCCGGCCGCCGCGGCGCCGCTGCTCTGCGCCGGCATCACCACCTATTCGCCGCTCAACCACTTCGAGGTCGAAGACGGCGACGTCGTCGGCGTCGTGGGCCTCGGCGGCCTCGGCCACATGGCGGTCAAGATCGCCAAGGCCATGGGCGCGGAAGTGACGGTCTTTACGACGTCGGAGCGGAAATTCGCGGCAGCCCGCGAGCTCGGCGCGGACCACGTCGTCCTCTCCACCGACCCGGCCGCGATGGAAGCCGCGGACCGCAGCATCGACGTCATCATCGACACCGTCGCCGCGCCGCACGACCTCAACCCGTACTTCCGCACCCTGCGGGTGGACGGCGCTCTCTTCCAGCTGGGCCTGCCCTCGGAGGCGATGCCGCCGGTCAACCCCGGCGCCCTGATCCGGCGCAGGATCGCCTATGCCGGCTCGCTGATCGGCGGGATCGCCGAGACCCAGGAGATGCTGGACTTCTGCGCCGAACACGGCGTGGTGTCCGACGTCGAGGTGGTCCGCGCGGACCAGCTGAACGAGGCCTACGACCGTATGGTGGCCGGCGACGTGAAGTACCGTTTTGTCCTGGACGCCAGCACCCTGGGGTCCCCGGCGGAAAAGGCGGACGTATGAGCACCCTGTTCACCAAGATCATCAACGGCGAAATCCCGGGCCGTTTCGTCTGGCGCGAGGACGACGTCGTCGCGTTCCTGACCGTGGGCCCGCTGGCCGACGGGCACACGCTCGTGGTGCCTACCGAGGAAGTGGACCGCTGGACGGATGCCCCGCCGGAGATGCTCGGCCGGGTGATGGAGGTGGCCCGCAAGATCGGGGCCGTCCAGGTGGACGTGTTCGACGCCGCCCGGGCCGGCCTGATCGTGGCCGGCTACGAAATCAACCACCTGCATGTCCACGTGTGGCCGTCCAACTCCATGGCCGACTTCGACTTCGGCTCGGTGGACCAGCACCCGGACCCTGCCCGGCTGGACGCCAACGCGGAGAAGCTGCGCGAGGGCCTGCGTCAGGCCGGCCACGCGGCGCACGTCCCGGACGCCTAGCTTCTTTCAGGAACTGGCGCCCGGCAACGCTACGCCGGCGCCAGGGCCTTGTTCAGCACGGTCCGGATCCGCTTCTCGGACACCGAATAGGCGGTTCCGAGTTCGACGGCGAAAAGGCTCACCCGCAGCTCCTCGATCATCCAGCGGACCTGGGTTAACTCCGTGCCCGCGCGCCGCCCGGGGAGCAGCGCGGAGACGGCGTCGTCGTAGTCGTCCTCGAGGCCCTGGATCGCCGCCATGTGCTGCGCGTCGCGCTGGACGTTTCCGGGAAGCTTCTCGAGGCGCTTCTCGATGCGCCGCGAGGTAGCGGGGCAGCTGGCTGAGCTGGGCGTAGCCCGTCCGTGCCACAAAACCGGGGAAGACGAGCTGCTCCAGCTGGCTCTTGACGTCGTTGAGGGCGCTGATCAGGGCCAGGCTCGTGGTGCCCTTGAGCTGCTTCTCGATCCGCCGCGTGCTGGCGAGGATGCGTTCGACGACGGCGGTCACGGTGAACACCGTGTCAATCAGCTCGGCCCGGACCTGTTCGTAAAGTGCCTTGAAGGACGCCTCGTCCCACGGCAGCGCGGCCGGGGTGAGCTTGTCGATCGCGGCCAGGGCGCAGTCCGCAATCAGGGCCGAGACGGAGCCGTGCGGGTTCTGGCTGAAGGTCAGTTTTTCGGTGTTGTTCAGGTGCTCCAGGACGTAGCGGTCCGGCGGCGGCACCTTGAGGGCGAGCAGCCGGATCACCCCGCCGCGCATGGCCTCTTCCTGCTCGCCAGCGGTCTGGAAGAGCCGCAGCGCCACGGACGCACCCTCGTCCACGAGTGCGGGGTAGCCGGTAACGGTGTGGCCCTTCACGGTGCCCTGGACCTGGCGCTGCACGGTGCCGAAGGTCCAGTCCTTCAGGCCGGACAGTTCCGTGAAGCCGGCCGGGGCGGCCGCGGGCTGCGCCGGTGCGGCGGAGGACGGAGCCGGGCCGCCGCCCGCCCTGCCATTCGCCCGTCCGCCGGCTTTCGGAGCCGTCGTCGACGGCGTCGCGCCGAGGGATTCGGCAATCGCCCGGCGGGTGGCCGGAGCCAGCTTTTCCTGCAGTGTGGTCAGGTCCTTGCCCTCGTCGAGGACCTTGCCGCGGGCGTCGACCACGCGGAAGCTGACCCGCAGGTGCGGCGGGACGGCGTCCCAGTTCCAGGACCCCGGCGGGATGACCTGCCCGCGGATCCGGCGCAGCACCAGTTCCAGGGAGGGCTCCAGCTCGTCGGTCGCCGGGTCAAAGTCCGCTTCGAGGGCCGCGACGGCCTGGCGTGCGACATCGGGGGCGGGAACGAAGTTCTTGCGCACCGCCTTGGGCAGGGACTTGATCAGGGCCGTGACCAGCTCGACCCGCTGTCCGGGGATCAGCCAGCGGAACGCGGCGTCATCGAGCTGGTTCAGGAACAGCACCGGGACCTCGGCGGTGACGCCGTCGGAGGGGTTCGGCGGCGAGCCGGGCGCGACCGGATGGAACTCGTAGCTCAGCGGCAGCTCGAATCCCTTGTGCAGGAGGGTCTTCGGGTAGGCCGACTCGTCCAGGGCGGCGGCGTCCTCGCTGATCAGCAGCGACTGGTCGAAGTCCAGCAGGGTGGGATCCTGCTGCCGGGCGTCCTTCCACCACTTGTCGAAATGCCGCTCGGAGACCACGTCCTTGCCGATCCGGGCGTCGTAGAACTCGAAGAGGGTTTCGTCGTCCACCAGGATGTCCCGGCGCCGCATCCGCGCCTCGAGCTCCTCGACTTCCTGGAGCAGGGCACGGTTGCGGTGGAAGAACTTGTGGTGGGTCTGCCAGTCGCCCTCCACCAGCGCGTGCCGGATGAACAGCTCCCGGGACAGTTCGGGATCCACCCGGCCGTAGTTGACCCGGCGGTTGGGGATGATCGGCACGCCGTAGAGCGTGACCTTCTCATGCGCCATCACCGAGCCCATCTTCTTGGACCAGTGCGGTTCGCTGTAGCTGCGCTTGACCAGATCCGGCGCCACCTGTTCGGCCCAGAGCGGATCGAATTTCGCGGCCACCCGCGCCCAGAGCCGGCTGGTTTCGACCAGCTCGGCTGCCATCACGAAGGTGGGGGACTTCTTGAACAGCGCCGAGCCGGGGAAGATCGCGAAGCGGCTGCCGCGGGCGCCGGCGTACTCGCGCTTGCGTTCGTCCAGGATGCCGATGTGGCTCAGCAGCCCCGAGAGCAGGCTGATGTGGATGCCCTCGTGGTGGCCCACCGGGTCGGTGAGCCGGGCGTTGTCCAGGCTGATGCCCAGCGGCCGGGCGAGCTGGCGCAGCTGGGCGAAGAGATCCTGCCACTCGCGCACCCGCAGGTAGTTGATGAACTCGTTGCGGCACAGCCGGCGGAAGGCGGTGGAAGAGAGCTCCTGCTGCTTCTCCTGCAGGTAGTTCCACAGGTTCAGGTAGCCGGTGAAGTCCGAGTTCTCGTCCCGGAACCGGGCGTGCTTCTCGGCGGCGAGCTGCTGTTTATCGGTCGGACGCTCGCGCGGGTCCTGGATGGTCAGCGCCGCCGCCAGGATCATGACCTCGCGGACGCAGCCGCGCCTGCCTGACTCCACGATCATCCGGCCGAGCCGGGGGTCCACCGGCAGCTGGGCGAGCTGCTGCCCGACGGCGGTGAGCCCGCCGCCGTTCCGCCCGCCGGGCCGGCGGCCGGTGCGTCCGTCGCCGTCGCCCGTCTCCTCCTGTGGACGCGCGGCGCTGAGGGCGCCCAGTTCGCGCAGCAGCGTGACGCCGTCGTTGATGGCGCGGGAGTCCGGCGGTTCCACGAACGGGAAGTTCTCCACGTCCTTCGGCCCGCGGGCCACCCCCATGGCGGTCATCTGCAGGATGACGGCGGCCAGGTTGGTGCGCAGGATCTCCGGATCGGTGAACAGCGGCCGGGACTCGAAGTCCTCCTCCGAGTACAGCCGGATCGCGATGCCGTCGGAAACGCGGCCGCAGCGGCCCGAGCGCTGGTTGGCCGAGGCCTGGGACACCCGCTCGATCGGCAGCCGCTGGACCTTGGTCCGGTGCGAGTAGCGCGAGATGCGCGCCGTGCCGGTGTCGATGACGTACTTGATGCCGGGGACCGTGAGCGAGGTCTCGGCGACGTTGGTGGCCAGCACGATCCGCCGCTTGCTGCCGGGGTGGAAGACCTTGTGCTGCTCCTGCAGGCTCAGCCGGGCGAAGAGCGGCAGCACCTCGGTGCCGGCCAGCCGCCGGTTGGTCTGGATCCGTGCGTTGAGCGCCTCCGCGGCGTCGCGGATTTCGCGCTCGCCGGAGAAGAAAATGAGGATGTCGCCGGGGGCCTCGAGGGCGAGTTCGTCGACGGCGTCGCAGACCGCGTCCAGCGGGTCGCGGTCCTCTTCGAGCTCGTCGTCGGAGGCAGTGCCTCCTCCGTCTCCGTCGTCACCCGCGGCGCCGGCCGCCGGGGCCGAGAGCGGCCGGTAGCGGATCTCCACCGGGTAGGTGCGGCCGGAAACCTCGATGATGGGGGAGGGTTCCTCCTCGCTGCCGAAGTGCTTGGCGAAGCGCTGCGGGTCGATGGTGGCCGAGGTGATGATGACCTTCAGGTCCGGGCGCTGGGGGAGGATGCGTTTGAGGTAGCCCAGGATGAAGTCGATGTTGAGGCTGCGTTCGTGCGCCTCGTCGATGATGATCGCGTTGTATTTGCGCAGCAGCTTGTCGCGCTGGATCTCGGCCAGCAGGATGCCGTCGGTCATCAGTTTGACCTTGGTGGAGCGGCTGACTTCGCCGGTGAAGCGGACCTGGAAGCCCACCTCCTGGCCGATCTCGACGCCGAGTTCCTCGGCGATGCGTTCCGCGACCGTGCGGGCGGCGAGCCGGCGCGGCTGGGTGTGGCCGATCAGGCCGTTCTCGCCCAGGCCGAGTTCCAGGCACATCTTGGGGATCTGGGTGGTCTTACCGGAACCGGTCTCGCCGGCGATGATGGTCACCTGGTTGGCGGCGATGGCGGCCATCAGGTCCTCGCGGCGCTCGGAGACCGGCAGCTCGGCGGGGTAGGAGATATGCAGTGTCATGGCTGCACACAGTCTACTTGCCGGGCGGCCGCACAGAGGGTTGCCCGGTCCCTGGGCGGGGCCGGGCAGCGGGTGGAGGGTCGGGGGATGGTCGGAGGGGTTGGGCGGCGGCCTAGAAGAACCGCAAGGTGTAGCCGGTGCTGGGGAGGTCGTGGGCCATCCAGTACTCCTCCGAGCGGACGGGCGGGTTGTGGCCGAGGCCGTCCTTGCGGAGGGCCCGGAGGGTGGCGGCGACGGCGGCGAGGACCAGGACGATGAGGGCGATTCCGATGAGTTCCATACCTCCATGGTTCTCCGGTGGGGGACGTAAAAAAAGTGGCAGAAATGCCCAAAAAGCCATAATTTCTGCCACACTGGATTCATGATCAATTCAGTGGCGATGATCGTGGTCCCCAACTTCTCGGTCTTCGAGTTCGGCACCGCCTTCGAGGTGTTCGGCGTCGACCGTTCGGACCGCGGGACGGGGGTGCCCGCCTTTGACTTCCGGGTCTGCACGCCGGTCCCGGGGGATGTTCCGATGAAGTCCGGGTTGTCGATGCACGTGGGGCTCGGGCTGGAGGCGGCCGCGGATGCCGACCTGGTCATCATGACCCCGTTCGGCCGGGACGAGGACGTTCCCGAATCCGTCCTCGACGCGCTGCGGGCGGCGCATGCGCGGGGTGCCTGGGTCATGTCGATCTGTTCCGGCGCCTTCGCCCTCGCCCGGGCCGGACTGCTGGACGGCCGCCGCTGCACCACGCACTGGCACTACTCCCAGGAGCTCGCCAGCCGCTACCCGGCCGCGCTGGTGGATGAAAATGTGCTCTACGTCCAGGATGACCGGATCATCACGAGCGCCGGCACCGCCGCCGGCATCGACGCCTGCCTGCACCTGGTCCGGGTGGAGCTGGGCGCGAACGTCGCGGCGAGCATCGCGCGGGACATGGTGGTGCCGCCGCACCGCGACGGCGGCCAGGCCCAGTTCATCGACCGGCCCATGCCGCGGTGCGGGTCGCAGCCGATGGAAGAGCTGCTGCGGTGGATGGTGGGGAACCTGGACGAGGAGCACTCCGTCAACGAACTGGCGGCGCGCGTGCACATGTCGCCGCGGACGTTTGCGCGGCGGTTCCGGGCCGAGACCGGGGCGACCCCTGCGGCGTGGCTGAACTCGCAGCGGGTGCTGCGGGCACAGGAGCTGCTGGAGACGACGGACCTCAACATCGACGAGATCGCCCGGGAAGCCGGGTTCGGCCACTCGGTGCTGCTGCGGCATCACTTTGCCAAGGTGCTGGACACGAGCCCGCAGTCCTACCGGCGGACCTTCCGCGGGCACCTGGCCGCGGTCTAGCCTGGCCGGCCGTCCGGCCCGGGCGCCTCGGCGGCGGCGCGGGCGCATTCGACGAGGTCGCGCCACGGACCCGTCAGCTCGCGCTCCGGCAGGACCGCCCGTCGTTGATCAGCCCGGATGCTGTACATGAACCGGTCCGGCTGGCCGGTGGTCCCGCTGGCGCCGGCGACGGCGTCCCACGGGCACGCCTCGATGAGCGGTTGCCACCGGTCGGTGTCCTCAGGCGGCTCGGGCCTGACGGTCCACGTCCGCTTCATTCCGGCCACGCCGCCGCTGCGCTGGACAGTGATCTTCATCGGACTCGGATCTCATCGGACTCGATCTGCATGGTTGGGCCTATCGCCGGGCTCCCGGGAACTTTACCTTCACAGTTTCCCACGCCGACCGCACGGCGTCATGCTCCTTGGAGATCCTCCCCGAAAAGCTCCCTGGCGGAGGCCGCGGTGGCCTTGGCGAACGCCCCGAACGTGGCGTTCGGGGCCAGCGAGCCGCCGGTCAGCGTCTCGTACCAGATCCGGCCCGGCGCGTCCCAGGCATTGCCGCCGAGGGCGGTGGCAACCAGGCAGAACGCGCGGTTGGGGATCCCGGAGTTGATGTGCACGCCGCCATTGTCGGCGCTCGTGTGCACGTAGGAGTCCATCGAGTCCGGCTGCGGGTCCTTGCCGAGCACGTCGTCGTCGTACGCCGTTCCCGGAGCCTTCATGGACCGCAGGGCGGCGCCCTGGACCTTGTCGGTGAAGAGTCCTTCGCCGATCAGCCAGCTGGCCTCCGCCGTCGACTGCCGGCCGACGAACTGCTCAACGAGCGCGCCGAAGACGTCGGACATTGATTCGTTCAGTGCGCCGGCCTGATTGCGATAGACCAGCCCGGCCGAGTACTGGGTGACGCCGTGGGCGAGCTCGTGGCCGATCACGCTCAGCGACTTCGTGAACCGCTCGAAGACCTGGCCGTCGCCGTCTCCGAAAACCATCTGCTGGCCGTCCCAGAACGCGTTGTCGTACAGGCGGCCATAATGCACCGTGGCATCAAGGTGGAGTCCGTTGCCGTCGATCGAATTCCGGCCGAAGGCCTCGGCGTACAGGCGATGGGTGTGTCCCAGCCCGTCATAGGCCTCGTCGGCAGCAGGATCGCCGGTGGCAGGTTCCCCTTCCTTGCGGACCACGCTGCCGGGGAGCTGCTCGGCGAACTTGGCGTCGTAGACCGTCCGCTCCGGCGCGGACGGCTTGAGCTCCCGCAGGCCCGGATGGCTGCCGGGCCCGGGCGCGGCGCGGGATGCGTGGAAGCTCGCGACGTGCAGCAGGGCTTCCCTTGCCGCACGGGCGGTTGCCGAGAACTCCGGTTCGCGCTGCGCGGCCAGCCGGCGCAACAGGTAGGGCGGGATGATGGAGCAGTACATGTGAGACCCCTTCGCTTCTGCCGATGCGAACAGACTACGAGGGGGCACCGACATTGGGCAGGGCGCAAACCGAAAAACCCCGCCGTTTCGCTGAAACGGCGGGGTTCTTGTCTGTGCCCTCGATAGGATTCGAACCTACGACCTTCTGCTCCGGAGGCAGACGCTCTATCCCCTGAGCTACGAGGGCAATCAGGGATCCTGCCGTTGCCGGCGGGACGTCCTAGAGCTTAGCAGGAAGGTGGGCCTCAACGGAAAACCGCCCGTCCGGGTCCGCCGGGGGCCGTCCCGGGAGCACCGCTGGCGAAGATGACGGGGCCAAAATTCCGCGGGACTGCGGGCCCCCGGTAGGCTGGAACCGTGACCCCAGAAGAACTCTCCCTCGCCATATCCGCCTGCCTGCAGGACGCCGTCGCCGCCGGTGAAATCGCCCTCGCCGCCGCCGACATTCCGGACGCGGTGCGCGTGGAGCGGCCCAAGAACAGGGACCACGGGGACTGGGCCACCAATATCGCCCTCCAGCTGGCCAAGCCGGCCGGGACCAACCCGCGGCAGCTCGCCGCGCTGCTGAGTGAGCGGCTGGCGTCCATCGAGGGCGTCTCCGCCGTCGACATCGCCGGCCCGGGCTTCCTGAACATCACCGTCGACGCGGCCGCCGCCGGTGCCCTCGCCAAGGTGATCGTCGAGGCGGGATCCGCTTACGGGACGAACGCGGCGCTCGCGGGCCGCACGGTCAACATGGAGTTCGTCTCGGCCAACCCCACCGGACCGCTGCACATCGGCCACACCCGCTGGGCCGCCCTCGGCGACTCGATCGCCCGCGTCCTCCGGGCCTCCGGGGCGCAGGTCACGGCGGAGTACTACGTCAATGACGCCGGCTCGCAGATGGACGTCTTCGCGCACTCGGTGCTGTCCCGGCTGCACGGCCGCGGCGTTCCGGAGGGCGGCTACCCGGGCGAATACATCGCGGACCTCGGCCACGAGGTCCTGACGCAGCACCCCGGAATCCGGGAGCTCACCGACGTCGCGGCGCTGCCGGTGATCCGCGGCGCGGCCTACAAGGCGCAGCTGCAGGACATCAAGCGCACCCTGGCGGAGTTCGGCGTCGAATTCGATGTCTTCTTCTCCGAGCAGGAACTGCACGACGCCGGCGCCATCGCGGACGCCGTCGCGCGGCTCCGGGAACAGGGCCACGTCTACGACGACGGCGGCGCGGTCTGGCTGCGCACCACCGACTTCGGCGACGACAAGGACCGCGTGATGATCCGCGCGAACGGCGAGCCGACGTACTTTGCCGCCGACGCGGCGTACTACCTGTCCAAGAAGGACCGCGGCTACACCGAGAAGATCTACCTGCTCGGGGCCGACCACCACGGCTACATCAACCGGCTTAAGGCGATCGCCGCCGCGGCAGGCGACGATCCCGAGGTCAACATCGAGGTGCTGATCGGCCAGCTCGTCTCCGTCAACGGCGCCAAGCTGTCCAAGCGGGCCGGCAACATCATCGAGCTCAAGGACCTGATCTCCTGGCTGGGCAAGGACGCCGTCCGCTACTCACTGGCCCGCTTCCCGGCGGACTCGCCGCTGACCCTGGACCCGGAACTGCTCAGGAAGCACAGCAACGAGAACCCGGTCTTCTATGTCCAGTACGCGCACGCCCGCTCCCGCGGCGCCGCGCGCAACGCCGTGGCCGCCGGCGTGAACCGCATGGTCGACGGGGAAGCGGCCTTCGATGCGTCCCTGCTGGACCACGCGACGGAGAACGAGCTGCTCTCGCACCTGGGCAGCTACCCCTCGATCGTCGCCAAGGCCGCCGAACTGCGCGAGCCGCACCGCGTTGCCCGCCACCTGGAGGTCATCGCCGGGGCCTACCACCGCTGGTACGACGCCTGCCGCGTCGCGCCGCTGGGCGAGGAAGCCATCACCGACCTCAACCGCACCCGGCTGTGGCTCAACGATGCCACCAGCCAGGTGCTGGCCAACGGACTGGAACTGCTGGGCGTTTCGGCGCCGGAACGGATGTGAAAACCATGACCGCGAACCCGGACAACACAACAGGATCCCCGCTCGCCCCGGACTGGCTCGCTGTCCCGGAGGACCTCAACGCCCTGCACGGACCGATGTGGGCCGCCGGCGTCGTGCGCAACGAGCGCGGCGAACTCGCCATCGACGGCATTCCGGTCAGTGAACTGCAGCGGCAGTTCGGCACACCGCTGTTCGTGATGAGCGAGACCGACTTCCGGGCCCGCGCCCGGGCGTTCCAGGATGCGTTCAACGAGGCCTTCGCCGACATCTGCGGGGGAGTGGACGTCTACTACGCCGGCAAATCCTTCCTGTGCACCGCCGTCGTCCGCTGGGTCGAGGAGGAAGGGCTCCGGCTCGATACCGCCTCCGGCGGCGAACTTGCCGTCGCGGCCCGCGCCGGCATTCCCGGTGCCGCCGTCGCGCTGCACGGGAACAACAAGTCCGACGGCGAGATCCACCGCGCGCTCGACATGGGGCTGGGCCGGATCGTGGTGGACAGCCTCGCCGAGCTGGAGCGGGTCGCCGCGATTGCCGCGAACCGCGGCGAAACCGCGAAGGTCATGCTGCGGCTGACGCCGGGCGTGCACGCGCACACCCACGAATTCATCGCCACCGCGCACGAAGACCAGAAGTTCGGCCTCTCGATGGCCGGCGACTCGACCGAGCAGGCCGGACTGTCCGCCGCCGAAGAGGCTGTGGCCGCCGCCGCCGGGCACGACAGCATCGAACTGCTGGGCCTGCACTGCCACATCGGCTCCCAGATCTTCGAACCGGACGGCTTCGCCCTCGCGGCCGAGAAGCTGCTCGACTTCCTGGCCGCGATGCAGGCCAAGTACTCGATCGTGCTGCCTGAACTGGACCTGGGCGGCGGCTACGGCATCGCCTACACCCCGGTCGACACCCCGCGTCCGCCCGCGGAGATCGCCCAGGCGATGGCCGCCGTCGTCCGGGCCAAGGTGGCCGAACTGGGCATCGCCGCGCCGCGGATCTCGATCGAGCCGGGCCGCGCGATCGTGGGCACCAGCACCTTCACGCTCTACGAGGTCGGCACCCTGAAAACTGTGCGGGTGGACGCCGCCGTGCCCGGCGAAGCCGGCAAACCCGACGATTCCGTTACGTACCCCCGCCGGTATGTGTCGGTGGACGGCGGCATGAGCGACAACGCCCGCCCGGTGCTGTACGACGCGGATTATTCGGCGATTCTTGCCTCCCGCGCCTCAGGCGCGGCCCCGCAGCTGTCCCGCGTGGTGGGCAAACATTGCGAGAGCGGCGACATAGTTGTTAGAGATGTATATCTGCCCGAGGACGTGGCAGCCGGTGATCTGCTCGCTGTACCGGGGACCGGCGCCTACTGCTGGGCCCTCTCAAGCAACTACAACTATCTGGCCCGGCCGGGCGTTGTCGCGGTACGCGATGGATCAGTCCGGCTCATTGTCCGCGGCGAAACCGAACAAGATCTGCTGAACCGCGACATGGGAGTTTGAATGACGGAAATGCGAACCCTGAAAGTGGCCCTGCTGGGCTGTGGCAACGTCGGGGCCCAGGTTGCGCGGATTCTCATTGACGACGCCGAGATGCTGGCCTCGCGCGCCGGCGCCCGGCTGGAGCTGGCCGGCATCGCCGTGCGCAACGTGGACGCCCCCCGCGAGGCCGAACTGCCGCGCGGGCTGTTCACCACCGACGCCGAAGCCCTGGTCAAGGACGCGGACCTGGTGATCGAGCTGATGGGCGGGATCGAACCCGCACGCTCGCTCATCCTGGCCGCCATGCGGAACGGTGCCTGCGTGGTCACCGGCAACAAGGCGCTCGTTGCGCAGGACGGCCCGACGCTGCACGAGGAAGCGGACAAGGCCGGCGTCCAGCTGTCCTACGAAGCCGCCGTCGCCGGCGCGATCCCCATCCTGCGGCCCATCCGGGACAGCCTCTCCGGCGACCGGATCACCCGTGTGCTGGGCATCGTCAACGGCACCACCAACTTCATCCTGGACCAGATGGACACCACGGGCGCGCAGTTCTCCGACGCCCTGGCCGAGGCCCAGCGGCTCGGCTACGCCGAAGCCGACCCGACCGCCGACGTCGAGGGCCACGACGCCGCCTCCAAGGCCGCGATCCTCGCCTCGCTGTCCTTCCACACGCGCTTCGCCCTGGAAGACGTCCACTGCGAAGGGATCAGCTCCGTCACGGCCGCCGACATCGCCGCGGCGAAGGACGCCGGCTTTGTCATCAAGCTGCTGGCGATCGCCGAAAAGCTGGAGGCGGGCGGCAGCGAGGGCGTCTCCGTCCGCGTGCACCCGACGCTGCTGCCGCGCGAACACCCGCTCGCCGCGGTGCGCGGCGCCTTCAACGCTGTCTTCATCGAGGCCGAAAACGCCGGCGAGCTGATGTTCTACGGCCAGGGCGCCGGCGGGAAACCGACCGCCTCGGCCGTGATGGGCGACCTCGTCTCCGCGGCCCGCAGCCTCGTCCTGGACGGCCCCGGCCGCGCCGAGACCACGACGGACCAGGTCCCCGCGCTGCCGATCAGCGCCGCGGTCACGAGCTACTACATCGGCCTCGACGTCGCGGACCAGCCCGGCGTGCTGGCAAAGATCGCGCAGATCTTCGCCGAACACGGCGTTTCCATCGAGATCATGCGGCAGACCATCCACCGCGATGCGGATTCCAACATCGAGTCTGCCGAGCTCCGGATCGTCACGCACCGCGCGAGCGAAGCCGCGCTGGCAGCAACCGTCCAGGCCGTGAAGGCCCTGGACGTCATCAATACCGTCACATCCGTACTGCGGGTAGAAGGGGTCTAAGTGGCTCACCAATGGCGCGGGGTCATCCGCGAATACGCTGAACGCCTGCCGGTCACCGAGGCCACCAAGGTCATTACCCTGGGCGAGGGCGGCACCCCGCTGGTGCACGCGCAGAAGCTCTCCGCGCTCACCGGCTGCACCGTCTACCTCAAGGTCGAGGGCATGAACCCGACCGGATCCTTCAAGGACCGCGGCATGACCATGGCCATGACGGCCGCGGTCGCCTCCGGCGCCAAGGCCGTGGTGTGCGCGTCCACCGGCAACACCTCCGCCTCGGCGGCGGCGTACGCGACCTCGGCCGGGCTGCAATGTGCCGTGCTGGTGCCCGAGGGGAAGATCTCGATGGGCAAGCTCAGCCAGGCGATCGCGCACGGGGCCACCCTGCTCCAGGTCGACGGAAACTTCGATGACTGCCTCGACATCGCCCGGAAGCTGGGGGAGTCCTACCCGGTGTTCCTGGTCAACTCGGTCAACCCGGCCCGGATCGAGGGCCAGAAGACCGGCGCGTTCGAGGTTGTCGATGCGCTCGGCGACGCCCCGGACATCCACGTGCTCCCGGTCGGCAACGCCGGCAACATCAGCGCCTACTGGAAGGGCTACAAGGAATACGCGGCGCCCTACGAATCCGCCACCGCCGGAACCCTTGCCGCCGTCGCCACGAAGACGCCGGTGATGTGGGGCTTCCAGGCCGCCGGCGCCGCCCCGTTCGTCGCCGGCCACCCGATCACGGAGCCGGACACCATCGCCACCGCCATCCGGATCGGCAACCCGGCGTCCTGGGACACCGCCGTCGCCGCCCGGGACGAATCCGGCGGTGTCATCGAGGCCGTCACCGACGAGGAAATCCTGTCCGCGCACCGCTGGCTCTCCGCCCGCGAAGGCGTGTTCGTGGAGCCCGGTTCCGCCGCCGGCGTTGCCGGGCTGATCAAGAAGCACGCCGCGGGCGAGGTGCCTTCCGGCAAGACCATCGTGATCACGGTGACCGGCCACGGGCTCAAGGATCCGCAGTGGGCCCTGCGCACCGAGGACGGCAGCGACGTGCAGCCGGTCAAGGTGGCCAACGACGTCGTCACGGTGGCCGCCGAACTGGGACTGGAAGAAAAATAGCCTTGGAAACCACCCTCACCGTCCCGGCCGAATCCCCGGCAGACACCCCGGCGGTTCAGGCCGGGCAGGTGGTCACCGTCCGGGTCCCGGCCACCAGCGCCAACCTGGGCCCCGGCTACGACAGCCTGGGCCTGGCACTGTCACTGCACGACACGCTGACGGTGGAAACGCTGGCGAGCGGCGAGCTGGAATTCGAACTCAGCGGCGAGGGCGCGGACACGCTGCCCCGCGACGCGAGCCACCTGGTGGCCCGGGCCCTGACCGAGGCACTGCACCTGCTGGGCTTCCGCCACGAGGGGCTGCGGATCACGGCGGACAACGTCAACCCGCACGGCCGCGGCCTTGGTTCCTCGGCGGCCGCGGTGGTTGCCGCCGCAACCGCCGCGAACGCCCTGGTCCCGGCGGCGTCGCGGCGCGGCAAGGACTGGATCCTGCAGCTCACTTCCAAGATGGAGGGCCATCCGGACAACGTCGCTCCGGCCATATTCGGCGGGCTGGCGCTGTCCTGGCAGGACAGTGACCAGTACAGCAGCACCTGCGCAACGGTGGACCCCGCCATCATTCCGGTGGTCGCCGTTCCGGATTTCGAACTCTCCACCGAAGCCGCACGGGCCTTGCTCCCGGCCTCCGTGGGGCACCACGCCGCGGCAATGAACTCGGGCCGGGCGGCCCTGCTGATCCACGCGCTGACGCAGAAGCCCGAATTCCTGCTGCCGGGCACCGAGGACTACCTGCACCAGAGCTACCGGGCGCAGGCCATGCGGCCCAGCGCCGAGCTGATCGCCGCGCTGCGGCGCGCCGGCCACGCCGCCGTCGTGTCCGGGGCGGGACCCGACGGTGCTGGCCCTGGCCGCCGGCGAAAAGGAAGCGGCCGACGTCGTCGGGTTCATCGGCACTTTCACCGCGGCCAACACGCCCGACGTCGCCTGGCGGGTGATGAAGCTGGCTGTGGACACTGAAGGTGCTAAAGTGGAAGTGCACCGGCGGTAACCACGCAAGTTTTTTCTAAGACCGCGATGTTGGCCAAGTTGCCTCTCTCATCTTTCACTGCGCAATATTTTCCGGTGCCACCTGCTTTCGGTCTGACGCAGGAAGCTGCAGAATTCCTCTGTACCCCCTGAAGTGTCAGCCGGCCGTTCCTCAACTCCGGAGCGTGACCTGGTGTAGCAGTATCCGGCCCTGCCGGCCGAAATCCAACCGGCAAGGCCGAAATCCCGGCTGCAGATCTGAACTGCAGCCCAGATCAAATCACCGCGTCCAGCTCCTAGCCTGGGCGCCGTCGAGGGGGAAGGATCCTTCGTGACCGAAACCACTGAGCTGTCTTCAGCTGTGGAAACATCATCTTCTGCTGCCGCATCGGCAGCACCCGCCAAGAGCAGCGGCCTCGCAGGCCTCAAGCTCGCCCAGCTCCAGGCCCTGGCCAGCCAGCTGGGGATCTCCGGGGGCTCCCGGATGCGCAAGGGCGACCTGGTGACCGCCATCTCCGCCCACCGCGCCGGCACCCCGGTCAGCAAGGCACCCGCCCGCGCCGCCGAAAAGGCGAGCGACAACGGCACCGTGGCCCACGCGGCGGCTCCGGCCGCTGCACCCGCAGCCGCCGCTTCCGAGGCTCCGGCCCAGGAAAACCCGCGGGCACGGACCCGGGGCCGCAGCCGCCGCGCCGGCAGCGACGGCGTCGTCACCACCCCCGCCGCTGAGGCTCCCGCCGCAGCGCCGGCGGAGGCACAGCCCGCCGCCGCCAGTCCGCTCCGGCAGAGCAGGGCGCCGAAGGCAGCGACCGCACCCGCCAGCCGCGGACCCGCAACCGCCGCCGCGGCGAGGCCGCCGGCCAGGGCGCAGCCCAGGGCGAATCCCAGCCGGCAGCAGCCGTGGAGGCCCCGGCCGAGCAGGCAGCCGGCGAGCAGCGCCAGGACCGCCAGTCGGAACAGGGCAGCGACGACGGCCAGCGCCGCGAGAACACCCGCGGCCGTGGCAACCGTGAGGACAACCGCGACAACGCCTCCGGCAACCGCGACAACACCCGCGACGGCCGCGACAACACCCGCGACAACGACGACTCCGACGGCGGCAGCCGCCGCAACCGCCGCAACCGTCGTGACCGGAACGACCGCAACGACCGCTCGGGCGGCCAGGACAACCGCGACAGCAACTCGCGGAACGACCGCTTCCGCGACCGCAACGAACGCCGCCGCGGCCGCTCCCAGGGGCCCGACGTCGACGACGTCGAGGTCACCGAGGACGACGTCCTGCTGCCCGTCGCCGGCATCCTGGACGTGCTGGAGAACTACGCGTTCATCCGCACCTCCGGCTACCTGCCGGGCCCGAACGACGTCTACGTGTCCCTCGCCCAGGTCAAGAAGTACAACCTGCGCAAGGGCGACGCCGTCGTCGGTGCCATCCGCGCACCGCGTGAAGGCGAAGACCGCAGCAACCAGCAGCAGTCCGCCCGCCAGAAGTTCAACGCCCTGGTCCGCGTCACCTCGGTCAACGGCAAGACCCCCGAGGAGCTCAAGGACCGCGTCGAGTTCGCGAAGCTCGTCCCGCTGTACCCCTCCGAGCGCCTGCGCCTCGAGACGGACCCCAAGAAGATCGGCCCCCGCGTCATCGACCTGGTCGCCCCGATCGGCAAGGGCCAGCGCGGCCTGATCGTCTCCCCGCCGAAGGCCGGAAAGACGCTCATCCTGCAGTCCATCGCCAACGCCATCACCACCAACAATCCTGAGGTCCACCTCATGATGGTGCTCGTTGACGAACGTCCCGAAGAAGTCACGGACATGCAGCGCACCGTCAAGGGCGAGGTCATCGCCTCGACCTTCGACCGTCCCGCCGACGACCACACCACGGTGGCCGAACTCTCCATCGAGCGTGCCAAGCGCCTCGTGGAAATGGGCATGGACGTTGTGGTGCTGCTGGACTCGATGACCCGCCTGGGCCGTGCCTACAACCTGGCGGCACCGGCCTCCGGACGCATCCTGTCCGGCGGCGTCGATTCCGCCGCGCTGTACCCGCCGAAGCGGTTCTTCGGCGCGGCCCGCAACATCGAAAACGGCGGCTCGCTCACCATCCTGGCCACCGCGCTCGTCGAGACCGGTTCCAAGATGGACGAGGTCATCTTCGAGGAGTTCAAGGGCACCGGCAACATGGAACTGCGCCTGTCCCGCCAGCTCGCGGACAAGCGCATCTTCCCGGCCGTGGACGTCAACGCGTCCGGTACCCGCCGCGAAGAGAACCTGCTGTCCCCCGAGGAAGTCAAGATCATGTGGAAGCTGCGCCGTGTCCTGTCCGGGCTCGAAACGCAGCAGAGCCTTGAGCTGCTGACCAACAAGATCCGGGAGACCCAGAGCAACGTCGAGTTCCTCATGCAGGTGCAGAAGACGACGCTTGGTGCGAAGTCCGATAACGACAAATAGCTGAGCAGGGGGTGGGGCCGTCGCAGATTTTTGCCGGCCCCGCCCCTTCGCGTTGTTGCTGGCGTACTGCGTACTCCAGCAACAACGCTCCGACAGGCCCGATGCCACTCCCGGGCCGGCAAAAATCTGCGACGGCGGCCGCTCGGTCACCTGCCGCTGTGTGTCGTAACTAGACTTGGTTCCAAGTCGAAAGAGGTTTTGAAATGTTTGAGTCCGTACAGGGCCTGTTGGATGAGCATGATTCCATCCAGGCGCAGCTTGGGGATCCTGCTGTTTATGCCGATCAGAAGCTGGCCCGGAAGCTGGGGCGGCGGTCGGCGCAGTTGAACGGCATTGTGGAGGCCTACCACCGCTGGGAGGGGATCCGCGATGACCTGGCGGCGGCCAAGGAAATGGCGGACGAGGATCCGGAGTTCGCTGCCGAGGTGCCTGAGCTTGAGGCGGCCCTGGACACGGCTGCGGCCAAGCTGCGCCGCCTGCTGATCCCGCGCGACCCGGACGACGCCCGCAACGTGATCCTCGAGGTCAAGGGCGGCGAGGGCGGCGACGAGGCGGCCCTGTTCGCCGCGGACCTGCTGCGCATGTACAGCCGTTACGCGGAATCCCGCGGCTGGAAGACCGAGCTCATCTCGGCCACCGAATCGGACCTGGGCGGCTACAAGGACGTCCAGATGGCCGTCAAGGGCAGCTCCAACGACCCGGCCGAGGGCGTCTACGCTCGGCTCAAGTTCGAAGGCGGCGTGCACCGCGTCCAGCGTGTTCCGGTGACCGAGTCGCAGGGCCGCATCCACACCTCGGCTGCCGGCGTGCTGGTGCTGCCCGAAGTGGACGAGCCCGAAGAGCTCGAGATCAACCAGAACGACCTCAAGATCGACGTCTACCGGTCCTCCGGCCCGGGCGGGCAGTCCGTCAACACCACCGACTCCGCCGTGCGCATCACCCACCTTCCCACCGGGATCGTCGTGGCGATGCAGAACGAGAAGTCCCAGCTGCAGAACCGTGAAGCCGGCATGCGCGTGCTGCGCGCCCGCATCCTGGCCCACCAGCAGGAGCAGATCGACGCCGAGAACTCGGCCCAGCGCAAGTCGCAGATCCGCACCATGGACCGCTCCGAGCGCATCCGCACCTACAACTACCCGGAAAACCGGATCGCGGACCACCGCACCGGCTACAAGGCGTACAACCTGGACCAGGTCATGAACGGCGACCTGGAACCGGTGATCCAGTCCGCGATCGAGATGGACGAACAGGCCCGCCTCGACGCCATCGGCGACTAACCCGGGCCGGCGCGCTGATGACCCCTGAGCCTGATGACTGCTGAACCTGCGCCGAGCCTTGCCGGCGCCGTCCGCGAGGCCACGGCCGTGCTCGCCGCTGCCGGCGTGCCGAGTCCCAAGGTCGACGCCGAACTCCTGGCCGGCCACCTGCTCGGCGTCGGCCCGGGCCGGCTCCGCGCCCTGCTGCTCGGAGACACGCCGGTGCCCGCCGGGTACGCCGAACTCGTGGCCGAGCGCGCACAACGGATCCCGCTGCAGCACATCACCGGTGTGGCCCACTTCCGCTACCTCGAACTCGCGGTGGGCCCTGGCGTGTTCATCCCGCGGCCGGAAACGGAGTCGGTGGTCCAACTCGTGATCGACTGGCTAAAGGGCAGGGCGAACCCCAAAGTGGCGGATCTGGGCACCGGATCCGGCGCCATTGCCGGGTCCATCGCGCACGAGGTTCCGGGCGCCGAGGTCCACGCCGTGGAGTTCAGCGAGTTCGCGCACGCCTGGGCGGCGAAGAACCTGGCGCCGCTTGGCGTCCACCTGGTACGCGGTGACCTGCGGGACGCGCTGCCCGGGCACAACGGCACCTTCGACGTCGTCGTCTCCAACCCGCCGTACATCCCCGCCGAGGCGGTGCCGAACGAGCCCGAGGTGGCGCTGCACGACCCGCCGGAGGCACTTTACGGCGGGGGAGCGGACGGGATGGAACTCCCGACGGCGGCGGCAGCCTCCGCCGCCAGGCTGCTGGTTCCCGGCGGCTACTTCGTGATGGAACACGCCGAGGTCCAGGCCGAATGGATCGCCGCGATGCTGGAACGCTCCGGCCTCTGGTCGCAGGTCGCAACGCACCTGGACCTCAACGGCCGCGAACGCGCCACCAGCGCCGTGCGGAAAGCGGCCCACACCAGCAGTGATGAAAGGATAGGCCAGTGACGACTAGCTACGATTGCGCAGACGCGGGCCAGCGCGCCGCAGGACTTGAACACGCCCAGCGGGCCATCCGCGAACACCGGTGCGTGGTGCTCCCGACCGATACCGTGTACGGCATCGCGGCGGACGCGTTCTCCCCGCAGGCCGTGGCGCTGCTGCTGGCTGCCAAGGGACGCGGCCGGAAAATGCCGCCGCCGGTACTCATCCCGCGGCTGAACGCCCTCGACGGCCTCGCCACCGACGTCCCGGCCGAGGCGCGCCGGCTGGCCGAGGCGTTCTGGCCCGGGGGACTGACGTTGATCCTGCACGCCCAGCCCTCCCTTGACTGGGACCTCGGCGAGACCAAGGGCACCGTTGCCCTGCGCCTTCCTGCCGACGACGTGGCCCAGGACCTGCTCACCCTTACCGGCCCGCTGGCGGTTTCCTCCGCCAACCGCACCGGGCAGGCCGCCGCGCAGAACGCCGCCGAGGCCGAAGCCCAGCTGGCCGAGTCGGTGGAGGTCTACCTGGAGGGCGGCCACCGGCCGGTCGAAGGCGACGGCGCCGAGCCGTCCACGATCGTCGACGCCACGGCCCTGCCGCTGCGCGTGGTCCGCCAGGGCGCCATCAGCCTGGAGCGCCTGCGGGAAGTGGTGCCGGACGTGCTTGGCGCCGGCGAAGAAGTACCGGCCGCGGAAGACGCCCCCGATGCCGGCGGCCCCGCCGACCCCGACGATTCCCTGAGGAACTGACATGCAGCCCAAAGTCGCCGTCGCGGCCGTGACCTTTGACCGCCACGAGGAACTTGCCCTGCTCCTGAAGGGCCTGGCCGGGCAAACCGCCCCGATCCACTCGATCGCCCTGGTCGACTCCGGCACCGTCCCGGCCACCGACGTCGTCTCCGCCGGCGGAGCGGACAACATCAACTACCTTCGGTCCGAGGCGAACCTCGGCGGCGCCGGCGGCTTTGCCTACGCGATCCTGGCCGCCATGGCCAGCGGCGCGGAGTGGATCTGGATGATGGACGACGACGGCCACCCCGAGGATGCCAGCTGCCTCGCCGAACTGCTCAAGACCGCCGAGGAGCACCAGCTCGACATCGTGAGCCCGCTGGTCGCCGCCACGGCCGACCCCAACCGTCTCTCCTTCAACTTCCGGATCAACGGGCTGCTGACCAACGACCGCTCGCGGCTGGCGCCGATGGGCTACCTCCCGGACATGGTGCACTTCTTCAACGGCGCCCTGATCCGCACCGAGGTTTTCTACAAGATCGGCATTCCGGATGTGAAGTTCTTCATCCGCGGCGACGAAGTAGACTTCCTTTCGCGCGTGAAGAAGGCCGGCCTGAAGTACGGCACGCTGGCGACCGTGGCGGTGCAGCACCCCGCCACCTGGACCGAGATGAAGCCCGTCTTCGGCGGCTTCATCACCCCCGTCATCCCGGAGGGCGAGTTCAAGCGCTACTGCTATTTCCGCAACCGCGGCTACCTGACCCGCAAGTACCGGAACCTGCGCTGGTTCGGGGCGGACATCATCGGCTTCCCGTACTACTTCCTGAAAACCGGGGACCTCAAGGGGCTGGCTCACTGGTTCCGGGCCTATTCCACCGGGTTCCGCGGCCACGGCTTCGGCTCGCCCGCGCAACTGATGTCCGCCAACAACTAGGCCGCCGTGGAGAACCTGTACGCCGTCGTCGTCACGTACAACCGTGCCGGCTTCCTGCACAATCTGCTCGACTCCTTCGCCCGGCTCAGCACCCGCCCGGCACGGATCATCGTGGTGGACAACGCCAGCAGCGACCACACGGCCGACGTCGTCGCCGCGGCGGTGGCCGCCGGGCTCCCGATTGACTACGAGCGGCTGGCGGAGAACGCGGGCGGCGCCGGCGGATTCTCCCGCGGCGTGGAGCTGGCCCTGGCAGCCGGTGCCGAATGGCTGTGGCTGATGGACGACGACGTGGAGGTGCTCCCCGGCGCGGTGGAGGCGCTGGAGAAGTTCACGCCGGACTACTCCTGCCTGATCGGCCGCCGCTACGACGCCGACGGCAAGCCGTTCTTCTGGCAGCACCATTTCGTCGAGGCCCTCGGCGTCTTCCTGCCGGTCTCCCGCGACGTGTTCCGGGACTCGGCGGTCTTCCGCACCAACGTGGGGAACTTCGAAGGCATGCTGATCAGGGCATCGGTGGCGCGGGCCATCGGGCTGCCGGACCCGCGGTTCTTCATCACCTGGGACGATGCGGTCTACGGCTGGCTCGCCGCGCAGCAGACCCCCGTGGTCTACGTCAACGCCTTCGTGATCAAGAAGGTGCGCGCGCAGCGGCAGGTGGACCTGGGCCTGCGCCACCTCAACGATTCCTCCGACCTGAGCCGCCGCTACGTGATGCGCAACCGCGGCCACGTCGCGCAGTACCTCCGGGCCCACGGCAAGTACAACCGGCCCGGCTTCGCGGCCGGGACCGCGCTGACGTTCCTGAAGGAAATCGTCCGCCTGGTCCTCGTCGAACGCACCCTGAAGGGGACCGGCGCGCTCTGGCGGGGCTGGCGGGAATCGCGCGCCATCCTCGCCGACGGCGGCTGGAAACCCATGCCTCCGCTCGCGGCCCCGGCGGGCCGGGACACCGCCTAGCGCGGCGGAAGAGATTAGTATCGTTCTAGGCCCCGGCGCCGTCCGACAGTTTTGCGGCGGGGTATTTTTTGAAACAGGCGCATGGCCGCCGTGGTAGTGGAAGTCGGTTGCAATCTCTGTTGACTACGAAATCTGAAACGCGCGAACCTGCCGCAGCACGGGACGAAAAGCCTGCCCTCTGGATCTGGATCCAGCTGTTCCTTGACTCCATGTCGTGGATCGTGGCGATCGTCCTGGCCCTGCTGCTGCGCTACGAGATGGGCATCCGCCCGGAACAATTCGCCGGCGCCGTCGTCATCACCGCCATCGCCGTCGTCGCCCAGATGCTTGCCGGCTATGCGCTGGCCCTGTACCGGGGCCGGTATCCGTTCGGCAGCTTCCAGGAAGCCAAGGCGCTTGTCTTCGTCACCGTGATTGTGGCCGCCTCGATCACCGTGAGCCTGCTGGTGCTGTACGAGGCCATCAACGTCGGCCGCAGCGTGGGCCTGATCGCCTTCCCCTTCGCCTGCCTCTTTATGGGGGCCGCCCGCTACGCCAAACGGCTTTATGTCGAGGGCAAGACCCGGCCCGGCGACGGGGCGCAGAACACCCTGATCTACGGCGCGGGGTTCCTGGGCAATTCGCTCCTCACCCGGATGCTGCAGGACCCGGACTCGCCGTACTTCCCGGTGGGCCTGGTCGATGACGACCCGGCCAAGAAGCACCTGCGCCTCTCCGGCGTCCAGGTCCTGGGCCGGGGCGATGACCTCCCGGCGGTCATCCGCCGCACCCGGGCAACGGTGCTGGTCCTGGCCTTCGCCAACGTCGAGGCCCCGGTGGTCCGCCGCATCTCGGACGCCGTCGCCGGCCTGAACATCCGCGTGCTGGTGCTGCCGCCGCTGCGGGACATGCTCGGCGGCGGCGCACCCGACGGCTTCTCCGATTTCCGCGACGTGGCGGTCGAAGACCTGATCGGACGCCGGCCCGTCGACATCAAGGTCGACGAAATCGCGGGCTACATCAAGGACAAGCGCGTGCTCGTGACGGGCGCGGGAGGCTCGATCGGCTCGGAACTCTGCCGCCAGATCGTGCAGTTCGCCCCGGCGGAACTGATCATGCTCGACCACGACGAGACCGGCCTGCAGCAGACCCAGATCTCCATCACCGGCCGCGGCCTGCTGGCCGGCCGCGATACCGTGCTGGCCAACATCCGCGACGGCGAGGCGCTGGAAGAGATCTTCGAGGACCGGCGGCCGGAGGTGGTGTTCCATGCGGCCGCGCTCAAGCACGCGCCGCTGCTCCAGCAGTACCCGGTCGAGGCCTGGAAAACCAACGTCTGCGGGACCCTGAATGTGCTGCGCGCCGCCCAGCGGGCCGGCGTGTCGCACTTTGTGAACATCTCCACCGACAAGGCCGCCAACCCCACCACCGCCCTGGGCCACTCCAAGCGCGTCGCGGAGAAACTGACCGCCTGGATGGCCGGCCAGACCGCGAGCAAGTTCGTCTCGGTCCGCTTCGGCAACGTGATGGGCAGCCGCGGATCGATGCTGCCGCTCTTCACCGAGCAGATCCGCGTCGGCGGCCCCGTCACGGTCACCGACCCCGATGTCACCCGCTTCTTCATGACCATTCCCGAGGCCTGCCAGCTGGTGATCCAGGCCGGCGCGATCGGCGCGGGCGGCGACGTGATGATCCTGGACATGGGCGAGCCGGTACGGATCCTGGACGTGGCCCAGCGGATGATCGCCATGTCCGGCAAGAAGGTCGAGATCATCTACACCGGGCTGCGGCCCGGCGAGAAGCTGCACGAGGAACTGGTCGGCACCGGCGAACTGGACCAGCGACCCCTGCATCCGAAAATCTCCCACACCAGGGCCTCCCAGCAGGACCCGGACAAGCTGGACCTCAACGTCTGGCTGGCCCGCTGCGAGGCGGAGCAGGGCACCAGCATCGCGGACATCCCCGACGACGAAGCCGACGAAGCCGGCGAGATCCGGGTGGCGTCGTGATTCCGCTGGCCCTGGCCGCCGGCATCACGCTGCTGGCCAGCCTGCTGCTTCCCCTCGCGGTGAAGCCGTGGCTGGTCCGGATGGGTGTGGTGGACATCCCCTCCGCCCGGTCCTCGCACCGCACGGCAACCATCCGGGGGATGGGCGTGGCCACCGCCCTGGCCACCGCCGCCGGCTATCTGGCCGCCGTCCTCCTGGGCGTCGTCACGGTGGACCGTTCGGTCTTCGCCGTCGTGCTGGGAATCATCGCCGCGTGTGCGGCGGTGGGCTGGATCGAGGATCTTGCGCGGGCTCTCCATCCGGGGACGCGCCGCCGCGCAGCTCGGAATCGGCGCCGCCGGATGCGCTGCGCTGATCGTGATGACGGGGCAGTCCTTCTGGTGGCTCCCGCTCGGCGCCGTGGCGATCGCGGCCTACGTCAACATTGCCAACTTCATGGACGGCATCAACGGCATCTCCGGGCTGCACGGGGTCACCGCGGGCGGCGCCTATGCCGTGGCGGGCCTGCTCTCCGACCAGCCCTGGCTGACCGCCGGAGGCGCGGTGCTGGCCATGTCCTTCCTCGGCTTCCTGCCCTGGAACCTGGGCCGCGGCTCGGTCTTCCTGGGCGACGTCGGCAGCTACCTGCTGGGCGCCTCGATCGCCGCCCTCGCCGTGGCGGGCTTCCTCAGCGGCGTCTACGTCGAGTACGTGCTCTCGCCGGTCCTGGTCTACGCCGCGGACACCGGCTACACCCTGCTGCGCCGGATCAAGGCGGGGGAGCGCTGGTACGCCTCGCACCGCGAGCACGTCTACCAGCGGCTGACCGACGTCGGCTTTACGCACCTGCAGTCCGCGGCCGTGGTGACGGTGTGCACCGTCGCCGTGATCGTCCTGGGGTTCGTCGCCGCCACCGCCCCGCTGCCCGCCGTCGCCCTGTGCGTGGCCGGCAGCCTGCTGGTCCTGGGGCTGTACCTGGCGTCGCCGGATTTGATCCGCCGGTTCCAGCGCCGTTCGAAGGTCACCCGCCTCCCCGTGGCCTAGCCATGTTCTATCTCGTGTAGAATTCAGGGGCGGCTGCTCGCCGCCTACCTGCCACCAACCACCAGCGACGATTGGGATCCCATGACCTCCAACGCCGAATCCGGACGCACGTCCGGCAGCGGACCCGTTGGCGTCTCCGGCCCCACGAAGTCCCTGTGGCTGAGGCTGCTCGCCATCAGTTCGGCGGCCGCCGGGCGAGCGCTCTGCTGCTGACCGGAGTCGCCGCCTGGTTGCTTCAACGGCGGCTCGGAGCGCCTGTCGAGCCCTCTTCGGCGGCGCCCTGGTGATGGCCTTCTTCGCCATCAGCCTCGCTGATCGGCCACTTCGTCGGACGCAACCAACCCTCCGGAGCGATCGGCATGTTCGTCGCCACCTACTTCGTCAAGGTCGTCGGCTTTGCCGTGGTGCTCTTTGTGCTCGGCGCTCCGGCCTGGCTGCACGACCGCTGGTTCCTGATCGGCGCCGTCGTCACGCGTCGTCGCTCTGGCAGGCGGCGGAGATCTATCGGCTTCGGCAAGGCACGCCTGCAGATCTACAACGACCCGGAATCCGCGGAAGGCGGCAACCGATGTTTAGCCGCAAAGACACGCGACCAGCGCACCCGCAAAAACCCGCCCCAAATCCCCAAACCCACCGGCGGTGCCCCCGGTGTATCGCAGCGACGGCAGCGACGGCGGATACAACGCCGGGATCGCCGTCTTCAGCTACATTGTTGGCGGAATCATCGTCTGGAGTTTGATAGGGTGGGGTCTGGATAATCTGTGGGGAACCCGCTGGATTGTGCTCGCAGGCGCTCTGCTTGGAGCTGCGGGAGGGTTCTATCTTTCTCATATGCACGGCCTCACCAGTAACCGAACATTCGGCTGGTGACGACAATGCTGCAGGTGGCCCGTCCAAGGACGAGGAACAGTAATGCCAAATAATTTCACAGGGGGAAAGGCGGACAGGAATGTCGCCGGTCCCCGCCCAACGCCCAATGATGGACACTGCAGAGAGGAAACGCGTTGATCGCGCTTGCGCTCCCGGCCCAAGATTCAGGAGACGTTCACGCCTCCTGGAATTGAAGAAATGCACCTGCCGGCTATCCTGCCCTGGGGTGCGGCCGAAGGATTCTCCAAGCAGATGCTGCTGGTGATCCTCTCGGTCGTCATTATCGCCACGTTCTTTGTGCTGGCTGCGCGTAAGCAGCAGCTTGTTCCCGGCAAGCTGCAGTTCGCAGGCGAGAGCCGCCTACGGCTTCGTCCGCAACAGCATCGCCAAGGACATCATCGGCGGCAAGGACTTCATGAAGTACGTCCCGCTGCTGTTCAGCCTGTTCTTCTTCATCCTGGTGAACAACATCTACGGCGCGATCCCCGTGATCCAGCTCCCGAGCTTCTCGCACGTCGGCGGCGCCTACGTGCTCGCCGGGATCGTGTACGTCACCTGGATCGCCATCGGCATCAAGAAGAACGGCCTGAAGTACTTCAAGCTGGCCACCGTTCCGTCCGGCGTGCCGTTCTACATCCTTCCGATCGTCGTCCCGATCGAGATCATCTCCAACTTCCTGGTCCGCCCGGTCACGCACAGCCTCCGTCTGTTCGCCACCATGCTGGCCGGCCACCTGATCGTGATGATCGCCGGTTCCGGCATCGAGTACCTCGTCATGCAGGAAAACCTGCTCCTCAAGGGCACCTCCGTGCTGGTGCTGGTCGGCGCGATCGCCATGTACATGCTGGAAGCGCTGATCATGGCGCTGCAGGCTTACGTCTTCACCCTGCTGACTGCCATCTACATCGAAGGCGCCCTGCACGCGGACAGCCACTAGGCTCCCCAAAAACTTCCCCTCACGGGGATGAAGCAAACCAAACAACCTGCCACAAAGATGGCATCTTGAAAGGAAAAAAATGGAAGGCAATCTCAACCTCGTAGGTTACGGTCTGTCCGCAATCGGCGGTGGTATCGGTGTTGGTCTCGTGTTCGCCGCTTACATCAACGGCGTTGCACGTCAGCCGGAGGCACAGCGCGTGCTTCAGCCGATCGCATTCCTCGGCCTTGCGCTGACTGAAGCCCTCGCCATCCTCGGCCTGGTCTTCGCTTTCGTTCTCTAGTCTGACCTTCAGAACAAGCGAACATCCAGAACCGAGTAGATAAGGACGGGTGAATTATGAATCAGACGATCATCTCAGCCGCCACTGAGGGCCAGTCGCCTTTGGTTCCCAATGTCTGGGAAATGGGCGTCGTCCTCGTCGGCTTTGCTGTCCTCATGTACATCGTGGTCAAGTTTGTTGTCCCGATGTTCGAGAAGACCTTTGCAGAGCGTGCCGAGGCCATCGAAGGCGGCATTGCCAAGGCTGAAAAGGCCCAGGCAGAGGCTTCCGCCGCACTCGAAGAGTACAAGCAGCAGCTCACGGATGCCCGTGCCGAGGCCAACCGCATCCGTGAGGAAGCCCGTGCCGAAGGCGCCCAGATCCTGGCGGACCTGAAGGAGAAGGCGGCTGCCGAGTCTGCCCGCATCACCGCCCAGGCCCACGCGCAGATCGAATCCGAGCGCCAGGCGGCCGTTGTGTCGCTCCGCTCCGAGGTCGGCACGCTGGCCACCACGCTGGCTGGCCGCATCGTTGGCGAGGCACTCACCGATGATGCACGTTCAGCCCGTGTGGTTGACCGTTTCCTGGCAGATCTGGAGAACCAGAACGCAGGTGCAGCTAAGTAATGGCAGGTGTATCGAGCGAATCGCTGACCGCGGCACTCGTCGCGTTGGAGGCCAAGCTTCCCAACGCGTCGCTGCAGTTGGCTACGGAACTCTTCGGAATCCTGGGAACGGTGGACAGCTCGGCTGGCTTGCGCCGCGCCCTGACTGACCCGTCCCGCAGCGGTGACGAAAAGTCTGCGCTGGTCAAGCAGCTGTTCGGCGGAAAAGTCTCCGCCGACGCTGTGCAGATCGCGAGCGGACTGGCCGGCTCACGCTGGGCGTCGGCCCGTGACATCGGCGATGCACTCGAGACTCTTGCCGCTTCGGTGGTAATTGCCGTTGCTGAAAACAAGTCGGCAGTCTCTGCCTCGGGCATCACCGGACTGGAAGCGCTGGAGAACGATCTGTTCGCCTTCAACCACGCCGTTGATGCCAGCCACGAGGTTCAGCGTGCCCTGTCCGAGCCGCAGGCGAGCCAGGCTGCCAAGGTGGCCCTCGCCGAGAAGCTCGTCCCCGGTGCAAGCGAGGAAGCGAAAGTCCTTGTTGGACAGGCAGTTTCGCAGCCGCGCGGGCTCAAGGCCACCAAGCTCGTCAGCCGTTTTGCCGAGCTTGCAGCCAAGCGCCAGCAGCGCTGGATCGCCACGGTCAGCGTCACCCGTCCGCTGACGGAGGCCCAGGCCAGCCGCCTGCAGGCAGGGCTCAATGCCCTGTACGGCCGCGAGCTCAAGATCAACATGAACGTTGACCCGGCACTGATCGGTGGCATCCGGATCCAGATTGGCGACGAAGTGGTTGACGCTTCGGTCCTCGCCCGCCTGGGCCAGCTCCACCGCCAGCTTGCTGGTTAGCCGGACAAGCACAACTTACCGACAAGAAACCCCGGTCATCGTGAGCAACGATGATCACGAAAACAGGAGAGCAGGGACTGCAGATGGCCGAATTGACCATCAACGCCGACGACGTCCGTAATGCGTTGAACGAGTTCGCGGCGTCCTACGAACCCGGAAACGCAGAGCGCGTAGAGGTTGGCCGCGTAACAACCGCAGGTGACGGCATCGCCCGTGTTGAGGGCCTTCCCTCGGTCATGGCGAACGAGTTGCTTCGCTTCGAAGACGGCACGCTGGGCCTCGCCCAGAACCTCGACGTCCGCGAGATCGGCGTGATCGTGCTCGGTGACTTCACCGGCATCGAAGAGGGCCAGGAAGTCCACCGCACCGGACAGGTTCTGTCCGTCCCGGTCGGCGACGCCTTCCTCGGCCGCGTGGTTGACCCGCTGGGCCAGCCCATCGACGACCTCGGCGAGATCAAGGCCGAGACCACCCGTGCCCTGGAACTCCAGGCACCCGGCGTGACCCAGCGTAAGTCGGTCCACGAGCCGATGCAGACCGGGCTCAAGGCTATCGACGCCATGATCCCGATCGGCCGCGGCCAGCGCCAGCTGATCATCGGTGACCGCCAGACCGGCAAGTCCGCCATCGCCATCGACACGATCATCAACCAGAAGGCCAACTGGGCTTCCGGCGACGTGAACAAGCAGGTTCGCTGCATCTACGTCGCAATCGGCCAGAAGGCGTCCACGATCGCGGCTGTCCGCCAGACGCTCGAGGACAACGGCGCGCTGGAGTACACGACCATCGTGGCTTCCCCGGCGTCCGACCCCGCAGGCTTCAAGTACCTGGCACCGTACGCCGGCTCGGCCATCGGCCAGCACTGGATGTACGGCGGCAAGCACGTCCTCATCGTGTTCGATGACCTCTCCAAGCAGGCCGAGGCCTACCGCGCCGTGTCGCTGCTGCTGCGCCGCCCGCCGGGACGCGAAGCCTACCCGGGTGACGTCTTCTACTTGCACTCCCGTCTGCTCGAGCGTTGTGCCAAGCTCTCCGACGAACTCGGCGCGGGCTCGATGACCGGCCTGCCGCTGATCGAGACGAAGGCGAACGACGTGTCCGCCTACATCCCGACCAACGTCATCTCGATCACCGACGGCCAGATCTTCCTGCAGTCGGACCTCTTCAACGCCAACCAGCGTCCCGCTGTCGACGTCGGCGTGTCCGTCTCCCGTGTTGGTGGCGCCGCTCAGGTGAAGTCGATGAAGAAGGTCTCCGGTACCTTGAAGCTGGAACTGGCCCAGTACCGCGACATGCAGGCCTTCGCCATGTTCGCCTCGGACCTCGACGCCGCATCGCGCCAGCAGCTGACCCGTGGCGCACGCCTGATGGAACTGCTCAAGCAGGGCCAGTACTCGCCGTTCCCGGTCGAGGACCAGGTTGTCTCCATCTGGGCCGGCACCAACGGCTACCTCGACGACGTTCCGGTTGAAGACATCAACCGCTTCGAAACCGAGTTCCTGGAGCACCTCAAGCACAAGTCCTCCATCCTGACGACGCTGGCGCAGACCAACGTCATGGACGACGACACCGCTGAAGCACTGAAGACCGCGATTGTGGACTTCAAGAAGGGCTTCTTCGGCGAGGGCGACAGCTACCTGGTCGGTGCGGGGCACGAGGAGTACGCCCCGATCGACGAGGACCAGGTCGACCAGGAAAAAATCGTCAAGCAGAAGCGCTAGTTTCGCTGGCAGGGACTGCCGGGACCCCCGCGGGTTCCGGCAGTCCCGGCCACCGGGATCTTAGGAAAGGATAAGTATGGGAGCCCAGATTCGGGTCTACCGCCAGAAGATCAGCTCGACGACGTCGATGCGCAAGATCTTCAAGGCGATGGAACTGATCGCTACCTCGCGCATCGGCAAGGCCCGCGCACGCGTAGCGGCTTCACTGCCTTACGCAAACGCGATCACGCGTGCCGTTTCTGCTGTCGCAAGCCAGAGCGAAATCGACCACCCGCTGGTTACCGAGCCGGAGCAGATCCGCCGCGCCGCCGTCCTGGTCATCACCTCCGACCGCGGCCTCGCAGGATCCTACTCGGCGACCGTGCTCAAGCAGGCGGAAGGTCTCACCGAGCTCCTCCACGAGGAGGGCAAGGAAGTCAAGACGTACGTCATGGGCCGCAAGGCGCAGGCATACTTCGAATTCCGCAACCGCCCCTACGAGCGGGTGTGGACCGGCAACACCGACGCACCGCAGTTCGAGACGGCGCGGGAAGTCGGCGAAGCGCTGCTGGCCGACTTCGCCACGGCCTACGAAGAGGGCGGCGTCGACGAGATCCACGTTGTCTACACCCGCTTCAAGTCCATGGTCACGCAGGAGCCGACGGTCATCCGCCTGCTCCCGCTTGAGGTCGTCGAAGAGCAGGCTGCCTCCGAATCGGACCTCCTGCCGCTCTATGAATTCGAGCCGGAAACGGAGCAGGTACTCGATGCCCTGCTGCCGCGCTACATCGAGTCCCGTATCTTCGCCGCCATGTTGCAGGCAGCAGCTTCCGAGCTCGCAGCCCGCCAGCGGGCGATGAAGTCCGCCGGCGACAACGCCACGGAACTCATCAAGAAGTACACGCGTCTGCGCAACACTGCCCGCCAGGCTGAAATTACGCAGGAGCTTTCCGAAATCGTGGCAGGCGCCGACGCGTTGAACGCGTCCTAGCCGGCCCGCTACGGACCCAGCTGTACCTGCACCAAAGAACAAACTTAACCGCCCACGCCATCTACTGAGTGAAGTGAGAGAGATGACTGCCACTGCTACCGAACACGTAGCCGCAACGTCCGGTGCCACCGGCCGTATTGCACGTGTTATTGGCCCGGTTGTCGACGTCGAATTCCCGGCTGACGCAATCCCCTCGATTTACAACGCACTCACCACGGAGATTACTCTCAACGGTGAGACCAAGACCATCACCTTCGAAGTTGCGCTGCACCTCGGCGACAACCTCATCCGCGCCATCTCGCTGCAGGCGACCGACGGCCTGGTCCGCGGCACCAACGTGGTTGACACCGGTGCCCCGATCTCCGTCCCCGTCGGCGACGGCGTCAAGGGACACATCTTCAACGTGCTGGGCCAGCCCCTGGACGTGACCGAGTCCGAGCTGCAGATCAGCGAACGCTGGCCGATCCACCGCAAGGCCCCCGCCTTCGCGACCCTCGAGGGCTCCACCGAAATGCTGGAGACCGGCATCAAGGTGATCGACCTTCTCACCCCGTACATCAAGGGTGGCAAGATCGGCCTGTTCGGCGGCGCCGGCGTCGGCAAGACCGTGCTGATCCAGGAAATGATCACCCGTGTTGCCCGCAACTTCGGCGGCACCTCGGTGTTCGCCGGCGTGGGCGAGCGTACCCGTGAAGGCAACGACCTCTGGGTCGAAATGGAAGAGGCCGGCGTCCTCAAGGACACCGCCCTTGTCTTCGGCCAGATGGATGAGCCGCCGGGAACGCGTCTGCGCGTGGCCCTGTCCGCGCTGACCATGGCGGAGTACTTCCGCGATGTGCAGAACCAGGACGTGCTGCTCTTCATCGACAACATCTTCCGCTTCACCCAGGCAGGCTCCGAGGTTTCCACCCTGCTCGGCCGCATGCCGTCGGCCGTGGGCTACCAGCCCAACCTGGCCGACGAGATGGGCCTCCTGCAGGAGCGCATCACGTCCACCAAGGGCCACTCCATCACCTCGATGCAGGCCATCTACGTTCCCGCAGATGACTACACCGACCCGGCTCCGGCCACGACCTTCGCACACCTCGACGCGACCACGGAACTGTCCCGTGAAATCGCTTCCCGTGGTCTGTACCCGGCCGTTGACCCGCTGACGTCGACCTCCCGCATCCTGGATCCGCAGTACATCGGACACGACCACTACAACACGGCCGTCCGCGTCAAGCAGATCCTGCAGAAGAACAAGGAACTCCAGGACATCATCGCCATCCTCGGTGTCGATGAGCTCTCCGAGGAAGACAAGATCGTCGTGTCGCGTGCACGCCGCATCCAGCAGTTCCTCTCGCAGAACACCTACACGGCAAAGCAGTTCACCGGCGTCGAAGGCTCCACCGTGTCCATCAAGGACACCGTCGAAGGCTTCACCGCGATCTGCGACGGCGACCTCGACCACATCGCAGAGCAGGCGTTCTTCAACGTCGGCGGCCTGGACGACGTCGAGCGCCAGTGGGCCAAGATCCAGGAACAGACCAAGTAATATGGCTGAGCTTGAGGTTGAGATTGTCGCAGCGGACCACTTCGTGTGGTCCGGAGCGGCCAAGATGGTCAAGGCCCGCACCAGCGATGGTGAAATCGGAATCCTGCCCGGCCACTCGCCCCTGCTGGCGATTCTGGCCGAAGGTGAACTGGCGATCGAGCCGGTGTCCGGTGACCGCATTGCCGTAGTTGTCGACGGCGGGTTCTTCTCCGTCGACAACAACAGGGTCGTCATTGTTGCTGACAACGCCCAAATGGGTGACGCGGCTACTGCGGGGATCCGCTAGCCCTACCTTGATGAACGTTACTGGTTTTCCGTTCATCGCCCTGGCAACCGTCTTCGCGTTGCTGGTCATTGCACTGTGCCTCTCCGGGGTGCGCCGCTTCAATCTGCGGCGCGCCCTGGGCACGGTGGACGCCTCCATCTGCGTGGCTGGAAACAGCTGGCAGATGGGGGTTTGTCGTTATCAGGACAACGACCTTGAGTGGTTCCGGCTCGCCTCCCTGAGCGTGCGGCCGAAGCACACCTTCCGCCGCAGTTCGCTCGAACTGCTCGGCCGGCGCGAACCCACCGAAGCCGAGCTCGTCAAGGTGCAGCCCGAGTCCGTGATCGTCGAACTGCGCTACGAAGGCCAGGACGTCCTGCTCGCCATGAGGTTCGACGCCTACACCGGCCTCTCCTCCTGGCTCGAGGCCGGGCCGGTCATCGGCGTCGGCACCTGGCGCTAGTCCCGGTGGACTTCATCGACTCCATCCGGCTCGTCGACGGGCCGGTGCTTTGGTCTGCCTGGGCGGCCGGCGCGGCCGGCGCAGCCCATCTGCTCTGGCCCCGCGGCCGGACACGCCCCTTCCTCCTTCGGGCAGCCGCCCTTGCGCTGGCCGCCGTCGCGCTGGCGGCCGCCCTGGTGGCGAGCGTGCACTGGCTCTTGATCTACGCCGTCGCCCTCTTCCCGGAGGTGCTTCCCGCCGAAGTCCTCGCCTGGTCCGTCCCCGTTGTCGCCGCGCTGCTGCTGGCGCTCCACCGCGGCTGGACCGCCTGGCGGGCCAGGCCGCGGCCGGCCCGGCGGTGGCGGTCCACGACGGCGGCGGCGGCCGCCTTCGCCGGCGTCCTGACGCTCTCCGCCGTGCAGATCAACGCCTATTTTGGGCTCAACCACACCGTGGGCGATCTGACCGGAACCGCCGTCGCGCGGATCCCGGCACTGGAGGACGCACTGAAGCGCCAGCCGGGCCAGCGCGCCACGGTTGGCCTGGCCGACTGGTCCGCGCCGCGCGGCCTGCCCGCCGCGGGAGTCCTCCGCCGGGCCACGATCCCGGGCACCGCGTCCGGCTTCCACAGCCGCGAGGCCTACGTGTACCTGCCGCCGGCCTACCACGGATCGCCGCGGCCGAAGCTTCCCGTCCTGGTGCTTTTCGCCGGCCAGCCGGGCGCCCCTGCGGACTGGCTGACGGGCGGCGCCCTGCGCAGCCGGATGGACCGCTTCGCGTCCGCGCACGCCGGCGTGGCCCCCGTGGTGGTCGTGGTCGATCCCAACGGCAGCCCGTCCGGCAACACCCTGTGCCTGGACAGCCGGATCGCCCAGGCGGACACGTTCCTGGCCCGGGACGTGCCGGCCTGGATCCGCGGCACGCTCGACGTCGACCCGGACCCGCGGCAATGGGCCGCCGGCGGGTTCTCCTTCGGGGCCACCTGCGCCGTCCAGATGGTGACGCGGCACCCCGAGCAGTACAGTGCCGCGCTGGCGTTCTCGAGCGAGAAGGAGCCCGCCCTCGCCAAGGAGCGGCACAAGACCATTGATGCGGCCTTCGGCGGCGACACCGGCGCCTTCGACCGGCAGGTTCCGCTTCGCCTGATGCAGGAACGCCGCTATGACGGCAACGCCATCTACTTCGGTGCCGGCGAGCGGGACCCGGAGTTCGTCGAGTACATGGCCCTGCTGTCCGGGGCGGCCCGGGGCGCCGGGTTCACGGTGGAAGACCACCGGATCCCCAACACCGGCCACTCCTGGGACGCCGCGTCCCAGGGCCTGCCCGGAGGCCTGGCTTTCCTGGCCGCCCGCTGGGGCATCACCCGATGACGGGCCTGCGCGGCATCTGGCACCACTTCCGGCAGCTTCCCTTCACGCTGGCGCTGCTCGCCGCCTTCCTGGGCACCGCCGCGGCCACCGGCAGTTTCCTGGCCGGCCCGCCTGAACCGCTGCTGGAATTCGCCTCCGTCAGCGCCGGGGGCCTCCGGTCCGGCCAGTGGTGGACCCTGTTCAGCTCGCTGTTCTTCGCGACCAACCCCCTGGCCTACCTGGCCGCGTCGTTCATGATCCTGGGCCTGCTGGGGGTTGCGGAACGGCAGCTGGGCTCGATCCGCACCGCCGTGTTCTTCTTCGCCGGGCAGTTCGCGGCCGTGACGCTGTTCCTGCTCGTGACGCAGCTTGCCCGCTACGCCGGAGACGGCTGGCTTGGACTGATGGTGGACGCCGCGCTGATCGGTCCCTACGCGGCCATCCTCGCGGTCACGCTGGCGGCCTGCGGGCTGCTGCCCACGCTGTGGCAGCGTCGGCTGCGGACGGCGGTGGTCTCCGCCGCCCTGCTGCTGGTCCTCTATGTGGGCCATCCGGAAACGGTCGTGGGGCTGTGCGGCGCCCTGGCCGGGCTGGTGGCGGGCTGGTGGCTGCAGGGGGACCAGGGCACCCTGCACCGCCACCGCTCCACCGGCCGGGAGACCCGCAACCTGCTGGCCCTGACGGTGGCGATCTTCGCCGTCGGGCCGATCCTCACCGCCGCGGTGCGGACCCCCACCGGGCCGCTCGCGCTGCTGCGCGACGTCGTGCTGAACCCGCTGCCCACCCTGACCCAGCTGGAGCAGAACTGCGGCGGAACCGTCGACGTGAACTGCCTCGAAGCGGGCCGGGCAGGATTCGCCGGCCCGCTGGGCCTGGCGCTGGCCGTGGTTCCCGTGGTGCTGCTGTTGATCTGCGCCGACGGCATGCGGCACGGGCGACGGCTGGCGCTGCGCATCGCCGTCCTGGTCCAGCTGGGCGTCACCGCCCTGGCAACCGTCTACCTGGCGCTGTTTGCCAGGATCCCGCACTACTCCAACCGGCCGCCCGCCGCGGTGATGGGTTCCGGCTTTGTCCACGTCCTGCCGCTCGCGGTTGTCCCGCTGGCGCTGGTCCTGCTCCTCCTGGCCTACCGGCGCCTGTTCCGGGTGGAAACCACGCGGCGGGCCAGCCGGGTCCTCACGGCAGTGGTCGCCGGGACCTTTGTGGTGCTCGCGGGCGGCTACACCGTGGCCTGGTTCGCCGCCGGCGGCCTGGACCGCGACGGCGGCTGGCTGGGCCTCGCCGCCGAGCTTGCCCGGCAGTACCTGCCGCTGCCGATCCCCGGCGCCTACAGCCGCGTCTTCGAGCACCGGAACGCCGTCGAGGCTTTCCTGTTCGCCTACTCCGGGGTGCTGTTCTGGGCGGTGGCGCTGGCAGGGGTGTGGCTGGTCCTGCTGCGCCGGCACCACGGCACGGACGCCGGAACCGGCGACCGGGAGGTGGCGCGCCGGCTGATCAGGCAGGGCGGCGACTCGCTGTCCTGGATGGCGCTGTGGGAACCGAACAAATACTGGTTCGGCCCGCAGCAGCGCGGGGGAGTGGCCTACCAGCAGCACGGCAACGTGGCGCTGACGCTGGGCGGTCCGCTGGGTCCGGCCGAGAGCCGCGCGGAGACGGCCGCGCAGTTCCTGGCGTACTGCGCCGAGCACGCCCTCATTCCCTGTTTCTATTCCTGCACCGACGAGCTCTGGCCCCTGTTCCAGGCCCGGGGCTACCGCCGGCTGGCCGTGGCGCAGGAAACCCGGCTGGGCCTCCGGGAGCTCACGTTCAAGGGCAAGGAGTGGCAAAACGTGCGGACCGCGCTGAACCGGGCCGCCAAGACCGGGGTGACCGCCGTCTGGGGCCGCTACAGCGACCTTTCGCCCTCGCTGCGGACGCAGTTGAGCGAAGTCTCCGAGGAATGGGCGGCGCAGAAGTCCGTCCCGGAAATGGGCTTCACCCTGGGCGGCCTCGACGAGCTCGAAGACGACGAGGTGCTGTGCTGCCTCGCCGTGGACGCCGAGGGCCGCGTGCACGGCGTCACCAGCTGGCTGCCGGTGTACGACGGCGGCACCCTGGTCAGCTGGACGCTGGACTTCATGCGCCGCCGCGGGGACGCCTTTCCCGGAGTGATGGAGTTCCTGATTGCCTCGGCCGTGCTGGAGCTGCGCGGCACCGTGGAGGTCATTTCGCTCTCGGGCTCCCCGCTGGCCGGTCCGGGGGAGTCCGGGGACGGCCCGAAAAAGGGCGAGGGGCTGACCGGCATCCTGGACGTGGTGGGCCGGGCGCTGGAACCGGTGTACGGTTTCCGCTCGCTGGCCAAGTTTAAGTCGCGGTTCAAACCGGACTACCGCACGCTGTATCTGTATTACGAGGATCCGCTGCAGCTGCCCGCCATCGGCCGCGCGCTTAAGCCGGGCCTACCTCCCGGATCTTTCGGTGCGCCAGAGTGCCCGCCTGCTCCGGACGCTGGTGCGCTAAAACAATTGTTTCCCGGCTTTACCTGCCGGTAACAAAGCAAATTCCGGAACGCGGCAATTCCGGTCCGGGCAGCGTTCAGTTCCGAAGTCCAGTTCCGGCGTCCAGTTTCGGAGTTCAGTTCCGGGGCTCAAGCCCGCCGCGGTGAATAAGCAAAAAAATGATCCCCGGCGATTTAGCCGGGGATCATTTCTTAGCGGGGACTGCCGCGGGCAGCCCTGCCGGGGAGACTAGACCAGCGTGACGCCGGTGGCCTGGGGGCCCTTGGCGCCCTGGCCGATCTCGAACTGAACGCGCTGGTTCTCGTCGAGGGTCTTGAAGCCGCCGGTCTGGATCTCGGAGTAGTGAACGAAGACATCGCCATCGGAGTCATCCGGGGTGATGAAGCCGAAGCCCTTTTCAGCGTTGAACCACTTGACGGTTCCCTGTGCCATTTAATTCTCCTCATTATGGATCTTGAAGAAGTCCGGCGCACTTTGCCCCGGGCTTGGTCACTCTGCGAGAAGAACCTTGGCTTCCGCCCGGACTAACCCGGGCCTTGGCGGCAGGAGCTTCGCGCTCGCAACATGTCTTGCGAGCATGAAAAACACCTACACAAAGACTGGTACAAGAATTTCATGCCCCTTCCGTCAGGTCAACGGGCCGGGCGCATAATTGGCAGAAATTTTGTGCAAAAAGTGTATGAACGGAGCCGCCGCCGCGGAATGGGGCCGTTCGTCCGCGGCTTCAGGCACCCGGCCATTAGGAAAGCGGCGCCAGCCATTTCCCGCCCCGCATAACGCGGTAGAGGCCCAGCCGTGAATTGACGACGACGGCGTCGGCGCGCAACCCGCCGCGCAGCGCCCCCAGCTCATCGCCGAGGCCCAGGACGGCGGCCGGGACCGCGGTGGCGGAGCGGACGGCGTCGGGCAGCGGCACGCCGGCAGCCACGGTGCGGCGCACGACGTCGAGCAGCGTGGCGGTGCCGCCGGCGAGGGCGCCGCCGGCGTCGAGGCGGGCGACGCCGTCCGCGACCGTGACGGCGGAGCGGCCCAGGGCGTAGCCGCCGTCGGGCAGTCCGGCCGCCGCCATGGAGTCGGTCACCAGCGCGATGTTGGCCGCGCCCGCGAGCTGGAACACCGTGGCCACAACCGCGGGATCCAGGTGGGTGCCGTCGGCGATCAGTTCCAGGACCGCGACGCCGGCCGCGGCGCTGCGCAGGCAGGCGGCGACGGGGCCCGGCGCCCGGTGGTGCAGGGGCGGCATGCCGTTGAAAAGGTGGGTCACCGTGGGCCGCGTGCCGCCGCGGGCGCGACTGCAGGGCCTCACCGGCCGAGCGAAGCGCGGCGGCGGCCGTCGCGTCGTCGCAGTCCGTATGGCCGAGCGAGGGGACCACCCCGTGCCGGGCCAGGAGACGGACCAGTCCGTCCGCACCGGGAAGCTCGGGAGCGAAGGTCATCACGGCGAGGGTGCCGCGCGCGGCGGCGACGAGCTCGGCGAGGAGCTCCGGATCGGGCCCGCGCAGGAACGCGGGGTCCTGCGCCCCGCACCGGGCCGCAGCCAGGAACGGGCCCTCCAGGTGGATGCCGGCCAGCAGGCCCTCCCCGCACAGCCGGGCGTGCAGGGCGATCCCGCGCAGCAGGGACGCCGGCGGGGCCGCGACCAGGCTCGCGAGCAGGGTGGTGGTTCCGGAGCGGTGCAGGAAGTCAATGGCCCGCCGCGCCGGCTCTTCCTCGCCGCTTGGGAAATCGCCGCCGTAGGCGCCGTGGCAGTGCAGGTCCACCAGTCCGGGCAGGATCCGGGCGCCGGGCGGCAGCGGCACTGCGGGGGCGTCGCCGAACCCGGCGGATCCGCGGCTGAATCCGGCGGCCGGGCCGGCGTAGACGATCCGGTCGCCCGCCACGGCCACGCACCGCGTCGTCGTGCACGGCGCCGTCGCTGACGACCGTGCCGAACAGCAGGTGCCGGGTGGGCGGTACGGGGTTCATGGTCAGAGTCTAGGGCGCGTCCGCCGGCCCGGCCTTAGAAGAGCCGGGATTCGCTGTCGTCGACGCCCCGCATGGCGTCGTAGTCCAGGGTGAGGCAGTCGATGCCGCGGTCGTTGGCGAGCACCCTGGCCTGCGGCTTGATCTGCTGGGCGGCAAAGATCCCGCGCACGGGCGCCAGCAGGGGGTCGCGGTTCAGGAGTTCCAGGTAGCGGGTGAGCTGCTCGACCCCGTCGATGTCGCCGCGCCGCTTGAGCTCGATGGCGACGGTGCCGCCGTTGGCGTCGCGGGCCAGGATGTCCACCGGGCCGATCGCGGTGAAGTACTCGCGGCGGATCAGCGAGAAGCCGGCCCCGAGGGTCTCGATCTGCTCGGCGAGCAGCCGCTGCAGGTCCGCCTCGACCCCGTCCTTGATCAGTCCGGGGTCCTGGCCCAGTTCGTGGGAGGTATCGTGCAGCTGCTCGTGGATGTTGATGATGAGCCGGTCATCGGTCTTCGCGGACTGCACCGTCCACTGCTCGATGACGCCGACTTCGACGTCGACCTCGTCCGGCGTGGAGACGCTGCAGGCGCGCCGGCGGACTCATCCAGTTCAGCGGCTTGTAGGATCCGCCGTCGGAATGGACCAGCACCGAACCGTCGGCTTTGACCAGCAGGAGCCGGGTGGCGAGCGGGAGATGGGCTTTGAGCCGGCCGACATAATCAACGGAGCAACGGGCTATCACTAAACGCACCCGGTCAACACTACCGCCTGCTGTGGTCTTCGCCGGTGCCGTGCCGGCCCGCTGCTTGCCCGGGCGGCAGCCGGGCTGGGGCAGAATGGAGTCATGCCCCGCTCCAACCGACCCCGCCGAGCCGCTGTCCGGAAAGGCTGCCTCCGGAAAGGCCGCCGCGCCGGGGAGCGGCCGGCCGCCCGGCGGCAAGCACGCCGCCGGCCCCGCACCGGAACTGGACCTGGAGCGCGCCCGGACCGGGATCGCGCGGCGGGAGAGCGCCCCGGACGGCGAATGGATGGTCCGCTCGATCTCCGCCAGCCGGGCCGGGAAGACCTACGTCTGCCCGGGCTGCTTCACCGCGGTGCCGCCGGGCACCGCCCACCTTGTGGTCTGGTCCGAGGACCACATCTACGGTGCGGCCGCGGGCCTTGCCGAGCGCCGGCACTGGCACTCCAACTGCTGGACCTCGCGCAGTTACCGCTACCGCTGACCGGTTTCGCTAAGCTGGAGGGCATGACTTTTGACCCGGCCTCCTACGTGTTCAGCCAGCCAGACACTCCCACCGCGATCCGTGCCTCGACCGTGCTTCCGGCGCGCCGCGAAAACGTCGAACTCCGCACCGGGGACGGGCACCGGCTGGTCGGGGAGCTGGCCGTTCCGGAGTCCGGGGAGATCAAGGCCACCCTGATCACCCTGCATCCGCTGCCGACCCACGGCGGATTCATGGACTCCCACGTCTACCGCAAGGCCTCCTACCGGCTGCCCGCCCTGGCCGGCATCGCGGTCCTCCGGTTCAACACCCGCGGCACCTCCTCGCCGCGCGGCACCAGCCAGGGGTCCTTCGAGGAAGGCATCGGCGAGCGGCTCGACGTCGAGGCCGCGGTCCGCTTCGCCGTCGAGCGCGGACTGCCCAACCGCTGGCTGGTCGGCTGGTCGTTCGGCACCGAGCTGGCCCTGATGTACGGCGCCACCGAGCCCGTCGCCACGGAGATCGAAGGCGCCGTCCTGCTCTCGCCCCCGCTGCACCGGGCCACGGATGTCCACCTCAAGGAATGGGCCGCCTCCGGCAAGCCGCTGAAGGTCCTGGTCCCCGAACACGACGACTACCTGCAGCCCGCCGCCGCCGCGGAACGCTTCCGCCTGGTGCCGCAGGCCGACGTCGTGGGCGTGGACGGCGCCAAGCACCTCTGGGTCGGCGAGAAGTACGCCGGCCGGGTGCTCAACGAAATCGTGGCCGAGGTGCTGCCGGGCGGGGCGCGCCGCTGCGCTGCCGGAGGAATGGGACGGGCCGGTCGCCACCGCGCACGCCTGAAAAGCGCGGCGCCGCCGGAAAACCGCTACGAAAACAGACAGCCGCCCCGTGGATCCACGGGGCGGCTGTCCGTTTCCGGCGCGAAAAACGCTAGTGCTTGTCCTGGCGCGCGATGAAGATTTCCTTGACCAGCAGCATGACCGCCGCCGCCGTGGGGATGGCGATCAGGGCGCCGAGCACGCCGAGCAGGCTGCCGCCGGCGATGACCGAGATCACGGCGACCGCACCGGGCACGGCCACGGCCTTCTGCATAATGCGCGGGGAGATGAAGTAGGCCTCGAACTGCAGGTAGGCGAAGTAGCAGATCGCGAAGCCCACGGCCGTCTGCCAGCCCGCTGTCAGTGCGATCAGGGTGACCAGGACGCCGGCGATCATGCCGCCGACCAGGGGGATGAACGCGAGCAGGGCCACGACGAAGGCGAGCAGTACGGCGAACGGGACCCCCACGATCGACATCACGATGAAGGCGAAGGTGGCGTTCAGCAGCGCGACGCAGACCTGGCCGATGACGTAGTTGCCCACCGAGCCGGTGATCTCATCGGACAGCGCCTCGACCCGGGCGCGGCGTGACCGCGGCGCCAGCCGGTAGCCCCACTTCTTCATGGACGGCATCGCTGAGAGGAAGTAAAGGCTCAGGACCAGCACGATCAGGGCGCCGAACAGGCCGTTCGCCACGGTGGACCCGAAGCCGACGACGCCGCCGAAGATTCCGCCCATGGCCTCCGGGTTGTTGACGAACTTCTCGAGTTCCTGGGTCAACCGTTCGCGCACGCCGAACTGGGTGTCGACCGTGCGGAAGAATTCGGAGTCGATGAAATCCTGGATCCAGCGCGGAGCCTCCCGCACGATCTGGGTCACCTGCTGGACGATCGTGGGGATCAGGGTGGCGAAGAAGCCCGTGACGGCCAGGGCCAGGACCGCGACGGAGACCAGGACGCCGGCCGGCCGCGGCACCTTCTTGCTTTCGAGCCAGCGCACCACGGGATCCAGGCCCAGGGCAATGAAGAGGGCCGTGACGATCCAGAGCAGCAACTGGGTGGTGTTGGAACCGATCCAGTACACCAGGAGGGCCGCGCCGACGCCGACCGTGCCCATGAAGCCGACGTAGAGCGGGTGCTGGGAGGACATCCGCGGCCCCGGGTTGCCGAAGCGTGCGGTGCTGTCATCCTCCGTGCCGGCCGCGGCGTCCTCGTCCTGCTCGGGGGGCATCTCGAAGCGCAGCCGCGGCTGGGCGCCGGGCAGCGGCTGGCGCAGGCGGCGCGCCATCGCGATCAGGAAGCCGGCGGCGGCTGCACGCGGGCTGGAATGCTGCGGGGCCGGCTCGAGCGGGCCGTGTGGCTGGCTGCCGGATTCCTGGGTGGCCGCGTGTCCCGAGGGGGACGAATCCGTGGGTTCCGTCACTGCGCTGGATGCCTTTTTTCTCTGGTGATTCCCTGCAAATCCGCGGTTGCGGGCCGGGTGTGATGATCACCGCAAACACTATCAGCAGCCTTGTTATACGGCGGGTTGGCCGGCCCGGTGGAGGCCGGACCGGGGGTCGCCGGGGCCCCCGATCTGACTCGCAGGTAACAAAACGGTTACTCTTAAAGCTACGTGTCCGCTGATGATAGGTAATATTTTGCGTTTCAAGACTGCAGTTGCACTAGTGCTGCTCGGCCTCCTGACACTGCTGGCCGGAATCGGCCAGAAGACGGTTTGGGCCCCGCCCGAGACCGTCACCGCCGCCGCGCCCGAAGGCGGCACGGCCGCGCCGCTGACCGTCATCGACGAGAAACTGCGGACCCTGCACGGCGGCACGGTGAAGATCACGGTCAAGGGTGAGGGCAGCTTTATGCTGGCGGCCGGCCGCCCGGACGACGTCGACGCGTGGGTCGGGAAGACCGCCCACAACACCGTTACCGGCGTCTCCGAAGACGGCAAAGCACTGCAGCTTGACCACGCCGACGGCGAAGCCAAAGCGCCGTCCCCGGCAGGCTCGGACCTCTGGGTGACGACCGAGACCGCCAACGGCGAGCTGAACTACTCCTGGACCCCGCCGGCCGACGGCGACTGGTCGCTGCTGCTGGCCTCCGACGGCACCAAGCCGGCCCCCTCCTCGATCTCGATGACGTTCCCCAACGACACGTCCACCCCGTGGGCCATCCCGCTGATGGTGCTCGGCGGACTGCTGATCCTGGCCGGCGCGGCCCTGCTGGCGCTCAAGCCCAAGCGCGGCACCACGGACGACGGCGGCCCCGCAGGTACGCAGGGCACCCCGAAGGGCAGCCTCTTTGCCCGCCGCGCCCGGGCCAAGGCCGTCGCCCGCGCCAAGGCACGCAGCACCGCCGGCGCCTCCGCCGCCCCGGGGGCAGCCCCGGCGCCCAAGGGCAGTGTCGAAAGCGGCAGTGCCGAACGCGGCAGTGTCGAAAGCCGGATGGCTCCGGCACCGTTCCGCCGCGCCTCGTCCGCCGCCGTGGCGCTGCTGACCGCCGCCGCGGTCGCCGGCACGGGTGTCGCGGCGCAGGCCAGCCAGGCCCCCTCGCCGTCGCCGACCGGCTCCCCGTCCGCGGCCGGCGCCAAGGACGCCGGTACGCCGGTCCTGCTGGACGCCCAGTTCCGGCGCATCATCGAGCAGGTCGCCAGTGCGGTCGCTGCCGGGGACGCTTCCAAGGACGCCGCCAAGCTGGCGCCCCGGGTGGCGGCGACGGAACTGGAGGTGCGCACGCAGAACTACAAGATCCGTTCCAAGGTGGGCAGCTACGAAGCCCGGATGCCGGTGCGCGCCACGAAGCTGCTGACCACCGTGGTGAGCAACAAGCGCGAATGGCCGCGGTCCGTCATGGCGGTGACGCAGGGAGACGGCAACGTCGTCCCGCAGCTGCTGACCCTCGTACAGGCCTCCCCGCGGGAGAACTACAAGCTCGTCGGCGCCGCGCCGCTGCAGCCGGGCACCACCTTCCCGGGGATCAGCCGCGGGGGCACCGAAACCCTGGCGGCCTCGGACAAGTCCGGGCTGCTGTACAGCGGCGAGGAAGCGCTGGCCGGGCTGGGCGACCGCCTGACCACGGCCAAGTCCGCCTTCAAGAACAAGCTCGCCGAAGGGGAGTCCTCGCCGTACATCGCCGACACCCTGGCGTACCAGAACGACGTGGTCAGCTCCGGCGCGAACGGCACCTTTGCCTTCAGCCACAAGGTGGTCCCGGCGAACACCGTGGTGTTCCGCACCGCCGACGGCGGCGCGCTGGTCCTGGGCCGGTTGAACTTCGCCTTCGACGGCACTCCCAAGAACTCCGGGGACAAGCTGACCATCGGCGCCGACGCGGCGGCCCTGGCCGGAGGCAAGGAGACCAGCACCGGCATGGTGCTGAAATTCGCCGAATCCGTGGCGGTCTACGTGCCGCCGGCCGGTTCCAAGGATCCGATGAAGCTGGTCGCCGCTACCCGCGGCCTGGTGGGGGCAACCTTCAAGTAACCCCACGGGACGCCCCCAGCCGGCGACCGACGCAGAAGCCACACAGCAGCAGCAGACGACCGGGCCGCCACCGCGGCCCGGTCGTTGCTGCGTGGGGCGGAGTGGATAGAGTGGAGCCATGACTTCGCCAGCTTCCCGCCCGGTCCCTCCAGCTGCCGCCAACCCGCTCAACCTGCGGGGCGCCGTCGACCTCTCCTCGCTGAAGCAGCGCCCCGCGCCGCCGGCGGGGACCGGGGCCGGCAGGCCGCCTGCCCCCGGCGGCGGCGGGGGAGCCGCCGAGGGCTCCGCCGGCGCACCGCTGCGGGTGGATGTCACCGAGGCCAACTTCCAGGAACTGGTGGACCTCTCCGCCCAGGTCCCGGTGGTCATTGCCCTCTGGGCCGGCTACTCGCCCGGCTCCGCGCAACTTCTCGATGTGCTCGAGCAGATCGTCAACAGCTACGAGGGCCGGCTGGTCCTGGGCGCCGCCGACATCGAGGCCTTCCCGCAGCTCGCGCAGGCGTTCCAGGTCCAGGCCGTTCCGACCGCCGTCGCCCTGGTCAAGGGCCAGCCCGTGCCGCTGTTCCAGGGCGGGGCCGACGAGCAGCAGGTCCGCAGCCTTTTCGACGAACTCCTCAAGGTTGCCGGCGCCAACGGCGTGACCGGCCGGATCGGGGCCGGCGGCCCCGGCGCGGCCGAGCCCGAGGCCCCGCCGCTGCCGCCCCTGCACCAGAAGGCGTTCGACGCCATCGAGGCCGGCGACTACGCCGGTGCCGCCGCAGCCTACCGGCAGGCGCTGACCGAGATGCCGGCCGACGCCGAGGCCAAGGCAGGCCTGGCGCAGGTGGAGCTGATGGGCCGCCTGCAGGAGCTGTCCGCCGCCGAAACGGAAGCCCTCCGCAGCCGGGCCGCCGAGGAGCCGGACAACCTGGAGGCCCAGCTCGCCATCGCCGACCTGGACATTGCCGGCGGCCACGTCGAGGACGGCCTCGGCCGGATCGTGGCATTCATCGGCCGGAATTTCGGCCCGGAACGCGAAACCGCCCGGGTGCGCCTGCTCGAACTCTTTGACGTGGTGGGACCGACCGACGAGCGCGTCGCGAAGGCCCGGCAGAACCTCGCGCGGGTGCTGTTCTAGTGGGGTCGGCCCTGTTCAGCCCGCTGGAGCTGCGCTCGCTGCGGCTCGAGCACCGCGGCTGGGTGTCACCGATGTGCCAGTACAGCTGCGGGCCGGAGACCGGTGAGGGGATCCCGAACGACTGGCACCTGATGCACCTCGGCTCGTTCGCCACCGGCGGCGCGGCCCTGATCCTGACCGAGGCCGCCGCCGTCAACGCCGCGGGCCGGATCAGCCCCCGGGACGCCGGCCTCTACAACGATGCCCAGGCCGAAGCCTGGCAGCGGATCGTCTCCTTCGTGCACCGGAACGGCGCCGCCAACGCCAAGATCGGCACCCAGCTGGCGCATGCCGGCCGCAAGGCGTCCTCCTACTGGCCGTTCTCCGGCAAGAGCGGCACGGTGCCGGCCTCCGAGGGCGGCTGGAGCACCGTGGGGCCCGGCACCGGAGCCTTCGACGGCTACGCGCCGCCGTCGGCCATGACGGAGGAGGAGATCGACGGCGTGATCGCCGACTTCGCCGCGGCTGCCGTCCGTGCGGTCGGAGCCGGCTTCGACACGATCGAGATCCACGGCGCGCACGGCTACCTGCTGCACCAGTTCCAGAGCCCGCTGGTCAACGACCGCACGGACCGCTGGGGCGGGGACGAACACGGGCGCAACCGGCTGACCCTGGCCGTTGTCGACGCCGTGCGGGCCGTCATTCCCGAAGCGATGCCGCTGCTGCTGCGGATCTCGGCTTCCGACTGGGCCGAGGGCGGCATCGACGCCGAAGCCTCGGTGCGGCTGGCCCGCGCGGCCGGCGAACACGGCGTGGACCTTGTGGACGTCTCCAGCGGCGGGGCCGTGGCGCACCAGTCGATTCCGGTCGGCCCCGGCTACCAGACCGGATTCAGTGCCCGGATCCGGCGCGAGGCCGGGGTCCGGACCGGCACCGTGGGGCTGCTGACCTCCGCGGGCCAGGCCGAGCACGCCGTCGCCACCGGGCAGGCGGACGGCGTTTTCATCGCCCGGGCCGCGCTGCGGGATCCGCACTGGTGGCTGCGGGCGGCCTTCGAGCTGGGCCACGAGCTGGCCTGGCCGCCGCAGTACGAACGGGCCATCCCGCGCCACACGTTTTAGCTGCCGCGGCGGTTAGTCTAACGACATGACTTTCGAGCAACCGCCCGTCCCGGCGCTGGCCCTCCGCGGGCTGGCGAAACGCTTCGGCACGAAGATCGCCGTCGACGGCATCAGCCTCGACGTTCCCGCCGGATCCTTCTACGGGATCGTCGGCCCCAACGGCGCCGGCAAGACCACCACCCTGTCGATGGCGACCGGGCTGCTGCGGCCGGACTTCGGCACCGCCCTGGTCCACGGGGTGGATGTCTGGCAGCATCCGCTGGCGGCCAAGAAGCTGATGGGCGTGCTGCCGGACGGGGTCCGGCTCTTCGACCGGCTGACCGGCGAACAGCTGGTCAGCTACGCGGGCCTGCTGCGCGGCATGGAGCGGGACGTCGTGGCGTCGCGGGTAGCGGAGCTGCTGGCCGCCCTGGACCTCGGCCCGGATGCCGGCACGCTGGTGGTGGACTACTCCGCCGGCATGACCAAGAAGATCGCCCTCGCCTCGGCGCTGATCCACGCCCCGCGGCTGCTGGTCCTGGACGAGCCGTTCGAATCGGTCGACCCGGTCTCCGCGGCGAACATCCGTGACATCCTGGACCGCTACGTCGCCTCCGGCGGAACGGTCATCGTCTCCAGCCACGTGATGGACCTGGTCCAGCGGATGTGCGACCACGTCGCCGTGGTGGCCGGTGGACGGGTGCTGGCCGCCGGCCGCGTCGACGAGGTGCGCGCCGGCCAGTCGCTGGAGGACCGCTTTGTGCAGCTGGTGGGCGGCCGCAGCCACGCGGAAGGGCTGGAATGGTTGCGCACCTTCTGAGGCTCAAGCTCACGCTGCTGCGCAACAGCCTCCGGCGCAGCCCGTGGCAGCTGGTGGGACTTGGCATCGGGGCGGTGTACGCCCTCGGCATTGTGGGGCTCGGCGTGGCCGGGCTGCTGCTCCTGCGCCAGGCCGACGTCGAAACGGCGCAGACGGTGGTGGTGCTGGGCGGCGCCGCCGCGTTGCTGGGCTGGGCGGTCATCCCGATCGTGGCCTCCGCGGCCGACCTGACGCTGGACCCGGCCCGGTTCACGACCTTCGCGGTGCCGATGCCGCAGCTGCTGGCGGGCCTGGCGCTGGCCGGGCTGATCGGGATCCCGGGGGCGTCGACGGCGCTCGTCGCGCTGGCCACCGTGGGCACCTGGTCGCGCGGCCTCCCCGCCGCGTCCGGGGCGCTCGCCGGTGCAGTCCTGGGGGTGCTGACCTGCGTGGTGCTCTCCAGGGTGGTCACAGCCGCCACGGCGGGCCTGGCCAGTTCGCGCCGCTTCAGGGACCTCAGCGCGATCGCCTTCCTGGTCCCGCTGGTGCTGATGGGGCCGATCGTGGCCGGCGTTGCCCGGGGGATTGCCGGGTCCGCCGGGTTCATGGCGGAACTCGCCCGGTTCCTGGAGTGGACGCCGGCCGGGGCGGCCTGGGCCCTCGGCGGGGAACTCGCGGCCGGCCACTACGGGGCTGCCGCGCTCAAGCTGGTCATCGCCCTCGCCAGCCTCGCCGGGCTGGCGCTGTGCTGGCAGCTGCTGCTGCAGCGGGCGCTCGTCACACCGCCCTACGCCGGCACCGCGAAGAAAAAGACGGCCGGCCTGGGGCTGTTCGGGATCGTGCCGGCCACCCCCACGGGGGCGATTGCTGCCCGCTCGCTGAGCTACTGGCTTCGCGACCCGCGCTACGCCGGGTCCCTGGTGGTGGTGCCGCTGCTGCCGGTGCTGCTGTGGTTCCAGGCCAGCCAGTCCGGGTTCTACGGATTCCTGCAGTTCGTGGGGCCGCTGACCGCGTTCCTGCTTGCCTGGTCCATCTCCTCGGATGTCTCCTACGACAGCACCGCCTTTGCGCTGCACGTCTCCGCCGGCGTGCGCGGCCTGCACGACAGGCTCGGGCGGGCCCTGGCCTGCCTGGCCTTCGCGCTTCCCGTCGTGCTGGCCTTCAGCGTCATCCCGATGTTCCTCACCGGCGAGTGGACGCTGCTGCCCGGAATCCTGGGCCTGGGCCTGGGGGTGCTGTTCACCGGGCTCGGCCTGTCCTCGGTGGTGTCGGCGCGCTACACCATGCCCGTGCCGCTGCCCGGGGAGAGCCCGTTCAAGAAGCCGCCGGGCAATGTGGCGCAGACCCTGGCCGTACAGTTCGGCGGCATGGCGGTCCTGCTGCTCCTGGTGAGCCCGGAGCTGGCCCTCGTGGCACTGCAGCTCGCGGGCGGCAACGCGGCAGCCGGCTGGATCTGCCTGGCCCTGGGCCCGGTGCTGGGCCTCGTCCTGTTCGTTGCCGGGGTGCGGCTGGGCGGCCAGTGGTTCGACAAGCGCACCCCGGAGCTGCTCGCGCAACTGGCCGTCAACCGCTGACCGGGTCCGAGGGCCCGGGCCGGCGCGGCCGGAGTGGGATAACCTGCCGTTCATGGAAGTTGTCATCCTTCCGGGCGGCAAACAGCTCGCCGCCCTCGCCGCCGACGCGATTGAGGCCCTGCTCCGAAGCAAGCCCGACGCCGTCCTGGGCCTGGCCACCGGTTCCTCGCCGCTGCCCGTGTACGAGGAGCTCGCGCGCGGCACCGGGCCGGCCTCGACTTCAGCCGGGCCCGGGCCTTCACCCTGGACGAGTACGTGGGGCTCCCCGCCGGCCATCCCGGGTCCTACCGCGAGGTGATCCGGCGCGAATTCACCGGCCGCGTGAACATCTGTCCCGGACAACGTCCACGGACCCGACGGCGACGCCGCAGACGTGCCCGCGGCCTGCCGGGCCTTCGAGGATGCCATCCGGGCTGCCGGGGGAGTGGACCTGCAACTGCTCGGACTGGGCACGGACGGCCACATCGGCTTCAACGAGCCGGGATCCTCGCTGGCCTCCCGGACGCGGATCAAGACCCTGGTGGAGCAGACGCGGCGGGACAATGCCCGTTTCTTCACGCAACCTCGCGGAGGTGCCGCACCATGTCCTCACCCAGGGCCTGGGCACCATCCTCGAGGCCCGGCATGTGATCCTCCTCGCCACCGGGGCGCAGAAGGCGCAGGCGGTCCGGGACATGGCCGAGGGCCCGGTGGCCGCCATCTGCCCGGCCTCGGTCCTGCAGCTGCATCCGCACGTCACGGTCCTGCTGGACGAGGCGGCGGCCTCTTCGCTTCGACTCGCCGACTACTACCGGCACAGCTACGACAGCAAGCCGCGCTGGCAGGGCCTGTAACGGGGCTGACATGCCCGACGGCGGACGCCGCCGTCGCGCTTGTGTCCGTTCCAGCGGCTAAGATGGGTGGCATGACCAGCATGACGGATCCCCTGATGAGTGTCCCGGTGAGTGCCCTGGAAAACGACCTGGACAACGACCCGATGCGTGAGCTCTCCGGAGCCGGGACCTCGACGGCCACCATTGAGCGCGAGGAACTGCGCCAGGAAGTGGAGCCGGGCGACCGGGAGCGATTCTCGCACTATGTCCGCAAGGAAAAGATCATGGAATCCGCCCTGTCGGGGGAACCCGTCATTGCCCTCTGCGGCAAGGTGTGGACGCCCGGCCGCGACCCGAAGAAGTTCCCGGTCTGCCCGGAGTGCAAAGAGGTCTACGAGGGCCTCCGCCCGGGGAACGACGGCGGAGACTCCGGAAAGTAAGGCCTGCGACGCAGGCCCCCCGCGGCGCGGCGTTGATCCGCCGCTGCGGGCAGAACCACCGGCCCTCCGGCAGCGATCCCCCTGCTGTCCGGTTCATCCGAAAAAGATTGGTGTGTTTGTGCTTATTTGGGTTTCTCCGGAACCGGCTGGCGTGCGCGGAAGGGAGGCCTCCTAGGTGACAGAGACACTCTTTGGCGGACCCGTGCTGCCGCCCGCGTATCCCGAGCGGGCCGCCTGGGGCACCGCGCCGAAGCTGCGTGCCTGGCAGCAGGAAGCCCTGGACAGCTACTTCAGCACCCACCCGAAGGATTTCCTCGCGGTCGCCACGCCCGGCGCCGGCAAGACCACCTTCGCGCTGCGGGTGGCCTCCATGCTGATCGAGGCCGGGGTGGTGAACCGGGTGACGATCGTGGCCCCGACGGACCACCTGAAGCGACAGTGGGCGGACGCCGCCGCCAAGGTCGGCATCGCCATCGACCCGAACTTCAAGAACGCCGACGGCCAGCACGGCCGCGGCTTCATCGGCGTCGCGGTCACCTACGCGCAGGTGGCCAGCAAGCCGATGCTGCACCGGGCCAAGACCGAGGCGGCGCGCACGCTCGTGATCCTCGACGAAATCCACCACGGCGGCGAGGCGCTGTCCTGGGGCGACGGGCTGCGCGAGGCCTTCGACCCCGCCGCCCGGCGGCTGTCCCTGACCGGCACCCCGTTCCGCTCGGACACCTCGCCGATCCCGTTCGTCGAGTACGCCGAGGACCGCGACGGCATCCGCCGCTCCAAGGCCGACTACACGCTACGGCTACGGCAAGGCCCTGCGCGACCACGTGGTCCGCCCGGTCATGTTCATGGCCTACTCCGGCCAGATGCGCTGGCGCACCAGTGCCGGCGACGAGATGGCCGCCTCGCTCGGCGAAGCCGCCGTCACCAAGGACATCACCTCCCAGGCCTGGCGCACCGCGCTGAACCCTGCCGGAGAGTGGATCCCGGCCGTGCTGGCCGGCGCGGACAAGCGCCTCAGCGAGGTGCGGCGCACCGTGCCCGACGCCGGCGGCCTGGTCATCGCCACCGACCACGACGACGCCCGGGCCTACGCCGGCCAGTTGAAGAGGATCACCGGCGAGTCACCCACCGTCATCCTCTCCGACGACGCGAAGGCCTCGTCCAAGATCGAGGAGTTCTCCGCCGGCGAGAAGCGCTGGATGGTCGCGGTCCGGATGGTGTCCGAAGGCGTCGACGTCCCGCGGCTGTCGGTCGGCGTCTACGCGACCTCCACCTCCACCCCGCTGTTCTTCGCCCAGGCCGTGGGCCGCTTCGTGCGTGCCCGCAAGCGCGGCGAGACGGCGTCGGTGTTCCTGCCCTCCGTGCCGCAGCTGATGGCGCTGGCGAACTCGATGGAGGCCGAGCGCGACCACGCCCTGGACCGCCCGGAGAAGGAAGACGCCGACGGGCTCTTCAACCCCGAGGACTCGCTGCATGGACGAGGCGAACCGCGAGGAGAAGGCCTCCGACACCCTGATGAAGGGCAAGTTCGAGGCGCTCGACTCGCAGGCCTCCTTCGACCGCGTGCTTGTTCGACGGCGGCGAGTTCGGCACCGGCGGCGAGGTGGGCTCGGAGGACGAACTCGACTTCCTCGGCATCCCCGGCCTGCTCGACGCCGAACAGGTCGGCACCCTGCTGCGCCAGCGCCAGCACGAACAGCTGAACCGCAAGAACAAGCGCTCCCCGCAGGCCGCGGCCGCGCCGGAGGCGGCGCCCGCCGTGCCGGACCACCGGATGCTGATGGACCTGCGCACCGAGCTGGCCAAGAACGTCGCGGCCTGGTCCGCGCGGACCGGCACCCCGCACGGCGTCATCCACACCAAGCTCCGGACCGTCTGCGGCGGCCCGGCCGTGGCCCAGGCCAACGAGGAGCAGCTGCAGACCCGGCTGCGCAAGCTCCAGGACTGGTTCATCGGCCGGAAGTAGGCCGCCGGCCGGCAGCGCCGGCAGGCCGACGCGGGCGCAAAAAAGGGACCGGGGTATCCGGTCCCTTTTTGTCTGCGCGCTGTCCCGCCGCTACTGGGCGGCGCCGCAGGCCTGGGAGAAGGTCTGGCCGGCCGCGGTGTACTTGGCCTTCAGGTCCTCAAGCTTGGCGGAGTCCGGGTCCTTCTTCGCCGCCTCGTCGAGGTAGTCCACGATGGACTGCAGCGGTGCCTGCAGCTCCTCGGAGGCGGTCGCCTCGATCGGCCGGATCTGGTTCGCCAGCCGGGTCATGCCGAACTTGTCGGTGTTGGAGGTCGGCGACGCGGTGATGGTCTTGATGCGGGCGCAGGTTTCCTCGCTGGTCATCTTCGGGGCCGAGCAGGCGGCTGCGCCGAGCAGGGTCCCGGCAGCGATCAGGACGGTCAGGGTCTTCTTCATGGTGTACTCCGGGGCTTTACGGGTCAGACGTTACTGGCAAGGATTCCGAGTCTACTGTGCGGTTCGAGGCGGCGACGAGCTCAGCCGAGGTCGACGCCGCCGAGTTCCATCTCGGCAAAGGCGTCGTCAAGGTCCTCCGCGATGCCCACGGTGAGTCCGCGCAGCACGGTGACGGAGTAGCCGGCCTGGACGGCGTCCAGGGCGGTGGCCTTCACGCAGTGGTCGGTGGCGATCCCCACGACCACCACCTCTTCGACGTCGTGGCTCTGCAGCCAGTCGTCCAGGCCGATGGCGTCCTCGTCCGCGGCAAAAGCCTCAGCGGCATCGGCGTCGACGGTCCCGCCCGCCGGCAGGGAGCCGGGCTTGCGGTCGCCGGTGGGGACGGCGTCGTCCGGGGCGAGCAGGCCCTCGAAGCCCGAGTAGGCCGCGGTGAACTGTCCCTTGCGGAAATAGGCCTGGATGTACTCGGTGTCCAGGTCCGGGTGCAGCTCCGCACCCGCGGGTGCCCGCGACGCAGTGCGGCGGCCAGCTGTCGACGAAGTCGGGCTGCTCGGAGAAGTGCGCGCCCGGCTCGATGTGCCAGTCCTGGGTCGCGACGACGTGGTCGAACTGCCCGTGGTGGGCGTCGACGTATTCGCTGATTTCGGCGGCAAGGGCCGCCCCGCCCCCGACCGGGAGCGCCCCGCCCTCGCAGAAATCGTTCTGCACGTCGACAATGATCAAGGCACGTGACATTCAGTCCTCCTCGTAGATGGTGGGGATGGCTGCTTCGCCGCGCTGGAGCCGGTTGACCACGGCCGGAAGCTCCTTCATGCTGTCCGCGTGGCGCTGCCGGGCACGCACCACACCCTCGGGGCCGGTCCAGCCGGGCAACAGCTCGCCGTTCTTGACGAACTGCTGCAGCAGCGGCCGGTCGTTGCCGTCGTCGTTCGGGCCGGTGCCCGACCCCGACGATCTCCTGGCTGGCGGTGCCGCGCTCATTGAGCTTGCGCAGCGCGTACTTCCGGCCGCCCTTGCTGGTCTTGTTCTTGGCCGCCTTGGCCACGGACACGAAGTCGCCGGAATCGTCGGTGCGGCTGACCAGCTTGTAGACCATGCTGGCCGTCGGCGCGCCGGAGCCGGTCACCAGCGAGGTGCCGACGCCGTAGGAGTCCACCGGGGCGGACTGCAGCGCGGCGATGGCGAATTCGTCCAGGTCCGAGGTGACGATGATCCGGGTGTTTTCGTTGCCGAGTCCGTCGAGGAGCTGCCGGACCCACTGGGCCTGGGCCACGAGGTCGCCGGAGTCCAGCCGCACCGCGCCGAGTTTGTCGCCGGCCAGTTCGACGGCGCTGCGCACGGCCGCCTCGACGTCGTAGGTGTCCACGAGCAGCGCGGTGCCGGCGCCCATCGAGGCGATCTGGGCCTCGAAGGCGTCCCGCTCGGTGTCGTGCAGCAGGGTGAAGGAATGGGCGGCCGTGCCCACCGTCTTGATCCCGTAGCGCCGGCCGGCCTCAAGGTTGGAGGTGCTGTCGAAGCCCGCGATCACGGCGGCCCGTGCGGCCGCGACGGCCGATTCCTCCTGGGTCCGGCGGGAGCCCATCTCGACGCAGGGCCGGGTGCCGGCGGCGGTGATCATGCGGGAGGCCGCGGAGGCGATGGCGCTGTCGTGGTTAAGGATCGAGAGGATGTACGTCTCGAGGATGCAGGCCTCGGCGAAGGTGGACTCGACGATCAGGATGGGGGAGTTGGGGAAGTACGCCTCGCCCTCCGCGTAGCCCCAGATGTCGCCGGAGAAGGAGAAGTCGGCCAGGTACGCCAGGGTCTCCTCGTTGACCACCTTGGTGCGGCGCAGGAACTCGAGCTCGGCGTCGCCGAAGCGGAAGCCGGCGATCCCCTCCAGCAGCCGGCCGGTGCCGGCCACGATGCCGTAGCGGCGTCCGTCCGGCAGCCGCCGCGCGAAGGCCTCGAACACCGACTTGCGGTGGGCGGCGCCGGAATGCAGCGCGGCCTGCAGCATGGTCAGCTCGTAATGGTCGGTGTACAGGGACGTGCGGGGATGGTCCCAGCCGGCAGAGGTACTCACGGATTCACTCTAGTCCCCACCGGCTCCCACGTCTCGCTTCGCTTCGCCGCGGGGCCCTCGCCGGCGTGGGCCCACCTGCCCCATAGAATGGACAGATGACCCTCAGCGTTGCGCTCGGCCCTGACACCCAGGAGAGCACCCAGACCGGAACAGCGGCGTCCACCGACGTCCTGACCGCCCCGGACATCCCCTGGAACCTCGTGATCTGGAATGATCCGGTGAACCTGATGAGCTATGTCAGCTACGTGTTCCGCAGCTACTTCGGCTACTCCGAGGCGAAGGCCAACAAGCTCATGCTCGAGGTGCACAAGAAGGGCCGTTCCATCGTGGCGCACGGCAGCAAGGAGCAGGTGGAGCAGCACGCGGTCGCCATGCACGGCTACGGGCTCTGGGCCACCGTGGAGCAGGCCAGCGGCGGCCACGGCGGCGGCACCGGATCAGGCAAGGGCAAGGGAAAACGTGGCTAAGGCATTCAAATACGCGCTCAAGGGCATCACGGGCTACCTGGAGCCGGCCGAGCGGGACCTGCTGCGCAGCCTCTTTGACGACGTCATTTCCATGCTGGAGCCGGAGGAACGGCCCCACCAGGACCCGCTGGCGGCGCTCGTCGGACTCGACAGCGAGGCCCGGGAGCCGTCCGACCGTGCCCTGCGGCGTCTGCTGCCCAACGTCATGAAGGACGACGACGAGGCCTCCCTTGAGTTCCGCCGCTACACCGAGCGCTCGCTGCGCGAGAGCAAAATCGGCGCGCTGAAGGCCGCGGCCCTCGGCCTGGACAAGGACGAGCTGGTGCTGACGCCCGCCGACGCCCGGCACTGGTCCACCGCGCTCAACGACGTCCGGCTGGTGCTCGCCGAACGACTCGACATCCGCGACGACGCCGACGCCGAGCACGTCCACCGGATGCAGGACTGGTCCCAGGCCGAGGACGTCGAGAGCTACCTGGCCCTGGTCTACAACTTCACCACCTGGCTGCAGGAGTCCCTGGTCCAGGCGATGCTGGCCTCGCTCGAGGCGTAGGGCCGCTACGCGGGCGCGGGGACGCCGGAGACAGGCACGGACTGTATCCGGGGGAGCTCCTCGAATGCCGGCTTGGCGAACCAGTATCCCTGGAACAGGCGGATGCCGACGTCCTTCAGAACAAGGAACTCGGCCTCCGTCTCGATGCCCTCCGCGAGCACCGTGATGTCGAGCTCCTTGGCGATGCCGACGATGCCGGCAATGACGGCCTGGCGGGCCGGGCTGGTGTCGATGCCTCGGATGAGCTTCATGTCGATCTTGATCAGGTCGGGCTGGAAATCGACCAGGAGCCCCAGCCCCGCATGACCGGCACCAAAGTCGTCGATGGCGGTGGTGAACCCGTGCTTGCGGTATTCGGTGATGATGTTCGTGAGGTGGGCGGTGTCGGAAACCTCCTCGTTCTCCGTGAACTCGAACATGATCGACGACGTCGGGAAGTTGCACCGCCTGGCGGCAAGCAGCGTCGCGCGAAGGCACGCAGCCGGTTCGTAGACCGCGTTCGGCATGAAGTTGATGGAAAGAACCAAATCCTCGCCGGCAGGAAACAGCCGCGATGCCAGCTCGATGGCCTTGACGCGGCAGTCCTGGTCGAAACGGTACTTTTGCTCGGGTGCGACCTTGGACAGGACGTGAAAAGCACCCTCGCCCGACACGCCTCTGACCAGTGCCTCGTAGCCCCAGACGCGGCCGGCAACGGCGTCGTAGATCGGTTGGAAGGCCATACTGAAATCGAAGTCGAGCTTTGACGACGTCGTGCAGCCGTCGCATGCCATGTGCGGTCCTTTCGCAGGGTGCGTCCACCGTGCGGGGCGCGACGGTCGCCGCCGACAGCTCGACGGAGCCCACAGCATATAGGGCGGTTACGGCGGCAGGCTGCCATTAATGCGCCGGGGTGCTGCCCCGCGTCGCCCTCCGTCGGAGCCCGCCGTGTGACCCATCAGACACGAGTTGCGCGACACAATGTGATGGCCGCACCTGTAGTGAAGCCCTATCCTCGAATAATCATGACTTCAGCATCGAGCACGGATCCGGCAGCGGCAGCTGCGGCGGAGACCGCAGCGGGCAGCACCGGAAAGGCCGGGCTCGGGGAGCGCCCGATCGGCGTCTTCGACTCCGGCGTCGGCGGCCTCACGGTGGCGCGGTCCATCATTGACCAGCTGCCCAACGAATCCATCCTGTATGTCGGCGACACCGCGCACGGACCCTACGGCCCGCTGCCCATCGCCGAGGTCCGCGCCAACGCGCTCGGCGTGATGGACGAGCTGGTGGATTCCGGCGTCAAGCTGCTCACCATCGCCTGCAACTCCGCGTCCGCCGCCGTGCTCCGCGACGCCCGCGAACGCTACACCGCCCGGTACGGCATCCCGGTGATCGAGGTGATCCAGCCGGCCGTGCGCCGTGCGGTCTCGGCCACCCGCAGCGGCCGGATCGGCGTGATCGGCACCTCGGCCACGGTGGGCTCCCGTGCCTACGAGGACACCTTCGCCGCGGCGCCGGACCTGGACATCACCTCCGCGGCCTGCCCGGCGTTTGTCTCCTACGTCGAGGCCGGCATCACCACCGGGCCGGAGCTGCTCGCCGTCGCCCGCGAATACCTGGCACCGCTCAAGGCCGCCGGGGTGGACACCGTGGTGCTGGGCTGCACCCACTACCCGCTGCTCACCGGCGTGATCTCCTATGTCATGGGCGAGGACGTGACCCTGGTGTCCAGCGCGGAAGAGACCGCCAAGGACGTCTACCGGGCGCTGGCCTCGCGCGGGCTGGAACGCACCGGCACCTCGGCGCCCGAGCACCACTTCATCGCCACCGGCGACGCCGGCGCAGTTCGGGCACCTCGCCCGCCGCTTCCTCGGCCCGGAAGTCCTCAGCGTCCGCCACGTGGACCATGTCGCGGCGCAGTACCCCACCGGCAGCCTGGCCCGGATCACCCCGGAAATGATCGCCGCCGCCCGGGCCGGCGCGGGCCGGCCCCGGATCTCCAACTTCGTCGCCGCCGATGTCCCGACCCTGGGCCGGCCTGCGGGGGTCCGGCCTGTGAAGCTGACCATCGTGGGGTGCACCGGGTCGTTTCCCGGCCCCGGCTCGCCGGCGTCGTGCTACCTGCTGACCGCGCACGACGGCGAGCGGAGCTGGAAGATCGTGCTGGACCTGGGCAGCGGCGCCCTCGGCGCCATCCAGCGGTACACCGACCTTGAAGACATCGACGGGATCTTCCTGAGCCACCTGCACCCGGACCACTGCATGGACCTGTGCGGCCTCCACGTCGCGGTGCGCTGGAAGCCGGGCGGCTGGGGCCGCGGCCGGATTCCGGTCTGGGGCCCGGCCGCGACCGCCGACCGGATGGCCACCGCCTACGGCCTGGAGCTGGACCCGGGCATGCACGAGGAGTTCGACTTCAGCAACTGGTCCGAACGCAAACCCGTGACCATGGGCCCGTTCACGGTCACCCCGTACGCGGTCAACCACCCCGTCGAGGAGGCCTACGCCCTGCGGGTGGAGGTCACCGAGCCGGACAAGGACGGTGCCCCGGTCACCCGGGTGCTGAGCTACTCGGGGGACACCGACTCCTGCGGCGGCCTCGAGGACGCCGCCCGGGATGCGGACCTGTTCCTCTGCGAGGCGGCGTTCGAGGAAGGCCGCGACGACGGCATCAAGGACGTCCACCTGACCGGCAAGCGCGCCGCCGAAGCGGCCGTGGCCGCCGGGGCGCGGCGCCTGCTGCTGACCCACATCCCGGTCTGGACGTCCCCGACGACGGTGATGGCGGAGGCCAAGGAGGTCTTCGGCCAGCACGTGGCCGTAGCCGTCGCCGGAGTGCACTACACCGTCTGAGGGGCCGCCGGGGGAAGCGGCGGCGCGCCGACTCGATATGCTGGAAGGCATGACTTCCGAAGCCCTCACTGCCCCCGTCATCCGCGCCGATGGCCGCACCCCCGACCAGCTCCGCCCGATCAGCATCACCCGCGGCTGGTCCAAGCAGGCCGAAGGCTCGGCCCTGATCGAGTTCGGCAACACCCGGGTGCTCTGCACGGCGTCGCTGACCGAGGGCGTGCCGCGCTGGCTCAAGGGCGAGGGCCGGGGCTGGGTCACCGCCGAATACGCCATGCTGCCGCGGGCCACCAACACCCGCTCCGCCCGGGAATCGGTCAAGGGCAAAATCGGCGGCCGCACGCACGAGATTTCCCGCCTGATCGGCCGCTCGCTGCGCTCCATCATCGACACCAAGGCCCTCGGCGAAAACACGATCGTGCTGGACTGCGACGTCCTGCAGGCCGACGGCGGCACCCGCACGGCGGCGATCACCGGCGCCTACGTCGCCCTCGCCGAGGCCATCCGCTACGCCCGGGAGAACAAGCTGATCGCCCGCAACGCCCAGCCGCTGGTGGACACCATCGCGGCCGTCTCGGTGGGCATCATCGACGGCGTGCCGATGCTGGACCTGCCGTACGTTGAGGACGTCCGGGCCGAGACCGACATGAACGTCGTGGTGACCGGGTCGGGCAAGTTCGTCGAGGTCCAGGGCACCGCCGAGGGCGCCCCGTTCGACCGCGACGAGCTCAACAAGCTGCTGGACCTGGCCCTGCTCGGCACCGAGCAGCTCGCCGCCATCCAGCGCGAAACCCTGGCCGAGGCCCCGTGAGCGCCGGCCCGTCGGGCAACCGGCCGGAGCAGCCGGACCAGGCGAACCGCCCGGTCCTGGTCCTCGCGACGCACAACCAGGGCAAGCTCCGGGAGCTGCGCGAGCTGCTGCGCGGGCAGCTGCCGGGGCTCGACGTCGACACGCAGGTGGTGGACGCCGGCGCCGTCGGTGCCCCCGACGTCGCCGAAACCGGCGTGACCTTTGCCGAGAACTCGCTGCTCAAGGCCCGGGCCGTGGCCGAGGCCACCGGCCTGGTCGCGATCGCCGACGACTCCGGCCTGGCCGTGGACGTCCTGGGCGGCGCCCCCGGGATCTTCTCGGCCCGCTGGGCCGGGCGGCACGGGGACGACGCCGCGAACCTGCGCCTGCTGCTGGACCAGCTCTCCGACGTGCCGGACGAATACCGCGGCGCGGCCTTTGTCTGCGCCGCGGCGCTGGCGGTGCCGGAACAGGCCGGTGAAGAGGCCCGTGAGGTGGTCGAGTACGGCCAGCTGGAAGGGACGCTGCTGCGGGAGCCGCGCGGGGCGGGCGGCTTCGGCTACGACCCGGTGCTGCAGCCGAGCGGCCTGGACCGCAGCTGCGCCGAGCTCAGCCCCGAGGAGAAGAACGCCATCAGCCACCGCGGCCACGCCTTCCGGGCGCTGCTGCCGGCGATCGTGGAGGCGCTGGCGGGCCGGTAGCCGGGTATGGCCCGAACGCCGGAGAGCGCCCCCGCATTGCGGGGGCGCTCTCCGTTTAACGTCTGCGGCCGGCTGTTGCGCAGCTACGGCGTCTTGCGTTCCTCTTCGGGCTCGTGCTCCTCGATGAATTCCTCGATGACGTCGGTGCCGTACTTCTCGGCCTGGCGCTTGGCGATGAAACCGCGGACCACTTCGACGCCGATCGGGATGACGGAGAGCAGGACGATCGCGATGAAGATGATGTCCAGGTTCTCGCGGACCCACGGCACCCGGTCGCCCAGCAGGTAGCCCAGCAGGGTGACGCCGCCGCCCCAGAGCACGGCGCCGATCACGTTGTAGGTGAAGAACTTGCGTTTGCTCATCTGGGCGACGCCGACGATCACCGGGACAAAGGTCCGGATAATCGGGACGAAGCGGGCCAGGATGAGTGCCTTGCCGCCGTGCTTCTCGAAGAAGGCGTGGGCGCTTTCCACGTTCTCGCGCTTGAACAGCCTGGAGTCGGGCTTGTTGAAGATGGCGGGGCCGGCCTTGGAACCGATCAGGTAGCCGGTCTGGTTGCCGATGATCGCCGGAAACGATGATCAGCGCGGCGAACGCCCAGATGTTGAACTTGATCGTGTCCGTCGCCACCAGCAGCCCGGCCGTGAACAGCATCGAGTCGCCGGGCAGGAAGAAGCCGATCAGCAGGCCGGTCTCGGCGAAGATGATGCCGCACACCAGCACGACAACCCACGGCGCCAGGGCCGGGTTCGGCCAGGAAGACCTGGGGGTTGAGCCAGTCGGGCAGGAACGAGGACAGGTGCGGCTGGACCGGTCCGGCGCCTCCGAGAGTGGTCACGGCGAAGTCGTGCAGGGTATAAGGGTTCACCCATCTAGGGTACTTGACGGGCCGGGGCCGGTTCCGACGGTAAAGTTTGGAGCGTGGGTTTGGACTTTACGGCGATCGACTTCGAGACCGCGAACGGCTTCCGCGGCTCGCCGTGCGCCGTTGGCCTGAGCAAGGTGCGCGGCGGCGTCGTCGTCGAGGAAGCCTCCTGGCTGATGCGGCCGCCGGAGAACCACGACGCCTTCGACCACCACAACGTCCGCATCCACGGGATCCGGCCCGAGCAGGTGGCGGGCCTGCCCCGGTTCGGGGAGCTGTTCCCGGAGATCGGCGCCTTCATCGGCGACGACGTGCTGGCCGCCCACAACGCCGCCTTCGACCTCGGTGTCATCCGTTCCGGCCTGGAGGTTTCCGGACTGCCCGGCCCCGCCTACGACTACGTCTGCACCGTCATGCTGTCCCGGCGCTGCTACTCGCTGGTGTCCAACTCGCTGCCCTACGCCGCCGAGGAGGCCGGGGTCCCGCTGCTGAACCACCACGACGCCGCCGAGGACGCCCGGGCCTGCGCCGGCATCCTGATCGACATCGCCGCCCGCAACGGGGCCGCCAGCATCGCGGAGCTCTACCTCTCGCTGGGCCTGGCCGTGTCCCGCCAGCCGGCCTTCGACCCGCGGCGCGACCCGCTCTCCAAGGCCACCCAGTCGGCCCTCGAGGCGCTGGCCGCCGGCCAGGGCCCGGTGCCCGCCGACCCGCCCGTTCCGTGCCCGGCTGGCCGGAGGAGGGTGCCAACCCGGTGCCCAACGCCGGCGCCGAACCGGGCCACCCGCTGTACGGGCAGACCGTGGTGTTCACCGGCGAACTCGCGATTCCCCGGCCCGAGGCGAAGCTGCGCTCGGCCGAACTCGGGGCGCGGCCGGAAAGCCGCGTCACCGCCCGCACCACGGTCCTGGTGGTGGGGGACGGCTTCGTCGCGGCGGACCTGCGCTCCGGCCGCCTGACCGGCAAGGCGCGCCGGGTCCTGGAGCTGCACGAGCGCGGCCAGCGGATCGAAGTCCTCTCCGAGGGGGAGTTCCTGCAGATGGTGGGCGGCCACCTGGCCGCCGCGACGGCGACCCGGGCCGGATAGGCCGTCGGCGCGGGTCATACGGCGCAACAATCATTTCGCCCGGGCCTGGGCCGCTCCTAGCCTTGAACGATGAGCAAACTGATCCCGGCACCCGCCCGCTCCGTGGAGACTCAGTGGACAACTCCGTGGACAACTCCGTGGAGAACAGCGCAGCGCAGGCGCCCGCCGCCGGCCGGCGGGGCGGAACCGACTGGGGCCGGGTGTTCGCCTTCCCCAACCCGGTCAACGAGTACTCCGCGCGGATCACCGCGGCCCTCGTGGTGCTGCTCTCCCTCGCGACGCTGCTGACCGGCTACGGCTGGGGCCTGGCGGTCATCGCGGCAGGCTTCTGGCTGCGGGTGCTGTTCGGCCCGCGCATCTCGCCCTTCGGCATCCTCTCGGTCAAGGTCCTGACGCCGCTGCTGGGCAAGAAGCGGCTGGTCCCCGGGCCGCCGAAGCGCTTTGCCCAGGGCATCGGCGCGGCCCTGTCCACCGCGGCCGCCATCCTCTTCGCCGCGGGCCTGGCACCGGCCGCCTGGACCCTGCTCGCGGTCCTGATCGCGGCTGCCTCGCTGGAGGCGTTCGCCGGTTACTGCCTCGGCTGCGCGATCTTCGGGCTGCTGCAGCGCCGCGGACTCATCCCCGAGGATGTCTGCGAGGCCTGCAACAACATTTCGCTCAGGCGCCCGTAACCGCCGCCAGCCGCGCGGCCATGCCCCGGATGACCTCGGGGGCCTCAAGGGCGTCCAGCCAGTCCGCCGGCAGGCAGTCCTCGCCGTAGTGCGCGCCCAGGATGTTGCCCGCCACCGAGGCGGTGGAGTCGCTGTCGCCGCTGTGGTTCACGGCCACCGCGATCGCCGCCCGGAAGTGCTCCTCCGGGCTGGCCGCCGCCGTCGTTGCCGGGGCGGTGGCCAGCACCGCGTACAGCCCGACGGCGAGCGCCTCCTCGGCCACCCACCCCTCGCCCAGCTCCGCCACCAGTTCCTCGGCGCCGAGCAGGCCGCCGTCGTCGGTTGCGGCGGCGGCGAGGCGCAGCGAGGACGCCAGCCGCTCGCGAAGCGCCGGGTCGGGTTCCTCGCCCCTGGGCAGCCGGCCCTCCTGCAGTTGCGAGAGCGCGACGCCCGCCGCCTCGTGCAGGCCGCCGCCGTTTGCCAGCGAGTGGATCAGCAGGCTGAAGACGCCGGCGCTCTGCCGGGCCGAGGGGTGCCCGTGGGTCAGCGACGCCGCGTCCGCGCTCATCTTGTACACGGCGTCCGCCTCGATGTGCGGGATCAGCCCGAACGGTGCCGAGCGCATCACCGTGCCGCAGCCCTTGGATTCCGGGTTGACCGGCCGGTACACGGTTCCCATCTCCCCGGTGGCGAGTCCGCTGAGGCAGGCGTCGCCCGGTGCACGGCGGTGCCGGAGCACCTCGTGGCCGTCGATCCAGCGCGGCGGCTGGAACGGCGCGGAGTCCGGGAGCGCGACGCCCTGGCTGCCGAGCCAGCGCAGGTAGGCAAGCCAGAGGCAGGCGTTGGTGTCCGCCGCGACGCCCGAGTTGGCCCACTCGAGCGCCTCCAGCAGCCCGTCCACCGTGTACAGCGTCAGCTGCGTGTCGTCGGAGAAGTGGCTGCCGCCGCCCAGCTCCGCGAAGTCCCGCAGACCGCCGGGCCCGAACGTGGCCCGGATCGCGTCGATGGTCGAGAACTCGACGGCGTAGCCCAGCGAATCGCCCAGGGCGCCGCCCAGCAGGCACCCGTGGATCCGGGACTGATGGGACGGCGCGGGGGCTGTTGCCGGGGTGCTGCCGGGCTCAATGCTCATGCCTTCAAAGTTACCCCGCTAAGCTCGGATCCAGCCAACGCCCAGCGTCCGCTGGCAGACTGCCCGCGGTACTCGACCCCAAGCGAAGGAATCCTGAGAACATGACGATGCCAGTGCCAGCCTCCGAGCCCCGCGGCGCCCAGCCGGTCACCGCCCTCGACGACGGGCAGCCCGGCCTGATCGCCCGGCTCTCCGCCGAGGCCCTCGGGACCCTGTTCGTCGTGGTGGTGGGCCTGGGCGTGCCGCTGTTCGCCGTCCCGCAGTACAACCCGATGCCGGCCTCGCTCGCGGCGGGCCTGGCCCTCACCGCGGCCATGCTCGCCTTCGGCTACCTCTCCGGCGGCCACTTCAACCCCGCCGTGACGGTCGGCAACGCGATCGCCGGCCGGATCCGGCCGGTCGAGGCCGCCGCCTACCTCGGCGCGCAACTGCTCGGTGCCCTGCTCGGCGCGCTGGCGCTGTTCGGCGTGCTGCGCACCGTTCCCAAGCTCAACGGCACCCGCACGGCCTTCGACACGGTGGCGGCCGGCTTTGACGGCCGCTCGGTCATCCAGGCCCCGCTGGCCGGCGTCCTGCTGGTGGAAGTGCTCGGCGCTGCCCTGCTCGTCGCGCTCTACCTCGGCACCACCGCGGGACGCAACCCGGCACGGGCCGCCGCGCCGTTCGCCGTCGGACTCGGTATGGCCGTGCTGCTGCAGCTGGGCCAGAGCGTCGGGAACGCCCCGTTCAACCCCGCCCGCGCCACGGCGTCCGCGCTGTTCAGCAGCCCTGATGCCCTGGGCCAGCTGTGGCTCTTCTGGGTGGCGCCGCTGGTCGGCGCCGCCGTTGCCGGCCTGGTGTTCCGTGGCTTTGCCCACACGCCGGCGCAGGCGGCGGCGGTTCCCGGGAACCAGGAACCGGGCGCGGAGCCCGGCGCGCGGCCTCGACGGCGGCGTCGACAGCGGCCTCGACGACGGGCCGTCGGCCGCGCCGGCCCGCGCCGCGGCGCCGGCACCGGCCGATGAAGCCCGCGACTTCTTCGACAAGCGCACCCCGTAACGCCCGCCGCCGCCGGCCACGGGGCGGTGCGCAAGACTGTCGGTGGCAGCCGCTAGCGTAGTGGCATGCGGTTATTGCACACCTCGGACTGGCATTTGGGCCGGTCGTTCCACGGCGTCGGGATGCTCGACGCCCAGCGCGCGTTCGTCGACCAGCTCGTCGGCGTCGTCCGCGAACAGTCGGTCGACGTCGTCCTCATCGCGGGCGATGTGTACGACCGCGCGCTGCCCGGCGTCGACGTCGTCGGCCTGCTCGACGACGCGCTGGTGCGGCTGAGCGGCGCCGGGGCGAAGGTGGTGCTGACCAGCGGCAACCACGACTCGGCCATCCGGCTCGGCTTTGCCTCCCGGCTGCTCGAACGCGGGGGAGTGCACCTGCGCACCCGGCTCGCGGAGCTGGACACGCCGCTGCTGCTGCCGCTCTCGGAAGACGCCGAGTCCGGCGGCCAGACGCCGGGCCGCTGCTCGCCATCTACGGCATCCCCTGGCTGGAGCCGCGGCTGGTCGCCGCGCAGCTGGGCGTCGAAACCGCCAGCCACTTCGAGGTGACCCGCGCCGCCACCGGGCTGATCCGGGCCGACATCGCGGCCCGCGCCAAGACCCGGACCGTGCATTCCGTGGTGCTGGCCCACACCTTCGCCAGCGGCGGGATCAGCTCGGACAGCGAGCGGGACCTGAGCATCGGCGGGGTCGGCGCCGTGCCGCTGGATCTCTTCGACGGCTTCAGCTACACCGCCCTCGGCCACCTGCACGGCCGGCAGTCGCTCTCGCCCGCCGTGCGCTATTCCGGCTCCCCGCTGGCCTACTCGTTCTCGGAAGCGAAGCACCAGAAGGGCGGCTGGCTGATCGACGTGGATGCCAGCGGCGTCACCGCCGTCACCGAGGTGCTCTGGGAAGCCCCGCGCCGGCTCGCCGTGCTGCGCGGCACCCTGGACCAACTGCTGACCGGGGAGGATTTCGCCTGGGCAGAGGGCGCCTACTGCCAGGTCACGCTGACCGACGCGCAACGCCCGTCCCAGGCCATGGAACGGCTGCGCGCACGTTTTCCGGACACCCTCGTGCTGGGCTTCGATCCCGAAGGCGCCGCGGCGTCCGCCAGGACCAGCTACAGCAGCAGGCTGGCCCAGGCCGGGGACGACCTCGCGATCTGCTGCGGCTTCCTGGAGCACGTCCGGGGCCGGAGCGCCGATGAGGCAGAATCCGGCGTCCTGGCCGAAGCGCTTGAAGCCGTCCGACTGGAAGGGGTATCCCGGTGAGGATCCACCGCCTGGAAATTTCCGCCTTCGGCCCCTTCGCCGGCACCGAGCTCATCGACTTTGACCGGCTCAGCACGCACGGGCTCTTCCTGCTCAACGGCGCCACCGGTGCCGGGAAGACCAGCGTCCTGGATGCCATCTGCTTTGCCCTCTACGGCTCGGTGCCCGGCGCCCGGCAGGAGGGCAAGCGGCTGCGCAGCGACCACGCCGACGCCGCCGCCGAACCGCGCGTCACCTGCGAGTTCTCCGCCAAGGGCAGGCACTTCGAAGTCTCCCGGACGCCCGCCTGGAACAAGCCCAGTGCCCGGGGCAAGAACGGCTTCACCGAGCAGAAGGCCAACACCCTGCTGCGCGAGCGGGTGGACGGCGAGTGGCTGGAAAAATCCGGCCGCAACGACGAGGCGGGCGCCGAAATCACCGCCCTGCTGGGCATGGACCGGGAACAGTTCACCCGGGTGGTGATGCTGCCCCAGGGCGACTTCGCGGCCTTCCTGCGCTCCAAGGCCGCGGACCGGCTGGCGCTGCTCCAAAGCCTCTTCGGCACCCAGCGCTTCGAGGCGGTGGAACAGGAACTGGGCCGTCGGGCAGCTGCGGCGCGCGCCGAGGTGGAGAGCCTCAACAACCAGCTCATGCTGCTGCTGGCCCAGGCCGAGGCCGAAACCGCCGGCCTCGGCCTTGACCTGGACGGGGCTCCGGGCCGCGAGGACGCCGACCGGTTGCTGGCCTGGCTCGAGGACGCTGCCGCTTCGACGGCCGGCCGCCGGCAGGCCACCGCGGTCGAGGCCGAGCGGCGCGTCCGCCGAGCTGGCCGCCCGGCTCGAGGGCACTGCCGCGCGCGCCGCACGGCAGGCCAAACTCGCCGCGGCCGAACAGCGCCGGGCCGATGCCGAAGCGGCAGCCCCGGGGCTGCAGGACACGGCAGGGCGGCTGGAACTGCACCGGAAGGCCGAGGTGCTCGGCGGCCAGCTGCAGGCCGTGGACAGCGCCGAGGCGGCCGAGGAACACGCCGCCGTCGCCGCCGCCGCCGCGGCCGCGGAGCTGGGGGCGGCGGCCCGCACCGACCCGGAACTGGCTGCGCTGCCGGATACCCATCCCGATATGCCGCCCGCCGCCGGGCCGCTCTTTGACGGCTCCGTGCTGCGCAGCGAGCTCGGCCGGCTGCGTTCGCTCCAGGCGGTCCTGGCGGAGCGGCTGCCGGACGAGGAGCGGCTGGCGGCCCTGACCGCCCGCGGCACCGAACTTCAGCACAGCCTGGACGGGCTGCTCACGGCACGCAGCTCCGGCGCCGCCGCCCTGGCTGCCCTCCGCACCGAGTCCGCGGAACTCCAGGCGGCGCTGGCGCCGCTCGAGGAGCTTGCCGCGGAAGTCCAGCTGCGGACCAAGGAGGCCGCCGCCGCGGACGAGCTGGTCGCCATCGTGGGCCGCCATGCGGCAGCCGCCGAAGGCTGCGCACGGATCTTCGAGCGGCACCGCGTGGCCCGCGACACCCACCAGGACCGCCGGCAGCGCTGGCTGGACCTCCGGGAGGAGCGGCTCGCCAATGCCGCCGCGGAACTCGCGGCCCGGCTGCTCCCGGACGAGCCGTGTCCGGTCTGCGGCAGCGCCGAGCACCCCGCACCGGCCCCCGCGGCGGCCTCCGCCCTGGCCATAGCCGAAGCCGAAAAGTCCGCGCAGGAGGCGTCCGAGGCGGCCGAGGCCGTGCTGTCGGCGCTGGAACGCGAGCTTGGCGAAGCCCAGCAGGACCTCGCGGTGCTGGCCGCGCAGGGCGGCGACACCGCGCCCGACGTTGCGCGCAGCGACGCCGCCCTGGCGAAGGAGCGTGCGGCCGAAGCGGGCCGCGCCGCGGCGGAGCTGGCGGCCAGCCGGGCCCGGCGCGCCGTGCTGGAGGAGGAGATCTCGGCCGCGGAAGCGGCCCAGGCGGCGGCCGCAACGCGGGATCGCCCAGACCGAGTCCACCCTCAGCGGGGTCAGCGGGCAGGCTGACGACCTCGAGGCCGCCCTGGTGGGCCTTCGCTCCGGGCACGCTACCGTGGCGGAGCGCCTCGCCGCGGTCCGCGGAACCACAGCCCTGCTCGAGCGCGCCGAAACCGCCGCGGGCAGCCTCGACCAGGCCCGGGCGCGCACCGCGGAGGCCCGTGCCCGGTTGGCCCAGGCCCTGCCTGCCGCCGGCTTCGAGTCTGCCGCCGAGGCCCGCTCGGTGCTGCTCCCGGCCCACGATGCGGCCGGCCTGGAAGCCGCCGTGCGGTCCGGGCAGGACGAAGCGGCCCGGCTGGAGGAACTCTTTGCCGGCGAGGAACTCAGCCTGGCCGCCCGGGAGCGGGTGACCGACGGCCCGGTGGACGTTGCCGTGCTCGAACAGCTCAGGGCCGACGCCGCGGCGGCGGAACGCGACGCCCGGGAGGCCCTGCTGGCCTCCGGACTGGCCGCGACGTCGGTGCGGTCCCTGGCCAGGATCTCCGCCCGGTACAACGAAGCAGGCCGCCGCCGGCCGGGAGCCCCGGGAGCGCGCGGCGCTGTGGAGCGCCGTCGCCGAGGCCGCCCGCGGCGGCGGCGACAACAACTACCGGATGAGCCTGAACAGCTACGTGCTGGCCGCCCGGCTGGAACAGGTTGCCGCAGCGGCCTCGGAGCGGCTGGTCGGCATGAGCGACGGCCGGTACACCCTGCAGCACACCGACGCCCGGGCGGCCCGCGGGCAGAAATCCGGGCTGGGCCTGGAAGTGGTGGACCAGTGGACCGGCCAGCGCCGGGACACGGCCACGCTCTCGGGCGGGGAGTCATTTATGGCCTCGCTCGCGCTGGCGCTCGGCCTCGCGGACGTGGTGCAGATGGAATCCGGCGGGGTGGACATCGAGACCCTCTTCGTGGACGAGGGCTTCGGCAGCCTCGATGAAGAGTCCCTCGAGCAGGTCATGGACGCGCTGGAGGGTCTGCGCGACGGCGGCCGGGTGGTGGGACTGGTGAGCCACGTGGCCGAGATGAAGCAGCGGATCACCACCCAGCTGCAGGTGGTCAAGGGCCGCAACGGATCCACCCTGCACATCTCCGACGACGCCCGGCCCTGAGCCCGCCGGCTCGGCTATAATTGGAGGGTTACCGGGTCGCGCGCATCGGGAGGAGGGACGATGCGCACCATCGAACGAACCCGGAAACATGAACCCTTCTCCGTCTTCCACGACGTTCCCTTCGGCTGCGGCTCCCGCGGCATCGCGCGGCGGCGGCCGCTTCGCCCGGCTGCCCCTGCTGGCCGGCCGCAGTTTCATCCCGCTGGGCCTGTTCGCCCGCCTTCCGCTCGCCATGCTTACCGTCGGAGCCCTGACGCTGGTCACCGCCGTCACCGGATCCTACGCGGTGGGCGGCGCCGCTGCCGGCGCCGTCGGCATCGGCTCCGCGCTCGGCGCCCCGGTGCTGGGAGCCCTGGCGGACCGGCTGGGCCAACGCCCCGTCCTGCTCTTTTCCGCAGTCTTCAATACTGCCGCCGTGACCGCCCTGATCCTCGCCGCGTACCTGGTCCCCGCCGGCCGCGAGCTGTCCGCCGCGCTGCCGGTGCTCGCCGCCGCGTTCGTGGCCGGCGCCAGCTGCCCCCAGGTCGGCCCGCTGGCCCGGGTCCGCTGGATGGCCCTGAGCTCCCGCGCCCGGGGCGGAAGCCCGGACGACCTGGATACCGCACTGTCCTACGAGAGCACCGCCGACGAGCTGACCTTTGTGCTGGGCCCGGCGCTGGTGGGGATCCTGGCCAGCCTGATCAGCCCCTGGCTGCCGCTCGCGCTCGCCGCGGCGCTTACGCTCACCCTGGTTCCCGCCTTCGCGGTGCACCCCACGCACCGTGCGGTGCCCCGCACCCCGGCCCGGAGCCGGGCGGCCTCGGCCGCCGAGCGGCAGCGGCGGAAGGCCCTGACGGCCGGGCAGCGGGCGGCCGGATTCGCCGCCGTCGGGCTGCCGGTGCTGGCCATGGTCTGCATGGGGACGTTCTTCGGCTCGACGCAGACGTCCCTGAGCTCCTTCGCGGCAAGCTTCGCCACCTCGGAGCTGGCGGGACTGCTGTACGCGGTGATGGGCCTGAGCTCGGCCGCCGCGGCGCTGTCGGTGGCTTACTGGCCCCGGCGGTTCAGCGTCCAGGCGCGCTGGCTGGCCAGCGCGGCGCTGATGACCGGACTCGCGGCGCTGCTGCTGCTGCCCTCGACGGCGCTGCCCATGATCCTGGTGCTCCTGGTCCTGGGCCTTCCGGTGGGCCCGCTGATGGTCACGGTGTTCGCCATCGGCGGCCTCGTGGCCCCGGAAGGGAAACTCGGCACGGTGATGACGGCGCTGGCCAGCGGCATCGTGGCCGGAACCGCGGTGGGTTCGTCCATCGCGGGCCGGCTCGCGCAGGACTTCGGCTATTCGGCCGCGTTCCTGGTTCCGGTCTGCGCCGCCGGCGCGCTGTTCCTGCTCGGAGCGGCAGCCGCCGTCGTGCTGCAACGGCGCAACAAGACGACGGCGGCTGCCGCGTAGCCGGTCCGCTACAGCTGGGAGCCGAGCTTGAAGCCGCGCTCCTCGCCGGGTTCGCGGGTGTAGGCGAAGCCGTCGGCGCCGACCGTCACGGCCATCTCGCTGCTGTCGGTGCGGATGACGAGCGGCTGCGGCTTGCCGTCCAGGTCCAGGACGAGGGAGGCCTCGGTGTACCAGCTCGGGACCACGGGGTTGCCCCACCAGTCGCGGCGCTGGTTGTCGTGCACGTCCCAGGTCACCGTGGGGTTGTCCGGATCGCCGGTGTAGTAGTCCTGGGTGTAGATCTCCACCCGGTGGCCGTCCGGGTCCAGGATGTAGAGGTAGAAGGCGTTGGACACGCCGTGCCGGCCGGGGCCGCGCTCGATCCGGTCCGAGATCCGCAGCGCGCCCATCTTGTCGCAGATCTGGATGATGTTGTGCTTCTCGTGGGTGGAGAACGCGATGTGGTGCATCCGCGGGCCGTCGCCGCCGGTGAGGGCGGTGTCGTGCACGGTCTGCTTGCGGTGCATCCAGGCCGCGTAGGTGACGCCGTCGGAGTCCTTGATGTCCTCCGAGACGCGGAAGCCCAGGTCCTCAAGGTACTTCCGGCCGCGCGGCACATCGGGGGTGACCTGGTTGAAGTGGTCCAGCCGGACCAGCTCGCCGGCGCTGTAGAGGTCGTAGCGCTGGGTGAGGCGCTCCACGTGCTCCACCTCGTAGAAGAACTCGTAGGGGAAGCCCAGCGGGTCCTCCACCCGGACCGAGTCGCCGATCCCGCGGGCGAAGCCGTCCTTGCGGCGCTCGGTGCGGCAGCCCATTTCGGCGAAGTAGGCCTCGGCCTTGTCCACGTCCCCGGGGGTGCGGACCCGGTACGCGAACGCCGCGGCCGCGGCCACCGGCCCCTTGCGCAGGACCAGGTTGTGGTGGATGAACTCCTCGAAGGAGCGCAGGTAGATCGCGTCCTCATCCTCGTAGGTGACGTGCAGGCCGAGCAGGTCCACGTAGAAGGCGCGGGATTTTTCCAGGTCGGTGACCACGAGGTCCATGTAGGCGCAGCGGACGATGTCCGGCGCCGGGACCGAGGGGGTGATGATGTCGTTAGCCATGGGATTCTCTCTCCGTTGAGGGGGCTGTGGGTTAGGTACGACGGCGGGGCGCCAACCCCTGTTGCCCTATCAGTTGTGGTCGCTTTCAGGGCCTCAGAGGAACCAAAAGTGATAGCGCATCGTCTCTCAGTGCGCCGTGGCCCCGAACTTCGGGGTGTGGACGCCGCCGAGGGTGATGTGGACGGCCTGCTGGTCGGTGTAGAAATCGATCGACCGGTAGCCGCCCTCGTGGCCGAGGCCGGAGGCCTTGACCCCGCCGAACGGCGTGCGCAGGTCCCGGACGTTGTGGCTGTTGAGCCAGACCATGCCGGCCTCGAGGCTCTGCGAGAAGTTGTGCGCCCGGGTCAGGTCGTTGGTCCAGACGTAGCCGGCCAGCCCGTAGCGGGTGTTGTTCGCCAGGGCCAGCGCCTCGGCGTCGTCCTCGAACGGGGTGATCGCCACGACGGGTCCGAAGATCTCCTCCTGGAAGATCCGGGCGTCCGGGGCGACGTCGGCGAAGACCGTGGGCGCGATGTAGTTGCCGGTCGGAAGTCCCTCCGGCCGCCCGCCGCCGGCCAGCAGCCGGCCCTCGGACTTGCCGATCTCGACGTACCGGGCGACCTTCTCGTAGTGCTCGGGGTGCACCAGCGCGCCGACCTCGGTCTTCGGGTCGTGCGGGTCGCCGACCACGATGTTCTTCGCCCGGGCGGCGTACTTCTCGCAGAACTCCTCGTAGATGCCGCGCTGGACCAGGATCCGGGAGCCGGCCGTGCAGCGCTCGCCGTTGAGCGAGAACACGCCGAACAGGGTCGAGTCGATCGCGGCGTCGAGGTCGGCGTCGTCGAAGACGATCGCCGGGCTCTTGCCGCCGAGTTCCATCGAGAGGCCCTTGAGGTTCTCCGCGGCGTTGCGGAAGATCGTCTTGCCCGTGGTGGTTTCGCCGGTGAAGGAGATCAGCGGCACGTCCGGGTGCTTGACCAGGGCGTCGCCCGGCCTCCTCGCCGAGGCCGTTGACCAGGTTGAAGACGCCGTCGGGCAGGCCGGCGTCCTTGAAGATCTTCGCCCAGAGCGAGGCGGAGAGCGGGGTGAACTCGGCCGGCTTGAGCACCACGCAGTTGCCGGTGGCCAGCGCCGGGGCGAGCTTCCAGGACTCCAGCATGAACGGCGTGTTCCAGGGCGTGATGAGGCCGGCGACGCCGATCGGCTTGCGGTTGACGTAGTTGATCTGCGCGCCGGGGACCTTCATGGCGTCGTCGAACTGCGCCACGATCAGGTCGGCGAAGAAGCGGAAGTTCTCCGCCGCCCGCAGCGCCTGGCCCTTGGCCTGGGTGATCGGCAGGCCGGTGTCGAAGGTCTCCAGCTGCGCGAGCCGGGACTCCTGGGCCTCGACGGCGTCGGCGATCCGGTTCAGCACGCGGGCGCGTTCGCGCGGTTTCATCCGCGGCCAGGGGCCTTCGGTGAAGGCCGTGCGGGCGGCGGCGACGGCGAGGTCGATGTCCTCCTTCTGCCCGGCGGCCGCGGTGGCGTAGGTCTCGTTGGAGACCGGATCCAGGACATCGAAGGTCTTGCCGCTGACGGAGTCGACGAATTCGCCGTCGATGTAGTGCCGGATCCGGGTGGGGAGGTCGTCCGGGATGTAGTGCTCGGCCATGGGGGTCAGTCCTTTGCTTCGGCGTTGAAGGTGCGGTGTACTGCGGTGCAGCTGTTACTTGGCGATCCGGAAGCCGTCCACCGGGGTGAGGTACTCCCGGCCGGCCTCCATCAGTTCGGTGATTTTCTTCAGCCCCGCGTCGGTGGGGGTGATGAGCGGCGGGCGGACGTAGTCGGAGGCGATGAGGCCGGCCTCGGCCATCAGCCACTTGCTCGGCGCGGGGTTGGTCTCGACGAACAAGAGGTCCACGAGCGGGTGGACGCCGTAGTGGATCTTCCGGGCGGTCTCGAAGTCGCCCTCGACCCAGGCCTGGTACATGTCGGCGGAGGCTTTCGGGGCGATGTTCGCCAGCGCGGAGATGAAGCCGACGCCGCCGATCGCCATCAGCGGCAGGCAGAGCAGTTCGATGCCGGACCAGACCAGGAGGTCCTTGCCGGCGAGGTGCATGACGCGGGAGAAGTGCTCGAAGTCCTTGGTGGTCTCCTTGATCCCGACGATGTTGTCGAAATCGCGGAACAGCCGGGCCACGGTTTCGGGCGCCATGTCCACCGCGGTGCGGGAGGGCACGTTGTAGATCACGAACGGCATGTCCGGGAATTCGCCGGCGATGGTGGCGTACCAGCGGTACAGCGCCTCCTGCGTGGGCCGGGAGTAGTACGGGGTGATGATCATCGACGCGTCCGCGCCGGCGTCGACGGCGGCCTGGGTCAGTTCCAGCGTTTCGGGCAGCTTCGCCGTGCCGGTGCCGGCCATGAAGGGGACGCGGTCCCCGATCGCCTCGGCGGTGGCGCGGATGGCGGCGGCGCGTTCCTCGACGGACTGGGCGCTGGGCTCACCGGTGGACCCGCCGATCGTGATGCCGGAGGATCCGCTGGCGATCTGCCACTCGACCATGTTCCGCAGGCTGTCGTGGTCGACCTCCCCGGCATCGGTGAAGGGGGTGAACATCGCGGCGAGGGAGCCTTTGAGGTGCTGCTGGGGGTCGGAACGGAACTTCATTGTCTTTCCTTATCGCTCGGGGCGGGTCATACGGGGCGGGTCGTTCAGGGCGGTCGTTGGGGGTGTGAGCCGCGGCCGGGGGCCGTGGTCAGGACGGGGGCGCCCGGTGGGCGAGGTACGCGTCGAGGGTGGCGGTGCGGTGCGCACGGGCGGCGCGTTCGACGTCGTCCGCCGGGGCGCCCGCTTCGAGCAGCCCCAGCAGCGCTTCGTGTTCCTCGACCGACTGACGGGCGCGGCCGGGCACGTAGCTGAAGGTGGATGACCGGAGGGCCTGCAGCCGGTTCCAGCCGCGGTGTACCAGGTCGAGGATGTGCGGGTTGGGGCAGCGTTCGAACAGGACGCTGTGGAAGTCCCGGTTCAGGCTCGTGAAGCGGACCGGATCGAAGTCCGCCAGGGACTCGCGCATTAGCTCGTTCACCGCGCGGGCCCGGGCGATGTCCGCGCCGGAGATCAGCGGCGCGGACAGGGCCGTGGCGGCGCCTTCGACGATCCCCAGCGTCTGCATCGTGTAGAGGTATTCGGTGGGGTCGATGCCGGCCACCGTGGCGCCGACATTGCGTTCGAACACCACCAGGTTCTCGGCCTCGAGCCGGCGGATCGCCTCGCGGACCGGGACGACGCTGAAGCCCAGGTCCTCGGCGATCTTGGCCAGCACCAGCCGGTAGCCGGGGGAGTACTCGCCGCTGAGGATGCCGGCCTTGACCGCGGCGTAGGCCTGTTCCGACTTGCTCGCGGCGATGGCGCTGGTCATGGCCGGGACTGCCCGCGGTCCGCTGCCCAGGTCCGGTACTTTTCCTGCCACTGCGCGTTCATCGGGTACAGTCCGTCCACGCTGTGTCCGGCGGCGACCATCTCGGCGATGAACGTCTCCTCGGCCTCCTGGACCAGGGCGTCGTCGGCCACTTCCTCGGCGAGGGCCGGCGGGATCACGAGGAGGCCGTCGGCGTCGCCCACGATGATGTCCCCGGGCTGCACCGTGGCGCCGCCGCAGGAAATGGTGAGGTCCACGTCCCACGGGATGTGGCGCCGGCCCAGGACCGCGGGGTGGGCGTTGGCGAAGAAGGTGGGCATGTCCAGGGCGCCGACGGCGGTGACGTCGCGGACGCCGCCGTCGGTGATGACGGCGACGGCGCCGTTGACCTGGGCGCGCAGGGCCAGGATGTCCCCGACCGTTCCGGTGCCTTTTTCGCCGCGGGCCTCCATCACGAGGATCTCGCCCTCCCGCAGCGAGTCGATGGCGCGTTTCTGGGCGTTGAACCCGCCGCCGTGGGTCTTGAACAGATCCTCGCGGTTGGGCACGTAGCGCAGGGTCCGGGCGACGCCGACGACGGTGCGCTCCGGCCGGGTCGAGTGCAGGCCGTCGATGCTGACGTTGTTCAATCCGCGCTTGCGCAGCTGCGAGCTCAGGGTGGCGGTGGCGACGGACTCGAGTTTCGCCTTCAGCTCCGGGGTCAGCACGCCCGCCGGGGCAGCGGGGGCGGCCGGCCCGACGTCGGCCCGGGCGGCCGGCGTGCCGTACGCCTCCGCGCGCTGGGCGTCGTCGCTGCGCGGCTGCGCGCCGTAGCCGGCGAGCGGCACGGTGCCCTGGGCCGCCGTCGTCGTCAGTTTGCCGGTGGTGAGTCCGGTCGCCGGGGCGTCGACCTCGACTTCCATCACGTCGCCGGGCTGCGCCACGGACGCACCGGCGGGCGTGCCGGTCAGGATGATGTCGCCCGGTTCCAGGGTGAGGAGCTGGGAGAGGTCCGCGACGAGCCGGCCGAACGGGAAGAGCAGGGTGCCGGTGGTGTCCTCCTGGACCAGGTCGCCGTTGAGCCAGGTGCGGACGCGGAGGCCCGCCGGGTCCACCTCGGTGGCCGGGATGAGGCCGGGACCCACGGGGGTGAAGCCGTCGCCGCCCTTGGAGCGCAGGTTGGAGCCCTTGTCCGCATAGCGCAGGTCGTAGACGCCGAGGTCGTTGGACGCGGTGACGAAGCCGACGTGGCGCCAGGCGTCATCGGGGGAGACGCGGCGGGCGCGGGTCCCGATCACCAGGGCCACCTCACCCTCGAAGGCCAGCAACTCACAGCCGGCGGGGCGTTCGACGGTGCCGCCGGAGAGGCTCAGCGAGGAGGAGGGCTTCAGGAAGTAGGAGGGCTGCTCCGGGGTGCGGCCGCGCTGGGCGGCGCGGCTGGGGTAGTTGATGTGCACCGCGATGACCTTGCCGGCGGCGGCCAGGGCGTCCTGCGACAGCTGTTCCATCGCATCCTCCTCATTGAGTATGAAATCGTATACGATACCAGCCTGCGCGAGCCGGGGCCGCTTGTCAAGGCCCGGCGCGGCCCGCCGCGGACCGGCGCCGGAATAAGCCGCTGGCCGGCCGGGGTCAGCCCAGCTGCGCCTCGATCCGCGCGGCGCTCGCCGAGAGGGCGGCCGCAACCTCCGCCGGATCCTGGGCGTCGCGGATGTAGACCACTGCCAGGGCGGCCGGCCGGCCGCCGGGCACCCTGACCGGCACTGCCAGCGAGGAGACGCCCGGGATCACCTCGTCGTGGCTGGCCGCGAAGCCGCAACGGCGCGCCTCGGCCGCCTCGGGCCGGTAGGGGATGCCCGGGGCGAGGCTGTGCCACTCCTGCTCCGAAAGCGCCGACTGGATCGCGATTCCCGGTGCGCCGGCGCTGACCGGATGCCGGGACCCCGGATGCTGCACCACGGCCGCGCCCGTGTGCCGCGGATCGACCGTGACGAGCGTGACGCAGTCCTCGCGGTCCCAGACGGCCACGAAGGCGCTCATGGTCAGGGCGTTGGCCAGCTGGGTCAGTTCCGGCAGCGCGGCGGTCTGCAGGTTCCGGGCCACCCCGCGGGCAAGGACGGCGAGGCCGGGGCCGGGCTGGACCCGGCCGGCATCGTCGCGGACCAGCAGCGAGTGGTCCTCGAGCGTGCGCAGGATGCGGTAGGCGACGGAGCGGTGGACGCCCATGGCGTCGGCCAGTTCGGCGATGGTGAGCGGCTCCGGGGCATCGGCAAGGATCTCCAGGGCCCGGATGCCCCGCGAAAGGGTCTGGGACGGCGGGGCCTGGGTGCTGCCGGCGTTCGGGGTCATGGAGTCCATCCTAGGGCGGGGACCTGTGGTCCCGTCGGGCTGCCGCGGCTGTTGTGCAAGAGTCTTGTGTTCCGGCTCACGGTCCAGTAGCGTTCCATATGGGAACTGCGTGTTCGATTATAGAACGAACATTCCACCCGCACAAGGCGTTCGGCGGACCGGACGGTGTGCCCCGGCGTCGTTCTTTGCAGGACTGCGGAGACAATTTCCGCAAATGTGTGCCCTATCACATATTTCATAGTAAGATCACAGATACTAACTGACCGTTCGATCAGTAAATCAAGAGGCAATCAGTTTTTCACTTTGCACCCACCCGGGCAGTACCCCTGCCCCCAGCAACGGAGTTCCAATGACCGCAACTTCAACCGTCGATTCAGAGGCGGGCCCCAGCAGCAAGCATGAGGAACGCAAGGTCCTCGCCGGGACGCTGGTCGGTACCACCATCGAGTGGTACGACTTCTTCATCTTCGCCCAGCTGACAGCGACGCTGCTGTCACCGCTCTTCCTCGCGCCCCTGAACGCCTCCAACCCGGGCCTGGCGCAGATCCTGTCCTTCGCGCTGATCGGCATCAGCTTCCTGTTCCGGCCGCTGGGCGCCATCATTGCCGGCCACCTCGGCGACCGCCTGGGCCGCAAGGCCATGCTGGTCTTCACGCTCGTCATGATGGGCGCCGCGACGGCCCTGATCGGCATGCTGCCGACGTACGCCCAGATCGGCGTGTGGGCCCCGATCCTGCTCATCACCCTGCGCATCGTCCAGGGCTTCTCCGCCGGCGGTGAATGGGGCGGCGCCGCCCTGATGGCCGTCGAGCACGCTCCGAAGAGCAAGCGCGGCCTGTTCGGCGCCTACCCGCAGATCGGCGTTCCGGTGGGCATGATCCTCGCCACCGGCCTGCTGTACTTCCTCAACACGTCCATGTCCAAGGAAGACTTCGCCAGCTGGGGCTGGCGGGTGCCGTTCCTGCTCTCGATCGTGCTGATCGTGGTCGGTTACCTGATCCGCCGCGCCGTGGCCGAGAGCCCGGTCTTCAAGGAGATGCAGGAGCGCAAGGAAGAGAGCCGGGCACCCCTGGGCGAGCTGATCCGCAATCACAAGAAGGCCGTCCTCTACTCGACGATGATCTTCATCGGCAACAACGCCGCCGGCTACCTGCTGATCGCCTTCTTCATCTCCTACGCCACCAAGTCGCTGAAGATGCCCACCCCGCAGATCCTGCTGGCCACCACGCTGGCATCCTTCGGCTGGCTCATCTTCACCCTGGTCGGCGGCTGGCTCTCGGACAAGATCGGCCGGGTCAAGACCTTCCTGATCGGCTACGGCATCGTCTTCGCCTGGATGATCCCGATGTTCGCCCTGATCGACACCAAGAACATCCTGCTCTACGGCGTCGCGCTGTTCGTCCTGACCATCGGCCTGGGCCTGTCCTACGGCCCGATGTCCGCGATGTACGCCGAGATGTTCCCGGCGAACGTCCGCTACTCGGGCATCTCGATCGGGTACGCCTTCGGAGCCATCCTCGGCGGCGCCTTCGCGGCCACCATCGCCGAGGCCCTGCTGCAGAGCACCAAATGGACCGGCTCGATCGGCATCTACATCATGATCCTCTGCGTCATCTCCGCCGTCGGCGTCATCCTGGCCAAGGAAACCAAGGGCCGCCCGCTCGGCGTCAGCCAGCACCACTAGGCCGTACCGCCAGGCACGGCAAGACGCAAAAGAGGCACGGACCGCAGTCCGTGCCTCTTTTGTGTTGACTGTTTAACCGGGCCTAGGCGCCCAGGAAGCTGATGGCGCCCTGCTTGAAGGCCCGGCTGGTGATGGCGTTGGTGTGGTTGCGGGCCGGCAGGACGAGCTGTTCCACCAGCGCCCCGGCCTTGGCGCCCAGCGCGGCGAGTTCAGGCATGGAAGCGGCCCGCTCGTCCTTCTCCCCGGCCACCAGCAGCATCGGCATCGGCGGGACTGCCTCGGCGGGGTCGAACGGTTCGTCCTTGATCGCCTCGACCAGGGACAGCAGCGCAAAGATGTTGTTGCTCGGCAGCAGTTGCGCCATCTTGAGCAGCCCGGCGGTCGAAGCGTCCGCGATCGGGGTGCCGTCGGCCAGGTAGCGCTGCGCGGCGACCAGGTCGAAGTCCGCCAGCGGGTCCGCCACGTTGGGGCCGCCCAGGACCAGCCGGTGCACCAGGTCGTGCTGCGTGGCACCGAATTCCCAGGCAAGCCGGGACCCCAGCGAGTAGCCGACGACGTCGAGGCCGCTGGCCGGGTCGCCGTCGCGCAGCGGGCGCGCGCCGGCGTCGAACGCGATCTGCAGCAGGTCCGCGCGGATCCGGCTGGGGGAGTAGGAGTCCCGGTCCTCGGGGGCGGCGCTGCGGCCGTGGCCGGGCAGGTCCACGGTGATGACGCGGCGGCCGGCCTCGGTCAGGGCCGTGATCCAGCCGGTGTCCTCCCAGTTGAGTTTGGCGGAGGAGGAGAAGCCGTGCAGCAGCAGTACCGGGCGCAGCCCGGCGTCGTCCTTCGGCTCGTGCACCCCGACATACAGCTGGGGGTCGGTGCCCTCTACCGTGTGGGAGTGCCGTTCGCCGGTGTGCCTGCCGCTCATGCTGTCAGTCCTCATCAAGTACGGCGCTCAGGCGGACCCGGCGCTTCGGTGCCTCTTCCTTCGGGACCGTGCCCACGATGCCGGCGGTGTTGTCCGGCACCTCGAACACGATCAGGGGCTCGCCGACGTTGATCTTGTCGCCGGGCCCGCCGTGGATACGCACTACCTTACCTGCCTGCGGGCTGGGCAATTCCACCGCCGACTTGGTGGTTTCGACCTCCACGAGCGGCTGGTTGCGCTCCACCTGGTCGCCCGGGGCGACCAGCCATTCCAGCACGGTTGCCTCGATCAGGCCCTCGCCGAGGTCCGGCAGCGGGAAGGAAATTTCAGCCACGTTTGTACTCCAATACTCGCTGGATGCCGAAGAGGATCCGGTCAATGTTCGGGATGTATTCGTCTTCGAGGTCGCCGGAGGGGTACGGGACATCGAAGCCGGTCACGCGCTCCACCGGCGCCTTGAGCGTGTCGAAGCAGGCCTGCGTGATCAGCTGCGCCACTTCGGCGCCGAGGCCGGAGGTCAGCGGCGCCTCATGGACGACGACGGCGCGGCGCGTCTTGCGCACGGACGCGGCCAGGGCGGCGGCGTCGATCGGCTTGAGCCAGCGCAGGTCCAGGACCTCGATGTCGATCCCGTCCTCGGCGGCGAGCTCGGCCACCTGGAGGCAGCGGGCCACCATCGCGCCCCAGGCCACCAGCGTCAGATGCCGGCCCTCGCGCATGACCTTGGCGCCTTCGGGGGTGCCGCCGGCTGCGGGGTCAACCTCGCCCTTCTGCCAGTAGCGGGACTTCGGCTCCATGAAGATCACCGGGTCCGGCCGCGTGGCGGCGTACTTGAGCAGGTGGTAGGCCTCGTGCGGGTTCGACGGCGAGACGACCTTCAGGCCCGGCACGTGGGCGAAGAGCGCCTCGAGGCTTTCGCCGTGGTGTTCGGGGGCGCGGATGCCGCCGAAGCTGGGCACCCGCAGGGTGATCGGCATCGGCAGGGTGCCGCGGCTGCGGTAGTTCATCCGGGCGATCTGGCAGACGATCTGGTTGATGGCCGGGTAGGCGAAGCCGTCGAACTGGACCTCGGGGATGGGGTGGAATCCGGCCATCGCCAGGCCCACGGACATGCCGAGGATGCCCGACTCCGCCAGCGGGGTGTCGAAGACCCGCTGCGCGCCGTGCTTGGCCTGCAGCCCGTCGGTGATCCGGAAGACGCCGCCGAGCCGGCCGCAGTCCTCGCCGAAGATGACGGCCTTGGGGTTCTCGGCCAGCACCTCGTCGAGGGCCCGGTTGAGCGCCTGCTGCATGGACATCACGGTGCCGGGCGTTCCTGCGTTCTTTCCCGCCGCGGTTTCGCTTTCAAGGGTCGAGTTAGACATGTTCGGACTCCTCGCGCCAGTTGGCGGCCTGGGCCTGCAGGGCAGGGGTGGTTTCCTGGAAGACCAGGTCAAACATTTCGGTGCCGGGCCGGGACCCGAGGGCCTGGATGCCGGTGCGGATCTGTTCCTCCTCGGCCTGGGCCGCTGCGAGGGCTTCGGCGAAGAAGGCCTCGTCGGCGATGCCGCCGGCGAGCAGCCGCGTGCGCAGGCGCTCCAGCGGATCCTCGCCGGCGCCGTCGCGCTCCTCGTCGAGGGTGCGGTAGCGGCCGGGGTCATCGGAGGTGGAGTGCGGGCCGCGGCGGTAGGTCATGGCCTCGATCAGCACGGGGCCGTTGCCGGCCCGGGCGTGCGCGAAGGCGCGGCGCGTGGCCTCGACGACGGCGACGACGTCGTCGCCGTCGATCTGCAGCGCCGGCATGCCGTAGCCGGCGGCGCGGGCGGCGACCGAGCCGCCGGCGACCTGGCGCTCGGTGGGGACGGAGATGGCCCAGCCGTTGTTCTGGACGAAGAAGACCACGGGGGCCTTCATCACGGCGGCGAAATTCAGTGCCTCGTGCACATCGCCCTGCGAGGAGGCCCCGTCGCCGAAGTAGGTCAGGGCGACGCCGTCCTTCCCATCCAAAGTCTGGCCGTGGGCCCAGCCGACGGCGTGCAGCACGGACCCGGCCACCACGGCCTGGATCGGCGCGAGCCGGGACTCCAGCGGGTCGTAGAGGCCGCCGTGCCAGGTGGCCTTGTGGGTGGACATGTAGCCCACCATGTCCACGCCCATGGTCCGGGCCACGCCCATCTCGCGGTAGGTGGGAAAGACGAAGTCGCGGGTGGTGTCCACGGCGTAGCCGCTGCCCACCTGGGCTGCCTCCTGGCCCAGTTCCGGGGCGTAGCCGGGGATGATGCCCTGCCGCTGCCAGGCGATGGCGGAGCGGTCGAGGTGCCGGACGGCGACCATCAGCGAGTACAGCTCGCGGAGCTGGTCGGGGGTGAGCGGCCCGGCGTCGTCGCCGGCAGCCGCGAGGGGGAGTGTATCCATGCCTGTGACCCTAGTCACGGACCCGGCGTTAGGCAATCAGCCCAGCAGTCGGTGACCATTCTGCCCTAAGCTGCCGCTAGGGGCGCCGTCGTGCCTGGCAATTTGTACAGGCGTCGGGCGCCCCCAAACCGTGAGCCGGTCGGGTTACCCGGCGCGGCGTCGGCTCAGCCGGGCGCCGATCCAGGACGCGGCGGCGATGCCGGCGATCAGCGCCATGGTGCTGAAGAGCTGCCTGCTGCTCTCCGGGCTGCTGAAGCCGACGGCGAAGATCAGGGCCAGCAGCACCAGGCCGAAGATCGTGAGGGCGGGGAAGCCCTTCATCCGCAGCGGCAGGGCGGTGCCGGCGCGGTCCGCGCGGCGCCGCAGGATCAGCTGCGACACCAGGGCCGAGCCCCACACCACGAGGCAGGTCGAGCCCACCAGCTGGAACAGTGCCGGGAGAATCTGCTCCGGGAACAGCAGTTCGAGCACCGCGGCCAGGAAGCCGAAGGCCACCGAAATGCCGACGGCGATGACCGGAACGCGGGCCTTGTTGAGCCGGGACAGGACGCGCGGCGCCTCGCCGCGCTCGGACAGCGAGTAGGCCATCCGGGACGCGCCGTAGAGGTTGGCGTTGAGGGCCGAGAGCAGTGCGACGACGGCGACCAGGGTGATCGCCGCCCCGGCGCCCGGGATGCGGGCCAGGTCCAGGACGCCCGCGAACGGCGACTTGAGGGCCGCCGACGTCGAGGGCAGCACCGCGGCGATGACGAAGACGGAGCCGATGTAGAACACCAGGATGCGCCAGACCACGGTGCGGATCGCCTGGCCGACGCTGTGCTCGGGGTTCTCGGTCTCGGCCGCGGCGACGCTGACGATTTCGGTGCCGCCGAAGGCGAAGATCACCACGAACAGGGCGGTGGCAATGCCGCCGAGGCCGGCCGGGGCGAAATCGGAGGTGATGTTGCGCAGTCCCGGGCTGGCGACGTCCGGGAGCCAGCCGAGCAGCAGCGCGGCGCCGATGGCCAGGAACAGCGCGATGGCGGCGACCTTGAGGATCGCGAACCAGAACTCGAATTCGCCGAAGTTCTTCACCCCGGCAAGGTTGATGGCGGTGAACACGGCCATGAAAACCAGCGACAGGGCCCAGACCGGCACCACCGGCCAGACCGTGAAGAGGAGTCCGGCCGCGCCGAGGGCTTCGGCCGCGATGACGACGACGAGCTGCAGCCACCAGAGCCAGCCGACGGTCGCGCCGGCGGTCTTTCCCATGGCCTTTTCGGCGTAGACGGAGAACGCGCCGCTGTTCGGGTTGGCGGCGGCCATCTCGCCCAGGGCCCACATGACCAGGATGATCAGGGTGCCCGCCACCAGGTAGGAGATCAGGACGGCCGGACCGGCAGCCTGGATCCCGGCCCCCGATCCGAGGAACAGGCCGGCGCCGATGGCGCTGCCGAGTCCCATCATGGTGAGCTGGCGGGGCAACATGGTGTGGCCGAGCTTCTGGGCCGGGCGCTCCGCGGGGGACTTCGTTGTCATGCTGGCGAACCTTCTTACGGTGGTGGTGGCGTCCTTTTGGGACCATTCGAATTTACCGTCCCGGCGGGGCGCTTCCGCGCGGGCAGCGTGAGAACATGAGTGCAGTTTGTTGAACAACCGGCCCGAATCGCGACGATTTGTGCTGCCGGAACCCCGCAGGCAAGGAAACCGAAGTGAACGTCGATCCGCTGGATGCCAAAATTGTCCGATTCTTCACGGACTCCCCGCGGGCCTCCGTCCTGGAGGCCTCGCGGGTGCTCAAGGTCGCCCGCGCCACCGTGCAGTCGCGGCTGGACCGGATGCAGGACGGCGGGGTGATCGGCTCGTGGGTGCCGCAGCCGGACCCGGCCCGCTTCGGCTATCCGGTCGTGGCGTTCTGCTCCCTGACGATCAACCAGGACCTCGGGCACGATGCGGTCGTGGAGGCCCTGGCACGGATCCCGGAGCTGATCGAGATCCACACCGTGTCCGGCAGTTCGGACCTGATGGCCCGCATCGCCGCCCGCTCCAACTCGGACCTGCAGCGGGTGCTCGACGCGATGATCGCCACCCGGACCGTGCTGCGCTCCTCCTCGGTGATCGTGCTCAACACCCATTTCCAGGGCCGGACCCTGCCCCTGCTGGAGGCCGCCGCCGAGCCGCAGTAGCGTCCGCCGGCCGCGGCGGGTGACACATTTTGCGCCGGGCCGCCGCCGTCGTAGAATTAGTTCTAGTCAATTTGACTATAACTACTCCGGCGGTAGGGCCGGAACCGTCCGGCCAGCCGCAGGGAGCCGGACCCCGGAACACGGGGGTCGATCACCGTCTACACCTCTCCAGCCAACGTCTCGGAGCGCCAGCTCGCGCCGCCGTCGCTGGCCATTTCCACGGTGATCTTCGCGCTGCGCCCAAGCGAACGGTCCGGCCGGCCCACGCTGTGGATCCCGCTGGTGCGCCGGATCCGGGAGCCCTTCAAGGGGCTGTGGGCACTGCCCGGCGGCCCGTTGACGCACTCGGAATCGCTGCAGGACGCCGCCTCCCGGAACCTGCGCGAGACGACCGGACTGGCGCCGAGCTACCTCGAGCAGCTCTACGCCTTCGGCGGCCTGCACCGCTCGCCCACCCAGCGTGTGGTGTCGATCGTCTACTGGGCGCTGGTCCAGCCCACCGAGGCCGCGCTGGCCGATGAATCCGAAAACGTCCGCTGGTTCCGGGCCGACCGGCTCGGCGAACTGGCCTTCGACCACAACGCGATCATCGACTACGCGCTCTGGCGGCTGAGGAACAAGATGGCGTACGGCTCTATCGCCTACCACCTGCTCGGCGAATACTTCACCCTCGCCCAGGTCCGGGAGGTCTATGAGGCCGTCCTGGACCGGGAGCTGGATCCGGCGAACTTCCGCCGCCAGATCAAGGCCGCCCCGGAAATCGAAGAAACCGACGAATACCTCCAGGGCGGCAAGCACCGCCCGCCCCGCCTCTACCGCTTTACCGGCCGCCCCGGCCTCGATCCAGACAACAGGAGCACACCATGAGCAGCGTCAACACGGCGATCCAGCTGATCACGCGCGAGCAGGCCGCCGGCACCGCGGCCGGCGCCGCGGCGGGGTCCACCTGCAGCCCGGCCCTGGCCCGCGGCCCCTGGGACTTCGACCTCGCCGAAACCCTCGCCGGCGTCCCGGCGTACGGACCCGGCGCGTCCGCGGCCGACGTCGCCCCGCCGTCGACCCCGCGGCAGGGCCAGCTCCCGGAGGAATACCGCCTGGCCGGCGACGCCGAACTGGACGCCCGGATCCGGGCCGCCAAGGCGGCGCTGGGGGACCGGGCCGTCATCCTGGGCCACTTCTACCAGCGCGACGAGGTGGTGGAATACGCCGACTTCGTGGGTGACTCGTTCCAGCTCGCCAACGCGGCCCTGACCCGGCCGGACGCCGAGGCGATCATCTTCTGCGGCGTGCACTTCATGGCCGAAACCGCTGACATCCTGTCCCGGCCGGAGCAGGCCGTGATCCTGCCCAACCTCGCCGCAGGCTGCTCGATGGCGGACATGGCGGACATCGATTCAGTGACCGAATGCTGGGAACAGCTCGAGGAGCTGTTCGGCGCCGCGCCCGACGCCGACGGCCGGGTGCCCGTCATCCCGGTCACCTACATGAACTCCTCGGCAGCGCTCAAGGGCTTCTGCGGCGAGCACGGCGGGATTGTCTGCACCTCCTCGAACGCCGCCACGGTGCTGGAATGGGCGTTCGAACGCGGCCAGCGCGTGCTGTTCTTCCCCGACCAGCACCTGGGCCGCAACACCGCCAAGGCCATGGGCGTGCCGCTGGAGCAGATGCCGATGTGGAATCCGCGCAAGGAGCTCGGCGGCAATGACGAAGCCGCCCTGCAGGACTCCCGGGTGATCCTGTGGCACGGCTTCTGCTCGGTCCACAAGCGCTTCAACGTGGCCCAGATCGAGAAGGCCCGCGCCGACTTCCCGGGCGTGCAGGTCATCGTGCACCCCGAATGCCCCATGGAAGTCGTGGATGCCGCCGATGCCGCCGGTTCGACGGACTTCATCCGCAAGGCCATTGCCGCCGCCACCGAGCCCGCCACCTTCGCCGTCGGCACCGAAATCAACCTGGTCAACCGGCTGGCCGCGGAGTACCCGCAGCACACCATCTTCTGCCTGGACCCGGTGATCTGCCCCTGCTCCACGATGTACCGCATCCACCCCGGCTACCTGGCCTGGGTGCTCGAGGCCCTGGTCCGCGGCGAGGTGGTCAACCGCATCTCGGTGGCGGACGACGTCGCGGCCCCCGCCCGGGTCGCCCTGGAGCGCATGCTGGCGGCGCGGCCGTGACCAGGCGGCTCGTCGTCGTCGGGAGCGGGATCGCCGGGCTGTACGCGGCGCTGCTCGCCTCCGAAGCGCCCGCCGCCGAGGTGGTGCTGCTGACCAAGGGCACGCTCGAGGAGAGCAACACCTTCTACGCCCAGGGCGGGGTGTCCGCCGTCCTGGCGCCGGGGGAGGCGGCGCCCGGCGATTCGGTGGCGGCGCACATCGCCGACACCCTCGCCGCCGGGGCCGGGCTGAACGATCCCGACGCCGTGCGCATCCTGTGCACCGAGGCGGTCCGGGACATCGCGGCGCTGCGCCGCTTCGGTGTGCGGTTCGACGTCCGGGCCGACGGCGGGCCGGCGCTGGGCCTGGAAGCCGCGCATTCGGCCGCCCGCATCCTGCACGCCGGCGGCGACGCGACCGGAGCCCGCATCGCCCGCGGGCTCGTGGCCGCTGTGCTGGACCGCGCCGTCCAGGGACGGCTCCGGGTCGAGACCGGCGCCTTCGTTACCGAGCTGCTGACCGGACGCCGGCCCCCGGGGGAAGGCGCCCCTTCGGGTGCCGCCACCGGGGTCAGCTACCTCGCCGGCGGACAGCTGCGGCAGCTGGACGCCGACGCCGTGCTGCTCGCCACCGGCGGCGCCGGGCGGCTGTTCGCCCGCACCAGCAACCCGTCCGTCGCCACTGCCGACGGGCTCGCCCTGGCCTGGCGGGCGGGTGCCGCCGTCCGGGACCTGGAGTTCTTCCAGTTCCACCCCACCACGCTGGCCGCGGACGAACGGCCCGGCGGCCCGCCCGCGCTGCTAATTTCCGAGGCGGTGCGCGGCGAGGGCGCCGTGCTGCTGGACGCCGCCGGCCACCGCTTTATGCCGGACTACCACCCGGACGCCGAACTGGCCCCGCGCGACGTCGTCTCCCGCAGCATCGCGCTGCACCTGGCGGCCGCCGGGCTGCCGGCGGACAGCCCCGTGTACCTTGATGCCCGGGGCATCGAGGCCGGCCGGGGCGCCGGCTTCCTGGCCCGGCGGTTCCCGACCATCACCGCGGGGACCCTCGCCGCCGGCTACGACTGGACCGCCGAGGCGCTGCCGGTGTCCCCGGCCGCGCACTACTGGATGGGCGGGGTCGCCACCGACCTCCGCGGCCGCACCTCGGTGCCGGGGCTGTACGCCGCGGGCGAGGCCGCGTGCACCGGGGCCCAGGGCGCCAACCGGCTGGCCAGCAACTCGCTGCTCGAAGGGCTGGTGTTCGGGCGGCGCGCGGTGGAGGACTTCCTCAGTGGCGAAGCGTCGCACGACGGCACTGCTCCGCGTGCTGTCTCGGCCGCGGGCGGCCTCCCCTTGACGCACGCTTCCGCAGTACCGTCGCGCGACTCCTCCGGGGAAGCGAACCTCCACCGGCGGCCCCCGAAGGTGGTGTGAAGACAGGGCCTGGTCCCGGGGCGTTTTCGAGGGAGGCACTGGGGCGGCTGATGACTGGAGCCGCCGGCGTGCTGCGCAGGGGTGTTGAGCTTGATGCTGCCGCGGAGCAGCTGGCTGCCTGGGCCGCCGTTGTCCGTCCGGAGATCGTGGCGGGATCCGTGGATCCGCGGGAGCACGAGGACCGGAACCTGCTGCTCGCCGCCCGGCTGCTGGTGAACGCGGCCCGGAACCGTGACCGCCTCCGCGGGCGCCCACTACCGGGCCGATACGGACCCGGCGCCCGCCCCCAACCCCTCCATGCAAAGGATCTCCTCATGACCACCACCCAGGAAACGCCGGCCCTGACGCGCGCCGGGCTCCCCGGCACCCTGCCCGCGGCCGCCGTCGACGCCGTGCTCCGTGCCGCCCTGGCCGAGGACGCCCCCTACGGCGACATCACCTCGCAGACCCTCATCCCCGCGGACGCCCGGGCGACCGCGGTGCTGGCAGCCCGCGTGCCCGGTGTGTTCAGCGGCGGGGAGGTGTTCGCGGCGGCGATGAAGCTGGCGGACCCGGGCGCCGCCGTCGACCTGCTCGTCGCCGACGGTGAGGCCTTCGAAGCCGGCACGGCGCTGGCCCGGGTCACCGGCAACGCCCGCGGCGTGCTGCTGGCCGAACGCGTGGCGCTGAACCTGGTCCAGCGGATGAGCGCGATCGCCACCAGGACCGCGGAGTTCGTCGCCCTGGTGGCCGGCACCCGCGCGCGGATCACCGACACCCGCAAGACGACGCCGGGGCTGCGGGTGCTGGAGCGCTACGCGGTCCGCTGCGGCGGGGGAGCGAACCACCGCTTCAGCCTCTCGGACGCGGTCCTGGCCAAGGACAACCACCTGGCGGTGCTCACCGGGGGCGACCCGGCGAAGCTCACCGGCGGTGCTGCGGGACGCCAGGGCGCGGCTGGGGCACACCACGCACTTCGAGGTGGAGGTGGACAGGATGGACCAGATCGAGCCCGTGCTGGCCGCCGGCGTGGACACCATCATGCTGGACAACTTCTCGCTGGCCGAACTCGCCGCCGGCGTCGAGCTGGTCGCCGGGCGGGCCCGCGTCGAGGCCAGCGGCAACGTCAACCTCGCGACCGTGGCCGGCATCGCCGCCACCGGGGTGGACGTCATCTCGATCGGCGGGCTCACCCACAGCGTCACCGCCCTGGACCTGGGCCTGGATGTCGAGCTCGACGTCCGAGCTGGAACCGGCCGGCTGAGGCGTGCCGTGATCTTCCTGGACGCCGCCGCCACCACCCCGGTCCGCCGCGAGGTGCTGGAGGCCATGTGGCCGTACCTCAGCGGGGACTTCGGCAACCCGTCAAGCCACCACTCGCTCGGCGATGCCGCCGCCGCGGCGCTCGCGGGGGCCCGGGAAGCGACCGCCAAGGCGCTGGGCTGCCGGCCGGGCGAGGTCGTCTTCACCTCCGGCGGCACGGAGGCGGACAACCTCGCCGTCAAGGGCATCGCCCTGGCCCGGCGCGCCGCGGACCCGCGCCGGGACCGGGTGGCGATCAGCGCCGTCGAACATCCCGCGGTGGAGGAATCCGCCCGGTACCTCGAACGCGTCCATGGCTTCGCCGTCGACGTGGTCCCCGTGGACCGGTACGGGCAGGTGACCGAGGCGGCGCTCGCGGCCGTGCTCGGGCCGGAGACGGCCCTGGTCAGCGTCATGTACGCCAACAACGAGGTCGGCACCGTCCAGCCGGTGGCCCGGCTCGCGGCGCTGGCGCGCGGCCACGGGCGTCCCGCTGCACACCGACGCCGTGCAGGCCGCGGGCTGGCTGCCCCTCGACGTGCGGGAGCTGGGCGTGGACGCGCTGAGCATCTCCGGCCACAAGCTGGGCGCCCCGAAGGGCAGCGGGGCGCTGTTCGTGCGCGGCCGGACCCGGCTGGAGCCGCTGATCCACGGCGGCGGGCAGGAACGCGGCCGCCGCTCCGGCACCGAGAACGTGGCCGGGGCCGTGGCGCTGGCGACGGCGCTGGGCCTCGCCGGGACGGCGCAGCGCGAAGCCGCCGCCCGGACCGCCGGCCTGCGCGACGACTTCATCGCCGCGGTCCTGGCCGGAGTGCCCGGCGCCGTGCCCACCGGCCATCCGGCCGAGCGGCTGCCCTCGGTGGCCTCGTTCTGCTTCCCGGGAACCAGCGGCGAGTCCGTGCTGCTGGAGCTCGAACGGCAGGGCGTGATCTGCTCCAGCGGCTCGGCCTGCGCCGCGGGCTCCGACGAGCCGTCCCCGGTGCTGCTGGCGATGGGGATCAGTGCCGAGGTGGCCCAGACGGCCGTGCGCTTCAGCTTCGATTCCTCCGTCACGGCGGCCGAGTTGCGCCAAGCAGCGGCCGCGGTGCGCACCGCCGTCGGCAGCGTCCGTTCCCTCGGCGCCTGAAGCCGGCAGCGCCGCTGAGTGCTAGCGGTGCCGGGCGCGGCGGAAGATCCAGTGCCGGAGCAGGGTGAACCGCACGGCCGTGGCCAGGAAGCCGGACAGGGTGGTGGTCCAGAGTTCGTCGGCCATGGACGCATCGGGTTTGATCCAATGCAGGATGCCCAGGCTGCCGCCGGTGATCAGCAGCGCGACGACGATCACGATCAGCCCGTTGAGGTGGTCGCGCTTCATCCGGTGCCGCTCCGTGATCTTGAACGTCAGCCGCCGGTTCAAAGCCGTGTTCATCAGCGAGGTAATGATCAGCGCCGCCGCGTTCGCCGGCTGGGAACCGATCCACGGCCGCAGCAACGCGTAGAGCGCCAGCGAGGTGATGGTGCAGACGACGCCGACGCCGGTGAAACGCAGCAGTTGCCGGACCGCCGGATAGCGCAGCACGCCCCGGTGGCGGCGCGCCGAAGCGGGCGGCGCGGCGGGCTGCGCCAGTTGTAGCTGCGACTCCATCCGGCTAATACAGCTCGCCGACCGGGATGTCCACGGCCAGGCGGTTCGACGGCCCGGCCAGCGGGCAGGCCCAGGCCTCGTTGTACGCGCACGAGGGGTTGTAGGCGAAGTTGAAATCCAGCACGAATCCGGCGTCGGGCCCGGAACCGGTCACGCCGTGGAAGGCGCCTTTGATGGTGTCCAGCAGGTATCGGCCGGCGCCGTAGCTGCCGCCGGGCTGGCCGGCGGTGGCGTCGCGGAACGGCACGAAGATCCCGCCGCCGTAGCCGTTGAGTTTCCAGACGGCCAGCTGGCCCATTTCCGGCAGGTCGAAGGTGCCCAGCCGGACAAAGCGGACGACGCCGTCGGTGCCGGTTTCGACGTTCATCTCCCGCCCGGCGCCCTCCTTCGTGATGGGGACCTGGAAGCGGTAGATCGGGTCGTAGTCGGCGGTCTTGAGGCCGCCGAAGCTGGCCTTGGCGGCGTCCGTCAGCGGCGATGCCGGGTGGGTGCCGAACATCCGGTCCCGTTCCTGCCGCCAGTAGGAGTGCGCCTCGGCGGGGCTGTCCGCGGCGATCTTGCGCACGGCGGCGTAGAGCGCGAAGGTCCGGAGCCGCCAGTCCGCGATGTCGACGGCGGACATCGGCGCCGCGCCCTCGGGTCCGCCGAGGTCCGCTCCATCAAAGTGCTGTTCAGCCATCCCCCCAGCCTAGCCGGGTTTCGCTGCCGGACATGCGGCGGGCTGTGCCGACGGCCGCGGCGTCCGCTTCTACGAAACGCTGCTCCGGAAGCCCTGAACCGCCGCGGGCCCGGCTACGCTGGCACCATGACTCGGACGGCTCTTTCCCGCGGAATCCGGATCGCCGCCGCGCTGGCGCTCACCTCGGCGGCGCTCGCCGGCTGCAGCAGCGAGGGCAAGGGCGCACCGGCCTGGACGGCCGGCAGCCCGGGCGGCAGCACGACGGCGGATCCGACCGCCGGTGCCACCCTGCCGGGAACGTCGGGCACCGCCTCTGCCGGCGCCTCTGGCAGTGCCTCGGCCGGGGCCTCTGCCGGCGCGACGGCGGCGGCGTGGAAGACCTTCACGGATCCCGGGAAGAACGTGAGCTTCGAGCTGCCGCAGGAATGGATCGCCCAGTCGGCCGCCCCGGCGCAGGGAACACTGCCGGGGGCGGTCAAAATCGAGGTCAAGGACGCGGAAGGCCGGTACCTTGCCACCCTGCAGACCGGACTCCCGCCGCGGGCGGCGGGAGCCTGTGCGGCGAAGGCAGCCAAGCCGTACGTGGTGGTCAGCAGTGTTCCGGTGGAGCTGCCGCACCGCGGCGGGGAGGGCACCATCGACCCGCACGTGGTGTTCCGCGTGATCCAGGGCTACAAGTTCTTCGGCTCCTACGGCATCACCAACGTGGTCGGCGGCGCGGAAGGCAAGTCCTGTGCCCTGCAGAACGTGGTGCGCGGCCCTGAGGGCAAGGGCGACTACTCCTTCGGCGATCTTTCCGAGCTCAAGGCGTTCGCCCCGGACCAAAAAGTCGCGCCGGCCAAATCCTTTGACACGCTGGCGCAGGCGGACAAATACGTCAACGAGGGCTCGGAATTCGCCAACGTCCAGCGGATGCTAATGTCGCTGAAGATCAAAAACTAGTCCCGCCCCGCCGGCATCACGGCGGCCCGGGGCGACTGCCCTCCCGCTGACCATCCAGCGGCTTCGCTCGCACCCTCCGGAGATCCATGGAACGCATCGTGACCGCACGCCTGGCCTTCAAGACCGTGGCCGACACCAAGGTCGCGATGGCCGTGGCCGTGGCCCGCAACCCCGGTTACAGCGGATTCGAGGAGTCGCTGTCCGTCACGGCGGGCGGCGAGGACGTGCCCCTGACCGAGCTCTCGGACCACCACGGCGGGCGCTTCCACTACATGGAGTTTGCCGAGCCCACCGAGGTCCTGGTCGAGTACGCGGCCACCGTCACCGGTTTCGCGGCTGCCGGAGGAACCCGGGCTGATGGAGCTCATCCGCTATGTCCGGCCCAGCCGCTACGCCGAGTCCGACCGGCTGCTCCCGACGGCGTACGCCGAGTTCGGCGGGCTTCAGGGCGAGGAACTCCTGCACGCCGTGCGGGACTGGGTCTTCAGCGAACTGCGCTACGTCAGCGGCTCATCGCGCGGGACCGACGGCGCCGTCGAGACGCTGCTGCACCGGCGCGGCGTCTGCCGGGACTTCGCGCACCTGGCGATCTCGCTGCTGCGGTCCAAGAACGTCCCGGCACGGCTGGCCGCGGTGTACGCCCCCGGGCTGAGCCCGATGGACTTCCACGCCGTCGCCGAAGCCCACGTCGACGGGGCCTGGCACGTGATCGATCCGACCGGCCTGGCTCCCCGGGAGAGCATGCTCCGGATCACGGCCGGCCGGGACTCCTCGGACACGGCGTTCCTGTCCACCGTGGGCGGCAGCCTTTCGCTGAAGGAACTCAAGGTCAGCGCCACGGTCACCGGCGAACTGCCGGTCGAGGACCCGGCCGCGCTGGTCGCGATCCGCTAGCGGCGGTGCAGGTCCGCTAGCGGATTTGGACCGCCCGCAGCTCGCCCCGCTAGCGGCTTTGGACGGCGGTCCGCAGCTTTTCCGTCAGCCGCAGCAACTCGCGCTGTTCCTCGGCGGTCAGGGCGGGGGAGACCAGGGCGGCGATGTCGCGGACGTGCTCGCGGCCGATCTGCTTCTGCAGTTCCCGGCCGGCGTCGGTGAGCCGGACCAGGACGCCGCGGCCGTCGTCGGGGGCGGGCCTGCGCTCCACGAGGCCCCGCTTTTCCAGCCGCTCCACCAGCCGGCTCAGGCTGGACTGGCTCAACAGCACATGGTCGTTGAGCTCATTCTGGCGGAGCCAGCCGGACGGGCAGCGCGGAGAGCGTGAACAGCACGTCGTACTCGTTCACGGCCAGGGCCTTGAACGCCGGCCCGGACTGCAGCCGGCGCATCACCGCGACCTGCGCGCGGAACAGCGACTCCCAGGTTTCCGCGGCCAGGCGCACCGGCGAGGCAGCCGCCGGGGCGGATTCCCCGGCGGCCGAGCCGGCCGCGGGCACGGCCTTGGCGGACATCAGGCGTCCTGCGGGGCGGCGTCACGGGCCGCCAGCGCGGCGGCCACGCGGCCGGCGTGGGTCGGCGGTTCCGGGACGTGGGCCGGAGTCTTCTCGGCGTATTCCTTGCGGAGCACCGGCAGGACTTCCTCGCCGAACAGGTCCAGCTGTTCCAGCACGGTCTTCAGCGGCAGGCCGGCGTGGTCGATCAGGAACAGCTGGCGCTGGTAGTCGCCGAAGTACTCGCGGAAGGTCAGGGTCTTTTCGATGACTTCCTGCGGGCTGCCGACGGTCAGCGGGGTCTGCGAGGTGAAGTCCTCGAGCGAGGGGCCGTGGCCGTAGACCGGGGCGTTGTCGAAGTACGGGCGGAACTCCTTGACCGCGTCCTGCGAGTTCTTCCGCATGAAGAACTGGCCGCCGAGGCCCACGATGGCCTGGTCCGCCTTGCCGTGGCCGTAGTGCTCGTAGCGTTCGCGGTACAGGCCGATCAGCTGCTGGTAGTGCTCCTTGGGCCAGAAGATGTTGTTGGCGAAGAAGCCGTCGCCGTAGTACGCGGCGACTTCGGCGATCTGCGGCGTGCGGATGGAGCCGTGCCAGACGAAGGGGGCGACGCCGTCGAGCGGGCGCGGGGTGGAGGTGAAGTTCTGCAGCGGGGTGCGGTGCTTGCCGGACCAGTTGACCGTGTCCTCGTCCCAGAGCCGGCGCAGCAGGGAGTAGTTCTCGATCGCGAGCTCGATCCCGTCCTGGATGTTCTTGCCGAACCAGGGGTAGACCGGGGCGGTGTTGCCGCGGCCCAGGACCAGGTCAACCCGGCCGTCGGCGAGGTGCTGGAGCATCGCGAAGTCCTCGGCGATCTTCACCGGGTCGTTGGTGGTGATCAGCGTGGTGGCGGTGGAGAGGATGATCCGCTCGGTCTGGGCCGCGATGTAGGCCAGCGTGGTGGTGGGGGAGGAGGAGAAGAACGGCCGGTTGTGGTGCTCGCCGATGGCGTAGACGTCCATGCCGATCTCTTCGACCTTCTTGGCGATGGCCACCGAGGCCTTGATCCGCTCGTGTTCCGTGGGGGTGCGGCCCGTGGTGGGGTCGGTGGTGATGTCGCTGACGCTGAATACGCCGATCTGCATGGTGTTCCTTTCCGGGGCCGGAGACTTCCGGGTGCTGGTCCTACTATAACCGATGTACATGCATTTGCATCTATCGCTATCTACAACGTCCGCCACGCCGGATTATTCCGCCCCGTCCGCCCGCCCCGCCCAGCTTCTTGTATCGCGAACTTGACACAAGAAAAATTTCCCGTTTGTATCTCAATTACGATACAAGCATGGGGGAGTTTGATGACGGTGTCAGCGATGGTCGCGATAGTGATCGCGGCTCTGCTAGCCGGCGGGCTTTGGGTAATCGTGCGTCGGGCGGTTGGCGCTTCTGCACATCGCCCTCCCGAGGGCGGCGTGACATCGACTGCGAGCCGCGCAGATGTCGCTTTGGTGTATCAGAGTGAAGCGTGGGCTTCGCAGGCGGCGCTGGCGGTGGGTTGCGGCGTCGCGGTACTGATGTGGGCCTGGGGTACATGGTGGACGCAAGGCTATGGTCTTCCCATTTCCCTTGCCGGCAGCCTCGGTGCCGTCGTGGGACTGGCCGCCTATGCCGTGATGCCACGAAAGCTCTGGACTTCAGATCCCAGAACGGGCGCGGTTGCTGATCTCACGCCACGTCGGCCCACATCGTTTGCTCGTCAATGGGTTTTCGTTTTGCCGACAGTCGCCGCGCTCATTTTGGCTCTCGGGCTGCTGCTGACGGGGCTCTATTCCGCGACAGACGAGAATGGGCTCCATCGTGTCTTTCAGCGACGAAACCTGGTGGGTTGGGGAGTCAAGAATGGCCAAGTCATCGACATCCAGTACAACCTCACATCTACAGGACCCTTTCCCGGGTGGTACTACGGCGTTCCGGTCTTGATTTGCACGGTCCTGATGATCCTTGCCGTCTACTGGTCACTAGGCCGAACTGCGGCAGCGCCCCGCCCTCCGTCGGCTGAACTGTTCCACGCAGATACGGTGCTTCGAGAAATGCGCACTACTTTCATCATGGCGGCATCGAGTTCGGCACTTACCTTCCAAATTGCCGGGCTATCCGCAATCACCGGAAATGTCCTCCGCTCTGCGCATTACGACGCCGTTCCGACGGTCGACCTCATGGCGCCGGCCGGGATGACCCCAGTCGAACCCGGGCACACCCTCGCACTGACTTTGCTCCTGTCAGCGCTTCCTCTTGCCGTGGTCGCCGTTGCCCTCCTCGCCAAGGCCATTGCCGTCAGCGTGGACATGAGGTCCCTTGCGCTGAGCACCCGCCGCACGCCCCGGGAACCTGCTCGATGATCAGGGTCGATCCAAGCTCGGCGGTCTCTCCCGTCCAGCAGATACGGTCGCAACTGGCTGCACAGATACGGTCGGGGAACCTCGAGCCAGACAGCCGACTGCCTACAGTGCGCCAGCTCGCCGCCGACCTGCGGGTTGCCCCAGGCTCCGTAGCCAAGGCCTATAAGGAACTCGAGAGCGCGGGACTGATTCGCACAGCTCGTGCTGCGGGGACTCGGGTGAATCCCGGCCAGGCCACCACCGAACCACTGGTGCGAGCAGCCGAGGAACTCGCCGATCAAGCAACCAATGAGGGCCTCACGTTGGAAGAAGCGCAAGGCATCCTTGCGCACGCCTGGGCGCAGAAGCATCACAAGGACTCGTAAGGAAGTACAAGATCCGTGCAGGTCTGCGCCTAAAAGGGATTACGACGAAGAGGGTCACAAGGGATATCAACAGGTAGGCCGGGCATTGACTTAAGGAAGGTATCTTCCTATTCTTTCAGCATGCCGCGACGAAAAGCAGGGACGCTACTTCCGTTGGAACTTCGCGTCCTGGAAATCGCTAAGGAAGCCGAGTCAGACCGCAAACCCCTGTACGGATTTGCGCTTGCGAGTGCTCTGTCTGGAGATGGCGGAAAGTCACTAACGGGCCATGGCACCTTATACAAGGCCCTGGCGCGCATGGCCGAAGCCGGCCTACTGGAAACCGAGTGGGAAGATCCCGAGATTGCAGAGACTGAACGTCGGCCGCGCCGACGCCTCTACCGCATTTCATCCAAGGGAGTCGCCGCGCTCCACGCATCCCACCCCGTTCAGGCCACGACACCGCGCCCGCTAGCTACCCTCCGCCCGGTTCAGCCATGACCGCTCTGTACGGCATCCCGACTTCGAGAACCATGTCGGCAGTCCTCCGATGGGTCGACTTCTACACAAGCTTCGTGCCGGCGGATGTGGCGCAAGAAAGACGTCAGGAACTTCTCTCTGACATCTACGAGCAACTGGCGGAGGGGCAGCGACGGGAACTCTCCCAAGGATCAATTGACCGCGCAATAGCTGGTCGTGCGCTCCGCGGCCTGCCCTCGGACCTCGCCTGGAGTAAGCAGCACCAACGAAAGGGCAAGAAGATGAACGCATCACCGGCTACACCTCAACCCTCCAACGCGCCCGTGACTATCCGTCTCAGCAGCCTTGTCTGGGTAGCCCTGGCACTTCTGGCGCTGATCGGCGTCGCTACCTCAATCACCGAGATTGTTGAATATGGCGGTAACCGCTTCGGCTACATCCCCTGGCCAGGCGCCGGGAACATCAACACCACCGTCGTCCAGCTAGTTTGCAGCGCAATTCTTCTAATTCCCGCCACCGTCATCACGGTCAAAAGGCTGATCCACCACAGCGCCCGCCAAGCTTAAATGGCCTCTATCCGCCCGATAGCGCTAATCCCCGCGGGGACCTGTGGTCAGAAAATGAGCTCGCGTCTCCGTTGCCGCCTGGCAACACGAATGCGAGCCGGTGGTCCGGCGCCCACACATACGTATCGTCGCACCGATAACCCCTCAGCCAGGCCTGCCCGTCCACGACTCGGAGGTAGAAACCCTTGGGGTACTCCTCGTCCTCGCTTAGCGGCTCGGAAGCAACGTGAATCGCTCCGGTCGGGGCGCGGCCTGCGGACAAAACGGAGTCCGGCGCGTTCGACTGGCCCATCATCGCCAATCGGAGGTAAGGGCCCGTCACCAAGGGACAGAGTGCGAGGCCCTGGTTCCGCGCAGCGCTGAAGACCCGGGACTGAACCGCGCCGTGCTCGAAGCCAAGCTCTTCTACCGTTCGCTCGACGATTCGTAAGTTTTGACCCTCTGGCTTGTCGAATGCGGGGTGAGCGAGCAGCGTCTCGGCATGGACATTGAGCAATACGTCCGCACTGTGCAGCAGCCGTAGGACCTCAACTCGTGAATGACCCCCGGCTCGAACCACGAAACCCTCATCCTTTGCTGTGCTGATCATGCACCGATTCTCCATCACGGCCGACCGGCCAACCACTCGCCGCGGTGATTGGGGATGTCCCGTTCAGCCCGGGGGGCTGTCCCCCGGAGGGGGCGACGGGGGAGTGGGTCAGTGCCGAAGAACGGGGGCCTCGTCCGGTTCGTCGTCCCGCGCTCGTCGTCGTCCCGGCTGCCCGACGCCGGCCGGGTTTCGGCACGGCCCCCTGCCGGGGTCCCGGACCGGGCGCCGGGTGCCCCGTCGGGGGTCGACGGCGCGGGGCGCGCCCGGCGGCCGTGGGTGGACGCGCCGCCGTTGGCCTTCCGGAGCGCCTTGCGTTCGCGCCGGCCCTCGACCAGCCGGTACAGCACCGGCACCAGGACCAGCGTCAGGAGGGTCGAGGAGATGAGGCCGCCGATCACCACGATGGCCAGCGGCTGGGAGATGAAGCCGCCGCCGCCGGTCAGGCCCAGCGCCATCGGGGTCAGCGCGAACACCGTGGCCAGCGCGGTCATCAGGATCGGCCGCAGGCGCTGCCGGGCGCCGTGCGTGATCGCGTCCGCCACGCTCATGCCCGGCTCGCCGTTGCGCGGCTGGCGGTACTGGTTGATCAGGTCGATCAGCACGATCGCGTTCGTCACCACAATGCCCACGAGCATGAGCATGCCGATCAGTGACGGCAGGCCCAGCGGCACCCGGGTCACCAGGAGCAGGCCGATCGCTCCGGTGGCCGCGAAGGGGACGGAGACCAGCAGGATCAGCGGCTGCACGAGCGACTTGAAGGCGGCCACCATGATGACGTAGACAATCGCGATGGCGGCCAGCAGGGCCAGCCCCAGCTGTCCGAAGGACTCGGCCTGCTGCGTGGTGGCGCCGCCGATCTCCGCGGTGACGCCCGGCGGCAGCTCGACGGTCTTGAGCCGGGCCTGGACCTCGGAGCTGACAGCGCCGAGGTTCCCGCCCGACGGCGTGACAGACACGCGCGCGGTCCGCTGGCCGTTGCTGGCGGTGATGGAGACCGGAACGTCCACCTGTTCCACCGAGGCGATGGCGGACAGCGGAACCGGCCCCCGCGCCGTCGGAAGCGGGAGGTCACGGACGGCGGCGATGCTGGTGAAGCGGGTGCCTTCGCCGATCCGGACCGGAAAATCGTTGGTGCCGATGCGGACGGTGCCCGCCGGGATCGGGCTGATGGTGGAGGCCAGCACGCCGGCCACCTGCTGCTCGTTCAGGCCTGCCGCGACGGCCTTGGCGCGGTCCACCCTGACCTGGACCACGGGCTGGCTCGCGGCCAGGTTGGTGCTGACCTCGGACGAGCCGGGGACGCCGTCCATGGCTTTGACCATGGCCTCGCTGGCGGTGCGGAGGTCGGCGGAGCTGCCGGCCTTGAGCGTGATGTCGACCGTCGACGTCGTGCCGAAACCGCCCTGCTGCGAGCCGACGGTGATCTTGCCGGCGCCGGAGATCTGGGCGAGTTCGCTGCGGACGGTGTCCTGCAGCTTGCCCTGGTTGGACTTCTCGTCGGTGACGACCGTGAAGCTGGAATTCGCCGCGCCGGTGGACTGCAGTGCGGAAAAGCCTGACTGGGCGTTGCCGGTGGTGACCTGGACGTCCTTGATCCCGTCGATGCCGCGCAGCACGTTCTCGACCTTGAGCGCCGCCGCGCTGCCGTCGGCCAGGCTGGTGCCGGCCGGGAGGGCCTGGCGCACGGTCATGCTGTTTTCGCCGGAGCGGCCCAGCAGGTCGGTGGCGAGCAGCGGGGACATGGCGGCGGTGCCGCCGAGAACCAGGACGGCCGCGACCAGGGTGATCACGGGGTGCCGCTGGGTCTTGGTGAGGACCGGGAGGTAGCCGCGCTGCAGGAAGCTGCGCTGCTCGGCCTCGTGCGCCTTTGCGGCGGTCTCACGGGCGGAGGCTTCGGAGACGGCGGTTCCGGCCTGATCCGCCGGGGTCCGCAGGAACCAGTAGGCCAGCACCGGCACGATAGTCAGCGAGACCAGCAGCGAGGACACCAGGGCGATGGTGACGGTGAGGGCGAAGGGCCGGAACAGTTCGCCGGCGAGTCCGGCCACGAAGGCGATCGGCAGGAAGACCGCCACCGTGGTGAGGGTCGACGCCGTGATCGCGCCGGCGACTTCCCGGATCGCTGTCAGGATGGCGGTGATCTTTTGCTCGCCGTAGCTGAGGTGCCGCTTGATGTTCTCGATCACCACGATGGAGTCGTCCACCACGCGTCCGATCGCGATCGTCAGCGCGCCGAGGGTCAGGATGTTCAGCGAATACCCGGTCGCCGAGAGCCCGATGAAGGTGATCAGCAGGGACAGCGGGATGGACACGGCCGTGACGAGCGTGGAGCGGACCGAGAGCAGGAACACCAGGATGACGGCGACGGCGAAGCCCAGGCCCAGCAGCCCCTCGGTGGTGAGGTCCTTGATTGACTTCTCAATGAAGGGAGCCTGGTCGAACACCGGGGTGAACTTCGCATTGGACCCCAGCTCGGCCTCAAGCTGCGGCAGGGATTCCTTCACCGCGTGTGAGATGCCCACCGTGTCGCCTTCGGGCTTCTTGGTGACCGAGAGGGCCAGGGTTTCCTTGCCGTTGGTCCGGGTGATCGAGGTGCGGGCGTCCTGGGTGACGCTGACCTCGGCCACGCTGCCGATCGTCGCGGCATCGCGGGTGCCGCCCAGCGGCAGGGCCTTGACCGCGTCGAGGGAGTCCACCGGGCTGCCGATTTGCAGCGAGAGCGTCTTTCCCTGTTCCTCGATGCTGCCGGCCGGCACCAGCGAACCGTTGTTCTTCAGCGCGTCCGTTATGGACGCGATGGTCGCGCCGGAGGCAGCCATGGCCTCCGGCCGGGGCAGGATCCTGATGTGCTGGGTGGCGCCGCCGGTCACTTCGGCGCCGCGGACGCCGTCGAGCTTCTGCAGCCGCGGCACGCTCAGGCGGGCCAGGTCCGCGTTGAGCTCGCTCAGCGGCTTGTCGGAGGAGACCGCGAGGTAGACGATCGGGAAGTCGCTGATGCTGCCGGCGATCGCCTGCGGCTGGACGTCCTTGGGCAGCGACTGCTTGGCGTTGGAGATGGCACGGTCGATCTGGTTCCGCGCGCGGTCCAGGTTGGACCCGTAGGTGAACGCCAGGGTGATCTGCGAGACGCCGTTGCGCGAGGTCGACGACGTCGATTCCAGCCCCTCCACGCTGTTGAGCGCCGTCTCGAGCGGGCCGCTGATCTGCTTGTCAACGACTTCCGGCGAGGCCCCCGGCATCGAGGTGATCACCGTGATCTGCGGGAACTCGATGGACGGGATGAGCTCCTGCTTGAGCGAGGTCATCGTGATCACGCCGAACACCGACGCGAAGACGGTGATCAGCGCGATCAGCGCCCGGTTTGCTAGCGAAAGCTGGGCCAGCCGGAACATCTCATGGACTCCTGGTGGGTCAACGGACGTTCGCCACGACGGAACGCCTCAAAGGGTCTAAACGTGCCGCAACCCGGCAGAGTTTCAGCGGGAGGCGCTGACCGGCTCCAGCTGCAGCGCGGCGGCCGTCTCGGCCTCGAGCTTGGCGGCGAGATCCGGGTTCTCGTTGAGCTTGACGCCGTAGCCCGGCATCATCTCCTTGAGCTTGGACTGCCAGCCCTTGAAGTTCTTGGGGAAGGACTTCTGCAGCAGCTCGATCATGATCGGCACCGCGGTGGACGCACCCGGGGACGCGCCCAGCAGGGCACCGATGGTGCCGTCGCGGCCGGCGATGACCTCGGTGCCGAACTGCAGCACACCGCCCTTCTTCGGGTCCTTCTTGATGATCTGGACCCGCTGGCCGGCCGTGATGAGTTCCCAGTCGCCGTCCTGGGCCTCCGGGTAGTACTCGCGCAGGGCCTCGACCTTGGCGCCGTGCCGCTTGGCGACTTCCTTGACCAGGTACGCGGTCAGGTCCATGTTGTCCTTGGCCACGGCCAGCATCGGGATGATGTTGGAGGGCCGGATGGACAGCGGCAGGTCCAGGTAGGAGCCGTTCTTGAGGAAGTTGGTGGAGAAACCGGCGTAGGGTCCGAACAGCAGGGACCGCTTGCCGTTGACGAACCGGGTGTCCAGGTGCGGCACGGACATGGGCGGGGCGCCCACCGAGGCCTGGCCGTAGACCTTGGCGCTGTGCTGGGAGGCGAGGGCCTCGTCGGTGCAGCGGAAGAACTGGCCGGAGACCGGGAAACCGCCAAAGCCCTTGCTTTCCGGGATGCCGGACGCCTGCAGCAGGTGCAGCGCCCCGCCGCCGGCGCCGACGAAGACGAACTTCGCGTGGATGGAGCCGTGCTCACCGGAGCGCGGGTGCTTGAGCGCCAGGTCCCAGCCGCCGTCGGAGGCCCGCTTGATGCCGGTGACGTCGTGGCCGTAGTTGATTTCCACCCCGTTGTTGCCGAGGTAGCCGGTCAGTTCGCGGGTCAGCGCGCCGAAGTCGACGTCGGTGCCCTCCGCGGCGCGGGTGGCGGCGATGTGCTGCTTCGGGTCGCGGCCCTTGACGATCAGGGGCGCCCACTTGGCGATCTGGGCGTGGTCTTCGGAGAACTCCATCGAGCGGAACAGCGGGTTCGGCTTGAGCGCCTCGTAGCGGGTCCGCAGGAACTTGACGTTGGCGTCGCCGACCACGAAGCTCATGTGCGGCACCGTGTTGATGAAGCCCTTGGGGGAGCCGATGAGCGAATTGGTGACCAGGTGGGACCAGAACTGGCGGGAGAGCTGGAACTGCTCGTTGATGTGCAGCGCCTTGGCCGGGTCCACCGAGCCGTCTTTGGCTGCGGGGGAGTAATTAAGCTCACACAGGGCGGCGTGCCCGGTGCCGGCGTTGTTCCAGGGATCGGAGCTTTCCAGGCCCGGCTGGTCCAGGCGCTCGAACAGCGAAATGGTCCAGTTCGGCTCCAGCTGCTTGAGGAAGGCGCCCAGCGTGGCGCTCATGATGCCGCCGCCAATCAGGACGACGTCGGCATGTTGGGTCTTGGAAATGAAAGTCACAATCAGTCTCCGATAGCAGCGGCTCTGGCTGTCACAGAATATCCCCGCACGGCCCACTAACTGAAATTGGGTGCCGCCGTCAAGGCTTGAGCTCGACCTTGGTGAAAACTTCATTCAGGACCGGCGAGGCGGGGTATTTCAGGACCCGGTCGGAGAGTGCCAGCGCCGAGATCGGGAACGCGATCGGCACGGCCGGGACCGTCTCGGCGATCTGGGCGTTGATGGTCTGGTACTGCTCCGTGCGTTCCTTGCCGTCCGGCAGGCCGCGGGCCCGGGAAATTTTGGAGAACACCTGGGGATCCTGGTAGCCGAACTCGCCGGTGTTTTCACCGAACAGCGGGCCCACGAAGTTGTCCGGATCCGCGTACGAGCCGTTCCAGCCGAGCAGGTGCAGGGCGTGGTCCCCGGGGGAGGTGACCTTCTGGAGGTAGCCCTCGGACCAGTCCACCGGCATCGGTTTGATGTTGAGTCCGACGGCGGTGAGCTGGCGGCTGATCTCGGCGTAGACCTTCTCCGGAGTGGGCAGGTACGGGCGGGCGACGTTGAGCGGGTAGTAGAACTTCAAAGCTTCGCCCTTGTAGCCGGACTCGGCGAGAAGCTCCTTGGCCTTGGCCGGATTGTGGCCCAGCGAGGGGGCGTTGTTGTTGAAGCCGCTCAGCTTCGGCGGGACAAACTGGGACGCCGCCGCGGTGTTGTCGATGAAGAACTTGCGGATCAGGGTGTCCTTGTCCAGGGCCATCTCGATCGCCTGGCGGACCTTGAGGTCCTTCAGCGCGGGCACTTCCTGGTTCATGCCCAGGTACATGACGGAGAACGGATCGCGCTGGATGATCTGCTTGCCGCGCTTGACCAGCTGGTCGAAATTTCCCACCGTGACCGAGTCGTAGGCGTCAATCTTGCCGTCCAGCAGCGCCTGCAGCCGGGTCTGCGGGTGGTCGTAGCTGATGAAGTTGATGGTTCCGATCTGGCCCTTGTCGCCCCAGTAGTCCTTGTTGCTGTTCAGGGTGACGGTGTTGTTGTCCCACGAGCCGAAAATATAGGGGCCGGTGCCCACCGGGTGCAGGGCATAGGCGGACACCGGCTGGCCTTCGCGGTTCTGGGTGAGCACGTTGGCGGACTGCGCGGCGAGGGCCCGCGGCGAGGAGATCGCGAAAGCGGGCAGGGTGAGGGCCTGGAGGAAGCCGGTGAACGGCTGGGTGAGATCGATCCGGACGCTGTCCGCCGCCAGTGCCGTGCAGCTCTTGTAGATGGACAGCGAGGCCTGGTCCGCGTGGGCCTTGAAGACGCCCTTGAAGGTGCTGCCCGGCGCCTGCTTCCGGAGCGCCCCGGAGAAGTTGAACCAGCGGTTGAAGTTGGTGCACACCGCCGCCGCGTTGAAGACCGTGCCATCCTGGAATTTCACGTTCTCGCGGAGCTTGAAGGTGTAGGCGCGGCCCCCGTCGCTGTCCGCCCATTCCGTCGCCAGCAGCGGGGTGGGCTTGCCGCTGGTCTGGTCGACGCCGACCAGGCCTTCGAGCACCTGGCGGGTGATGCGGTACGAGTCGACGTCGGACACGAGGGCAGGGTCCAGGCCCAGCGGCCGCGAGGCGGTGCCGAAGGTGAAGGTGGCGGTGGGGGCGGCGCCGGACGCGCTGGCGGTGGACGACGGCGACGGCGCCGGTGCGGGTGTTCCGGTGCACGCCGCGAGCGGTAGCAGCAGGACGGCGCTGAAACCGGCCGCGAGGCGGCGCCACGTCCTGTTGGGGCCGGTCGTGGACGGCGCGCTACTGCTGGGCACTGAAGGAATCACCTCGGGAACTGGATGGCCGCCGGCTGCGGAACAGCCCCAGTCTAGTAGACCGGGGCTGTGGATTCCCGCGGGTGCCCGGACCGCCGGCCCGGCGGGTTCCCGGCTCTGGGTCCGCGCAACAGGCGAAGGCCCGCACCGGCAGGTGCGGGCCTTCGTTTCTCCAGGTGGATCCAGGGAGTCAGGCTGGGTCCGGGCAGGAGGGCTTGCGAGTTGCCTACTTGGGCATCAGGACGGAGTCGATCATGTAGACCGTGGCGTTGGCGGTCTTGACGCCGCCGCAGACCACGCTGGCGGCGTCGGCCTTGAGCGCGTCCTTGCTGCCGGTGACGGTGACCGAGCCACCCTGGACCGTCTTGTGCGTGCCCACGATCTCGTCCGGGCTGATCTTGCCGGGGACAACGTGGTAGGTCAGGATCTTGCTCAGCAGGGCATCGTCCTTCTTCAGCGTTTCGATGGTGGCGGCGTCGATCTTCTTGAACGCGTCATCCGTCGGAGCGAAGACAGTGAATTCGCTGCCGTTCAGGGTGTCCACCAGGTTGACCTTGGGGTTGAGCTTGCCGGAGACGGCGGCCGTCAGGGTGGTCAGGATCGGGTTGTTGGAGGCGGCCACGGCCACCGGATCCAGGGCCATGCCCGAAACCGAGCCCTTGCCGTCGGGAACCTGGGCGGCGTAGGCGGCGCAGCCGGAGCCAACCAGGTCCGCGGCCGGATCCATCGCTGCGGCGGAGGAGCTCATGGACGGCGACGGCGCCATGCTGGACTCCGACGGCGTGGAGGCCGGAGCCGAGGAGGCGCTGGCTCCCGTGCTGGAACCGCCGCAGGCAGTGAGGCTGAGCATGGCTGCAGCAGCGATACCTGCAACGGCGAAAGTCGTGCGCTTGATGGTCTGCATTTCGATTCTCCTTTGTTGTGCCGATTTCATTGCCGGCAGCGAACATCTTTGCCGCTGTGGCCCTTATCCGACTGTTGGGCACCGACCCTTGGTTGGTGTCTCAATGGGTATTCGGGGGCTCGGCGGAAAGGGATGGGTGGGATTCGAAAATCTTTTTTGGCAGGCCGCTGCCGGCGTCTACGCCCGACGGCGGGAGGACTGCTGCGGTCGGCCCCGGAACGCCTGCAGGCTCATGGCGGCGGCAAGGAGGGCCGCCGTGAAGGCGGCCGCCGCCATGGCGTAGCTCATGCCCGTGTACGTCCCGAGCCAGCCCGCCAGGAGGGGCCCGGCAGCGGGGGCGACGGCGGCCACCGCGGTGAGCGGGGCCGCGAAGTGTCCTTGCAGGGTGCCCAGGTTCCGGGTGCCCCAGCGGTCACCGACGATGGTGGCCTGCAACAGGGTCTGGCACCCGCGGACCGCCCCGGCGAGCATGCCCGCCGCGATCAACAGCGGCACCGGCCCGGGCAGGACCGCCAGCGAGAGCACGGCGCAGGCGGCGGTGCCGGTGATGGCCGGGAGCCGTGCGCCGGCCGGGATAGCGGCGAACAGCAGCCGGCCGCCGACCTGCCCGGCGCCCACGAGGCCGAGGCCGAAGGCCGCCGCGCCGTAGTCCGCACCCTTTTCCATCAGCAGGGGAACGATGTTCAGCGTCACGGTGTAGAGCCCGAGGCACAGGAGGGCCATGAGGAGCTGCAGTCCCAGGAACTCGGGGCTGCGACGGATCGTCCGCAGCGCGGACCGGTGCCCCGCCGCGGAAGTGCCTTCGGCGGTCCGGGCCCAGTGCCGGTTCAGGTAGCGGGCGTGCAGCGGCACGGTGACGATTCCCAGCACCCCGGCAAGGATGAGAAAGGCGTCCCTCCAGCCGAACGCGGAAGTCAGGGCGGCGGTGGCGGGGGCGAAAATGGTCGACGCGAATCCGGCAACGAGGGTCAGGATGGTCAGCGGCCGGATGCGGGCCGGTCCGTACCAGCGGCTGATCACGGTGAAGGCCGGCTGGTACAGCACGGCGGCCTGCGCGGTCCCGGCCAGCAGCCAGGCCGCAAAGAACGCCGGCAGGTTCGGTGCCACCGCTGCCATGACCAGTGCAAGTACTCCGGCCAGGGATCCGCCGACCATCAGTGCGCGCGGGCCGGTCCGGTCGAGGATCCTGCCGACGGCGATTCCGGCCGCTGCGGAGAGCAGCAGGCCCGCGGAAAAGGCCGCCGTGATGAGGGCCGGGTCCCAGCCGGTGTCCTCGCTGATGGGGCGGACCGCCGCGATCAGGGCGTAGTAGAGCACGCCCCACCCGGTGGTCTGGGTGATGCACAGCGCGGCGAGGCCGCCGCGTGGTGCACCCTCCGCGACCAGGATCCGGGCGGGGGCGGGCGCCGGCACGGTCGGTTCCCGCCGGCGTCAGTTTTCGCCGGAGCGGCCGTGGGCCAGTCCGGTGGGGAACCCGACGAGGACCGGTTCGGGCGCTCCGCAGCAGCCGCCGGAGGTTTCGGCGACAAACCCTGCCGGGACCGCGGCGGGGACGTCGCAGCTGGTGCCGACGTCCGCTGTGCCGATGTTGGAGGAGCAGACGCCGGTTTCAGGGAGTTCGAGCTGGACCGTGTCCGCCGCTTCCCGGTCTCCGGCCAGGGCAGCCGCGACGGAGCGGACCTGTTCGTAGCCGGTGGCCAGCAGGAAGGTGGGGGCCCGGCCGTAGGACTTCATGCCGACAATGTAGAAGTCCCGCTCCGGGTGGGCCAGCATCCTGGCGCCATGCGGCTCCACTGTGCCGCAGGAGTGGAACTCCGGGTCGATCAGCGGGCCGAGCTCGCGGGGTGCTTCCACACCGGGGTCCAGTTCCAGCCGGAGTTCCCGGAGCATGTCCAGGTTCGGCCGGAACCCGGTGGCGGGGACCACGACGTCGGCCGCGAGGGTGCGTCCGTCGGTGGCGGTCAGGGTGACGGCGCCGTCGGCCGCGGCGAGGGCTGCGATCCCGAAGCCGGTGTGCAGTTCAATGGTGCCGTCCTCCACCAGGGCGCGGAGCCGGCTGCCGAGCCGGCCGCGGGCAGCGAGTCCGTCGGCGTCGCCGCCGCCATAGACCTTGGCCGCCGACGCGCCGCGGATGGCCCAGACGATCGTCGTCCCGGGCACCTGGGCTGCCAGCTCGGAGAGGTTGATCAGGGTGTTGGCGGCGGAGTGGCCGGCGCCGACCACGACGGCGGTGCGCCCGGCAAACGCTGCGCGGTCGCGGCCCAGGACGTCCGGCAGGGGCGAGGTGATGTGGGCGGCCGCGGCGGCCTCGCCGGCGGCGGGCAGGCCGGAGGTTCCAAGCGGGTTGCGGGTGGACCAGGTTCCTGAGGCGTCGATGACTGCTGCGGCCTGGTAGTCGCGGACTTCTCCGTCGGAGTGTTCTACCCGGACCACAAAGGCGGTGGCGTCGCGGTTTCGCGAGTGCGTCTTGTCCATCCCGAGGCGGGTTACGGCAACGACGCGGGCACCGGTCTGCAGGCGGGACGCGATCGCGGGGAGCGCGGCGAGCGGGGTGAGGTACTGGTCGATCAGCTCGCCGCCGGTGGGCAGCGCGGTCGGCGCGGGTGCTTCCCAGCCGGCCGCGGCGAGCAGGCGGACGGCGGCAGCATCGGTGTTGTACTGCCAGGGGGAGAACAGCCGGATGTGGCGCCACTGCTCGATCGCCGCGGCCGGGGCCGGCCCGGCCTCCAGGATGAGCGGCTCCAGGCCGCGTTCGAGCAGGTGCGCTGCCGCGGCGAGGCCGACGGGCCCGGCGCCGATGACGGCTACGGGAAGGGGTGACGTTACAGCCATGGTGTCCTCTGTTTCATCCGGGTGGAGCTTTAGGAGTGGGTGGGTTCCTCGACCAGGGCGGTGGCGATGCTGTCGGCGTCGTCGAGCGCGGCGAGGTAGCGTTCGGCGTCCAGGGCAGCGGCGCAGCCGGTGCCGGCGGCGGTGATGGCCTGGCGGTAGCGGTGGTCCACGGCGTCGCCGCAGGCGAACACCCCGCTCAGGTTGGTGACGGTGGTGGGGGAGTCGACCTTGATGTAGCCCTCGGCGTCGAGTTCCACCTGGCCCGTGAGCAGTTCGGTCCGCGGCACGTGGCCGATCGCGACGAAGATCCCGGTGGCGGCCTGCTCGCGGGTTTCGCCGGTGACCGTGTCCGTCAGGGTGACGCCGGTGACCTTGGAGTCGCCGTGGATGGCGCTGACGGCCGAGTTCCAGGCGAACCGGATCTTGGGATTGTCCTTGGCCCGCTGGGCCATGATCCGCGAGGCCCGCAGCTCGTTTTTGCGCACGACGACGGTCACCGTCTTGCCGAAGCGGGTCAGGAACGTGGCTTCCTCCATCGCGGAGTCTCCGCCGCCGACCACGATGATGTCCTGGTCGCGGAAGAAGAACCCGTCGCAGGTGGCGCACCAGGAGACGCCATGGCCGCTGAACTTCTTTTCCTCGGGAAGGCCCAGCTCCTTGTATGCGGAGCCGGTGGCGAGGATGACCGCGGGCGCCTCGTGGGTCTCGCCGGCTCCGGTGACGACCCGCTTGAGGTGGCCGGTGAGCCGGACCTCGGTGACGTCGTCGAACACCACCTGGGCGCCGAATTTCTCGGCCTGCTGCTGCAGGCCGTCCATCAGCTCGGGGCCCTGGACGCCGGCGGGGAAGCCGGGGAAGTTCTCCACCTCGGTGGTGTTCATCAGGGCGCCGCCCGCGGTGACGGCTCCGGCGATGACGAGCGGTGCCAGGCCGGCCCGCGCGGCGTAGATCGCCGCGGTGTACCCGGCAGGGCCGGACCCGATGATAATCAGCTGCTGCGTGCTCATGAGGACTCCTGGTGTCGGTTGCGTGGAGGCTGGTTGTCCGCTGCTTGGCGGTTACTTGGCGGCGGGGGCGAGGGAGGCGATGAGGTCCTCGATGCGGGTCTTGATCTCGTCGCGGATGGGGCGGACGGCGTCGACGCCCTGGCCGGCCGGATCTTCAAGTTCCCAGTCCTCGTAGCGCTTGCCCGGGAAGATCGGGCAGGTGTCGCCACAGCCCATGGTGATGACGACGTCGGATTCCTTGACGGCCTCGGTGGTGAGGACCTTCGGGATTTCGGCGGACATGTCGATGCCCAGTTCGGCCATGGCCTCGACGGCGGCCGGATTGACCTTCTCGGCGGGCTGGGAGCCGGCCGAGCGGACCTCGATCCGGCCCTCGGACAGGGTGGTGAGGAAGGCGGCGGCCATCTGGGAACGGCCGGCGTTGTGGACGCAGACGAACAGGACGGAGGGCTTCTTGGCGGTCTCGGTGCTCATGGTGTTCTCCTGAAGTTCTGGGGGTTAGGCGGAAAGGGGGCGGGAGGCGAAGTAGCGTTTGCGGGCCCAGAGTGCCACGTAAACCAGTGCAACAAGGACGGGGACTTCGATCAAGGGGCCCACGACGCCGGCCAGGGCCTGCCCGGAGGTGACGCCGAAGGTGCCGATCGCCACCGCGATGGCGAGTTCGAAGTTGTTGCCGGCGGCCGTGAAGGCGAGCGTGGTGGTCTTCGCGTAGCCGAGGTCCAGCCACTTGCCGATCAGCATGCCGGCGCCGAAGACCACCAGGAAGTAGGCCAGCAGCGGCAGGGCGATCCGGACGACGTCCAGCGGGCGGGCGGTGATGGTGCCGCCCTGGAGGGCGAAGAGCAGGGTGATGGTGAAGAGCAGTCCGTACAGCGCCCACGGGCCGAGCCTGGGCAGGAACGTCCCTTCGTACCAGTCGCGGCCCTTGGCTTTTTCGCCGAGGGTGCGGGTGAGGTATCCGGCCAGCAGCGGGATCCCCAGGAAGACCAGGACGGACGCGGTGATGGCCCAGAAGGAGAAGTCCGCGCTGGTGGTCGGCAGGCCGAGCCAGGACGGAAGCAGCTGCAGGTAGAACCAGCCGAGCGCCCCGAAGGCGATGACCTGGAAGACGGAGTTGATGGCCACCAGCACGGCCGCGGCTTCGCGGTCGCCGCAGGCGAGGTCGTTCCAGATCATCACCATGGCGATGCAGCGGGCCAGGCCCACGATGATCAGGCCGGTGCGGTATTCGGGCAGGTCCGGGATGAAGATCCAGGCCAGGGCGAACATGAAGGCCGGGGCGAGGAGCCAGTTCAGGACCAGGGAGGTGATCATCAGCCTGCGGTCCGCGAGCACGCGGTGGGCCTGGTCGTAGCGGACCTTGGCCAGCACCGGGTACATCATGACCAGCAGGCCGACGGCGATCGGCAGGGAGACCTCGCCGACCTTCACGGCCTCCAGTGCGGTGTCCAGGCCGGGAATGAAATTGCCCAGCAGCAGGCCCACGGCCATGGCGGCGATGATCCACACCGGCAGGAAGCGGTCCAGCGTGGAAAGTTTGCCGACGACGGCCGCCTCGCCATCAAGGGTGGGCGTCGGGTCAGTCTGGGTGCTCACGGTACTCCTGTGCTGCGGTTGTGCTGCTCTGCGAAAGATTGATGTTTGTCGATATGAAGTATTGCCAACTATATCGATGGATGTCAATCCATGTGCATAATGGACTCATGAACTCTCTGCAAACTGCTGAGCCGGCCCTCGACGAGGACTGCTGCGCACCGTCCGGCCGGGCGGCCCTCAGTGCGGAGGATGCCCGGCGCAGGGCTCTCGTGTTCAAGGCCCTGGCCGATCCCAACCGGCTGCGGCTGCTTTCCATCGTCAAGGGCGCCGGGGCGGGGGAGGCGTGCGTCTGCGACCTCACCGAACCGCTGGACCTGGGCCAGCCCACCGTGTCCCACCATTTGAAAATCCTGGTCGACGCCGGCCTGCTGCACCGTGAAAAGCGCGGCACCTGGGCGTACTACTCCGTGGTTCCCGGGGCAATCGAGGAGACGGCCGGACTCCTGGCGTCGTTGTAACCGTCGGAGTGGTCGCCGTCGGCGGTATCGCCGTCGGAAGTTAACGCCAACAGCTTCTCCTCGCCGATGGGTTCCTCGGGCAGCAGCGGAATGAGGGCGAGCCGGCCCGTCAGGGCGCGCACCTTGGTGATCTGCTCGAGTTCGCTGCGAGCCCGGGCCCGCAGGAACTCCGACGTCGGGTGTGCAGCCGCGATCGAGTTGTTGATCACCCAGGCCCAGGGGTGGATCCCGGCCCGCTCCAGGTCCCGCTGCAACTCCTGCGCCTCCAGGCACGGGGGTCGTTTCGGCCAGCGTGACGAGGATGACCTTGGTCTGGGCCGGGTCCTGCAGCCGCATGAGCGGCGTCACGAACCCCATGGTGGCGCCGACCTGGCGGGAGATCTCCCGGTGGTAGGAGCCGGTGGCGTCCAGCAGCAGCAGCGTGTGGCCGGTGGGCGCCGTGTCGATCACGACAAAGTGCCGGCGGGATTCCTGCACCACCCGGGAGAACTGCCGGAACACGGCCACCTCGTCCGTGCACGGGGACAGCAGATCCTCGGCCAGGGCCGCGCGTCCTGCCTCGTCCAGGGTCCGGCCCTTGGTAGCCAGCACGTGGCTTCGATATTCCTGGATGGCCGCTTCCGGATCGATGCGTGAAACCGTCAGTCCGGGGATGGAACCCTGGAGTGTCTGGGCCAGGTGCGCGGCCGGATCCGTCGTGGTGAGGTGGACCTCGTGGCCGCGTTGGGCCAGGGCCACCGCGATGGCGGCCGCCACCGTGGTCTTCCCGACCCCGCCCTTGCCCATGCACATCACGAGGCCATGGCCGTCGAGCTCCACTTCGTCCACCAGGGCAGCCAGCGGGGCGTCGCCGGGCGCAGCGTCGCCACCGTCAGCGCCCACCGCCGCGCCGGCCGGGAGGCCGGCGCCGGTCGCAGTCCCGAAGAGGGACTCGAGGGCCGGAATGCCGACCATGTTGCCCGGTTTCAAGTCCAGCACATCGCGGGGCAGGCCGGCGACCACCGCCGGCATGGCCGCGAGGGCGGCGGCCTCCCGGGCGCGCAGGGCCAACGCCAGCTCCTCGCCGCCGGCGGCTTCCGGCAGCACGCCGTTGATGACGACGTAGCCGTCCGCGATCCCGATCCGGTTGAGTTCGAGGTAGGTCCGCTCAATTTCGCCCAGCGCCGATGCCTGCGCGCGGCTGACCAAAACGAGCCGGGTCCTGGCCGGGTCCGTGAGCGCCCGGACCGCCTTGGCGTACACCTGTTTGTGCTTTTCAAGCCCTGACAGCGGGCCCAGACAGGACGGATCACCCTTTCCGGCCGCGAGGAAATCGGTCCACGAGCCGGGCAGCTGCAGCAGCCGGAGCGTGTGTCCGGTCGGTGCGGTGTCGAAGACGACGTGGTCGTACTCCCCGTAGGAGCCGTCGTCGGCGAGCAGCTTGGTGAACTCGTCGAACGAGGCAATCTCCGTTGTGCAGGAACCCGAGAGACTTTCGGCGATCCCGGCCAGCTCCGTCTCCGGGAGGAGTCCGCGGACGGGCGCGATGATCCGCTCCCGGTAGGCCTCGACTGCCTGCTCCGGGTCAATTTCCAGCGCGGAGAGACCGGGGGCGTCCGGGATGGGAGTGACGGTGTTCCCGATGTCCGCGCCGAAGACCTGCCCTACATTGGAGGCCGGGTCCGTGCTGACGAGCAGGACCTTGTTTCCGGTCTTCGCAAGGCTGAGCGCCGTTGCGCACGCCACGGAGGTCTTGCCAACCCCGCCCTTGCCGGTGAAGAAAAGGAACCGGGGCGCGTTCTTCATGAACTTCACGCCTCCCAGCATATCGATCAGGATCGATGCGCAGAAGGTTCAGGAAAATAAGGAAAAACCCCGGTCCGAAGACCGGGGTTCCCAGGTGCGCAAGGGGGGACTTGAACCCCCACGCCCGAAGGCACAGGAACCTAAATCCTGCGTGTCTGCCAATTTCACCACTCGCGCGCGGCGCCGTCGTCGGGGTCTCGGGGACCCCAACGGCGGATGCCAGACATCATTCTACAGTTCGGCTCCGGGGTGCAGCGCCCGCTGTGCCGCTGCCGGCTAGTCCTGGAGCGACAGGTCGCGGCGCAGCTTGGCGACGTGGCCGGTAGCGCGGACGTTGTACTGCGCCAGGGTGACCTTGCCGTCGGGACCGACCACCACGGTGGAGCGGATGAGGCCGTCGTAGCTGCGGCCGTAGTTCTTCTTCTCGCCCCAGGCCGCGTACGCCTCGGCCACCGCGTGGTCCGGATCCGAGAGCAACGGGAAACCGAGTCCTTCCGCCGCCGCAAAGCCGGCGAGCTTCTCGACGGGATCCGGGGAAATACCGACGACGTCGTAGCCCGCCTTCTGCAGGGCGGAAAGGGAGTCCTGGAAGTCGCAGGCCTGCTTGGTGCAGCCGGGCGTGGCGGCAGCGGGGTAGAAGTAGACCACGGTGTTCCGGCCGCGGAAGTCCTGCAGGCCGACTTCGCGCCCTGCCGAATCCTGCAGTCGGAAGTCGGGCGCGATGTCCCCGGGAACAAGTCGTTCAGGCATGTTGGTCTCCTTGGCAGATTTGGCGGAATTCCAGCCTAGTGACCGCGGGGGCGGGCGACGAATCCTACAGTCGTTATACTCTTGGGTATGCCTGATATGGATCGCTGGCCCACTGGCCGCTTATTGTCCACGGCAGCACGCCTTGTAGAACACGCCTGGAATGAGAAGCTCGGGGCCATTGGCCTGACCCATGCCGGGGTGATCGCTATGGAAGTGCTCTCCGCAAACGGACCCATGACCCAAGCGCAACTCGCGCAACTGGTCAGGGTCCAGGCCCAAACCATGGGCAAGACCCTCAGCCGGCTCGAGGCCCACGGCCACATCTCCCGGGAACGCAGTGCCTCCGACCGCCGCAGCCACGTCGTCACCCTGACCGACCGCGGACGCGACGCCGTCTCCGCCGCCGCGGACATGGAACGCTCGGTCCTCGCGGCAGCGTCGATCGACCCTGACTCCCTCCGCCACGAACTGCAATGCGTGGTCCGCGAACTGGCCAACCGGATGTCGACGCCCGAGGCCTCGGCCATCGTCGTCGCAGACCCGGTCCTCGCCGCCGAGGCGAACCGCGTCAACTAGGCCCGCCGCCCCGGGGGAGCCATGCCCGTCCGGCTGGCGCGGCGCCGCCAAGCGCTCCGTTCGCCGCAGGGCTGAAGCCGCCCGTGTCATGCCCCGGGACCCGGGGTGTGCTCGCATAAGGTTTTCCTATGGACACGGCGCCGGCACCCGAACTGGACGGGCAGACCTCGATCAACGAGCTGCTCGACGAACCGGTCGGGACCGCGCCGGTCCAGCTGGCCCTTCCCATCCATTTCCAATTGGCGGCGGCAGGCCGGCGCTAGGAGCTGCCTGGAGTGGCCGGCCTGGGATCCTCGGGAGCGCGCACGGTCGACCGAACGTAGGATGTCTAGGATGAGAACGCGTAGGAGCGCCCCCGGCGCCGTCACGGCCTTGGCTGCCGCCACGGCCCTGGCCTGCCTCGCGCTGGCGGCTCCGGCCGCCGCGGAGCCCTGCGGTCCGGTGGTGGTGGGCCCTCTGGGCCGTTGCGAGGCTCCGGCCACACCGACTCCGAAACCTTCCAGCACCCCCAAGCCGTCACGGAAGGCTCCGCCGGCACCAACGGCGCCTCCAGCGGCGCCGGCGCCAGCGGTGCCCGCCCCCACCGTACCGGGGACGTCCCCCGCCCCCGCCGTGGTCCCGGCGTCGTCGGCGAGCCCCACCACCGGTTCGGCAGCCCGTCCCTCGCCGTCCGCCACCGGCACGACGACGACGGCGCCGGCTGCTCCCTCGACGATTCCGGCGGTGCAAGCGGCCCGCTCCGCCGCGGACTCCGGGACCACCGGCCGTGAAACGGTTGCCGGAGCGATTCTGCTGGCTGCGGGCGGGCTGCTGCTCTCAGCCTCTGCCGGCCTGGGACTCAGCCGGCGGCGGGACCGGCTGCCCTAAGCGGACTGCCTCAAGCGGACTGCCCCGGGCAGTTGGGCCCGGCACAGCAAAAAACCCCGCCCTGCAGACTTTTCAGCCTGTCAGGACGGGGTTTTTCTCTAGGGTGCACCCCCCGGGACTCGAACCCGGAACCCATTGATTAAGAGTCAATTGCTCTGCCAGTTGAGCTAGAGGTGCAGCTGTTGTTTTCGTTCCCCTCGGGCTTTTTATTTCCCGCGGTGTTCTCCGCAACGACATGAAACTCTACACGAGTTTTGACGCAGTGTGAAATCGGGGTGCGGGCCTTCGGGTGGGGCTAGCCGGGGAGGGTCAAAACCAGCACAAAATCGGGGTTTTGGCCGTTGCTGAGGACCCACAGGCGGCCGTCCGGAGCCAAGGCAACGTCGCGGATCCGGCCGTACTCGCCTGTGAAATAGGCCACAGGATCCCCGGCAAACTCTCCCCGCAAGGGGACCGCCCAAAGCCGCTGGCCCCGGAGCGCCCCGAGGTAGGCCGTGTCGGCGACGATTTCGAGCCCGCTCGGGGAGGACGACGCCGTCGAAGGCCACACCACCTTGGCGTCCAGGAACCCTTCGCGGCGCGGCGCTCCGGTCACCTCGGCCAGCCGTAGTTCCCGCCGGGGACGACCAGGTTCAGCTCGTCGTCCACGTCCGGGCCAAACTCACTCGCCCAGAGCCGCCCCGCACTGTCCCAGTCGAGGCCCTGGACGTTGCGGTGGCCAAGGCTGTAGACGGGGTTGTCGCCGAACGGATTGCCGGGTGCCGGCCTCCCGTCGGGGGTGATGCGGAGGATTTTGCCGCCCAGTGCGTTCCGGTCCTGCGGCTGGCCGCGGCGTTGGGAGTCGCCGGTGCCGACGTAGAGATAGCCGTCCGGGCCGAAACGGATCCGGCCGCCGTTGTGCGTGGAGGCTTTCGGGATGCCGGTGAAGACGACTTCGGTCGCACCCAGTCCCAGCCGTGCACCGCTGCCCTCAAGCCGGACGCGGGCGATCCGGTTGTCTTCCTGTGCGGTGAAATAGGCGTACAGGTACCGGTCTGCCGCGAAGTCCGGGGACAGCGCCAGCCCGAGCAGGCCGCCCTCGCCGCCGGGGACGACGTCGGGCACCTTGCCCACCGTGGCGGCAGGACCGCTGCCGCCCGGCGGCACAAACTTCAACAGTGCGCTGTCCCGTTCCGAGATGACGGCAGTGCCGTCCGGCAGGAAAACCGTCGACCACGGCAGCGCCAGCCCGGCGTCGATGCGGCCTGAAACTCTCGGCGCCTCCTTGCTGGGTTGGCTCGCAGCCTGGCTGCTGCCCGCTGGGCTGCTGCCGGCTGGGCCGCTGGCAGGCGGGGGAGCTGAAGCGCTGCCGGTGCAGCCGGCCGTCCCGAGCGAGACGGCAGCCGCCGCCAGGAGGGCACGCAGTGGCGACGGCCGCGGCACAGCTACAGCCGGGAACGGCGCGGCGGCCGGAAGCCCGCCGCTTCGGCGTGGGCCGCGGACAGGAACCAGACCTCGGCCCGGGTCTCCTCGAAGGAAGGGCTGGTCTCGTCGTGGTAGACCATCGACGAGGCGTTGCCCTTGACGGTGAACCCCTCCGGGCCGCTGCCATCCGGTGCCGGCGCCGCCGACCCCTCGCCGTACGGCTCCTCCACCGCCAGATGTCCGGCCGGCGGGGCGGTGTGGCTCGCTGAACCCTCGGCGGCCGCGGCCGAGGACGCAACCTGCGCCGTCTCGATGTCGGCAGCCTCGGCCGCCGCGGATTCCGCGCCGGGAAGTGTAGGGGCGTGCGGTTTGGTGTATTCGGCATGGTGCGCGGGGGTGTGCCGGGCCGGCTGCTCCGGTCCGGCGGCGGCGTCCACGGCGGACTCCGGGGCTCCGGTCTGGCCGGCGTCGCCCGTGCGGGCGGCCGTGGCCCCGTGCGGAACGTCGCGGGGCAGGTCGTGATGCGCGGCGGCGTGCGCCTCGGCCGGCGCCGTCTCCGACCACTGGGTTTCCCACTCCGCACCGCCCGCGCCGGCGTCCTCCTTCGGCGCGTCCCCCTTCGGCGCGTGCCCGGCAGGGGCGCCGGCTTCGCCGCCGCCGCGGCGTCGTCGGCGGTGGTCGGCGGCACGGGCTCGGCGTTGCCGAAGCCGGCGGCAGACGGGATCCCCGTGGTGCCGGCCGCTGCGGCGGAGGCGGCGGCGGTCCCGCCGGACAGGGCGCCGTCGTGGTTCTCCCGGGCCGGGGGAGCCTGCGGCGCGGCGGCGGTTCCGGCCCCCGTGGGCGTCGAGGCGCCGGCCCCGCTGCGGGAACTGTTGCGGTTCAACAGCCACCACACGACGCCGACAATCACCGCGATGACGATGAGCCAGATAATCCAATCCATAGCCGAATCCTTCTGTCCAGGCGGCGGGGTTGCCGTTGCTTGACGTTACGTCCGGGCCAACACGGCTGTCCAGCGTTCCGGACCGGCCGCGTGTAGCCTCGCCTCATGGATTTCAAGAGACTGCGGATTCTCCGCGAACTGGCGGACCGCGGCACCGTCGGGGCCACCGCCGAGGCCCTGCGGGTGACGCCGTCGGCAGTCTCGCAGCAGCTCAAGACCCTGCAGGAAGAGCTCGGCGTCGTGCTCGTCGAAAAATCGGGCAGGGGAGTGCGGCTGACCGAGGCGGGGCTGGCCATGGCCGGCGCGGCGGCCGAGGTGTCCACCGCCATGGCCCGCGCCGAGGCGACCATCGACACCTACCGGCTCGGCTGGCAGACCCGGATCAAGGCGGCGTTCTTTCCGAGCGCCGCGGAGATGTTCCTGCCGGGGCTGCTGCACCGGGTGAAGGCCATCGACGGGCTGCGCTTCGAGGCGCACTTCGAGGACCCGGGCGTGGCCGGCTTCGCGGCCCTGGCCGCCGACTATGACATCGTGCTTGCGCACAGCGTCGACGGGCCCGAGGTCTTCGCCCGCCAGGGCCTGCAGGTGATCCCCCTGCTCGACGAGCCGCTGGATGTGGCCGTACCGGCGGGCCACGCGCTCGCTGCCAAGGCGACGCTCAGCGCCGAGGACGTGATCGGTTTCCCGTGGATGGGGGTGCCGGACGGCTTTCCCTTTGACACCGTGCTGCGCCAGATCGAAACGCAGGCCGATTCCCCGGCCCTGCGCGCGCAGCTCTTCCCGGACCTCCGCGTCCTGGAGGCGCTCGTCAGCGCCGGCCACGGGCTCAGCCTGCTGCCGCGCTACACCGCCCTGAAAAACCAGGGCCGGGGGTTCGTGCTCCGGCCGCTCCGGGGCGTCAAGGCCAGCCGAAGCATCGTGGCCCTGGCCCGGCCCGAGGCCGCCGCCCGGACCACCATCCAGCAGGTGCTCGCGATGCTCAAGGCGGAGGCCCAGTCCGTGGCCGAGGCGCCCGAACTGCGTGATGCGCCCCACAGCACCTAAGCAAAAACCGGGGCAAGGTGGCCCCGCAGTCCAACCAATGAGACGAACGTCCACTATTCGGTCGAAATATTCCCGGTTTTAGGCTTAATGCGCCCTTCCGGCTCGTTGCTGCCGACGCCGGAGCCCTAGACTTTGAGCCATGAGTGAGGACACCCAAACAGCAACAGAGGCCCAACCGGACATCAAGCCCCGGAGCCGGGTCGTCACCGACGGCATCCACGCCGCGCCCGCGCGCGGCATGTTCCGGGCCGTCGGCATGGGCGACGACGACTTCGCGAAGCCGCAGATCGGCGTGGCGAGCTCGTGGAATGAAATCACTCCCTGCAACCTCTCCCTGAACCGGCTCGCCCAGGGCGCCAAGGAAGGCGTGCACGCCGGCGGCGGGTTCCCGATGCAGTTCGGCACCATCTCCGTCTCCGACGGCATCTCCATGGGCCACGAAGGCATGCACTTCTCCCTGGTCTCCCGCGAAGTCATCGCCGACTCCGTTGAAACCGTCATGCAGGCAGAGCGCATCGACGGCTCCGTGCTCCTGGCCGGCTGTGACAAATCGCTGCCGGGCATGCTGATGGCGGCCGCCCGGCTGGACCTCGCAAGCGTCTTCCTCTATGCCGGCTCCATCATGCCCGGCTGGGTCAAGCTGGAGGACGGCTCCGAAAAGGAGGTCACCCTCATCGACGCCTTCGAAGCCGTGGGCGCCTGCGCCGCCGGCAAGATGAGCATGGAGGACCTGACCCGCATCGAAAAAGCGATCTGCCCGGGCGAAGGCGCCTGCGGCGGCATGTACACCGCCAACACCATGGCCTGCATCGGCGAGGCGCTGGGCATGTCCCTGCCCGGCTCGGCCGCTCCGCCCTCGGCCGACCGCCGCCGCGACGAGTTTGCCCGCAAGTCCGGCGAGGCCGTGGTCAACCTGCTGCGCAAGGGCATCACCGCCCGAGACATCATGACGAAGAAGGCGTTCGAAAACGCGATCGCCGTGACCATGGCCTTCGGCGGCTCCACCAACGCCGTGCTGCACCTGCTGGCCATCGCCCGCGAGGCCGAGGTCGAGCTGACCCTGGACGACTTCAACCGCATCGGCGACAAGATCCCGCACCTGGGCGACCTCAAGCCCTTCGGCCGCTACGTCATGACCGACGTCGACAAGATCGGCGGCGTGCCGGTGATCATGCGGGCGCTGCTCGACGCCGGCCTGCTGCACGGGGACTGCCTCACCGTCACGGGCAGGACCGTCGCGGAGAACCTTGCGGCGATCAACCCGCCGGACCTGGACGGCAAGATCCTCCGCGCCATGGACAACCCGATCCACAAGACCGGCGGCATCACCATCCTGCACGGCAGCATGGCTCCGGAAGGCGCCGTCGTGAAGAGCGCCGGCTTCGACGCCGACGTCTTCGAGGGCACCGCCCGCGTCTTCGAGCGTGAACAGGGCGCCCTGGACGCGCTAGACAAGGGCCAGATCAAGGCCGGCGACGTCGTCGTCATCCGCTACGAGGGGCCCAAGGGCGGCCCGGGCATGCGCGAAATGCTGGCCATCACCGGCGCCATCAAGGGCGCGGGCCTGGGCAAGGACGTCCTGCTGCTCACCGACGGCCGCTTCTCCGGCGGAACCACCGGCCTCTGCATCGGCCATGTCGCACCGGAAGCGGTCGACGGCGGCCCCATCGCCTTCGTCAAGGACGGCGACCGGATCCGGGTGGACATCGCCGCCCGCAGCTTCGACCTGCTGGTCGACGACGCCGAGCTCGACGCCCGGAAGGCCGGCTGGGAGCCGCTCCCGGCGAAGTTCACCAAGGGCGTGCTCGCCAAGTACGCCAAGCTCGTGCACAGCGCCTCCACCGGCGCGTACTGCGGGTAATTCCCTAAGCGTGGGCGACCACGCTTAATAAGGGAGGCTCCGAGGGGCCCCAAGCGGACGGCGTCCGCGCCGTCCGCTTGGGGTAGGAGACTCCCGCCTGCCGCCGAAGGCGGACGGGTCGCCAAGGGAATTGGGGGAATTGGGCGAAGAGTTCAAAAAGTGGACGCCGTTGTCCACATCGTGAGACAGGAGCCGGGCTCGTTGACACCTGTCTCGCCCAGAGGGAAAACTGAACGCATGACCGCATTCGTTATCACCGGCGTTGCTGCAGGTGTATCCGTCGTCCTTACCAAGCGCGTGGCTCCATAGCCTCCACTGGTAACGAACCGTCACGCGCAAACCCCTCGAAGAGCCGCCAAGGCTGAGGGGTTTTTTTGTTACCCGTAGTTCCACGATCACAGAAGATCCACCAAAGGAAGAGTCCGATGAGCAAAGGATCGCCGATCAGCCCCTCGCTGATGGCCACTAAGTCCGCTGGAGCCCACAAGGCTCCGGAACGCGTCGAACGCCCGGCAGACGCCGGCGTCGAGCATGCTGCTGCCTCTCCCGTCCTTGGGCCGAACAACGTCGTACCCCCGACGGTGATGACCGGCTCGCAAGCAATCGTCCGCGCGCTCGAAGAACTCGGCGTCGAGGACATTTTCGGTTTGCCCGGTGGCGCGATCCTGCCCACCTACGACCCCTTGATGGCCTCCAAAATGAACCACATTCTGGTCCGTCACGAACAGGGAGCCGGCCACGCCGCGCAAGGCTATGCCATGGTCACCGGAAGGGTGGGCGTCTGTATCGCCACCTCCGGGCCCGGTGCCACCAACCTCGTTACCGCCATCATGGACGCCCACATGGACTCCGTGCCGATGGTGGCCATCACCGGCCAGGTGTCCAGCGGCGTCATCGGCACCGACGCCTTCCAGGAAGCGGACATCGTCGGCATCACCATGCCGATCACCAAGCACTCCTTCCTGGTCACGGACCCCAACGACATTCCGCACGTTATGGCCGAGGCGTTCCACCTGGCCTCGACCGGCCGGCCCGGCCCCGTCCTCGTGGACGTGGCCAAGGACGCCCAGCAGGGCCAGATGACGTTCTCCTGGCCGCCCAGGATCGACCTGCCCGGCTACCGGCCGGTGGTCCGCGGCCACAGCAAGCAGGTCCGTGAGGCCGCCCGGCTGATCGCTGCCGCCAGCAAGCCGGTGCTCTACGTCGGCGGCGGCGTGGTGAAGGCCCACGCGTCCGCGGAACTGCGGGAACTGGCCGAGCTCTCCGGCGCTCCCGTGGTCACCACCCTGATGGCCCGCGGCGTTTTCCCGGACTCCCACCCGCAGCACGTCGGCATGCCCGGAATGCACGGCACCGTGTCCGCCGTGACCGCGCTGCAGCAGTCCGACCTGCTGATCACCCTCGGCGCGCGCTTCGATGACCGGGTCACCGGCATCCTGAAGTCGTTCGCCCCGAATGCCAAGGTCATCCACGCGGACATCGACCCGGCGGAGATCTCCAAGAACCGCACCGCCGACGTGCCGATCGTGGGCTCGGTCAAGGAAATCATCCCGGAACTCAGCGAGGCCCTCCGCCTCCAGTTTGAAACCTCCGGCACCCCGGACCTCACCAACTGGTGGGCCTTCCTGAACAACCTCAAGGAGACCTACCCGCTCGGCTGGACCGAACCCGAGGACGGCCTCAGCGCCCCGCAGCGCGTGATCGAACGGATCGGCGCCCTCACCGGCCCCGAAGGCGTCTACGTCGCCGGCGTCGGCCAGCACCAGATGTGGGCCTCGCAGTTCATCAAGTACGAACGCCCGCACGCCTGGCTCAACTCCGGCGGGGCCGGCACCATGGGCTACGCCGTTCCGGCCGCGATGGGCGCCAAGGTGGGCAACCCGGACCGCGTCGTCTGGGCGATCGACGGCGACGGCTGCTTCCAGATGACCAACCAGGAGCTGGCCACCTGCACGATCAACAACATCCCGATCAAGGTCGCCGTCATCAACAACTCCTCCCTCGGCATGGTGCGCCAGTGGCAGACCCTCTTCTACGAGGGCCGCTACTCCAACACCGACCTCAACACCGGCCACGACACCGTCAGGATCCCGGACTTCGTCAAGCTCGCGGACGCGTACGGCTGCGCCGCCCTCCGCTGCGAACGCGACGAGGACATCGACGCCACCATCCAGCAGGCCCTTGCGATCAACGACCGCCCCGTGGTCATCGACTTCGTCGTGAGCCCCAACTCCATGGTGTGGCCGATGGTCCCCGCCGGAGTCAGCAACGACCAGATCCAGGTTGCCCGCAACATGACCCCGGACTGGGAAGAAGAGGACTGAACATGACCCGCCACACACTCTCCGTTCTGGTCGAAGACAAGCCCGGTGTGCTGACCCGCGTGGCCAGCCTCTTCGCCCGCCGCGCCTTCAACATCAACTCCCTGGCCGTCGGCCCGACCGAAGTTCCGGGCATCTCCCGGATGACCGTCGTCGTCGACGCCGACGGCGAGCTGATCGAACAGGTCACCAAGCAGCTGAACAAGCTGGTCAACGTGATCAAGATCGTCGAGCTCACCCCCGAATCTTCCGTACAGCGCGACCACATCCTGGTCAAGGTACGTGCGGATGCCGCAACCCGGCTGCAGGTAACCCAGGCGGCCGACCTGTTCCGCGCCTCAGTGGTCGACGTCTCCACAGAGTCGGTCGTCATCGAGGCCACGGGCCACCCCGACAAGCTCACGGCACTGCTCTCGGTGCTGGAGCCCTTCGGCGTCCGCGAAATCGTGCAGTCCGGCACCCTGGCCGTCGGCCGGGGGTCCCGCTCCATGAGCGACCGGGCCCTGCGCTCCGCCTAAACGGCGCGCAGACCCCTGCAGCCCTGCTCCACCAGCTCCACCACCTTCGAATTTCCCCAGGCAACACCACAGAATCCACTCAAAGGAGACACCCCAGTGACTGAAATGTTCTACGACGACGACGCCGACCTGTCGATCATCCAGGGCCGCACCGTCGCCGTCATCGGTTACGGCTCCCAGGGCCACGCCCACGCCCTCAGCCTGCGCGATTCCGGTGTTGACGTCCGCGTCGGCCTCAAGGAAGACTCCAAGTCCCGCGCCAAGGCCGAGGCCGAGGGCCTGCGCGTGCTCAACGTCGCCGACGCCACCGCCGAGGCCGACCTCATCATGATCCTCACCCCGGACCAGGTCCAGCGCCACGTCTACGCCGAGGACATCGCCCCGAACCTGCAGGCCGGCGACGCGCTGTTCTTCGGACACGGCTTCAACATCCGCTACGGCTACATCAAGCCGCCGGCCGACGTCGACGTCGCCCTCGTCGCCCCCAAGGGACCGGGCCACATCGTGCGCCGCGAGTTCGAAGCCGGCCGCGGCGTGCCGGACCTGATCGCCGTCGAACAGGACGCGTCCGGCAAGGCCAAGGAACTGGCCCTGTCCTACGCCAAGGCGATCGGCGGCACCCGCGCCGGCGTCATCGAGACCACCTTCACCGAAGAGACCGAAACGGACCTCTTCGGCGAGCAGGCCGTCCTGTGCGGCGGCGCCTCGCAGCTGATCATGTACGGCTTCGAGACCCTCACCGAGGCCGGCTACAAGCCCGAGGTGGCGTACTTCGAGGTGCTGCACGAGCTCAAGCTGATCGTCGACCTGATGGTCGAGGGCGGCATCGCCAAGCAGCGCTGGAGCGTTTCGGACACCGCCGAATACGGCGACTACGTTTCCGGCCCCCGCGTCATCACCCCCGAGGTGAAGGAAAACATGAAGGCCGTCCTGAAGGACATCCAGGACGGCACCTTCGCCAAGCGCTTCATCGACGACCAGGACGCCGGAGCCCCCGAGTTCAAGGCCCTGCGCAAGAAGGGCGAGGACCACCCGATCGAGGCCACCGGCCGCGAACTGCGCAAGCTTTTCTCCTGGATCAAGAACGAAGACGACTACACCGAAGGCTCAGTAGCCCGCTAGGCCCCTGGTGGTGGGCGGCGGTGTCCTTGACAGGCTGCACCGGGGTCCGGAACTTGCCCTGCAGTCGAAAGGACCCGCCGTCAGCCACCCAACGTTCCAAAATCCCCGCCTGTTATACAAGAGAGTTAAAGAGGTCACCGGTGACAAGCACCAAACCTGTCGTACTCCTCGCTGAGGAACTTTCGCCCGCCACTGTCGATGCCCTCGGCCCGGACTTTGAAATCCGCCAGACCGACGGCGCCGACCGTTCCCAGCTGCTCTCCGCGATCGCCGACGTCGACGCGATCCTGATCCGCTCGGCCACCCAGGTGGACGCCGAGGCGATCGCCGCCGCGAAGAACCTCAAGGTCATCGCCCGCGCCGGCGTGGGCCTGGACAACGTGGACATCAAGGCCGCCACCCAGGCCGGCGTTATGGTGGTCAACGCCCCGACGTCGAACATCGTCTCCGCCGCCGAACTCACCGTCGGCCACATCCTCAGCCTCGCCCGCCACATCCCGCAGGCCTCCGCCGCGCTCAAGGACGGCGAGTGGAAGCGCTCCAAGTACACCGGGACCGAGCTGTTCGAGAAGAAGATCGGCATCATCGGCCTCGGCCGGATCGGCGCCCTCGTCGCGGCCCGGCTGAAGGGCTTCGACACCAAGATCCTCGCGTACGACCCCTACATCACGTCCGCCCGCGCCGCCCAGCTCGGCGTGCAGCTGGTGACCCTGGACGAGCTGCTGGCCCAGTCGGACTTCATCACCATCCACATGCCCAAGACGCCCGAGACCGTCGGCATGCTCGGCGCCGAGGCCTTCAAGAAGATGAAGGGCACCGCCTACGTCGTCAACGTGGCCCGCGGCGGCCTGGTGGACGAGGAAGCCCTCTACGCCGCGCTGGAGTCCGGCGAGATCGCCGGTGCCGGCGTCGACGTCTTCGTCAAGGAACCCAGCACCGACCTGCCCTTCTTCAAACTCGACAACGTCGTGGTCACCCCGCACCTGGGTGCCTCCACCGAGGAAGCCCAGGAAAAGGCCGGCGTCTCCGTCGCCAGGTCCGTCCGCCAGGCCCTGGCCGGCGAACTCGTGCCCGATGCCGTGAACGTCGCCGGCGGCGTGATCGCCCCGGACGTGCGCCCCGGCATCCCGCTGATCGAGAAGCTCGGCCGGATCTTCACCGCCATGACCCACGCCTCGCTCACGCAGTTTGACGTGGAGGTGGCCGGCGAGATCTCCTCCCTCGACGTCAAGGTCCTCGAGCTGGCCGCCCTCAAGGGCATCTTCGCCGACGTCGTGACCGAGCAGGTCTCCTACGTCAACGCCCCCGTCATTGCCGAGCAGCGCGGAATCAACGTCCGGCTGATCACCACCCCGGACACGGAGTCCTACCGCAACGTCCTGACCCTGCGCGGCGCCCTGAGCGACGGTACCCAGATCTCGGTGGCGGGCACCCTGACCGGACCGAAGCAGATCCAGAAGCTCGTCGGAATCAACGGCTTCGAGGTGGAAATCCCGATCAGCGAACACCTCGTGGTGGTGGCCTACTCGGACCGTCCCGGAGTGATCGGCACCATCGGCCACATCCTCGGCATGAACAACATCAACATCGCCGGCATGCAGGTGGCACGCCAGACGGAGGGCGGCCAGGTGCTCGCGCTCCTGACCATCGACAGCTCCGTCCCGCAGCAGGTGCTGGACGCGATCAAGGCCGGAATCGGCGCCGAAATGGTCCGCGAGGTCGACCTCGAGGATTAAGCTCCCCGTTTGGGCGCCTGCGGCGGCAACACCGCCGCAGGCGGCCACGAATGGGCGGCCGGTCTGCGTACAATGGCTACGTCCGAATTCGGATCTGGCCGGCAGACCGGCCTTTACTTTTGCACACCCGGCCGGGGACGCCGTCATTTCCGCGCGGAATGAACAGTGGTGTGCGCACGCAATCCAGCTTTCAGGAGCCCCATGAACGCCGTCCAAAGGTTCATCAGAAGCAGAGTGCTTTTGCTGACCGCGTCCATTTTGATCGCCGCCATGTGCCTGTCCGTCCTGGTCCAGGGCCAGTCGCAGGCCGCGCTGAACCGCACCGTCGACCAGAACTCCCGCGGACTCTACGACGTCCTCGTCCAGGCCAAGGCCGAGGACAACGGCGGCCTCATGCAGCCCGAAATCGCCACCGGCCAGGGCGGCGTCAGCTTCGAGCAGCTGGAGACCATCCGCAAGCTCGCCGGCACCTCCGTCGCGGCTCCGATCAGCCTGGTCTCCCGGGTCTCGCAGAACCTTGAATCCCCGCGCCTCGAGGCCACCGACTACCTCGGCTACAACGCCGGCCTCGCCGGCACCGCCGGCGACCCCAGCGCCACGGATCCGGCCAAATGGCCGGCCGCGGAGTCCGTCCTGAGCGACAGCCCCAAGAAATACCGCCTCACCGCCAGCGCCGTGAGCTCGGACGGCGCGTCCGAGCAGACCCTGTTCAAGACCACCGCCGAGGGCTCCCTTGGCAAGGCCAAGCTCATCGAGGAGCAGGTCGCCGGCGGCAAGAACGTCCGGATCGCGGGCCCGGAAGGGGAGACCGGGATCAAGTTCCCGGCCCCGGCCGGCGGCTCCGAACACTCCCTCTTCAACCTCTCCGTCTCGCTGCCGATGGCCCCGCAGGTGACCGAGTCCGTCGTCGCCGTCGACCCGGTCGCCGAGCGTGCGCTCCTTGGCGAAGCCGGGGACTTCCTCGCGCCGCTGGAGAAGGCGCCCCCGGCCGATGCCCGCAACGCCGCGGCGATCGGCCGCCACTTCGAGAGCCTGTTCACCAACGGCATCAGCATGGAACAGCTCAAGGAAGGCCCCGACTTCCTCGGCGTCAAGCTCAAATACTGGGCCCCGCTGATGACCCAGTACCAGCAGGCCAAGCGGGCCGGGCAGCTGACCGCGGACTCGCAGGCGATCCCGCTGATCGTCCGCGCGGGCACCTCCCTTGACCTGAAGTACTCGGTCAAGATCGAGGAAATCGACGACGCCGGCAACGTCGCGAAGGAAGTCGGCACCGTGACGCGGTCGCTGGACAAGGACTACCTGCCGTTCGTGTCCAAGTCGCCGTTCGCCCTCGCCTGGCCCGGGTCCAAGGACTTCTCCCAGCTGATGGGCGACACCGGCAGCTTCGGCCAGGGCCTCTATAACCCCGCAACCTGGAGCACCGATTTCGCCGCCGCGCCCAAGTACAAGGACGGGGAGACCGCCGGCAACGGCGCCATCGAAAAGTCCGCAGTCCCGGGCGACTGGATCACGGTCAACCGGCTGCCGGAGAAGGGCGCCAACGGCGCCCCGGTCGACCAGACCCAGCGCACGCCGGTCGACGAGCGGTCCTACCGCGAAAGCCTTGAGACCGGAACGAAGCAGGCCACGCCGCTCGCCATGGTCTACGGCACCTTCGACCCCGCCAAGGTCCAGGAGGCCGCCGGTGACGTCAACCGCCTCCCGCTCGGCGGCTACGACCCGACGCCGCTCACCCTGACCAAGGACGCCGCCGGCAAGGACGCCGGGCAGACCGCACTCAAGCCCTCGCTCAGCGGAACCGGACTGGCCAGCCAGTCGGCCGGCGCCATCACCGACTACTACGGTTTGGCCGCCGCCCGCGGTTACGAGAAGAACGCCTCCGTGATCGACGCCGTGCGCGTCCGCGCGAAGGTCCCCGGAAGCTGGAAGCAGGCGCAGCCGGAGGTCGAAAAGCTCGCCAACGAGATCCGCGACATGGGCCTGCAGGCGACCGTGGTTGCCGGCTCGGCCCGCGAAGACGCCAGCATCTTCGTGCCCGGCTACTCCAAGGACGACGCCGGCAAGGAGTCGCCGCTGGGCACCGTGCAGCAGTCGTGGGTCCGCCAGGACGCCGCCGACGCGGTTTCCGGCTCGCTGACCGGCACGAACCTCACGCTGCTCTTCCTCACCCTGTGCGGTGCCGCGCTGCTCACCGGCGCCTCGACCGTCAGCTACGTCCGCAAGCGCCGCCGCGAGGCGGGAACGCTCCGGGCCATGGGCTGGACGCAGGGCAAGATCCGGTCCTGGGTGCTCGCCGAATTCGGCGTCGGCGCGGCCCTGCTGGCCGTCGCCGGGATCGCCCTGAGCCTGATCAGCTGGAACCCCGCCACCGCGATCGTCTCCGCGTCCGTGCTGGTGCTCTATGCCGGCGCCGCCTACATCGCCGCGCAGCAGCTGCGCCACCGCGAGGTCATCGACCAGGAGCCGCAGCACGATGAGCGGCTCATCCCCGTCGACTCGCCGCTGACCTTCGCCAGCCGCCAGTTGAGCACCAACAAGTTCAACACCGGCTCGCTGGCCGTCGCCGTCGGCGTCTTCGGCGCCGCCGTGGGCGGACTCGCCGCGCTGCTGATCGACATTCCGCGGGCCGCCGGCGCCAGTGCCCTGAGCGGGATGGCCGCGGCCAGCATCGCCCTGCCGAGCATCGTCCTGGGCGTGTCCGGAGTCGCCGTGGGGCTGCTGCTGACCATGGTCACCGGCCGCTTCGAACTCGGGGCCAAACGCCAGTACCTGGGCATCCTCCAGGCCATGGGCTGGAACCCGGACATGCTGGGCCAGGTCCGCTTCTTCGAAAATGCCATGGTGGGGACCATCGCGCTGCCGCTGGGTGTCCTGGGCGCCCTGGGCATCGGCCTGCTCCTCGCCCCCTACGCCGCAATCTGGGCCGGAATCGCCGGACTCGTAGCGGTACTCTGCTGGATTCCGATTGCAACGAAAGTGGTCCAATGACTAACGAGCTGAACCTGACCAGGGCGGCCCGGAACCGGATGCCGGAGGGCACCGGAACCGGAAGCCACCAGACCCGAGCCAACACGATCGTGAAGGCCGCGGACCACGCCACGCCGCTGGAACTGAGCAACATCACCATCCACTACGGCGGCGGCAAGGGCGGCGCCGAGCCGGTCAACGTCGTGGACGACTTCAACATGACGCTGCATGCCGGCGAAATGCACTGCGTCGCCGGCCGCTCCGGCTCGGGCAAGACCAGCATCCTGACCGTCGGCGCGGGCCTGACCCTGCCGACGTCGGGCCGGGTGTTCTGGGAAGGCGACTCGCTCGAAACCATGGGCGACGACGAAATCGCCGACCGCCGCCGCGCGCTGATCGGCTACGTCGACCAGGGCGGCGCCCTGATCGACGGCATGAGCGCGCTGGAAAACGTGCTGCTCCCGGCGGTTCCGGACGGCGAGGTCGAACAGCGCCGCGACATGGCCAAGGACCTGCTGGACCTCGTCGGGCTTGGCCGGCGCATGCGCCACCGTCCCGCCCAGCTCTCCGGCGGCGAACGCCAGCGCGTCGCAATCGCCCGCGCCCTCATCCTGGGCACCCGGGTGCTCGTCGTCGACGAGCCCACCGCGAGCCTCGACCGCACCTCGGCCAACCGCATCATCAGCATCCTCAAGGACACGACGTCGGACGGCATCGCCGTCCTGGTGGCTTCACATGACCACGAACTTGTCCGCCAGAGCGATACCCTCACCGAACTGATCTAGGTTTATACCGTGACCCCTTCCGACAAAACCCCGTACTACATCACGACGGCCATCAGCTACCCCAACGGGGTGCCGCATATCGGCCACGCCTACGAGGTCATCGCCACCGACGCCATGGCGCGGTTCAAACGGCTGGACGGCTACGACGTCTTCTTCATGACCGGCACCGACGAGCACGGCCTGAAGATGCAGCAGACGGCGGAAAAGGAAGGGATCCCGGTCAAGGAACTCGCCGACCGCAACTCGGCCGCGTTCCGGCAGATGAGCGATGACCTGGGCATTTCCCTGAGCCGCTTCATCCGCACCACGGATCCGGACCACTACGAAGCGGCGAAGGCCCTCTGGCAGCGGATGGAAGCCAACGGCGACATCTACCTCTCCAAGTACGCCGGCTGGTACTCGGTCCGCGACGAGCGCTACTTCGTCGAGGACGAGACCGAGGTCCGCGAGGACGGGCTCCGCTACGCCTCCGAAACCGGGACCGAGGTCACCTGGACCGAAGAGGAGAGCTACTTCTTCAAGCTTTCCGCCTACCAGGACCGGCTGCTGGCCCTTTATGCGGACCAGCCCGGAGTTCGGCGCGCCGCACAGCCGCTTCAACGAGGTCATCAGCTTCGTCAAGGGCGGCCTCGAGGACCTCTCGATCAGCCGCACCTCGTTCAACTGGGGCGTGCCGGTGCCGGGCAACCCGGACCACGTGATGTACGTCTGGGTCGACGCGCTGACCAACTACCTGACCGGCGTCGGCTTCCCGGACACTGAGTCGGAGAGTTTCCGGAAGTACTGGCCCGCCGACGTCCACGTGATCGGCAAGGACATCTCGCGGTTCCACGCCGTGTACTGGCCGGCGTTCCTGCTGTCGGCCGGGCTCGAACTGCCCAAGCGCGTGATGATCCACGGCCACCTTCACAACCAGGGCATCAAGATGTCCAAGTCGCTCGGGAACGTGGTGGCGCCGGCGGACTGGGTGGCGCAGTACGGCCTGGACCAGGTCCGCTTCTTCCTGCTCCGCGAGGTGCCCTTCGGCGCCGACGGCAACTACAGCCACGACGCGATTGTCGGCCGGATGAACTCGGACCTGGCGAACAACTTCGGCAACCTCGCCCAGCGCTCCCTGTCCATGGTGGCCAAGAACTGCGAGGGCCGCGTCCCGGTCCCGGCCGGCTTCAGCGCCGAGGATGCCGCACTGCTGGGCCAGGCCAAGGGCCTGCTCGGCATCGCCCGCGCAGCGTTCGAGAAGCAGGAATTCAGCCGTGCGCTCGAGGCGATCTGGAACGTCCTCGGCGACACCAACGCCTACTTCGCCGAGCAGGCTCCGTGGGTGCTGCGGAAGACCGACGTCGAACGCATGAACACCGTCCTGTACGTCACCCTGGAGGTGCTCCGCACCGTCGCGATCCTGGCCCAGCCGGTGATGCCGGCGGCGGCGGGAGCCATCCTCGACAGCCTGGGCCAGACCGAGGGGGCGGCCCGCGATTTCGCGGCGCTGGACACTCCGATCGAGGCCGGCACCGCGCTGCCGGCCCCGGCCCCGGTGTTCCCCAAGTACGAGGAACCCGCGGACGCCTGAACCGGACCGGGGTATCCCCGGCTCCGTCCCGCCGAGGTGGCAATTCGCGCCAATGTTTCCCGACAAACATTGCCGCGAAATGCCACCTCGCCGTCGTTAACGGGGCCACCAAACTACTGGCAAGTAGTGAACGACTTCGAAACTGAGTACAGCCCGCCGCAGGGGCGTAGCGGCCGTTCCGATACTCGAGTACCAGTTACTCGGGACTGGCGAACTGGCCCGAAATAGCCTGAAAAAGCAAGCGAACTGACGACAAATGCTGGGGAGTAACTGTCTTCACTCACTTCGCTGGTTGAGGTCTCACATCGATTTGCCGGGTCTCTAGGACGGTTACTCCGCGCGCTCAAGTCAGCTCTGACACCTGAGTTGGACGGAGGGGCCGAAGATGAAGAAAACCATAGCCACGCTGGGGGTCGTGGGGCTGGGCGTCATGGGGGCTACCGTCTCCGCCAACGCGGCGCCACCGGACAAGATCACCATTTGTCATGCGACGAGCGCCGCAGGCAACGCCTTTGTCGCCGAAACGATCAACCTGACGGCGCTCAAGGCGCACGCCAACGACACCCTCGATATCGTGCCGGCGAATTCGGGTGGTGTCATGCCCCAGGGCCAGAACCTCTCAGAGGCGAACCTCGCCCTGCTGGCCAACAACTGCGTTGCCGTCGTGGTGGTGCCGCCGGTCGTCCCGCCTGTCGATCCGGGTACTGATCCGGGGACGGATCCTGGTACTGATCCCGGGACGGATCCCTGGCACCGATCCCGGGACGGACCCTGGCACCGATCCCGGGAGTGACCCGGGGACGGATCCCGGTACTGATCCGGGTACCGATCCGGGGACGGATCCTGGGACGGATCCCGGGACGGACCCTGGCACTGATCCCGGGACTGATCCGGGCAATGAACCCGGGACTGATCCTGGCACCGATCCCGGGACGGACCCTGGCACGGATCCCGGGAGTGACCCGGGGACGGATCCTGGCACTGACCCCGGCACCGATCCGGGCACTGATCCCGGGACGGATCCTGGCACTGACCCGGATACCGCTCCGGGCACCGATCAGGGCGCTGAAGTAATCCTGGACACGACGACGGCGGTGACGCCGCTCAAGGTCGACGGGAAGTCCGTCACAACAATCCCGAAAGCCGGCAAGGGGCCGGCCGCGGCCAAGCCGGCCAAGCCGGCCAAAGTCAACGTTGGCTACAACGTGCAGACTGCGGTGGGCCCTGCGTCAGCACCCGAAAGCCTTCCCGCCTGGCTGCTGGGCCTGACCGGCCTGTTCGCGGCAGGGTCCGGCGTGGTGCTTTGGCGGGGCGGAGCACGGGCCCGCAACACTGCCAGCTAGGAAGTATTCACGGGGCGGGCGCTGCGCAGCCAGCGCCCGCCCCGCCACCCCAGTTCCAGCGGTCACCTCTCAGCAGGAGGGTTCATGGACAGTCACGGCAGGAAGCCCCGGCTCCCGGGACCCGGTAGCCGCGGTCTGCTGCTGAGCGCGCGGGACACACTCATCCTGGCTGTCTGCGCCCTCGGCATCGTGGCCGCCTGGCTCGTTTACGGCGTCGGCGGTGCCGGCAACATGCAGGCCGGCACCGGGCACCCCGTCACGAGCCAGGGAGCCCCCGCCGGATCCCCGGCCCCGGGCTCATCCGCGCAGGAGCGGTCCGCCGGGCCATCGGCAACGCAGCCGCCCGCGGCGGCGCCCGCCGTCGTCCCCGCTGGTGGCACGGCGGCCGGCAAGGGTGCTCCACCGCCAGCATCCGCGGTGCCGCCCGCGTCCGCCCCGCAGCGGATCACGTTTCCGGCCGCAGGCATGGACGTTGTGGTGCACCCCCTGTTGCCGGGGAGCGAGGACGCCGGGAGCCGGAGCATCGTGCCGCCGGCCACCAAGGACGGGTACTGGCTGGAGCCCTTCGGGACCCCCGGCGCGGGCTCGGCGAACACTACCTACGTCATCGGCCACAGCTGGCTGGACCAGGATGCCCCGTTCAACCACCTGAGCACAGCGGCCGCACCCGGCGGGCAGTTGACGGTGACCACCGCCACGGGCGTCCTCAAATACCGGGTGGATTCGGTCACCACTTACACCAAGTCAACGCTCAAGGACAGCGCAATCTGGCAGGCTGTTCCCAACCGGCTGGTCCTCATCAGTTGCTATACGGAGGACCCCTGGGGCCGGAATGTCGTGGTGGTCGCCTCGCCCGTCCCCGCCCGCTGAGCCGGTTGCTCGAATAATGAGACGAATTGACCAGCATGCGGATGCCTTGGCTACCCTGAAATCATGAGCGCATCCACGATTGATCTGGCCGTAATTCCCGGCGACGGCATCGGCCCGGAGGTCATAGCCGAAGCCCTGAAGGTCCTCGAGAAGGCGGCCGCAGCCGAGGGCATCGTGCTGCAGCAGACACACTACGAACTCGGCGCCGCGCACTGGCTCGCGACGGGGGAGACCCTGCCGGAGCACACCCTGGCCGATCTGCGCGGGCGGGACGCCATCCTGTTCGGGGCGGTGGGCGCGGCGCCCGGGGACACCCGCATTCCCTCCGGCATCATCGAACGCGAACTCTTGCTCAAGCTGCGCTTCAGCCTGGACCACTACGTCAACCTCCGGCCCTCCAAGCTGTATGCCGGCGTCGGCAGCCCGCTGGCGAACCCCGGCGAGGTCGACTTCATCGTGGTCCGTGAGGGCACCGAAGGACCGTACGTGGGCAACGGCGGCACCCTGCGCGCCGGGACGCCGCACGAGGTGGCCACCGAAGTTTCGCTGAACACCGCCCACGGCGTGGAGCGCGTGGTCCGGGACGCCTTCCGCCGCGCCAACGAGCGCCCGCGCAAGAAACTGACCCTGGTGCACAAGCACAACGTCCTGGTCTTCGCAGGGCATCTGTGGAAGCGGACCGTGGAAGCCGTGGCCCTCGAGTTCCCGGAGGTCAGCCACGACTACCTGCATGTGGACGCCGCCACGATCTTCATGGTCACCGATCCGGCGCGCTTCGACGTGATCGTCACGGACAACCTCTTCGGCGACATCCTCACGGACCTCGCCGCCGCCATCACCGGCGGCATCGGCCTGGCAGCCTCGGGCAACATCAACATGGACCGCACCGCGCCGTCGATGTTCGAGCCGGTCCACGGCTCCGCCCCGGACATCGCCGGCCAGCAGAAGGCCGACCCGAGCGCCGCCATCCTTTCCGCCGCCCTGCTGCTGGACCACCTGGGCCACGCCGCGGCGGCCCGCAAGATCGAGGCGGCCGTCGCCGCCGACGTCGAGCGCCGGGACGGCACTCCCCGCAGCACCGCCGCCATCGGCGATGCCATCACCGCCGCCCTCTAAAAGCCGGGGCGGAGCCGCCCGCCAGCGGCGCCCGGCGGTCCGGGCAACGGGCGTAAGCTTGTTTCGAATCACCAACATGCTGCCGTGGTCCGAGGATGAACCACGTTCACACACCAGGCAGCCGACCGTGGAGGAACCATGACCCAGACTGCCCATGGCGTCGAATTCACCCAGCGGCTCTCGGCGACCCCGAAGACCGCGCAAGAGCGCGCAGCCATCCTGGCCAACCCGGGATTCGGCGACTATTTCACCGACCACACCGCGATCGTCGACTACAGCGTCGACGCCGAGGGCAACGGCGGCTGGCACGACGCGCGGATTGAACCCTACGGTCCCATCACGCTGGATCCCTCCGCGGCCGTCCTGCACTACGGCCAGGAGATCTTCGAAGGCCTCAAGGCCTACCGCCACGCCGACGGCTCGATCTGGACGTTCCGGCCCGAGGCCAACGCGGCGCGGCTGAACAAGTCCGCGCGCCGGCTGGCCCTCCCGGAACTGCCGGAGGAATACTTCCTGACGGCCATCCGCGAGCTCGTTTCCGTGGACCGGGAATGGGTCCCCTCGGGCGACGGCGAGGCCCTTTACCTGCGCCCGTTCATGATCGCCACCGAGGCCTTCCTGGGCGTCCGGGCAGCCCGCGAGGTGTCCTTCCGCGTCATTGCCTCCCCGGCCGGCAACTACTTCGGCGGCGAGCTGAAGCCGGTGTCGATCTGGATCTCCCGCGAGTACGCCCGTGCCGGCCGCGGCGGCACCGGTGCGGCAAAGTGCGGCGGCAACTACGCCGCCTCGCTGATCGCCCAGCAGCAGGCCGAGGCCCACGGCTGCAAGCAGGTCCTCTTCCTGGACCAGTTCAACGACAACGCCGTCGAGGAACTTGGCGGCATGAACGTCTTCTTCGTGATGAAGGACGGCTCGCTGGCCACCCCGGCGCTGTCCGGCACCATCCTTGAAGGCGTCACCCGGATGTCCGTGATCCAGGTGGCGCGGGACATGGGACGCGAAGTCACCGAGCGCAAGATCACCCTGGATGAGTGGCGCGACGGCGTGGCCTCCGGCGAGATTACCGAGGTCTTCGCCTGCGGCACCGCCGCCGTGATCACCCCGATCGGCGTGCTCAAGGACGACACCGAGTTCATCGGCTCCGAGGACGCGACGGCAGGGGAGACCACCATGGCCATCCGCGAGCGGCTGCTCGGCATCCAGACCGGCACCGTCGAGGACACCCACGGCTGGCTGACCCGCCTGGCGTAGCCCGCGGCGTCTGACTCAAAAACGGCGTACGACGGCGGTCCGCACCCCACGGTGCGGGCCGCCGTCGCCGTCTGCAGGGCGCAGCCGTCCCTGTACCAACGCGGCCGTCGGGGCCACAATGGGCCCATGGCTGGACTGATACAGGTGCTGGGCATCATCTTCGGGGTCCTGCTGATCGCGGTGGGCATCCTCGAATCCTTTTTCTTCCGCGACCAGCGTTTCCACCGTCTCTTCCTGATCAAGCCCGAGGACGTAGCGGCCGTGCGGATGTGGACCTTCAACCTCGGTTTCTACAACATGATCTGGGGCGTCGGAGCGATTATTGGCGCGGTGATGCTGGGCGGAGCGGAGCCGGCGGCGGGCCGGGCGCTGCTGCTGTTCACGGCGGCGGGCCATGTGATCCTCGGCGTCATCCTGGTCCTCTCCGAGCGGCGGCTCTGGGCCAGCGCGATCGCCGAGGCGCTGCTGCCCGCGGTGATTGTTGTCCTCCTGCTCCTTTGAAGGCCCCGCGGTGGGAAGATGGAAGGGTGATCCCCGACGACGCCCGCGCCCTGGTCCGCAGCACCGAGCTGACGCGCTTCCGCCTGGCTCCGAATCCGGGGCCGATGAGCCTGCACGGCACCAACTCCTACGTGGTCGCCGCCCCCGGCTCGCCGAACGTCGTCGTCGTTGACCCGGGGCCGCTCGATGAGGAGCACCTGCGCGAGCTGGCCCGGTACGGCGCCGTGGAACTGATCCTGATTACGCACCGCCATGCCGACCACACGGCGGCCGCCGCACGGTTTTCCGAGCTCACGGGCGCCCCCGTCCGCGCCGCCGACCCCGCGCACTGCCACGGGGCCCCGCCGCTCCGGGAAGGCGAGGTGCTGCACGCCGCCGGGGTGGAAATCCGGGTGCTGGCGACGCCGGGCCACACCTCCGACTCGGTCTGCTTCCATCTCCCCGGCGACGGCGCGCACGGTGCCGTCCTCACCGGCGACACCATCCTCGGCGTCGGCACCACCGTCCTGGACTACCCGGACGGCAGGCTGGGGGACTACCTCGACTCGCTGGACCGGCTGGAGAGCCTGGGTCCGGCCACGGTCCTGCCCGCCCACGGGCCCATGCTGCCGGCGCTGGACAGCATCGTCCGCGCCTACCGGGACCACCGGCACGACCGCCTCGCGCAGATCCGCACCGCGCTGACCGAAATCGGCGCGGGCGCCGGGGTTCAGGACGTGGCGAACGCGGTCTACGCCGCCGTCGACCCGGCGGTCCGGCCCGCCGCGGAACTGTCCGTCGCTGCGCAGCTGGACTACCTGCGCGGGCGGTAGGCTTGGAACCATGCGTATCGCCCGGTTTGTAGTTGATTCTGATCCCATGTACGGCATTGTTGAAGGCCAGCCCGGCAGTGAGGAGATCACTGTCATCAACGGCGACCCCTTCTTCCACGGCGTGGAGCGGACCGCCGTCAAGCACAAACTGGAGGACGTCCGCCTCCTCGCGCCCATCATCCCGCGCAGCAAGGTGGTCGGCGTCGGCCGCAACTTCGTGGAGCACGCCCACGAACTCGGCAACGAGGTGCCGGCGCAGCCGCTGCTCTTCCTCAAGCCCAACACCTCGGTGGTGGGGCCCAACGATCCGATCATTCTCCCGGAGTTCTCCGAGGAGGTCTCCTTCGAGGCCGAACTGTGCGTGGTGATCGGCCGGATCTGCAAGGACGTCCCGGAGGAACGGGTCGACGACGTCGTCTTCGGCTACACCTGCGGCAACGACCTCACCGCCCGGGACGTGCAGAAGACGGACCTGCAGTGGGCCCGGGCCAAGGGCTTCGACACCTCGGCTCCGCTGGGCCCGTGGATCGAGACCGAGCTGGACACCGAGGACCTGCAGATCCAGGGCCGGCTCAACGGCGAGCTCCGCCAGGACGGCAGCACCAGCCAGATGATCCGCGGCGTCCGTGAACTCGTCTCCATCGTCTCGCACGCCTTCACCCTGCTGCCCGGCGACGTCATCATGACCGGAACCCCGGCCGGCGTCGGCCTGGTCCAGGCCGGTGACCGCTTCGAGGTCGAGATCGAGGGCATCGGACGCCTCTCCAACCCGGTGGTCCGCCGCTAACTTCACCGCGACGAAGAAACCGCGCCGGTTTCGGACAGCCGCACCGTGGATCCACGGTGCGGCTGTCCGTTTTCGTAGCGGAAACCGGCACCGGGCACGCGGTAAAGTTGGTAGCACTATGACTACTCCTACCGCGCCCGACGCCGTCTCCAGCACTGCCACCACGGACCTGAGCCGTGAAGCCACCCGCGAGGTCACCGCCCAGACCCCGGTCCGGGTCCGGTTCTGCCCGTCACCGACCGGCACCCCGCACGTCGGCCTGATCCGCACGGCCCTCTTCAACTGGGCCCACGCCAAGCACACCAACGGCACCTTCGTGTTCCGGATCGAGGACACGGACGCGGCGCGCGACTCCGAGGAGAGCTACCAGCAGCTGCTGGAGGCCCTCAAGTGGCTCGGCATCAGCTGGGAAGAGGGCGTGGAAGTGGGCGGCCCGCACGAGCCGTACCGGCAGTCGCAGCGCCTGGACCTCTACAAGGACGTCGTCGCCAAGCTGATGGAGGCCGGCTACGCCTACGAGTGCTACTCGTCCCCGGAGGAAGTCGAAGCCCGCCACCGCGCCGCGGGCCGCGACCCGAAGCTCGGCTACGACAACTTCGACCGGAACCTGTCCGAGGAACAGCTCGCCGCGTTCAAGGCCGAGGGCCGCCAGCCCGTGCTCCGCGTGCGGATGCCCGACGAGGACGTCACCTTCACCGACATGGTCCGCGGCGAGATCACCTTCAAGGCCGGCAGCATCCCCGACTACGTGATCGTCCGCGCCGACGGCTCGCCGCTCTACACGCTCGTCAACCCGGTCGACGACGCGCTGATGGGCATCACCCACGTGCTGCGCGGCGAGGACCTGCTGTCCTCCACGCCCCGCCAGGTGGTGTTGATCCGCGCGCTGATGGACATCGGCGTCGCCAGCTACCTGCCGGTGTTCGGCCACCTGCCGTACGTCATGGGCGAGGGCAACAAGAAGCTCTCCAAGCGCGACCCGCAGTCCAACCTCTTCCTGCTCCGGGACCGCGGCTTCATCCCCGAGGGCCTGCTGAACTACCTGTCGCTGCTCGGCTGGAGCCTCTCCGCCGACGAGGACATCTTCACCGTGGAGCAGCTGATCGAGCACTTCGACGTCAACGACGTGCTGGCCAACCCGGCCCGCTTCGACATCAAGAAGGCCGAAGCCATCAACGGCACCCACATCCGCATGCTGGCCCCGGAGGACTTCCGCGGCCGACTGGTTCCCTACCTGCAGGCCGCCGGCCTCGTCGGTGAGACCCTCACCGCCCGCGAGGAAGAGATCCTCGCCGAGGCCGCCCCGCTGATCCAGGAGCGCATCTCCCTGCTGGGCGAGGCCCCCGAAATGCTCGCGTTCCTGTTCAAGGCCGACGACGCGATCGACGTCGCCGACGACGCCCGCAAGGGACTGCCGGAGAACCTTACCGAGGTCCTCGACGCCGCCCTGGCGGCCCTCGAACCCGTCGCCGAGTGGACCGCGGAAAACATCCAGGCCGCGCTGAAGGAGGCCCTCGTCGAAGGCCTCGGCGTCAAGCCGCGCCTGGCGTTCGGCCCCGTCCGCACGGCCGTCTCCGGCCGCCGGATCTCCCCGCCGCTGTTCGAGTCCATGGTCATCCTCGGCAAGGACTCGTCCCTGGCCCGCCTGCGCGCCTTCCGCGGCTGATGACCGGCGGGCCCGGCTCCGGAGTGCTCGCCGCCGGGCTCGACGGCGTCCGCGGGGTGCTGTTCGACATCGACGACACCCTGGTGGACCTCGAGTTCGCGATGACGTCGGCGCTGCGCGGCGTCAGCGAGCATCTCCTGCCCGGCCTCGACGAGGCCGGCTGGGAGCGGTTCGGGCGGATCTTCACCCGCGAAACGACCCACTATTACGACCGCTACCTGGCCGGCGAACTGAGCTTCAACGAACAACGCCTGCTCCGCGGCCGGGCCGCGCTGGGTCACTTCGGCGTTGAACTCGAGGAGGGCGAACAGGCCCACCACTGGGTCAGCTCCTACGCCAGCCTCCAGCACAGCTACATCCGCGCCTTCGACGACGTGGCACCGCTGCTGGACGCCCTGGACGCCGCCGGCGTTCCCTACGGCGCGGTCAGCAACAATGTGCACGACTACCAGCGGGTCAAGCTCGACGCCGCGGGCCTGGGCCGCATCGGCGTCCTCGTCGGCACGGACACGATCGGCGTGCCCAAACCGGACCCGGCGATCTACCTCGAAGGCGTGCGCCGGCTCGGCACCGGTCCCGGCGAAACGCTGTACGTCGGGGACAACCGGCTGCTCGACGCGGAGGGCTCGACGGCGGCGGGGCTGCTGGGCGTGTGGCTGAACCGCGCCGGCGAGCCGGCGCCGGGCTTCGCCGGCCGCGAGGTCGCCTCACTGCTGGAGCTGCTGGCCTGACGCCCGACCCTACGCCCGGCGGCACCAACGAAAGGCGGCCCCGCCGGAGGAAATCCATCCTCCGGCGGGGCCGCCGGCCGTGACGGGCTAGGCCGTTTCCACTGCCCGCCGCCGGTTCCGCAGGGCCAGGTATGCCCCGACGGCGCCGAGGCCCAGGAGTGCCACGAGGCCAAGGGCCAGGGCGACGTCGGCCTTGATCATGTTCGACGGCGAAACTGCCGCGGCGCTGGAATACAGCGTTCCGGTGCCCGCGGCGATTTTGGCGTTGCCGTCTGCCAGTTTCTCGGCGCCGGTGGACAGCTGCGTGGAGCCGGAGGCCAGCTTGGTGTTGCCCGCCGAGAGTTGCGACGCACCGGACGCCAGGGCCATCGAACCGTTCAGCAGGCCCGGGTTGGCCGGATCGGCGGGATCGCCCTTGATGCCGGCATTCAGGGCCTTCGTGCCGTCGGCGAGCCGCGAGCTGCCCTCGGTGATCCTGGCGGTGGCCTTGAGCAGGCCGGGGCGCGCCGGATCTCCCGGAACCCCGTCCATGCCGACGCGGATCTTGGCGGTGCCGTCGGCCAGCAACTCGGTGCCCATCACCACGCCCGGGCTGTTGGGGTCGCGGCTGTTGAGCTTGCCGGCCAGGGTGGCGAATCCGGCCGTGAGCCTGCCGGTGCCGGCGTGGAGCTGGCCGGCCCCGTCGTTGAGCCGGACGGCTCCGGCCTGAAGCTGGGTGGCGCCCGCATCGAGTTTCTGGGCGCCGGCCAGGATCTTGGCGATCTTGTCCTTGACCGCGGCCAGCGGGACGGCCCCCTGGAGGGGATGGTTGGCTGCCGCGTACAGCTGTTCCAGGGCCTGGGCGAGGGCCGCCGTGCCGGTTCCGGCTGCCGGGTCATTGTTCGCCCCGCGGTAGCCCTTGAGCTGGTTCGTGCCGGCCGCCAGCTGGCCGGTTCCCTCGGCCAGCCGGGCCGCACCGGCGTTGAGCTGCGTGGCGCCGTCGGCCAGGTTGTTTTCGGCGTTGCCCGCGGCGGTGGGGGTCAGCGCGGCGGAGAGCTGCACGGCCCCGGCGGCCAGTTTCCGGGCGCCGTCATCGACCTTGTAGACGCCGGGGGCCAGTTTGTTGTTGACGTCCGCCTCGATCTTTACCGCGCCCGAGGCGAGCTGGGCGGCGCCCGACTGGAGCTTGTCCGCGCCAGGGGCAAGCTTGCCGGCGATTCCGGCGTGGATCTTATCGGCCCCTTCCGAGAGTTTGCCCGCTCCGGTGTCGGCCTGGCCCGCGCCGGTGGCGAGCTTGCCCGCGCCCTCCTTCAGCTGCTGGGCGCCGGCAGCGGCCTGGCCGGCGCCGTCGTTGAGCTTGGCGGATCCGTCCGTGATCCGTCCGGTGACCAGGGTGTAGAACCCCAGCAGCGCGATCAGCAACAACGCCAGGACGGCGATGGCGATCTGTTGCGCCCGGGTGCGGAGCGGGGCGGTGGCGGCACGACTCTGTGACACGGGTTGTTCCTCTCGACGATCTCGCCGGCAACGGCTCTGCTGCCGGCCCCCCGCAATTGTGATGCAGCTAACATCCAAAAAATGTCCGTTATTCTGCCCGCAACTGAGTGGGGGAGGGGGTTGTTACTCGTTGGTAACTTACCGAGCGTAAACTTAGATGGGGCCGGATTGGCAAGGATTTTTGCGGACGAGGCCCGGAAAAGCGGCGGCCTGGCGTGCTGCCGTGGGGCCGGAGTGGCGGGCGGGAAGGGCCCGATTTGTGCCCGGCAAAAGTCTCGGGTAAAGTAATTACTCGTGCTGAGGCGCTGGGAGCGCGGGTTTGGACCTGCGGAACCGGCCCGAAAGTTCCATTGGGATATGGTGTAATTGGCAACACTACGGTTTCTGGTACCGTCATTCTAGGTTCGAGTCCTGGTATCCCAGCTCTGAAGAAACCGCGGATTTCCGCGGCAGATCAGGGGTTCCGAAGCGGCCAGGCCGATTTGGAACGCAGGCTGAGTGTGTGAAACAATCACTGAGCTTGAAATGGCAGAAATGCTGTTTGGAAAGTGCAGGGCCCCATCGTATAGCGGCCTAGTACGCTGCCCTCTCACGGCGGTAACGCGGGTTCGAATCCCGCTGGGGTCACAAACGAGACGGTCCCGGGCATCAGCCCGGGGCCGTTTTTCGTTTCCGGACCCCGGTTCCGGCCCACGGCCACCCCGCGTTGGCCGCTGAAACTCGGGCGCCGGCCGGTCCAACTGGCATGATGATGCTGTGAGTTCCATGGAGAGCACCGGCCCGACCGGACAACAGTCACCCGCCGCACGCCAGGGCGCCGCCGTCGATCTGCTCGAAGCCGTGCGGCGGGAGCTGTCGGCGGTCTCGCTGCCGCTGGCCCTGCCCGGCGCGGACACCGCGCGGCTCGACATCCGCCAGGCCCTGGCCCAGCTGGACGACTACATCCTGCCCCGCTACCGCAGCCTCGACGCCCCGCTGCTCGCCGTCGTCGGCGGATCCACCGGTGCCGGCAAATCCACCCTCGTCAACGGCCTGGTGGGCCACGCCGTGACCCGGGCCGGGGCAATCCGCCCCACCACCCGGCAGCCCATCCTGCTGCACCACCCCGCCGACGCGGCCTGGTTCGAGGACCAGCGGGTGCTGCCGAGCCTGAGCCGGATCCGCGGAACCGTGGTCGCCGCGCCGCTGCCGGCCAACCAGGCCGGACCCACCCCGGACGCCGCCGCCATCACCTCCCTGGTGCTCGCCGCCGACCCGGCCGTGCCGCCGGGCATTGCGCTGCTGGACGCCCCCGACGTCGACTCCATCTCCGATGACAACCGCAGGCTCGCGGGCCAGCTCCTCGCCGCGGCCGACTTGTGGGTCTTCGTCACCACCGCCAACCGCTACGCCGACGCCGTGCCCTGGCGCCTGCTGCTGGACGCCGCCTCGCGCGACATCATGGTCGCCGTGGTGCTGGACCGGGTGCCGCCGGCCGCCGAAGAAGAGGTCAGCGCGGATCTCCGCTCCATGCTCAGCCGGGAGGGCCTGGGCTCCGCCCGGCTTTTTGTGGTTCCCGAGGTGGCGCTGGATGCGATGGGGATGCTGCCCGCCGACGCCGTGGCTCCGTTGCGGAGCTGGCTGCAGGAACTCGCCGCCGACGCCGCCGGCCGCGCGGCAATTGCCCGACGGACTCTCAACGGCACGGTCAAGGCCCTGGGCGGGCGGGTGGGCGCCGTGGCGGAGGCCGTGGCGGCCCAGCACCGCGCGGCCGACCAGCTGGCCAAGGACGCCAGCGGCGCCTACGAGGACGCCGTGGACCGGATCCTGGACGCCACCCGCGACGGCGCCCTGCTCCGCGGCGAGGTGCTGGCACGCTGGCAGGACTTCGTCGGCACCGGGGAGTTCTTCCGGGCCATGGAGCAGAACATCGGACGGCTGCGGGACCGGATGGGTGCCTTCTTCCGGGGCGAACCCACCCCGGCCGTGCGGGTGGAGACCGCGATCGAGTCCGGCCTGCAGGCGGTTATCGTCGATGAGGCCGCCAACGCCGCGGAGGAGGCCGACCAGCGCTGGCGCTCCGACCCGGCCGGCCGGCAGCTGCTCGGCACCGACGATCTTTCCGGCACCAGCGAGGGCTTCGCCGACGCCGTGGCCGCCGAAATCCGGGCGTGGCAGGGCAGCCTGATGGAGCTGATCCGGACCGAAGGCCAGGGCAAACGCAGCCAGGCCCGCTGGCTCTCCTTTGGCATCAACGGCCTCGGTGCCGCGCTGATGATCGTGGTCTTCTCGATGACCGCCGGCCTGACCGGCCTGGAGATCGGCGTGGCCGGCGGCACCGCCGTCGTCGGCCAGCGCGTGCTCGAAGCCGTTTTCGGCGAAGATGCCGTGCGCCGCCTCGCCAAGACCGCCCGTGACGACCTCCAGGCCCGCTGCCAGCGGCTGCTGCAGGCGGAAAGCCAACGCTTCCTGGCCCGGCTCGACGTGGCAGACGGGGTACCGCCGGCCGCCCTCGCCGGGCAGGCCGAGGCCCTCGGCCGGCTGGCGGCCGCGGCATGAGCCGCCACGGCGCCTCCCGGGAAGCCTCGCAACTGCACCGCCGGCTGGAAGCCCTGAACGAGGCACGGGAACTGGCATCGGGTGCCCTGCCCGACGAGACCCTGGACGAGGTGCTCCGCGTCCTGGAGCGGGCGAGTACGCGGCGCTCCCTCTCGGCGGACCACACCGTGGTGGGGTTCTTCGGCGCAACCGGAAGCGGTAAATCATCGCTTTTCAACGCCGTCAGCGGGGCGGAAATCGCCACGGCGGCCGCGCGGCGCCCCACCACCTCCGAGCCCCTGGCCGGCGTCTGGGGTGCCGAGGGCAGTGACGCGCTGCTGGACTGGCTGGAGGTCAGCAGCCGGCACCACGCCGCCGCGGTGCCGGGCTTCGCCGACGACACCACCGGGCTGATCCTGCTCGACCTGCCGGACTTCGATTCGACCCGCGCCGAAAACCGGGAGATCGTGCAGCGCATGGTGGGGCTCGTGGACGTGCTGGTCTGGGTGCTCGACCCGCAGAAGTACGCCGACGCCGCGGTGCACAATGACTTCCTGGCCCCGCTCGCCTCGCACGCCGCCGTGACGCTCGTGGTGCTCAACCAGGTGGACCGGCTCCCGGAGCACGAGATCCGCCCGGTGCTGGAGTCCCTCAAGGCCATCCTGGCGCGGGACGGGCTCGGCAAGGTCCAGGTGCTCGGCGCCTCCGCCGTCGTCGGCACCGGCGTGGACAAGGTCCGCGCCGCCATCCGGCAGGTCGCCATGCAGCGGATGGCGCTCTCGCAGCGGCTCGCGGCGGACGTCGACCGGGCCGCGGCGCGTGCTTGCCGAGGCGTCCGGGCGCGGGGGAGGCCACCGGCGTCAAGTCCGGCACCCGGGACCGGCTGGCCGGGGAGCTGGCCGTGGCGGCGAACGTGCCGCTGGTGGTCGACGCCGTGGCGCGCTCCTACCGGCAGGAAGCCACCCGCCGCACCGGCTGGCCGGTCACCCGCTGGCTCGTCCGGTTCCGGCCCGACCCGCTGCGCCGGCTGAACCTGCGCCGGGAGGGGGAGCGGCCGGAACTGAACCGGACCTCGCTGCCGCCGGCAGGAGCGCCGGAACGCGCGCGCACCGACGCCGCCGTGCGGCAGTTTGCCGACGCCGCGTCCGACGGCGCGCCCGGCCCCTGGCGCGCGGTCATCCGCGGAGCCGCCCGGGAAGGCCGCGAGCAACTTCCCGACGCCCTTGACCAGGCGATTGCCGGCACCGATCTCAAGGCCGGGCGCAGCTCCTGGTGGTGGACGGCCTTCAATGTGGTCCAGTGGCTGGGCCTGCTCACTGCGCTCGGCGGCCTGGGCTGGCTGGGTGTGCTGGCCGCGCTGGGGTACTTCCAGCTTCCCGTGCCGGAGGTTCCGCGGGTGGAGGGCTGGCCGGTCCCGACCGTCCTGGTGGCCGGGGGAGTGCTGCTGGGCATCGTGCTGGCCCTCGCGGCGCGGTTCATTGCCGGCGCCGCGGCGCGTGCGCGTGCCCGGGCTGCCCGGAGGCGCCTCGAAGCCGCCGTCGCCGCCGTCGCGGAGGAACTGGTGGTGGACCCGGTGGAACTGGAGATCAGCCGGCTCGCATCCTTCAACGCCGCGCTGAAGTCCGCCGCGGGCTGACCGGGCTGACCGGCCCGGGCCTGCGCGCGGGCGCCTAGCCTGCGCCGAGCTGCACGGCGGCGTCGCGGACCTTGACCAGGGTCCGCAGGTTCCGGGTGGTGGTGCTGGACTTGTAGCGCGCCTTGGCGGAGAGCTTGCTGAACGGGCTGTCGAGGGTGCCGCCGGCAGGAGCCAGCCAGGCCACGGCTTCCGGACCCAGGCGGGTCAGCTCCACCCCGTCCAGGGCCCTGCCGGCGTCGTAGAGCTCGGCGAGCAGCGCGGGATCCGAGGACAGGGTGACGTAGCTGTGGGTGGCCGCGTCGTCCGCGGGGTAGGGGCAGGCCTCGACCAGTGCCGCCACTTGGGTGTCGGTGAGCACCACCACCCAGGCGTCGTAGCCGAAGGTTTCCCGCAGGCAGGCCTCGAACTCGGCCTTCACGTCGGCGGCCGGAAGTTCGCTGGCCAGCACTACGTTGCCGCTGGCCAGCAGCGTGGCCACGGCTGAAAACGGGCGTGACGCGAGGGCGGCTCTTAGCTCGGCCATCTTGATGTTGATGCCGCCCACGTTGACGCCGCGCAGGAAGACCGCATAGCTGTTCATGGCCACAGCCTAGCGGTGCCTTGGGAGAATCAGCGGGCGTCAGTCGTTGGTCTTGCGCAGCGCCTCGGTCAGGACGCGCGCGGCATTGCAGACCACTTCGGCGTGCAGGCGGCCGGGCTGGCGGGTCAGGCGTTCGATCGGGCCGGAGATGGAGACGGCGGCGATCACCCGGCCGGAGGGTCCGCGGACGGGTGCCGACACGGAGGCGACCCCGGGCTCGCGCTCGCCGAGGCTCTGGGCCCAGCCCCGGCGTCGTACCCCGGCCAGGACGGTGGGCGTGAAGCGGGCGGCCTGGAGGCCCTCCAGCAGGCGGTCATGGTCCTCCCAGGCCAGCAGCACCTGGGCGGCGGAGCCGGCCTTCATGGACAGCTGGGTGCCGACCGGGATGGTGTCCCGGAGGCCGATGGGCCGCTCGGCGGAGGCGACGCAGACGCGCCATTCGCCCTGGCGGCGGAAGATCTGGGCGCTTTCGCCGGTGGCGTCGCGCAGTTGCATCAGGACCGGGCCGGCGGTGGCGATGAGCCGGTCCTCGCCGGCGGCCGAGGCGAGCTCGACCAGGCGGCTGCCGAGCACGAAGCGGCCCTGGATGTCGCGGCTGACGAGGCGGTGGTGGACGAGGGCCAGTGCGAGGCGGTGGACCGTGGGCCGGGCGAGCCCGGTGGCGGCCACGAGCTGCGCCAGGGTGGTGGGGCCGGCCTCAAGTGCGTCCAGCACATGGGCCGCTTTATCGATGACGCCGACGCCACTAGAATTGTCCATGTAATGATATTGCCGTCTCAATATCTGAGATGCAAATCATTGCGCTGGCGCTTTCGGCGGCGGTGCTGGTTCAGTGGAGAACATCAACGCGCCGGGTCCGGGACCAGGCGCGGACACACCCGCAGCGAAGACAGCAGTGAAGGGAGCAGGCCGTGGCAAAGACATTGGCCGAGAAAGTCTGGGACGCGCACGTGGTGCGCAAGGGGGACGGCGAAGGCGCCAACGCCCAGCCGGACCTCCTCTTCATCGACCTGCACCTGGTGCACGAGGTGACGTCCCCGCAGGCTTTCGAGGGCCTGCGGCTCGCCGGCCGCAAGCTGCGCCGGCCGGACCTCACCATCGCCACCGAGGACCACAACACTCCCACGCTCGCCATCGACAAGCCAATCGCCGACCTCACCAGCCGGACCCAGATCGAGACCCTGCGCAACAACTGCAAGGAATTCGGCGTCCGCCTGCACTCCCTCGGCGACGCCGAGCAGGGGATCGTGCACGTGGTCGGCCCGCAGCTGGGCCTCACCCAGCCCGGCATGACCGTGGTCTGCGGCGACTCGCACACCTCCACGCACGGCGCGTTCGGGGCGCTCGCCATGGGCATCGGCACCTCCGAGGTGGAGCACGTCATGGCCACCCAGACGCTCTCGCTGAAGCCCTTCAAGACCATGGCCATCAATGTTGAGGGCACGCTGCGCCCCGGCGTGACGCGCCAAGGACATCATCCTGGCCGTGATCGCCAAGATCGGCACCGGCGGCGGCCAGGGCTACGTCCTGGAGTACCGCGGCTCCGCCATCCGGGCGCTGTCCATGGAAGCCCGGATGACCATCTGCAACATGTCCATCGAGGCCGGCGCCCGCGCCGGGCTGGTGGCCCCGGACCAGACCACGTACGACTACATGCACGGCCGCCCGCATGCGCCCCAGGGCGCGGACTGGGACGCCGCCGTCGAGTACTGGAACACGCTGCGCACCGACGACGACGCCGTCGTTCGACGCCGAGGTGGACCTCGACGCCGACACCCTGGAACCGTTCGTGACGTGGGGGACCAACCCGGGCCAGGGCGTGTCGCTGTCCGCCAAGGTGCCCTCGCCGGCGGACTTCGGCGACGAGAACGCCAAGGCCGCCGCGGAACGCGCGCTGCAGTACATGGGCCTCGAAGCCGGCACGCCGATGAAGGACATCCGGGTCGACACCGTGTTCCTGGGCTCCTGCACCAACTCCCGGATGGAGGACCTCCGGGCCGCCGCGGACATCATCCGCGGCCGCACCAAGGACCCCAACGTCCGGATGCTGGTGGTGCCCGGCTCCGCCCGCGTCCGGCTCGAGGCCGAGGCCGAGGGCCTGGACAAGGTCTTCACGGACTTCGGCGCCGAGTGGCGCTTTGCCGGCTGCTCGATGTGCCTGGGCATGAACCCGGACCAGCTGGAGGTGGGGGAGCGCTGCGCCTCCACGTCCAACCGCAACTTCGAGGGACGCCAGGGCAAGGGCGGCCGCACCCACCTCGTCTCGCCCGTCGTGGCGGCGGCGACGGCGGTGCGCGGCACGCTGAGCTCGCCGTCGGACCTGGATTCGAGCCCGACTCCGAGCCCGCGCCCGCCGGCCAGCGCGCCGGCGCGGCGTAGCGCCCGCCCGCACGGTCCCCACAGCCACGAAGGATCCGCCATGGAAAAGTTCACCACCCACACCGGCATCGGTGTCCCGCTGCGCCAGAGCAACGTCGACACCGACCAGATCATCCCCGCCGTCTACCTCAAGCGCATCACCCGGACCGGGTTCGAGGACGCGCTCTTCTCGGCCTGGCGCAAGGACCCGGCCTTCATCCTGAACCAGGACCCGTTCAGCGCAGGCTCCGTGCTGGTCGCCGGACCGGACTTCGGCACCGGATCGTCCCGCGAGCACGCCGTCTGGGCGCTGAAGGACTACGGCTTCAAGGCCGTGCTGTCCTCGCGCTTCGCGGACATCTTCCGGGGCAACTCCGGCAAGCAGGGCCTGCTGGCGGCCGAGCTGGCCCAGGACGACATCGAGCTCATCTGGAAGGTGCTGGAAAACGCCCCGGGCACCGAGGTCAAGGTGGACCTCGTTTCCAAGACGGTCGAGTGCGGCAACGTGGTCGCGCCGTTCGAGATCGACGACTACACCCGCTGGCGCCTGCTGGAGGGCCTGGACGACATCGGCCTGACCCTCCAGCACGAGGAAGACATCACCGCGTACGAGGCCACCAGGCCCGCCTTCAAGCCCACGACGCTGCCGGCCAAGCTGTCCTAGGGGTCGCCTCTAGCTACAAAAGTGCCGCCGTTGAGTTGGAAGACTCGACGGCGGCACTTTCTGTTGTTGCTACTCCTGGACGTCCTGAACGGATCGGGACAACAGGCAGAACTCGTTGCCCTCGGGATCAGCCAGTACCACCCAACTCACGTCCGGGCCCTGGCCCACGTCTGTGCGCCGCGCCCCGAGGGCGAGCAGGCGCTCGAGCTCCTCGGCCGTGGATACGCCGTCGGCCCGGAGATCGAAATGCAGCCGGTTCTTGACCGTCTTGCCCTCGGGCACCGCGATCACATCGATGGACGGCCGGGATCTGTCCTGCGGCGCGATGCTGATGACGTCGCTGTCCTCTTCGACGACGTCCCATCCTAGGACGGCGCACCAGAAGTCGGCCACCACCCGTGGTCGGACGGCATCGATGGCAATGGTAGCTAGCTGGCTTGGCATGTCCCCACGATAGTCCAGGAGACGTAGCTTTGGACCGCTCTCGCTCATTCCGGGGGCCCTCGCCTCTTACGTGCGCGTCTGAATCGTCGCGTCGGGGATTCACGATCTGAAGTAGTGGTTTCGTCGGGGTGTTTGGTGTGGGTCGAGGTGGGGTGGCGGGATGAACCAGGGGATGCCGTCGCGGGGCTGGATGGTCCATTGTTCTTTGTGGATCAGGTGGTGATGGTGTGAACAGAGGAGTGTTCCGTTGTCGGTGGATGTGGTGCCGCCGCGGGACCAGTAGGTGATGTGGTGGGCTTCGCACCAGGGGGCGGGGATGGTGCAGTCGGGGAAGGCGCAGCCCTGGTCTCGGGCGGTGATGGCTTTGCGGATGTGGGGCGGGAAGATCCGGCTGGTTCGGCCGATGTCCAGGATCCGGCCCTGGGATCCGAGCAGGACGGGGATGATGTCGGCGTCGCAGGCGATTTTGCGGATGGTTGAGGCGGTGATGGGGCCGGTGAAGGCCAGGGTTCCGGTGCCGGTGAACCGAGCGGGCCCGGCGCCGGGGTTCTGGGCGGCCGTCCCCGGTGTCTGTCAGCCGGGTGAGGCGTTCGAGGAGGTCGCGGTAGTCGATGGTGACCATGATCTGGGGCCGGAATCCGCCGGTTGCGGGCAGCCCGCCGGAGGCGAGTGGCGACTTTGCAGCCGCCGACGAGTCCGTCGAGTTGTTTCTGCGGCCGGGACCGCCGGTCCAGCTGGTTCGGCACGAAACCGTCCGTCGCCGCCTGACGCCGTCCGTCCCGTCCGCCGGTGCCCGCACCGCCGGCGTCGTCGCCTGCGCCGGCCGGGGTGCGGGGGTTGGTGCCGGTGTTCATCACGGTCACCAGGTGTTCGAACTGTTCGGCGGTGGCGAAGATTTCCAGGTGCTGCAGCCCGTGCTTGGGTTTGCGGATGAAGGCGCCCTGTAACTGGCGCAGGACCTCTTCGGAGGGTTCGGCGCCGTCCTGGTCGAGTCCGTCCATCCAGCGCCGCGCGACCCGGGCCAGGAAGTCCGGGTCGTGCTCGGCCGCGGTGCGGGTCAGCTCGTGTTCCACCCGGGCCATGGTCTCCGCGTCGCACAGCGGCCGGACCCGGCCCAACGCCAGGGTGACGATGGTCGCCGACTTCGACGGGACCGTCCCGGCGGCCACGGCCGCGGCGAGTTCCTCGCGCAGCGGCGGCAGCGGCTGGCCGGTGATCCCGGTCCGCGGCAGCACCTCCCCGGCCAGGGAGAGCCGGCGCTGGGCTTCGCCGGCGCTGATCTGCAACCGGTCCCGCAGGAACTCCCCGGTCTTGCGGTAACCGTCATCAACCATCGGGGAGCCATCGTTCGCGGCCTCCCGGCGGGTCCGGTCCACGGCCCCGGCGGCAACGATCTGGAGGTATTCCGCGGCCCGGGAGAGTTCCTCGACCTGGCCGGCGAACTCCGCCGCCTCCCCGGGCCCGAGCAACGCCGCGTCCGCGGCCGCCGTCGCGCTTATCTCGCGCAACAGCCCAAGAACGCTCCCCAGCGACGGAACCGAAGCGCCCTGGCCGCGGCCATCATCACCCGGCCGACTGGCCGGGGCTAAGGTGACCGCTGCGCTGGTTCCCATGACTCAATCCAACCAAAGACCTGTGACATTATTAGCCGCTGCAGACCCGCCGGCGCCCTCTTTGAGCGATGGTGGCACGGCCCGGGCCATGGACAACCGGCCCCCAGTACTGCCCGGCCAAACGGCCGGACGAGCGATGAGAGCTGCGCTGATTCCCATGGATCAATCCAACCAAAGACCTGCGACATTAATGGCCGCTGCAGACCCGCCGACGCCCTCTTCGGGCGATGGTGGCACGGCCCGGGCCATGGACAACCGGCCCCCAGTACTGCCCGGCCAAACGGCCGGACGAGCGATGAGAGCTGCGCTGATTCCCATGGATCAATTCAACTGCGGACCTGCGACATTTTTTAGGAACTCGCGAAGTCGAGCGACAACGCCCTTCGGGACCCCAACGGGGCTGCCAGCGTCTGCCGGCAACCCTTCCCCAGGAGAAGCCGGACACTACAAACGACTCCATGGGGAGCCGTAGCCCCGGAGGGGCGACCCACCGGCAGCGTGCCTTCGCGGCAAACCTCCTGCTCAACGCCACTTGGAGCTGGCTTTTCTGGCGCGCCCGCCGGCCGTGGCTGGCCGCGGCCGAATGCGCCGTCCTGACTGCGAGCAGCGCCGATCTGGTGCGGCGGACTTACAACCTCAACCACCGTGCCGGGTTGGCACTTGCCCCTTATGCCGCGTGGTGCGCCTTCGCCACCGCGTTGTCGACGGCGGTGGCGAGGCTGAACGGCGGCACGACAGCGAACTAAGCGGCAGGGACTGCCCCGGTCCATTGCGCTACGCCGACGGATACTACCCGTCCAAGCAGGCGGGCGTGGGGCTCCGCCAAGCCATCGCCCCCAGGACCGCAATGGGGGAGCGGAACGGCCGATTCACGACGCCGCGCACCGCGCCGTATTTCGGATCGGTAACGCAAGCTCCTATGCTTAGCTGGAGCCTTTGTAAGGATTTGGGGGCGAGTAGTCGTGAGGAAACTGGTAAATGAGTAGTGTTCTGACAATCCGCGGAGGCGTCCCGCTGACCGGCCGCGTCACCGTCCGCGGGGCCAAGAATCTTGTCCCCAAGGCGATGGTTGCTGCCCTGCTGGGCAACGAGCCGTCCGTGTTGCGCAACGTTCCCGAGATCAAGGACGTTGAGGTTGTCACCAGCCTGCTCCAGCTCCACGGCGTCACGGTGGACAAGGACCCGGTCACCGGGGACCTCACGCTGGACCCGACCAACGCCAAGACGGCGTCGCACACCGCCATTGACGCGCACGCCGGCGACTCCCGCATCCCGATCCTGCTGTGCGGACCCTTGATCCACGCCATCGGCGAGGCCTTCATCCCGGACCTTGGCGGCTGCAAGATCGGCGACCGCCCGATCGACTACCACCTGAACGTGCTGCGCCAGTTCGGCGCCGTCGTGGAAAAGCGCCCGGGCGGCATCCACATCTCCGCGCCCAACGGTCTCAAGGGCGCCAAAATCGCGCTGCCCTACCCGTCGGTCGGGGCAACCGAGCAGGTCCTGCTCAGCGCCACCCGCGCCGAGGGCATCACTGAACTGTCCGGCGCGGCCACCGAGCCTGAGATCGTCGACCTCATCGCCGTGCTGCAGAAGATGGGCGCCATCATCAGCGTCCAGACCGACCGCACCATCCGGATCGAGGGCGTCCAGGACCTGGGCGGCTACAACCACCGGGCACTGTCCGACCGCAACGAATCCGCCTCCTGGGCCTCCGCCGCCCTGGTGACCCGCGGCGACATCTTCGTCGAGGGTGCCACCCAGCGCGACATGATGACGTTCCTGAACACCTACCGCAAGGTCGGTGGCGGCATGGACATCGGCGACGACGGCATCCGCTTCTACCACCCCGGCGGCAAGCTCAGCCCGCTGGTCCTTGAAACCGATGTGCACCCCGGGTTCATGACCGACTGGCAGCAGCCGCTCATCGTGGCCCTGACCCAGGCCGAGGGCGTCTCGATCGTGCACGAAACGGTCTACGAAAACCGCTTCGGCTTCACCGACGCCCTGGTCAGGATGGGCGCCAACATCCAGGTCCACCGCGAATGCCTCGGCAGCGTCCCGTGCCGCTTCGGCCAGCGGAACTTCCTGCACTCGGCCGTCATCTCCGGCCCGACCCAGCTCAAGGGCACCGACATTGACGTGCCGGACCTCCGCGGCGGCTTCAGCCACCTCATCGCCGCCCTTGCCGCCACGGGTACGTCCCGGGTCACCGGCATCGATATCATCAACCGCGGCTACGAGCGCTTCACCGAGAAGCTCGCCGGCCTGGGCGCCGATTTCGACATCACCTCGGCCCGGTAGAGGGACAACGTGAAGGAAACGGCCAAGAGCCACATCACCTTTGTCATTGTGGCCGGCATCGTCCGGCCGGTCATGAACCTGCTGATGAACAAGAAGTGGGAGGGGCTGGAGAAGCTCCCCGCCGGCGGGTTTATTGCTGCGCCCAACCACTGCACCGAGATCGATCCGCTGGTATTCGGGCACATGCTCTACAACCAGAAGCGGATGCCGCACTTCCTCGCCAAGGGCAGCCTCTTCAAGGTCCCCGTGCTCGGCTCCGTGCTGCGCAACACCAAGCAGGTCCCGGTGGAACGCTCGACGGCGGGCGCCAACCACTCGCTGCAGGTCGCCAAGGAAGTCGTGGACGAAGGCGGCGCCATCATCATCTATCCCGAGGGAACGCTGACCCGCGACCCTGAGCTGTGGCCGATGAAGGGTCACACGGGCGCGGCGAGGATGGCGCTGGAGAGCGGTATCCAGGTCGTTCCGATGGCCCACTGGGGGGCACACGAGGTCTTTCCGCGCTACGCCAAGCGGTTCCATATCTTCCCGCGGAAGACCTCGCGGGTGCTCGTGGGCGACCCGGTGGACCTGAGCGCCTTCGCCGGCCGGCCGCTGGACAAGGCGACGCTGACCGAGGCGACGGATGTCATCATGGACGCCATCACCGAGCTGCTGGCCAGCCTGCGCGGCGGACAGGCGCCGCTGGTGCGTTGGGATCCGTCGGCGCACAACCAGTCCACCCACGGGCGTTACATCGAGCGCGGAGGGAAGCCCGGCAGCGCCCCGGAGGGCAGTGTTCCGGACAGCGGCGCCGCCCCGGACGGTGCCCTGTGACGGCTGAGCCCCACGGTACGGATTACGCAGGCTCGGCCACGCGCGTCGCCGTGCTCGGTGCCGGCTCCTGGGGGACCACCTTCGCCAAGATCCTCGCGGACGCGGCCGCTGCGTCCGGCGTCGAACGCAGCATCCGCCTCTGGGGCCGCCGCGCGGCCGTGGTGGACCAGATCAACGCCGAACACCGCAACGAGCAGTACCTCAAAGGCATCGCGCTGCCGGCCAGCATCACCGCTTCCACCGACGTCGCCGAGGTCCTAGACGGCGCCGACCTCGTGGTCCTTGCCGTCCCCGCGCAGACCTTGCGCCCCCAGCTGCGCGAGTGGAAGCACCTGATCGGCCCCGGAACGCTCGTCGTGTCCCTGATGAAGGGCCTGGAACTGCACTCCGACGCCCGGATGAGCGAAGTAATCCGCGAGGAACTGGCCCTTCCCGCCGACCGCGTTGCCGTCGTGTCCGGTCCCAACCTGGCCATGGAGATCGCCCGCGAGGAGCCCACCGCCTCGGTCGTCGCCTGCTCCGACGCCGCGGCGGCCGGCTGGATGGCCCGCAGCTGCACGGCCCCCTACTTCCGGCCGTATACGACGGCGGACGTGGTCGGCGTCGAAATCGGCGGCATCGTCAAGAACATCATCGCCCTCGCCGTGGGCATCTGCGAAGGCCAGCAGATGGGCGACAACACCAAGGCATCCGTGATTACCAGGGGCCTCGCCGAGACTTCGCGGCTGACGCTCGCCCTCGGCGGCGAAGCCCGGACCATGGCCGGACTGGCGGGCCTGGGCGACCTCGTCGCCACCTGTTCCTCGGCGCTGTCACGGAACCACACCGCCGGCCGGCTGCTCGGCACCGGCCTGAGCCTGGAACAGGTCACCGCAGAAATGACCCAGACCGCCGAAGGCATCAAATCGGCGCAGGCCGTGCATGAACTGGCCGGCAAGCTGGGCGTGGAGATGCCCATCACCGCCGCCGTCGTCGCGGTGCTGGCCGGAAAACTGTCCATAGACCAACTGGGACCGCTGCTGCTGTCCCGGGACCTGAAATCCGAAGGCGATTACTAACAGTGTCGGAAAAGAACATGACTCCAGAGGCGCAGCCTGGCCGCAGGCCCCGGGTCGCGGTGCTCTTCGGCGGCCGCTCCAGCGAGCACGCGGTCAGCTGCGTCACGGCGGCCGGGGTCCTCGGCGCCATTGACCAGGCGAAGTACGAGGTGATCCCGATCGGGATCGCCAAGACCGGACAGTGGGTGCTCGCCTCCGGTGACACCCGGGAATGGTCGCTGTCCGCCTCCTCGCTGCCGGAAGTTGCGCCGTCGGAGCAGACCGTCACGCTGGCAGAGATCGGCGGGGAGCACCAGCTGATCGTGGCCGCGCCCAACCAGGTCCCGCAGGAACTCGGCTCCGTGGACGTGGTCTTCCCGCTCCTGCACGGCCCCTTCGGCGAGGACGGCACCATCCAGGGCCTGCTGGAGCTGTCCGACACCCGCTACGTTGGAGCCGGTGTCCTGGCCTCCGCCGTCGGCATGGACAAGCACTACATGAAGGTGGTCTTCGAGTCCGCCGGGCTGCGCGTGGGCCCCTACATCGCGGTGACGGACCGGCAGTGGCTCACCGACCCCGAACTGGTGCGCAAGCGCGTGGACGCTCTCGGCTTCCCGGTCTTCGTCAAGCCCGCGCGGGCCGGCTCCTCGATGGGGATCTCCAAGGTGGAGTCGCTTGAGGAACTGGACGCCGCAATCGCCGCCGCCCGGGAACACGATCCCAAGCTGGTGATCGAGGCCGGCATCGTGGGCCGGGAGATCGAGTGCGCGGTGCTGGAGGGCCGCGGCACGGACGCCCCGCGGACGTCGATGCCGGGCGAGATCTCCGTGGCCGGCGGCGGCCACGACTTCTACGACTTCAACGCCAAGTACGTCGAGGACGACGCCGCCGCGCTCAGCTGCCCGGCCGACCTCCCCGAAGAGGCCATCGCCCGGGTCCGCGAACTGGCCGCGGTCGCGTTCGACGCCGTGGGCGCCGAAGGCCTGAGCCGGGTGGACTTCTTCTACACGGCCGAGGGCGAACTGATCATCAACGAGATCAACACCATGCCCGGCTTCACGCCCAAGAGCATGTACCCGCAGATGTGGAAGGCCTCCGGGCTGGGCTACGCGGAACTGATCGACGAGCTGATCCACCTGGCGCTGCACCGCAAGACCGGCCTGCGCGTAGTCCAGGCCCGGCAGTCGCTACTTGCCGGTGGGCAGGTTCTGCAGGTCCGCCTGGCCCACGCAGTTCCTCGAGGCCTTCACCTTTCCCGCGGCGTTGGCGAGTTCGGCCAGGACCGTCGCCGAGCTGATTTTGTCCGGATCCATCAGGATCTCCGTGGCGGGCTCGCGGCCGAACGTCGTCAGCGTCCACACCGGATTACCCTCCTTCATCACCCAGTCGACGCCGTTCACGCTCACGCAGCGGTCGGTGGTGGGGCCGGGGACGTTGACGCCGCAGCGCAGCACCACAAGGGACGGGTCTCCCCACGCCGCAGTCGCCTGGCTGTTGGTCTTGCGCAGTTTCGCCTCGCCGATGGTGTCCGGCAGCGCGACCATCATGGGCGCGCAGGCGGCGTTTGCCGCATCCTTGGCGGGGGCGACGTCGACGGTGGGGGAGCAGGCGCTGAGCACGAGCCCGGCAGCGGCTGCTGTAGCCAGAAGACGAAGCGGACGAAGGAAACCGGACGGGCGGAGCTGCTGCATCCCTCCAGCCTATCCCGGCGGAAGTGGCCCTCCCGGACGCCGGAGCGGCGCTGCCCGGCGCTTCCCGGCTACGGCCCCAGCAGTCCCAGCAGGTACGACCCGTAACCGCTCTTGACGAGGGGTTCGGCCCGGGCGCGGAGCTCGTCGTCGCTGAGGAAACCCTGGCGCCACGAGATTTCCTCCGGCGCGCCGATGATCAGCCCCTGCCGCTTCTGGACCGTCCGAACGAAATTCGAGGCGTCGTTGAGATCGTCAAAGGTCCCGGTGTCCAGCCAGGCCGTGCCCCGGGGCAGTACTTCGATGTGTAGCTTGTCCAGGCCCAGGTAGGTGTTATTGACGTCGGTGATTTCCAGCTCGCCGCGGTCCGAGGGTTTGAGCTCGCGGGCAATTTCGACGACGTCGTTGTCGTAGAAATAGAGTCCGGGCACCGCATAATTGCTTTTCGGAAATTCGGGTTTTTCTTCGAGCGTGAGCACCCGCCCGGCCGCGTCAAACTCGACCACGCCGTACGCTCCCGGATTCTGGACCCAGTAGCCGAACACGGAACCGCCGTCCACTGCCGTGTAGCGGGCCAGCTGGGTTCCCATGCCCGGGCCGTAGAAGATGTTGTCGCCCAGGACCAGGGCAACGGAATCGCCCCCGATGTGTTCCTCGCCAAGGACGAAGGCCTGCGCCAGGCCGTCCGGGGAGGGCTGCTGCCGGTAGCTGAGGCAGACCCCGAACTGGGAGCCGTCCCCGAGCAGCCGTTCGAACGGGCCGGCGTCCTGGGGTGTGGTGATAATCAGGATGTCCCGGATGCCGGCCAGGATCAGCGTGGACAGCGGGTAGTAGATCATGGGCTTGTCGTAGACCGGGACCAGTTGTTTGCTGATCCCGAACGTAATCGGATGCAAGCGCGAACCGGTGCCCCCGGCCAAAATGATTCCCCGCATTGGCACATCATTGATGTTTATCGGAGATACCGCAACAGGTAGGGTCTTGGAATATGCAGCGACTACTGATTACCGGTGGTGCAGGCTTCATCGGTGCCAACTTTGTCCACCACGTGCTGGCGCACACCGGCGATCACGTCACGGTGCTCGACAAACTCACTTATGCCGGCAACCTGGAGTCGCTGCGGGGCCTCCCCGGGGATCGTTTCCGCTTTGTGCGCGGCGACATTTGCGACGCCGGTGTGGTGGACCCGCTGGTGGCCGACGCCGACGTCGTGGTCCACTTCGCGGCCGAGTCGCACAACGACAACTCGCTGCAGGACCCCCGGCCGTTCCTGGACACGAACGTCGCCGGGACGTACACCCTGATCGAGGCGGCCCGGCGGCACGGCACGCGCTTCCACCACGTCTCCACGGACGAGGTCTACGGCGACCTGGAGCTGGATGATGCGGAGCGGTTCACCGAGAACACCCCGTACAACCCGTCCAGTCCGTATTCCTCGACCAAGGCGGCCTCGGACCTGCTGGTCCGTGCCTGGGTGCGGTCCTTCGGGCTGCGCGCGACGATCAGCAACTGCTCGAACAACTACGGGCCTTACCAGCATGTGGAGAAGTTCATTCCGCGCCAGATCACCAATGTGATCGACGGGATCCGGCCGAAGCTCTACGGCCGGGGCGAGAATGTCCGGGACTGGATCCACGCCAGTGACCACTCCGCCGCCGTGCTGGCCATCATCGCCAGGGGCCGTATCGGCGAGACCTACCTGATCGGCGCCGACGGGGAGCGGAGCAACAAGGACGTTGTGGAGCTGATCCTCAAGCAGCTGGGCCAGGCCGCGGACGGCTATGACCTCGTGACGGACCGGCCCGGCCACGACCTGCGGTACGCGATCGACTCCGCCAAGCTCCGCGACGAGCTCGGCTGGGAACCGCGGTTTTCGAATTTTGAGGCCGGCCTCGAGGACACCATCGCCTGGTACCGGGACAACGAGGACTGGTGGCGGCCGCAGAAGGCGGCCACGGAAGCCAAATACACGGAGCAGGGCCAGTAGGTCATGCCTATCGAGTTCTCGAAACAGCTCACGGCACACCAGACCCCGATTCCCGGCGTCGTCCTTTATGACCTTCCGGTCCACGGTGACAACCGCGGCTGGTTCAAGGAAAACTGGCAGCGGGAAAAGATGGTGGCGCTCGGCCTGCCGGACTTCCGGCCGGTGCAGAACAACATCTCGTTCAACGAAAAGGCCGGCACTACCCGCGGCATCCATGCCGAGCCGTGGGACAAGTTCATCTCGGTCGCCACCGGCAAAATCTTCGGCGCCTGGGTTGACCTGCGCGAGGGTGCCAGCTTCGGTACGGTGTTCACCGCGGAGCTGGATCCCGGCCGGGCCATCTTCATTCCCCGCGGGGTGGGGAACGCTTTCCAGACGCTGGAGGACAACACCGCCTACACCTACCTGGTCAACGACCACTGGTCCGCCGGTGCCCAGGACCAGTACACGTTCCTGAACCTCGCCGACGAGACGGCCGCGATCGCCTGGCCGGTGCCGCTGGCACAGGCCGAGCTCTCGGACAAGGACAAGAGGCACCCGCGCCTCGCGGAGGTGGTCCCGATGCGGCCGAAGAGGACCCTGATCCTCGGTGCCGGCGGCCAGCTGGGGAAGGCGCTGCGGAAACTGTACGACGGCGACGCGTCCGTCGAGTTCGCCGGCCGGGCAGAGTTCGATCTCGGCAGCGAGGAAGCCTTCGCAGCCCGGAACTGGAAGAACTACTCCACCATCATCAACGCCGCCGCCTACACCGCCGTGGACGCCGCGGAAACCCCCGAGGGCCGCAGGGCCGCCTGGGCGGTCAACGTCACCGCCGTCGCCCGGCTGGCCCGCGCCGCCGTCGAGCACGGGTTGACCCTGGTCCATGTCTCCTCCGACTACGTCTTCGACGGCAGCAACGAAGTCCACCCCGAGGACGAACCATTCTCGCCGCTGGGCGTCTACGGCCAGACCAAGGCCGCCGCCGACGCCGTCGTCAGCGTGGTTCCCCGGCACTACATCGTGCGGACCAGCTGGGTGATCGGCGACGGCAACAACTTTGTCCGCACCATGGCCTCCCTTGCCGCGCGCGGCGTTGAGCCCTCGGTCGTCAACGACCAGACCGGACGGCTCGGCTTCACCGAGGACATCGCCGCCGGGATCCGGCACCTGCTCGACACCGCCGCACCCTACGGCACCTACAACCTCAGCAACGACGGCGCGCCACAGTCCTGGGCGGACATCGCGGCGGAGGTCTACGAGCTGGGCGGAAACCCCGCATCCGCAGTGCGGGGCGTCAGCACGGCAGAGTATTTCGCCGGCAAAACCGCGGCCCCGCGGCCGGCGAACAGCACCCTGGCTCTGGACAAACTGGCGGCCTTGGGCTTCCGGCCGCCCGCGGCCGGGGCCAGGCTGCGGGAGTACCTTGACGGGCCGGGCTGATGCGGCCGCGCTGCCGGGCGACAGCGCCGTTGTCACCCGTACACGGTAGCGTGGGGCTGTGCCTGAACCGCTGACCCGCCCGCCGCATTCACCAGAGCCGCGGATCCCGCAGCCGCCATCGCCGCTGACCGTGGCCGACCTCTCCGAGTCCGGGCTCCTGGCCCGCATTTTCCCCCGGCTCCACGGCGGGGACAGCGGCACCCTGCTGCTGGGCCCGGGCGACGATGCCGCAATCGTGGCTGCGCCGGACGGGCGGACGGTCATCAGCATCGACACCCAGGTGGCGGACCAGGACTTCCGGCTGCAGTGGAACAACGGCTACCGGACAACCGGCTACGACGTCGGCTGGAAGGCCGCCGCCCAGAACCTCAGTGACATCAACGCCATGGGCGCCCGCGCCACCTCGCTGGTCGTCAGCCTGACCATGCCCCCGGAAACGCTCGTGGCCTGGGTGGAGGACTTCGCTGACGGGCTGAGCGCCGCGATCCGCGAACTGGGCGCGGAAGACTGCGCCGTGGCCGGCGGGGACCTGGGCCGGGGACGCGAACTGTCCGTCAGCGTCGCCATCCTCGGCACCCTCGACGGACAGGACCCGGTACTGCGCTCCGGCGCCCGGCCGGGGGACACCCTGGCGCTCGCAGGCACCGTGGGCCGCGCCGCCGCCGGCCTGGCCCTGCTGGAATCCGACACGCCCGCAGGCGCCCTGACCACCGAACAGCGCGCCCTGATGGACACCCAGTGCCGTCCCCTGCCACCGCTCGCGGCCGGGCCGCTGGCGCGGGCAGCCGGTGCCAGCGCCCTGATGGACCTCTCCGACGGCCTGGTCCGGGACGGGCAGCGGATGGCTGCGGCCAGCCATGCCGTGCTGAACCTGGACCCCGCGGCGCTCAAAGCGCTCGCCGTGCCGCTGCAGCCGGCCGCAACCCTGCTGGGCACGGACCCGATGGACTGGGTCCTGGGCGGCGGCGAGGACCACGGCCTGCTCGCCGCCTACCCGGCAGGCATTCAGCTGCCTCGCGGGTTCACTGCGATAGGCTCGGTAGAAGCCCCTGCCTCAACGGACAGCACGGGCGTGACAATAGCGGGCCGGCCCGCTGACACCGTGGGATGGGATCACTTTGCAGACTAAAATTGCCGCCAACGCGCAAGCGATGAAGCGGTGGTTGGGCAAGGCGGAGACAACGCTTGGGAACCACAGCGACCGCCTGAATGCCATCAACATCTTTCCCGTCGCCGACGGCGATACCGGCACCAACCTGTACCTCACCGTGCGCGCCGCCGCCCGGGCACTGCAGGACGTCGCCACCGACACCGCCGCCCTGCCGCAGCTCAACGCCGACGCCCCGCTGCACGCCGTGGGCCCGCCCGACCCGGCGCAGAACGACGTCGGGGCCGTCCTGGCCCGCGCGGGCCAGGCCGCGATCGAGCAGGCGCGGGGCAACTCCGGCACGCTCTTTGCCGTCTTCCTCTGCGCTGCCGCGGAACCCCTGGCCGGGCACCACCGGCTCAGTTCACCCCTGCTGGCCGCCGCGCTCAACCGCGCCCAGATCCGGGCCTGGTCCGCGCTGAGCGACCCGGTGCCCGGCACCATGCTTTCGGTGATGGAGGCTGCGGCCCGCGCCGCCGCCGCCGTCGACGCCGAGCACGGCGGCGACGACAGCAACCACACCCTCGGACTGGCCCTCGACGCCGCCGTGGAGGCTGCCCTGGCCGCCGTGGTCCACACCGAAGACCAGCTCGAGGCCCTGCACACCGCCCACGTGGTGGACGCCGGCGGCGTCGGGATGCTCCTGGTCCTCGACTGCCTGCGCTCTGCCGTGCTCGGCGAGGAGCTGCAGGACCAGCTGCTGGACGGCCTGCACGGCTACGACGTCCAGGATCCCCACATCCACGTAGGCATGCCGCGGGACGACGGCGTGGAGCTCATGTGCACCATCACGCTCTCGCCGCTGGACGCGGCCACCATGCGGCAGCGGCTCGACGAGATGGGCGAGTCCGTGATCATGAGCCAGGTGGGCGGCGACGCCGACGCGGACGGGGCCTACCGCTGGCGGGTCCACGTCCACGTGCCCGACCCGGCCCCCGCCGTCGCACTGATCCGCTCGCTCGGCGAACCCTCCGACATCAGCGTCAGCGACCTCGCCGTCCCGCGCGATGCCGGTTCTCCTACCCTGGAAGCAGTTCCCGGCGCCCAGCCCCGCAGCACGGACCTCGACGGACATGAACGCTGAACTTGAGCTGGGCCTGGACCGCCGGATCGGCAAGCGCTCCGCGGCCGTCATTGAAAAGCACCTGGGCATCACCAGCGTCGGCGGGCTGCTGAACTACTTCCCGCGCCGCTACCTGAACCGCGGCGAACTCACCCCCATCAGCGAGGTCCCGCTGGACGAGGAAGTCACGCTGATCGCGCGGGTGGTCTCCAGCAGCACCCGGTCCATGCGCGCCCGCAAGGGTACGCTGACAGACGTCGTGATCACCGACGACGCCGGAACCCTCAAGGTCAGCTTCTTCAACGCTTACCGCGCCAAGGCCGAGCTGCTCCCGGGCCGGCGCGCCCTGTTCTCCGGCAAGGTGACCCGCTACGGCGGCTCGCTGGGCCTGACCAACCCGCAGTACCAACTGCTCGACGAAGACCCGGATATCCCCGGCATGGACCCGGAGAAGCTCGCGGCGATGCCCATCCCGGTGTACCCGGCCACCGCGAAGCTCACCAGCTGGTCCATCCAGAAGGTGGTCGACACCCTGCTGGGCACCGCGGAGCTGGACGGCCTGGACGATCCGCTGCCGGCCGATATCGCCGCCCGGGAGAAGTTCCTGCCCGTCGCTGACGCCTACCGGCTGATCCACGCACCGGAGACCCCTGCGGACTGGCAGCGGGCCCGGGACCGCTTCCGCTACCAGGAAGCCCTGGTGCTGCAGTCGGCCCTGGCCCGGCGCCGCGCCCAGTGGGCCGCCGAGGAAGCCACCGCCCGCCGTCCGGTGCCCGGCGGCCTGCTGGCTGCGTTCGACCGGCAGCTGCCCTTCACGCTGACCGCCGGCCAGGCCGCCGTCGGGAAGACCCTTTCCGAGGAACTCGCCCTGGACTCGCCGATGAACCGGCTGCTGCAGGGCGAAGTGGGTTCGGGCAAGACCATCGTGGCCCTGCGCGCCATGCTGCAGGTGGTCGACGCCGGGGGACAGGCGGCGCTGCTGGCCCCCACCGAGGTGCTCGCCGCGCAGCACTACGATTCCATCCGCCGCACCCTGGGCCCGCTTTCCCGGGACGGGCTGCTGGGCGGCCTCGGACCGGACTCGGTCCAGGTCACGCTGCTGACCGGCTCCATGCCCACCGCCGCCCGGAAACAGGCCATGCTGGATGCCGCCTCCGGGACCGCCGGGATCGTGATCGGCACCCACGCCCTGCTCAGCGAGAACGTCTCCTTCTACGACCTCGGCCTGATCGTGGTGGACGAACAGCACCGCTTCGGCGTCGAACAGCGCGACGCGCTCCGGGCCAAGGCCAGCAAGCCGCCGCACCTGCTGGTCATGACCGCCACCCCCATCCCGCGGACCGTCGCCATGACGGTGTTCGGCGACCTGGAAACCTCCGTGCTGGATGAGCTGCCGGCCGGCCGCGCGCCGATCTCCACCCACGTGGTGGGCCTGGCCGAACACCCGGCCTGGGCCACCCGCATCTGGTCCCGCTCCCGCGAGGAGATCGACGCCGGCCACCAGGTCTACGTCGTCTGCCCCAAGATCGGCACGGACGACGACGGCGACTTCAGCCCCGGGGAGGCCGAGCCCACCGACGCGGACCTGGCCGAGACCGGCGCCCGGGAGCTCGCCTCCGTGACCGGCGTCGTCGAACTCCTGCGGGACGAACCTTTGCTGGCGGGCGTGCCGGTGGCGCCGCTGCACGGCCGGCAGGACCCGGCCCTGAAGTCCGAGACGATGGCCTCTTTCACCGCCAACCAGACCAAACTGCTGGTCTCCACCACCGTGATCGAGGTCGGCGTCGACGTGCACAACGCCACGCTCATGGTGATTTTGGACGCTGACCGCTTCGGCATTTCCCAGCTCCACCAGCTCCGCGGCCGGGTGGGCCGCGGCGGCCTGCCGGGAACCTGCCTGCTGGTCACCACCCTGGAGCCGGGCCATCCCAGCCGGCGCCGGCTGGACGCGGTGGCCGCCACCACCGACGGCTTCGAACTCTCCCAGGAGGACCTCAAGCTCCGCCGCGAGGGCGACATCCTGGGCGCCTCGCAGTCCGGCGGCCGCTCCACGCTGAAACTGCTGCGCGTGCTCGACCACGAGGACGTGATCGCCCGGGCCCGGCAGGACGCCCAGGCGATCGTCGGCGCCGACCCGGACCTGGCCCGGCACGCCGGCCTCGCCGCGGCCATCGACGACTATCTCAACCCTGAAAAGGAGGCGTTCCTTGAACGCGGCTAGAACGGACGGGGCAACACCATGAGCCGGATCATCGCCGGTGCGGCCGGCGGCACACCCCTGGTCAGTGTCCCCGGGTCCATGACCCGGCCCACCACGGACCGGGTCAAGGAGGCGCTCTTCTCCCGGTTGGACGCCTTCGAGGTCATTGCCGACGCCCGGGTGCTGGACCTCTACGCCGGCTCCGGTTCGCTCGGCGTGGAGAGCGCCAGCCGCGGCGCCCTCACCGTGGACCTGGTCGAGTTCGACGGCAAGGCCAGCGAGGTCTGCCAGCGCAACGCGGACCTGGTCAACACCGTGGCGAGGCACAAGGTCGTCTCCGTGCACCGCTCCAAGGTGGAGTCGTTCCTGGACCGCACCGCCGGGGGCACCCGCTGGGATCTGGTGTTCCTCGACCCGCCCTACCCGCTGGATGAGGCGGCCCTGGCCGCGGTGCTCGCCAAGCTGCTCCCGCACCTGGCCGAGGGCGCCGTCGTCGTGGTGGAACGCTCCGCCCGCACCCCGGAGCCGGCCTGGCCGGAGGGCATGGAGCGGTTCGCGGAGAAGAAATACGGCGAAACCCGGCTCTGGTTCGCCGAACCCGGGGTGGACGGTGTGGACACCGGGGACGACGCGCCGGACGGGGCCGCTGACTAACCCCGCAACACGGCAAAGGACGACGGCGGTGACCCGCCGTCGTCCTCAGCCGGTTCCCCGTGCGCCTACTTGAGGATCGTGCCCGCAACGTCCGGCGCCGAGGGCACAATTCCGTACTTTGCCATCAGCTCGCCAAGTTTGCCCAGCGTGGGTTCGTCCACCTTGCCGTTGAATTCCTCCAGCCGCAGATTCTTGGCCACGGCCTCGGGCATCTTCATAAACGCGGGAAGCAGTGCCCGGACCTTGTCGGGGTTGCTCTGTGCCAGGGCCAGGGTCTCCGTCATGGCCGCCTTGAAGTCGGCAACCACCTGCGGATTCTGCTGGGCGTAGTTGCCGCTGGTGAAGGTCACCATGGTGGGCAGGCCCGGCAGCGCCTCCTGGTTGTTGTAGGTCACCAGCTTGTTGCCTTCGCCCAGGAGTTTGGAGAGGAACGGCTCGGGAACCCAGACAGCGTCCGCGTTGCCCTGGGCCAGCTGTGCCCCCATGTCCTGGAACGGCAGCTCGAGGAACTTGACCGCGTTCGGATCGCCGCCCTGCTTGGACACGACCTCCTTGATGGTCAGGTCGCCCTGCGCGTTGATGGTGTTGACCGCCACCTTCTTGCCGGCGAGGTCCTTGGCGGAGGCAATGCCGGAGTCCGCCTTGGCCACAACGCCATTGATGTCCTTCCCGGTGGCGAGGGAGTTCGAATATCCGGAGACGATCCGCATGTCCAGGCCCTTGTTCTTGGCAAGGAGCACGGACAGCGGGTTCCCCACGGCGAAGTTCATCGTTCCGGTGGAGACGGCGGGAAGCATCGCCGCCCCGCCCTGGCCGCTCTGCAGCTCCACGTTCAGCTTGTGCTTGGCGAAGATTCCCTCATCAATGCCCAGTTTCACGGCGGCGGACGGCGCAATCGAGATCACACCGACGCTGATGTTGCGCATGCTGTCGCCGCCAGCGGCCGGGGCGGACGAGGTGGAACCGGACGGCGACCCGCCGCCGCAGGCGGTGAGCAGCAAAGCCGCGGCAGCTCCGACGGCGGCAAATGTGAGTCTCTTCATAACAGTCCACTTCCTTGGGGTGAGTTATTCGACGATCGGGGCGCTTTGCCGGGCAACTCCCTGACGGGCAGACCGAAGCTAAATAAATGACAACCCAAATAGTTGACGTTGTCAATGATAATTTCCTCAACTATTTTCCGTCCGGCAGGAGCGCCGGCGGTATCGTTGAAGCCGTCAAGCGTCCCCGGGCGCCAACCCGAAGCTGCGAGGACCTGTGGCCGAATTGATTCCGCATGGCGATGACCCCGAGGAAGGCGCCGCGATTCCGGCCGTCCCGGAGCGCCTTCTCGCCAGCGAACTGGTGGACGAAATTGAGTTCCTGGCGGCGCGTGCGCGCTCCCTGGGCAGCGCCCACGCCAACGCCGTGCTGGCCCCGCTGGACCTGAAGGTGCGCGCCTACTCGGTCCTGGCGATGGCGTGCAGCGACACCGGGCCCTCGCAGCGCGAGCTCGCTGATTTCCTGCGCTTGGATCCCAGCCAGATCGTCTCCCTGGTTGACGCGCTGGAACAGCGCGGGCTGCTGTTCCGCGCGCCCGATCCCCGCGACCGGCGGTCCAAGGTCATCCGCCCGACGGCCGCGGGCATGGAGCTGTATCGGCGTGCCGCGGCCGCCGTCCGGGTGGCCGAAGAGACGTCCTTGGCGGCGCTCGACGCTCCGGAACGGGACCAGCTCCGCGTCCTGCTGCGGAAGATCGCGTTCGGCTGAGCTGCCTGCCGCGCCGTGGCCGCCTGCCTGGGGTTGCAGCCGGGGCCGCCGGGCCTCCCGGTGCGCGGCTCCTAGCGCGCTGCGGCGATAGCCAGCAGCGCCCCGACCGTTTCCTCGAGCGGCTGCTGCGTGTCGATCACATGCGTGGATCCGGCGCGAAGCAACGGCTCAACCTCGGCGATGTCCCGCAGGACCGCCTCCCGTTCGGCTGCGGACTTTCCGAAGTCGTTGCTCGTCCTGGTGCGCAGGCGTTCGAGGATCACCGCCACCGGCGCGCTCAAGAGTACGACTGCGTTGAACCGGTCATAGAAGCGTCCCTGGTTGGCGACGGTACCCTGCACGAAAAGGGGACCCGACCGCTGCCGGGACAGCAAGCCATCCATCAGGGGTTCGTTCCACAGCGGTTCGCCGCTGCACCGAAGGATCCAGTCGCCGTCGTCGGTGTCCACCGTGTCATATCCGCGCCGGGCGAGTTCCGCCAGCACCGTCGACTTGCCGGCGGCCGACATGCCCGTCAGAAGAATTGCGGCCACGGTGTCCTCAGCGGGTCTGGTCTGAAAGCACGTCCAGGCCGACGCCGGAGAGCACCTTCGCCGGGTGCGGGCCGCGGGCGGTGAGCGCCGCCGTCCACATCGCGGGCCACGGGACCTGGGTGCCGGTCAGGATGATGTTGCCGGGATAGCGGCCGCTGAACATGCCTGCCTCGGCAAAGGCGGACACGTCGGCCATCGCCCGGCGCAGCGCGGCCACCTGGCTCCGCACCAGGGTCAGGCCGGGTTCGTCGCCGACATTGACAATCAGCACGCCCCGCGGCGTCAGCCGGGCGGCGGCCTCCTGGTAGAACTCCGTGCAGGCGATGTGAGCCGGTGCCTCGGGACCGGAAAAGATGTCCAGGATCACGACGTCGAACCGCAGCCCGGCGGGCAGCGCGGCCAGCGACTCCCGGGCGTCGCCGATCACGGTCTGCAGGTCGGTTCCCTCCGGCATCGGCAGCCGCTGGAGTACGAAGTCCAGCAGTTCGCGCTCCAGTTCGACCGCGTACTGCACGGAACCGGGCCGGGTCGCCTGGATGTAGCGCGCCAGCGTCAGGGCTCCGGCGCCAAGATGGAGGGCCGTGATGGGCTCGCCCCAGGGCGCCGCGAGATCCACTACATGGCCGATCCGGCGCAGATACTCGTAGAAGATGTCGGCCGGGTCGGCCAGGTTGACGTGGGACTGCTCGGCGCCGCCGATGCTCAGCACGAAGCCGCCCTCGGTGAACTCATCCGGCTCGATCACGGCGTGCTGCCCGCTGGCCCGCAGCAGGCGCCTGGCCGCCGGGCTGCCCTCCGCGCTCACAGCCGGTCCCGGAGGGTGGAAAGCCGCTCGGCGGCCTCCTCCAGGACGTGGGTCTTCTTGCAGAACGCGAAGCGGAGCAGGCTGCGGGTCCGCTCGGCGCCCTCGGCGTGGCAGAACACCGGCACCGGGATGGCGGCAACCCCCACCAGTTCCGGGAGCCGGCGGGCCAGGTCCACCGAATCGGAGATTCCCAGCGGGGCGGTGTCCACGTTCACAAAGTAGGTCCCCTGCGGGGTGAAGACCTCAAACCCCGCCGCGCGCAGCCCTTCACTGAGGATGTCGCGCTTGAGCCGCAGCGTGTCGGCGATGCCGGCGTAGAACTCCTCGGGCAGCCCCAGGCCCACCGCAATGGCGCTTTGGAAGGGGGTTCCGGAGCTGTAGCTAAGGAACTGCTTGACCGTCCGGGCCGCCGCCACAAGATGTTCGGGGCCGCTGAGCCAGCCGATCTTCCAGCCGGTGAAGGAGAAGGTCTTCCCGGCGGAGGAGATGGTCAGGGTGCGCTCGGCGGCGCCGGGCAGCGTCGCGACCGGCAGGTGCCGGGCGCCGAAGGTGAGGTGTTCGTAGACCTCGTCGGTGATGATGACGGCGTCGTGCTTCGTGGCGAGTTCGACGACGCGTTCGAGCACTTCGCGCGGGAACACCGCGCCGGTGGGGTTGTGCGGATTGTTCACCAGCACCACCTTGGTGCGGTCGCTGAAGGCCGCGGCGAGGGCATCGAGGTCGGGCATGAAATCGGGAGCCAGCAGCGGCGCGGTGACGTGCCGGGCGCCGGAGAGCCCGATGATCGCGCCGTAGGAGTCGTAGAACGGCTCGAAGGTGAGGACCTCGTCGCCGGGTCCGACCAGGGCCAGCAGGGCGGCGGCGATGGCCTCGGTGGCGCCGGTGGTGACGATGATTTCCGTCTGCGGATCCGGGGCGAGCCCGTAGAACCGCTCCTGGTGCAGCGCGATGGCCTCCCGCAGTTCCAGGATGCCCTTGCCGGGGGCGTACTGGTTGGCGCCCGCGGCAATAGCGGCCTGGGCGGCGTCCTTGATCTCCGCCGGTCCGTCCTCGTCCGGGAAGCCCTGGCCCAGGTTGATGGCGCCGGTCCGGAGCGCCAGCGTGGTCATCTCCTCGAAGATCGTGACGCCCAGGTTCCCGCCGGGGGAGAGCAGGTTGGCGCCGGTGGCTGCACGCTGCCAGGGGGAGAGCGGCTGCCCGGAGGTCACCGCGTGCCCGCCTTGTCGGTTCGTCCGGTGAACTTGTCCATCGTGGTGTAGATGCCGAAAATTTTCCCGCCGACGAAGTCCCAGGCCCGGACCGGCAGCAGGCCGCGCAGCACCTTCCCGAGCTGGGCGGTGCCCGGGGCGATGAGCTGCGGCTGGCCGGCAGTGGTGGCACGCCAGGCGCGGTCGACGGCGTCGCCCGGGGTCATCAGCGGCGTGAACAGCGGGCCGCGGGCGCCGGCGAACATACCCGTGGAGATGTAGCTCGGGCAGAAGGTGGTCACCTTGAGGTGGTCATAGCCCTGCTGTTCGAGTTCCAGCCGCAGCGAGTCGCTCCAGCCGATGACCGCCCACTTGGAGGCGGCGTACACGCTCATCCGGGGGTTGGAGACGGTGCCGGCCGCGGAGGCGATGTTCAGGATCCGGCGCGTCCGGCCGGCGTCGGCCATCATGGCCGGCAGGAACGCGTGGGCGACGTACATCGGTGCGAGGGCGTTGATGTCCATGGTCAGGGCGATGTCCCGTGCCGGCTCGTGGTCCCAGAACAAGGCGCCGCGCACGATTCCCGCGTTGTTGACCAGCAAGGTCAGCGGACCCTCGGACTGCGCTTCGGCTGCGGCCTCCGCGATCGCCTCCCGGCTGGCCAGATCCACCCGGCGGACGACGGCGCGTGCCCCCAGCGCCGTGACCTCGCCGGCCGTCTGGGCCAGTCCGTCGGCGTCGACGTCCCAGAGAATGACGACGGCGGCTCCCTCCCGGGCGGCGCGCAAGGCATAGAGGCGTCCCATACCCATGGCGGCCCCCGTTACAAGGACGACGCCTCCGGAGACGGTGAACGGCGCGGAAGTGGACGCGGCGGAGGAACTCTTGGATGCTGACATTCCGCCATGCTATCCCGGCCCGCAAGCCCGATGGGGTAGGTTCGGAGCATGAGACGCGCCGTATGCCCTGGCTCCTTTGACCCTATCCACAACGGCCACCTGGAAGTCATCGCCCGGGCGGCCGGCCTCTTCGACGAGGTCATCGTGGCGGTGTCCACCAACTACGCGAAGAAATACCGTTTCGGGCTCGAGGAACGGCTCGACATGGCGCGGGAAACCCTGGCCCCGCTGCGCGGCATCGTGGTGGAGCCCGTGGGGGAGGGGCTGCTGGCCGAGTACTGCCGGCAGCGCGGAGCGTCCGCGATCGTCAAGGGACTGCGATCGTCCTCGGACTTCGACTACGAGCTGCCAATGGCCACCATGAACCGGCAGCTCACCGGCGTGGAGACCGTGTTCATACCGGCCGAGGGCCACTACCTGCACCTGTCCTCCACCCTGATCAAGGAAGTCTTCACGCTCGGCGGGGACGTCTCGCGAGTTTGTGCCAAAGTCCGTGCTGAAGCGGCTGGGGTCCGGCGAGCCGGACCGGGATCCGCCGCGCAGAGGGTAAGCTGGATCGGTACTCGGCGGCCTGCTGCCGGTTGCGCGGCCCCAGCCGGGCCGGTTCGCGGTGCTGAACCGCGCGCTGCCGTCCGGTTTGAGTCCGTCCGGAAGTTCAGGCTAAGATAATACGTCGGTCATATGTTCAACAGGAGTTCTCATTAAACGAGATGCTAGTTCGCCCCTGGCGTTCGACGTCAAGGACCTCGGACGCAGTCCGGGAAGCATGCGGACACTGACGGAACATGTACCCGCGCCAGGTGATCTTGGCGTGGCGCTCATTGGAGTGCAGGAAGGCTCGGATGTCGGGCTGGATCTGCGCCTGGAGGCCGTACACGAAGGAATTCTGGTATCGGGCACCGCAAACGTCGAAGTAACCGGCGAATGCGGTCGATGCCTGGATCCCCTTGCGTATGACCTTGAGGTCAATGTGCAAGAACTTTTCTTCTACGGGGACGCTGAATTCCCGGATGAAGAAGACGAACAAGAGCAACGTCGAGTCGAGCACGATCTGATCGATCTTGAACCGGTGTTGCGGGACGCAGTTGTAACCATGCTGCCGTTCCAGCCGGTGTGCCGGGAAGACTGCCAGGGCCTTTGCTCCGAATGCGGAGTTCGCCTGGAAGACGAGCCGGGGCACCACCACGAGGTCGTAGATCCTCGCTGGGCTGCCCTAGCTGATCTGGCTAAGCCTGACCGGCAAAACTGATTTGTAAGTGTTGGACTAGAGAGAAATGAGTTAGCCGTGGCTGTTCCCAAGCGGAAAATGTCTCGCTCGAATACCCGCGCCCGCCGCTCCCAGTGGAAGGCAACCGCCCCCCACCTGGTGAAGACCGTGGAGAACGGACAGGTTGTTTACAGCCTCCCGCACCAGGCAAAGGTCGTTACCGACTCGGCTGGCACCGCGCTGTTCCTTGAGTACAAGGGCCGCAAGGTCGCAGACGTCTAATCCGCCAACAGGCTGACCAAGATGTCTTCAACTGAAGAGCTTCTGAAGCGTCTCGGTGTCTCTATTGACGCCGGGACGCTTCGTCTTGCTCTGACACACCGTTCCTACGCCTACGAAAACGGCGGCATCCCCACCAACGAGCGCCTCGAGTTCCTGGGCGACTCCATCCTGGGCTTCTCCGTGACCGACGCGCTGTACCGCGACAACCCTGACCTGCCCGAAGGGGACCTGGCCAAGCGCCGCTCCGCCGTCGTGAGCACCCGGGCGCTGGCCGGCATCGGCCGCAGCATCGGGCTGGGGGAGTACATCTACCTCGGCCAGGGCGAGAAGCTCACCGAGGGCAAGAACAAGGCCTCCATCCTGGCGGACACCATGGAAGCGCTGATCGGCGCGACCTACCTGTCCAACGACCTGGAGACCGCCCGCCGGCTCGTGATGCGGCTGGTCGGGCCGCTGCTGAAGGACGCCGCCGCGCTCGGCGCCGGCACCGACTGGAAGACCAGCATCCAGGAGCTCGCGGCCAGCCGCCAGCTCGGGACGATCAACTACGCCGTGGAGGGCTCCGGCCCCGACCACGCACGTTCCTTCGAGGCCGTGCTGCGGATCGGCGGCACCGACTACGGCACCGGCTCGGGTAATTCCAAGAAGGAAGCCGAGCAGGAAGCCGCCGCGGACGCCTGGCGCCGGCTCTCCGCGCCGGCCCAGGCCCAGGCTCCGGCGGACGCAGCAGTTCCGGCGGACGCGGCAGCCGGCACCGAACAGCTCAAGTCGCAGACCGGCAGCTAGGTCCGCCTTGCCTGAACTGCCCGAGGTTGAGGTCGTCCGGCGCGGCCTGGTGAACTGGGTGCGGGGCCGGACCATCACCTCCGTCGAGGTGCTGGATCCGCGCTCCATCCGCCGGCACGCGCTGGGCGCCGAGGACTTCGCCGGAAACCTGGAAGGCGCCCGCGTGCTCGACGTGGTCCGCCGCGGCAAATTCCTCTGGCTCCCGCTCTCCGACACCCCGTCCGCCGCCCACGTCCCCGTCCGGCGGCGCGGCCGGCGGGCACACGGCGCCGGTGGCCCTGATGGCCCACCTGGGCATGTCGGGCCAGCTCCTGATGCAGGACGCCGCCGTCGCCGATGAGAAGCACCTGAAGATCCGGCTGCGGCTCAGCCCCGCCGCGGGCATGCCCGAACAGCTGCGGTTTGTGGACCAGCGCATCTTCGGCGGGCTGTTCCTCACCTCGCTGATCCCCACGCCCGACGGCGGTCCCGGCGGCCTCGCGGAGACGCCGCTGCCGCTGATCGCCGAGGAAGCCTCGCACATCGCGCGGGACCCGCTGGATCCGCACTTTTCCTTTGACCTGTTCTACCGCCGGCTGCGGGCGCGGAAGACCGGCCTTAAGCGGGCACTCCTGGACCAGGGCCTGGTCTCGGGAATCGGCAACATCTACGCGGACGAGGCGCTGTGGCTCGCCAAACTCCACTACGCCCGGCCCACGGACACGCTCCGCCGCCCCGAGGCGCTGCGGGTGCTCGACGCCGCCCGCGAGGTCATGACGAACGCCCTCGCCGCCGGGGGAACCAGCTTCGATTCCCTCTACGTCAACGTCAACGGCGCCTCCGGCTATTTCGAGCGGTCCCTCAACGCCTACGGCCGCGAGGGCCAGGAATGCCGGCGCTGCGCCGCGGCCGGAATCGTGAGCCTGCTGAAGCGGGAGCAGTTCATGAACCGCTCGTCCTACTCGTGCCCGGTCTGCCAGCCGCGGCCGCGGAACGGGCGCTGGTAGCGGACGCACGCGACTCAGGCTGCCGCGCTCCTCCCGATCCCACGTCGATTGCTCCATAACTGCCGTTATGAGGCCTCGAAAGGGCCGTTACGGAGCAATCGACGCTGGAAGATGGCACCGAAACCCCAAATCCGCTGAATTTGTTGCGGTGCCAGTAGATTTAGGGCAGGAAACACCCCCGCTTCCGCCATACAGGAGACCCGAAACACCTTGCATCTGAAAAGCCTGACCGTCCGAGGGTTCAAGTCGTTCGCATCCGCGACGACTTTCGAATTCGAGCCCGGCGTCACCGCCGTGGTGGGCCCCAACGGCTCGGGCAAGTCCAACGTGGTGGACGCGCTGTCCTGGGTGATGGGCGAACAGGGTGCCAAGACCCTGCGCGGGGGCAAGATGGAAGACGTCATCTTCGCCGGCACCTCCGGCCGGCCGCCCCTGGGCCGCGCCCACGTCTCGCTGACCATCGACAACAGCGACGGCGCGCTGCCCATCGACTACAGCGAAGTGACCATTTCGCGCACCCTGTTCCGCACCGGCGGCTCCGAATACGCCATCAACGGCGCCGGCTGCCGGCTGCTGGACATCCAGGAACTGCTCTCCGACTCCGGCCTGGGCCGGGAAATGCACGTGATCGTCGGGCAGGGCCAGCTGGACAAGGTCCTGCACGCCACCCCGGAGGACCGGCGCGGCTTCATCGAGGAGGCGGCCGGCATCCTCAAGCACCGCCGCCGCAAGGAAAAGACGGTCCGCAAACTCGAAGCCATGCAGGCCAACCTCGCACGGCTCAGCGACCTGACCGGCGAGATCCGCCGCCAGCTCACCCCGCTGGGCAAGCAGGCGGAGGTGGCCCGCCGCGCCCAGACCGTCCAGTTCGAGGTCCGCGACGCCCGCTCCCGGCTGCTGGCCGACGACCTGGTCCAGTTGCAGTCCGTGCTGGAACAGGACGTCGCGGACGAGACCGCGCTGAAGGCGCGCCGCGCCGTCGTCGAACGCGAGCTCGAAAGCGGCCGCCAGCGCCAGGCCGGGCTGGAGCAGCAGGCCGCCGAGGCCACCCCAAGGCTCAATGCCGCGCGGGACAACTGGTACCAGCTCTCCTCCGGACGGGAACGGCTGCGCTCCCTCGGATCGCTCGCCGGGGAACGCCGCCGCCTGCTCGGCGCGGCCGACGCGGCTCCGGACGCCGGCCGGGACCCCGAGCAGCTGGAAAAGCAGGCAGCCCGGGTCCGGGCGGAGCAGGCCGGCCTGGAGGACCAGATTCTTGAGCGGCGCACTGCCCTGGACGCCGCCACCGCCGCCAAGCAGGAGGCCGAAAGCGCGGCCGCGGCCGAGGACAAACGCCACGCCGCCCTGCTGCGGGCCGCCGCGGACCGCCGCGAGGGCCTGGCCCGGCTCGCCGGCCAGGTGGGCGCCGCCAGGTCCCGGGTCGAGTCCGCCCAGGCCGAGCTCGGCCGGCTGCGGGAGTCGCAAAAGGCCGGCGAGGAACGGCGCCGCCAGGCCCAAAGCGAATTCACCGCGCTCGAGTCCCAGGTCGCCGGCGTCGAGGACGGCGAGGAGACCCTCGACGCCGAATACGAGGCCGCGACCGAGGCCCTGGACGCCGTCGTGGCGGAAATCGACGCGCTCAAGGCGGCCGAACGTGAGGGCGAGCGGGAACGCGACGCCCTCGCGGCCCGCCGCGACGCCCTGCAGCTGGGGCTTAACCGCAAGGACGGCTCGGAGCACGTGCTGGCCGCGGAGCTGCCCGGTGTGCTCGGCCCCCTGGCGGGCATGCTGGCCGTGGAATCCGGCTATGAGGCCGCCATCGCCGCGGCGCTGGGCAGCTGCTCGGACGCCGTCGTCGTCCGCGACGCCGCCTCCGCCGCCGCCGCGGTGCAGCTCCTCAAGGACGACGACGCCGGCCGGGCCTCGCTGCTGCTGGCCGGTGCGCCGGGGCCGGACTCGCCGGTGCCCGACGGAGCGCTTCCCGATGCCGGCCTTCCTGCCGGCGGCCGCTGGGCCGCCGCGCTCGTTACCCCCGCCGGAGGCAAGTCCGCCGGAGGCAAGTCCGTCGGGGACAACGCCGCCGGACCGCTGGCGACGTTGCTGGCACGGCTGCTGGCAGGCACCGCCGTCGTCGAGGACCTCGACGCCGCGGCCCGGCTGATCGCTGCCCGGCCGGAACTGACCGCGGTCACCCGGGCCGGCGACGTGTTCACCGCGTTCACTGTCAGCGGCGGCTCCGCCTCGGCGCCGTCGCTGCTGGAGGTCCAGGCCGCCGTCGACGACGCCGCGACCCGGCTCGCCGGCGTGGCCGCGGACCTCGAACGCAACCGCTTCGCCCTGTCCGCCGCGGAGACCCGCCGCGCCGCCGCCCAGGAACGCGCGGATGCCGCGCTGGAGAAACTGCACGACTCGGACGCCCGGCTCGCCGCCGTGGCCGAACGGCTCGGCCATCTGAACTCGGTACTGCGCAGCGCCGTCGCGGAAAGCGAACGCCTCGCCGCCTCGCTGGCCCGGGCGGAGGCCAATATCCAGGCAGAGCAGGAGGCCCTCGAAGCTGTCGCCGCCAGGCTGGCCGCCGCCCAGGAAGCCCCCGCCGAGGAGGAACCTTCGCCGGAGCACCGCGACGCCCTCGCCCTGGCGGCGTCCGCGGCGCGCACGGCAGAGATGGAGGCCCGCCTCTCGCTGCGCAGCGCCGAGGAACAGCTGACCGCCATCCGCAACCGGGCGTCGTCGCTGGAACGGGCCGCAGCCACCGAACGCCGCGCCCGCGAGGAGGCCGCCGAGCGGGCCCGCCGCCGCCGGCTCCAGGCCGGCCGCGCCGCCGCCGTATCCGCGGCCGTGGAGCAGGTGATCGGCTTCCTCGACGTCTCGGTCGAACTGGCCCGCCGCGAACGCGACCTCGCCGAGGAACGCCGCGAGCAGATGGAGCGCGAACTGGCCGCGGTGCGCACCGGCAACGACGCCCTCGCCCGCGAACTGGCCGAACTGACCGACTCCGTGCACCGGGACGAACTGGCCCGCGCGCAGCAGCGCCTCCGGATCGAGGCCCTCGAGCTGCGCAGCGTCGAAGAACTCGGCCTGACCGCGGACCAGCTCGTCGCCGACTTCGGCCCCGACCGGCCCGTGCCGGTCCCGGCGGGCGAATCCGGGGACAAATGGGCCGCCCTCCGCGCCCCGGTGGACGAGGACGGCCGCGAGATCGTCGACGGCAAACCCTTCGTCCGCGAAGAACAGGAAAAGCGGCTGCAGCAAGGCCGAGCGCGACCTCTCCGCCCTGGGCCGGGTCAACCCGCTCGCGCTGGAGGAGTTCGCGGCCCTCGAGGAGCGCCACCAGTTCCTCAGCACCCAGCTGGAGGACCTCAAGTCCAGCCGCAAGGACCTGCTGGACATCATCAAGGAAGTCGACGAGCGCGTGCAGAAGGTCTTCGCCGAGGCCTTCGAGGACACCGCGGCCCAGTTCGTCCGGGTCTTCGCCCGGCTGTTCCCCGGCGGCGAGGGCCGGCTGGTCCTGACCGACCCCTCGGACATGCTCACCACCGGCATCGAGGTGGAGGCCCGGCCCGCCGGCAAGAAGATCAAGCGGCTTTCCCTGCTCTCCGGCGGCGAACGGTCGCTGACGGCGGTAGCCCTGCTGGTCGCGATCTTCAAGGCCAGGCCCTCGCCGTTCTACGTCATGGACGAGGTCGAGGCCGCCCTGGACGACACCAACCTGGGCCGGCTCATCACGATCTTCGAGGAACTCCGCGAGTCCAGCCAGCTGATCGTCATCACGCACCAGAAACGCACCATGGAGGTCGCGGACGCCCTCTACGGCGTCACGATGCGCGGCGACGGCGTCTCCACCGTGATCAGCCAGCGGCTCGGAGCCGAGGTCTGAGGCCCCTCCCCGGGGCGGAGGCCGGCCCGCCCGCGGGGCGTTTGGGGTTTGTGAGAAGCTAGGGGAGTGAACGACATCCTCCCCATCATCCTGCCCATCATCGTTGCCCTGGTGGTCCTCGGTGCGCTGATTCCGGTGCTCATGAAGACCCGGAAGAACATCACCGACTACCCGACGCAGCGCGACGCGAACGACCCCGTGCAGGGCGCCGGCGGGGGCACGCTGCTGGAGGACCGCCCGGCGCCGCCCCGCGGGCGCACGCCCTCGGACGCCGTCGACCTCGAAGGCCTCGAGACCGTCGAGGTGCCGGACAACGTCGCCGGCCTTGAGACCGTACCGGTCGAGACCCCGCTGCCGGTGGCGGGCCGCCTGACCCGGCTGCGCGAACGCCTGGTCAAGTCCAACAACATCTTCGGCAAGGGCCTGCTCACCCTGCTGTCCGCGGACAAGATCGACGAGAACGTCTGGGACGAAGTCGAGGAAACCCTGCTGCTGGCGGACCTCGGCACCGAGCCGACCATGCAGCTCGTGGACGCCCTCCGGGAGCGCGTCAAGGTGCTCGGCACCCGGTCGCCGGAGCAGGTCAAGGCCCTGCTGCGCGAAGAACTCATCAAGCTCGTGGACCCCGGCATGGACCGCAGCCTGAACGTCGAGCGGCACGCGGACAAGCCCGCGGTAATGATGGTCGTCGGCGTCAACGGCGTCGGCAAGACCACCACGGTGGGCAAGCTCGCCCGCGTGCTCGTCGCCGAGGACAAGGACGTGCTGCTCGGCGCCGCGGACACCTTCCGCGCCGCCGCCGCCGAGCAGCTCGCCACCTGGGGCCAGCGCGTCGGCGTCCCCACGGTCAAGTCCGACGTCGACGGGGCGGACCCGGCCTCGGTCGCCTACGAGGCGGTCAAGGCCGGCATCGACCAGGAAGTCGACGTCGTCATGATCGACACCGCGGGCCGGCTGCAGAACAAGGTCGGCCTGATGGACGAGCTCGGCAAGGTCAAGCGCGTCATCGAAAAGCTCGCCGAGGTGGACGAGGTGCTGCTGGTCCTGGATGCGACCACCGGCCAGAACGGCCTGAACCAGGCCCGCGTCTTCGCCGAGGTCGTCAACATCACCGGCATCGTGCTGACCAAGCTGGACGGCACCGCCAAGGGCGGCATCGTCGTCGCGATCCAGAAGTCGCTCGGCGTGCCGGTCAAGCTGGTCGGGCCTCGGCGAGGGCGCGGACGACCTGGCGCCGTTCGATCCCGAAAGCTTCGTGGACGCGCTGCTGAACTAGCCCGCCCCGCCCAACCAGCTCGCATGAGTTGTCGTTTACAGCCCTGAAAACGACCGCAACTGCGGGCTAGTTTGGTTAACCCGGAAGGTTTCCCGGGCCAGCAGCCACCCCACTGCCGCCACGAGCAACACCCCGCCGGTGACGCCGAAGGCCCAGCCGTAGCCCAGCCGGTCGGCGAGCAGCCCCGCGATGACCGGGCCCAGGATCGCGCCGCTGTCCGCGGTCATCTGGAACACCGCCAGCACCCGGCCGCCGGAGCGTTCATTGCCCACGACGTCGGCGATCGCCGCCTGCTGCGCCGGCCCGAGCAGCCCGGACCCGATGCCCGCAACGGCCGAGGCCAGCAGGAACCAGGGCAGGTCGTGCGTGAAACCGATGGCGCCGGTGGCGAGGCCGGTGACCACCAGGCCGGCGAGCATCATCGGTTTCCGGCCCAGGCTGTCCGCGAGCCGCCCGGAAAAAGTCAGCGCCGCGGCATTGCCCGCGGCGAACACCGCCAGCGCCCAGCCCGCGGACTCCGGGCCCGCGCCAAGCGCCGCGACGGCGAACAGCGGCACCGTGGCCATCCGGACCCCGAAGGTCGCCCAGCCGTTGGCGAAGCTGGAGAGCAGCCCGGCACGGTAGGCGCTGTCCCGCAGCGCATCCCGCAGCTCCATCGCCGGGGCAGCGGCTCCCGCCTCGCGTGATCCCGCGGGCACGTGGCTGAGCTGGGTCTGCACGACGGCGGCGGCGAGCACCAGCGCCGCAGCGTAGGCCAGGAACGGCACCCGCAGGCCGAAGCCGGCCAGCAGACCGCCCACGATCGGCCCGCACACATTGCCGATCAGGAAGGCCGAGGCGTAGGCGCCGGAAACCCGGCCGCGGCTCTCCGGCGGCGCCAGCCGCACCACGAGGGCCATCGACGCCACCGTGAACATCACCGAACCGGCCCCGCCCAGGCCGCGGAACACCAGCAACTGCCAGTAGTCCTGGGCGAAGGCGCAGGCCGCCGTGGACGCCGCCACGATCAGCAGCCCGGCCACATACACGGGGCGTTCGCCCAGCCGCACGATCAGGGCCCCGCCGGCCGGGGCGAACACCAGCCGCATGAACGCGAAGATGCTGACAATCACCGCCGCGGCGGTCGCGCCGACGTCGAACGTGGTGGCGAACTGCGGGAGCACCGGCGCCACGAGGCCGAAGCCGAGCGCGATGAGGAAGGCCGCGACCAGCATCACCTTAATGTCCCGGGGGAGGCGGGGAGTGCCGGAATTCCGGAAGCCGGCCAGGGGCCGGGCTCCGCTGGCGGAACGGGTTGTTTTGCTCATGGTGCTGCTTTCGGTACTGCTCTTGGTGCCTCGAGGGCGGCCGGGGCGTGATTGATCGCGTGAAACATAACCGTAACAAGCGCGAGACCCACCATTTACTTCCCGGCGGTTCTTGTAACACCCCGGCAATGTAAATCCTCCGCCGGTGAAACACGGCGCCAGCAAACTCTTCTTAGAACGCAAACAGCGTTGGGACAGGCGGAGCCATCCGCCGGACTTCACCGAATCGCATCGGACTTATTTCCAAGCAAGGGAGGACGTGCACCATGGAACTTACCGCAGGTCACGTATGGCTGATGGTGGCGGCAGCACTCGTGCTGTTCATGACACCAGGACTGGCATTTTTCTACGGCGGCATGACGCGCGCCAAGGCAGCGCTGAACATGATGATGATGAGCTTCATCTCCATCGGCATGGTCGGCGTTGTCTGGGTGCTCTGGGGCGCCTCGATGAGCTCGGGCGAAGGGTTCCTGCAGATTGTCGGCAACCCGTTCGCCACCTTCGGCCTCGAAGGCATCGACACGCCGGACGGCCTGATCAAGGTCGGCTACGCGGCCACCTTCGCCATCATCACCGTCGCCCTGATCAGCGGCGCGATCGCGGACCGCGCCAAGTTCGGCGCCTGGTCCGTCTTCGTCCCGGTCTGGGTCACGCTGGTGTACTGCCCGCTGGCCTACATGGTCTGGGGCGGCGGGCTGTTCGGCCCGGAAGGCGCCATCGGCCAGGCCCTCGGCCCGGCCATTGACTTCGCCGGCGGCACCGTGGTGCACATCAACGCCGGTGTTGCCGCGCTGATCCTCGTGCTGATCATCGGCAACCGCAAGGGCTTCGGCAAGGACCCCAACCACCGCCCGCACAACATCCCGTTCGTGATGCTGGGCGCCGCGATCCTCTGGTTCGGCTGGTTCGGCTTCAACGGCGGCGCGGCGACGACGGCGGAACAGGGCGGCCTGATCTGGGTCAACACCCTGGCAGCCCCGGCCGCGGCCATGCTCGGCTGGCTCGTCACGGAGCGCATCCGCGACGGCCACCCGACCTCCCTTGGTGCAGCCTCCGGTGTGGTGGCCGGCCTGGTCGCGATCACCCCGGCCTGCGCCAACGTCAGCCCGGTCGGCGCGCTTGGCCTCGGCCTGGTTGCCGGCGTCGCCTCCGCCCTCGCCGTGGGCCTCAAGTTCCGCTGGGGCTTCGACGACTCGCTCGACGTCGTCGGTGTCCACCTGGTCTCCGGCATCATCGGCACCGTGGCGCTGGGCTTCATCGCCCTCCCGGCCGACGGCGTGGGCGGCGGCCTCTTCTACGGCGGCGGATTCACCCAGCTCTGGGCCCAGCTCGCAGCGGCCGGCATCGCAATCGCCTACTCGGCCGTCCTGACCGCGGTGATCGCCCTCGCGATCCACAAGACCATGGGCTTCCGGGTTTCCCAGGAGCAGGAAGTGGTGGGTGTCGACCTGAGCCTGCACGCCGAGACCGCCTACGAGTTCGGCGTCGGCGGCCACGGCGGCAGCTTCACCCCGCTGCATGAGCTCATCACCGGCAAGGCCCAGGGCGACGCCACGGCAGCCCCGGCCACCGGAACCGTGGACGCCGCGTCCAACGGCAAGAAGTCCGCAGCAGGCAAGGAAAGTGTGGGGGCATGAAACTGATCACAGCAATCGTCCGTCCGGAAAAGCTCGACACCATCCGGGAGGGCCTGGAAGCCTACGGCGTGCAGGGCCTGACGGTCAGCGCGGCCAGCGGCTACGGCCGGCAGCGCGGCTACACCGAGGTGTACCGCGGCGCCGAGTACAACGTGGACCTGCTGCCCAAGATCCGGGTCGAGGTGCTGGCCACCGACGAGCAGGCGGACGACATCCTGGATGTCATCATCGCCAGCTCGAACACCGGCCGGGCCGGCGACGGGAAGGTCTGGACGATGGATGTGTTCGAGGCAGTGCGGGTCCGCACCGGGGAACGCGGCGCGGCAGCGATCTAGGGTCAGCCCTCCAGCCGCACCCGCGCCAGCGGTCAGCGAATGAGGGTTGCGACAGCGGGCCGGATACCTGGGAAGGTATCCGGCCCGCTCTTGTGTGGTCCGCGGCTCCTGCCGCTACGCCGTCCAGCCCTCAGGGCCGGTTGACCCGGCGGCGTATTCCTCCAGCGGCACGCTGTCCCGGGCCCACGCCTTCAGCACGGGTTCGATGATGCGCCAGCAGTCTTCCGCGGTGTCGCCGCGCACGGACAGCAGCGGGTCGCCGGTGAGCACCCCCTCGAGGACTTCACCGTAGGGGAGCAGCTCGGAGGCGCTGAGTTCGGCCTGTAGGGTGGCCCGGTCCAGGCTCAGGACGTTGCCGGGGCCGTTCACGTCGACGTCGAACTGCAGCGTGTCCGGGCCGAAGCCGATCCGCAGCTGGTTGGGGGAGTCCACGCCGGTGAAGCCCCTGGGCAGGTGCGGCACCGGCCGGAAGGTCACCACGGCTTCCTTGCGCTTGGCGCCCAGTGCCTTGCCCGAGCGGAGGATGAACGGCACGCCCTGCCAGCGCCAGTTGTCGATGTCCACCTGCACCTCGGCGAGGGTCTCGGTGTTCCGGGACGCGTCCACGCCCTCTTCCCTGGCGTAGTCCGGGACCTTCCGGCCGTCGATGGAACCTGCCGTGTACCGGGCGCGGCGGGTGTTCCTGGCGTACGGGGCCTTGACGCTGCTGGCGCGCAGGACCGTGGCGACGGCGTCCCGGAGGTCCCGTTCGTCCACCGAGGCGGGCGGCTCGATCGCCATCAGCGCCATGATCTGCAGCAGGTGGCTCTGGATCATGTCGCGCAGCGCCCCGGCGCCGTCGTAGTAGCGGGCCCGGCCCTCGAGCGCGAGGTCTTCGTCGAAGATGATCTCCACCTTCTCGATATGCTCCCGGTTCCACACCGGCTCCAGGAAGGTGTTCGCGAAGCGCAGGCCCAGGATGTTGAGCACCGTGGCCTTGCCCAGGAAGTGGTCCACCCGGTGGATGTGGTCCTCGGGGACGAGGGCCCGCAGCGTCTTGTTGAGCTCCCGCGCGGACTCCTCGCTGGAACCGAACGGTTTTTCCATCACCAGCCGGGTTCCGGCGGGCACCTGCTCCGGGGCCAGGGCCTCGCAGGCCAGCTGGCTGATTCTCGGCGGCAAAGCGAAATACACGGCCACCGGGCCCTCGAGCGTGGCCAGGAGCCCGGCAAGCTCGCCCTCGGCGGTGACGTCCAGCCGGTGGTAGCTGGTGGTTTCGCGGATCCGCTTGAGCTCCCGCTTGCCGCCGGAGTCGGCCTGGGTGTTGGCGTCGGCGAAGGACGTCTCCAGCCGCTCCAGCCACTGTTCCGGTGACCAGTCGTCCGAGCCCGCGCCCACCAGCCGGAGGCCCGTCGCGTGGCCCCTCGCCACCAGCCGCGCCAGGCCCGGCAGCAGCAGCCTGCCGGTGAGGTCGCCCGAGGCGCCGAGGATGAGCAGGGTTTTTACCGTTGTTTGACTGGTCACCTAAGCCAGCATGCCATCTTGAAGGCGCGTCTTGGTACCCTAGATAGTCGAGTCCCGTTGTCGAGGCAGTTCGTTCCGGCGAAACAGCCACGACTCTGGCGTGCCGCACCGGCCGCCAGCTGCAGATCCACTGAAAGAAGTGCACGGCGCGTGTTCAATTCACTCTCTGACCGGTTGACAGCAACCTTCAAGAACCTCCGTGGCAAGGGCCGCCTCACCGAGGCGGACGTTGACGCCACGGTCCGCGAAATCCGGCGTGCCCTGCTGGACGCGGACGTTGCCGTCCCGGTGGTCCGGGAGTTCACCGCCCGCGTGCGCGAACGTGCCCTCGGCGTCGAGGTCTCCGGGGCGCTCAACCCGAGCCAGCAGATCGTGAAGATCGTCAACGAGGAACTCGTCGAGATCCTCGGCGGCGAAACCCGCCGGATCCGGCTCGCCAAGACCGGGCCCACCATCATCATGCTCGCCGGCCTCCAGGGTGCCGGTAAGACGACCCTCGCCGGCAAGCTCTCCAAGTTCCTCAAGGCCCAGGGCCACAGCCCCATGCTGGTCGCCTGCGACCTGCAGCGCCCCAACGCCGTGACCCAGCTGCAGGTGGTCGGCCAGCGCGCCGGCGTCCCCGTCTTCGCCCCGCACCCGGGTGCCACCTCCACCGAACTGGACCACCCCGCCGGCGACCCGGTCGCCGTCGCCCGTGCCGGCGTCGAGGAAGCCAAGCGCACCCTGCACGACGTCGTGATCGTGGACACCGCCGGCCGGCTCGGCGTCGACGCCGAAATGATGGAGCAGGCCCGCCAGATCCGCCGGGCCATCGTGCCCAACGAAGTCCTCTTCGTGATCGACTCGATGATCGGCCAGGACGCCGTCAACACGGCGATGGCCTTCGACGAAGGCGTCAACTTCACCGGCATCGTGCTCTCCAAGCTCGACGGCGACGCCCGCGGCGGCGCCGCGCTGTCCGTCGCGTCGGTCACCGGCAAGCCGGTCATGTTCGCGTCCACCGGTGAAGGCCTGGACGACTTCGAGCTCTTCCACCCGGACCGGATGGCCTCGCGCATCCTCGACATGGGCGACGTACTCACCCTGATCGAGCAGGCCGAAAAGTCCTGGGACAAGGACGAAGCGGCCCGGATGGCGAAGAAGTTCGCCGACCAGGAAGACTTCACGCTCGAGGACTTCCTCGCCCAGATGCAGCAGATCCGCAACATGGGCTCGATGAAGAAGATGCTCATGATGATGCCCGGGGCGCAGAACATCCGCCAGCAGCTGGAGCAGTTCGACGAGCGCGAGATCGACCGCGTCGAGGCGATCGTCCGGTCCATGACCCCGCACGAGCGGGTGGCCCCGAAGATCATCAACGGCTCCCGCCGGGCCCGCATTGCCCGCGGTTCCGGTGTGCACGTCTCCGAGGTCAACGGCCTGCTGGAGCGTTTCGCGCAGGCGCAGAAGATGATGAAGAAGATGGCGGCCGGCGGCGGCATGCCAGGGATGCCGGGGATGCCCGGGATGGGCGGCGGCGGAGCCCGCAAGGGCGCCAAGGCGGCGCCCAAGAAGAAGGCCCGGTCCGGCAACCCGGCCAAGGCCGCCCAGGAGCTCAAGGACGCGGAAGCACGGCGCGCCGCCGGCCCCAAGGCCCTGCCCACCGGAGCAGCCTTCGGCCAGCAGGGCGGGGACTTTGACCCGTCCCAGCTGAACCTGCCCAAGGGCTTCGACAAGTTCCTCGGCGGCAGCAAGTAGCGGACGCCGGCTTGCCCCGACAGGATGTCGCGCGCCAGTAAGCCGCGGCCAGTATGTCGCCGGCTCCGATGACCGACGGGTGCCATAGGCTTAGGACATGTTCAAGCAGCGCGTAGTCTTCGTCCACGGGGCCGGCAGCTTCGGCGCCGCGGCGTGGCCGAAACAGCACGGCATGGCGTTGAGCTACGACGCCCTGTTCCTGCGGCGGCACGGCTTCGACCCGGTCGCCGAACCGCTCGAAACGGACTTCGCCGCCGACGCCGGCATTGTGCTCCGTGCCCTGGCCGACGACGGCCGCGGCGCCGCCGGGGGCCACGTCGTGGCGCACTCCCAGGGCGCCATCGCCGCGATGATGGCCGCCGTCGAACGCCCCGACCTCGTCCAATCCCTCACCCTGGTGGAACCGGCCTGCCTCTCGCTCACCGCCGAGCTGCCGGCCACCGCTGCGCACCGGGCCCTCATGCAGCCGCTCTTCGACGTCCGCCACAACCTCGGCGACGAGGACTTCCACCGCGAGTTCGTGCGCCGCGTGTTCGCCGCCCACGCCCCGGTCCGCGGCAGCCAGGGGCCCCCCGCCGCCGACGACGGGCGGGAGGCCCGCCGACTCAGGCTGCAGGCCCCGCCGTGGGACGCGCCGCTGCACATCGTGCCGGGTGTGCCCACCCTGGTCCTCACCGGCGGCTGGGAACCGCTCTACGAGGAAATTGCCGGCTACCTGCGGGAGACGGGTGCCCTGCACCGCACCGCCCCGGGCGGGCACCGGCCCCAGGACTCGGCCGAGGGGAACCGTGCCATCCGGACGTTCATCGCCGACGTGAACCGCAGCCGGCACGCCCACGCGTCCTGACGTGTCCGGGCCCCGCATCAGGCCGGCAACGCCGGAAGACCTCGCGGCCCTGCCGGCCCTCGAGGCTGGCGGCTGACCGGTTGCTCGAGGCGGCGCTGGGAGACCGGGCACTTCCAGCCCCCGGGTTCCCGGCTTCTGCAGCTGCCGGCAACTGAGCCGTCCGCGGCGGATGGCCCGTCGACGGCGGATGGCCCGCCCTTCTTTCTGGTCGCCTGTCTGGTCGCCGGGGCGCCGCCGGTGGGGTTTGCCCGCGTCGACGAAGTGGACGGACAGGCCCATCTGGAACAACTCTCGGTACATCCGGACTTCGCCGGGCGAGGGCTCGGCAGGTCACTTGTGGAGGCGGCAATCGACGCCGCCCGGAGCCGCGGTTATGCATCGATCACGCTTTGCACGTTTGCCGACGTTCCGTTCAATGCACCGTTCTACGCCCGCTGCGGCTTCGAGGTGGTCACCGCCCCCTCGGGCCAACTGGCGGCCCTGCGGACCCACGAAGCGCAGCTGGGGCTGGACGATCTTGGCCGGCGGGTCGTCATGCGACTTAGGCTTTAAGCCATGACCCGCATCATCGAGTTCAGCGGCACCGTCCTCACCGGACCCGGCACGGAGCATCATGGCCTGTGGTCCGTGGACGGTCTTTTCACCTTCCGCCGGCCCTCCGCCGCGCCGGACCTGGTCCTCGACGGCTGGGTCCTTCCCGGACTCGTCGACGCGCACTGCCACATCGGGCTCGGTCCCGGCGGCGACGTCCCGGAGCACGTGGCGGAGCGGCAGGCCGTGACCGACCGCGACGCCGGAACCCTGCTGGTCCGCGATGCCGGCGCCGTCCATGACACCGGCTGGATCCAGCAGCGTGCCGACCTGCCGCGGCTCATCCGCTCGGGCCGGCACATCGCGAGGACACGCCGGTACCTCCGGGGCTTCGCCGTCGAAGTGGAACCCGAGGACCTGGTGGAGGCCGTGCGCAAGCAGGCCCGTGCCGGGGACGGCTGGGTGAAGCTGGTGGGGGACTGGATAGACCGCGACGCCGGAGACCTCGCGGCGAGCTTCCCGGCCCGGAGCGTCAGGGACGCGGTCCAGGCCGCCCACGACGAGGGCGCCCGCGTCACGGCGCACTGCTTCGCGGAGGACACCCTCGACGACATGCTCGACGCCGGAATCGACTGCATCGAACACGCCACCGGCCTGCTCCCTCGGCACCTGCCGCGTTTCGTTGAGCAGGGCGTCCCGATCGTGCCCACACTGATCAACATCGCCACCTTCCCGGACATCGCGGCGCAGGCGGAGGCGAAGTTCCCCCGGTACGCGGCGCACATGCGTTCGCTCTGGGAGCGCCGCGCGGAACGGATTCTCGAAGCCCATGAGGCCGGCGTGGCCGTCTACGCGGGCACGGACGCCGGCAGCGTCATCCGGCACGGCCGGATCGTGGATGAACTCGAGGCGCTGCACGCCGCCGGGCTTCCGGCCGCGGCGGCGCTCGACGCCGGCAGCTGGGCCGCGCGGGACTGGCTGGGGGCGCCCGGCATCGCCGAAGGCGCCAGCGCGGACGTGCTGGTCTGCGCCGGGGATCCGCGCGAAAACCTTTCCACCCTCCGCGGACCCAGGCACATTGTGCTGCGCGGCGACGTGCTTGGCCGGGAGCTCCGGCCATTAGGAATAAATTGAAGCTTCAAGTAATTTACTCTATGTAGGGTCGCCGAAGGTCGGCGGCCGCAGGACCACCGGAGCGTTTCCATGACCGCAGAAGCCAGCACCCAGGATCTCCTTCCGGCCGACCTCACCATGGGCACCGTGATGCTCAAGGTCGGCGACATGAAGCTCATGACCGACTACTACCAGCGCGCCCTCGGCCTCGATATCGTCGCCGAGCAGGACGGCGGGCTCTACCTGGGACGCCGGCGGAAGCCGCTGGTGCATCTGGCCCCCGCCCCCGGGCTGAACCTGCCCTCCCGCGGCGAGGCCGGACTCTTCCACACCGCCCTGCTGTTCGAGGACCAGTCGTCGCTCGCGGCCACCATCGCCTCCGCCGCGCAGTACGAGCCGCAGTCCTTCACCGGCAGCGCCGACCACCTCGTCAGCGAGGCCTTCTACTTCAACGACCCCGAGGGCAACGGCATCGAGCTCTACTGGGACCGCCCCCGCGACGCCTGGTCCTGGGACGGCACCAACGTCGTTATGGACAGCCTGGCCCTGCCGCCGCAGCGCTACCTCGAACAGCACCTCACCGAAGCGGCGCTTGCCGGCCAGCGCGAGGCGGACGCCGGCGTCGGGCACGTCCACCTGCAGGTCGGCGACGTCCAGTCCGCCCACGACTTCTACGTCGGCACCCTCGGCTTCGAGAAGACCGCCGGCTGGCACGGCCAGGCGCTCTTCGTCTCCGCCGGCGGCTACCACCACCACATGGCCATGAACGTCTGGAACAGCCGCGGCGCCGGGCCCCGCCGCGACACCCTGGGCCTCGGCGAGGTGCTGATCGAGGTGCCCTCGGGCGACGACGTCGGAGCCCTGGCTGACCGGCTCAAGACGGCCGGGGTCCAGTCCCACCACACCGGTGCCGAACTGCGCTTCGAGGATCCGTGGCGCAACCGGATCCGCGTCGCCGTCCGCTAGCCGGTCCGGACATGCCCCGTGCCGAGCGCCGGAAGCGGGCATGTCCTCCTCTGGGCTCCACCACTGGGCATGTCCAGCTTTCACCTCCATCGCCGATGAGCATGCCCATCCGTAGCGGCCGGGATTGGACATAGCTGGCATTATGTCCATTGGTCACGACCAAGGGCGGGCATGTCCAGTGGGGGAACTCGACGAGCCAGGGCGTGGCCAACGTGGCGAAGGGCATGTCCATCCGACGCTGACCAGGGCACCGGGCATGCCCATCCGTCGCTGGCCGGGCACGTCGGGCATGCCCATCCGTAGCGGCCGGGATTGGACATAGTGGCATTATGTCCATTGGTCACGGGCAGGGGAGGGCATGTCCCGCCCGGGTGCAGCGCCGGCTGGGCTAGGCTGAAAGCGGACGGCCGCGGCAGGTACACCCCTGCAGTGCGGCCGCCGGTAACCAGCCAGTCCGACCCTCATGAGGAGCACTTCCATGGGATTCACCGAAGTCTTCGTTTCCACCCATGACGCCGCCCTCAAGCGCGCCGCGGCCCTCGACGGCGGCGCCGCAGCAGCCCCCGGAGCGGTCCGGATCCCGGAGATCAGCGACTTCGAGGTCGAGCGGCTGGGGGACCTGGCCGGCACCGCCGTGCATGCCGCGGGCGCCGACTACGAACTGGCCATGGTGGACGTCGCCAGCGACTCGCTGCTGGGCGTCCCTGCCGCCATGGTCCGCGCCCTGGCGGAGCTGCTCAGCTACGAGACCGAGGGCGACGGCGACGTCCTCGCCGACGTCGCCGAGAGCTGGGCCGCCGAGGAGGACATGCCCTTCGGGGCCGACCAGGCCGCGCGCTACGTGCGGCAGCTCGCCGAACTGGCCGCCGGCGTCGACCCTGCCACAAAGGCCGGACTCTACGTCTGGACCTCCTGACGCCCGTCTGGACCTCCTGACGTAGAGTCCGAATTCTGCCTGAACACACCGGCCGCGGGTGTCAAGTCGAAATCCGCGCGGTGATCTGGCACAATAAACAGGTACTCGATCTGCGCGGCCCCTCTCTCCGCGTCCGGATCCTGTCCTTTAGAACCCCCTAGTACGGCCCGCCCCACGGGTGCAGAACGCCGGGCTCGACCCCGTTTCAGAAACAGGAGTGACCACAAAAGTGGCCGTAAAGATTCGCCTTAAGCGCTTCGGCAAGATGCGCGCACCGTACTACCGCATCGTCGTCATGGACGCACGCTCCAAGCGTGACGGCCGTGCCATCGAAGAGATCGGCAAGTACCACCCGACCGAGGAGCCCTCGTACATCGAGGTCGACACGGACCGTGCCCAGTACTGGCTCGGCGTCGGCGCACAGCCGTCCGAGCAGGTTGCCGCGATCCTGAAGATCACCGGTGACTGGCAGAAGTTCAAGGGTCTCCCGGGCCAGGAGGGCACCTTGAAGACCAAGGCTCCCAAGGAAGCCTTCGTCACCCCGGAAAAGGGTTCCGTGATCATCCCGGAAGCCATCACCAAGAAGGCCAAGAAGGACGACGCAGCCGAGGCCCCCGCCGACGCCGAAGCAGAGACCACCGAGGCTGAGTAAATTGCTGGCAGAAGCGCTCGAACACCTGGTCCGCGGGATTGTTGACAGCCCCGAGGACGTCAAGGTCAGTGCGAAGAACAACCGCCGCGGGGACACCCTCGAAGTGCGCGTTCATCAGGACGACCTCGGACGGGTGATCGGACGCCAGGGCCGCACCGCACGCGCACTGCGCACCGTGGTGGCGGCACTGGCCGACGGCGAGCCGGTCAGGGTCGACGTCGTCGACACCGACCGCCGCCGGTAGCGCGACCAGCAGTACTTGTCTTTAGTCCGGCCCCTTCACCAGCTTATGGTGGAGGGGCCGGACTGTTTTGCGCAGTAAACGCACCAACACATCCCAGACTTCAAGAGAACCCGAACAGAGGAACAGATGCAGCTTCAGGTGGCACGAATCGGCAAGCCCCACGGCATCCGCGGCGAAGTGACCGTGCAGGTGCTCACGGATGCGCCCGGTGACCGCTTCGTTCCCGGCACGCAGTTCGTGGTGGAGCCGGCCTCGGCCGGGCCGCTGACCGTGGAGAGCGCCCGCTGGAACAAGGACATCCTGCTGCTGGCCTTCGAAGAGGTGGAGACCCGCAACGACGCGGAGGCACTCCGCGGCGCGAAGCTCTTCATCGAGACCGAGGAACTGGACGAGGACGACGACGAGGGCTGGTACGAGCACGAGCTCGTGGGCCTGGACGTCCGGGTCGGCGACACGGTGGTCGGCAAGGTCTCCGGGCTGCACACCATGCCCGTCCAGGACCTGCTGGTGGTGACCGACCAGGGCGGCCAGGAGATCCTGGTCCCGTTCGTGGAGCAGATCGTCCCCGAGGTCAACGTCGCCGAAAAGTACGTCCTGGTCACCCCGCCTGCCGGCCTCTTCGAGGTCAACACCGACGCCGGGGCAACCCCCGACGACGGCGACGCCGACGACGCTGAACACCGGGCCGACGGGGACCGCGCCTGAGATGCGGATCGACGTCGTCAGCATCTTCCCCGAGTACCTGGCACCGCTGGAGCTGTCCCTGATCGGGAAGGCGCGCCAGGACGGTCTGCTGGAACTCAACGTCCACGACCTCCGGGACTTCACCACGGACCGGCACCGCACGGTGGACGACACCCCGTACGGCGGCGGCGCCGGCATGGTGATGAAACCGGAACCCTGGGCCCAGGCCCTGACCGCCGTTGCCGAGGCCGGGCCGACGGCGGCCGCCGCGGAAGAGGCCCGCAAGCCCGTGCTGATCGTGCCGTCCCCGGCGGGGGAGCGCTTCAGCCAGGCGATCGCCCACGAGCTCGCCGACGAGGACCAGCTCGTTTTTGCCTGCGGACGCTACGAGGGCATCGACGAACGCGTGCTGGAGTGGGCCGCGGAGCATTTCACCGTCCGGCCGATGAGCCTCGGCGACTACGTGCTCAACGGCGGCGAGGTGGCCGTGCTGGCCATGGTCGAGGCGGTCGGGCGGCTGCTGCCCGGCGTCGTCGGCAATCCGGAATCGCTCGTGGAAGAATCGCACTCCGACGGCCTGCTCGAATACCCGGTGTACACCAAACCCTCCAGCTGGCGGGACCGGGAGGTCCCGGCCGTGCTGCTGAGCGGCAACCACGGCAAGATCGCGCAGTGGCGCCGGCACGAACAGTACCGTCGCACCGCCGAACGCCGCCCGGACCTGCTCGACGCGTTCGACGCCGGCGCTCTGCCCCGCGCGGACCGCACCGCATTCGGGGAGTTGGGCTACGACGTCGTCGACGGCCGGCTCCGGCGCCGCCCCGACGCCTGAGCCGGATAGTCCGGCAAGCCAATTCACCAAAAAGCGGCTGAATGTGGCAAAATTAGTCCTTGTGCCTGCTGGGTGCGAACCTGCCACAGGGGGAGCGTCACCAACAGCGCGGCACCCCGGCGCCGTCAATTCCTGACGGAGCCGGAACGACAAAACTTTCGGCGGGAATTTCCGGTGCGTGAAGCGCCCGGGCTTGGCCGCCGTGACCCAACGTGAATGACCTGTGGCGTTCACCAGGAGTGGATCAATGCATATCCTCGATTCCGTAGACGCAGCCTCGCTGCGCAGCGATGTTCCCGAGTTCCGCGCGGGTGACACCATCAAGGTGCACGTGAACATCATCGAAGGCAAGAACTCCCGTGTCCAGGTCTTCCAGGGCTTCGTCCTGGGCCGCCAGGGCGACGGCGTCCGCGAAACCTTCACCGTCCGCAAGGTCTCCTTCGGCGTCGGCGTGGAGCGTACCTTCCCGGTGCACTCCCCGATCATCGACAAGATCGAGCTCGTCTCCAAGGGTGACGTGCGCCGCGCCAAGCTTTACTACATGCGTGCACTGCGCGGTAAGGCTGCGAAGATCAAGGAAAAGCGCGACTTCCAGACCGCCAAGTAAGTCCTCCGGACTTCCCAGCGGATCCACGGATGGTCCGGGCGCTTGCCCGGACCATCCGCCACTGCGCCGTTCAACTAAGAAAAGCGTTAGAGGACACGGATCATGGAACAGACAAAACGCCGGCCCAGGAAACTGGGCTGGCGTTTCGCGTTTGTCGGCCTGGTCCTGGCTGTGGCCATCAGCGGCCTGGTCCGCTCGCTCTGGCTGGACGTCTATTTCATCCCGTCGGCGTCGATGGAGCCGCTGCTCCGCGACGGGGACAGGATCGTGGTCTCCCGCACCGACTTCGCGGCTGAACCGGTCCGCCGCGGCGACGTCGTAGTCTTCGACGGCCGCGGCTCCTTCGCTCCGCTGGCCAGCGGCAGGGGCCCGGCCGGGGACATCCTCGCCAGCGCCGGCCACTGGCTGGGCCTGACCGGCAGCGACACCACCTATGTCAAGCGCGTCATCGGGATGCCCGGTGACCATGTGGTGTGCTGCGACGCGGACAGCGGCGCCGTCAGACCGAGCGCGTTGTCGCAGCGGCGCCTCGCGAGCATGGCCTGTTCAAGCTTAGATTTTTGAGGCTAAACAGCCAGAACTCATCCCTCACAACGCACGTCCATGAAAAAGATCGGCTTCCTGTCATTCGGCCATTGGACGCCTTCGCCGCAGTCGCAGACGCGATCGGCGTCCGACGCGCTGCTGCAATCGATCGACCTGGCCGTCGCGGCCGAGGAGCTCGGCGCGGACGGGGCTTACTTCCGCGTGCATCACTTCGCCCGCCAGCTCGGCTCGCCCTTTCCGCTGCTGGCCGCCGTCGGCGCGAAGACCAAGCGGATCGAGATCGGCACCGCGGTCATCGACATGCGCTACGAGAACCCGCTGTACATGGCGGAGGACGCCGGCGCGGCCGACCTCATCGCCGGCGGACGCCTGCAGCTCGGCATCAGCCGCGGTTCGCCCGAGCAGGTGATCGACGGATGGCGCTACTTCGGTTACGCCCCGCCCGAGGGGATGACCGATGCCGACATGGCCCGGCGCCACACCGAGGTCTTGCTCGAGGTGCTGCGCGGCGAGGGCTTCGCGCGCCCCAACCCGCGGCCGATGTTCCCGAACCCGCCCGGCCTGCTGCGCGTCGAGCCGCTACTCGGAGGGCCTGCGCGAGCGGATCTGGTGGGGCGCCGGCTCGAACGCCACCGCGGACTGGGCGGCCAAGCTCGGGATGAACCTGCAGAGCTCGACGCTCAAGAACGACGAGAGCGGACGTCCGTTCCACGTCCAGCAGGCGGAGCAGATCCGGATCTTCCGCGAGGCGTGGAAGGCGGCCGGTCACGCGCGCGAGCCGCGGGTGTCGGTCAGCCGCAGCATCTTCGCGCTGGTGGACGACCGCGACCGCGCCTATTTCGGGCGCGGCAACGAGAACGAGGACCAGATCGGCTTCCTCGGCGACAACACCCGCGCCATCTTCGGCCGCAGCTACGCCGCCGAGCCGGACGTCCTCGTCGAGCAGCTCGCGAAAGACGAAGCCATCGCCGAGGCCGACACGCTGCTGCTGACCGTCCCCAATCAGCTCGGTGTCGACTACAACGCCCACGTCATCGAGGCGATCCTCAAGCATGTCGCGCCCGGCCTTGGCTGGCGCTGACGTGCGGCTTGGACGATTCAGCTCTGCCGCGACCGAACAGTGAAAGTCGCCGCCGGAAGATTTTCCAGCGGCTACTTCGCCAAGCCGATCCGTTTGATCTCCCACTCGAGCTCGACGCCCGCGTTTTCCTTTACGCGCGCGCGCACGCGCTCGCCCAAGGTCTCGATGTCGGCGGCGGTCGCGCTGCCGAGGTTGATCAAAAAATTGCAGTGCATCTCCGACACCTGCGCGTCGCCGAGGCGCAGGCCGCGGCAGCCGGCGGCGTCGATGAGCTGCCAGGCCTTGGCGCTGGGCGGGTTCTTGAAGGTCGAGCCGCCGGTGCGGCTCTTGATCGGCTGCGTCGCCTCGCGCGACTCGGTGATCTTCTCCATCTCCGCCGCGATGACGGTCGGGTCGCCGCGCGCGCCGCCGAACGTGGCCTGCGTGAAGATGTAATCGTCGGGCGCACTGCAATGCCGGTACGTGAAGCCGAGGTCGGCGTTGCCGAGCACGTGGACGCGGCCGGCGCGGTCGACCGCACGCGCTTCGATCAAGGCGTCCTTGGTCTCGCGTCCGTAGGCGCCGCCGTTCATGCGCAGCGCACCGCCGATGGCGCCGGGAATGCCGCGCAGGAACGACAGTCCGGCGATGCCGGCTTCCTGCGCCGCGCGCGCGACCTTGACGTCGGGCACCGCGGCGCCGGCGCGCACGTCGTGGCCGTCGACGCCGACCTCGCCGAAGCCTCGTCGTGATGCCCCGGGCGGCCAGGTCCACGCCCGGAGCTGCTTGAAACGCGCGTGACGCACAAAACCGGGAGCAGTCCCAGAAGACGCGCGTGCCCTGGGGGTACTGATACACCGTGCCGGAGCCATTAGGACGCTCGTGTGCGGCTGCTTCCCGTCCCCACAGCACCTCCCACCGAAGCGGAACGGATTCAGCTGCCGCGTACTTCGAGCCAATCGATCGACTTCGCCCGGTCCGAGCATCCGCGGAATGCCCGTGCCGCTGGGAGCGGGGGCTGTCGGCGTCGTCGGCGCGGTGGGTGCCGGCGGAGCCGTCGTGCCCCACTTGTTGAGTGCGGCCCACGTCTGGGGACCCGCCTTCCCATTCCTCGATCCTCGACAATCTTGCGCCGCCTTCTGGAACGCCTTCAGCGCGGCCTCGGTCATCGGGCCGAACTTCCCGTCCAACCCTTTCGGGTCGAAGCCCGCCGCGGCGAGGGCCTTCTGCAACTTCAGCACCTCCGGGCCACTGCTCCCTCGCTGGAGCATCCCGTTCGAAGGAGTCGAAAGGTACCTCGCGGAGAGCCCGGGTCGCGGATGGTGACGGTCCACGAATAACTCCTTGTGACCCTATTCCTCGGCGGAGATCGCTCCGGGGTTGCTTGCGGCGGGCCGGAGTACCGGCTCAGAACTTCGCCTGGAGGAGCAGGTCCTCGCCGTACCCGTTCGAAGCTCAGGTCCTTCACCGCGAGCGCCTGCGCCATCTCCTTGACGCCCAGGTCGCCCGCCCAGGACAGGCCCTGGCTGCCGACCAGCTTGGGCGCGACGAACAGGGCGCAGCTCGTCGGCCAGCCGCTCGCGGAGGAACGTGCCGTAGCAGCTCCGCCCCGCCCTCGACCAGCACGTGGTTGAGGCCCTCCTTCGGCGAGCCGCTTGAGCAGCGCCTTGAGGTCCACCCGGCCCGCTCTTCGCGCGCGCACCTTCCAGACCTCCACGCCCTGGTCGCGCGAAGCGCGCGTGGCCTTGCGGCCGTCGCGGGTCCTCGAGGGTGGCCACCACCGTGCGCGCGGCGGAGCGCTGGGTGAAGACCTTGTCGCTTCGGGCGAGAGGCGCAGCTGCGAGTCCACCACCACCCGCACCGGGTCCCTGCCCGCCGCCGCCCGGCAGCCGGGTGGTGAGCTGCGGGTCGTCCTGCCGCACCGTGTTGGCGCCGACGAGCATCGCGTCCACCTGGTCGCGCAGCCGGTGCACCCGCGCGCGCGCCTCCTCGCCGGTCACCCAGCGCGAGTCGCCGGTGGCGGTGGCGAGCTTCCCGTCGAGCGTGACCGCCGCCTTCAGCGTCACGCAGGGCAGCCCGGTGCGGATGGCCTTGAAGAAGGGCCGGTTCAGCGCGTCGGCCTCGTCGCGCAGCACGCCGGTGACGCACCTCGACGCCCGCCGCGCCGCAGCCGCGTCATGCCCTTGCCGTTCACCAGCGGGTTGGGATCCGACGGACGCGCAGACGACCCGCGCGACGCCCGGCGTCGAGGATCGCCTGCGCTGCACGGCGGCGTCCGCCCGTAGTGGTCGCACGGCTCGAGCGTGGTGTAGAGGTCCGCGCCCCGCGCCCTGCGCGCCCGCCGCCTCGCAGCGCCACCACCTCGGCGTGCGGCGGTGCCCGGCCTTCGCGTGGTAGCCGCGGGCGATGATCCTGCCCGCCCTTCACCAGCACCGCGCCCACCGCGGGGTTGGGGCTGGTGCGGCCGAGCCCCTTGCGCGGCCTCGTCGAGCGCGAGGCGCATGAAGAACTCGGCCACCGCCCGGTCGAAGTCCGCGCGCGCGCTTGCGCGGGCTGCTCGCGCTGCACGTCGCTCGCGTCAGCAGCCGCATGCCTCGTCTGGCGCCCTTGCGCGACGGCGGCTTCGCCGGCGCTCGCGTCGCTCGTCGAGCAGCTCCTTCAGCTCGTTCATGAACTCGGCGATGTCGCGGAAGCTCCGGTACACCGACGCGAAGCGCACGTAGGCCACCTCGTCGAGCGCGTGCAGCCGCCGCATCACCTCCTCGCCGATGCATGCGTCGAGGGGACCTCCTTCTCGCCCATGCTCCTGGAGCCGCCGCTCGATCGTCGGCGACCAGCTCCTCGAGCTGCTCGACGGAGACCGGCCGCTTCTCGCAGGCCTTCTTCAGGCCCGGCGAGCAGCTTCTCGCGGTCGAACGCCTCGCGGCGGCCGTCCTTCTTCACGACCAGCGGCGTCGAGCTCCTCGACCCGCTCGTAGGTGGTGAAGCGCCGCTTGCACGTCGAGGCACTCGCGGCGCCGGCGGATGACCGCGCCCTCGTGCGACTCGCGCGAGTCGATGACCTTGTTCTCGGCGTCCTGGCAGAAGGGGCAGCGCATCGGGGCGCAGCTACGCTCTTCAGCCGCGAGCGCGTAGAGCGGGAAGCTGCTGCGCACAGCTCCTGCACCTTGCCGCGGATCCGCGCGAGCGCCGCCTCGTCGCCGGCGTGGTCGAGCGCCTCGCCGATGAGCTGCGCCGACGATCGCCATCTCGCGCCTCCTTCATGCCGCGGGTGGTGATGCGCCGGCGTGCCGATGCGGATGCCGGAGGTGACGATGGGCTTCCGGGGTCGAAGGGGATCATGTTCTTGTTCACGGTGATGCCGGCCTTGCCGAGCGCCTCCTCGGCCACCTTGCCGGTGAGCTTCTTGGGCGCGCAGGTCGACCAGCATCAGGTGGTTGTCGGTGCCGCCGGAGCACAGCCGCAGGCCCGCGCGCCTGCAGCGCCTCGGCCAGCGCCTTGGCGTTGGCGACGATCTGCTGCTGGTAGGCCTTGAACTCCGGGCTGCAGCGCCTCGCTGGAACGCGACGGCCTTGGCGGCGATGACGTGCATCAGCGGGCCGCCCTGGATGCCGGGGAAGATCTGGCTGTTGAGCGCCTTGGCGTACGGCTCCTTGCACAGGATCAGGCCGCCGCGCGGGCCGCGCAGCGTCTTGTGCGTGGTGGTGGTGACGAAGTCGGCGTAGCGGCACCGGCGAGGGGTGCACGCCCGCCGGCGACCAGGCCGGCGATGTGGGCCATGTCCACCATCAGCGCGGCGCCGACCTCGTCGGCGATCTCGCGGAACGTCGCGAAGTCGAGCGATGCGCGGATAGGCGCTGGCGCCCGACGACGATCAGCTTGCGGCTTGTGCTCCTTGCGCCAGCGCCGCGCACCTGGTCGAAGTCGATGCGTCTCGGTGTCGCGGTCGCACGCCGTAGGGGACGACCTTGTAGAGCTTGCCGGAGAAGTTGACCGGCGCGCCGTGGGTCAGGTGGCCGCCGGGGGCAGGTCCAGCGCCAGCATGGTGTCGCCCGGCTTCAGCAGCGCCATGTAGACGGCCATGTTGGCCTGGGTGCCGGAGTGCGGCTGCACGTTGGCGTGCTCGGCGCCGAAGAGCTCCTTGGCGCGGTCGATGGCCAGCTGTCTCGGCCACGTCGACGAACTCGCAGCCGCCGTAGTAGCGCTTGCCGGGGTAGCCCTCGGCGTACTTGTTGGTCAGCACCGAGCCCTGCGCCTCGAGCACCGCCGGGCTGACGAAGTTCTCCGAGGCGATCAGCTCCAGCCCCTCCTCCTGGCGCTGCGCGTCTCCTGCGCGGATCGACCTGGGCAATCTCGCGGGTCGACCTCGTGCCAGACGTGCGGGTCGTTCTCCATGGCGGAGTCCCTCGGACAGGTCAGACGAGCGTTCGGCGGAGCCTCGTAGCCGCTCGGACTCGGCCTCGCGGATCTTCTGGACGCGCTTCTCGTGCCGGCCGCCCTCGAAGGGGGTGGCCAGGAACGCCTCGAGCGATGGCCCGGCCGACGCCGGCGCCCACCACCCGCTGCGCCCAGGCACAGCACGTTGGCGTCGTTGTGGGCGCGGGCCATGCGCGCCTCGAACTCGGTGGTGCACAGCGCCGCGCGCACGCCGCGGTACTTGTTGGCGACGATGCTCATGCCGATGCCGGTGCCGCAGACCAGCACGCCCGAGTCGGTACTCGCCCGTCGCGCCACCGCGCGGGCCACCTGCGCGGCGAAGTCCGGGTAGTCCACCGACTGTCGCGCGAGACGGTGCCCAGGTCCTCGAGCTCGTGCCACGCCGCGCTCGAGCAGCGCTCGCACGAGCTCCGCGCTTGCAGCTGCGAGGCCCGCGTGGTCGGAGGCGATGACGATCTTCACGCGGGCCCTCCCGTCGAGCGTAGCCCTTGAAGCGCTTGAACAGCGAGCACCGCGTTGGTGCCGCCGAAGCCGAAGGAGTTGCTCATCGCCGCGTCCACCCGCACCTCGCGCGCCTGGTTGGGCACGTAGTCCAGGTCGCACTCGGGGTCCGGCGTTCTCGTAGTTGATGGTCGGCGGCAGCACGCCGCGCGGCAGCGCCAGCGACGCAGATGACCGCCTCGGCGCCGCCGGCCGCGCCGAGCAGGTGGCCGGTCATCGACTTGGTGGAGCTGACCGCCAGCTTCTTGGCGTGCGTCGCCGAAGACCGTCTTGATCGCCTTGGTCTCGTTGGCGTCGTTGAACGGCGTCGAGGTGCCGTGGGCGTTGATGTAGCCGATGTCCTCCGGGCTGCAGCCCCGCGTCTGCGAGCGCCAGGCGCATGCAGCGCGCCGCGCCCTCGCCCTCGGGGGCGGGCGCGGTCATGTGGTAGGCGTCGCGAGTTGGCGCCGTAGCCGACCAGCTCGGCGTAGATGCTGCGCGCCGCGCTTCTTGGCGTGCTCCAGCTCCTCGAGGACGACGATGCCGGCGCCCTCGCCCATCACGAAGCCGTCGCGGTCCTTGTCGAACGGGCGGCTGGCCGTCTGCCGGGTCGTCGTTGCGCGTGGACAGCGCCTTCATCGCCGCGAAGCCGCCGATGCCCAGCGGGGTGATGGTCGCCTCGGCGCCGCCGGCGATCATCGCGTCGGCCTCGCCGAGCTGGATCGACTTCGCAGGCCTCGCCGATGGCGTGGGCGCGGTGGCGCAGGCCGACACCGGCGACCAGTTCGGGCCCTTGGCGCCGTAGCGGATGGAGATCAGGCCCGGGCGCCAGGTTGATGATCATCTGGATGATGAAGAAGGGCGAGAGCCGGTCGAAGCCCTTCTCCAGCGCCTTGCTTGTGCTGCTCCTCGAGCGAGGCGAGGCCGCCGATGCCCGAGCCGACGATGACGCCCGACCTGCTCGGCGTCGTAGCCGTGGGGCTTGTCCGGCCCGACGGGCAGGCCGCTCTCCTTCATCGCCATCTCGGCGGCGGCCATGGCGTACTGGGCGAAGAGGTCCATCCGGCGGACCTCGCGCTTGTCGATGAACTGCTCGGGCTCGAAGTCCTTCACCTCGCCGGCGATGCGGGTGTCGAGCTTGCTCGGCATCGAAGCGGGTGATGGGCGCGATGCCGGACTTGCCGGCGAGCAGCGCCTGCCAGTTCTTCTCGGTGCCGGTGCCCAGCGCCGTGATGAGCCCGGTACCGGTGATGACGACGCGACGGTTCGACATGTCTCTCCGAGGCGCGCGAGACCGACGCCTGCCGGCGCCCAGCGCTCGCGCCAGGCGCAGCGGCCTACTTCTTGTGGGTGTTGATGTAGTTGATGGCGTCGCCGACGGTCTTGATCTTCTCGGCCTCCTCGTCGGGGATCTCGACCTCGAACTCCTCCTCCATCGCCATCACCAGCTCGACGATGTCGAGGCTGTCCGCGCCGAGGTCCTCGATGAAGGAGGACTCGGGCTTGATCTCGTCCTCACCGACGCCCAGCTGGTCGGCGATGATGGACTTGACCTTGGCCTCGATGTACTCGTCGCCATGATTTGCAGATCCTCTCCAGAAGCTCCGATGCTGGGGCCGCGTCTCGCGGACCTGCGTCGAAGGCCGGCGCGGTATACCCCACGGCCGCGCGCGGTGAGTCCAACGCTCGCGCTACATGTACATGCCGCCGTTGACCTTCAGGACCTCGCCGGTGATGTAGGAGGCCGCGTCGCTGGCGAGGAAGAGCACCGCGTTGGCGACCTCCTCCGCGGTGCCCAGCCGCGCCAGCGGAATGGCCTCGAGCATCTTCGCCTTGCAGCTCGTCGGCGAGGCGCGGCGGTCATGTCGGTGTCGATGAAGCCCGGGCGACACGGCGTTCACCCGGATGTTGCGGCTGGCCAGCTCGCGGGCCACGCGACTTGGTGAGGCCGATGAGCCCGGCCTTGCGACGCCGCGTAGGCGGCCTGGCCGCGCGTTGCCCATCTCGCCGACCACCGAGGTGAGGTTCACGATGGCCCCGCCCTGCTGCTTCATCATCGGGCGCGCTGGCGGCGCGGATGAGGGCGAAGGCGCCCTTGAGGTTGGTGTCGAGCGTCTTGTCCCAGTCCTCGTCCTTCACCCGCATCGACCAGGCCGTCGACGGCGACGCCCGGCGTTGTTGACCAGCACGTCCAGCCGGCCGTGCGTCCTTGACGATCGCGTCGACCGCCTCGGCGCAGGCCGCGGTGTCCGCCACGTCGAAGCTGCATCGCCTCGCGCCTTGCGCGCCCGCCGCCTCGACCAGCCTCAGCGTCTCCTGCGGCCGCGGCCTCGTTGCCGGCGTAGCTGAGACCACCGTGCGCGCCGCGCCTTGCCGAACGCCACCGCGCACGCCCGGCCGATGCCGCGCGAGCCGCCGGTGACCAGCACCACCTTGTCCTTGAAGTCCATCGCTCATCGCCTCAGCCCCCGAGCGCCGCGAGCGCCTTCTCCAGGCTCGCCGGGTCCTCGACGTTGAGCGTCTCGATGTCCTTGGTGATGCGCTTCACCAGGCCGCACAGCACCTTGCCCGGCCCGAGCTCCACCACGCGCGTCACGCCCGCGCGCCTCCAGCGCCTCGCACGCACTCGATCCAGCGCACCGGCGCGGTCACCTGCGCGAGCAGCAGCGGCACCACGCGCGCCGGCGTCGCGCGTTGGGCTCGGCCTCGACGTTGGTGACCACCGGCACGCGCGGCGCGGACACGCTGCACGCGGCCGAGCACCTCGGCCAGCCGCGGCTTCACCGGCTCCATCAGCGCGCAGTGGAAGGGGGCGGACACGGGCAGCGGCAGCACCCGCTTGGCCCCGGCCTCCTTGCAGCTTCGCGCCGGCGCGCTCCACCGCCGCGGCGTGGCCGGCGATGACCGTCTGCTCCGGCGAGTTGTAGTTGGCCGGGGACGACCACCTGCCCCTCGGCCGCCGCGTCGCAGAGCCGCGCTTCACCTCGGCGGGCTCCAGGCCCAGCACCGCGGCCATGGCGCCCACGCCCGCGGGCACCGCCTCCTGCATGAAGGTGCCGCGCGCGCGCACCGCGCGCACCGCGTCGGCCAGCGTGCAGCGCGCCCGGCGGCCACCAGCGCCGAGTACTCGCCCAGCGAGTGGCCCGGCGACGAAGGCCGGCGCGGGCCCGCGCTTCGGCGAAGACCGCGTGCGCGGCGATGGAGACGGTGAGGATGGCCGGCTGGGTGTTGGCGGTGAGCTTCAGCGCGTCCTCGGGGCCCTCGAAGCACAGCCGGGAGAGCTTCTCGCCCAGCGCCTCGTCCGCGGCCTCGAAGACGGCGCGGGCCTCGGGGAACTTCTCGTACAGGTCCTTGCCCATGCCCACGGCCTGACTGCCCTGCCCGGGGAAGACGAACGCGACCTTCGACATGTCTAGTGGCTCCCTGTCCCTGCTTTTCGGCGCCGCTCTCTAATCGGAAACCGCCTCGCCTGTCGCCTCCTTTCCCCGGGGCCGGGGAGGGAGCCAGGTGGCGGCCCGCTCGATGCAGCGCGTCAACTCCGCCTGGAAGCCGGAGTGGGCCGTCTGGAGCGCGGTGCGCAGGGCATTCTGGATGGCGCGGGGCGAGGAGCGGCCGTGGGCGACAATCACCACGCCCTGGAGGCCGAGCAGCGGGGCGCCGCCGTACTCGGCGTAGTCCACCACCTTCTTCAGGCCGGCGAGCGTGGGCTTGAGCAGCAGCGCGCCGAGCTTCTCGGAGAGGCCGCCGCGCTTCTCGATCGCGGAGCGCAGGAGGCCGGTGACGCCCATGGCCACGCCCTCGGACGTCTTGAGCACGATGTTGCCGGTGAAGCCGTCGGTGACGACGACCTCCACCTCGCCGGAGAAGATGTCCTTGCCCTCCACGTAGCCCGTGAAGCGCAGGTCGGACTGGCGCAGCAGCTCCGAGGCCTCGCGGGTGAGGGCGGTGCCCTTGGAGGGCTCCTCTCCATTGGAGAGCACGGCGACGCGCGGGCGCTCGATCCCCAGGCGCGCGCGCACGTAGGCCTCGCCCATGACGGCGAACTGGGCCAGGTGCGAGGGCCGGCAGTCCACGTTCGCGCCGGAGTCGAGCAGCAGGCAGCGCCCGCCGCCGCGCAGCGCGGGGAAGCAGGGTGGCGATGGCGGGGCGCTCCACGCCGGGCAGGCGGCCGAGCACGAGCAGGCCTCCGGCCATCACCGCGCCGGAGTTGCCGGCCGAGACGAGGGCGGACGCCTGCCCCTCCCGGACGAGCTCGAAGCCCACCCGGAGCGAGGAGTCCTTCTTCCGGCGGATGGCCGCCGCGGCGTGCTCGTCCATCTCCACCACCTCGGAGGCGTGGTGGAGGTGGACGTTTGCCGGGAGCGTGGGCGCGACGCCAGGAGCGCGCGTACACGGGCGGCGTCCCCGACGAGCACGACCTCGTGCTCCGGGTGCTCGCGCGCGAAGCAGCACGCCCCCTCGACGACGGCGCCGGGGGCGTGGTCGCCGCCCATCGCATCGAGGACGAGCCGCACAGGCAGCGCCTCTCAGCGACTACTCGGTCGCGATGACCTCGCGGCCCGCGTAGCTGCCGCAAGCGGCGCAGGCGCGGTGCGGGAGCACCGGCTCCTTGCACTTGGGGCACTTGATCACCTGCACGGCGGTCCGCAGGTTGCTGTTGGCCGCGCGGCGGCGGTCACGGCGCATCTTCGACGTCCGCTTCTTGGGAACTCCCACGACTCACCTCATCAATCGGTCCCGTCTGCCCTCGCGACAGGCGGGGACTTGAGGACCGTCAGTTCAGCTTGATGTTCTTCAGCGGCGCGAGCCGCGGGTCAACGACCTTCGTCTCGCAACCGCACTTCTTCTCGTTGAGGTTCTGCCCGCACTGCCGCGCAGAGCCCCTTGCAGTCCTCACGGCAGACCGCGTTCATCGGCAGGGCGAGCAATACCTGCTCACGGACGATCGGATCCAGATCGATCGTCTTGCCGTCGAAGACGTTCCTCGTCGGCGTCCTCCAGCTCGAAGGAGCCCTCGCTCTCGCCCTGGCCCTCGCCGTCGTCCTCGTCCTCGTCCAGGTAGTCCTCGCCGCGGACGAGGGACTCGGGGACCAGGTTGAGCGTGAAGGCCACCGGGACGTCCAGCGTCCACGTCCGCCAGGCAGCGCTTGCACGGGCGCCGCACGTGGGCGCGTCGAAGCTCCCCTCGAGCAGCACGCCGCCGCTCACCTTGCGCAGGAAGGCCTTGCAGCGTCGCGGGACGCGTCGCCCGGAAGCCGGTGTCGTGGCCGGCCTCGCTGCCCCCGCCAAGGGCCTCTCCGAGCAGCTCGAGGCCGACGGGCTCAGTCGAGCGTGGAGCCCCGCCTCTTGAATTTGTTCAATCTTTACGACCATCTACAAGGCTTCCAGGCAAAAGGGCGCGCAACATAGAGAGACCCCCCTCAAAAGTCAACGCGCCACGTCCACAGCCAGCCAGAAAGTGGCCGCGCGGGCTTCGGCATCGCCTTCGTGGACTCTTTTCAACACCGCTCTGGTAGCGTTTCGTTCGAATGCACGGCTGGCGAACTCGCGTCATCGCTGGCGTCCTGGCGGGCGGCCTCTTGGGGGCGGCCCGGCCCAGGCTCGTCCTCCCCTTCCCCCGCTTCCCCTCTTCCAGCTCGGCCCGACGAGCCCGGAGATCAGCCACGCCCAGGAGCAGATCGAGGAGGGCGACTTCGAGGAGGCCATCCGGACCCTGGAGGCCGGCCTCGACGCGCCGGACCTCACGGACGACCAGCTGGTGGAGCTCTACCGCCTGCTGGGCTTCGCCGCCCTCTACCTGGGGGACGAGGCCCGGGCCCGGGAGGCCTACGAGAAGCTCCTCCAGGCGCGGCCCGACTTCGAGCTGCCGCGCTCGGCGCCTCCGAAGATTCGCTCCCTCTACGCGCGCATCAAGGAGGACATCAAGAAGCCGGCGCGTGCGGCCCGTCACCCTGGACGGTGGACCCCATCGCCGACCCGAAGGCGGGCCAGCCGCGTGGTGGTGACGGCGCGGATTGAGGACCTGGCCCTGGGCGCCAAGGCGAAGCTCTTCTACCGGCGCGCGGGGGACCAGGCCTTCAACTCGGTGGACTTCATCCGCGAGCAGGGCAGCAAGGAGCGCTTCGCGCCACCGTGCCCGCCTACGAGGTGCCCACCGAGTCCGCCGCCTATGAGGTGGAGTACTACTTCGAGGTCGCGGACGCGGCGCAGCGGCGGCTGGCGGGCCGGGGCGACTCCTTCCACCCGCTCGTCTTCCAGGTCGACGCCGGAGGCCGGAGTGGCCGGCGGCGGCCGAGGAGGGGCGCCCCTGGTACAAGAGCCCCTGGTTCTGGGTCGGCGTGGGCGCGGTGGCCGTGGGTGGAACCGCCGCCGCGGTGCTCGCCATCGCTCCTCCGACGAGCGCGGCCAGGTCCCCATCACCATCCGCGTCAACCCGTCCACGCCATGAGCCCGCGCCCTTCCCTCCTCGCCCTGCTCGGAGTCACCCTCGCGGCCGGCTGCGGCCCGGTGGAGCCCGCGTCCTCGGGGGCCCGCTTCGGGCTGGAGCTGCACGTGGACAAGGCCGTGGCCGGCCAGCTCGGCGTCCTTCCAGGTGGTGGTGCTGCCCGACGGGCAGAGCCGCGACTGCACCGACGCTCCAGCGCACCTGCCTGCGCACGCAGGTGAAGGCGGACGAGCCGCTGGTGCTGCGCGACTCCAGCGGCCGCGAGCTGCGCGCGCTGCACCTGCCCGCCAACGTCCAGGGCACCACCATCCGCACGCAGGACCTCGAGCGTGCGAGGTGCCGGTGGGCCGCGACTACGCGCTCGTCATCGAGGCGCTGTCCTCGGACAACCCGCCGCGCTTCCTGGGCAGCTCCTGCAACTACCTCCCGGAGGTCAACGCCGGCCGGAACGAGCCGGTGCTCGCCGCGCCGATTGACCCTCACGCGACGGGACCTGCGACCCCGCCTTCGACCCCTGAGCGGCCGAGCGCCACAGGTTTGCGGCGCAGTCGTTGCGTGGCTGTCACATGACTCTGTTAGGGGTGCGGCGCCTCACATCGAGGTGGAGCATCCCACCCTGGCGGCGGAGAACCACATGGCGCGCATCCTGATCGTCGAGGACGAGCAGGACCTCGCCGGACCTCGCTCGAGTACAACCTGCGGGCCGCGGGGTTCGAGACGGAGACGGCGCACACCGGCGCGGGCGGCGCTGGCCAAGGCGCGCGCGCCACGCCGCCGGACCTCGTGCTGCTCGACCTGATGCTCCCGGACATCGCCGGGCAGCGAGGTGCTGCGGCTGCTCAAGGCGGACACGGAGCTGCGCAAGACGCGCCGTGATCATCGTCACCGCCAAGGGCCAGGAGTCCGACCGCATCCAGGGCCTGGAGCTGGGCGCGGACGACTACGTGGTGAAGCCCTTCTCGCGTGCGCGAGCTGCTGCTGCGGGTGAAGGCGGTGCTGCGGCGCGGCGGACGCGCGAGGAGGGCCCGACGGCGGTGCTCGCCGCCGGGGACATCCAGCTCGACCCCGCGCGCCACGAGGTGCGGGTGAAGGGCAGAGGTCGTCGCTCACCGCGCTCGAGTTCCGCCTGCTGCAAGACGCTGCTGGAGCGGCCCGGCCGGGTGCAGACGCGCGAGGTGCTGCTCTCCGACGTCTGGGGCATCGAGGCGGAGATCACACACCCGCACCGTGGACACGCACATCAAGCGGCTGCGCGAGAAGCTCGGGCCGGCCGGGCGACATCATCGAGACGGTGCGCGGCGTCGGCTACAAGCTGGCCGCCCCGAAGGCGCGTGCATGCCCCTGCGCACCGACGCTCGTCTTCCTGCTGCTGCGCCCGCGTGCTGCTCGTGCTCGTCCGCTGGGCGCTCGCGGCGGCGCGCTGCGGCGGCGCTGCGTCACGCGGCCGGCTCGCGAGCGCTGGCGTCGCCGCGGCGCTCGAGCGGCAGCTCCGGCGCTCGCGCGACGAGCGCGGCCGCGCCGAGGGCGCCGCGCGCCGCTCCTGCGACGAGGCCGCTGGACGAGGCGGCCGCCTGGCGGGCGCCGTCGACGCGCTGCACGGCCGGCTGTCCGCGCGCAACGCGCAGCTCTCCAGGAGGCGCCGCACCCTCGCCGCCGTGCTCGACGGCATGGCCGAGGGCGTGTGGATCACCGACGCCGAGCGGCACCGTGCTCCGCCACAACGACGCGCTGCAGCGAGATGCTCTACGCCGGCCAGGAGCTCGTCGGGCAGCGCCCGCTGCGCGCTGCTCCGCAGCGAGGAGCTGCACGACGCGGTGCATCGCGCGCCTGCCGCGAGGGCGCCACCTCGCACGGCTCGAGGTGTCGATGGACGGGCCTGCGGCCGCGCGATGCTCGCGGTCCACGTCACGCCGCTGGGCGGCGATCTGCCGGGCAGCGCCGCGGTCTTCCGCGACGTCACCGAGCTGCGCCGCCTGGAGAAGGTGCGCAAGGACTTCGTGGCCAACGTCAGCCACGAGCTGCGCACGCCGATCACCGCCATCCGCGGCTACGCCGAGACGCTGCAGGGCGGCGCGCTCGACGATCCCGACGGTGCGCCCCGAAGATGGTGGACATCATCCACCGGCAGTCGCGAGCGGCTCTCGCGAGCTGGTCGAGGACCTGCTCGAGCTGTCCCGGCTCGAGTCGCGCGAGCTGCAGCTCGCGCAGGAGCCGGTGCCGCTGGCGGCGGTCGCGCGCCAGCGCGCGGCCGAGGCGGTGCGGCCGAAGGCCGCGGGCAGAAGCGCATCTCGCTGCAGCTGCGACGTGCCCGACGGACCTCGTCGCGCCCGGGCGACGCGCGCGCGCTCGAGCAGGTGCTGCTCAACCTGCTCGACAACGCGATCAAGTACACGCCCGAGGGCGGCCGGGTGGAGCTGCACGGCGAGCGCGCGCGGAGGACACGCTGCGTGCTGCGCGGTGAAGGACACCGGCGCTGGGCATCGAGGCCAAGCACCTCCCCCGCATCTTCGAGCGCTTCTACCGGGTGGACAAGGGCCGCAGCCGGGACATGGGCGGCACGGGGCTGGGGCTGTCCATCGTCAAGCACCTGGTGGGCGCGATGGAGCGGCGAGGTGAAGGTCGAGAGCCGCCCGGACGAGGGGAGCACCTTCACCGTCTTTCTTGCCTGGCCAGCAGGCTGGACCGCGACACGCCGCAGCCGGGTACGGATAGGCTCGGCAGCCATGCGGGTCGCCATCCTCGCCGACATCCACGGGAACCTGCCCGCCTGCGAGGCCGTGCTCGAGGACATCGCGCGCGACGGCGCCCGACTACATCGTCGCGGCCGGAGACCTGGCGCTGCGCGGCGCCCACCCGCGCGAGACGGTCGAGCTGCTCTTCGACCAGTGCGACGCGCTGCTGATGGGCAACACCGACTGCTACATCGCCGGCAACTACCTCGGCGGCGCCTACCGCGAGCGCGAGCACTGGAAGACGCGAGCTGCTGCGACTGGACGCGCGACCAGCTCGGGCCGCGAGCTGCGTGAAGAAGCTGGGCGCCCTCCCCTTCTCGCGTGCGCTACACGCCGCGCAAGGGGCAGGACCTCTTCGTCTGCCACGCCAACCCGAAGAACCTCGAGGAGTCGCTCGACCCGACGCTCGACGAGAACGCGCGTGCGCGCGCTTCTTCGCAGCACCTCGACGCGGCGGCGTGCGCCTTCGGGCACCTGCACTTCCCCTACCGCCGCCGCGTGGGCCGGATGCTGATCGCCGACGTGGCCTCGGCGGGCATTCCGCGCGACGGCGATCTGCGCCCCGCCTACGGGGCTCTTCACCTTCACGCCCAAGGGCTGGCGGGTGCAGATCCGCCGCGTGCGCTACCCGGTGCGCAAGGCCACCCAGGCGCTCACCGCGCGCCGCGTGCCGGGCGGCCCGCTGCTCATCCACAAGCTGGTGGAGGCGCGCTACCGCCACCACGACGCGCTGCTCGAGGCCGCGCGCCGGCACTCGGGCCTGCCGCCCCCGGGGCCCGTGCTGCGCCCGCCGCCGGGCGCCTCGCGCGCAACATCGCCGCGCCGCTGCGACCTGCCGCCCGCGCGAGGTGGACCCCGCGCACCCTGCCCGACAGGTGGGCCTGACGGACTCCGTCACGGACGCGCACCGCCGCTGAACGTGAGCCATCACGACCTTGGACGGTTAGGTGACTTGCCTCCGCGGGCCGCGTTGCGTACGCACGCGCCGCCATGCCGCCGACATGAACTGCCGCTGCTGCTCGTCCGCCACGCCGTGGCCGAGGACGACAACCCGCTGGGCGACGAGGCCCGAGCCCTCACCCCCGAGGGCCGCGCCGCCTTCCGCCAGCACGCGCGCAAGCTCGCGCGCCTCACGCCATTGACGGGCATCGTCACCAGCCCCCTGGTGCGCGCGGTGCAGACGGCGGAGATCCTCGCCGAGGCCCTCGGCCTGGAGCGCGTGGAGGTACACCCCGCGCTGCTGCCCCGGCCCCGCGCGCACAAGCGCATCCTCTCGCTCGCGCACGAGCTGGGCCCCGGCTGGGCGCTGGTGGGCCACAACCCCTCGCTGGAGCGCGCCGGCAGCGCGGGCGCTCGGCCTGGACGAGCTGCCGGACAAGCTGCGCAAAGGCAGCGCGCTCGCACTCTTCCCCGATGACGGGCGCTACACCTTCGGCTGGCTCGCCGCGCCCCGCCGCCCCGTCCTGCGCCGCGCCAGCGTGGACGACTGAGCGGCCCGCGGCCCATTGTTGCAACCCCGTTACAGCTTTTACGTCACGCATTTGTTTCCGACGCGTCACGTCAAAGCAAACCTCCGGGGCCAGAGTGGGCCGTCATGGCCCACGTCCTCATCGTCGACGACGAGCGCGACCTCGCCGAGCTCCTCGACTTCAACCTGCGCACCGCGCGGCTTCACCACCCGCGTCGCCGCCGACGGGCGGAGAGGCGCTGACGGCCGCCGCGCGAGCAGCGCCCCGACCTCGTCCTGCTGGACCTGATGCTGCCGGACATGCCGGGCACCGAGGTGTGCCGGCAGCTGCGCGCGAGCGCCGCAGACGCGCGACGTGCTCGTCGTCATGCTCACCGCGCAAGGGCGAGGAGACGGACCGCGTGCGCGGCTTCGAGGTCGGCGCGGACGACTACGTGGTCAAGCCCTTCAGCGTGCGCGAGCTGGTGCTGCGCCTGCAAGGCGATCCTGCGCCGCAGCGCACCGCGCCGGAGCCCGAGCCGGCTCGGCGCCGCTGACGCTCGGGCCCCTCAAGCTGCGATCGCGAGCGCCCACCGCTTCTACGTGGAGGGCGAGGAGGTGGCCCTCACCGCGCTCGAGTTCCGCCTGCTGCGAGCACCTGCTGACGCGCGCTGGGCCGCGTGCAGTCGCGCGAGCAGCTGCTCGAGGACGTGTGGGGCCTGTCCAGCGCGCTGGAGACGCGCACCGTCGACACGCACGTGATGCGGCTGCGCGAGAAGCTCGGCCCGGCGCGCGCGCTACCTCGAGACGGTGCGCGGCGTCGGCTACCGCTTCGTCGACCCCCGCACTGCGTGACAACCGTTTCGCACTTGTCACGCGGACATCGTCGAAACAGCCACAGACGCCCGTACATGCGCGCTGCACCCCCGACTGGCGGAACCACCCCTACGTGATGCGCGACTGATCCTCGCCTCGCCCTGCTCGCCCTCTGCCTCCAGCGCCACCCTGGCCCAGCCACGGCCGGAAGCCCGCGCGCCCGACCGACGCCCCCGTCGCCGAGCCGCCCGCCGAGCCTTCCATCGACGAGCGGCTCGACCACCGCTCGAGGGCAAGGTCGACGCGCTCGAGGAGCAGAACGCCGAGACGAAGAGCGCCGTCAGCGTCGCTCAACAACCTCAAGTTCTCCGGCTACGTCCAGGCCCGCTACACCTACACGGAGCGCGACGAGGACCTGGGCCTCAGCGGGTGACAAGCCGCTTCAGCGTCCGCCGCGGCCGCCTCAAGACGCACGTACACCGGCGACGTCGCCCAGTACCTGCTGCAGATCGACGCCACCACCGCGGGCGTGGCGCTGAAGGACGCCGAGGCGCACGCTCATCGAGCCCTGGCACCGAAGCAAGAACCTGGCGCTCACCGTGGGCCAGATGAAGTGGCCGTTCGGCTACGAGGGCCTGCAGTCCTCCAGCGACCGCGAGTTCCCCGAGCGCACCCGCGTGGTCCGCGCCTTCCTCCCGGGCGAGCGCGACCGCGGCGCGAAGCTCGCCGGCAAGCTACGGCGTGCTCCGCGCTTCGGCGCCGGGCGTCTTCGACGGCAACGGCACCGACAACACCGGGCTTCATCGGCGCGGACAACGACAAGGAGAAGGACGTCATCGGCCGGCTCGGCTTCGACCTGAAGTGGATCTCCGGCGGCGTCTCCGGCTGGTACGGCCACACGCTGGGCCGCAGCCCCGACGGCACAGCCTGCCGCCGTCGCCTACGACCGCAACCGCCTCGGCGCGGACGCTGCAGGTCTACCTGGACCTGCTCCCCGTCGGCGCGCACCGCGCATCAAGGGCGAGTACATCGCCGGGCACGACCTACCAGTCGCAGGCGGCGTCGAGCAGCTTCGGCGTCCCGGCGCAGCGGCTGGTACGCGCTGCTGGTGCAGAACCTCGGCGCTGAGCGACGCCAGTCGCCGTCCGCTACGACTACTTCGACCCGGTCAACGGCCGCGGCCAACGCGTCGACGCCCGACGGCAACCCGGCGGCCAACCAACGCGGTGGGCACGCTCGGCGTCGCCGCCATCCACCACTTCGACGAGCACCTGAAGGTCACCGCTCGCCTACGAGCTGCCGATGACGGCCACGCCCGCGGCGCCGTCGATGGACCCGCACGACAACCTGCCTCACCTTCCAGCTCCAGGCCCGCTTCTAGCCGCAGTCACGCTTCTCCCAAGGAGAGCCCCATCCCATGAAGACGCTTCCTCATCGTCGCTGCTCGCGGTCCTCGCTCGCTGGCCGCTGCCCGGTCGCCGCAGGCGGGCACCGTCACCGTCAAGGGCTCGGACACGATGGTGCATCCTCGGCCAGCGCTGGGCCGAGGAGTTCATGAAGAAGAACCCCGACGCCGAAGGTCCAGGTGACCGGCGGCGGCTCGGGCACCGGCATCGCCGCGCTCATCAACGGCACCACCGACATCGCCACGTCGTCAGCCGGCCGATGAAGGAGGCCGAGAAGCGAGAAGCTGCGCAGCCGCTTCAACACGCGCCGGCGACGGAGATCGCCGGTGGCCAAGGACGGCGTCACCTTCTACGTCAACGAGACGAACCCGCGTCGACGGCGCTCACGCATGGAGCAGCTCAAGGACATCTACCTGGGCGACCTCACCAACTGGAAGGAGGTCGGCGGCCCGGACGCGCCGATCGTCCTCTACTCGCGCGAGAACTCCTCGGGCACCTACGTCTTCGTGAAGGAGCACGTGCTCGACGGCGAGGACTTCGCCGCCGACGCGCGCAGACGCTGCCCGGCACCGCGGCGGTGGTGAACGCGGTCGCCAAGGAGAAGAACGGCATCGGCTACGGCGGCGCCGCGTACGCCAAGGGCGTCAAGGAGCTGAAGGTGAAGATGGGCGAGCGAGGCGATCGCGCCCACCGCGGAGAACGTCCAGAGCGGCAAGTACCCGCTCGCCGCGACCTCTTCTTCTACCTGCGCGGCAAGCCCTCGGGCGACGCGAAGGCCTTCATCGACTTCGCGCTCTCGCCCGAGGGGCAGACAGCTCGTCGACCAAGGTCGGCTACTTCCCCGTGAAGTAGACGCCGTCACGCGACTGTCACGCGAGGCCCTGGCGCAGACGGATAGACGAGCCGCCATGCGAGCAGGCCTCGCGGAAGCCCGCGCCGTGCCGCGCCGCGCCCCGGCGGCGCGGCGCGCGGCAGCTCCGGGAGCAGGTCGATCGCGGGCGTCGATCACCGCGGTGGCCTTCTCCGGCATCGCCGCGCTCGTGCTGATCCTCGTCTTCGTCGCGCAAGGAGGCGCTGCCGCTCTTCTTCGACCCCGAGGCGCGGACGAGGTGAGCGCTCGCCAAGCTGTTCCTGCCCCAGGTGACTGCGGACGGGCCGCCCGGCCGGCCTTCATCTGGCAGCCGGTCGTCGAACGTCCCGAAGGTCAGCATGATTCCGCTGTTCGTCGGCACGCTGAAGGTCGACCGTGGTCGCGATGCTGGTCGCGGTGCCGCTGGGCGTCGCGCGCGGCGCTCTTCGCCTCGGAGTTCGCGCCGCGCCGGCTGCGCGAGATGCTCAAGCCGGCGATCGAGCTGCTGGCCGGCATCCCCTCGGTGGTGCTCGGCTTCTTCGCGCTGATGGTGCTGGCCACGCTGGCTGCAGGACGTCTTCGGCCTCACCTACCGGCTCAACGCGCTGGTGGCCGGGCTGGCGCTGGCGCTGGCGATCGTCCCGGTGATCTTCACCGTCGCCGAGGACGCGCTCACCGCGGTGCCGCGCAGCTACCGCGAGGCGTCGCTGGCGCTCGGGCGCCACCCGCTGGGAGACGGCCTGGCGGGTGGTGCTGCCCGCGGCCGCCCCCGGCGTCCTCGCCGGCGTGCGTGCTCGGCTTCGGCCGCGCCATCGGCGAGACGATGATCGTGCTGATGGCCTCGGGCAACGCGGCGATCGTCTCGCTGGACCTCGACGCGACTCGGTGCGCACGCTGTCGGCCACCATCGCCGCGGAGATGGGCGAGGTGGTGGTCGGCAGCCCGCACTACTCGCTGCTCTTCTTCATCGGCGTCGATGCTGTTCGTCTTCACCTTCGTGCTCAACCTGCTCGCCGGCGCGCTGGACGTCGAAGCGGCGTGCTGCAGGCGGCTGCACCGGGAGCGCCGTCGTGAAGCCACGCGCACGCGCCGCAGCGGTCGGCGGCGCCTTCACCGTCGCTCACCGGGCTCGCCGCGCTGCTGCATCGTGGCGATGCTGGCGGTCATCCTCTGGCGACGTCGCTCAGCGGCGGCGCCGGCCACGCTGACGCTGGGAGTTCCTCTCCCAGCGCCCCGCCGACGGGATGATCGGCGGCGGCATCTTCCCCGCGATCTTCGGCACGGCGGTGCTGACGCTGCTGATGACGCTCGCGGTGATGCCGGTGGGCGTGATCACCGCCATCTACCTGCACGAGTACGCGCCGCCCGACTCGCGGCTGGCGCGCGTGGGTGCGGGTGGCGGTCAGCAACCTGGCCGGCGTGCCGTCGATCGTCTTCGGCCTCTTCGGCCTGGGCTTCTTCATCCAGTTCGTCGGCGGCGGCATGGACAAGGCTGCTCGGCGACCAGGAGCTGTACTGGGGCCAGCCGCGCTCCTCTGGGCCTCGCTCACCCTGGCGGTGCTGACGCTGCCGGTGGTGATCGTCGCCACCGAGGAGGCGCTGCGCGCGGTGCCCGCGCGACCTCCGCGACGGCGAGCCTCGCGCTGGGCGCCACCAAGTCCCAGACGCTGTGCGCGGGTGGTGCTGCCCGGCGCGCTGCCGGGCATCCTCACCGGCGCGATCCTGGCCGTCAGCCGCGGCGCCGGCGAGGTGGCGCCCATCCTGCTTCACCGGCGCGGCCTACTTCCTGCCGGACCTGCCCGACGCTCGCTGAACGCGCAGTTCATGCACCTGGGCTACCACATCTACGTGCTGGCCACGCAGTCGCCGGACGTCGAGGCCACGCGGCCCGCTGCTGTACGCCACGGTGCTGGTGCTGCTGGTGCTGACCTTCGCCCTCAACCTCGTCGCGGTGCGTCATCCGCACCCGCATGCGCCGGCGCGCCGCCGGCGGCCACTGAGACGTCGCACCATGACCCTGCAGCCGCCCAGCCCGCGCGTCAAGATGGAGGCGCGGGAGCTGATCCATCCGCTACGGCGACCAAGGCGGCCGTCAGCAACGTGAGCCTCGCCATCCCCGAGCACCAGGTGACGGCGCTCATCGGCCCCTCCGGCTGCGGCAAGTCCACCTTCCTGCGCTCGCTCAACCGGATGAACGACCTGATCCCGGGCGCCGCGCACGACGGGCGACGGTGCTGCTCGACGGCGAGGACATCTACGGCCGCGGCGTCGACGTGGTGGACCTGCGCCGGCGGGTGGGCATGGTGTTCCAGAAGTCCAACCCCTTCCCCAAGTCCATCTTCGAGAACGTGGCCTACGGGCTGCGCGTGGGCGGGCATGAAGGACAAGGCGCGAGCTCGCCGAGCGGGTGGAGACGTCGCCTGCGCAGCGCGGCGCTGTGGGACGAGGTGAAGGACCGGCTCGACGACAGCGCCCTGGCGCTCTCCGGCGGCCAGCAGCAGCGCCTGTGCATCGCCCGCGCGCTGGCGGTCGAGCCCGAGGTGCTGCTGATGGACGAGCCGGCCTGCGCGCTCGACCCGATCGCCACCGCGAAGATCGAGGAGCTGATCCACGAGCTGAAGGAGCGCTACACCATCGTCATCGTCACCCACAACATGCAGCAGGCGGCGCGCGTCTCGCGACTACACCGCCTTCTTCTACATGGGCGAGCTGGTCGAGTTCGGCGCCACCGAGCAGATCTTCACCAACCCGCGCGAGAAGCGCGACCGAGGACTACGTCACCGGGAAGTTCGGGTGAGCGAGCGAGAGCACGATGCCAGCGACGCATACCGACAAGGCGTTCGAGCAGGAGCTGCGCGACCTGCGCGAGAAGCTGCTCGCCATGGGCGGCCAAGGTCGAGGAGCTGATCGCCGACAGCGTGCGCGCGCTCACCGAGCGCGACAGCGCGCTCGGCCGAGCAGGTGATCGAGGCGCGACCAGCGAGGTCAACCGCCTGGAGGTGGAGATCGACGAGCTGTGCCGGCGCATCCTCGCGCTGCGCCAGCCGGCCGCGAGCGACCTGCGCTTCATCACCACCGCGCTCAAGATCGTCACCGACCTGGAGCGCATCGGCGACCTGGCGGTGAACATCGCCGAGCGCGCCATCGACCTGAACCAGGCGCCGCCGCTCACGCCCTACGTCGACCTGCCGCAGCTGGCCGAGCTGGCCCAGGCGCAGGTGCAAGAAGGCGCTCGACGCCTTCGTCGCCGCGCGACGTGGACAAGGCCGAGGAGGTCCTCGAGGGAGACGACCTCCTCGACGCCCTCTACCTGAAGATCTTCAACGAGCTGCTCGCGCTACATGATGGAGGACTCGAAGAACATCCGCCGCGCCACCGCGCTGATGTTCATCGCCAAGCACCTGGAGCGCATCGGCGACCACGCGACGAACGTCGCCGAGATGGTCGTCTACATGGTGCGCGGCACCGACATCCGCCACCCGCAGAGCCGCACCATCCCCGAGTAGCAGCCGGGCAGGCGGGCCCTCCTCCGTCCCCTGCCCGCTCCTGCCTCCGATGGGGGTGGCGTTCACGCCTCCGTCACCGAGAGTTCCCCCGGCCGCCGCGAGCCCGTCGCGGAGCCGCCTCGGGGCTTCTCTAGCGTCTCCCCTGGTCGCGCGACTGAGCGCGCGCCTCACTGGACTACCCGACCGGGCTCTACGAGGTGGTGCTCGGCGTGAAGGACACGAAGGACGCGGCCTACGGGGTGGCGCTCCGGGCCGTGCGGCGCTGGCCGCACGTCATGCGCCTGGATCATCGGCCAGTGGGTGACTCGGCGGCTCGGCAAGCGCGTGGTGATGGCGCGCACGCCCGTCTTCAACGTGTCGCTGCGCAAGAGCCTCAAGTCCTTCGTCCAGCGCTACCCGCGCTGGGGCATCATCCACCACACCGCGGTGTCGCCGCTCACCTCGCTCGCGCACCAGCTCCTCAACCCGCTCCCCTTCGCGCTGCTGGGCGCGCTGCTCCAACCCTCGAAGGGGGCCTTCGCGGTGGTGGCGGGCATCGCCGGGGCGAAGATGGTCATCGACGTGACAGTGTTCCGGCTGCTGCGCCGCGAGCCCGTCTCCGCCTGGGCCTTCCCCGCCGTGCTCGTCAAGGACGCCATCCTCTGCTTCACGTGGGCCCACGCCCTCTTCCACCGCACGGTGGACTGGCGCGGCACGAAGCTGCGCGTCACGGCGGGCACCCGGCTGGTGCCGCTCATGCCGGCCCGCGTCATCACCCTGCCCTCGCGTGAAGTGGAGACCGCGCCCGCGCGGGAGGAGCTGCTGGCTGGTTGACGTTGACCGCGAAGTGACGTCCCGCTTTCACACCTTTTGCGCGCCCGCCATGACGGTGCCGCGGACGATGCCTACCTAAAGGGCATGCTCATCCGGAAGCTGGCCCACCTGTCGGATTTACACCTCGACTTGAGCCCCGAGAGCGCCGCCGCGGCCCAGGCCCTGGTGGACACCCTGCTGGCCGAGCGCGTGGACCATGTGGTGGTCACCGGTGACTTGACGCACCAGGGCGCGCAGGCGGAGTACCTCCTCTTCCGCGACGTCTTCGCCCCCCTCATCGACCCCGGCCGGCTCACCTTCATCCCGGGCAACCATGACCGCACCGGAGAGGACGCCGGGGGACACTGGATGGAGGGGCGCAAGGTGCGCACCGTGGAGGCCGACGGCCTCTACCTCGTCTGCGTGGACTCCACCGGCCTCCACAACCGCAACTACTTCGCCTGCCATGGCGAGCTGACGGTGGCGGAGCTGGACGCGGTGGACACCGCCCTCACCCTGGCGCCCCGGGACACGCTCGTCTCGGTGCTGCTGCACCACCACGTGCTGCCCCTGCCGGAGGAGAGCTTCCCGGAGCGGCTGGCCACGCGCATGGGCTGGCCCCATGCCGCGGAGCTCGCGCTGGGCGCCGAGCTGGGTGGAGCGCGTGCGCGGCCGCTGCGACCTCGTCCTCCACGGCCACCGGCACATCCCCCACGCCCTGGAGTTCCCCCACACGGGAAGCCGGGAGCTGGGTGTCTACAACTCGGGCAGCTCCACGGAGCTGGGGGGCTTCCGCGTCTTCGAGCACGCGGACGGCCGTCTGCTCGGCAAGCCGGCGTGGGTGGAGGCCCACATGCCGCCGGACTCCAAGCCCTCCAGCGGCAACCTCCGCCCGGCCCTCCAGTACCTGGCGAGCCAGCTCGGCATCGCCCTCCTTTAGCCCTCCTGACCGGCAGGCGAGCGCCGTAGGCCCGCTTGCCCGTGAATGCCCGCGCACCGGCGAGGCGTTCACCTCATGGTCAAGGAGGTTTCTTGGGTCGACTGGCTACCGGGGACAGCTCGCATCGCGTGTTGGTGGTGGATGACGACGCGGACTGGAGGGAATTCCTCAAGCTGTGTCTGGAAGATCTCGGCTACGAGGCCATAGAAGCCGCCGACGGGCAGGAGGCCCTGGCGTCCCTGTCTCGCGGTGAGCGCTACGGCGTCGTGCTCCTGGACCTCAACATGCCGGGGATGAGCGGGCTGGACGTGGTGCGCAAGCTGCCGCGCGGGGCCTCGCCCCGCATCGTGTTCCTCACCTCGGCGGCGGCGCAGGACGTGGGCAGCGCCCTCCTCTCCGGGCCGCACTACTACCTGCCCAAGGGCGCCAGCCGGGACGAGTTGTCGCTTCTCCTGCAATCCCTCAAGGCCTGAGCGCCGCGGGCGCGCGGTCCGCTGCGCTAGACTCGACGGAGCGGCCAGGTCGCTCTCCGGCCATCGCATCGGAACTCGTCATCATCCTGCTGCTGGTGCTCGCCAACGGCGTGTTCGCCGGCGCCGAGATCGCGGTGCTCACGCTGCGCACGCACCCGCCTGCACGAGCTGATCGACGAGGGCAGCAGCGGCCGCCCGCTCGCCGTCGGCGCTGCGCGAGAACCCCGAGCGCTTCCTCGCCACGGTGCAGATCGGCATCACGGTGGTCAGCGCCACCGCGGCGGCCTTCGGCGGCGCCTCGCTCGCCAGCGCGCTGGCCGGCGCTCGCTGAGCCGAGCTGGGGTCGGAGCGCGCCTGCGCGGAGAGCCTCGCCCTCGCGCTGGTGGTCGGCTTCGTCTCGTACCTCTCGCTGGTGCTCGGCGAGCTGGTGCCCAAGTCGCTCGCGCTGCGCTACTCCGAGCGCTACGCGCTGCTCATCGGCCGGCCGCTGCTCGGCGCTGTCGTGGCTGATGCGGCCGCTGGTGTGGCTGCTGACCGCCAGCTCGAACCTCCTGCTGCGCTTCTTCGGCGACCGCACCACCTTCACCGAGGCGCGCCTGTCGCCCGAGGAGCTGCAGCAGCTCGTCGAGGAGGCGGCGAAGACGGGCTCGCTGGATCCGCGCGCGCGGGCGAGATTGCCTCGCGCGCCTTCGAGCTTCGGCGAGCTCACCGCTGTCGGCGGTGATGGTGCCGCGCAACCGCATCGTGGCGCTGCGCGCGGCACGCGAGCGCGGAGGAGATCCGGCAGCGTCCTGCTCGAGCACGGGCACTCGCGCATGCCGGTCTACGAGGGCACGCTCGACAACATCGTCGGCTACGTCATCGCGAAGGACCTGCTGGGCGTGGCCTGGGAGGGCGAACCTGATCGTCCTGGAGGACATGCTGCGCCCGCCCTACTTCGTCCCCGAGACCATGCGCGGCCCTGGACGTGCTGCAAGGAGCTGCAGCGGCGGCGCATGCAGCTCGCCATCGTGGTCGACGAGCGCGGCGGCGTGCTGCGGGCTGGTCACGATCGAGGACCTGGTCGAGGAGCTGGTGGGCGACATCTTCAGCGAGTACGGAGACGCCCGAGGAGCTCCTCCAGCGCGAGAGCCCGACCACGGCGGTGGTGCAGGGCACGGCGAGCATCCGCGAGGTGAACCGGGCGCTCGGCCTCGAGCTGGAGGAGGGCCATGGGCTACTCGACGGTGGGCGGGCTCTGCGCGGCGCGCGCCGGGCGCCATCCCGGAGCGCGGCGACGCGGCTGACGCTGGAGGACGGCACGGTGCTGGAGGTGCTGGACGCCACGCCGCGCCGGGTGCGCACGGTGCGCATCCACCTGCCCGCCCAGGAGGAAGCGAGGCCCGAAAGACGAAAGGGCCGGTACCCGAAGTCCCGACCCCTTCTGCGCGCGATACAGGATTCGAACCTGTGGCCTTTGGCTCCGGAGGCCAACGCTCTATCCAGCTGAGCTAATCGCGCATGAGCTGTGCAACGGCGAGGGGGACAAGTAGCCGAGTTCCCCGGCCGACGCAAGCACGCAATCCGAGAACGTCCCTCGGGACGACATCCCTTCCCGGCAGCCACCGAGCGGCCTGCCTGGAGGGTGCGTGGGCGGGCGAAAAATGCACGGGCCGGGGAGCGAAGCCGGGGCACGGCGGCAGGAAACCTCAAGCAGGACGCGCCCTTACCCGCTATCGCCCTCCTTCTCGCTCGTGGGCTGGAAGGCATGCGTGCCGTACAAGAAGCAGTACGGCGTGGAGCTCTGGGAGGCGGCGGCCAGGGCAGGCATCGCGGTTCCCCAGGTGCCGCCCCGAGCGGCTGCCCTGGGGCGAGTTCAAGCGGTACTCGGTGGCCATCGGCCAGCTGGGTCGCGCGTCTGGCGAAGCTCACTGGAAAGGACGCCATCCACGGTGTCTCGCTCATCGGCCTGCGCGACAACAGCGAGCGCGCGCGGCGACTGCTGGCCCCATCGCCTACACGCACCGCAATCACTACCCCCTGGCGCAGTGGTTCCCGGCGAACGTGCGCAAGGGGTACCTGGAGGACATCACCCGCGCCGTCGGCGGCGACCGGGGGGTGGAGGCGCGCAAGGTCTACGACGGCGCGAGCATGTGCCCCCTCGGCTGGCACACGCTTCGGCACACCTCGCCAGCAACCCCGTCATACGCGGAGTGCCGCTCCACAAAGCGTCCTTGTCTTCTGACGCGCAGGTGCTCCAATCTAGAATCCGTGGGCGCGAGGCCTCGCTCCATCGAGCGCGAGCCGGCGCCCGGCCCACTCGTTTGCTCCAGCCCTTCGCCGGCGGCCGAGGGAGCGACTGAAGAAGCGCCGAGACTCGACGCCTGAGCATCAACTGAGGGAAGGGCTGATGAAGGAGTTCTCTGTGACGACCAACTGCTGATCTGGGACGAGGTCCTTCCTGCGGCGACTTTCGAAGAGCTTTGGAAGACCTTCCGCAACGGCAGCTTCCGGCCGGTTCACAGTCAGGGCATGGAGGCCGTCTTCCGGGTCTCGGATGGCAATCCGCTGCTCGGCAACGAGTATGCGTGGACGCCTCGGCCGGTGGAGGAGTTGTTGCCGCCTGGGCTCCGCCGGGACGAGCTGGGTTTGAACTTCCACCCCACCCACGGCCCGGTCGATGCGGTGATCGAGGCCATTCTCGCCGCGTCGGACCGCGCCACGCACCTCACCGGCGCGGTGGGCAAGGATTGGCTGGCGCTGAACGGCTCGTTCTGGGCGTACCCCGCCGGAACCGGACTGTCCTGGCACACGGACGCCGTTCGCTACTCGTGTGCCTTCATCTACGACTGCCACCGGCGGTGGGACGTGGCCTGGGGTGGCGAGTTGCTGGTCAGTTCGTCGACTGAAGACGCGGAGTCTCTTCGTGGCGCGAAGTACACCTTCGACGAGGCGGAGTCCGAGAACCGGGTTCTGCTGAGGGAGGGCCTGGGACGGTACGTTCTTCCCAAGCCCAACCGGCTGGTGCTGCTCAAAGGGGGCATCCCCCACCGGCTCTCCCCCGTTCAAGGGGGCGCGGGGAACAACGTGCGCGCCAGCCTGGCCGGCTTCTTCGTCAGCCCCAAGGGAGTCGAGCTCGACGGTCGAGCGCATCTGGCCATGGGCGCACCCGGGAAGGGCCGCTGAGAGACGTCCACGAAGTCCGGGTTTGTCAGGACCCGAGCAACTCGGCTATATCGCTGTTGCCTGATCAACTCTCGGTCAATGCGGGTGCCCACCTCGTACGAGTGGGCGCTCCACGGTGCGGACAGCGGCAGTGGACATGAGTTTCTCCGACCTGGCACGCGCCCCCGGCCACCCCAGGCAGCTCCGGCTACAGCATCCCTTCCGCGCACCGGCCTGCCTCCGGGCTGGAGCGGGAAACACCGCTCGGCCACGAGCCTCCGAAGCACTCCCCCCTTCCCTCCTGCGGCGCCGCACCACGCGCCTTCGAAGCATGCCCCATGAGTCCTGAGCCTCTGAATCTCAAGCTGGCCCCTCCCTCCCAGCCGGTCGTCAATTCCTTCAACGAGTGGGATCCGCTGGAGGAGGTCATCGTGGGCGTCATCAAGGGCGCCACCATCCCTGAGTGGGATGTGACGCTGCGCTCCACCATGCCCGAGGAGCACTGGAACCTCTACAAGCAGCAGGGAGGCCAGCCCTTTCCCAAGGAGCTGGTCGACGCGGCCAGTGCGGACCTCGAGGAGTTCGTCCACATCCTCGAGGCGGAGGGGGTGACGGTCCGCCGCCCGCAGGTGGTCGACTTCGCGAAGCCCTACAGCACTCCGGACTGGAGCGCCCCGGGAGGGCTGTATGCGGCGATGCCCCGCGACGTCCTGCTCGTCATCGGCAACGAGCTCATCGAAGCGCCCATGCCCTGGCGCTCCCGCTACTTCGAGATCAACTCCTACCGGCCGCTGTTGAAGGAGTACTTCCGGCGGGGGGCGAAGTGGACCGCCGCCCCCAAGCCGCAGCTCTCCCGGGAGCAGTTCAACGAGTACTTCGAGGACCCCATCCCCGGCGGGCCCATGCACTACGCCATCACCGAGTTCGAGCCGACGTTCGATGCGGCGGACTTCACCCGGTGCGGGCGCGACATCTTCTACCAGCTGAGCAACGTCACCAACGAGTTCGGGGTCGCCTGGCTGATGCAGCACCTGGGACCCACCTACCGCTTCCACAGGTGCCGGTCACCGACACGCATCCCATGCACATCGACGCGTCGTTCGTGCCGCTGGCTCCGGGCAAGCTGCTCATCAACCCGGAGCGGGTGAAGACGGTGCCAGCCATGTTCAAGGGCTGGGACGTGTTCATCGCACCCAAGCCCTGGATTCCCGACAGCATCCCCTTCTACATGAGCAGCAAGTGGCTGACGATGAACGTCGTCATGCTCGATGAGCAGCGGGTCATGGTCGAGCGTCAGGACGAGCCCATGCTGCGCGCGTTCAAGAACTGGGGCTTCAAGCCCATCCCCTGCAACTTCCTCAACTTCAACACGTTCGGCGGCTCGTTCCACTGCGCCACCCTGGACGTGCGCCGGCGCGGGGTACTCCAGTCCTACTTCTGAGAACCGGCGGAGCCCTCCATGACCCAGGCAGCCAGACAGAGCCTCCCGACTTCGAGCCCGGTCCCCCCCATCGAGCCGCTCGAGTCCTTCGCCCTCACCTTCTTCGATGCGAAGCGCTACCCGATGGACGCCGCCTCCGCCGAGGAGTTCCGGCAGCACTACGAGAAGCACCACTACGTGAAGTTCCCGGGGCTGTTGCTCGGCCCGGGCTTCTCCCTGCTCCAGCAGGAGATCTTCCGGCTCCGCGAGTGCGCCTTCCGCCGGCAGTTCCGCATGGAATGCATGAACAACAGCCCCCGCCGGATGAGCACCCTCGGGGGGGATGGCATCGAGGAGCTCTCGACGCTGGTGCCGCTGCTCTACAGCCACCCCGCCCTGCTGCGCTTCCTCACGCACGTGGCCGGAGCACCCGTGCTGCCGCTGACCGACATCGACCGCTACGTCGTCAACGACCTGCACCGCAGCGGAGACACCTTCGGGGCGCACTACGACGACTACCCCATCTCGCTGGTGTTCCTCATCGAGGGGGCTCCGCCAGAGGCCGGCGGGAACGTGGAGATGGTGCAGAACGCCACCTCCCTGAGCGAGATCGAGGGGCCGAACGTCACGCGCCTGTCGCTCGCCACGGGCGACGTCTACATGCTCAAGTCGGACACCACCGCCCACCGCGTGGCGCCGCTTCACGGTGACGTCCGGCGCACCGCCATCAACCTCGCCTACACCATCGAGGGCTTCGAGCCGAAGTTCACCGAATCGGCCTCGCTGCTCTACAAGAAGGGCTTCAAGCGCCCGAAGCGAAGCCGCTCGGAGTAGGCCCGGGCCTGCCGCCCTCGGAGACCCCTCCAGGGCGGCAGCGACGTCAGCGGGCGCCCGCCTCGCGAACGGCCGCCTGAAGCTCCGTCGTGAACAGCTGCGCCACCAGCGGGCGGGCCTGCTCGGGAAGCTTCGAGAGCGCGGTGGCGACACCGTGGACCCCACCCGGGAAGCCCGCTTCGATCTGCTCGCGCGAGACCGTCTCGCTGTGCGCCTGGACGAGCGACAGCGGGTCCGGCGACTTGAGGATGCGGGTCACCAGATCGGCGAGCGGATTTTCGACCCAGTCATTGCTGATGGAGATGCACGGCTCCATCGCCTGCACCAGGTGCCACCACCCCCCGGGGATGAGGAGCAGCTCGCCGGGCTCGAGGATGGTCTCCTCGAAGCGCGCCTGCCGCAGCAGCGGGAACCTCTCGAGGTCCACGTCCTCGGGATCCACGAGGCTCGCGTTCGAATCCACCGGCGAGGGGTAGAGGAACGGGGCCTGCTCCGGCGCGGCGAGCACGAACTGCTTCCGGCCTCGAATCTGCGCGAACAGCGTGCAGATGGGGATGGCCCCGACGATGCTGTCCTTGTGGATGGCGGTGAGCGTGTTGGCCGGTCCGAGCCAGAAGCGCCTCGTCATGACGCGCTCTTCGGGAGCGTACCGGGGAGGCGGAGCCGGCGCGGCCCAGCTCGGGAAGCTCCTCGAGGATGGACGACTCCCCCAGGTAGAGGCGGCAGTCCGGCTTCTGCTCGATGGTGGCGAGGTACTCCGCGACCGTCACGGACCGAGGGCCGGAGCTGTTCAGGTTGTCGAGGTACGGGCCTCCGCGCGCGAAGTACGCCATCACGGGATGAGCGCCGTGCTTCTCCTT
>CAVOQF010000003.1:0-47266 GCA_963698285.1 uncultured Actinomycetota bacterium | reverse complement strand
CGCGCCGTCGAGCGGGCCTTCGCCGCGGCGCCGTCCGCCGTCGAACGGCTGATCGTGGCGAAGTCATTCGGCACGTTCGCGATTCCCTGGGCGGAAGAGGCCCAGGTGCCGGCCGTCTGGCTCACGCCGGTCCTCACGGACGGTGTCATCCGCCGAACATTGATGGAAACCCGCAAGCCCGACCTGCTGATCGGCGGGTCCAACGACACGTTCTGGCACACCGACGGCTTGTCCGGGACCGCAGGAACCTTCGTCGAGATCCAGAACGCCAACCACTCCCTGCAGGTCGGGACCGACTGGCGCGCCTCCCTGGTGGCGCAAACCCAGGCGTTTACTGCCGTTGAACGCTTCCTGGCCGGCGCTGCCCGCTAAGGCCGGCGGGTCATAAAAAACACGGCTGCGAAGGGTTGCGGCGCGGCCGCAATCAAAGCTGAAAATCCGCCCATGCGACACACTTGGTCAGGTGGCGGACAGGTACAGGGTATGAGGCACCCTTTGAGTGTTCCGGATCGGGAGCACACCTTCAGATTGTTGTACGAAGCGGTCTACCCGGACCTGATCAGCTTTGTCCAACGCCGCGCGCGCCCGGACCTCGCCGAAGACGTCACCGCCGAGGCCTTCCTTGTGGTGTGGCGCCGGCTTGAAGAAGTTCCGAGCGTCCACGGGGACGCGCGGGCCTGGATCTTCGGCATCGCGCGGAACATCCTGCTGAACACACAACGCGGTGAGCTGCGGCGCCAGGCACTCGGGGTGCGCCTCGCCGACGCTGCGGCGCTGCCGGACCCGGACGACGCCGATCTGGTCCTGGACCGGATCGACCTGGGGAGGGCGTGGAACCACCTCTCCGAGGTCCATCAGGAAGCACTCGGCCTGGCCGTCTTCGAAGACCTCAATGCCCCGCAGGCAGCCGCCGTGCTCGGCATCTCACCCGTCGCCTTCCGGCTGCGGCTGAGCCGCGCCCGCCGGGCACTCCGGCTTCTGCTCGAACACCTGCCGCAGGCAGCCGGCACCCCCGTCGTCACGCTTGAAAGGACACCCACGCCATGACCCGCCACCCAGACGTCGACACCCTGCTCCGCTCGCTCGACGCCGCCGACCACCAGGGCGCCGCCGGTTCCCCACGTGCCCGCGCCGACCTGCACCGCATCCTGTCCACCAACCCGGCGGCCGCAGACCTGCACCACCCGGCGCCGGCGCCCGCCGCCGGACGAGGCCGCGCCCCGGGAAAACCCGTCCGCCGGGTCGCCATTCTGGGCGCGCTGGTGGCCGCAGTCACCGCCGGCCTCGTTGTCCTCCCGGCCCTGTCGGGCGGCGATCCGGCCTTTGCCACCTGGACCGCCGCTCCCGCCGGCATGAGCGCACAGGACAGCGCCGGCGCCGTCGCCGATTGCCGCGCGTCCAACAAGCGCGTCGGGGACGGAATGTACGCCGGCGACGTCGACGCCGCCGCGGTGGCGATCGCGGAGCGCCGCGGGGTGTGGACGACGGTCGTGCTCGCAGGCCAGGACGGCTTTTCGGCGCTGTGCATCACCGATAACGCCATGAACCTGTTCGGCAAGGGCATGATCGGCTCGGTCGGAAAGCCCGCCGGTTACGTCGCGCCCGGCGCCCGTGAGCTGGCCGCCGTGGCTCTGGGAACCGGCACCATGAGCGCCGGCGACATCTCCATGGTGGCCGGCAGCGCGGGCGCGGACATTGTTGGCGTCAGCTACAAAAGCCGGACCCGTGAGGACGTGACAGCAACCGTGTCCCACGGACAGTTCGCCCTCTGGCTGCCCGGCGACGAACTCCGGAACGCGTCGAGCGACGGCGTCGAGGTCCAGGTGACGTACCGGGACGGCACGAAAGGCACCAGCCGCCTGACGCTGTGAACAAGCTGCCGACGCAAGGGGACGACGGCGGAAGATTCCCGCCGTCGTCCTCTTGCCTGCGGTGCCGCATCACACCGACAGCCGAACCTCCTCCGCCGCATCGTCCTGCGCGGCTGGCTCCGGCCGGGCCGGGCGCATCGCGGCGACGGCGCCGCCGGCCACGAGCACCACGGCGCCGACGCCCATGTAGAGCATGGACGCCGTCCAGTGTGCGTCCAGCAGTGCGCCGGTGATCAGCGGGGCAACAATCGCGCCGACTCGGCCGATGCCGATCGCCCAGCCGACGCCGGTGCTCCGGACGGACGCGCCGTACAGGGCCGGGGTGATGGTGTACATGCCGGCGATGCAGCCGTTGATCAGCATGCCCACGACGCCGCCCGCGACGAACGCCAGGGCGAGGATGCCGGCGGTGGAAATGAACATCACCATGGTGGCCGCCGAGAGCACGGCGAACGCGATCATCACCTTGCGGCTGTTCCACCGGATGGTCAGCAGGCCGTAGAGCAGGGACCCGAAGGTGCCGCCGAGGGTGAGCATGAGGCCACCGATGACGCCCTGGCTCTCAGTCATGCCGGCGGTGACGAGCAGTCGCGGCGTCCAGCTGTTCACGAAGTAGAACCCGAACATGGTGGCGAAGAAGGCCAGCCAGACGAGCCAGGTGGAGCGGCGGTTGCCGGCGGTGAACAGTTCGGAGAGCTTGTTCCTGCGCTGCGCGGTTGCCACCGGGGCCGGGAGCTCTGTCACTTCGGGCTGCCCGATCTTGCGGGCAATTTTGTTGAGGCGCTCAAGGACGTTGCGCGGACGGCGGTTGGTCAGGAAGTCCACCGACTCCGGCAGCAGGACCGCGAGCAGGACCAGGACGACGCCGGTGCAGACGCCGCCGACCACGAAGACCGAGCGCCAGCCGAAGTTGGCCTGCAGGGCCACCGCGGCGGCGCCGCCCAGCGTCGCGCCGATGCCGTAGCCGGCCGTGTAGATGCTGATGGCCAATCCGCGCCAGCGCTTGGAGGAGTATTCACTGGCAATCACGTTCGTGCAGGCCAGGATGCCCCCGATCCCCAGGCCCGTGACGACGCGCCAGATTCCCAGTTCCACCGCCGAGTGCGCCAGCGCGGCGAACAGCATGCCGGCCGTCGCGAGACCCACGGAAATCAGGACCATGGGCCGGCGCCCGATCACGTCGGCGAAGGGCGCCAGGCCCAGCGATCCGATGGCCATACCGACCAGGCCGGAACTGAGCAGGACACCCAGCTCTGCGCCGCTGAGGCCGAACTCGCGGGTGACGCTGTTGGCCGTGAAGGCCATGGCCAGGACGTCGAAACCGTCGAGGGCGTTGAGGACGATGCACAGTCCCACGATCAGCCATTGATACGGGGACATGCGGGACGCGTCGATGCGTTCTTGGAGTTGCATGGGACTACTTTCTGGAGGCCGCGGACAGTCCGGGCGGGTACAAAGTCTCGTGCCGAGGGGCGGGGTGCGCCGCTCAGGGGCCAAGCCTGCCGCCGGATCTCGTCGTCGAAGGGCCGGCAGCCGGGCAACTATCTATACTGATAGCTAGATGTGGCGTGGGACACAGCCTAACTATGAACATAGTTAGTTGACAAGAGCGCCACGGAAGATGGACCCGCGTATCGCGCTGCAGCCGCGCGGGCCCCAACGGAGAGGATCGGTGGCAGGTGAGCCTGCGCTACGCCCTGCTTGCACTGCTGACGTCCCAGCCCCTGACGGGCTATGACGTCTTCAAACACTTCGAACAGTCCGTCGGCTTCGTCTGGCATGCACCGGACTCGCAGATCTACCCGGAACTGCGCCGGATGGAGAATGACGGTCTCCTGCGCGGCGTCGAGGAGCCCTGGGGCACCAAAGGCAAGAAGAAGCGCTACCACATCACCCCGGAGGGGGTGGAGGCCTTCCGGGCCTGGATCAACACCACCCTTGATTACAGCCGCGAGCGGGATCCAGTCCACCTCAAGGCGGCGTATCTGGAATGGGCCGATCCGGACGCCGCCCGGGCGCAGATGCGGGCCCACATCGCCTACCACTCCTCCCGCGCAGAGCAATGGAGGGAGATGATCGCCACCCTGGAGGATCGGAGCAACCCCACGCTGGCGACCCGCCTGGCCGCGGCCCCGGAAAAGGACCGGGCCAAGATCGCCGGCTACAAGATCTTCACCTACGAGGGCATGATCGAGCGCGCCAACGCCGAGATCCAGTGGGCCCGGCGCGGGCTTGAGTTGATCGACGAACTGGAGTCATAACCCTTGCCACTAACTATCAACATAGTTATGCTGTGACGCAGACCACTACCTATGTAGATAGATATAGCGAAGGAATGACATGACCGCGATGATGCAGTCCGTTAGTTCAACGACCAACAAGGTGCTCGGATATCCGCTCAACGCCTGGTACGTCGCGGCCTGGGACCACGAGGTGACCCGGAAGCCGATGTGCCCGCGCGGATCGCGGACCGGCCGCTCGCCCTCTACCGCACCGAGGACGGCCGGGCCGTGGCGCTCGCCGACGCCTGCTGGCACCGGCTGGCCCCGCTCTCCATGGGCAAGACTGCTCGGCGACGACGAGATCCAGTGCCCGTACCACGGCATCGTCTACAACTCCGCCGGCCGCTGCGTCTCCATGCCGGCGCAGGAAACCATCAACCCGAGCGCCACGGTGCCGTCGTTCCCGGTCGTCGAACGCTACCGCTACGTCTGGGTCTGGCTGGGCGATCCGACCCTGGCGGACCCCGACCCTGGTCCCGGACATGCACCAGATGAGCTCGGACGAATGGGCCGGCGACGGCGAGACCATCTTCGCCCCGTGCAACTACCAGCTGGTGCTCGACAACCTGATGGACCTCACCCACGAGGAGTTCGTCCACTCTTCCTCGATCGGCCAGGACGAACTGAGCGAGTCCGATTTCACGGTCGACCCAGGACGACAACACCGTCACCGTGACCCGCTGGATGCTCGACATCGACGCCGCCGCCGTTCTGGCTCAAGAACATGCGCGACAAGTTCCCCGGCTTCGACGGGCAAGGTGGACCGCTGGCAGATCATCCGCTACCAGTCGCCGTCGACCATCAGCATCGACGTCGGCGTCGCGAAGGCCGGCACCGGGGCGCCGGAGGGCGACCGCAGCCAGGGCGTCAACGGCTTCGTCATGAACACGATCACCCCCGAGACCGACCAAGACCTGCCACTACTTCTGGGCCTTCATGCGCAACTACCGGCTGGACAGCCAGCTGATCACCACCCAGCTGCGCAACGGCGTCAACGGCGTCTTCGGCGAGGACGAGGCCATGCTCAAGGCGCAGCAGGAGGCGATCGACGCCAACCCGGACTACGAGTTCTACAACCTCAACATCGACGCCGGCGGCATGTGGGTCCGGAGGCTGATCGAGCGCCAGCTCGCCGCCGAGGGCCGGCTCATCCCCACGGCCTGACCGGCCCCCGACCCACCCAGCCCAGCGAGAAGTTAGAAGAAGTCATGGCAGCAAGCAACCTAGAGGTCTGGCAGACCGGAACCGTCGTCGAAGCCGAAGCCGTCACCGCCGAAACCCGGCGGCTGGTCCTGGCCCAGTCGCTCCCCAAGAAGGCGGAGCCCGGCTCGCACATCGACGTTATGGTCACCATCAACGGAGAACGCCACAAGCGTTCCTACTCCGTCGTGGATTCGCAGCGAGGACGGCCTGCACGTGGCCATCAGCGTCTTCCGGGCCCCGCAGTCCCGGGGCGGCTCGGTGTTCATGCAGGGCCTGGAGGCCGGCGACCAGCTCGAGATCACCCAGCCGCTGCAGAACTTCCCGCTCCGGGTCGGCGCCCCGCGCTACGTGCTCCTGGCCGGCGGCATCGGCATCACCGCGATGGTCAACATGGCCCGCGTGCTGCGCAACATCAAGGCGGACTACACCCTCGTGTACGTCGGCCGCAGCCGCGCCGCGATGGCCTACCTGCCGCAGCTGGAGGCGCTCCACGGCGACGCGCTGCGGGTGCACGTGGACGACGAGGGCACGGCGCTGAAGGTCGACGAGCTGCTGGCCGGGGTGGACCCGGAGACGGAGCTCTACATGTGCGGACCGATCCGGCTGATGGACGCGGTGAAACGCGGCTGGGACGCGCGCGGGCTGAGCGTTGCCGAACCTGCGGTACGAGACGTTCGGCAACAGCGGCTGGTTCGACCCGGAGGAATTCGTCGTGCGCGTGCCGCGGCTGGGCGTGGAGACGACGGTCGGCCCCGGCGAGTCCATGCTGGAAGCCCTCGAGGGCGCCGGGGTGGACATGATGTTCGATTGCCGCAAGGGCGAATGCGGCCTGTGTGAAGTGCGGCTGCTGGGCCTGCGGGGCACCGTCGACCACCGCGACGTGTTCTACAGCGAGCGCCAGCAGCACGCCGCGGCGAAGATGTGCTGCTGCGTCTCCCGGGCCGTCAGTTCCGCGACGGGGGCACGGACGGACGCCACCGGGGAACGCGCCGTCGTCACCATCGACGTCTGAGGGCTCGAGGGTACAGGGGCACGAAGCACGTCCCACGGACCGCGCATCCGGTCCGGCAGCACCTCGGCTCCGAATCAACGTCGAGACCGGAAGCAGAAGGGGCCCATGCGCGTTCAGCAGGAAACGACTGCCGCCGAGGCAACAATGCTGCGGCGGCACGTCGTCCCGACGGAACTGGGCCCCTGCACGGTCCACGTCCAGTCGGGCCCCAAAAGGCGAGGGCCGGCGTCGGACACTGCGGACGTGTACCTACACGGCGCCGCGGGATCCTGGACCACCTTCCAGCCCTTGCTCGCCGGAGCGCCGGACCGGGCCCGGGTGCTGATTGACCTGCCGGGCTGGGGTGGATCCACCGAACATGCCCGGATGGAACGCTTCAGCATCGATGCCATGGGGCGGGCTGTCGTTGGGGTCCTCGACTCGCTCGGGTACCGTCGGTGGAACCTGGTGGGGCACTCCATGGGAGGCTTCCTCGGCCTGCATATCGCCGCGGCCTGGCCGGAGCGGACGGCCAGCGTCGCCGCCATTTCGGCCACCACATTCGGGGTGTCCGAGGCGGCCCGGCACCCACTGCGCGGGCTCGCCAGGCTCCCCGCGTTCGTGGGCATGCTCCTGCTCATGCGCACCCTGGCGGCCCTCGGTCCAGCCGGCTCGGCGCTGGTCCGTGCGACCGGCAATGCTCCGGTGATGCGGCCCCTGATGTCCCCGTTTTTCGCAGCTCCCGCAGCCATACCCGCACGGGTCATCCGCGGGCTTGGCGATGAAGCCCGGCCGGCAAGCTTCTCCGCCGCCGCCCGGACCGCGGCCCGCTACGACTTGGACCGGTGGCGCAGCATCCGATGCCCGGTGCTGGCGACCCGCGGGGACGCTGATGTCTTTACCCCGCAGTCAGACCTGGACCGTTTGCGCAAAGTGGTCCCGCACGCCCAGCTGGTGACGATCCCGCGCTGCGGGCACTTCGCCAACGTCGAGCGGCCGCTAGAAGTGATGCGGTTGCTCGACGGTCTTTGGCGGCCGCCGGACTCAATCCGCCCAGCGTTCCCAGTAGTCGTCCGCGGCCTGCAGGAACCGCCGGCGATGGGTTCGTTCTCCTAAGAGGGGGTGACTTTCCGGCCTGCCCAGCGGGCCTGAAGCATTGCCACCCGGGGTGAAGCTGACGGCAACGGCCGCGGCCACCACGAAGATGGGCAGGAAAGTCAGCGCAGAGAGGATCAGTCCGTAGGCCGGCCCCGGGTGCTGGCCACGCCGGGTCCGCAGCCGAAAGCCTCCAAGGAAGCTGCCCAGCGAAGTCCCGCGGGCGTAGAGTGCCCAGTTGGTGGCCAACGCGGTGACCAGGATCAAGACCAGCGGAATCCAGCGGCCGGGCGCGAGGACGAACAGCAAGACGGTCGGAGCCCAGACCAGAAGCGAATCGATAAGAAGCGCGAACAGCAGGGAAGGCCAGTCGACGATGGCTGGTCCAGGAGTATCCACGCAGTGATTCTTGCACGGGGCAATCGGCGGCCCGCCCATGCGACACCGGATCTGATCGGATTTCCTCAACGCCGCGACACCCCGGCACCTGCCCCCGGCGGCTGTGACCAGTCTCACCCGCAATATTTGCCATCTGGCTTGAGCCGGGCACCCGGCGCTGTGCATCATGAAAAGGCAGGCAGGGGCCTCAACTCCCCTGCCCGCGCAGCCCCGAGGTCCGCTCCGACGCCCCGCGTCCGACGCGAACCGGGGGCACCCATCCTGGTGGACGCAATGAGGCCAAACCGGTGAGCTCGCAGAGCTGCCCACGGTCTCAGGCGTTCCTGGTTTGGCCCTACGGCGGCTCCGCATCGGTGCGGCAGCCGGACATCCGGATTCATGAATGGAAGCACTGAACAATGACGTTTGAAACTGCCAACTCTGTCACCCACAAGCTCTGGGACCGCTCCACGATGCACCACGAGCTGGACGCCCTGGTCCACGATCTCTCGGTCCGGCACAACACCGCCAAGTCCAACATCGCGGTCCACGCCAGCGGCCCCAACACCTTCACGCTCAGCCTGAACCACGGCGCGGCCAACCTGGATTCGGCCTCCGCCTAAGAACAGAGCAGCATCAACGACGACGACGGCGGGAGGCTCCCGCCGTCGTCGTCGTGCTGTCAGGTCTACGACCCGGCTCAGTGGCTGGCTCAGCCGGCCGCGGGGGCGGCGCCGCACGTTGAGGTCTTCACCCGGTACATGTCCTGGTCGGCGGCAATCAGCAGGGCCGTGGCCAGTTCCCGGTGGTCCGCCGGGATCGGCATCCGCCGGAACTGCTGTGTCCGCAAGGCCCACGGACATGCCGAGCCGCAGTTCGTTCGCCCGCGACGGTGACGGGAGCGGCAAGGCAGTCCCGCACCCGGTCGGCGACCGCCTCCAGCTCCTCCTGGTGTTCCAGCCCGGGGACCAGGATGACGAATTCGTCCCCGCTGTAACGCGAGGCCGTGTCCGCGCCGCGCACCACCCCGGCGAGCATCCGCGCCACGTGCTCCAGGACCTCGTCCCCGGCGGCGTGGCCCAGGGTGTCATTTACCCGCTTGAAATTGTTGACATCGCAAAACAGCAGGCCCACGCGGTGCCGCTGTTCGCCGGCGCGGGCCAGGGCGGCCAGCAGATTGTCCTGCAGCTGCCGCCTGTTGGGCAGGCCGGTCAGCGGGTCGTGCAGCGCCCCGTGGCGCGCCTCCTGCAGGAGCCTGGCCCGCTCCGCCTCGGCGTCCTCGAGCCGCCGGTGCGCGCTGGCCAGTTCGCGCTCGTACCGCCGCCGCTCCGGGGCAGCGAAGAAGATCATCAGGTCCCGCGGTTCGGCGCCGTCCAGGGTCCGGGTCACCGAGAGCAGCACCGGCCGGCGCTGCCCGTTCGGGCCCAGCAGCTCGATCGAGAGTTCGGCGAGGTGGCCGTCGCGTTCCAGTTTCGGCCCGGCATGCGTGCGGTACATAAGCCGGTCGCCGGCGGGCAGGAGGTCCAGCAGGCGGGTGCCGTCGAGGGCGCCGTCGTCGACGCCGGTCCAGGCGCACAGCGTGGCGTTCGCGGCCAGGATCGTGCCGTCGGGGCCGGCCACGACGTAGCCGGCGGGCGCCCGGTGGAAGAGCCGGCCGTAGTCGACGGCCTCGGTGGTCGCCTGGCTCATGGCTGCTTCAGGTATTCGAGGATGGCGGCGGCGGTTTCCGCCGGCGCGCTGCTTTGCGGGAAGTGGCCGGTGGCCGCGAGCCGGACCAGGGTGCCGTTGGGGAGTTCCTCGTGCAGGTACGTGCCCACGTGGTCCGGGGTGACGACGTCGTCGGTGCTTTGCAGGACCAGCACCGGGATGGTGACGTCGGCCAGCAGGTGCCGGACGTCGGAGAGGAACGCCACCCGGGCGAAGTCGCGCGCGATGCGGGGGCTGATCCGGCCGAAGCTGCCCTGGATTTCGCGGTCCAGCTCGGGTGCATGCGGGGCGTTCATGTAGACCGGTGCCATCTGATCGGCCCAGACGACGTAATTGGCGTCGAGGGATTCGAAGACGTCGTCGAGGTCCTGCCGGGTGAACCCTCCCACGTAACCGTCTTCGGGGTGGTCGAGGTAGCTGGGCGATGCCGTGAGCAGGACGAGGCGGCCGAAGCGGCGGCCCTGGTCCCGGGCGGCGGCGCTGACGGCCATCATGGAACCGACGCTGTGGCCGATCAGGGTGGCGTCCTCCAGTCCGAGTTCCGCGCAGACTTCCATCAGGTCATCGACGTAGGCGTCCAGCGTGGAGTAGGCGGCCGAATCGTAGGCGGACTGGTCCGAGCCGCCGGATCCCACGTGGTCCAGCAGGACCACCCGGTAACGGTCGGTGAACCAGGGCAGGATCCGGTGCCACATGGACTGGTCGGTGCCGAAGCCGTGCGCGAACACCAGGACCGGACCGTCCTCCGGCCCGTACACCTGCACGTTGTTGCGCGCTGCCGCACCAGACGCCATCTGACAACCCAACCTTCTCGACTCAGCCATGTGAAACCCGCCGAGAGAGCCCGACGCCGGACGCGCGACTGTGCGTTTCCGTGGTGCTCACCGGGGACGTCCGACCGCGGAACATGGCCGTGGCCCGGATGCAGTTCGGCTGGTGGGCTCCATAGTAGCCCGGCGGACCCGCGGTGCCGGGCAGGCATCGCCGCAGGTCATGGGGTTGTCGGCGGCTGGAGCCGTTGGCAAACGCTTGCGGATCGAAACGCTGACACGGGGGCGCTGATGTCTGGCCCGCCCGCCATCCTGCTGGCAGACTGAGCCGATGACCGAACCGCTCCATCAGTCCCGCCGGCCCGGGATCCGCGCCGCCATGTTCGTGGACTTCGACAACGTCTATACCGGCCTGCAGGCGCTGGACCCGGCCGCCGCCAAGCGGTTCGCCGAGGATCCCAAGCATTGGACGGAGGCGCTGGCCGACGGCGTCGCGGGCGAGGACTCCCGGCGCTTCCTGATCCGGAACTGCTACCTCAATCCGGTCATCTACTCCAAGTACCGGCCGTACTGGACCCGGGCGGGGTTCCGCGTGATCGACTGCCCGTCGCTGACACAGCGGGGCAAGAGCAGCACCGACATCAACCTGGTGCTGGACGCGATGGATGCCCTGTCCGGGGCGGCGCACGTGGAGGAGTTCTTCATCGCCTCGGCGGACGCGGACTTCACGTCGCTGGTCCAGCGCTTCCGGGCCGCGGACCGGATGACGACGGTGATCGCGGCCGGCGCCGTGGCGTTCGCGTACCGGGAGATGGCGGACAGCGTCGTGGAGTCCCATGACTTCGTGGCCATCCTCAACGGGACGTCGGCGGAACCAGTCACTGCCCCGGCATCCCCGAAGCAACCCCAGGCCCCCGGCGCGCAGAAGTCGAAGAGCCCGTCAGCCTCGCCCGCCGTGCGTGAGGTCCTGAAGTTGGTCCGCGCCGCTCCGGGGCCAGTGGTTGGTGCGATGGTGGCCCACCACGCCCTGGCGGCCGATCCCTCCCTGAAGACGGACTGGGGCGGCGTCGGGAAGTTTGGGACGTGGGTGGCCCAAATCGGCCAAAATGTCGAATATTCTCCAACCCGGGGCGGCTGGGTCTGGGACGCCAAGCGTTTTTCACTTGAGGATCTCCCGACGCCCCCTGACCTGCAGTCCGGCATCGAGGAGCAGGTCACCCGGGTGACGGATGTTCCGGCACTCTCTGCGGCCAAGTTCCGACAGATTTTCCTGGCGATGGCGGCGAGGGTCCGAGAGACCACCAACCGCGCCGAACTGTCCCGGCTTGTCAGGGATGATTGCGTCAGCGCGGGCCAGCCGGTCTCCCGGGCAGCCGTGAACTTCGTGCTCCAAGGCCTCGCCTACGCCAATTTCCAGCTCAGTGACAAGGTGACGGCTGAAGAATTGGCAGCTGCGTGGACGCGGAACGTCGAGGAACTGTGCCGGGTGGCGCTGATGGAATTCGACGACGCCGAGAAGCTCGCGCTCCGTCGCTGGGCCGGGGGCGGGCTGCTGGAGGCCGACGGCACCCCCGCCTAGCGATCTCCGGGCGGACCCGCTTCGAAACGACGGCAACGTCAAAGGGTTGCGGCTTCTTCCTGCGCCAGCCTGATCATCCGGAGTTCGTCCTCCACCGCCCGAGCCGGCCAGTAGTCTTTCGCCAGCTCGTCCGCGAAGACTCTGTCTGCCGCAGGGAAGAGCTTGCCGAACAGCCCGGCCGCGTGAAGCAGTGCGATCAGCGCCGAGGTCCTGGCGTCAGGGCCCGTGGATTCGGCCGCCTTGGCAGCGGGCGCCGCGGCCTCCGTCGTTCCGGCGGAGGCCGTCCCGGCCCCGGACGCCGTGGCCTCGGTCGACTCAGGCTCCGCCCCCACAGGCTCGGCAGCCTCGTGCGCAGTGGCATCGGGCGCCGTAGCCTCGGGCTTCGCAGGAGTGGGCGGCGCACCGCTGAGTGCGGCCTGCAGTTTTTCCAGCAGCGCTGCCTCCGGCCCATGGTCCCTCTCCGGATACCGCACGCCCCGGAAAACACCCAAACGCTTCTCGCCGACATGTTCCACGATCCCCCGCGACGCCATCGCCTCGTAGACACGCTGCACTCCGGCTCGGCCCTCCAGCATGGAGACCCACCGCTTGGGAGTGTGGGGCCGCGACTTGCCGCGAATGAGCTCGAGTTCGTGCCCGTAGTCCGTCGGCGGGGCGGCACCGGTGGCCCGGACGTGCTTCCCCCGCAGTTCGATTGCACCGGCCAGCTCCAACTCGGCCAGGATCGCCGCCGCCACCGTGGTCCGCAGCGCGAACACCGGCACTTCCGGCTTGCCGTCGTTGTCGTTCGTTGCCAACAGAAGGAAGGCCTGGGGGAGGCTCAGCTCCGCCGTCTTCGGCGTTTCAGCATTCATACGATCATGGTGGGCCTGTTGGGCAACGACCACATGAGGATTTCGTCCCGGATCCTGCGGGCTAAGCATTGGAGACGTTCGTTGCATGTTGCATGCAACAGCGCTAATTTGGAGTGGTGCAGATCATCAGAGTTGATGCTTCCAGATCCCCGCCGCTCGCTCGCCAGGCGACTTACGTCCAGTTGAGAAGCGAGTCGACGTCGGCAATGGAAATGGCGCGCTCGTGTGCTTCGCGCAGGATAAGCATCCGGGCCGTATTGACTATGTGGCGCCGCATGGCCTGTCCGGCTTTCTCGGCCTCTCCGGCCACGAAGGCCTCGTAGATGTCCGCATGGTCCGCAAAGGCTTCCCGGGACGACCGCGATTTGGGGACTGTTTCCACCCCGGTAAGCAGGACGACGTTGCGCAGGTCCTCGAGTATCTTCACGACCCGATGGTTGCCCGAGGTAGTCAGCAACGCCAGATGGAAGTCGCGGTCGGCCCGCAACGTGGCAGCAGGATCGCCGGTCTCGGCGATTTGCCGAAACGCTTCGTACGCCGCTCTGACCCTTTCGATGTCGGCGTCCGCGCGGACGGCGGCGGCCTGCCGGGCTACGGGCACCTCGAGCATCAACCGAACCTGGAAACCCTCGATCAGGTCTTCCAACGTGGTGGATCGAACGCGGATCCCTTTGTTGCGCTCGACTACCACGAGGCCGGTCTTCGCCAACTGCTGTACTGCCTCCCGAATCGGCGTTCTTGACACACCCAGCCAGTCGCCCAGTTGGGTGGCGGAATAAAGCTCACCCGGCTTCAGCTCGCCGCCCAAAATCGCAGTCCTGAGTCTTGTGATGGCCTGGTCTGTCAGGTTGTCTGCACGTTCAAGGTTGTCCACGAGCAAATTCTCGCACGGACAACTTTCCACCCAGTGATGAGGAATTACATGCCCACGAAACCACTGCGCTGCGCCGTCGTCGGCGGTGGCATTATCGGTGTCGCTGTTGCACGGGAACTGATGAACCAGCTCGAAGGTGCTTCGGTGACCGTCTATGAAAAGGAAGAGAAACTCGCCGCCCACCAGACGGGCCACAACTCCGGAGTAGTGCATGCCGGCCTCTACTACGAACCCGGGGGCCTGAAGGCCACGCTGTGCCGGCGGGGAGTCGAGCTGCTGAAGGAATACTGCGCCGCCAAGGAGCTTCCCTACGATCAGTGCGGAAAGCTGGTCATCGCCCAGACGGCCGAAGAAAGCCGGCGGCTTGACGACATCTTTGTCCGGGCACAAGCCAACCATGTTCCCGGGGCCAGGATGCTGGACAGCGACGAGATCAAGGAGGTGGAGCCGAATGCCGTCGGGGTCTCGGCGCTGCACTCGCCTGAAACGGCCATTGTTGACTACGCCGCTGTCACCAACGCCCTCGCCGACGACGTCCGCCAGGCAGGCGGGCAGATCAGGCTGGGACAGGAAGTCCGCTCGCTCGAGCAGCAGGGGCAGGGCGTCGTGGTGCACACCCAGGACGGAAGTGAACACTACGACCTCGCGGTGGCCTGTACCGGGCTCCAATCCGACCGGCTGGCCGCGTCGACGGGGGAACCGTCCACCCCGCGCATCGTGCCGTTCTTCGGTCAGTACTTTCTTCTCGGCCCGGAGGCACGCACCCAGGTCAAGGGACTGATCTACCCGGTTCCTGATCCGCAGCATCCTTTTCTTGGTGTGCACCTCACCAAGCGCATCGACGGCGAAATGATGCTGGGCCCGAACGCGTTCATCTCGTTCGGCCGGGAGTCGTACTCCTGGAAGGACGTCAATGTGCGCGACGTCCTGGACTACGCGCTGTTCCCCGGCTTCTGGAACTTCGCCCGCAAAAACCTGCCGTCGGCAGCGCGTGAGTTCCACACGGTCATCAGCAAGCGCAAGTTCATCGCCGAGGCGATGCGGTTCGTCCCGTCGCTCGAGGGTGCGTCCATCGTTCCCGGCACGCGCGGTGTCCGCGCCCAGGCGATGAACGGTGACGGGTCCCTCGTGGACGACTTTGTGATTGCCCGCCGCCAGGACATGGTCCTTGTCCGCAACGCGCCCTCCCCCGGCGCCACCTCCTCGCTGGCCATCGCCGAATACATCGTCAGCCAGGCGCTCGAAGGGCGCGCCGTCCCCGGGCGGTCCGGCGCCCAGTAACGGTCCAGCGCCCAGTAACCGACGGCGCCCGGTAACCGACGGTGCCCCAACGACAGGAAGTCCGTGCCTCCCGAAAAGGAGGCACGGACTTCCTGGTCAAACGGAATCCCCGGGGGTGGTCCCGGGGTCACCGCCGCCTCAGCGGAAGGCCGGGATCCCGGTGATGTGGTTGCCCAGAATCAGCGTGTGCACCTCGTCCGTTCCCTCGTAGGTGCGCACGCTCTCGAGGTTGTTGGCGTGGCGCAGCGGGGAGTAGTCCAGGGTGATGCCGTTCCCGCCGAGCATGGCGCGGGCATCGCGGCAGATCTGGATCGCCTCGCGGCAGTTGTTCAGCTTGCCCACGGAGATCTGGTGCGGCTGGAGCACTCCGGCGTCCTTCAGCCGGCCCAGCTGCAGGGCCAGGAGCGTGCCCTTGTTGATCTCCAGTGCCATGTTGACGAGTTTCTCCTGGGTCAGCTGGTAGCCGGCGAGCGGCTTGCCGAACTGCATGCGCTGCTGCGAGTAGTCCCGGGCCGTGAGGTAGCTGTCACGCGCCGCCCCCATGGCGCCCCAGATGATGCCGTAGCGGGCCTCGTTGAGGCACTCGAACGGGCCGCGGAGGCCCCTGGCGTTGGGCAGCATGGCGCTGGCCGGCAGCCGGATGTCCGTCAGTTCGATGTCGCACTGGATGGACGCGCGCATGGAGAGTTTCTGCTGGATGGGGGTGGCCTTGAAGCCGGGGGTGTCGGTGGGGACGACGAAACCGCGGACGCCGTCGTCGGTCATGGCCCAGATGATGGCCACCTGCGCCACCGAGGCCAGCCCGATCCAGCGCTTGGTGCCGTTGAGGATCCAGTCGTCGCCGTCGCGCTTGGCGAAGGTCAGCATGTTGCCGGGGTCGGAGCCGGCGGACGGCTCGGTGAGGCCGAAGCAGCCGATGGCGGTGCCGGCGGCCATCCGCGGAAGCCACTCCTGCTTCTGCTCTTCCGATCCGTGCTTGGCGATGGCGCTCATGGCCAGCGAACCCTGGACGCTGACAAACGTCCGCAGGCCCGAGTCGCCGGCCTCCAGTTCCAGGGCGGCCAGGCCGTACTCCACCGAGGACCGGCCCGGGCAGCCGTAGCCCTTGATGTGCATGCCGAGCAGGCCGAGTTCCGCCATCTGCGGGACAATCTCCAGCGGGAACTCCGCGCGCTCGTACCAGTCGGCGATATTCGGTTTGATGGCCGTGTCCACGAATCCGCGGACTTTCTCCCGCACGGCGATTTCCTCCGGAGTGAGCAGTGTGTCGATGCCGATGAGGTCTGAAGTGTCAGTCATGGTTCTACTTTCCGGTGGGGTGGGTCTGGAGGGCTGCGGGGCGGTTCCGCTCCGGGAAGCTCGCGCCGCGGTGTTCGCCGAGCAGCGGCGGCAGCCGCCGGTAGGTGGCGGGTGTTTCCGAAAGCTGGATGGGGTTGGCCACCTGGCGGGAGGTGCGGGGGCTGGACCCGTCCGCAATCTCCACCACGGGCTCCAGCCCCAGGTCGGCGGCCAGCTGGATCGCTTCCACGATCGAGTTGACCTTGCCGGCGGGTACGCCCGCCGCGCTGAGCAGGGCCGACCATTCCACCGCCGGCTTCTTCCGGAGCTGCTCCTCAAGCAGCGCCTTCAGCGCGGCCCGGTGGGCCACCCTGTTCGAGTTCCCGCGGAACCTGCTGTCCTCGGCCAGTTCGGGAACGCCCAGCACCCGTGCCAGGGCGGCAAACTGCTTGTCCGTTCCGACCGCCAGGGCGAGCGGCCCGTCCGCGGTGCGCAGCGTCTCGTAGGGCGCGATGCTGGGGTGGGCGTTGCCCATCCGCTGCGGGGATTCGCCGGTGGCCAGGGTGCTGGAGGCCTGGTTGACGAGGCCGGCAAGCAGCGAGGACAGCAGGTTGACGTCGACCCGCTGTCCCCTGCCGGTCTGGTCGCGGCTCCGCAGCGCGGCGAGGATGCCCACCACCGCGTTTTGGCCGGTCACCACGTCCACCAGCGCCACCCCGACCTTGCTCGGTTCCGACTCCGGGGATCCGGTGACGCTCATCAGTCCCCCCACGGCCTGGACCAGGAGGTCGTATCCGGGCAGGTGCGCGCCGCCCTTGCTGCCGAATCCGGTGATGGAGCAGTAGACCAGGTCCGGGCGCTCCGCCCGGAGGGTTTCATAGTCCAGGCCGAAGCGCTGCATGACGCCGGGCCGGAAGTTCTCAACGACGACGTCGGCGGCCAGCGCGATGTCACGCGCCTGCGCCAGTCCTTCCTCGGTGCGCAGGTCGCACACCACCGAGCGTTTGTTCCGGTTGACGCTGGAGAAGTACGTGCCCGCGCCGTGTTCGTCCACGGGGGGCACCCAGGCGCGGGTGTCGTCGCCTCCCGGGCTCTCCACCTTGATCACATCGGCGCCGAAATCAGCGAGCATCATGGTGGCGAAGGGGCCGGCGAGGACCCGGGAGAAGTCCGCCACCTTGATCCCGTCCAGGGGTGCGGCGGCGGGAGGGCCGTGGGGGAAAGATTGGGTGCTGCTCAACGAGCGTCAGCCTCCTTATGTTGTGGTTCTGCAGGTCTCAGTTGGAGGCGGTCACGGGATTACTGAGGGTTCCGAGCCCGGTCACGCGGCATTCGGCGACGTCCCCGGGTTCGATATGGACTGCTCCGGGGGTTCCGGTGGAGATGATGTCACCGGGGAAGAGCGGCATGACCTTGCTGTGGAAACTGATCAGGTAGGCCGGGTCGTAGCGCATGTGCGACACCGTGTTGCTGCGGCGCACCTCCCCGTTGACCACGGTGGATACCGTGACCTCGGCCAGGGAGCCGGCGGCCTCCTCCACCTCGGCGAGGGGCACGATCCGGGGTCCGAAGGAGAAGAACCCCGGAAAGTTCTTGGAGCGGGTGAGGAACCGCGGATTGCGCTGCAGGATGTCTTCGGCCGTCTGGTCCAGGACCGGTACGACGCCGGCCAGATAGGACAGCGCATCCTCCGGCTCGACATTGCGGCAGTATCGGCCGATCACGACGGCGATCTCCGCTTCGGTGGTGGTGCGCTGGCTCTGCTCCGGGATCGGAATGTTCTCGTCCGGGCCGATGACCGTGTGGTCGCCTTTGATGAACGAGGCAGGCTCGTCGGGCACCGCCTCGGTGAGGTCGGAGGCGTGTTCCACGTAGTTCAGGCCGATCCCCCACAGCATGCGGGGGCGTCGGTACGGGGCGCCGAAGCTGAGGTGCTCCGGGTCGCGGAAGACGGCGTCGTCGGCGTTGGCTGCGGCCGTTTCGAGCTCCCCGAGCAGGTCGCCGGTAAGGACGTCGAGGATGTCGCCGGTAAAGCCCGGGAGCAGCTCGCGGACCAGCGCGGCTCCGCGCCGCGGGTGGACGACGGCCGCCTCTTCGCGGGCCTGCCCGGGGTCGGCGGACCCGTCGGGGGTGGATCCGTCGCGGATGGTGCAGAGATGAAGGATGCGGGAAGTCATGGAATTGTTCTTTCGGTTAGTAGGAACGGACGAGTCCGCCGTCGCAGCGGATCTGCTCCCCGGTCACGTAGGAGGCCGGTCCGCTCGCGAGGAAGGCCACGACGGCGGCAAATTCTTCGGGCGTGCCGTACCGGCCGGCGGGGATCGTTGCCTCCGAGGCCGCCCTCGCCTCCTCCGGCGAGCGGCCGGTGCGTTTGGCCGCCGCTGCGTCCAGTGAGCCAACGCGGTCGGTGTCGATGCGGCCCGGGAGCACCATGTTGACGGTCACGCCGTCCTTTGCCACCTCCGCCGCCAGGGTCTTCAGGTACCCGGCGAGCCCGGCCCGCCCGATGTTGGACAACGCCAGGTTGGGCAGCGGCTGCTGCACCCCGCTGGAACCCACTGCCACCACGCGTCCCCACCCGCGCTCCCGCATGCCCGGAAGCACCAGGGAGGTGAGCCGAATGTGCTGCAACATCAGCTGGTGTACGGCCTCAAGGGCCTGTTCAGCGGAGACGTCCGCCGCACCACCGGGAGGCGGTCCGCCGCTGTTGAGGATGAGCACATCGATGGGGCCAAAGGCCTCCACCGCGGCCTCCACCAGGGCCGACGGGGCGCCGTCGTCCATCAGGTCAATGCCGATGCCGACGGCGGAACCCAGCCGGGCAGCTTCCGCCTGGGCCAGGTCCCCGCGCCGCGCCGCCAACACGACGTTGGCGCCTTCCGCGGCCATCGCCCGGGCGACGGCGAGGCCGATGCCCGAACTTGCGCCCGGAACCAGGACGTTTTTCCCCTTCAAACCGGTCTCCATCAGGCCGTCACCACCCGAACGGCGTCGAGGTGGGCGTCGATCAGGTCAGCCAGTTCCTGCGGCAGTTTCGGGGCGGGGGGCCTGCACGATGGATTCAGCGATGATGCCGCGGCGGCGCAGTACTTCCTTGCGCAGGGCCAGTCCGACGCCGGGCTGGGCCTCGAAGTTCACCAGCGGCAGCCACGGGGCGAAGGCCTCGCGGGCGGCGCGGAAGCCGCCGTCGGCCCAGGCGGTCAACGCGGCCTGGAGGCCCTCGGGATGCGAGAATCCGGTCATGGCGCCCGCCGCGCCGGCGGCCAGCTCATCCAGCAGTCCCACTCCCCCGAGTCCGCCGTAGACGGGCACGGATGTGGCGCGCGTCAGCTTGGCAATGGCGGAGGCCGTCGGCGGGGCCTCCGACTTGACGGCCACGATGAACGGGCACTGCGCCAGGACCTCGAGGATCTGCGCCGCATTGATGTTCACGCCGGAAGCCACGGGGTAGTCCTGCAGCACGATGCCCGCGCCGGTGGCCCGGTGCACGGCGGTCAGATGGGCCGCGAGCACTTCTGGATCGGAGCTGTTGGCCTGCACCATGAGGGCCGCAAGGGTGCTGCCCGCCGCTTCAACCGCGGTACGGGCTTGCTCCAGTGCCACGGCCGTTGACCGGGCCGAGAGGCCCACCACGAGGGGCGCGCCCTTTCCCTCCTCGGCGACGGTGCGCACAATCAGGGCCTGCTCGGCGGCATCCAGGGATGCGCCCTCGCCGAAGACGCCAAGCACCACCATTCCGGTGGCCGGTATTGCCGTGTAGAGCTGCACTTCGCGGCGCAGGGAGTCGGTGTCCACGGCAAACTCCGTGCCGCTGAACGGTGTGGCCAGAACTCCCCAGAGCCCGGGGGCGAGGTGCGGAATCGGTGTCGTCATAGTGCTGCGTTGTCCTTTCGGCCAGGGGCCATGTCTGTGCGGTGCTTCCGAAGGCCGATGATGTGGACCAGGACGCCGACGGCAATGGTGGCCGCTCCGATGCCGATGTAGAGGGGCTCCATGACCAGCATGGGCAGTGAGCCGAGGCCCAGCAGGATCCGTTCGGGCAGGCGGGCCGGACCGAAGAGCCAGGCCCCGGTGGCCACGGCAAGCGAGGCCACGGCCAGGAGCGAGACGGTGAATGCCAGGGCGATCGATCCCGGACCGCCCTGCAGGAGCAGTCCGATGCCGTCATCGGAGAGCACAAAGATGAACGGGACCAGGAACGCCGACAGGGTGTACCGCCAGGTCAACCACATCGTCTTGATGGGTTTGCCGCCGGTGATGGCCGACGCCGCGAACGGCGACAGTGCGGTCGGCGGCGACACCTCGCTGAGCACCGAGTAGTAGAAGATGAACATCGCGGCCGCGAAGGCCGGAACGCCGACGTCCTGCAGGGCGGGTCCGATAATCACCCAGGAGATGATGAAGCTTGCCGTGACCGGCACCGCCAGCCCCAGGAGGGTGACGGAGATGGCGGAGAAGATGGCGGTCAGGAGCAGGCTGCCGCCGGCAAAGTCCACGATGATGTTCGCGAGCTTCAGGCCCAGGCCGGTAAGCGTCATGATTCCGACGATGAGCCCGGCAGCCGCCATCACGGGGATCACGGACAGGGCCCCCATGGCGCCGGTGGCGAGTGCGTCCCAGATCCGCTTGGGCGTCAGCCACGCCTCGCGGTCCAGGAAACTGAGCACAAAGGCCAGACCGGTCGCGAACACCACGGCCCGGAACGGTGTCATGCCCATGGACATGAACACCACGATCGCGATGAGGGAGCTGAAGTGGTAGCCGAACCGGAGCAGCAGCTTGCCGACCGGCTTCACGTCCATGTCCACCGCCCGGGTCTTGAACCGCCGGGCGTCCATTTCGATGGCGAGGATGATGCCGAAGTAGTAGAGGACCGTGGGAATGGTGGCCCAGATGAGCACCTGCAGGTACGAGACTCCAAGCAGCGCGGCGATGATGAACGCGGCGGCACCGAGCGTGGGCGGGGACATGATGGCGCCGATACCGGCAGCCGCCAGGATGGCGCCGCCGTGTTCCTTCGGGTAGCCGGCCTTGCGCAGCAGCGGCCAGGAAATGCCGCCGAGGGTCACGGTGGTGGCGACTCCGGAACCTGACACGGTCCCGAGCAGGAAGCCGGCCAGGGTCACCGTCCGGCCCGGACCCGACTTCGATTGTCCGAAGGCGGAGAACGAGAGGTCGATGAAGAACTTGGTGGCGCCCGAGGCCCCCAGGACGGCGCCGTAGATGGTGAACAGAATGATGTACGACGCCGCGACCTCGGTGGGCACGCCGAACAGGCCCTGCGTCCCCATGACGTTGTGGCCAACAAGACGGATCCAGCTGAAGGAGGACGTGTTGAACGGGGCCGGGACGAAGGAACCGAACGCCGCATACGCGAAGAAGCCCACCACAACCAGCGGGACGAGGATGCCCACCGTCCGGCGGGCTGCCTCCAGGGTGACCAGGATCGCGATGACGCCCATGGCCAGGTCGAGGTAGGTCGGTGTGATCGCTCGGCGGAAGAAGCCGTCCCAGTCCGAGATGATGTAGGCGAACGGAACCACGGCAATCGCGGCGAGCAGCCAGTCCAGGATGTGCGGGTTGTCCGACCGTCCGGACGCCTTGGCCGCAGCCGAACGGCCCCACCCGCGGTAGACCAGGAACGTCATGGGCAGCCCGACCATCAAGAACGCGGGCAGGTAGAACTGGGTGGGCATCGGATTGAAGACCCAATACAGCGCAAACAGCGACAATGCCACGCCGATGACCTTCACCACGGTGCCGGGTATTCCGCCCAGGTGGCGGGCCGGTTTCTCCGCCTCAAACTCCGCGATCAGCGCCTCTTCATCAATCACCCCGCCCCTGCCGGGTCCTTGCCGTCGACGACATCGTCCGCGTCCGTCCGCCGCCGCGCAGTGCCCCGGGGGCTCAGGCGACGTGCGTGCCTGAACGGCGCCGTTGCCGTTGGGATGTCTCGGTCATGGGGTCTCCTTGAGGGATAGCACAACGAACGGGTCGCTGTCTTCGACTAACTTCCATAGTTCAAGCGGTGGTGCGCCCGGGACGTACACGGTGCGGCGGCCCAGATCCGTTGCTGCCAGTGACAGCCGGCTAAACTCCGCGGGGTGGCCCGGATCAGGGTCGGTCACCCATTTCCTGCGGTCGCCGTCCCCGGCCGCCGATCGGCGGTCCGGGAACGGCGTAGTACTCTTCCAGCACCGCCAGCTGGTCGGCGGCCAGCTGCGCCAGGCGGTAGCTTCCGTCGTCCTGCACGGTGTACCGCTCTTCGGCGACGGTGCCGTAGATGGAGTTGCGGTAGCTCACCGCGAACGTGTCCCCGGCGAGGGGAATGCTCGCCAGCACGCCGCCGTCGTTGCTGATCACGACGGCGCGGGGACGGTGGGATTCCGTCGCCGCGCCGGCCACAGCAATTCCGCCTGCTCCCAGCATGCCGAGGCAAACGAGGCCGGCGACGACGGCGGCTGGCCGGGGCATGGGGCCTAGCTTCCGGACTTGTCGAAGTAGGCCTTCGGACCCGGGGCAGGTCTCCACGAAGGCGACCTTCCCCGCGGTGGCCGGGTTCATCTCGCCGGCTGCGGGATGCACCTTGATCAAGGCCTCTTTGTTGTCAAAGAGGGCGGTGGTGATGTCCTGCTGGAGCTTCTGGTCCATCTTCTTGCTGGCGGCCAGGATGTTCGGCGACGCGATCGTCGGAGACGGCCTCGCTCTGTCCCTCGTAGGTGTTGGCCGGGATGTCCTGCTTGACGTAGTACTCGCCGTATTTCTTCGCGAGCGGCTCCGCGTATTCGCCGATCGGCAGCAGCTTCATGTCGCCGTCGCCGGCCAGGTCGATCAACGCGCCGGTGGGCAGTCCGCCGGACCAGAATCCGGCGTCGATGGTTCCGTCGCGCAGCGCGGCGATGGTCTCCGCGGCGCCGAGCTGGCGGCGCTGGATGCCCGACTTCGGATCAATTCCGGCGGCCTCGAGGACGCGCAGTGCGCCAACCTCGGTGGCGGAGCTGGGCGCACCGACCGAGATGACCTTGCCCGCCATGTCCTTCACGTTCTGGATGCCTTTGTCGTCAACCGTGACGGCCTGCATGAAGTTGTTGTAGATGTTGCCAAGGGAGCAGAGCTCCAGGGGCTTTCCCTTGAATTCGCCCGCGCCCTCGACTGCATCGGACACCACGTCGCCCACAGCGAAGGCGATCTGCGCCGACCCGTTATCGATCAGCCGCATGTTGTCCACGGAAGCGTTCGTTTCCTGCACGGTGGCGTCATAGCCCTTGATGTTGTCCCGGATCACGGTGGCGAAGCCGCCGCCGAGCGGATAGTAGACGCCGCCGGTGCCGCCCGTGGCGATGGACAGCGTGCCGCCCTGGCCGCCGGCACTCCCGCCGCCGCGTCGCTGGGTGCGGGGCTGCCACACGCGGAAAGGAAAACTGCCGGTACAAGGACTGCTGCTGCGCCCAGGCGCCGCAGGCGCCTCCGGGCAGGTGATGGTCATAGCGGTCATGGTTGTTTCTCCCTATTTTTTGGTCATGCTGTTGGCTGGGTGGGTGTTAATTGGTCTGGTGTACGGGTTCTCCGGTGGTGGCCGGCGGAGCGGGCACGTCTCCGGCGGCGAGGATGCCTGCCAGCAGGCGGTAGTAGCCCACCAGCACGGAGAGTCTCCGTGATGCCGCCGTGTCCGAAGTGTTCGAGGGCGGCCGCGTGGATGTCCTGGCCGACGGCGGTGCCGCGCAGCAGGGCCCGCGTCAGGCCCAGCGCCGCTCTTTCGTCCGCGCTCAGCGTGTCCGGGACTGTCGCCGTCGTGCAGCTGCTTCAGCTCGGTGCCGGTGATGCCGACGCCCGTGGCGACCCGGCTGTGCGCGTACCACTCGTAGGCGGACTCCAGTTCCGCGGCGACGGCGCAGATGACCAGTTCGCGCGTGCGGTCCGGCAACGATCCGCCAAAGCGCAGGACGGCGCCCAGGGCCTGTACGGCGTTTCCGATCGCGGGCGAGTGCAGCAGCGCGTTGAAGGGTCCGGTGAGGCGTCCGGCGTCGTCGGCCAGGGCAAACGGCCCGTTTCCCCTCGGCGGGCCGGCGATGGCGTCATACAGATCGCGCTGCTGATCCGAGAGTTCGTGCGGGGCGAGGAGCGGAAAGCGGCCGCCCCGGGTGGGTTCAGACAAGGGTCCTGCCCCCGTCCACGTACAGGACATGGCCGGTGACGAACTCCGCCTGGCGGGACGCCAGGTAGAGAACAGGACCGGTAAGGTCGTCGACCGTACCCGAGCCGGCCGGCGGGGACCATCGAGGTGTAGTGCTCGCGCACCCCGGGGCGGTCCAGATGCGTCCTGGTGAGTTCCGTGTCCACGTAGCCGGGGGCGATGGCGTTGACCGTGACTCCGTGGGAGGCCCATTCGCGGGCCATGACCCGGACCAGCTGGTTGATGCCGCCCTTGCTGGCGGCGTAGGGACCATGGTCGGGATGTGCCAGGAGGCTGGAGACCGACGAGCAGTAGATCTGGCGGCCGAAGCCGGCCTCGACCATGACGCGGCCGGCCGCGCGGCCGAGCCGGAAGGCGCTGGTGAGGTTGAGCTCGAGGATGCGGTTCCAGTCCTCGTCCGCAGTTTCGAGAATCGGTACCCGGTGGTTGACGCCGACGGAGTGCACCAGCACGTCCAGTCCGCCGAGCCGTTCCTGCGCTGCCGCCACGGCGTCCTCGCAGCCCTGCGTGGTGGTGAGGTCGACCCGTTCGGTGGCCGCGCCCTGGCCCAGGGCGGCCAGCCGGGACTCGTCGCGGTCAACCGCGAGCACGCTCGCCCCGGCGGCCACGAATTCCCTGATGCAGGCGCTTCCGATTCCGCCGGCGCCCGCCACCAGTACGCGGGCGCCGTCTCAACCCGAGCCAGTCGTTCACGGACGCCACGACGTTCCGGTGGGCCGGTGCCGCGGCTGCGTGGGAAGTGCCACGCCAGCGCTGAAGGCCGCATCATTGCGGGGTACTCGGAAGACCATTTGGATAATGTATCCAATATCGCGAGCTGACTGTAACCCGTGTCACACAATCGTTATGTTAGTGGCGGGCTCGGGTCGTCCAGGAAGGTGCGGAGGGCATCCACGGCGTGCTCGCGGTGCTCGTCCAGCAGGGCGACGAGCAGCTCCGCGTCCCCGTCCGCGTAGGCCTGGATGATGCGCGGCGTGTTCGCGCTCCACGACGGCGCGGTTGTGTTCCGCGCCGTAGTAGACGAACCGGTAGGCCTCGGTCGCGTCCCACAGGACCTGGACGATCCGTTCCAGACGCGGCATGCGGGCCGCTGCCAGCAGTTCGAAGTGGAACCGCCGGTTCGCCTCGGTCATCTTGAGCAGGTCACCGGCAGCGCTGGCCGCTTCGACCTCGCTGGCGGACGCCCTGATCCCGGCGAGTACGGCGTCGCTCCGATTCTTGACCGCAACCCGGGCGGCCTCTGATTCCAGCAGCTGCCTGAGCCGGTAGACCTCCAGGAGGTCCGTGAGCGATAGGCTGGCGACTTTATGGCCGCGGTGCGGCTCGTAGACCACCTGGCCCTCGCTTTCGAGGACCTTGAAGGCCTCGCGGACGGGAACCCGGCTGACGCCGAACCGCTCGGCGAGCGCGTTTTGACGCAGCGGCTGTCCGGGCAGGAACTCCCCCGCAATAATGGCGCGGCGCAGTTCGGCAAGGACGAAAGCCTGAGCGGTGGGAGGGCGCCTAAATTCTTTCGCGGCGTCCTCGCTCATGCCGCCACCGCAAACACATCTGCTTTCACCCCTGAATTCTAGCGGGCGGGCCGCCGTCGCCGTCGTCGTTCCCGCCGGACGCGTTCCCGCTCCGGACAGAGGCGCGCCCCCGCTCGGCGCGCAGGGCGTCCGCGATGACTTGGACCAGGTGGCGGCTCTCCAACCCGGCCAGGTCGCGGACCTGGGTGCGGCAGGAGAAACCGTCGGCCATGATGCCGTGATCCGGCAGGGCCTCGGCCTTGGCGAGAATCCCCCGCCGGGCGATGTTCTCGGACACCTCGTAGTGCCCCTTTTCCATGCCGAAGTTTCCGGCCAGTCCGCAGCAGCCGGCCGACGTTTCGATCTCACATCCCATGGCTGCCAGCAGGGCCTCGTCGGCCCCGTAGCCCATCACGGCATAGTGGTGGCAGTGCGGCTGGACGAGGAGTTTTTCCGCGGCAGGCGGCGGAGTCCAGTCGATCGCGGCCAGGAGTTCCGCGACAGTCTTCACGGCGGCCGACAGCTCTGCGGCGCGGGGATCGTCAGCCAGGAGTTCCACCAGGTCCGAGCGCAGCGTCGCCGTGCAGCTGGGCTCCAGGCCCACCACCGTCCGGCCGTCCCGGACGTGCGGCAGGAGGAGGTCCACCGTGGCGCGCAGCTTCGCCTTCGCGGCCGTCAGCTGGCCGGTGGAGATGAGCGTCAGTCCGCAGCACGCCCCGGGGGCGGCGAGTTCGACGTCGCAGCCGGCGGCCACGAGGACGTCGACGGCGTCGCGCGCGACCTCGGGCGCCAGCGCGTCGGAGAACGAATCGACCCAGAGCAGGACCTTGTGTCCTCCCCTCGGGCCATGGCTGCGGTTCCGGCCTTCCTTCGTTTTTCGAAACGGGGTGCGGGGCAGCGGCGGTAGGGACCGGCGGCTGTCGGCCCCCATCAACGCCATCATGGTCCTGCGCAGCAGCGGAAGGCGGCCGACGAGGTTGACCAGGGGCGCTGCGGGAGCGGAGAGCCGCAGCCATTGGGGAAGGCGGCCCAGCGTGTAGTGGCTCAGCGGCCGTATCCGTCCCTTGTAGGTCTGGTGCAGGGTTTCGGACTTGAACATGGCCATGTCGATGCCGGTGGGGCAGTCGTTGGCGCAGGCCTTGCAGCTCAGGCACAGGTCGAGCGCGTCATGCACCTCCGGCGAGGACCAGCCGAGGGTCACGACGCCGCCGTTCAGCATCTCCTGGAGGACCCGGGCCCGGCCGCGGGTGGAGTCTTTCTCCTCGCGGGTGGCGGTGTAGGAGGGGCACATGAAACCGCCCTGCGGGCCGAGGTCCGCGCGGCATTTTCCGACCCCGACGCAACGGTGCACGGCTTTGGTGATGTCGCCGTCGTCGTGGGAGAAGGCGAATCCGTCGCTGGCGCGCAGGGACAGCGCCTGGGGCCGGCGCAGGTCGGCGTCGAGGGGCGAGGGCCGCACCACAACGCCGGGGTTGAACAGGTCTTCCGGGTCCATCAGGGCCTTGAAGTCACTCATGGCCCGCAGCGCGGCGGGGCTGTACATGGTGGAGAGCAATTCGGAGCGCGCCCTGCCGTCGCCGTGCTCGCCGGAGAGCGATCCGCCGTGGTCGACTGCCAGGGCCGCGGCACGCTCGAGGAAACGGCGCATGAGCACCCCGTCGCTGTCCAGCGGGAAGTCGAGGCGGACGTGGACGCACCCGTCACCGAAGTGGCCGTAAGCCAGGCCGGAAAGCCCTTCGTCATCCATCAGCCGTTCCAGGCCGCGCAGGTAGCTGCCCAGCCTCTCCGGCGGGACGGCGGAATCTTCCCACCCCGGCCAGGCCTGCTGCCCGGAAGCGGTGCGTCCGGCCAGTCCCGCGCCGTCCGCCCGGATCTGCCAGAGGCGGGTGGCGTCGGGGCCGGCCGGCAGCACCACCGCGGCATCCGCCCGGGAGGCGGCGACCAGCAGTTCGGCGGATGCCAGGGCTTCTTCGGCGGTGGCGCCGCCGATCTCGGCCATCAGCCAGCCGCCGCCGGCGGGGAGCGCCGGGACGCTGGCCGGACCGTGCGCCCGGCGTACGACGTCGACGAGCTTCGCGTCCAGCCCTTCCAGTGCCAGCGGGCGGAAGGGGAGCAACGCCGGGACATCATCGGCTGCGGTGGCCATGTCCGTGTAGCCCAGCACGGCCAGGGCAGGGGCCACCGCCTTCGGAACGAGCCTGAGCTCTGCTTCGAGGAGGATCCCGCAGCTTCCCTCGGTACCGGTCAGGGCTGCCGCGAGGTTCTGGCCCTTCTCGGGCAGCAGGTGCTCCAGGGAGTACCCGGAGATCTGCCGGCCGAACCGCCCGAACTCGGTCCGCAGGACGGCCAGGTTTTCCGACACGAAGGCGGCCAGCCCGGGCACGGCCTCGAGGGCGTCCGGGCCGGAGCCGGCGGTGACAATGTCGCCCGAGCCCGTCAGCCAGGTCATGGACACAACGTTGTCCGCGGTGCGCCCGTAGGAGAGTCCGTGCGGTCCGCAGGCGTTGTTTCCGATCATGCCGCCGAGAGTGCAGCGCATGGCGGTCGAGGGGTCCGGGCCGAACCGCAGCCCGAACGGGGCGGCTGCGTTCTGGAGGTCGCTGAGCACCACCCCGGGTTCCACCACCGCGGTGGCCGCTTCGGGGTCGATCGCCAGGACGCGGTTCAGGTAGCGGGAGACGTCCAGCACCATGCCCGGGCCGATCGCGTTCCCGGCGCAGGAGGTGCCGCCGCCGCGCACGGTCACCGGCATGCGGTGTTTCCGCGCGATGGCCACCGCCTCCTCGATGTCCCGGCGGGTCCTGGGCAGCACCACCAGTTCGGGAACCACCCGGTAGTTGGAGGCGTCGGTGGCGTATTGCGCCCGCGCCAGCGAGGAGTCATCCACGGTTCCTTCGAGCACCGCGCGGAGCTCGGCAACAACGGCGTGCGTCGGCAGCAGGATCGGTAATTCCAGGGTCACGGCGGAAGGCTCCTCGTTGGGCCGGTACGGACTTGTGCTGCCGACGGGACAGGCACCTGGAGGGTGCCGTTCATTCGTGCGGCTTCCGTCAGCACTGTAGCCGGGTTGGCGCGCAGCGTGCCGGACACCGTGGGGAATACCTGCTCCGTGGCGGTCAGCGGTGATGACGGCGAGGCGCGGCAGCGTCACTCGCGCGATTGCCCGCCTCACGGGGTCCTCCCCTGCTATATTCTGGTGTTTTCAGGCCCAGGCACGGGGTAGCCGGGGCACTAGCACGTCGAACGGGCCCTTCAATGGCATCCAACAGCAAGAACCCAGGGCCCGCGGCGCGGGGAATTGACCCTGATGAATTTCTTGACTGCCCCACCGGGCTGGTTGAACACTACTTCGCGGACGGGGTATTCCGTTGGTCGGAGGGGTTGTACCGCATTTACGGGTATGAACCGGGTGAAGTGGTCCCCTCCATGGAGATGGCCATGCGACACATCGAGCCTGAAGACCGGCCAAAAGTCCAGGCTTACTGGGAACGGGTGGCTGCCGCAGGTGGCCCGTCGTCCATTTACGTGTCCATTCGCGACCGCAAGGACCATCAGCACAAACTGCTTTTCTCTGCGGACTACATCCTCGAAGGAACTACGCCTGTGGGTGTCTGGGGCGTGATCGTTGACCTCACGCAATCAATCCATTCAGACCGCCACCAACTCGCTACAGAGGCGGTCGCGGCATCAGCCCTCAATCGGGCGGCTATTGAGCAGGCCAAGGGCATCCTCATGGGACGCACCGGGGTTGACGCCGACGAGGCTTATGAACTCATGAGCAAGTTGAGTCAGGATTCGAACCGCAAGGTCCACGCCATTGCCCATGAGATCATCGAACGCGCCACGGCCGCGGGCCCACGCGCAAAGGGCCAACGCCACCCCTTGCCGTAGTTTCAGCACCGGCGCCGGGCGCCGCGGGCCCTGTTCAGTGCGTGAGTGCTTGCTCGTCGGTAAGTTGCTGGTCCTCGGTCCGTGCGTTCCGGAACCTGGAGCCAAGGAGCACCAGCGAGGCCAGCAGCAGAACCGCGACGGAAACCCAGAGCGCGGTACCGGCACCCGCCATGGTGGCGATCAGCCCGCCCAGCGGGGCGCCGACGACGATCATGCCGCGGTTCACTGAACGCATCGTGGCACTCATCCGGGCGAGCAGGTTGTCCGGGGTGACAGCCTGGCAAAATCCCATTTCCAGCGGCCCTTCGACGCCCATGGCCCCGCCGAAGAGCAGTTGCCCGGCGCCCATGAGGGCGAAAGCTGCCCACATGTCCCCGGTCCACTGCAACGGGGAGCCATACGATTCCCCCGCGCGTGTCCCGCCGGCGACGATGGGCGCGAGGGCCACCACCGCGATGGCCACCGGCTGGGCCACCCGTGCCATCACCATGGTTCTGCCCGTACCCCAGCGGTGGCCCGCCCGGGTGGAAACTGTGGTGCCGATGACCGCCCCAATCCCGGCGCACCCCATGACCAGGCCCAGCCCGACGGCGCCCAATCCAAGATCGTTCAGGACCACCGCCGGCAGCACGGTCCCGAGGATGGATGAGCCGATAAACCAGATGTGGGTGCTGCACGCCAGGGGCGTCAGGTAGGGATGCGCGTAGACCCAGCGAAGACCCTCCGCGACCTTCCGGTGAAGCCGCTGGGTGCTTCGGACCGGGGCCTGGGACGGCCGCTCCAGGGTCAGGAGGACCGCGGCGGAGAGGAAATACGAGACGGCATCCAGCAACAAGGCGAAGGGCGCAGTCACCAGGGCGACCAGACCGCCGGCTACTGCACCACCGGTGGTTTGTGCCACGGTATCGCTTTGCTGCAGCCGGGCATTGGCCTTGGTCAGCAGGGGCCTGGGGACCAGCTGCGGCAGGAAGCTCTGATACGCGGCGTCACTTGTCAGCGCCAGTATTCCAAAGGCAAATATCAGGACTATCAAGGCCGGAACGGAAAGCAATCCGGCCGCCGCCGCCAGGGCCACGCCGGCCAGGATGAGGCCGCGGCCGAGGTCTCCGCCAATAAGCACCGTGCGGCGCGGAAGCCGGTCGATCCACACCCCCGCCACCAGACCGAACAGCAGATACGGCGCCCAGCGCGCAGCGTTCACCAGGCCCTGGTCCAGGGCTGTCCCGTCCATCGTCACCAGAATCAGGACCGACAGGGCCACGGACGTTATATAGGTGCCAAAATCGGACACCGTTGAGGCCAGCCAGAACCGTACGAAGGGCGGATAGCGGCGAAGCTTTGATTCCGCAGCAGACGAACTCCCGGCCGACGCTCCCACCTGTCCCCCCATCGTCGCGTTGGCTTACAGCATAGCGACGGCGGCGGGCCCGCTTCGGCGCACCCCCAAGCGGACGACGGCGGGAGGCCCCGCCGTCGTCCGCTGACGACACGGGCCCGGTCGGGCAAAAAGGGGCCCCCTTTCGTAGACTCTAGGGAGATCCGACCTGCCTCCCCTACAGAGGCATGCCCGCCACAGGAAGAGCCATCGATGAAGATTGTCGTCCTAGTCAAGGAGGTCCCCGACACGTACGGGGACCGAAAACTGAACCTCGAAACAGGCCTCGCCGACCGGGAAGCCAGCGAGAGCGGTCATCGATGAGATCGGCGAGCGGGCCCTGGAACTGGCGCTGACGTACGCCGACGCGAACGAGGGGACCGACGTCGCCGTCCTGTCCCTCGCCCCCGAGGGTGCGACGGCGACGATCCGCAAGGGGCTGGCGATGGGCGCGGGCAGCGCCACCCACATCTGTGACGAGGCGCTCCGCGGTGCGGACCTCGGCCTGACCGCCGAAACCCTCGCCGCCGCGGTCCGCCGCGTCGGGGTTCGACCTGGTGATCACCGGCAACGTCTCCACCGACGGCTCCGGCGGCATGATCCCCGCCATGCTCGCAGAACTGCTGGACGTGCCGCTGGCCACCGGCCTCAGCGCCGTGGAGATCTCCGACGGCGCGGTGTCCGGCACCCGGCCCGTCGAATCCGGCGTGCAGCAGGTGTCGGCGGCCCTGCCCGCGGTGATTTCCATTACCGAGGCGCTCCCCGGGCCGCGCTTCCCGAACTTCAAGGGGATCATGGCCGCGAAGAAGAAGCCGCTTGAGACGCTGACCCTCGCGGACCTCGGGATCGAGGCCGAGAACCCGGACGCGGCGCGTTCGATCATGCTGGCCGTGGCGGAGAAGCCCGCGCGTGCGGCGGGCGTCAAGATCGTCGACGAGGGCGATGCCGGCGAGAAGCTCGCCGGGTTCCTGATCGAAAACCGACTGGCTTAGGGAGCAACGACCATGACTGATTTCCCTCGTGACGCAATCCTCGTCGTCGTTGAGACCCAGGCTTCCGGTGAACTCGAGAAGGCCGCGGCCGGGCTCTTCGGCGCCGCCGCTTCCGTCGGCACGCCGGTTGCCCTGGTCCTCGCCGCGCCGGGCGCCGGGAGCGCCGCCGCCGCGGAGGCCGCGGACCTGGGCGCCGCGCACGTCCTGGTCGCCGAGACACCGGACCCGTCCGCGCTGGGCGTGCCGGGCGTTGACGCGCTGGCCGCCGCCGTGGAGCAGGTGCAGCCGGACGCGATCCTGGTTTCGCATTCCCTGAACGGGCGCGACCTGGCCGGCCGGTACGCGGCGCGCGCGCGGGCGGCGGTGTCCGTCGACGCCGTCGGCGTGTCCCGTGATGAGGAGGGCGTCGTGGCCCACCACTCCGTCTACGGCGGCGCCTACAACGTGACGTCCACGGCCACGTTCGGGGCGCCGGTCATCACGGTCCGCCAGGGCTCCATCGAGGCGCGGGCCACGGCCCAGCCGCCGGCGTCGGAGACCCTGGCGGTGACGCCCTCCGGGAAGCCGGCCGCGCGGATCGACTCGTTCGACGAGGCCGTTGTTGCCAGCTCGCGGCCGGAGCTCCGGGGTGCCGCGAAGGTCGTCGCGGGTGGCCGCGGCCTCGGGTCGGCGGAACAGTTCGCCCTGGTTGAACAGCTCGCCGACACCCTCGGGCGCCGCCATTGGCGCCTCGCGCGCCGCGGTGGATGCGGGCTACGTTCCGCAGTCGCAGCAGGTCGGCCAGACCGGGGTGTCAGTGTCCTCCCAGCTGTACATTGCGCTGGGCATTTCCGGGGCGATCCAGCACCGGGCCGGCATGCAGACCGCGAAGACGATCGTCGCCATCAACAAGGACGCGGACGCGCCGATCTTCGAGATCGCCGACTTTGGGGTGGTGGGCGACGTCTTCAAGGTCGTGCCCCAGCTGATCAGCGCCCTCGAGGCCCGGAAGAAGTAGCGATGGCAACTCAGTCTGGGTCCATCCGGCGGGGCCTGCCGCGCGTGCCGGGCGGCGAGCCGTGGCCGCCGGCGGGCGAGGCACCCGCGCGCGTTGTTAGCGTCCCCGTTGCTGCCGCCCCGGAAGCGGCAGCGGATACGACGGCGGTGCCCGCTCCGCTGCCAGCAGTGAACGACGGCGGAGCGGTGCGGCAGGAGCGCGGGTGCGCGGCAGCTTCGCCGCGGCCTGCCGCGGGTGCCGGGCGGCGAGCCCTGGCCGCCGGCGGGAGAGGTCTCGGCAGCAACGTCGCCAGCTGCGCCCGCCGCCGCGGCCGCCGTGCCGGCACCGGTCGCCACGCCGACGCCGACCCCCGCCGCTGCTGCCGAGATGGCAGTTCCGGCAGCGACGCCGGAAGCTGCTCCGGCGCTGCACCGGCCACCCCGACGGCGTCGGGAACCGTTCCGCTTCGCCGCGGACTCCCCCGTGTCCCCGGCGGTGAACCGTGGCCGCCGGCGGGATTTGCGCCGGCAGCCACAGCCGCTCCGGCGCCCTAGCCGCCCCGGCTCCCGCGCCTGCTCCCGCTCCTGCGGTGCAGGCGGCCCCCGAACCGGTTGCCCCGGCTCCCGAACCCGTTGCCCCGGCCCCGGCTGCTGCACCCGAGGTCCCCGCCGCCCCGGCGCCGGCGGCACCGGCGGCACCGCCCGCACGCCGCCGTCGTCGTCGAAAAGCCCGTCACCCCAAAGCCCGAGCCAAAGCTCTACGGTTCGCGCACCCTGGCCCAGTGGATCAGGCGCGTGGTGCTCCTCGCCGTCGGCGCCGTGGCCGCCGCGGCAATCCTTGTGCTCGCCGCGCGCGGTCTGACCACGCTGCCGGGCGTGCCGGAGTTCCTCGAGCGGTACCCCGGCGAATACCACCTGCCCGAGACCGCCGAGCCGGGCTTCCCGTGGTGGGCGCAGTGGACGCACTTCCTGAACTTCTTCCTGATGGTGCTTATCATCCGGTCCGGCTACCAGGTGCGTACGCAGCAGAAGCCGCCGGCGTTCTGGACGCCGAAGCGCGGCGGCAAGAAGATCAGCATCACCCTGTGGCTGCACCAGTCGCTCGACGTCCTGTGGCTGGCCAACGGGCTCATCTTTGCGGTGCTGCTGTTTGCCTCCGGCCACTGGATGCGGATTGTCCCGACCAGCTGGGAGGTGTTCCCGAACGCGGCCTCCGCACTCCTGCAGTACCTGATGCTCGACTGGCCGGTGGAGAACGGCTGGGTGAACTACAACAGCCTGCAGCAGCTCATGTACTTCGCGGTGGTGTTCATCGCGGCCCCGCTCGCGGCCATCACGGGGGTGCGCATGAGCGAGTTCTGGCCGAAGAACGCGACCAAGCTGAACAAGGCCTACCCGGTGGAGGTGGCGCGCGCGCTCCATTTCCCGACGATGCTGTTCTTCGTGCTGTTCATCCTGATCCACGTGTTCCTGGTGCTCGCGACCGGCGCGCTGCGGAACCTGAACCACATGTTCGCCGGCACCGACGAGGTGAACTGGGTGGGGTTCTGGCTCTTCGCGGCCGCCATCGCCGTCACCTCTGCCGGGTGGTACGCCGCCCGCCCGATCGTGCTCGCACCCATCGCGAAGCTGTTCGGCCAGGTGAGCAGCAGGTAGGCCCGGCCTGGGTCCGGGCTGACAGTTTTTGCCTCCTACCGCCGCTTCCGGGGCCGTGGTACGTTCGGCGTGATCAGGATGTCCCGGTGCGGCCCCTTGACCAGCCCGGCTCCTGGCACAGTCCCGGAAAGCGGAGGCAAGCGATGCCAACTCTATTGATCTTCCATGAAGTCGACGACGTCGAACACTGGCTCGGTTCACCCAAACGGGAAGAGGTTTTCGGGCCGCTGGGCATCACGGTTCGAACCTTTACCGACCCGGCCAAGAGCAACCGCGTAGGCCTGGTTGCCGAAGTCCCCGACATGGCCGCGTTCCAGCGAATTATGGAGTCGCCCGAGGCGGCCGAGGCGATGAGATTCGACGGCGTCCGGCCGGAAACGATCCTGACGCTCGTCGAGCCCTAGGAGTCCGCGCGGGCTAGCTGGCAGGGTCGTACTGGAACGCGCGCACTTCCTGCGCGCAGCGGCAGGCGGCCGCGATCTTCGCGGCCCACTCCAGGGCCGCCTCGTAGGTGGGCAGCTCCAGCACCGAGTAGCCGCCTTCGAGCTGCGCCGTCTGCGGGTAGGTGCCCTCGCGCACGGTCCCGTCGCCGTCGACCATAACGGGCGGGATGCTCTCGTCGATGCCGCCGCCGAACACCCAGACGCCGGCGTCCTTCGCCTCCTGCACCACCGCGTGCGACGCGTCCGAAACGGCCTGCAGCTCTCCCTCGGCCAAGACCATGGCGGCACTCGGAAACGAGATCAGGTACTTGGTCATCGCGTGGACTCCTTCTTCGCAGCACGGGGATGGCGATATCCTCGCCGATGCCACGGTGCCGCGCAAGATCCCGGCGGCCCGCGGCGTTTGGCTCAGGAAGTGGTTTGGCCCTCAGAGCAAGAGCTTGAAGCCCACGTGCGATGCTTCGAAACCGAGCCGCTCATAGAACCGGTGCGCCGCGGCCCTGGACCCGTCGGACGTAAGCTGGACCAGCTTCGCCCCGCGCCGGCGGCCTTCGTCAATCGCCCACGTGATCATGGCGCCTCCGAGGCCGTTGCTGCGCAGGTCGGGCCGGACGCGCACGGCTTCAATCTGCAGTCTCGTGGCGCCGCCTCGGGCGAGCCCGGGAATGAAGGTCAGCTGCATGGTCGCAACAACCTCATGTGCCGTCGTGACAACAGCGACAAGAAGCTGGGCGGGGTCTTCGTCAATCGCCCGGAAAGCACGATCGTAGGGTTCCCGGTCTTCGATCGCTGCCGAGTCGACGCCGGCCCTGAGCTGGTCGTCCGCCAAAAGCCCCAGGATCGGGCCGACGTCGGCAGCTCCGGCTGTCCGTACAGTGAACGGACCGCCGGGCAGATCAAGTTCAGCGAGAGTCATTTCCCCAGTATTCCAGCCACTGCACGGGCTGAGACTTCGGAGCGCGCTCCGTTCGTGGCCGGGGTGCGACGGCGGTGCCCGACGTGAACCGGCGGAATGCCCGCCGGGACCCGCGGAGGCGATAGTTTGGTGGCATGACGGCTAGCTACCGGTACGACGTCGAGATCCTGCACCTGCTGGTGTCGCCGGCGCACGCCTACTTCGGCCGCGCCCGCGAGGGTGCAGCCGACGTCCCCACCACAGATGCCGAGCGGGTGGAACTGGTGGCCGGCAAGGGCATCGTCGGCGACCGGTTTTTCGGCAAGGCCGCGCACATGGATGCCGCCGTCACCGTCTTCGCCGTTGAGGGGCTCGAAGCCATCGCCGCCGAGCTGGGGACAGCGCCCTTGGACCCGCTGCTGACCCGCCGCAACGTCCATCTCCGGGGTGCGCAGCTGGCACCGTTGCTCGGTCTCGAATTCTCTCTGGAGTCCGGCGGGGAGCCGGTGCGGTTCAAGGCCGGCAGGCCGGCCCACCCGTGCGCCTGGATGGATGAGATGCTCGCCCCGGGCGCCCACAAAGCCATGCGCGGGCGGGGCGGCATGCGGTGTCAGGTGCTGTCCGACGGCGTCCTGCACCGCGGGCCGGCGGTGCTGATCAGCCCCGTGCCGCTGGATCCGGACCGCGCGGGCGACGCGACCCTATTGCGTCCTTCGCGGTTGCCGTAACCCGACGCGCGCACCCGGGGCTGGCGGGCTCGACGCAAGAGCCCCGCGGCCCCAGACTACCTATCCCGGCGGGGGAATGGCCCCGTAAGTTTTGGGCAACGCATAGGGATTGACCGGCCGATCCCCGTCAGCCGAAGAAGGCTCCCGGGTGTCGTAGCTGCGCGCTGTTCGCAGGTCCCGCGATCTCATGACGAGGCCCACGGCGATGAAGCCGAGACTGCCAACCAGAAGGCAGAGTCCGACGACGAACATCACCAGCGTGCCCTGCGCGGCGACACCCGCAGACACCTCAAACAACGGCATCGGCAGGACAAACACCGTGGCCGCCAGCAATGCTAGACCGACCGCAATCTGCCATGACCCTTTGGAATGCACGGTTCCCCCTCCGTATCAGCCGTGCCACCCAGTAAACCGGATGGAGGCTCATTTTGAAAGCAACCGCCCGGTCCACCGCTCAAGACGGCAGCCCGTCCCGGCGGCGTTGTAGGTTGGGAACCTCGGCGGAGCGTAGCCTAGGACCCACCCACCTGTAGCGGAAGGTCCCGGCATTATGAGCTTTACCTCCTTCGGCCGCGCCCAAACCGCCGTCCTGGACATCGGTTACGAGTCCACCGGCGATCCGCGCGGGACGCCGGTCGTCCTCCTGCACGGATTCCCGTACGACGTCCGGGCCTACGACGACGTCGCCGCGATCCTCGCCGGTGAGGGCGCCTTTGTGCTGGCGCCGTACCTTCGCGGCTTCGGTCCGACCCGTTTCCGCGACCCTGCAACGATGCGTTCAGGACAGCAGGCAGCCCTCGCGCAGGATCTCCTCGACTTCCTGGCTGCCCTCGACCTCCAGAAGGCAGTCGTTGCCGGCTACGACTGGGGCGGCCGCGCGGCGTGCATCGTGGCGGCGCTGGAACCCGGCCGTGTCGCGGGCCTCGTCACCGTCAACGGCTACAACATGCACAACCTTGCCCGGTCCGGCGAGCCCGTGAACCCGGAATGGGAGCAGAGCTACTGGTATCAGTACTACTTCCACTCGGAGCGCGGGCGCCGCGGACTGGAACGGAACCGGGACGAACTGTGCGAGCTGCTGTGGCGCACCTGGTCGCCCTCCTGGGCCGCGGCACGCGAGGCGTTTCCCGCCAGCGCCCCGAGCCTGCACAACCCCGACTTCACCGACGTCGTCATCCACTCCTACCGCCACCGTTATGGGCTGGCCGACGGCGACCCTCAATATCAGCGGCTTGAGGACTTGATCGCCCACGAGCCGAGCATCACCGTTCCAACGGTGGTACTTGAAAGCGGGGACGACGGCGTCGGCGGCCCGGCGGCGAGCGCCGGCCGGGACCATTTCACCGGCCCCTACAGCGAAATCCTGCTGCCGCGCATCGGACACAACGTCCCGCAGGAGGACCCGGGCGCGTTCGCACAGGCTGTGCTGAGTCTCCTCGATTAGGGCGTATTGACGGGGTTCATCAACGAGACCTGCCGCTTGACCTGCTCAACCTGCTCCGTCCAGGCGTCGCTACCCAAGAAAAGCTCATCATGCTTACCATTGAGGCTCCGGTTGCCGGTCAGCCATGCGCTGCAGGAACCGCCGATCCAAGGAGTGCCGATGCCGCTGGACCAGGGAACACCCGTGGAATGGAACGGGCCCCAGGGCCCCGCCCTCGGCATGATCGTGGTGAAGTAACTCCATGGCCGGACAGCACTATGAAGTCCTTATTATCGGCGGCGGAAATGCCGGCATTTCCCTCGCGGCCCGCCTCCGCCGCTACGGGGTGAAGGATGTGGCCGTGGTGGAACCCGGAGACCGCCACTTCTACCAGCCGCTGTTCTCCCACATCGCCGGCGGGAGGGCGGAGGCCGCCGACGCCGTCCGGCCCCAGTCGGCCGTCTTGCCGCAAGGCGTGGAATGGATCCGGGACAGCGCGGTGGACATCGACCCGGCGAGCAGCACGGTGACACTCGCCTCGGGCGGCAAACTGGTGTTCGGGCACCTGGTGGTCTGCCCCGGCCTCCAGCTGGACTGGGACAAAATTCCGGGCTTGGCTGACGCCGTCCATTCCCCCTCCGGCGCGTCCCACTATGAGTTCACCCTGGCCACCAAGTCCTGGGCACTGCTCAGTGGCCTCAAGGCCGGGACCGCCGTTTTCACCATGCCCGCGGGCCCCATCAAATGCGGCGGGGCCGCGCAGAAGCCGATGTACCTGGCCTGCGATTACTGGCGCGAGCAGGGCGTCCTGAAGGACATCCGCGTTGTCATGGTGCAGCCCTATCCCACCGTGTTCGGTGTGCCCGGAGTGGATGACGAACTGAACCGCAAGATTGCCGAGTACGGCATTGAACTGCGGCTGAACAGCGAACTGGTGTCGGTGGACGCGCCGGCGCAGAACGCGCTGATCCGGAACAACACCACCGGGCTCGCCGAGGAGCTGCACTACGACGTGCTCAATGCCGTTCCGCCGCAGTCGGCCCCGGACTGGCTGAAGGCCACGGAGCTTCCCGCCCACGGTGACTCGGGCGGCTTTGTGGACGTGGATCCGCAGACCCTCCGGCACGTCCGTTTTTCGAGTATCTGGTCCTTGGGGGATGCCGCGGCGACCACCAACTCCAAGTCCGGCGGTGCGCTGCGAAAGCAGACGAAGGTCCTGGCCAAAAACCTGGTTGCGGCACGGGAGGGCAAGCCCCTGACGGAGAAGTACGACGGGTACTCAGTGTGCCCCTTCACGGTGTCCCGTTCATCGGTGGTCTTCGCCGAGTTCGATGACCAGTACCGGCCCATGCCCTCTGTCCCGAAGGTGCCGACGTGGAAAGAGAGCCGGGCATCGTGGGTGGTGGACCGCGACATCTTCCCCAAGGTCTACTGGAACCTGATCCTCAAGGGCCGAGCGTAGGCAGAACGGCCGCCCTTCATCTGAGGTTGATCGGGTTCCGGGACGACGGTATGGACCAGCAGGCCAAAGCGGACGACGGCGGGACCTCCCGCCGTCGTCCGCTTCCGTCTGGTGCCTACCGGCTGAAGGGGACCTTTTCCCAGGCCAGAACGTCCGGCGCCGTCGGCGCTGTTGCCGGCGACGGTGAACCTGACGTAGTTGGTGGCGTTGGCGGATCCGTCCACGGTGACGCGCTGCAGGTCGTCGGCGGCGGGCTGGCCGTAGATGTCCAGCCAGGGTGAGCCCTCCGCGAGCGGCCGGTTCTCGGCGAAGACGTGGCTGTCGCCGTTGATGAGGTAAACCGGGGCGTCGAAGCTGTTGGTCTCGTCGATGATGGCCTGCACGATTTCGCGGAAGCCGGACACGGTGTCCGGGTTGGCGGTCGCGGCGGCGAGCAGGGACGGGTCGAACATGTCGGCCTGGGTCATCAGGACAACAGCGCGGTCGTTGCGGCGTTCGGCGTCAGCGAACGTGTCGCGGATCTGGGCCACGACGGCGTCCGTCCGGTGCTCCACTTCGGCCACCTGCCCGGGCGTGGCGGCGGTTTCGCCCAGGCCGGTCCACGGCTGCAGCGAGTTGTTGCTGCCCTGGATGTTCAGCACGGAAAACGCCACCCGGTTCTGGGCGAAGCGGACGTTTTCCGGCAGCCCGAGGTCCGCCTGGGTCTTGACCGGCATGGTGGCGCCCAGGGTCTTGCCGGGCTCGTCGAAGAAGACCTCCCGCAGCTTGTCGAGCCGTTCCAGCGGGTTGTAGGCGCCGTTGTTGGTGCGGTGGCAGTCCACCCATTCGTTGTCGCCCGGGGTGAAGACCAGCGGGTGCTCGAAGGTGTCGAACTGCGTGCGGATGTTCGCGAAGTACTCGTCCGAGCAGACCGAGGAGCCGTTCTTGATGTCACCCACGTGGGTGACGAACTTCAGCGCGCTGTCGGCGTTGATGTCCTGGATGCGGGCGGGGAACTTCGCGATTTCGGCCTCGCCGTAGGGGATGTCGCCGATCACGCCGAACGTGAACCCCCGGCCGTTGGAAGTGCTGTCGGCGGCGCTGTCGGCGGTGTTGTCGGCGGCGGTGGCGGGCTGGGACGCCAGGAGGCCGAGCGCCAGGACGGCTGCCGCCGTCGTCGTTGTGATGGTCTTTGAAGGCATGGCGGTGTTCCTTTGGTGCGGGGTCGGGGTGTGCGGCTCAGGCCCCGCGGGCGGTCAGGAACTGCTGCAGCGCGGCGAGGTCGTCGGTGTTGATGTGGTCCACGCCGGCGTCGAAGAGTTCGTTCCAGACGGCGTCGCGTGCGGCGCCGGGCAGGTCCGGGGTGGCCCAGAAGCGGACGCGGTAGCCGTTGGCGTGCGCGTCGGCCACGTAGGCGCGCAGTTTGGCGCGCTCGGCCTCCGGCATGGGGCCCACGCCCTGCCAGGTGAAGAGCTTGGTCCAGTTGTCGCTGACCAGCGGCATCAGGCCGGCAGGCTTTCCGGAGGTTAGGTCCGCGGAGCGGCCATCGTAGAAACTGAAGCGCGACTCCTGCGCCTGCATGGTGGCCAGCGGGCGGTTTCCGCTGATGACCGCGGTGACCGGGCCGGTCTTGGTGCTGCCGTGGCTGTAGCGGCTCATGATGTCGCGGTGCTCGGCCAGTTCCTGCTCGATCGCGGCGTAGGTGGATTCGCCGTCGCTCTTGATGTCGATCAGAAGCTGCAGGCTGCCGTCCCATTTCGGGTAGACGCTGTGGCCCTGGCCGCGGACCAGGTCCTGGAGCGGATCGAGGTAGAGGCTCTCGAGGGTGACGCCGGGCTGGACGTCCTCCCGGTCGTGGGCCACCAGCAGCTCGCCGTCCACCAGCCACACGTCCGCTTCCACGCTGGTGAAGCCATGCTCCAGCGCATCGAACAGGGGGCGGTCGTGCTCGTAGTCGTTGTGCGCGTGCGCCTGGGCGAGCGGCTGGCCGACGACGACGGGGGCCGGCTTGGTCGCCTCTGCCGGGGCAGGGGCTGCTGCCGTCCCGGCCAGGGAGGCAAGGACGGCGACGGCGGCGAGGGTGCTTTTCACGAACACGGAGTACTCCTTGAAGGCAGGGCATTCTCCGCCCGGGCACATGGGACGCGCCGGGCAAAAGGGGGGCGTGAAAAGACTGCTGGCCGCGGGAGAACGCCGGAGGGCGTGCTGGTGGCTGGCGGGTGAACGGGGAAGGACCATTGGCGTGGTGGGCCGAACGGGCCCGTTTCAGAGTCGCGATAGTAGTAAAGCATTGGGTCTGTCTGGTTGGGTTCGGTGTTGGTGAACCCGGGGCTTCATAGAAACGGCGCGCATCGGTGTCCTCGCCGTCCACGTTGATCTCAAGGAGTGCGCCGCCCCGGGCGCGCACCAAATCGAGGGCCGCGTCCAGGAGGGCGCTGCCCAGGCGGTGCCGCGGAGCTCTGGCGGACGTAGAGCTCGTCGAGGATCGCGACGGCCCCCGGTACCAGACGTTGGGCCGGAAACTCAGCACGCAACCCCGCTCGCTGGCTCGCCGGTCAGCAGGACCACCACGTCGTCCCCGCCAGGAGTTGTCAATCGTGATTCAGCTCCTGGTGCCGGGCGTCGGCGTCGAGAATCAGCGTTGAAATCATGGAGCAACCGGGCAACGACGGCGGCGTCGTCCAGCGTCGCCCGCCGCGGCCTGCCGCCTGCAGAATCGTCGGAAGTCATGGCTTCAACCGCATGGTGAGTCCCTATCCGGCCCAGTCGTCGCCGTACGCCCGGCCGCGGAAGTGCGCGCGGAGGTACTCGCCGACGACGGCGGCGCCCAGGTCCCCGGTGTCGGGCGCCACCACGCGGCCGTCGATCCGGCGGGCCATCCGGGCGACGAACCGTTCCAGGCCCGGGTCGTTGCCCAGCCGGAAGAACGTGGCCTGCGCGCCGGCCCGGCCCAGCCGGTCCAGCTCGGCGACCGTCACGCGGATGGTCTCCGGGTCCGGCGGATACGAGAACCACGACTCGCCGTCGGCCTCCAGGTGCGCGGTGGGTTCGCCGTCGGTCACCACCAGCAGGACCGGCTGCATGGACGGGTGCTGGCGGAAGAACCGGCCGGCCAGCAGCAGCCCGTGGTGCAGGTTGGTGCCCTGTTCCCGGAAGGCCGGCAGGGCCGTGAGCTCGCCGATGTCCATGGTCTGCGCGTAGCGGCCGAAGCTGATCAGCTGCAGCCGGTCGCCGCGGAACTTGGTGGACACGAGGTGGTGCAGGGCGAGCGCGGTGCGTTTCATCGGCACCCAGCGCCCCTCGGCGGCCATCGAGAAGGACACGTCCACCAGCAGGGCGACGGCGGCCTGCGTGCGCGCCTCGGTTTCGGTGACCTCGATGTCGTCCACGGCCAGGCGCAGCCCGTGGCGCGGGTCGCCGCCGTCGGCGATGGTGCGGCGGATCGCGTTGGTGATGGTCCGGGTGACGTCCCACGGTTCGGCGTCGCCGAACTCCCACGGCCGGCTGGAGCCGGTCTGCTCCCCCGCCGCCCCGGCAACGCGGGTGTCCCGGCGGCCCTGCCGGCCGGAGAGCTGCTTGGCGGTGTCCCGCAGCAGCGACCGGCCCAGCCGCCGCATGGCCTGCGGGGAGAGCTTCAGGTCGCCGTCGGCGCCGCGCTGCAGGAAGCCGCCGTCGTGCATGGCCCGCTCGATCTCCGCCAGCGTGCGGGCCGACACCGCCGCGTCCTGCCCCAGCTGGCGGGCGAGGGCGTCCAGGTCCAGGTCGTCCAGGCGGGAGCCGTTGTAGGACTGGGAGAGCTGTTCGGCGAGTTCGTCCAGTTCGGCGAGGTCCTGCAGCACGCCGGTGCCGTCGCCGAGCCCCAGCCCCTCCTCGCCCTCGAAGCGTTCGGAGCCGGACCAGTCCTCGCCGGGGCGCAGCGCCTGCAGGTTGGCATCGAGTTGGCCCAGCTGTGCCATAAGCTCCGGCGAGCCGAACGCCTGGGCGGAGAGCCGCATCAGTTCCTCGCGCTGCTCGGCGGACATGGACTGCAGAGCCGCTGGGCGGCGGCCGCGCGCTGGGCGAGCGCGTCGATCAGCTCCTCGACCGACTGCGGGTTCTCCGGGAAGTACTGGCCGTGTTTGGCCATGAACTCCTGGAAGTCCGCGTCGGTGTCCTCGCCGCGGCGGTGTTTGTCGAGCAGTTCGTTGAGGTCGTCCAGCATCTCGGCGACGGCCGCGCGGTCCTCCTCGGTGGCGCCCTCGAGCGCCTGCTTCATCCCGGCGAACCGCTGGTCCAGGATCTCGCGGCCCAGCAGGTCCTTGATCTGCTCGTAGGCCTCCCGGGCGGTGCTGGACTGCCAGTCGTAGGAGGCGAGCTCGTTGACCGCCGCCGCCGTGGACTTGGGCAGGTTCTGCAGCTGCATCTCGCGGAAGGCGCGGTCCGTGTCGTCCATCCGGACGTCGCGGGCCAGCTGCTTGCGCTCCTCCAGCACCGCGGTCTCCAGCAGTTTCTGCACCTCGTTGAGGGTGCCGTCCAGCTTGTGCTGGCCCAGCAGGTCCTTGCGCCGCTGCTGGACCCGGCCGGCGAGCTCGTCGAGGCCTTCCCGGTTCCGGCCGCCGCGGCGCAGGTATTCCTGCAGGGCGTGCCGGGGCGAGTAGCCGGCCATCACGTCCTCGGCGACGGCGTCCAGCGCCTCCGCCAGGTCCACCGGCGGCGCGAGCGGATCGGGCCCGCCCGCGTAGCGGCTGTACCGGGACCGGTGGTGAGCGGTCATGGGCCCTCCTTAGCCGTGCGGCGCCTACCCGTAAACCGTCGCCTCGTCGTCGGAATCCTTGGAGATCCGCCGGGCGAGGTAGAGGCCTTCCAGGGCCAGTTCGACGGCGGCGGCGCGCTGCCCGTCGTTTTCCGCGCCGAGGCGCTCACCGATGTCGTCGTAGAGGCTGGATCCGTTGAGCGACGGGAGGTTGTCGAGGAACTCCCGCGCGGTGACCAGTTCCCCGGTGGTGACCGTGGTGTGGCCGTCGAGCGCGGCGACGAGGTCGCCCATGTCGAGGCCGTGGAAGTGCGCCCGCACGGCTTCGGCGGTGGCCATCCGCAGCAGGTGGTCCAGGATGTCCTGTTCCCGGCCTTCCTCGCCGGATTCGAACTCGATCTTCCCGGCGAGGACTTCCACGGCGGCGTCGAGGTCGATGATCCGGGCGACGGCCTGGTCCTCGCCGCGCACGCTGGCCCGGCGCAGGGCGGCCGCGGCGACGGTTTCGGCGCCGGCGATCGCGAACCGCGCGGACACCCCGGAGGTCTGGTTGATCGCCGGGGACTGCCGCAGCGCCCGGGTGTAGCGGGCCAGGATCTCGAGGATGACGGGCGGGACGCCGGCCACCAGGTGGCCCTCCTGCCGGATGACGGCCACCTCGTCGTCGAGCTCGATCGGGTAGTGGGTGCGGATCTCGGCGCCGAAGCGGTCCCGCAGCGGCGTGATGATCCTGCCCCGGTTCGTGTAGTCCTCCGGGTTGGCGGACGCGACCACCAGGACGTCCAGCGGCAGCCGCAGCACGTAGCCGCGGATCTGGATGTCGCGTTCCTCCATCACGTTGAGCATGGAGACCTGGATCCGCTCGGCGAGGTCGGGGAGTTCGTTGATGGCGATGATGCCGCGGTTGGAGCGCGGGACCAGGCCGTAGTGGATGGTTTCCGGGTCGCCCAGGCGGCGGCCCTCGGCCACCCGCATCGGGTCGACGTCGCCGATCAGGTCCGCGACGGAGGTGTCCGGCGTCGCGAGCTTCTCGACGTACCGTTCGGAGCGGTGCCGCCACGCCACCCGCAGCCGGTCCCCCTCGGTGAGGGCGCGGGCGCGGGAGTGCTCGGTGAGGGGTTCGTAGGGGTGTTCGTTCAGTTCCGAGTCCTCGATCACCGGCGACCACTCGTCCAGCAGCCCGGCCAGGGTGCGCAGCAGCCGGGTCTTGCCCTGCCCGCGTTCGCCGAGCAGGACGACGTCGTGCCCGGCGAGCAGGGCGCGTTCGAGCTGGGGCAGGACGGTGCGGCTGAAGCCGTACATCCCGGGCCAGGGGTCGCGGCCGGCGGCGAGCGCGGCGAGCAGGTTGTCGCGGATTTCGCGGCGCAGGTCCTTGTGGACGTGGCCGGAGGCACGCAGTTCACCAACAGTGAAGATTTCGGGGCGATCACTCACTCCTCCACCGTAGACCTGTACCCGGCGGGGAATCGAGGGATTTCCTGAGATTCCTGCGCACTGGGCGCTTGTGCGGCTTAGGCTGGATCTTGATGACTGCAGCAACGTCCGGACCTTCAGCGGAGCCCCCACGGCAGGGCACGCTCCTGCTTCTGGTGCGCCACGGGGAGACGCCGACGACGGGCATGGTCCTGCCGGGCAGGGCGCCGGGACTGCACCTGTCCGACCGCGGCCGGGCCCAGGCCGAACGGGTCTCCGAACGGCTCTCCGGCCTGCCGGTGGATGCCCTCTATTCCTCGCCGCTGGAGCGCGCCTGCGAGACGGCGGAGCCGACGGCGGCCCGCACCGGACTGGCGGTGAAGCACGACGACGGGCTGCTGGAGTGCGATTTCGGCGACTGGACCGGCTCCGCGATCGCCGACCTGGCGGCCCTGCCGGAGTGGCAGACCGTGCAGCACAGCCCGTCCCAGTTCCGCTTCCCGGACGGCGAGAGCTTCCCGGAGATGCAGGCGCGGATCGTCGGGGCGATGGAGGCGCTGTGCGCGGCCCACGCCGGCGGTGTGGTGGTGTGCTTCTCCCACGCCGACCCCATCAAGGCCGCCGTCGCCCACGCCCTGGGCACGCCGCTGGATCTGTTCCAGCGGATCGTGATCAGCCCGGGCTCGGTCTCGGCCATCACGTTCGTGGAGGGCCAGGATCCCGCGGTGCACATGGTGAATTCGACGTCGGAACCGCTCAGCGGGCTGAGGGCGTCATGACAGCTCGAGGCGGGAGGGCGGTGTCCGGCCGGGAGCTGACCCTGCTCACCGAGGGCAGCATCGAGCTGCTCGGCCTCATCCCGCGCAGCAGCAACCAGACGTTCCTGGTCCAGGTCACCTGCGGCGAGGACGAGGGGTACGCGGTCTACAAGCCGGAGGCCGGCGAACGGCCGCTGTCCGACTTCGAGCCCGGGCTCTACAAGCGCGAACGCGCCGCCTACCTGCTCAGCGAATCGCTGGGCTGGGGCTTCGTGCCCGTCGACCGTGATCCGCGAGGACGCTCCCCTGGGCGTCGGGTCGCTGCAGTGGTTCATCGAGTGCGACTTCCAGGAGCACTACTTCACCCTGTTCGAGGACGCCCCCGAGACCCACCGCGAGCTGGCCCGGATCGCCCTGTTCGACTACGTCGCCAACAACACCGACCGCAAGAGCGGCCACGTGCTGCGCGGCGACGACGGCCGGATCTGGGGCATCGACCACGGGCTGTGCTTCTCGGCGGCGTTCAAACTGCGCACCGTGATCTGGGACTTCGCCGGCGAACCCATCCCGGACGCCCTGCTGGCGGACATCGCCCCGCTCGCCGAGGCCGTGCCTGCCGAGCTGGCCGAACTGCTCGACGACGACGAGGTCACCGCCCTGCAGCGCCGCGTCCAGC
>CAVOQF010000002.1:0-352830 GCA_963698285.1 uncultured Actinomycetota bacterium | reverse complement strand
TACCGATGATGACGTTCTCCTTGAGGCCCAGCAGCGGATCGCTCTTGCCTTCCATAGCCGCCTGCGTCAGGACGCGGGTCGTCTGCTGGAGGGAAGACTGCGGACAGCCAGGACTCGGTCGCCAGGGATGCCTTGGTGATACCCATGAGCTCGGGACGGCCGGAGGCCGGCGTCTTGCCCTCGGATACAACGCGGCGGTTGGCGTCCTCGAAGCGGCTGCGCTCGGCGACTCGCCGGGCAGCAGATGATCCCGCCGGACTCGATGACCGTGACGCGACGCAGCATCTGGCGGACGATAACCTCGACATGCTTGTCGTGGATACCAATGCCCTGGCGGCGGTACACGCCCTGGACCTCGTCCACCAGGAACTTCTGCGCGGCACGGGGGCCCATGATGCGCAGCACCTGCTTGGGGTCGACCGGACCGTTGATGAGCTTCTGCCCGACGCTGACGTGCTCGCCGTCTTCGATGAGAAGACGTGAACGGCGCAGCACCGGGTAGGCGATCTCTTCGGATCCGTCATCCGGGGTGATGACCAGGCGCATCTGGCGCTCGGACTCTTCGATGGTGATGCGGCCGGTTGCTTCAGCGATCGGTGCGACACCCTTCGGAGTACGGGCTTCGAAGAGCTCCTCGACACGGGGAAGACCCTGGGTGATGTCGTCGCCGCCGAGGCAAACGCGCACCGGTGTGGAATGTACGCATGGTCAGCTGGGTTCCGGGCTCGCCGATGGACTGGGCAGCCATGATGCCAACGGCTTCGCCGCCGACCGCCGGTCTCGCCGGTGGCCAGGGTCAACGGCCGTAGCAGTGGGCGCAGACGCCGACGCTGGCCCCGCAGGTCAGTACGGAGCGGATGCTTGACTTTGGTCATGCCGCCGCGAACAGTTCTGCACTGACGACGTCGCCGCAATCAGTACCGGCCGGTCTGCCGGACTTCCCTTCGCGTTACGACGTCCACGGCCGGGTGCGGCGTAGGCGCTGTTACAACGATCTGACAGGACCACTCGCCTTGCCGTCCGCCACGATGATCGGTGACGAGCCCTTCGGTGCCGCAATCCTCTTCGCGAATGATGACATCCTGGGAGACGTCGACCAGACGGCGGGTCAGGTAACCCGAGTCGGCGGTCTGCAGGGCGGTATCCGCCAGGCGCCTTGCGGGCACCATGGCTGGAGATGAAGAATTCCAGCACATCATGCCTTCGCGCAGGTTGGACTTGATCGGGATTTCGATGGTCTTGCCCGGGATGTGTCGCTCATGTTGCCGCGCATGCCGGCCAGCTGCGTGATCTGGTTGATGTTGCCGCGGGCGCCGGACTGGGACATCATGTAGACTGGATTGTATTTGCCGAGGGCGAGCTTCACGGCTTCGGTGATTTCATCGGTTGTCTTGCGCCAGATATCGACGACCGACTTGTAGCGGCCTTCATCGTTCATCAGGCCGCGCTGGTGCTGGCGGTTGATGAAATCAACACGGACTGGTCTCGTAGCCGGCGATGAATTTCCTCTTGGACGTCCGGCACGATCATGTCGAAGATGCCGACCTGGACCGCCCTTGGTGGAGAAGCGATAGCCCAGTGAAACCGGCGTCCTTCAGGTTGTCCAGCGTTGCCGCCGTGACGACCTTCGGGTGCAGCGCTCGGCGAGGTCGTTGACGATCCGGGACAGCTCGCCCTTGTCGGCAACAGCCTCAACCCACGGGTAGTCCGCGGGCAGCGTCTGGTTGAAGATGACCTGGCCCAGGGAGGTCTCGACCAGCGTGGTCTGACCCGGCTCCCAGCCTTCGGGAGCTTCCCAGCCGGCGTAGGGGACGAAGTCCTCAAGCCGGATCTTGACCTTGGAGTTCAGGTGCAGCTCGTGCAGGTCGAACGCCATGATGGCTTCCGAAACGGAGGAGAAGATCCGGCCTTCGCCAGCTGAACCGACACGCTTGGTGGTCAGGTGGTAGAGGCCGATGATCATATCCTGCGAAGGCAGCGTCACCGGGCGGCCGTCGGACGGCTTCAGGATGTTGTTCGAGGACAGCATCAGGATCCGGGCCTCGGCCTGGGCTTCGGGGCTCAGCGGCAGGTGGACTGCCATCTGGTCGCCGTCGAAGTCGGCGTTGAAGGCGCCACAAACCAGCGGGTGGAGCTGGATTGCCTTGCCTTCGACCAGCTGCGGTTCGAACGCCTGGATGCCGAGACGGTGCAGGGTAGGTGCACGGTTCAGCAGCACGGGGTGCTCGGTGATGATCTCTTCGAGCACGTCCCAGACCTGCGGGCGGTAACGCTCGACCATCCGCTTGGCCGACTTGATGTTCTGGGCGTGGTTGAGGTCAACCAGGCGCTTCATCACGAACGGCTTGAAGAGTTCGAGCGCCATGATCTTTGGCAATCCACATTGGTCCATCCGAAGCGTCGGACCGATCACGATCACCGAACGACCGGAGTAGTCGATACGCTTTCCGAGCAAGTTCTGACGGAAACGACCCTGCTTTCCTTTGAGGGAATCTGCGAGCGACTTCAGCTGGCGCTTCTTTCCGGTTGCCGCGATCACGGTCTTGGAATGGCGTGCGCTGTTATCGATGAGCGAGTCCACCGCTTCCTGAAGCATGCGCTTCTCGTTTCGCGTGATAACTTCCGGCGCGTTCAATTCCACGAGACGCTTGAGACGGTTGTTGCGGTTGATCACACGACGATACAAGTCGTTCAAATCTGAGGTCGCGAAACGACCGCCATCGAGCGGAACCATCGGACGCAAATCCGGTGGAATCACTGGCACGGCGTCCAGCACCATGCCGAGCGGGCTGTTGTTGGTCGTCAGGAACGCGTTGACCACCTTGAGCCGCTTCAGGGCGCGGGTCTTGCGCTGGCCCTTGCCGTTGGCGATGATGTCGCGCAGCAGGTCGGACTCGGCCTGCATGTCGAAGCTCTCAAGACGCTTCTTGATGGCCTCGGCACCCATGGAGCCCTCGAAGTACATGCCGTAGCGGTCGCGCAGCTCGCGGTACAGGCCCTCGTCGCCTTCGAGGTCGGCGACCTTGAGGTTCTTGAAGCGGTCCCAGACCTGCTCGAGGCGCTCGATCTCAGCATCCGCACGCTTGCGGACGTTGGCCATCTGGCGGTCGGCCGAGTCGCGGGCCTTCTTCTTGTCGGCAGCCTTGGCGCCTTCACCCTCGAGGCGCGCGATCTCGTTTTCGAGGTCGCGGGCGATCGTGGCGATGTCCGAGTCGCGGTTGTCGATCAGCTGCTTCTTCTCGATGTCGTGCTCAACCTGCAGGTTGGGCAGTTCCTCGTGGCGGGCATCGGCGTCGACGCTGGTGATCATGTAGGCGGCGAAGTAGATGACCTTTTCGAGGTCCTTCGGCGCCAGGTCAAGGAGGTAGCCCAGGCGGGACGGAACACCCTTGAAGTACCAGATGTGCGTGACCGGGGCGGCCAGCTCGATGTGGCCCATGCGCTCACGGCGCACCTTGGCGCGGGTGACCTCAACGCCACACCGCTCGCAGATGATGCCCTTGAAGCGCACGCGCTTGTACTTGCCGCAGTAGCATTCCCAGTCGCGGGACGGGCCGAAGATCTTCTCGCAGAAGAGGCCGTCCTTCTCGGGCTTGAGCGTGCGGTAGTTGATGGTTTCCGGCTTCTTAACCTCGCCGTAAGACCAGCCACGGATGTCTTCCGCGGTGGCGAGGCCGATCTGCATGAGGCCGAAGGAGGATTCGCTGGACATATGGTCCCTGTTCTCTCTTGTTCTCTAAATTCTGAAGTCTTGGGTTACGGGAAGAGGGAGGTGATGTTCGACGGCGGGTGGCGACCCGCCGTCGAACCCCACCTGCTAGACCTCTTCTACGGAACTGGGCTCTGCACGAGACAGATCGATGCCCAGTTCTTCCGCAGCCGTGAAGACTGCGTCATCAGAGTCACGCATTTCAATTGTGGTTCCGTCCGTGGAAAGCACTTCCACGTTCAGGCACAGCGACTGCATTTCCTTGATCAAGACCTTGAAGGACTCAGGAACGCCCGGCTCCGGGATGTTCTCGCCCTTGACGATGGCTTCGTAGACCTTCACACGACCGTGGATGTCATCCGACTTGATCGTGAGGAGCTCCTGGAGCGTGTAGGCGGCGCCATAGGCTTCGAGCGCCCACACTTCCATTTCACCGAAGCGCTGGCCACCGAACTGTGCCTTACCACCCAGCGGCTGCTGCGTGATCATGGAGTACGGGCCGGTGGAGCGCGCGTGGATCTTGTCGTCCACCAGGTGGTGGAGCTTCAGGATGTACATGTAGCCGACCGAGATCGGATCCGGGAACGGCTCGCCGGAGCGGCCGTCAAACAGGCGGGTCTTGCCCGAGGAGTTGATCAGGCGGTCGCCGTCGCGGGTGACGTTGGTGGAGTCGAGCAGGCCCGTGATTTCCTCTTCACGCGCACCGTCGAAGACCGGCGTTGCGACAGTGGTCTGGCCACTTTCGCGCGGCAGGTTCGGCAGCTGCTTGACCCACTCCGGCTCGCCCTCGATCTTCCAGCCGGTCTTGGCTACCCAGCCGAGGTGCGTTTCGAGCACCTGGCCGACGTTCATACGGCCCGGAACACCCAGCGGGTTCAGGACGATATCAACGGGGGTGCCGTCGGCAAGGAACGGCATGTCCTCGACGGGCAGGATCTTGGAGATAACACCCTTGTTGCCGTGGCGGCCGGCGAGCTTGTCGCCGTCGGTGATCTTGCGCTTGGCGGCCACGTACACGCGGACCAGCTGGTTCACGCCCGGGGGCAGCTCGTCGTCGTTGTCGCGGTCGAAGACGCGGACACCGATCACGGTGCCGGACTCGCCGTGCGGCACCTTCAGGGAGGTGTCGCGCACTTCGCGGGACTTCTCACCGAAGATGGCGCGCAGCAGGCGCTCTTCCGGGGTCAGCTCGGTCTCGCCCTTGGGGGTGACCTTGCCGACCAGGATGTCGCCGGCTTCAACCTCGGCACCGATGTGGATGATGCCGCGCTCGTCCAGGCCTGCCAGGACTTCCTCGGACACGTTCGGGATGTCACGGGTGATTTCCTCGGCACCAAGCTTGGTGTCGCGGGCGTCGATCTCGTGCTCCTCGATGTGGATCGAGGACAGGACGTCCTCGGCCACGATCCGCTGGGACAGGATGATGGCATCCTCGAAGTTGTGGCCTTCCCAGGACATGAATGCCACGAGCAGGTTCTTACCGAGGGCGAGCTCGCCCTGGTCCGTTGCCGGGCCGTCGGCGATGATGCCGCCGACTTCCAGGCGCTGGCCTTCGTTCACCAGGACACGGTGGTTGTAGCAGTTGCCCTGGTTGGAGCGGGCGAACTTGTTGATCCGGTAGTTCGTTTCCGTGCCGTCGTCGTTGAGCACAATGACGAGCTCGGCGGAAACCTCGGTGACCACACCGGCCTTCTTCGCGATGACAACGTCACCGGCGTCGACGGCGGCGGCGCGCTCCATGCCGGTGCCGACGAACGGCGCCTCGGAACGGACCAGCGGCACGGCCTGGCGCTGCATGTTGGCACCCATGAGTGCACGGTTGGCATCGTCATGCTCGAGGAACGGGATCAGGGCGGTCGCCACGGACACCATCTGGCGCGGGGAGACATCCATGAACTCGACGTCGGCGGCGGGAACCAGCACGGGCTCGCCTCCACCACCACGGGCACGGACCAGCACGGTCTCTTCGGCGAAACGCTTGTTCTCGTCGAGCGGGGCGTTGGCCTGTGCGATCAGGACCTCGGCCTCGTCGTCGGCCGTGAGGTACTGGACCTCATCGGAGACGACGCCGTCCGCGACCAGGCGGTACGGGGTCTCGATGAAGCCGAACGGGTTGATCCGGCCGTAGGAAGCCAGCGAACCGATCAGGCCGATGTTCGGGCCTTCAGGGGTTTCGATCGGGCACATACGTCCGTAGTGGGACGGGTGGACGTCTCGGACTTCCATGCCGGCGCGGTCACGGGACAGACCGCCCGGGCCCAGCGCGGACAGGCGGCGCTTGTGGGTCAGGCCGGAGAGCGGGTTGTTCTGGTCCATGAACTGCGAGAGCTGGGACGTTCCGAAGAACTCCTTGATCGCAGCCACAACCGGGCGGATGTTGATCAGGGTCTGCGGCGTGATGGCCTCGACGTCCTGGGTCGTCATACGCTCGCGGACAACGCGCTCCATGCGGGACAGGCCGGTGCGGACCTGGTTCTCGATGAGCTCGCCGACGGCGCGGATGCGGCGGTTGCCGAAGTGGTCGATGTCGTCGATCTCGACGCGCAGTTCGTGGTCCTGGCCGTCGCGCTTGCCCATGAGGGTCTTCTCACCGGCGTGCAGGGCTACCAGGAACTTGATCATGGCAACGATGTCTTCAACGTGCAGCACGGATGCTTCCTTGTCGCCAAGGGAGCGGTCGATGCCGAGCTTGCGGTTGATCTTGTAGCGGCCGACCTTGGCCAGATCGTAGCGCTTGGAGTTGAAGTACAGGTTGTCCAGCAGGGACTGGGCAGCCTCGACGGTGGGCGGCTCGCCCGGTCGCAGCTTCCGGTAGATGTCCAGCAAGGCGTCTTCGCGGGTTTCGGTGGCGTCCTTCTCCAGCGTCGCGCGCATGGAGTCGTACTGGCCGAACTCTTCGAGGATCTGGCCTTCGGTCCAGCCGAGGGCCTTCAGCAGCACGGTGACGGACTGCTTGCGCTTGCGGTCGAGGCGGACGCCGACCTGGTCGCGCTTGTCGATTTCGAGTTCGAACCAGGCGCCGCGGGACGGGATGATCTTCGCGGTGAAGATGTCCTTGTCGCTGGTCTTGTCCGCGGTGCGCTCGAAGTAGGCGCCCGGGGAACGGACCAGCTGGGACACGACGACACGCTCGGTGCCGTTGACGACGAAGGTGCCCTTCTCGGTCATCAGCGGGAAGTCACCCATGAACACGGTCTGCTGCTTGATTTCGCCCGTGTTGTTGTTCATGAATTCGGCCTTGACGTACAGCGGAGCGGAGTACGTAGCGTCCCGGTCCTTGCACTCGGCCATGGTGTACTTCGGATCAGCGAACTCCGGCTCGGAGAAGCTCAGGGACATGGTGCCCTGGAAGTCCTCGATCGGGGAGATCTCTTCGAAGATGTCAGACAGGCCCGACGTGGTGGCGACGCTGAGGTCGCCTTCCTCGACGGCCTTCGCGACGCGTGCCTGCCAGCGTTCGTTTCCGACCAGCCAGTCGAAGCTGTCGGTTTGCAGGGCAAGCAGATTCGGAACGTCAAGCGGTTCGTGAATCTTTGCGAAGGAGAGCCGGCGGGTTGCACCGTCGGTGCTGTCGGCATTGATAGCGGTAGCGTTGTTTACATTAGAGGTGCTCGAGGCGACCAAGAGGGATCCTTCCACAGACCTTCAGGCGTTTTCAGATCTCCCCCGTTATGCACCCTGCGAAAGTGACTCCGCAGTGCTACCAGTCCGGTTCCGCTATATGACCCGGGACCCGCGCTGCCCATGCTGGTGCACGTTGTAGACGGCACATTGATGGAGCAGCTGTCAGGCTAAGCCCACCGCTATATGAAGGCTGAAGGTAAACAGGGAAGACGCAAATATCTACGATACGGCAAAGCAACCTACTTGTCTACCCCACTTGCGGCGTGATTGCAAGCACGGCCCCCGCTCCCCGCAGGCATCCCCGCCGGCTCCCCCGCAGCCCCGGCCACCCCCGCCGAATGGCTCCGTGACGGGGCTCACGATAACCTTGGGGTACATCGTTAGAGATCGGAAGAGAAACCATGAGCAACTCCGCGGACAACAATGATGTTGTCATCCTCGCCGCCGCACGCACCCCGCAGGGCCGGCTCAACGGGCAGCTGGCCAGCTTCACCGCCGTCGAACTCGGCGCCCACGCGATCCGGGCGGCGCTGGCCGCCAGCGGAGTGAAGCCGGACCAGGTCGACTCGGTCGTCATGGGCCAGGTCCTGCAGGCCGGCGCGGGCCAGAACCCGGCCCGGCAGAGCGCCATCGGCGCCGGCATCGGCTGGAACGTCCCCACGGTCACCATCAACAAGGTCTGCCTCTCCGGCCTCACCGCCGTGATCGACGCGGCCCGGATGATCCGCAGCGGCGACGCGACCGTCGTCGTCGCCGGCGGCCAGGAGTCCATGAGCCGGGCCCCGCACCTGCTGCCCGGCTCCCGGCAGGGCTGGACCTACGGCTCCATCCAGGCACTCGATGCCGCCGCCCACGACGGCCTCACCGACGCCTTCGACGGGCAGTCGATGGGCCTGTCCACGGAGAGCAAGAACGTCACGCTCGGCATCGACCGCACCTCCCAGGACGAGGTGGCGGCGGCCTCGCACCAGCGTGCCGCCACGGCCGCCAAGGACGGCGTCTTCGACGGCGAAATCGCCCCGATCAGCGTCAAGCAGCGCAAGGGCGATCCGATCGCAGGTCGGCACCGACGAGGGGGTCCGCCCGGACACCTCCGTCTCCTCGCTGGCCGGCCTGCGCGCGGCCTTCGCCACGGACGGCACCATCACCGCCGGCAACTCCTCCCCGCTCTCCGACGGCGCCGCCGCCCTGGTGCTGACCTCGCGGAAGTTCGCCGAGGACCACGGCCTGGAGTACCTGGCCGTGGTCGGCAAGCCCGGGCAGGTCGCCGGGCCGGACAACTCGCTGCACTCCCAGCCGTCCAACGCGATCAAGAGCGCCCTGGACAAGGCCGGCTGGTCCGCCGCGGACCTGGACTTCATCGAAATCAACGAGGCCTTCGGCTCGGTGGCCGTGCAGTCCCTCAAGGACCTGGACTACCCGCTGGAGCAGTGCAACATCCACGGCGGCGCCATCGCCCTGGGCCACCCGATCGGCGCCTCCGGAGCCCGGCTGGCCCTGCACGCGGCCCACGAACTGAAGCGGCGCGGCACCGGCAAGGCAGCCGTGTCCCTGTGCGGCGGCGGCGGCCAGGGCGAGGCCCTGCTGCTGTACCGCGACTGATGACCGACCCGACGGCGCGGCCGGCGGCCGGGCTGGCCTCCGGCCAGGAGCACGGCGGCGGTGCCGGCAGGAAGCGGTTCCTGGCCGACGCCGCCGCACGGGGCCTGGACGTGGAGCTGGTGGAACGCCTCGCCGCGCACAGCCTGGAGGAGGCCGCCGGCATCCTCGGCATCAGCCCCGGCGGACATCGTGAAATCGCTCGTGGTCAAGCACAAGGACGGCAGCTTCCTGTTCGCCCTGGTCCCCGGCGACCGGCAGATCTCCTGGCCCAAGCTGCGCGCGCTGGTCGGCGTCAACAAGCTCTCGCTGCCCAGCGGCCGACGTCGCCCTCGCGGCAACCGGCTACGAGCGCGGCACCATCACCCCGCTCGGCAGCACCGCCGCCTGGCCGGTCTACGCCGACAGCACCATCACCGGCCGCCGGATCTCGATGGGCGCCGGGGAACACGGCTACAGCGCCTTCGTCGACGCCGACGCCCTCACCGCGGCCCTCGGCGCCGTCGTCGCGGACATCACCGAGCCGCTGCAGTGACGAGCTAGCCCGGCCGGGTTAACAAGCGACGCCGGGGTACCGCGTCGACTGCTCCGTAGCTGCCCTTTTCGGTGCTGAAAACGGCCGCTACGGAGCAGTCGACGCCCGCGTTGGTGGTGCGCCGGCGTCAGGCGGTGACGGTCAGCGGCGTCACCGTTGACCGTGAGCCGCCAGTTCGCCTGGCTGAACACGGCGACGTCCAGGGTGCCGCGGTCCACCACGTAGTCGATGATGCGCTGCCGGATCTCCTGCTGGCTGTTCGAGAGCACCGGTGCGGTCTTCACGGCCGGGAAGTTGCCCCCGCCGCTCTGCCGGTAGTTGTTGATCGCCAGCGCGAATTCCTGCTCCGCCGGCACGGGCTGCGCCGCCGTACGTCAGGTTCATGATCCGGTCCCCCGCCGGCCGGGCCAGGTCGATCTCGTAGTTCAGCGGCGCGTCCAGTCCGTAGACGACGTCGTAGTTGTAGTCGGGGGTGCCGTTCGGTGCCATCGAGGTGACGGCGTTCGTCACGTCCTGGGCCCGGGCCGTCGTGCCGGTCACCGGCTTGAAGTACTGCGCCGACCACTCGAGGTAGGCCTTGACCTGGGCGCCGGTGACCTTGATGGACGAGCAGCGTGTTGTCGAAGATGTACAGCCCTGCCACGTCGCGGATGGTCAGCGGTCCGGCCTTGACGTCCACCGACCGCGAGAACGCCGCCGCGATGGACAGCACCGGCAGTGCGGCGGCCGGGACCGTTGGCCAGTTCCGCCTTGATGGTGCTGGCCTGGACGTAGTTGATCGCGTCGATCGCGGCCGAGTCGCCCCAGCAGGCGGTCGCCGTGCTCAGCGGCGCGGTGGAGGTGCCGATCACCTGGTTCACGTACTTCACCGTGGCCTCGTGGCCGGCCTGCACGGCGCGGACGACGGCGGGTCCGGAGTCGACGGTCTTGGCGTCCAGGAGGTGGGAATGCGCCGAGGTGACGGTCCAGCGGTCCCGGTCCTTGGTCGAGCTGCAGGTCGATCACGGCGACGCGCATGCCCCACTTCAGCGGTTCGGTCAGGAGCACCGGCCGGCCCGTGTCCTGGTTGGTGACGAAGCGTTCCGGGATCTCCTGGTGCGCGTGCCCGACCAGGATCGCGTCGATGCCGGGCACCTCCTCGGCGAGCTGGGTGGAGGCGTTCTCCGCGAACGGCAGCGCGTCGCCGTAGGAGGAGCCCGGCGTCGCGCCCGAGTGGCTGGAGACGATGACGACGTCGGCTCCGGCGGCCTTCATCTCCGGGATGACCGTCCTGGCCTCCTCGACGATGCCGTTGAAGTCGAGCTTGCCCTCGACATTGTCGCGGTCCCAGAGCGCGCAGCCGGGGGTCACGAAGCCGACCAGGCCGACCGTGAGCCAGCCGCTCTCCGTCCTGACCCGCTTGAGGACGTAGGGGGTGAAGGCTCGCCTGCCGGTCACGGCGTCGTGCACGTTGGCGCCGAGCAGCGGGAAGTCCAGCTGCTTCTCCCAGGTCCGCAGCATCGGGATGCCGTAGTTGAACTCATGGTTGCCGAGCGCGACGGCGTCGTACCCGACGGCGTTCATGGCCAGCGCCATGGGGTGCTTGACGGTTCTCGGAGATCGGGTTGATCTTGGCGAAGTAGTAGGCCAGGGGCGTGCCCTGGATGGTGTCGCCCGCGTCGATGGTCAGCGTGGCGCCGGCGCCGCGCTCGGCCCGGACGGCCTTGATCAGCGTGGAGGCCTGGGCGACGCCGATCTTGTTGCCCGCGTTGTCCGAGTAGGGCATGTCCTTGAAGTAGTCCCAGTTGAAGACGTTGTTGTGCAGGTCGGTGGTGCCGAGCACGGTCAGGCTGAACTGCTTCTTCCTCCGTTCGCCGGCGCGGCCTGTGCCGCCGGGGCTGCCGGAGAACGCGGCGGCGGCGGCGCTGCCCCCGACGAAGGCCGCGGCGAGCATGGCGCGGCGGGAGAACGACGGGTTCGGATCGGTCATTGCGGGGGCTCCTCAGGGTCTGGCGGCCGGTCGGCACAAAGCCAAAGTCTAGGGGCGCCGCCTCACGTCCTGAAGAGGTATCAGAGCCCACAATCATTTACTCAACGTTCACCGGGGGATCGGGTCCGGGCCGGGAACGCAGAAAACCCCGCCCACCGAAGTGGACGGGGTTTCCCGAGAGTTGGAAAGCGAGTGCCTTCCGGACGGCGAGTGTTACTTGAGGGTAACGGTGGCGCCGGCAGCCTCGAGCTGCGCCTTGGCCTTCTCGGCAGCTTCCTTGGTGGCGCCTTCGAGAACAGCCTTCGGTGCGCTGTCAACCAGGTCCTTGGCTTCCTTGAGGCCCAGGGAGGTGATGGCGCGAACTTCCTTGATCACTGCGATCTTCTTGTCGCCAGCGGCTTCGAGGACGACGTCGAAGTCGGTCTTCTCTTCGGCCTCTTCAGCAGCTCCGCCACCGGCGGGGCCGGCAACGGCAACAGCGGCTGCGGTAACTTCGAAGGTCTCTTCGAAGAGCTTGACGAACTCGGAGAGCTCGATGATGGTCAGTTCCTTGAAAGCTTCAATGAGCTCTTCGTTGCTGAGCTTCGCCATGGTGTGGCGTCCTTCCTATAGGTGGTGCTTGGCGGCCGGGGCCGTTGCCTTCGCACCGGAGTCTGGTTTGAAAGAGAGAGTTAGTTCTCTTCGGTGGCTGCGGCTTCGGCCGGAGCTTCGGTCTCGCTGCTGCATCTGCGGCCGGGGCTTCTTCAGCGGCGGGCGCTTCGGCAGCTGCCGGTGCACCGTTCTCTTCTTCAAGCTTGAGGCGCAGTGCGTCGATGATGCGTGCAGCAGCGGCAGCAGGAGCCTTGAGGATGCCTGCAACCTTGGCGAGCTGCAGCTCGCGGGACTCGAGTGCTGCCAGGGCAGCAACTTCGCTGGCGTTCAGTGCCTTGCCCTCGAAGTAACCGGTCTTGATGACCAGCTGCTTGTTGGCCTTGGCAAAATCCGTCAGGCTCTTGGCAGCTGCAACTGCGTCACCCTTGATGAACGCGATTGCAGTGGGGCCGGCAAGCTGGCCGTCGAATGCTTCGACGCCGGCTTCCTTGGCTGCAATGGCGGTCAGGGTGTTCTTGACGACCGCGAACTTGGTGTCCTGGCCGAGAGAAACACGCAGCTGCTTGAGCTGTGCAACGGTGAGCCCACGGTATTCGGTCAGGACAGCGGCGTTCGATTCCTTGAAATCGTTAGTGATCTCCGCTACTGCTGAGACCTTGGTAGGCGTTGCCATAACCCTCCTTCCGGGGATAGTGCCGGTTTGTCCGGGTCCCCGCTCGGATGAGCTAAAAACTAAAAACGCCCCGCGCAGATGCACGGGGCTTGTCTCGACGCGGTCGTGCCGCGGAGCTTTGCTTCGTTCACCTGCGCCGGCCGCCCTACGTTCAGGGTCCTTCGTCCGGAGATCCACTGGCTCTCCCGGCGCGACTGCAGAAGTGAGTCTTGCTTGGGAGAGTGGATTTCCAACAACCGACGGTCTTTGGTCCTCCCAGCTTACGGGAAGGGGCGCGCCTGCTCCAAATCGGCTCAGCTGACGCTGGGCCGGAAGTCCGGCAGTTCCTTCTGCCAGATGCCCGTCACGCCGGCGGTGGTGAACCCGAGCTGCTTGTTGACGGTCAACAGGTAGCGGTTTTCCGGGGCGTTCCAGGTGTAAAGCACCCGCGCGTCCGGGAACTGCTCGGTGAGCCGCTCCATGTTGGCCACCTTGATCAGCAGGCCCAGCTTGTTGCCCCGGTGCTCCCGCAGGACGACCGTGTCGTCCTGGAAGACGACGTCGGGCCGGAGCGCCAGCACGCTGATCGTCGTCAACCCCACCAGGGCGCCGCTGGAGAGGTGTTCGACGGCGGTGACCACGGTACGGCGGCCCTGCGCAATGGCGACGTCCTCCGCCTCGCGGAGGATGCCGCCGTCGAACACCAGGTCCCCGTCGTCGGCGCCGGGGATCCCGTCCTCCCCCGCCCGGTTCTCCAGGGCCGCGACGGCCTCGAGCCACGGCTCGGGGCAGCGGTCCGTCCAATGGTGCAGACCGGTACCGTCCCGCGTTGGCCTCCTCGGCCTCGGCCTGCAACTCGGCGACGAGTTTGCTGTCCAGCGGCAGGGCGCAGGAGCTGAACTGTTCGATGTGCTGCAGGGTGTAGCCGGTGTGCTGCGCGAACTCCACCTCGCGGCTGTTCAGCGGAACGAAGCCGAGGCCGGAGCCGGGGATCAGCTGCCCCGCCTTGCTGTCCGCGAGCGTCGCGCCGGGGTGGTTTGTATCGATCAGGATGGTGCGCCTGCCCTCGTCGCGGGCGAAGTGCTCCGCGGCCTCCAGCAGTTGCCGGCCGACGCCGCGGCCCTGGAACTCCGGCAGGATGTCCAGGGTGAATTCGGCCAGGTCCAGGTTGTCCGCGAGCGGCAGGGCAATGTCCGACGGTTCCCACGATCTCGCCGTCGACCCTGGCCACCAGGATCACCTGGCGTTCATAGGGATCCGCCATCTCCAGCAGCTTCTCCAGCGGGGCGTAGGCCAGGTCATCGCTCCCCCAGGTCTGCATCCTGACCTTCCGGCCCACTTCGACGGCGGCAAGGAAGTCCGCTGCATCCGGTCCGTCCAGCGAATCCGGGATCCAGAGTTGCTCGACCCGTACCTCGTTTGCCATAGCGGGCATGTTCCCAGCCATCCTGCCGCCAAAATGCTCTACAGACTAATGAGCGGCCCGGCTCGCGCCGGGCTTCCAAGCGTCAGCATATGCCCGTTTGGGCCTGCATTCCATGGCGCGGACCGCAGAATTTCCGGCCCTCCCCGGCGAGCCGCCAACTCACTCCGGCGCGTCAGCCCTCCCCGCACCGACGGACTTCTGCCACTCCCCGTCCCAGCCGGCCGGCACGGAATCCGAGGGCGACGTTGATGGCCAGCATATGGCCGTTCTCGGCGGCGTTGAAGGTGGTGACGCGCTCCACCTCCGGGTAGTCCGCCAGGCGCCGGAGGTTGGCGATCTTGACCAGCATCCCCAGCCGGTGCCCGCGGTGGGCGGCGGCGACGAGGGTGTCATCCTGCTCGGCAAGCCACGGCTTGCTGGGCGCCAGCTCGAGCACGGAGTAGGCCGCCAGCTCGCCGCTCTCCCGGTGCCGTGCCGCCGTCACGAGCGAGATGTTGCCGGCCCGCTTCCAGGTCTCCTCAACGTGCCGGACGCGTGCGACGTCCCAGGCCTCCTCTTCGTAGCTCAGGCCGCCTGTCGGCGCGTCCGTGCTCATCCGGGACATCAGCACGGCGAGCTGCTCTACATACTCATCCGGGCAGTGGTCCGTCCAGGACAGCAGCTCGTACCCGCCGGCCCTCGCCAGTGCTTCCCGCTCCAGGCGGTCCAGTCCCGGAAGCGCAGCGCCGACGTCCAGGCTGCTGTAGCGCTCGACCTGTTCCAGCCGGTAGCCGGCTGACGCGGCGAAGCGGACGCCACGGGCTGCCGCAGGCAGGGCACCGGTGCCGGTCAACGGCACGACCATGTCCGGGCCGTCGGCGTCGAAGTCGGCCGGGTGTTCCGTGAAGCTCATCAGGGTGGCGCGGCCGGCGGCGGCGGACAGCGCCTCGGCGTGCTCGAGCAACGCACGGCCGATCCCGCGGCCGGCGTAGGACTTCAGCACGGCGACGTGCAGGAGTGCGCTGCCGAGGTTGTCCTGCTGCTCGAAGCGGACCCAGGACTTCGCCACCATACGGCCGTCGACGCGGACGAAGAAGATCCGGGTCCGGTTGTAGGTGTTGTCCCGCCAAAAGCGCAGCCGCGCCGGCGCGGGGGTGGCGCGGTCCAGGCTCCCCCAGGTTTCAAGGGTGAGAGCGTCACAGAGCCGGCCGAATTCGAGGAAGTCCCCGGCGTCCGGCGCGTCGATGGCCTCCGGCAGGTGCAGGGGTTCGATGAGATACGTCGCTTCAGTCACCGGCACAGCCTAGCCGCAGCCCGGAATGCCGAAAAGACCGCCCCGCGGAGGCGGGACGGTCTTTTCGCTGCTTACTGCGGCAAGCCGGGAGGATTAGACCTCGGTCAGGACCTTGGTGACGTTGGGGTCAACCGAGATGCCCGGGCCGAACGTGGTGGCAACGGTGGCCTTCTGGATGTAGCGGCCCTTGGAAGCGGACGGCTTGAGGCGCAGGACCTCTTCCAGTGCGGCTGCGTAGTTCTCGGCCAGCTTGACGGCGTCGAAGGAAACCTTGCCGATGATGAAGTGCAGGTTCGAGTGCTTGTCGACGCGGAAGTCGATCTTGCCGCCCTTGATGTCGTTGACGGCCTTGGCGACGTCAGCGGTCACGGTGCCGGTCTTCGGGTTCGGCATCAGGTTACGCGGGCCGAGGACCTTACCGAGGCGGCCAACCTTGCCCATGAGGTCAGGGGTGGCGACGGCGGCGTCGAAGTCGGTCCAGCCGCCGGCGATCTTTTCGATCAGGTCGTCGGAACCGACGAAGTCGGCGCCGGCTGCGATGGCGGCCTCAGCCTTGTCGCCCGTGGCGAAGACGAGGACGCGGGCGACCTTGCCGGTGCCGTGGGGCAGGTTGACGGTGCCGCGGACCATCTGGTCGGCCTTGCGGGGGTCGACGCCGAGGCGGAAAGCGACCTCAACGGTGGCGTCGAACTTGGACGGGTTGGTGTCCTTGGCGAGGGTCACTGCCTCGAACGGCGCGTAGAACTTCTCCGCGTCGATCTTGGCGGCGGCTGCCTCATATGCTTTGCTGCGCTTTGCCATGCTGCTTATTCTCCTTGTGCAGTTGTGGTCTGCGGACCGCGCTGGGCCCTGCCACAGTCGGATTCCGGGTGGTATTTCCGGAGTTCCGACATTTCAATGTTTAGGTGGTGCCGGTCGCCCGGCGGGAAGGCAATTAGCCTTCGACGGTGATACCCATGGAGCGGGCGGTGCCGGCGATGATCTTCGCGGCGCCTTCCAGGCTGGTGGCGTTGAGGTCTTCCATCTTGGTGGAGGCGATCTCGTTGACCTGTGCCTGGGTCAGCTTGGCAACCTTGACGGTGTGCGGGGTAGCCGAACCCTTGGCGACGCCTGCAGCCTTTTTGATGAGCTCTGCAGCCGGCGGGGTCTTGGTGATGAACGTGAATGAACGGTCCTCGTAGACCGTGATTTCAACCGGAATAACGTTGCCGCGCTGGGCTTCCGTCGCAGCGTTGTACGCCTTGCAGAATTCCATGATGTTGACACCGTGCTGGCCAAGCGCAGGACCGATCGGCGGGGCCGGGTTGGCGGCACCTGCCTGGATCTGCAGCTTGATGAGGCCGGTGACCTTCTTCTTGGGAGCCAATGTAGGGTCCTTCTCTCAATTACGTCCTGGGACACAGGAGCGTGCCTCAGGTTGTTGGCCGCCATGGCGAGGCGGCCGGCCGCTCCAAGGCTGCTAAGCGGGCAGCCCGGGGCGAATTCTGTGGATAAAGCTAGATCTTGCTGACCTGGTTGAACGCCAGCGTGACCGGAGTCTCGCGTTCGAAGATGGAGACCAGCACCACGAGGGTCTGGGAATCCACCTTGATCTCGGAGATCGTGGCGGGAAGGGTCTCGAAGGGGCCCTCCTTGACGATGACCGACTCGCCGACCTCGAAGTCGACGTCGACCGCGGCGGCAGCGTGCTTGACCGGCTTGCCCTTCTCGGCCTGCTCTTCTTCGAAGACCGGCGCGAGCATGGAGAAGACCTCGTCGAGGCGCAGCGGCACCGGGTTGTGGGCGTTGCCCACGAAGCCGGTGACGCCCGGGGTGTGGCGGACGGCGCCCCAGGAGGCATCCGTCAGGTCCATGCGGACCAGGACGTAGCCGGGGATGCGGACGCGGTTGATGACCTTGCGCTGAGCGTTCTTGATCTCAACGACTTCCTCCATCGGGACCTGGATCTCGAAGATGTAATCTTCCATGTCCAGGGTCTGGATGCGGGTCTCAAGGTTGGCCTTGACGCGGTTTTCGTAGCCGGCGTAGGAGTGGATGACGTACCAGTCACCCTCCTGGCGGCGCAGCTTGGCCTTGAATTCGTCGGCGGGGTCGACCTCTGCCGCGGCGGCGGCGGCCGCGAGGGCGTCGCCTTCTTCGCCGGTTCCGGCTTCTTCGGCGGCTACGGCCTCATCAGCAGACTCGGCGGCGTCGGACGCGGGCGCAGCAGACTCAGCCTCGGACTCTTCCGTGGTTTCCACCGCGGCGTCCTGGCTCTTATCCAGCTCAGTCTCAGTTACCTCGAGCTCCTGCTCAGACACTTGGTCTCCTGCTTCCTCATTGCCTAACATGCCTATTTAAATGACTCAATTCCGCACACCCCGCGGAAGCTCCCGGTTTCCCGGAGATCCACGCAGTCTGCGGACCGGTCGCCTTAGCGGTCCGTGGCGCCTGTTCCGCCGAAGACCCAGCCCACTCCGGTCCCGAAGGCCAGGTCCAGCAGGGTGACGATCACCATCATGATGACCACGAACACCAGCACCACGAGCGTGTAGTTGATCAGTTCCTTGCGGGTGGGTGCAACGACCTTCTTCAGTTCGCCGATGACCTGGCGGACGAAGAGTGCAATCCGAGCGAAGAATCCTGCCTTGGGGGCATTCTTGGCGGGGCGGCCTTGGGAGCTGCTGGCAGCTGTTTCGGTCACCTGATCCTCACTCATCCTCGCGATGTCGGATACCCGGCTCTGGACTGAACCATGGTTGCTGCGCTTGTTCCGGTAAACCCCGGAACAGCTTGCGCAGGGCAGACAGGACTCGAACCTGCAACCTGCGGTTTTGGAGACCGCTGCGCTACCAATTGCGCCACTACCCTATGGATCGAAAACCGGTCAGGCTGCGATTTCCCGCAGGCTTCCCTGAGGCGCACGCCATCATCGTGTTTTCAACACCGGAGAACCAGTCTACGCAACAACTGCGTCCACGTCGAACCGGCACCGTCCGGACCCCTGGTTGCCTGCGGAATCTGCGGACCCTGAAGTCACATTCCCGCTCTGGGTCACATTCACACCCGGCACCCCGGAGGATCCGCTGAACAGCATAGAGTAGATTTCGTCGAATCCCACATCCAGCCCCCGTGCTGAACGCGAAGAACGGACCCGTCATGCCTGCCGCCCGCATTTCCCAGCGCATTTCCGCCATAGCCGAATCCGCCACACTGGCTGTCGATGCCAAGGCGAAGGCGTTGAAGGCGGCCGGCCGGCCCGTCATTGGCTTCGGCGCAGGCGAACCGGACTTCCCGACCCCCGGCTACATCGTCCAGGCCGCTATCGAGGCCGCCAGCCAGCCGAAGTACCACCGCTACTCCCCCGCCGGCGGGCTGCCCGAGCTGAAGCAGGCCATCGCGGACAAGACCTTCCGGGACTCCGGCTACAAGGCCGAGGCCTCCCAGGTGCTCGTCACCAACGGCGGCAAGCAGGCTGTCTACAACACCTTCGCCACGCTGCTGGATCCGGGCGACGAGGTGATCGTCCCGGCGCCGTTCTGGACCACCTACCCGGAGGCGATCCGGCTGGCCGGCGGTGTCCCGGTGGAGGTCTTCGCGGGCCCGGAGCAGGGGTACCTGGTCACCGTGGAGCAGTTGGAAGCGGCGGTCACGGACCGCACCAAGATCCTGCTCTTCGTCTCCCCGTCCAACCCCACCGGGGCGGTCTACTCCCCGGAACAGGTCAAGGAAATCGGCCAGTGGGCCGCCGCCAAGGGCATCTGGGTGGTCACCGATGAGATCTACGAGCACCTGACGTACGACGGCGTGCCCTTCACCTCGATTGCCACGGCCGTCCCGGAACTCGGCGACAAGGTGGTCATCCTCAACGGCGTCGCCAAGACCTACGCCATGACCGGCTGGCGGGTGGGCTGGATGATCGGCCCGGCCGACGTCATCAAGGCCGCCACCAACCTGCAGTCGCATGCCACCTCCAACGTCTCCAACATTCCGCAGATCGCCGCCCTCGCGGCGGTCTCCGGTCCGCTCACCGCGGTTGATGAGATGAAGGTGGCCTTTGACCGCCGCCGCAAGGCCATCGTGGCCGGGCTCAATGCGATCGAGGGCGTGGACTGCCCCACGCCCAAGGGTGCCTTCTACGTCTACGCCGACGTCCGGGCGCTGCTGGGCAAGGAGTTCCCCACCGCGAACGGCCCGGTCCGGCCCTCGACCTCGGCCGAACTCGCCGCGCTGATCCTCGATGAGGTGGAAGTCGCCGTGGTGCCGGGTGAGGCTTTCGGCCCTTCCGGCTACCTTCGCCTGTCCTACGCCCTCGGCGACGAGGACCTCGCGACCGGCGTCGGCCGCCTCCAGGACTTCCTCGGCAAGGCGAAGTAGCACGCTCCCTCACCTTTCGCAGCAATGGGGCCGGTCCTCCCGCGGATGCGGCGGCAATCAGGCCGACGCTCCCGCAGGTCCGGCACAATTCCCACGAACGCTCCCGCACTCACGTGCGGGAGCGTTCGTCGTATGGCCGCCAAACCTGCGGGAGCGTCGGGTGGTGAGCCGCCAAACCTGAGGGAGGGTCAGAGGAGGCGGCGCTCCGCGGCCCAGCGGGTCAGCTCGTGCCGGCTGGAGAGCTGGAGTTTGCGCAGTACCGCCGAGACGTGGGTTTCGACCGTCTTGATGGAGATGAACAGCTCCTTGGCCACTTCCTTGTAGCTGTAGCCGCGGGCGATCAGCCGCATCACCTCGAGCTCGCGGGCGGACAGCCGGTCCAGTTCGTTCTCGGCGATGTCCGCGGGTGCGGTGCCGAAGGCGTCCAGGACAAAGCCCGCCAGCCGGGGCGAGAACACGGCGTCGCCGCCCGCGACGCGGCGGACCGCGTCGCTGATCTCGGCCCCGGAGATGGTTTTGGTGACGTAGCCCCGTGCCCCGGCGCGGATCACGGAGACCACGTCTTCGGCGGCATCCGAAACGCTCAGCGCGAGGAATCTGGTGCTGCCCAGCAACGGCGCGGAGCCGGCCAGGACGTCGCGGCCGCCGCCCCCCAGCCCGCCGGGGAGGTGGACGTCCAGCAGGACGACGTCGGGACGTGTCGCGGCGATGACGGCGACGGCCTCCTCCACGGTCCCTGCCTCGCCGACGACGAGGATGCCGGGATCCAGGTCCGCCTTCAGCCCGGACCGGAAAATGGCGTGGTCATCGACGATCACGACGCGCGTGGCCCCGGAAGGGTCCCCGGCCCCGCTGTTGCCCACTGGCTGGCTGCTCACTGTTTGTCCTCTCCGTTGTTTCCGGCAGTGCCGTTGTTTGCGGCGGTTCCGTTGGTTCCGGCGGCGGCCGCGAGCGGCAGCCTGAGCTGGACCTCGGTGCCACCGGGGCTGCTGGCGATGGTGGCGGTGCCGCCGTGGCGCCGCATTCGTCCGATCATGGATTCGCGGACGCCCAGCCGGTCGGCGGGGATGGACCCCGGGTCGAAGCCCGGACCGCGGTCCTTGACGAAGACCTCGGCCGCGTCGTCGGTGACTTCCAGGTAGACCGAGACGGCGCCGCCGCCGTGGCGGGCGGCGTTGAGCATGGCCTCGCGCGAAGCCTGGACCAGCGCCTCGAGGCGTTCGGTCATGGCGCAGTCGCCCACGGTTACGACGTCGACGGCGTGCCCCAGTGAATCTTCCACCTCCGCGGCGGCCGCCTTGAGCGCGTCGGAGAGCTGGCCGGCGTCCCGTCCGGGGTCCCGGTAGAGCCAGCCCCGCAGCTCACGTTCCTGGGCGCGGGCGAGGCGGACGACGTCGTGTTCGCTGCCGGCCCGCCGCTGGATCAGCGCCAGTGTCTGGAGCACCGAGTCGTGCAGGTGGGCGGCGATTTCGGCCCGTTCGGTGGCCCGCACCCGGCCGGCGCGCTCGGCCTCCAGGTCGCGCCAGAACTTCAGCCCCCAGGGCAGCAGCACCAGGGCCACCCCGCCCAGCACGGCGACCGAGGCCAGCAGGGCCAGCCAGGTCTGTTCCCAGGAGCCGGAACCGGACACCATCAGCAGCACCCCGGCCACCACCAGGCCGAGCCCGGCCGCGAGCCGGGCCCAGCCGCCGGCCTGGTCGGCTTTGGTCTTGTCCACGATGCCCGCGCGCCGGGTCTCGTCCAGCTGCATCCAGGCAATCGCGGCGCCGCACAGGATCGCGGCCACCGGGATGAGGGTGCCCAGCGGGACATCCAGGCCAAAGAGCCGGGCGATCAGGATGCCGCCCGCCAGCAGCAGACCGGTGCCGAGCAGGATTTCCTTGCCGTACGGCATGCCGGGCATCCTGGTCCGCCACGATCCGGCCGGGGCGCCGGGGCGGCCGCCGGGGGAAGCCCGCTCCCGGCAGGGCCACTCACCGCCGGCGCGATCGGCGACGCCGGCTGCCGGGCGCTGCGTTTGGCGCTCTCGTCCGCTGTGGGGACCATGATCCAGAGCCAGGCGTAGAAGGCGACGCCGGCCCCGCCCGCGAGCGCCGCCACCACCATGCCGGCCCGGACCATCTGCACCGGCCAGCCCAGGTGGTGGGCGAGGCCCGCGCAGACACCGGCGACCATGCGGTCGCTGCTGCGCGCCAGCGGCGGGCGGGAAACGGCTGTTGTCATGGCTCAATCCAAACACGGGCCGGGGTTTCCCGGAGCCGTTTTGGAGCCGAACCGGGGGCCGCTCAGGGACAGTTCAGGGTCTTCCCCAGTAGAGCGGCGACCCCCGCGGGCAGGAGGATCTAGGTATGAACCCGCACACTCCGCACCCCGATGAAGACCCGAGCGCCCCGGGCCGTCCGGAAAGCACGCCGGACAGCACGCCGGACGCCCCCGGCGGCGGCTCCGCAGACAACCCCGCCTCCGCCGGCACAACCGCCGGCGAGCCCGCCCAGGAGGCGCCACCCCTCTACCCGGCGGGCGGTCCGTACCCGTCCGCGTCCGGAGCCACCCCTCCGCCCTATTCGGGGGCCACGCCTCCGCCCTATTCCGGGGCCAACCCTCCGTTCCACGCCGGCGCCGCGGCCCCCGGCGTCCAGCCGCAGACCTTCTTTGACTGGGTCCGCAGCCACGGCATCTACCGCGGCCGCGACCGCTGGATCGGCGGCGTCGCCAGCGGCATCGCCCAGCGGCTCGGCGTCGACCCGCTGATCGTCCGCGGAATCCTGATCGTCCTGACTGTATTCGCCGGCGTCGGCGTCCTGCTCTACGGCCTGGCGTGGGCCCTGCTGCCAGAACCGGACGGGCGGATCCACGTCCAGGAGGCCGCGGCGGGCCGTTGGAGCTCGGGCATGACCGGCGCCCTGGTCACCACCGTGATCGGGTTCCCCAGCCTGGGCAGCGGAGTGTGGGGCTGGGACCGCTACGGTTTCGGCGCGTTCGTCTGGACGGTGTTCTGGGTGGGCGGCGCCATCTACGTCATCTACTACCTGACCCAGCGCAACAAGGCCCGCACCGCCGCCACCCACGGCAGCACCACCCACGGCCCCACCGGCCAGGACCCGACCAAGCCGTACGAGACCATGCCGAACGAGACCCTGCCGCTGGCGGGAGCTCCGGACCGCGGCTGGCAGGAGCACTCCGGAGCCGGGCCCGGCTGGACGGCACCGACCCCTCCGGGCCCCACTCCGCCCTACGGCGGCGGGTACGGCGCGCGGCGGCGGGTACGCTCCGGTGCCGCCGCCTCGGGCAACCGGCGCGAAAGCCCGCAACCCGGGCCCCGGCGCCCCCGCAGTGGCCGTCATCACCGGCGTCGCCCTGCTGGTCGGCGGCGGCATCAAGGCCCTCGACGCCGCCGGCGCGATCAGCCTCGGCACCGCGGGGAACGCCGTGGTCTGGGCCAGCGGGGCGGCCGTGCTGGGGCTGGGCATCGTGGTGTCCGGACTGCGTGGCCGGTCGGACGGCATCCTGGGCTTCTTCGCCGTCGTCGCGCTGATCATTGGCGGCATCTTCAACCTGGCCCCCAACGCCGACCGGGCCCGTTTCCAGAACGTCGACTGGACCCCGGTGAGCATTGAGCAGGCCACCGACGGCTTCGACATCACGGGCGGGACCGGAACGGTTGACCTGACGAAGCTGAACCTGACCCCGCCGCTGGGCACCGACGTCGTGGTCCGGCTGGACGCCACCGCGAGCAACGTCACCGTGGCGATCCCCGCCACCGTCCCGGTCCAGGTCCAGGCGGACCTGACGATGGGCAACCTCAACGACGGCCGCGGAAACCACGGCGGCATGACCACCCAGCAAAGCGACTACAACACGGACAAGGCCGGGGGCCGGCTGATCGTCAAGATCTCGGGGACCCTGAGCAACATCACCGTGAAGGAAGGTAACTGAGATGAGCAACCATGACCCGGCGGCGGCTTCGCCGGAGACATCAGCGGGCCCCGCGACGCCCGGCAGCCCGCGGGCCCGTGTGGGCACCGTGGTCTGGGGGCTGATCGTGCTGGCGCTGGCCGCGCTGATCATCATCTCTCGGCTCGGCATCGTCACACTGAACGGGACCTACGTGCTGATCGGCCTGATGATCGGGGCGGGCGCCGCGTTGGTGATCGGCGGACTGCTTTCTGCCCGCGGACGTGACAAAGACACAACGACAAGGAAGTCTTGAACCATGGAAAAGTTCTACAGCATCGTCCGGGGCCTCAGCCTGAAACGCGGTCCGCAGCGCTGGCTGGGCGGCGTCTGCGGCGGGATCGCCGCCAAGCTGAACGTCGACGTCGCGTACGTCCGGATCGCGTTCCTGCTCTTCGCCCTGCTCCCCGGTCCCGCCTTCGTGTTCTACCTGGCGGCCTGGCTGATCCTGCCCGACCAGCGGAACGCGATCATCCTTGAGTCCTTCCTGGAGAGGCGCGCGGGCCGGCCCTGAGCCGGCTGCGGACCGGGCCGCCGGCCGACCGGACCGCACCACCAAGTTCCAATGCCGAAGTTCCAGTGCCCCCGCCCCCGGCGGGGGCACTGGGCGTTGGTCACGGTTTGTGTCCTGCCCCACATCCGCCAGTAGACTTCTAGGTGAGCTCAGCGTGGCGCTCTGCCTGCATCCCTTCGAACCAGGATTTGAGCCGAGACATGAAAATTGGAATCCTCACCAGCGGCGGAGACTGCCCCGGACTGAACGCCGTCATCCGCGGCGCCGTCCTCAAGGGAATCGCCGTGCACGGCCACGAGTTCGTGGGATTCCTGGACGGCTGGCGCGGCGTGGTCGAGGGCGACATCATCGATATCCCCCGCGCCCTGGTCCGTGGCATCGCCAAGCAGGGCGGGACCATCCTCGGCACCTCCCGGACCAACCCGTTCGAGAACAACGGCGGCCCCGAGGTCATCAAGGCCAACATGGAGCGGCTCGGCATCGACGCCATCATCGCGATCGGCGGCGAAGGCACCCTCGCCGCCGCGAAGCGCCTGACCGACGCCGGCCTGAAGATCGTCGGTGTACCCAAGACCGTCGACAACGACCTCGACGCCACCGACTACACCTTCGGCTTCGATACCGCCGTCGAAATCGCCACCGAAGCGATCGACCGGCTGCGCACCACCGGGGAATCCCACCACCGGACCATGATCGCCGAGGTGATGGGCCGCCACGTCGGCTGGATCGCGCTGCACGCCGGCATGGCCTCCGGCGCCCACGCCATCCTGATTCCCGAGCAGAAGGCCTCGATGGAGCAGATCACCGAATGGGTCCTCTCGGCCCGGGACCGCGGCCGCGCCCCGCTGGTCGTCGTCGCGGAGGGCTTCGTGCCCGAGGGCCAGGAGTCCCCGCACTCGGAGCGCGGACTGGACACCTTCGGCCGGCCGCGGCTCGGCGGCATCGCCGAACTGCTGGCCCCGGAACTGGAGGCCCGGACCGGCATCGAGACCAGGGCCACCGTGCTGGGACATATCCAGCGCGGCGGCGTCCCGACGGCCTTCGACCGGGTCCTCGCGACCCGCCTCGGCATGGCGGCGATCGATTCGGTGGTCGAACAGCGCTGGGGAACGATGGTGTCCCTGCACGGCACCGACATTGTCCACGTCGGCTTCGACGCCGCCCTCGGCAACCTCAAGCGCGTGCCGAAGGACCGCTACGAGGAAGCCGCGGTGCTCTTCGGCTGAGGCCCCCGGGCGGCTGCTGGGTAGGGTTGGGTCATGACTCTTGAGCCCGGCTCCGCCGAAATCATCCAGCTCGCGTGGGCCCGCCGGCTGGGGTTCGACGACGGCGCGTTCGCCGGCGCCGCGGGCCGCCGCCTCACCCGGGCCGACCAGGCGGCCCGCTCGCTGCAGTTCGTCCGCCTGTTTGGCAGCTCCGCCCTGGTCGGGCCGCAATGGGCCATCGACGCCGCCGCCGGGTACTCGGACGAGGAACTGGCCCAGCACGTCACGTTGCTGACCATCACCCGAGGGCACGGCGGCCACGGGCTGGGCGCCGCCGCGCTGTTCTTCGCCGACGACCTGCCCCTGCAGCAGCCCGCCGAGGAGCTGACCGTCTCGCACGGGAACCCGGAAGCCGTCGAACTCGAAGCGCTGTGCCCGCCGGACGATGTCAACGAGGTGGGCCTGGCGGGCCTCGAGCACCGTTTCACGATCATGCACACCGACGACGGCCGCCGGACGCCCGTGGCGTGCGGCGCCTACACCGAGTGGGAAGGCATCCTGGCGCAGCTCGGGGTGCTGGTGGCCCCGGAGTGGCGGCGCCGCGGCGTCGGCACGCTGGCCGCGTCAATTGCTGCCCATGAGGCCCTGGCCTCGGGCCTGACGCTGCAGTGGCGCGCCGACGTCAGCAACAAGGGATCCCTGGCCCTGGCCCGGAGCCTGGGCTTCACCGCCGGCGGCATCCAGACCAGCGTGCTGCTGGGCTAGCGTCCCGCGCGGAAGCCGCCCGGGGGCTCCTGGGCTAGCCCCGCCTGGCCCCGGCGTCCGCCGCGCCGTGCCCGCTGCCCGCCGCCGGCACCGTACCCGGGGTTCCCCAGCCCCGCTGCGGCTGGGGCTTGGCGAAGAACAGCGCCACGGCCGCGCCGAGCAGGATCACCGCCGCGGGCAGCAGGATGGACTGGCCCATCGCCGTCGAGAATCCTTCGTGCAGCGCCTCCGGCAGCGTGCCGCCGAAGGCCATCGGGTTCGATTCCCCTGCCGCCCCCGGGGCGGCGGGGAGTTCGGCCGCGAGCCGGGCCTGGATCAGCACGGCGATGGCCGCGCTGCCCAGGACCGCCCCGATCTGGCGGGTGGTGTTGTAGACGCCGGAGCCGGCCCCGGCCTGGCGCGGCGGCAGGTTCCGGGTGGCCGTGGAGCTCAGCGGCGCCCAGATCCCGGCGTTCGCGAAGCCCAGCACGGCGCTGGGCAGCAGGAAGAGCCAGAGGGGGGTGTCCGGGTGCATCAGCGAGGCGTTCCAGAACAGCGCCACCGACATCAGGGTCAGGCCGCCGGCGGCAATGAACTTCGGGTTGACCCGGTCGATGATCCTGCCCACCACCGGCGCCAGTCCGCCGGAGATCACGGCCATCGGGACCATCATGAGCGCGGACTGGGTCGGGGTCAGGCCCCGGACAATCTGGTAGTAGAAGATCAGCGGGAGGCTGAAGGCGGTGACGGTGAAGCCCACGGTGGTGATGCCGATGTTGGCGAGCGAGAAGTTGCGGTCCTTGAACAGTCCCAGCGGCAGCAGGGGTTCGCCCTTGTTGATCCGCTGCCAGGCCACAAACGCGGCCAGGACCACGATGCCGCCGATGATCAGGCCCCACACGGTGACGGGGCCGGTGATGGTGCCCCAGTCGTAGGTCTCGCCCTCCTGGATGCCGAACACCAGCAGGAACAGGCCGACGGCGCTGAGCAGCACGCCGGGGATATCGAACTTGTGCGGGTGCGTGCTCAGGGAGGGGACGAAGCGCAGGGCCAGGATGAAGCCGGCGATGCCCACCGGGATGTTGATGAAGAAGATCCACTCCCAGCCCAGCCCGTCCACCAGCACGCCGCCCAGGATCGGCCCGACCAGGGTGGCCAGGCCGGCGGTGGCGCCCCAGATGCCCATCGCCGCGCCGCGGCGGTCCGGCGGGAAGATCCGGGTGATGACCGCCATGGTCTGCGGGGTCATCATCGCGGCGCCGAGGCCCTGCAGCACCCGGGCCCCGATCAGGGTGTGCACGTCGCCGGAGAGCCCGCACCAGAGCGAGGCGAGGGTGAACACCACCAGGCCCGCCAGGTAGAGCTTCTTGGGCCCGAAGCGGTCGCCCAGCCGGCCCGTGATGAGCAGCGGGACGGCGTAGGCCAGCAGGTAGGCGCTGGTCACCCAGATCACCGAGTTGATGTCGGCATTCAGGCCTTCCATGATCCGCGGGTTGGCCACCGAGACGATGGTGGTGTCGATGAGGATCATGAAAAATCCGATCACCAGGGACCAGAGGGCGGCCCACGGCCTCGCTACGTTTTCCATCGGGGTTCCTTACGGTGCGTGCTGCAGGCCGAAGTTTTGGGAAAGTCGGGGGCGGTTCAGCCGAGGAGCGCCAGGATGTCGTCCCGGGCAAACATCCGGGCGGCATGCCCGGGCGGAGGGCCGTCCGGCGTCGGGGTCGGCGCCGGCGTCCACGAGCACCCGGACAACGTCGGCGTAGCCCTTGAACACGGCCCCGGCCAGCGGTGTCTGGCCGCGGTCGTTGGCCGTGTTGGCGTCGCCGCCGTGCGCCAGGATCAGCCGGACGGTGTCCGCGTGGCCGTGGTAGGCCGCCAGCATAAGCAGTGAATCGCCCGCCGCGGTGGTCAGTGTGGCCGGCGCACCGGCCGTGAGGTAGCCGGCCGAGCAGCGCGGAGTTGCCCTCGCGGGCGGCATCGAAGCAGGGCATGCGCCAGCGCGACGGCCTCCTCGTCGGGCGCCCGCCGCTGCGGGCATCGGGGCCGGGGCTCCGGGCCGCCGTTCATCGGGTCCCCCGGAGGAATCCGGTCTGGCGGCCGACGACCTGCCCGGCGTCGGGCGCGACAATGAGCTCCTGGGCCGCAACGTAGGCTTCATCGCCGTCCATCACGGTCAGCACCTCGTCCGGGGCGACGGATCGTTTGATGACGGCCAGGGCGACGGGTCCCATTTCGTAGTGCTGCGCGACGGAGGTCACCGTGCCGACCTTCCGGTCGCCGGCCCGGACCTCGCTGCCGACGGCGGGCATCGTGTGCTGGGAACCGTCCAGTTGGAGGAACACCAGCCGCCGCGGCGGGTGGCCCAGGTTGTGCACCCGGGCGACGGTTTCCTGGCCCTTGTAGCAGCCCTTGGCCAGGTGCACGGCGGTGCGCAGCAGGTCCAGTTCGTGCGGGATGGTCTTGTCGTCGGTCTCGGCCCCCCAGCGGGGCCGCCACGCCGCGATGCGCAGCGCCTCGGCCGCCAGGACACCGGCCAGCGGGCGTCCCGCCACGGCCGCTTCAAGGTCGGCGGCCGGCACGAGGTATTCGAACCACGGCCGCTCCAGGCCGGGGTGCAGGTCCTCGCCGACCACCGCGTAGGAGTATCCGCCGGCGCCGACGTGCGGCCAGGGGTCTTCCCAGGCCAGCCGCCCGGACCACTCCGGAACCGGACGGGTGGAGCCCAGCACGGCCCAATCGGCGGACACATCGGCCACCTCCACCCGGAGCATGAACTTCATCCTGGTGAGCCATTCGGCCAGAGGCGCGGCCTCGGCCGCTTCCACGATCAGCCAGGTGGTGGCGCCGTCGTCCACCACGCGCGCGTCGAACTCGATCCGCCCCTGCACGCTGAGCAGCAGCAGTTCGGTGGATTGTCCGGGCGGCAGGGTGGTGAGCTGCTGGGAGGACAGGGTGTTGAGCCAGCTCAGCCGGTCAGGCCCGGCCACCGTGACCACCCCGCGCTGGGAGAGATCGACGACGGCGGTGCCGGCGGCCAGCGCGCGCTGCTCCCGCAGCGGCTCGCCGTAGTGGGCGGCGACGCCGGCGTCCGCGCCGGCCGCTTCGACTGCGCCCGGGCGCGCCAGCAGGGGGCTCTTGGTAGTCATATGAAGTAGAAGTCCCCAGTGCTCAGCGGTATTCCGGATTTTCGAAGTCGAATCGGGTGCCGGCTTTCCATTCCTCCGGCAGGTTGCCGTACGCCGGGATTCCGCCGGCATCCTTGAGCGTCCGGGCCAGGTGCAGCAGGTTCCAGGTCATGAAGGTGGTGTTGCGGTTGGTGAAGTCGCTTTCCGGGCCGCCGGAACCGTCGTCAAGGTAGCTCGGGCCGGGGCCGACCGCGCCGATCCAGCCGGCGTCGGCCTGCGGCGGGATCGTGAACCCGATGTGCTGGAGGCTGTAGAGCACGTTCATGGCGCAGTGCTTGATGCCGTCCTCGTTGCCGGTGATGAGGCAGCCGCCCACCTTCGGGTAGAACGCCCACTGGCCCTTGGAGTTCAGTTCGCCGGAGTGCGCATACAGCCGTTCGATCAGTTTCTTCGTCTGGGACGAGTTGTCGCCCAGCCAGATGGGCCCGGCGACGACCACGATGTCCGCGTCCCGCACGGCCGGGTACAGCGCGGGCCATTCGTCGCTCGCCCAGCCATGCTCGCGCATGTCCGGGTAGACGCCGCTGGCAATGTCATGGTCCACCGTCCGGATGACACGGGTGGCGACGCCCTGCTTTTCCATGATCCCGCGGCTGACCTCGATCAGGCCCTGCGTGTTGGACGTCTCCGGCGACCTCTTCAGGGTGCCGTTGAAGAAGACTGCCTTGAGGTCGCCGTACTGACCCGGTTTTGCTGTGCCGTTCACTCTGATGCTCCCTGCGTTCGCTGCGGACAACGGAAAATCAGCGGGCTGCCGGGCCGGTGCTGCGGTTCAGCCGACTTTGCTAAGGATGGCGGAGGCGTGCGCTTCCAGGCCGCCGCCCGGCGTCGAACTCTTGCCGGTGGCGACATCCCACCGCCAGAGCAGGTTCCCGTCGACCAGTCCGAAGATGCGCGTGGCGGCGGTGTATTCCTTGGAATGGCTGCCGCGCATCACCATGTCGGTGCTGAGCTGGATTTGCGGGCCCTTGATCTGGCCGTAGTACAGCTCGGAGATCCCGCCCGGATGCGCGATGGAGACGGAGATGTCGAAGCCGCCGTCGCTGTTGCGCAGTTCCTCGACCTCGTCGGCGCTCTTGAGGACGGGGACGATGTCGGCCGGAATGAGCCCGGGGCCGCCGTCCTCCTCGCGCTGTTTGCGCTCAAGGGCCCAGAAACCGGTTTCCACGGTCAGCGGACGGAGCTTCGTTCCGTCGTCGTCCGTCAGCCACGACTCGGCCCGGTACTGCAGGTACGGCAGGCCGTTGTGGGTGAAGGAGACGTGCTGCAGGAAGTGCTCCGAATCCTCGTCCCCGGCGCCCAGCCGGCCCCGGCCCTCCCACTCACCGATGAGCCAGGACAGCGGAACGATTTCGGGTGTCAGATCTGTAGGAATTTCAATCGGCACAGCAACTACCTCTGGAAACTACGGGTTCTGGACGGGTGCGGCTCGGGCAGCTTACTTCTGGCCCTTGAAAAGCCGGTACACCACAAAGCCGGCGAACCAGGCCATGGCGAGGCTGGCGACACCAAGCAGGACAAGGAAGAAAATCTCAAATGCAAGTACGGACATGATGCCATCCTAACGCTTTAGTAGATGAGTAGTTTGTCTATGAAGTAGGCCAGCGAACCGACCGCGGAGACGGGCCCCAGGCCCATGCCCAGCACGGCCGGCAGGTTCAGTGTTCCACCGCGCAGGATCACGAGCCGGCGGAAGCTGACCAGGACTGCCCCCACGACGATTCCGACGAGGGCGGCCGGCAGCACGGCAATATCGGAGAACACGAGGCCCGCCAGGGGCCCGGCGAGCCCGGCCCCGACGATTCCCAGCGGCGCGACGATCCGGTCCGGCCAGCGGATCAGGCCGGCCATCAGGGCGATCGCCGCGCTGATGGCCGCGATGAGCAGCATCTCCCGGACACCGTTGAAGCGCGAGGCGGCGATCCAGCCGGCTCCGAGGCAGGAGAGCAGCACGCCGGCGGATGAGCCCAGGGTGGATTCGAGGCGCTGGGCCTGGCCGGTGCCGCGGATCAGCTGCATGACGAAGATGGCCATCACCCCGGCCGCCACGAACGCAGGCGTCCAGTTCAGGAAACCCGGCGCGGGCAGGTAGGTGGCGGCCACGGCCGAGCCGATACCGGGCAGGCCGATCAGCACCGCGAGGGTCTTCTTGGCCGGGATGCCCAGGAAGTGCGGCCAGCCGATGCCGACGCAGGCGGCGGTGAGCGCAGCGACGGCCAGCAGCGCCTCCGGTGTGGAGTAGGCGCCGGCAACGATCGCGGCGAGCCCGGCCAGGCCGACGACGCCGACACTCCAGGACTTCACGCGGGTCTTCCCAATGCGGCTCTTCCCAATGCTGTTCTCCCCCTGCGGCTCTTCGCAATCCGGTTCTCCGGGTCAATCCTGCCCTATGTGAAGGTTCTGTGTCGCAAAACAGCCAGCGCGGGGCGCCGAAACAGTGTCTGCGCAGGGGCGGCTGGGTATACTCAAGGATCAGCTACGCTCACTCCGGCAGCCGCACGCAGGGCACCGTCGGGAAGCTCAGTACCGGCCGGTGGAAGCCCGGCTCAGACGCCCAACGATGCGCGGACACCCCTTGGAGGAACCATGTCGCACATCCTGCTACTGACGAACAGCACCGGGTCTTCGGTGGATGTCCTGCCTGCGCTGGAACTACTCAACCACCGCGTCCACATCCTCCCCGCCGAGCCCACGGCCCTGCTCGAAACGGACCCGTGCGACATCGTCCTGCTCGACGCCCGCAAGGACCTCGTTGGCGCGCGCTCCCTCACGCAGCTGCTCAAGGCGACCGGCCTCAGCGCCCCCCTCATGCTGATCCTGACCGAAGGCGGCATGGCGGCCGTCTCCTCGGCCTGGGCCGTGGACGACATCCTGCTGGAATCCGCCGGGCCCGCCGAAGTCGAAGCCCGCATCCGGCTCGGCATCGCGCGCGCCCTGCCGGGCCAGGACGACACCCCCACGGAAATCAGGGCGGCCGGCGTCGTCATCGATGAGGCCAGCTACACGGCCCGCGTCAACGGTGCGGCACTGAACCTGACGTTCAAGGAATTCGAACTGCTCAAGTACCTGGCCCAGCACCCGGGCCGGGTCTTCACCCGCCAGCAGCTCCTCACCGAGGTGTGGGGCTACGACTACTACGGCGGCACCCGCACCGTGGACGTCCACGTCCGGAGGCTGCGGGCGAAACTCGGCGCCGACCACGAAAACCTGATCAGCACGGTGCGCAACGTCGGGTACCGCCTGACCCTGGTCCGGCAGCCGGACGAGGAACTCACCGAGGCCTGAGCGGCCGCTGCACGGCACCGTCCGCCAACGAGGAAAGCCCCGGACTTGGAAGTCCGGGGCTTTCTGGCCGCCGTGCGGCGCTGCAGTGGAGGACATACGGGTCGAACGTATCGAGGCCACCCCAGTGGTGGATCCCCCTCACATCCACTCAACGGTTTCGAACCGTTCAGCCGGATGAGTTATCGACTATACGTCCCCGGCGCGGATGCATCAAATCCGCGCCATTTCCACCCGCCGGCAGGCAGCGGACGTATAGCCTTGCACCATGAGTCCCGCGCATCCGGAAAACTGGCCCGTACTCACCCTGCAGGGAGCCGTCGACGAACAGCTGCTGCGGGACGTCACGACCCTCGTGGCCGCCGCCGAGGAGTCCGACGGCAACCCGCCGCTGTCCGAGCAGACCCTCGTGACGCTCCGCGCCAAGGACGCCGGACCGCACACCGTGCTGGCCCTGGCCCTCTACTCCCCCGACTACTCCGGCGACGCTCCGGATGACGGTTCCGAGGCCCGCCACCGCGCCGCCGGGCCCCGCCCGGCCCGCGGAAACGACCTGGCGGGGTTCGCCGTCGTGGTCGGGGAAGCGGACGGGACCGGGGTGCTGGAAGTTGCCGTCCATCCGAGCTACCGCAACCAGGGCGTCGCGGACCGGCTGGTCGGCGAACTTCAGCGGGTGCGCGGCTTCGCCGGCCTCAAGGCCTGGTCACACGGCAACCACGAGGCCGCCGCCGATCTGGCCGCCCGCTACGGCTATGCCCCGGTCCGGGAGCTGTGGAAAATGCGCCTCGCGACGGCGGCCTCGGACCTGCCCGACGTCGCGCTGCCGGACGGTGTCTCGCTGCGCGGCTTTGTGCCCGGCCAGGATGAGGAAGCCTGGCTCGCGGTCAACCGGGCCGCGTTCGCCCACCACCCGGAGCAGGGGAACATGAACCGCGCCGACCTGGACGCCCGGATGGCCGAGCCGTGGTTCGACCCCGCAGGCTTCCTGCTCGCGGTCGACGCCGCCGGACGGATCCTCGGCTTCCACTGGACCAAGGTGCACCCACGGCACGGCGAACACCCGGCGATCGGCGAGGTGTACGTCGTGGGCGTCGCCCCCGAAGCCCAGGGCACCGGTTTGGGCAAGGCCCTCACGGTCGCCGGCATCAAGCACCTGCAGCAGCAGGGGCTGCACGCCGTGATGCTCTACGTCGACGCCGACAACATCCCCGCCGTCGCGCTGTACCGGCGGCTGGGATTCTCGCGCTGGGACGTCGACGTCATGTACGCGCCGCTGGCCGGGCAGTAGCCGCGCCGCCGGCCGGGCCCCTGGGACCGGCGAAACCCGGGGCTCGCCGGGATCCGATTCCTTGTAAGGTTGAAGCTAAATCGCGCCAGCATTAGGAGAGACCATGCAACGGGAATCTGCCCGGACCGCCACGTCTGAAGCCGCTACGCCGGACAAGGCTGCGCTTCCCGTGCGTGCGCGGTTCGGATCCTCCGAAGTGCCCGCCTCGCGCGCCACCCAGGACCGGATCGACATCCCGGAATTCGCCCCCAACCTGGAACCGGAAGGCGACATCAGCCCCGACCGTTTCCTGGACCGGGAGCTGAGCTGGCTCGCGTTCAACTCGCGCGTGCTGGAACTGGCCGAAGACCCCAACCTCTACCTGCTGGAACGCGTCGGGTTCCTGTCCATCTTCGCGTCCAACCTGGACGAGTTCTTTATGGTCCGGGTCGCCGGGCTCAAGCGCCGCATCGCCACCGGCCTTGCCGTGCCCTCCCCCGCCGGGCTGAGCCCGATGCAGGTCCTGGAACAGATCGGCGAGGCCGCCCACCAGCTCCAGCAGCGCCACGCCCGCGTCTACGCCGAGCAGATCCGCCCCGCCCTGGCCTACGAGCACATCCACCTGATGCACTGGGACGAACTGGACGACCAGGCCAAGGACCAGCTCAGCGCCATGTTCGCGGAAAAGGTCTTCCCCATCCTGACGCCGCTGGCCGTGGACCCTGCCCACCCCTTCCCGTACATCTCCGGGCTCTCGCTGAACCTGGCCGTGGTGGTCCGCAACCCGGTCAGCGACAAGGAACTCTTCGCCCGCGTCAAGGTCCCGGACCAGCTGCCGCGGCTGATCTCCATCGACGGTCCGCGTGCCGGCTCCGTGCCCGGCCGGGTGGCGCGGTTCATCGCGCTCGAGGAAGTCATCGCCGTCCACCTGGACCAGCTTTTCGCCGGGATGGAGGTGCTGGAGCACCACACCTTCCGCGTCACCCGCAACGAGGACGTCGAGGTCGAAGAGGACGACGCCGAGAACCTGCTGCAGGCGCTGGAAAAGGAACTGCTGCGCCGCCGCTTCGGCCCGCCGGTCCGGCTCGAGGTCACGAACGACATCAACCCCAACATCCGGGCGCTGCTGATCCGCGAACTCGGTGTCGAGGAATCCGAGGTCTACTCCGTCCCGGCCCCGCTGGACCTGCGCGGGCTCTCCGTCATCGCCGGGATCGACCGCGCGGACCTGCACTACCCCAAGCACGTGCCGCACACGTCCCGGTACCTCAACGAATCGGAAACCGCGAAGGCGGCCAACGTCTTCGCGGCCATGCGGCGGCGGGACATCCTCCTGCACCACCCCTACGATTCCTTCTCCACCTCCGTGCAGGCCTTCCTCGAGCAGGCCGCCGCGGACCCCAAGGTGCAGGCCATCAAGCAGACCCTGTACCGCACCTCCGGCGACTCGCCCATCGTCGATGCGCTGATCGACGCCGCCGAGGCCGGCAAGCAGGTCCTCGCCCTGGTGGAGATCAAGGCCCGCTTCGACGAGCAGGCCAACATCTCCTGGGCCCGGAAGCTGGAGCAGGCCGGCGTGCACGTCGTGTACGGGATCGTGGGCCTGAAGACCCACTGCAAACTCTCCCTGGTGGTCCGCCAGGAGGTGGACGGGCTGCGCCGGTACTGCCACATCGGCACCGGCAACTACCATCCCCGCACCGCGCGCTACTACGAGGACCTTGGCCTGCTGACGGCCAACGAGCAGGTGGGCGAGGACCTGTCCAAGCTTTTCAACCAGCTCTCCGGCTACGCGCCGAAGTCCACCTTCAAACGGCTGCTGGTGGCCCCGCGGTCGGTCCGTTCCGGGCTGATCGACCGGATTGAAACCGAAATCCGCAATGCCCGGGCCGGGATCGCCGCCCGCGTCCAGATCAAGGTGAACTCGATGGTGGATGAAGCCATCATCGACTCCCTCTACCGGGCCTCGCAGGCCGGGGTGCAGGTCGACGTTATTGTCCGCGGCATCTGCTCCCTGCGTCCCGGCGTCCCGGGCCTCAGCGAGAACATCACGGTCCGCTCCGTCCTGGGCCGCTTCCTGGAACACTCCCGCGTCTTTGCCTTCGCCAACGCCGGCAGCCCGGTGGTCTACATCGGCTCGGCCGACATGATGCACCGCAACCTGGACCGCCGGGTGGAGGCCCTCGTGCAGCTCAGCAGCGGGGACGATACGTCCTATGTCCTGGACATGCTCCGCCGCTACATGGATCCGGGTACCGCCAGCTGGCACCTGGACAACAGCGGCGAATGGGTCCGCCACCACCTCGCGGAGGACGGCACTGCGCTGCAGGACGTCCAGTCCTGGCTGCTCAACTCCCGTTCGCGGCAGCGCTCGGCGAGCCTGCGCTAGGGCCGCCGGTTGTGAGCAGCGATTCACTGGTAGCGGATCAGACCGATCATCCCGGCGAGGCGGTAGCCGTCGTCGCGGCCGGCGCCCTGCCGTGGCGCATCAACAAGGACAGGCTCGAGGTCCTGCTGATCCACCGCCCCCGGTACGACGACTGGTCCTGGCCCAAAGGCAAGCTCGACCCGGGCGAGACCGTTCCCGAGTGCGCCGCCCGCGAGGTGGAAGAGGAGATCGGCGTCAAGGCGCCCCTTGGCATCCCGCTGCCGCCGATCCACTACCACGTGCCGGCCGGGCTGAAGGTGGTGCACTACTGGGCGGTCGACGTCGACGGCGCCGCGATCCGCCCGGACGGCAAGGAGGTGGACAGCGTCATGTGGTGTTCGCCGGAGAAGGCAGCGGAGCTGCTGAGCAACCCCGGCGACCGCGCCCCGCTGGAGCACCTCGAGGCGGCCCATTCCCGCAACGAGCTGGACACCTGGCCGCTGCTGGTGCTCCGCCACGCCAAGGCCAAGCCGCGCTCGTCCTGGTCCAAGGCCGAGGGCGACCGTCCGCTGGCCGCCACCGGGACACGCCAGGCCCAGGCGGTGGGGCGGCTGCTGCAGGCCTGGAGCCCCTCGCGGGTGGTGACCAGCCCGTGGCTCCGCTGCGTGGCCACGGTGGCCCCCTACGCCAAGGCGGTCGACGCCAAGGTGAAGCTGCACGAATCGCTGACCGAGCACCTCCATGGCCGCAGCCCGCACAAGACCGCCAACGTCGTCGAATCCCTCTTCGACAAGGAGCGCGCGGTGGCCCTGTGCACGCACCGGCCCGCCCTGCCCACGGTCTTCGCGCAGCTGGGCAAGCACATGAGCTCCCGGCTTCGGGCACTGCTGCCCTCCACCGACCCCTACCTCTCGCCCGGCGAGATCATCATCTGCCATGTCTCGCGACACCAAGGGCAAGGTTGTGGCCGTGGAGCAGTTCCGGCCCTTCGACGACTAGGGTCCTTGACCCCGGGGCCCGGCAGCCCTAGTTTGTATCAAGTACTTGATACATAACTGCGGAATCTTTGGGGGATTTCATGCCGGGCCAGTTCTACCTTCCGCCGATGCTGCTGCTCGGCCCGATCATCGCCGCCGTGATCGTCTACGCCGTACTCCGCTGGGTGATCTGGGCACCGAACACCGGCACCTCACCGGCATCGGTGTCGGAACACGCGCTGTGGGTGGGGGTCATCGGCTGGCTGGCGAGCTCGCTCCAGGGCGCCATGAACCTGGGCATCATTCCGGCCAACCCTTCCGCCGGCGGTGCCATGACCACCGCCGCAACGATTTTGCCGGCGCTGGTCTGGTCGGTGCTGGGCTGCCTGGGCGTCCACGCCCTCGGCCAGATCAGCTATCCGGGGCCGCGGCGCATGCGCCGGCAGACGGTGCTCTCGGTCCGGCGGATCCGCGATTTCCTGCCGCGCCGGCTGGCTGCGGTCACAGCCCTGATCTTTGCCGCGGCCGGGGCGCTCATCGCGTGGACCGCCACCCTGCCGGGGTACGCCCCGGTGGCCCCCGCCGTGGTGGTGGACGGGCCGTACAGCCAGCAGACACTGGGCGGCGACGGCCGCATTCCCGGGGTCGAGCTGGCAGCCTGGCTGGGCGGCGCCCTGGCGGTCCTGGCCGTGGGGACGGTGCTGGTGCTGTGGCTGATCGCCAGCCGCCGGCAACTGGAGGCCCTTGACGCCGCCGACAACGCAGTGCTGCGCACCATCGCCATGAACCGGCTGCTGCGGACCGTTTCCACGGTGGCCTCGGGCCTGGGCGTGATTGCCGGGAACTTCGCGGCGCGGCCCGACCCGTCCACCGGCTCCTCGTCCTGGACGAATCCTGCCGGGCTGGCGGGCATGGCTGTGCTCCTGGTGATGTGGGTGTGGGGGCCGCCGCGGCTCGCGGCCGCCAGCCTGGGCGCCCGGGAACCGCCCGGTCGCCGGACTTCAGCCCGGGGGCCGGCACCCCGCGGTCCGGCTGGTCTCTTCACTGGGCCCGCTGCTGGGGCTGGCCGCCGCGGTGCCGCTGCTGGCCGGGGTGTTCATCGTCCCCGGGCTGATGGCCGAAGTTGCGGGCTTTGGGATGGCCGGCTTCGTGGCCCTGATGGCGGCCATGGTGCTGTTGGTCATTGCCGGCGGCGAGCTGCTCCTGCAGCGCAACTACGGGGATCCTTCGGCGCCGCGCAGCTGGCCGCGGCAGCCTGTCGGCCCTGCCCTGCTGACCACCGCCGTCCTGGCCCTGCTCACCTTCGTGCTGGCACTGGCAGTCACCGCGGCCGGGCAGGAACGCCTATACGGGGAGCCGGACTGGGTTCCGCCGGCCCTCCTCGCGGCCGCGGGGGCGGCCGCCGCGGTGCCGGCCTTCCTCGCGGCCAGGCGCCGGCGCGGGGTACCCGGGCTGGCCGCCGGCCTGGACGCCGCGCTGCGTGCGGTCACCGTCCACCGGATCGTGCGGACCCTGGCGGCCATGTTCACCGCCCAGGCCGCCGTCCTGCTGCTGAGCCAGAGCCCGGCGTGGGCGGCGGTCTTCGCTGCCTCCTCCTTCGGGGAGCCGTTCAATCCCTCCGCCACCTCATGGTGGCCGGCAACGCTGGCCGGCGCGGTCCTTGCCACCGCGGCCACGGTCATCGCCGTCATCCCCGTCGCCGGCCCGGCACGCACCCCGGCCGGTCCCGCTCCCCGGCGGGACAGAGAGCCCGCGGCATGACCGCGGGAATCTCCGTGAACCTGCGCTCCGCCACGCCGCCGTACGAGCAGATCCGCGCACAGCTCGCGTCGCTGATCGCCGTCGGGACGCTGCCGCCGGGAACCCGGCTGCCCACCGTGCGGAGCCTCGCGGCGGACCTCGGCATTGCGGCCGGAACCGTCGCCCGGGCGTACCGGGAACTCGAGCAGGCCGGGCAGCTCGAGACCGGGCGCCGCAACGGAACCGTCGTCGCCGGGACGCCTCCGGCCCCGGCGACGGCGGACAACCCGGCGCCGTCGTCCGCGGCCGCGGCGCTGACCGCCGCCGCTGACCGCTTCATCGCGGAGGGCCGGCGCGCCGGCCTGGACGACGGCGCGCTGCTGGCGATCGTGCGGACCAGGCTCAGCCGGCAAGACGAATAAGGAGAGGACGCCCGTTCTCAGTAGACTGGGGGCGTGAGCATCCCTACACCCTATGAAGACCTGCTGCGCGACGTCCTGGAGCACGGCACGCACAAGTCGGACCGCACCGGGACGGGCACCCGCAGCGTGTTCGGCCGGCAGCTCCGCTTCGACCTGGCCAAGAGCTTCCCGCTCATCACCACCAAGCGGGTGCACTTCAAGTCCGTTGCCGTGGAGCTGCTCTGGTTCCTGCGCGGGGACAGCAACGTGAAGTGGATGCAGGACCAGGGCGTCACCATCTGGAACGAATGGGCCGACGCCGACGGCGACCTCGGCCCGGTCTACGGCGTGCAGTGGCGCTCCTGGCCCACCCCCGACGGCGGGCACATCGACCAGATCGCGGAGCTGGTGGAAAACCTCAAGTCCAACCCCGACTCGCGCCGCCACATCGTCTCGGCCTGGAACGTGGCCGAACTCAAGAACATGGCCCTGCCGCCGTGCCACGCGTTCTTCCAGTTCTACGTCGCCGACGGCAAGCTCTCCTGCCAGCTGTACCAGCGCTCGGCGGACACCTTCCTGGGTGTCCCCTTCAACATCGCCTCCTACGCCCTGCTGACCTGCATGCTGGCCCAGCAGACCGGCCTGGAACCCGGCGAGTTCGTCTGGACCGGCGGCGACGTCCACCTCTACGAGAACCACCTGGACCAGGTCCTCACGCAGCTGGGCCGGGAACCTTACGAATATCCGCAGCTGAAGTTCACCCGCACGCCGGAGTCCATCTTCGACTACACCCTCGAGGACTTCGAAGTAGTCGGCTACCAACACCACCCCACGATTAAGGCGCCGATAGCCGTATGAACAACGAACCCAGCAGCCATCCCGAACCCGGCGATTTCACCGAAGAGCTCCGCGGCACCGTCACGGGACTCGGGCTGGTGTGGGCGCAGACTTCCACGGGAGTGATCGGCGACGCCGGCTCCATGCCGTGGCATCTGCCGGAGGATATGAAGCACTTCAGCCGGCTCACGGCGGGCCACCCCGTCATCATGGGCCGCAAGACCTGGGAATCCTTCCCGGACCAGTACCGGCCCCTGCCCGGCCGGACGAACATCGTCATCACCCGGCAGGAAGGCTGGGGCGGGACGCCGGCGGCGGAGGGCGCCCTGGCGGTCAAGTCGCTCGACGACGCCCTGCTGGAGTCCCAGTTCGCACCGGGCCAGCAGATGGTCTGGATCATCGGCGGCGGCGAGATCTTCGCGCAGTCCCTTGACCTCGCCGACGTCGCCGTGGTCACCACCATCGACACCGCGACGGAGGGCGACACCTTCGCCCCGGAACTCGGCTACGACTGGACCGCGAAGGCCAGCCTCCCGGCCGACGGCTGGCTGACCGCCGCGAACGGCACCCGTTACCGCATCACCCTGTGGCGCCGGACGGAGGCCAACTGATGCTGCGCAAGCCCGAGACCCTTTTTGTCCTCGGCTACATGCTGCTGCCGCTGCTGGCGCTGCTGTCGGCGATCGTGGGACTGACCATGATCGTGGGCGGCAACAAGATTGCCGGCGCGATCGTGCTTGTCATCGTCACCCAGGTGTTTGCCTTCGGTGCCATCGTGGCCCTGCGCCGGCGCAAGAGCGCGCTGCTCGCGGAGCCCGACGGCGACTAAACGGCAACGGCCGCGGCGCGCGCCGGCGGATGGGGAGACCAACCCATCGCGGCATCCCGGCGGCCCGGCTAGATTGGTGCCGGTCAGATTCTTTGGAAGGCATCTGGTTCGAATCCATTGGGCAGCGGCGACGGCCCGTTAGGCTGTTGCCGGTAAAGGGGGGGGATGCCATCATGGCAGCTAACGTGTGGGGCGCCGACGTCGCCCAGTTGCGCGTGCTCGCGCAGCAGTTCGGCAAGACGTCGGAGACGCTGCTGCAACAGTCGACGGCCCTGACCTCGGCCATCAACAACAACACCTCGTGGAAGGGCGCCGACGGCGCCCGGTTCAAATCCGAGTGGAACGGCAGCCACCGCGCCCTGATCCAGCAGACCGCGCGCGCCCTCAAGGAAGAGTCCAAGCGGCTGATGGCCCACGCCGAGGAACAGGAGAAGGCCAGCAACGCCGCTCCCGGCGCCGGCGGCGGGCCCGGCGCCGGCGGAGGCTCCGGCACTTCCGGCGGGCCCGGCGGCACGAGGCCGTTTGACTTCCGTGACCTGACGCGCCCCGGGTGGTTGGAGGGTCCGGACTCGCCGTTCCGGAGCGGCTGGGACTTCTACAACGTCGTCAAGGCTTTTCCGAACCTCCGGTCCGGTCTCTTCGACATCGCCGGCATGCTGCAGAAGTCCCGGATCGGCGATTTCTTCGATCCGTCGGCGTGGAAGGCGTTTCAGAACTCCAACGAGTTCAGCAAGTTCTTCAACGTCTCCAACCAGCTCTTCGAGGGCCGCTGGCACGAAGCCTTCGACCTCACGGAGGGGACCAAAGCCTTCACCGCGTTTGAGGGCCTGGGCAGGGGGCTCGGCGTCCTCGGGGTCGGGCTGGACGGCATGGACGCCATAAACGCCCTGGCGGACCGTGAATACGGCGACGCGGCATATTCGACTGCGAAGGCGTTCATCGGCGCGGGTTCCTTCCTGCCGCCGCCGGCAGGCACGGCCTGCATGGTCGCCAGCGCGGGCCTGGCCCTGTACGACAACGTCCCCGTCGTCCACGACTCAGTGAACTGGGTGGGCGGCAAGATCGCCGACGGTGCGGGCGCCGTCGGGGATTCCCTTTCCGATGGCGCGGAAGCCGTCGGTGACTTCTTTGGCTTCTAACTACGAGGAGATGTAGATCGTGACTGAGACAACCACCGCTCGTCCGGCGACGGGAGAGCCGGTGTACCCGGATTCCATCGGGTTCGGTTTCGCCGAGCTCATCGCGCTGCTCAACCTGGCCCATGGCCCGGCCGCCACGGCGAGCGCCGAGGCACTGCGTGTGGCCAAGGAGCTTGAGGACCCCCGGGTGCTCTCCGCGGGCGCGTCCTCGCTCGTGGCGCGCGGCGCGGCGACGGTGGAGTCGGACGGCACGCTCTCCGTCAGCGGACCGGTCGCCGCGGTGACCCGCGCCCTGACCACGGCCACGCGCCGGATGCAGATCAACCTGCTCACGGCCGACTCCGCGGACAGTGTCCTGGCCGTCGAATCCGCGGACTACCGCATCCTGCTGCAGCCGCGTGCCTACTTCAGCTGGTTTGCCATGGCCCAGGATCCGGAGATCTCCCCGGCCGAGGCGAACTTCTTCATCATGCGCAAGCACCTCGAGGACCACCCGGCCGGCGGTGCCACGCTGCGCCGCCTCGAGGACCCCTCCGGACGCCAGCTCCTGCTGAAGCGCTCCGGGGACACCTGGACGGTCGGTTACAGCACCCCCGGAGCCGGGGACATCGACGAACTCACGGGCCTCGGCGACGCCGAGGTACTGGACCACATCCGCACCATCCGGGAAGGCTGAACCGCATGCCGAAAAACGCTGACGACCGCCGGCACGACGACGAGGTCCGGTCCCGGCACGAACAGGCGGTCGCCGCCGGCGAGAAACGCCTCCTGACCCGCACCCTGGACCGGGGGCGGCTGCACAGCTACGCGGCGGACGAGATCGGCTTCGCCCGGGCCGGGTCCGGGCCGATCGTCACCACCGCCCCCGGGATGGTGGTCCTTGCCCTGGTGTTCGCCGCCCTCACCGTCTTCTCCCTCGTCCTCGTGGCCGCCCCGACCTCGCAGGGGGAGGGCCCGCTGTGGGGCGCGCTGGTGCTGACCGCCCTCGGCGCCGCGGGCGTGCTCTACGCCCTCCGGCTGGCCGTCTCCGAGTTCAAGGCCCGGCGCATCCGCCGCGAGCGCGGCCTCCCGGAGCCGAGCCCCCGCCAGCTGGACTGAGGCCGGTGTTGCCGCGGGGCGGCGGGCGGCCGTGACGTAACCGACTGCGGCCGGACCGCCGCAAAGTCTAAACTGGACCAATGACTACAGCAGCTACCCCGTCCGTCGGACTGGTCGGTTGGCGTGGCATGGTCGGCTCCGTCCTGATGCAGCGCATGCAGGACGAGGGCGACTTCGCCAACATCAACCCGGTCTTCTTCTCCACCTCGAACGCCGGCGGCGCCGCCCCGGCCATTGCCGGCGCCGCGGCGGGCGCTGCCGGCACGCTGGAGGACGCATTCGACGTCGAGACGCTGGCGAAGCTGCCGATCATCGTCACCGCCCAGGGCGGGGACTACACCAAGCGGGTGCACGGCGAACTGCGCAGCCGCGGCTGGGACGGCCTGTGGATCGACGCCGCCTCCACCCTGCGCATGAACGACGACTCGATCATCGTGCTGGATCCGATCAACCGCGACGTCATCGACGCCGGCCTCTCCGGCGGCGTAAAGGACTACATCGGCGGCAACTGCACCGTCTCCTGCATGCTGATGGGCCTGGGCGGCCTGTTCAAGAACGGCCTCGTCGAATGGGGCACCTCGATGACCTACCAGGCCGCGTCCGGCGGCGGCGCCCGGCACATGCGCGAGCTGCTGAGCCAGTTCGGCACGCTCAACGCCGAGGTCAGCAGCGAACTGGACGATCCGGCGTCGGCCATCCTCGAGATCGACCGCAAGGTCCTGGCCCACCAGCGCACGGACATCGACGCCACCCAGTTCGGTGTGCCGCTGGCCGGGTCGCTGATCCCCTGGATCGACGCGGACCTTGGCAACGGCCAGTCCAAGGAGGAGTGGAAAGCGGGGGTGGAAACCAACAAGATCCTGGGCACCTCCGGCGCGGACCGCGTCATCATGGACGGCCTGTGCGTCCGGATCGGCGCCATGCGCTCGCACTCCCAGGCGCTCACGCTCAAGCTCCGCGAGGACCTTTCCGTCGCCGAGATCGAGAAGCTCCTGGACGCGGACAATGAATGGGCCACGGTGGTGCCCAACACCAAGGAAGCCTCGATGGCGGACCTCACCCCCGTGGCGGCCTCCGGCACCCTGGACATCCCGGTGGGCCGCATCCGCAAGCTCGAGATGGGCCCGGAGTACATCAGCGCCTTCACCGTGGGCGACCAGCTCCTCTGGGGCGCCGCGGAGCCGCTGCGGCGCATGCTCAAGATCGCCACCGGCACCCTCTAGGCGCCGCCGGGTCCCTCCGGACCCAGGAACCGCCGGTACTTCGCGGCCTGCAGCTCGAATGATTTCCGGGCCGCAGGCCGCAGGCCGTTAACGGCGTCAAAGGGTTCGGGGACGACGGCGCCGCCGTTCCCGGGCGCCGCCCAGGTACCGACCACCTCGCCGCCGGCCACGATGGTCTTCTTGAACACCCCGTTGCCGCCGGGGACGATCTTGTCCGCGTGGTGCGCGGGCAGGGCGATGGACCGGTCCGTGTAGCCCAGCAGGAACTCATCGAACCCCGGCAGCGCCAGCACGGTGCGCTGGCCGGGGACGCCGTCGTCGAGCAGGGCCGCCGTCTCCGGCGAGAGCCAGTACTGGTGTCCTTCGAATTCCAGCTCCACCAGCTGGTCCCGTACCGCGGCCAGCCCTGCCCGGGTGTCCGTCAGCGGTATGCCGGACCACCAGGCAAAGTCCCGCTCGGTGGCGGGGCCGTGGCTGCGGAAATAGCGGAGCAGCCACTCGGCGATGCCCTCCGCCCGGTCCAGGCGCCGCGAATTCTTGATCCAGTCCTCGAAGGCGACCACCAGCTGCTGGTTGCCAGCCAGCGGACCCTGCACCAGCCAGCCGCGCTGGCAGAGCATCGCCAGCAGATGGATGCCGCGCTGGCCCGCCGTGGCCTGCCCGGCCTGCTCGAAGGCCTGGAACAGCTCCGCCCGGCTGGCCGCGGCCCCGCCGGAGACCCGCAGCAGGGCAGCTTCGGCTGCCGCGTCGACGTCGGCGGCGGTGATGCCGAGGTCCCGGTGCCGCCCGGCCAAACTTTTGATGAGCCGGCCGGAGGTGATCTCCAAGACCCACTTGAGGTCCTCCGGCGCCAGCAGGTGCAGCGTGCCGCGCATCGGCCAGGAGCGGACAATCTCGCCGCCGTCCAGCGCCGCGCGGACATCGGCCACGCGGGAGCCCGGGACGCGCTGCCCCACGGCCCACAGCGCCGCCCGGAGGTCCTGGGCCTGCAGTGCCGGCATCGACCGGACGGCTTCCGGAGCGGAGCGGAAGCCCGGACCGGTGAGCCCTTGCGAGGCCAGGCGGAGCCGGCCCATCACGGCCCGGCTCAGACGCGTACGCACCGCTGCTGCCATGGCAATATCCTAGGGCCGGGGGCCGCGGCACTGCGCCGGAAAACACGCTGCCCGGCGCCCTCCCGGCGCCCTCCCAGCCGTTGCCCAGCCGGCCTCCCTAAGGTGGATGCATGACTTTGGGAGATGTGTGGCCGCTGCTGCGGCCCTTGTGCAGGAGGCTGGCCCTGCTGGGCTGGGCCTCCAGCGCAGCAGGCATGGCTGCCGGCCTGGCCGTCGCCATCGCCAGCGGCACGCGCCTCTCCCCCATGATGGCGACGTTCCAGGCCGTGTCTGCCGGGTGCATGGCGGTCGCGGTGGCCAGTTTCGCCGGTGCGGCGATGCTGCAACCGCGCCGCCCGGCGCTGCGGGACGCCGAACGGCAGGAACTCGAACCCGACCCGGGCGGGGAACTCCCGGCGACGGTGCAGAGTTTCCTGCTCGGTTCGCTGGCGCTGCTGGCCGGGGCGGCGGTGTTCGCCTGCGCCGGGCTCCTGCTGCGGAGCGGCCCCAGCGCCCAGTCCGTGGCGTTCGTCCAGGTCTTCCTGCTGGGCGCCGCGGCATCCGGCTTCACGTTTCTGCTTTTCAGCAGGGCCGCCCCGCGCCGCGGCCGGAACTAGGCCGGCCTGGTCCGCTGCCCTAGAGCTCGATGCCGATCAGCAGCGGCTCGGGGTGCAGTTCAATGCCAAACCGTTCGGCGACACCGCGGCGCACCTCCCGGGCAATTGCCAGCAGGTCCGCTGCCCTGGCGCCGCCACGGTTGGTGATGGCCAGGGTGTGCTTGGTGGACAGCGATGCCCGGCCGCCGGAGACGCTGCCGGCCTCCAGTCCGAAACCCTTGCCATAGCCCGCCTGGTCGATCAGCCAGGCCGCGGAGAGCTTGGTCAGGCCGTCGGCGCCGCCCGGGTAGCGCGGGGCGTCGTCGGGCAGCCTGGCCGCAACCTCGGCCGGCACGATCGGGTTCGTGAAGAAGGAGCCGGTGGAGCAGGTGTCCCGGTCCGCCGGGTCCAGGACCATGCCCTTGGAGGCCCGGAGCCGGAGCACCTCGCGCCGGACGTCGTTGGCGTAGGCCCGCTGGCCGACCTCGACGCCGAGTACCCGGGCCAGTTCGGCGTAGCGGACCGGTGCGCTCATCCGGCCCAGCGGCAGCTGGAACTCCACTGTCAGCACCACATAGCGCGGCGACCCGTTGGTCGTGGTCTGCTTCAGGAGGGAGTCGCGGTAGCCAAATTTCAGTTCCGAGTTGGTGAACGTCTGCACTGCATTGCGTTCCCGGTCCCAGGTGCGCACCGCGGCGATGGTCTGCGAGACGTCCGCGCCGTACGCTCCCACGTTCTGCACGGGGGTCGCCCCGGTGGCGCCGGGGATCCCGGACAGGGCCTCTATGCCGGACCAGGCATGCTTAACGGCGTGCTCCACGAGGGCATCCCAGTTGTGGCCTGCCTGGACCACGACGGCGACTCCGCCGCAGGAGTCTTCGGCGTTGACGGTGAAGCCCTCGGTCGAGATTTTCAGCACCGTGCCGGGGTAGCCGGCGTCGGAGACCAGCAGGTTGGAGCCGCCGCCGATGATCAGCAGCGGCTCCCCGGCGGCGTCGGCCGCGCGGACGGCGTCGATGATTTCCGCCTCGGTGCGGGCTTCGACGAAACGGGCGGCGGGGCCGCCGACGCCGGCCGTGGTCAGGGCGGAAAGCAGTGTCTGGGTCACCCCTCCAGCCTAGCCGGGTTCGGCCCGTGCCCGCGCTCGGGCCCGTGCCCGGACGGCGGCCGGCGGCCGGCGCTGGCCTACGCGGCCTTGCGGGCCACCGGGGAGAGCAGGAAACTGACCACCAGCATGACCATGACGGCCAGCAGCGAGTGCAGGATGCCGACGTGCTCGGCCAGCAGGCCCAGCAGGGGCGGACCGCAGAGGAACGCCCCGTAGCCGATCGTGGACACCACCGAGACGCGCGCGGCGGCCTTGACCGGGTCGTCGGCGGCGGCGGACATACCCACCGGGAAGCCCAGCGAGGCGCCCAGCCCCCAAATGGCGAGGGCCACGTACGCCAGCCAGGGTACCGGCGCGAAGACGAACAGGCCCAGGCCCAGCACGGCCAGCGCCGCGCACCAGCGCATCACCGGGACCCGGCCAAAGCGGTCCAGCACCAGGGTGCCGGCGAAGCGGCCCACGGTCATGAAGGTGACGAAGAGTCCATAGCCGGCGGCTCCCGCGGCGTCGGACTGGCCGTGGCCGTCGGCCAGCGCCAGGGCCACCCAGTCCCCGGCCGCGCCCTCGGCCAGGGCCAGGCCCAGCACGAGGACCCCCAGCAGCAGGGTCCGGCGGTCCCGCCAGGCCTGCGAGATCTGCCGCTTGTTGTCCAGCGGCTCTTCCGGCCCCTGGGTGGCCTGGCTGATGATCGGCAGCGGGCCGGTGGAGGGGTCCTCGAAGGTGTCCGTGCCGGCCGGGGTGAAGGCCTTCTCCTCCACCGGGGTGACGTCGGCACGGAACCAGCCGGCGGCCGTGGCCACGGAGGCGGCGACCAGCAGGCCCACGGCGCCCAGGTGCCAGAAGACCGGCACCCCGGCGCCGGCCGCCCAGGCGCCCGCACCCGCGCCGGCGACGGTGCCGAGGCTGAAGGCGCCGTGCAGCCGCGGCATGATGTGGCGCCGTACCGCGCGCTCGACGGCGGCGCCTTCCACGTTGGAGGCGGTGTTCCAGCTGGCGGTGCCGAGGCCCACCACAACGAGTCCGGCCGCGACCGCCAGCGGGTTGACCAGGACAGAGGTCCCGAACCCGGCCAGGACCAGCCCGGTGCCGACCATGATGCTGCCGATCCGGATGGTCTGCTTGGAGCCGAAGCGCAGCACGATCAGCCCGGAGGCCGAGACCGAGACGAAGGAACCCAGCGTCATGCACAGCAGCAGCAGGCCGACATTCCCGGGGGTGAGGTCCAGCCCGTCGCGGATGGCGGGCAGCCGGGACACCCAGCTGGCGAACGCTATGCCGCTGAAGGCATAGGCAGCCACGACGGCGTTGCGCCACCGGGTGACCTCGGCGGCCTGGGCGGCGCGAACGCTCACGGCAGCCTCATACGGTCAGGCCAGCCTGACGACGGCCTGGGCCTTCATGAGGACCCTCTGGCCCCCGGCGACGACGGTGAGGTCCACGCGGGCGGTGCCCGCGTCGGCGTCGAGCGCTCCGACGGTGCCGCTGACCTCGATCACCGCACCCGGCTCCGGGGTGCCGGTGGTGTCGGCCACCGGGACCGGCTTGCTGAAGCGGGTCTGGAAGTCGACGACGGCGGCCGGGTCGCCGGCCCAGTCGGTCACGAGCTGGACGGCGGCGCCCATCGTGAACATCCCATGGGCGATCACGCCGGGCAGGCCGACGCCCGTGGCGAAGGCCTCGTTCCAGTGGATCGGGTTGAAGTCGCCGGAGGCGCCCGCGTACTTGACGAGGTCGGTGCGGGTGACCTCGATGCTGCGGCTGCCGAGGTCCTGGCCGACGGTCAGCTCTGAAAATGTGGGGCTCATGGGCTACTGTCCCTCTCCGCGGACCAGGATGGACGAGGTGGTGGTGGCGACGGCTTCGCGCTGACCGGCGCCGGACCCGCTGCCGGACTCGCTGCCGGCGAGGGCGAAGATCTCGGAGCGGGTGGTGATCATGGCGCCGCCGCCCATGGCGCGGACGCCGTCGACGTGCAGTTCGGCGACCAGCCGGTCCCCGGCGATGATCGGCCGGTGGTGGACGAAGCGCTGGTCGGCGTGGACCACGCGGGAGAAGTCGATGCCCGAATCCGGGTCCTCGATCAGCTGCGCGTCGGCGCGCTGGGCGACGATGATCGCGAAGGTGGGCGGGGCCACGAGGTCGCCGTGCCCAGGGCCCGGGCGGCATCCACCTCGAAGTGGGCCGGGTGCGTGGCCTTGACCGCGCGCGCGAACTCGCGGATCTTCTCGCGGCCGACGTCGTACACCTCTGCGGCAGGGTAACTGCGGCCCTGCAGATCCGGATTGATAGTCATGGCTTTAGCCTAGCGCCCTGCCTCCGGGCGCCTTTCCGCGTTACAGGCACCGACGGGGCTTGCACCTGCGCGATATGATGGAAACATCAATCCATAAATCCGCGGCGCGGGTCCCCCCGGCCGCGGGACGAGAGAGCGCAGGCCGCCATGATTTCCGCAGCGCAGACCCCCTTGTACGAGATCAAGGCCAACCTGTTCAAAGCCCTCGCGCACCCGGCACGGATCCGGGTGCTGGAACTGCTCGCGGCCGCCCCGGACACCGCGGCGCCGGTCAGTTACCTGCTGGCCGAGACCGGGCTGGAGGCCTCGCACCTGTCCCAGCATCTGGCCACGCTCCGCCGGCACGGGGTGGTGACCTCGGTCCGGACGGCCAACGCCGTGACCTACCGGCTGGCCCACCCGAAGATTGCCGAGCTGCTCGCCATTGCCCGGATCTTCCTGCTGGACAGGCTCGCCGATTCCGGCGAACAGCTCCGGCTCGCGCAGGAACTGCCGGCCGCATCCCTCCAGGGGTCCGCCACGTGAGCGCCGCGACCGCCCCAGCGCCCGCAGCGCCCACGGCGCCCGGGGGCACCTCGCCAGGTTCCTGCCCTCCGCGCGCGACTACGACGGGCTGCGCAGCTCGTGGCGGACGGATCTGCTCTCCGGCATCACCGTGGGCATCGTGGCCCTCCCGCTGGCCCTCGCGTTCGGGGTGAGTTCCGGGGTGGGGGCCGAGGCCGGGCTCATCACCGCGGTGGTGGCCGGGCTGGTGGCGGCCGTGATGGGAGGTTCGCACGTCCAGGTGTCCGGGCCGACCGGGGCCATGGTGGTGGTGCTGGCTCCCGTGGTTGCCGCGCACGGTGCCGGCAGCATCGCCCTGGTGTCCGTGCTGGCCGGGCTGCTGGTCATCATCCTGGGCATCAGCGGCCTGGGCCGGGCGGTCGCGTTCATCCCCTGGCCCGTGGTGGAGGGCTTCACGCTGGGCATCGCCGCCATCATTTTCCTGCAGCAGGTGCCGATGGCCACCGGTACCGACGGGGATTCCGGGCCACAACACCCTGCTGGCCGCCGTCGAGAGCGCCGCCAGGGCCGCCGCGCCCACCGCGGCCCAGACCCTGGCCGTCGTGGCGGGGGTCGCCGCGGTGATGTTCCTGCTGCCCCGGTTCACCAGGGCCGTCCCGGCCAGCCTGGCCGCCGTGCTGCTGGCCACCGTGGCCGCCGAAGTCCTGGACCTGCAGATCCCGCGGATCGGAGCGCTGCCGCATGCCCTGGCCGCGCCGTCCCTGCCGTCCCTGGATCCGTCGGCGCTGGGCGGGCTGCTCCTGCCTGCCGTGTCCATCGCCACGCTCGCGGCGATCGAGTCCCTGCTGTCCGCCCGGGTGGCGGCCGGTATGGTCGGCCCCGACGGCCGGCCCGGCGGAACGTACAGCCCGGACCGCGAACTTACCGGCCAGGGGCTGGCCTCGGTGGCGGCGGGGCTGTTCGGCGGCATGCCGGCCACCGGCGCGATCGCCCGGACCGCCGTCAACGTCCGCTCCGGGGCGAAAACCCGGCTCGCGGCGATCGTGCACGCCCTGGTGCTGCTGGCCATCATCTACCTCGCGGCGCCGCTGGTGGGCCGGATTCCGCTGGCGGTCCTGGCCGGGATCCTGATGGTGACGGCCACCCGCATGGTCTCCCGGCAGACCGTGGCGGCGGTGCTGCGTTCCACCCGGGCCGATGCCTTCGTCTTTGTCCTGACCGCACTGATCACCGTGGCGTTCGACCTGATCGTGGCGATCGAGATCGGGCTGGTGGCCGCGGCGGTGTTCACGCTGCGGAAGTTCGCCTCGCTCAGCGGGGTGCAGCGCGAGGACATCCCGGGCCCGGCCGCGCCCGGGGACGGGCACATCGCGATCTTCCGGCTGGACGGCGCCATGTTCTTCGGCGCCGCTGAGCGCATCCTGCAGGAGATCAGCCAGGTCAGGGACATCCAGGTCGCGATCATCCGGCTCTCGCAGGTGCGGATGCTGGACGCGACGGGGGCGCACACCCTGGTGGAGGTGATCTCGGCGCTGGAGTTGCGCGGCGTCACGGTGCTGCTCAAGGGCGTCCAGCCGCAGCACCTGGACCTGGTGACCAACGTGGGCGTGATCCGCTCGCTGCGGCACCACAAGCACCTCTTCGGCAGCCTGCCCGCGGCCGTGGAGCACGCCCGGAGCCACGTGCTGCGGAACGCCGCGGCTAGCGCTTGAGGTTTTTCCGGATCGTCTGGCCGCGGACGACGATTCCGGCGATGTGCAGGATGAGCCCGAGCCCGATCACTGCCAGCGACGTCAGCGCCAGGGCCTGGTTGCCGGTGTTGTTGCCGACCAGGTTGAGGATGATGCCGGTGGCAATCAGCCCCATGGCGCTGAAAACGAGCACCTTGTAGGTAGTTGACGCGGCGGCCCAGAATTCGTTCAGCACCGTGCCAGTCTACCGGGGACGCCTGCACCCGCCGCGAGCCGCATAATTCCCGGCGACACTCAAAATGCCCGGCGACACCGGAATACGGGCGCGCCCGGTATTTTGCGCGTCGAGAGGCGAATCCAGCGTCAGAACAGGGCCTCCTGGACCGCCGGGACCTCGGAGCCGTGGTCGCCGAGTTCGATGGTCCGTGCCTTCAGTCCGCCCAGGTTGACGACAAAGTCCAGGTCGGCACCGTCGAGCCGGGCCAGCGCGACGCTGCCGCTCAGCGAGGCGATCCGGAAGCCGTGGGCGTCCGAGCCGAGGTCATGCGGGTAGGCGTGCCGGGGCGCGGGAGTGCAGGCGGCATCGGCGAGCCCCGGCCGCCGCCACGGTTCGTCCACCACCTCGAAACCGTCCAGGCCGGCGCCGCCGAGCAGGGCCCGGACCCCGGCCGCGAGCCGGCCGTTCAGTTCGTCCAGTTCGACGGCGGGAACCGGCGCGGTGAGTCCGGCGGCCTTCGCCGCCGAGCGGATCTGTTGCGGCAGCCCGGCGTCGCGCGTGACCAGGTCCTCCAGGATCCTGACGATCCGCCCGTCGTCGGCCCGGGCGACGTACCGGGCCGCGACGGCGCCCTGCTCCGCGAGCCGGTGCCATTTCCGCAGCTGTGAGGCCGTGCCGACCTTGCTGGCGCCGTGGGCGAAGGTCGCGACGTAGAGCCAGTGCGGCTGCATCAGATAGGCGCGCAGCCCCGGCGGGACGCGACCGCCGCGGTGGAAGTCGTGGATCAGCCGCGAATCGTCGACGGCGAAGCAGGGCCCGCACTGGGTTCCGCGGTCCGCCGGCGCCCGTTCCGGGCAGGTGCGATGGTCGCGGTCCGCGGGGCCGTGCACCTTGTGGTGGCCCAGGCAGTGCCTTCCCGGGGCGGCGAGCCGGAAACCGAGCCGTGTCCCGGCGTCGAGCGCCAGTTCGCTGAAGGACGCCCTCGGGGTGCTGCAGGCGCAGGACGGCGCGGCCGGCGTCGGGCTGTCCGGGAACGGGCGCTGCCGGGGCGGATCCATCCCAAAAGACCCCGTGGACCAGATAGCGGGTATCGGTCACGGGGTCTCCTTGGTTGCGGGTGCTGGCTACAGGGCCGGCTGCACCCCAAAGGCTACCGCGAGCTTCATGATCTTCTCGGCGCGGCCCAGGCGCGGCAGGTCGGAGCCGTCGCGGATGACGCGGCCGTTGGCTTCGAAGTCGGCCATGAAGTCGGTGGCCCACGCGACGTCGGACGGCGTGGGGCTGATGACCTCGTTGATGACGCTGGTCTGGTCGATGGCGAGGCAGAGCTTGCCGGTCATGCCCATCATCACCGTGATGCCGGTCTGCTCGCGCAGGATCGGGTGGTTGGTGCCGACGGTGGGGCCGTCGATCGGGCCGGGCAGGTTGCCGACGCGGCTGGCGACGACGAGCTTGGCGCGCGGGTAGGCCATCGCCTCCGGGGAGGCGGCCATGCCGGTGTCGCGGCGGAAGTCGCCGGAGCCGAAGGCCAGCCGGAAGGCGCCCTGGGCCTTGGCGATGTGGTTGGCTTCCTCGATGCCCACGGCGGACTCGACCAGCGGGATGACCGGGGTCTTGCCGTCCATGCGGTGGAAGCTCTCGGTGACCTGGTCCGCGGATTCGGTCTTGGCGAGCATCACGCCGAGCAGCCCGGGGGTGCCGCGGAGGCCGGCGAGGTCGTCGGCCCAGAAGGGGCTCGTGGCGTCGTTGATCCGGACCCAGGCGCTGCCGCCGGCGGTCAGCCAGTCCACGACGTGCTCGCGGGCGGCATCCTTCTGGGAGGGATCCACCGCATCCTCGATGTCCAGGATGATGGCGTCCGCGCGGGACTCCGCCGACTGTCCGAAGAGTTCGGGCTTCATGGCGTTGACCAGCAGCCAGGAGCGGGCGATTTCGGCCGGGACATTGCGCTGGGGCCGGACAATCCCGGCGGTAGTGGTAGAGGTCATGCCTCTACGCTAACCGCACGGGACCGCCTGCCGCCAAGCAAAACCCCCGTTCGGGGCGACCAATACGACCAAAATCACCTCCGGACCGCGGCGGAGGCGGCGGGACTTAGGGGATGTTGCTGCCCCGGGCCGTGATCCAGAGCCGGTACCACTGCGCCCGCGTCATCGCCGCGGCCACCCCGGCCGCGCCGGCGCAGGCCTTGATCCGCTCCGGTTTGGCGGTGCCGATCACGGGGGCGATCGCCGGCGGGGTGCTTCATCAGCCAGCCCAGCAGCGATGGCCTCCCCCGTGGTTCCCTTCTCCGCGGCCATCTCGGCCACGAGGGCCGCGGTGGCCGCCTCCGCGGCAGTCGGGTTCGCCGCCGGCGCCCCCGTGTAGAGCCCGCGGGAGAGCGCCCCGTACGCCTGCAGGGTGATGCCGCCGGCGGACGCAGTGCTCCACGGTGCCGTGCGGGAAGCTGTAGTCCGTGCCCTCGGCGTGGTTGACCAGCACGGTGCTTTCCAGCCACGCCCGCGCGGACAGGCTCATCTCCAGCTGGTTGGCCACCACGGGCACCTCGAGCCGGTCCTGCAGCAGCTCGATCTGCGGCGCCGACATGTTGGAGACGCCCACCGCACGGACCTTGCCCTCGGCCATGAGCTGCCCGACGGCGGAGGCCACCTCGGCCGGATCCAGCAGCGGGTCCGGGCGGTGCAGCATCAGCACGTCCACGTAGTCCGTCCGCAGCCGGGCCAGGCTCTCGTTGACCCGGTCCAGGATGCCGTCCCGGCTCAGGTCGTAGAACGCCTCCAGGCCCTGCTTCGCCCAGCCGGATGCCGCACTTGGTCTGCAGCCGGATCCGCTCCCGCAGCCCCGGGGTCTGCGCCAGCACCTCGCCGAACACCGCCTCGGCCTTGCCGTTGCGGTAGATGTCCGCATGGTCAAAGAGCGTGATGCCGGCTTCCAGGGCGGCGTCGACGGCGGCGGCCGCCTCGTCCACGTGCGCGGACGAGTACGGCTCCGCCGACCAGCTGCCGCCCAGGCCCATGCAGCCGTAAATCAGTTCCTGGGCTGCTGCCGGTTTCCGTCCCGGGCGTGCCGGAACCTCCTCGGTCGCACCGGACCTGGAACTCACCGAAGCCAGACGGTGGTGTTGCCGGGGAGCAGCTGTCCGTCCAGCGGGCCGCTGCTGATCAGCACCTCACCGGCGGGAAGCTCGACGGCGTCGTCCCCGAAGTTGGTCACGGACTGCCAGCCGCCGTGGCGGCGGAAGTGCAGCACGTCGGCGTGGCCGGTCTCCAGCCACTCCAGTTCCTCCGAGGTCTGCAGTTCCCGGCGCAGCTTCAGGGCCTTGCGGTAGAACTCCAGGGTGGAGCCTTCCGTTCCGTCCTGGGCAGCGACGGCGTAGCGGCCGAACCATGCCGGCTGCGGCAGGTGGGCGCCGCCGTCGCCGAAGCCGAAGGAGGATGCCTTCCGGCGCCCAGGGCAGCGGCACGCGGCAGCCGTCGCGGCCGATCTCGACGCCCTTGTTGCGGAAGAAGGTGGGGTCCTGGCGCTCGGCGTCCGGGATCTCGGCGACTTCCTGCAGGCCCAGTTCCTCGCCCTGGTACAGGTAGGCGGAGCCGGGCAGGGCGAGCATCAGCAGGGTCGCGGCGCGGGCGCGGCGCAGGCCCAGTTCGACGTCGAGCTCCTCGGCCGGGGCTCCGGCCAGCAGCCAGCCCTTGCCGTCCTGGCCCTTGGCATGCCGGCCGCCGCCCTTGGGCAGGCCGTAGCGGGTGGCGTGCCGGACGACGTCGTGGTTGGAGAAGACCCAGGTGGAGGAGGCGCCGGACTCGGTGGCCTCGGCGAGGTTGCGGGTGATGATTTCGCGGAACTCGTCGGCGTCGAAATCGGCCTGCAGCAGGTCGAAGTTGAACGCCTGGCCCAGCCCCTCCGGGCTCGCGTAGCGGCCGCGGCGGCTGGCGTGTACCCAGGCCTCGGCGACGGCGGTGCGCGGCGGGTTGTACTCGTTGAAGACCTCGCGCCATTCGACGTAGATCTCGTGCACCTCGTCGCGGTCCCAGAACGGGTGCGAGCCGTCGTCGTGACCGTCAGCACCGGTTCCCGCCTCGCTGAGTTCGACCTTGGAGAGCAGCGGCTCGGTGAGGTCCTTGGTCAGGGCGTGCGCCACGTCGACGCGGAAGCCGTCCACGCCGCGGTCGGACCAGAAGCGCAGCGTCTTGAGGAAGTCGTCGCGGATTTCCCGGTTGGACCAGTTCAGGTCCGGCTGTTCCTTGGCGAAGATGTGCATGTACCACTGGCCGGGGGTGCCGTCCGGCTCGGTGATGCGCTCCCAGGCCGGACCGCCGAAGACGGACTCCCAGTCCGACGGCGGGATCTCGCCGTTTTCGCCCTTCCCGTCCCGGAAGATGTAGCGTTCGCGGGCGTCCGAGCCGCGGGGGGAGGCCAGGGCCTCCTGGAACCACACGTGGCGGTTCGAGGAGTGGTTCGGGACGATGTCCGCGATCAGCTTGATGCCGGCGGCGTGCAGCGCGGCGGACATCTCGTCGAAGTCCTCCAGCGTGCCGAGTTTGGGGTCGACGTCGCGGTAGTCGTCGACGTCGTAGCCGCCGTCGGCGAGGGCCGAGGGGTAGAACGGGGAAAGCCAGACGGCGTCGATCCCGAGCGCCTTCAGGTACGGCACCTTGGCGGTGATGCCCTTGATGTCGCCCAGGCCGTCGCCGTTGGAGTCGGAGAAGCTGCGCGGGTAGATCTGGTACACGGATGCCTGGCGCCACCAGTTGGGGTCGGCGGCGAGGTCGGAACCGGACAGGGTTGCCAGCGTGGCGGTGTTCGACAAGGTGAATCCTTCGGGCTGGGGGCGGTGTCTGCTAACTGCAACTGCGAAAACGCGTCTGATAATTTAGATAGAAGCTAAATCTATTGCCGGATCAATTATGGGTCCGCACTCATGGGGAGGTCAAGATTCCGAAGCCGCAGGCAGCCGCAACGCCCCAACTGCTGCGCCGGGTCAACGCCCAGGCGGTGTTGGCCGCCATCCGCGGTACCGAGGTGGCGACCGGCACTGGGTTGATGGCGCTGACCGGCCTCACCCGGGCCTCGGTGATTGCCGTCTGCGAGGACCTGATCCGGCGCGGCTGGATCCGCGAACTGGACGCGCCCCGGAAGGACCTCCCGGCTGCCGGGGGCCCGGGCGCCGGCAGCCCGCAGAAGGGCCGGCCGGCGCGGCGTTTCGAGTTCCGGGCGCGGGCCGGCGTCGTGCTCGGCATCGACATCGGCGCCGCCACCACCACCGCGGCCGTCGCGGACCTGCGGGGCACGGTCGTCGGCCGGGCCAGCGGGAGCTTCCGCGCCGCGGACATCCCCGCGGCTGAGCGGATCAGCGTCGTTGACCGGGCCTGCCGGCAGGCGCTGGAGGCAGCCGGCGAGGCCCCGGGCAAGGTCCTGGCCGTCGGCGCCGGCATCGCGGCCCCGGTGGACCGCGACGGCAACGTGCTGGCCTCCCAGCACTTCTGGAGCCTGTTCGACGTCGGGCTCCGCTCGGCGCTGCAGGACCTGCACGGCTGGCCGGTGCTGCTGGAGAACGACGCCAACCTGGCCGCGCTCGGCGAACGCTGGCGCGGCTCCGGCGCGGGCGTGGACGATCTTGTGGTGCTGCTGGCCGGTGAGCGGCTGGGCGCGGGCGTGCTGGAGTCCGGCCGCCTGCTGCACGGCCGCGGCGGCGGCGCCGGCGAAATGGGTTTCCTGGACATGGTGGAGGGCGTCGGCTCCAGCGACGGCATCGCGAGCCTGGCCCGGCAGTGGCAGGCCGCGGCCGGCGGACCGTCGGCCGGCGGCGAGGCGAGCGCCCGGCGGGTCTTTGCCGATGCCGCCGCCGGGGACGCCGCCGCCTTGGCAATCCTGGACCGCCTCTCGGAGCGGATGGCCCGGGTCATCGCCGCGATCGCCAGCCTGATCAACCCAGAGCAGGTGGTGATCGGCGGCGCCGTCGCGGATTCCGCCGCAGCGCTGGTGCCCGGCATCACCGCCGCGCTGCCGCGGTTCACCGCCACTCCCCCGCGGGTGACGGTGTCCCCGCTGGGCGACGGAATCGTGACGGTCGGCGCCATCCGGCACGCCCTGGACTTCGTCGAGGCCAACGCCCTGGAACTGGAACTCGCCGACTGACGGCCGTCCGCGGCGCCGTTTTACCCACGAGCGTAGCTCAAGATTCGGCAACGATTGATACCCAAGTCGAAAGTTTGCCGCAGGTTTCCTGTTATTCCGCTCTCCCATCCGTAGACTGGCCTCACTCTGGTCACTTGCGGCCGTTCAGCTGACCCGTCGGCCGGGCGGCGGTCTCATGAAAGCTAAACGTGAACTCTTTACGGATGAAGACTGCGTTGTTTGCCGCGCTTGTCCTTGCCTTGGCTTCGGTCCCAGCTACCGGCACGGCGCCCGCCTACGCCGAGCTGTCGCCGACGCCTGTCGCGACCGCCACAGCCACCCCCGCGCCAGGCTCCGGCGGCAACCCCGACGCCGGCCCGCACCACGACGCCCCGGCTGCCCGCGGCGCCGACGGTCCGGCCGGACGTCCGTCCAGCCGACGCCGAGCCCCTCCGCCACCCGGCCGGGTCGTCCCTCACGACGGTTGAAGTCGCTGCCGGTTGAAGGCGACGAGGAGCCGTTCATTGCGCACACGTTCGAGAACCCGCCCCCGACCGGCAAGAAGGGTGCGCCCGCCGGGCGCCGCCGCGGCCTCGCTCACCACCGAGTCCTACTCGCTTGCCCGCTCCGGCGACATCAAGGTACGCCTGGTCCTGGTCCAGCTGGCCGACAAGAAGGCAACCATCCCGTCGACAGCGGCAAAGGCCGCCATCACCACCAGCAGCAACTACTGGAAGACCATGTCCAACGGCCGGTTGTCGATGAGCGTGGCCACGGTGGAGAGCCGCACCAGCAAGGCCACCTCCACGCCAGCGCTACCCGGACATGATGAACACCATCGCCACTGAGCTCAAGTGGACGCCCAACCCTTACACGGCCCTCGTCGTCTTCGTCTCCACGCCCACGCTCTCCGACGGCGCGTACGGCGCCGGCTGGAGCTACCAGCGGCACCAGCTGGAAAGGTCATCATGCCGCTCCCGGCGTCCCTGACCAACAGCGTGCTGACGCACGAATTCGGGCACGTGCTGGGCCTGATGCACGCCAACAGCCTGCAGTGCGGCAGCGGCGCGCAGGACGTCCGCCACGAACACGGACGGGACCTTCGCCGATTCCAGCTGCTACATCCGCGAATACGGTGACAGCCTGGACCTGATGGGCGTCTCGCAGACCACCCAGCCTGCCATCAGCTCGACCCTTTGGGCCTATGGAGGGTTCGGCCGCGGCGACGAAATCGTCGACGCAGGAATCCTCAAGGACGTGAAGAAATTTACCTGAGGGCCTGGGCCGGCACCGATGCCAGGCGCGCCGTGAAGTTCACCGATCCGGTGAGCGGCGAAGTCTATTTCCTCGAGCTGCGGCTGCCCGTCAGTTACGACACCGCCAAGGCCGTGGACCTGAACAGCGGCGTCAAGATTGTCCAGCAGCTAGGGGCCGGCTCGCTGATCCTGCTGCCGGATTCCCGAGCCGTTCGCCGGGTACTACAACCCCAGCCAGGCCTGGCAGGCCGGGCAGACCTTCACCACCCATGCCGGCACGCGGGTGAAAATTGACTCGATTTCAGCCACCGCGGCAACCGTCACCATCACCAGCCCCCAACGCCGTGACCGGAGTGTTCCGCGACGCCTGGCTGGCAGGCCGGCGGGGAGGCGAGTATCGGTTATCCGCATCAGCGATGTGACCTGCCCGTACGGTGACGCGGCGTCCACGACCTGCCACCAGCGCTTCCAGCGCGGCATTGTCTACAGCACCCCGGGCGTCGGCACCCACGCGGTCAAAACCGCGTACATGTCGGCCTGGAAGGACGCCGGCTGGCAGGCCGGCCTCGGCTACCCCACCGGCCCCGAGAGCTGCGGCCTCTACGGCGGCGGCTGCTACCAGCCCTTCCAGAAAGCCAACGTCTACTACACCCCCGCCACCGGGGCCCACGCCGTCTTCGCCAGCTACATGGAAGCCTGGAAGGAAGCCGGCTGGCAGGCCGGACTCGGCTACCCGACGGCCCGGCCGGCTGCGGCCTCACCGGCGGCGGCTGCTCCCAGCCCTTCCAGAAAGCCACCGTCTACCACACCCCCGCCACCGGCGCGCACGCGGTGATCGGCGCCTACTGGGCGGCCTGGGACCGGGCCGGACGCATGGCCGGCATCGGCTACCCCACCGGAGCACCCAGCTGCGGCCTCTACGGCGGCGGCTGCTACCAGCCCTTCGAAAAAGCCAACATCTACTACACCCCCGCCACCGGCGCCCACGCGGTGACCGGGGCCTACTGGAACGCCTGGAAAGACGCCGGCTGGCAGGCCGGCATCGGCTACCCCACCGGAGCACCCAGCTGCGGCCTCTACGGCGGCGGCTGCTACCAGCCCTTCGAAAAAGCCAACATCTACTACACCTCCGCCACCGGCGCCCACGCCGTGACCGGGCGCCTACTGGAACGCCTGGAAAGACGCCGGCTGGCAGGCCGGCATCGGCTACCCCACCGGAGCACCCGCCTGCGGACTCACCGGCGGCGGCTGCGCCCAGCCCTTCGAGAAAGCCAACATCTACTACACCCCCGCCACCGGCGCGCACGCCGTCACCGGGCCCTACGCCACCGCCTGGACAACAGCAGGCCTCCAACCGGGCATCGGCTACCCCACCGGGGCACCCGCCTGCGGCCTCTACGGCGGCGGCTGCTACCAGCCCTTCGAAAAAGCCAACATCTACTACACCCCCGCCACCGGCGCCCACGCCGTCACCGCCCGGTACTTCAACTCCTGGCGCTGGGCCGGATGGCAAAAAAGCGTCGGCTACCCCACCGGCCCCGAACAATGCGGCCTCTACGGCGGCGGCTGCTACCAACCCTTCGAACGCGGCAACAGCTACTACACCCCCGCCACCGGCGCGAACATGGTCGGCGAACCCTACCGCAACGCCTGGCGCCTCGCCGGCTGGCAAGCCGGCGGACTCGGCTACCCCCTCGGCGTCGCCGTAGCCTACAACGGCTACCGCACCGTGCCCTTCGAAGGCGGCTCCATGACCTACAGCCCCACAGGCGTCAAAGTCACCCGCAAATAGCGCCACCACGCTCGCTACGTTCCAGGGTGCTTCACTACGGCCTGATCTGGGGCGGAGATCCAAGTGCAGCACCGGGCACGCGACTTCGGGTACCTGCTCGCTGCGGACGGTAAGGCGGCGGATCTTGGGGGCCGCGACGCCGACGGCAGTCGCGCGGGGCGGTGCTCCGTCGGCGGGCTAGTTCGCCGGTTCCAGGGCCGCGGCGAGCGGCAGCGTTCCGTCCCGGAACTCGATGGTCCGGCCGACCGTCTGCGGCAGGTCCAGCACCGCGGCGGCCACGAGGGCCACGTTGGCGCGCGAGGTGCCGGTTCCGTCCGAGGTGTCCGAGGGGTTGACGTCGAGCAGCCCGTTGCCGGGGCCGTCGGTCAGGGCTCCGGGGCCGAGGATGGTCCATTGCAGGTCACTGCCGCGCAGGTGCGCGTCCGCCGCCGCCTTGGCCTCGGCGTAGGCGTGGAAGCTGTTGTCCGCGGGGACGCCGTGGTCCGGGCCGGCGCCGAGGTAGGAGACCATAACGTAGCGCCGGACGCCGGCCTGGGCGGCTGCGTCCATGGAGCGGATGGCCGCGTCCCGGTCCACGGCGTAGGTACGCTCGGGGCTTCCGCCGCCTGCGCCGGCTGACCAGACGACGGCGTCGTGGCCCGTCAGCACCGCGGCGAGCTCCGCCGTCGACGTTTTCTCCACGTCCAGCACCAGCGGAGTGGCGCCGGTGGCGGCCACATCGTCGCGGTGGTCCGGGTTGCGGATGATGGACGTGACGTCGGCACCCTCCTTTGGAGAATGCCGGACAGTTCCAAAGCCACCTTGCCGTGGCCGCCGATGATTGCGATTCGCGTCATCGTCCCATTCTGTCCCAACTGCGCCGGCCCTGCACCCGTTGCGCTATCACTCCTGGTTGCTTTCAGGCCGCCGAAAGCACTCAAAGTGATAGGGCAACCGGGTTAAGACAAAAGGACCCCGCAGGCCGGGCCTGCGGGGTCTTTCTGTAGCGGTGGGGAGGCTCGATCTCCCGACCTCACGATTATGAGTCGTGCGCTCTAACCAACTGAGCTACACCGCCACGAATGAGAAAAACCTGCGCCAAGCCGGTCAAAACCGCCTTGACACAGGCCCTCATTCAGAGCCCCCCACCGGAATCGATCCGGTGACCTCGTTCTTACCAAGAACGCGCTCTACCACTGAGCTAGGGGGGCAACGAGTAAATACTCTACCGGAAGATTCGGCTCCCAACAAATCGGCGGGACTCCCCCGCCCATCGCCCAAAACCCGCGCGGTTCCGGGGATTTCCGGGGGCTTCGGCACCGGCCCGGAGAGGCACGTGCCGGGCAGCATCGCGCGCCCGGATGTGACCAAGCCGTACTCGCGGCGTCGTCCCGGCCCGAAAGCGGACCGGGCACGGCTCACTGCGAGACGTTAAAGCAGAACGGGCCGGCTCAAAAGAGCCGGCCCGTTCCGATACTGCCTAGGAACTAGTGGTTACCACTTGTTGCGGGGCTTGAAGCCGCCTTCGTGGCGCGGCTTGCGGGTGTCGGCGCCGACGCCGCGCTCGTTGCGGTCGCTGAACGAGCGGCCGCCGCGGTCGGCGGAGGAACGCTCGCCGTCGTTCTTGCGGAATTCGCGCTTGAAGCCGCCGTTGCCCTTGAAGTTGCCGCTGCCGCCGGAGTAACCGCCGCGGTCGCCCCGGTCGCCGCCGCGGGTTGCCCTGGTAGGCGCCGCGGTCACCGGCAGGCTTGCGGCCGTTGTCCAGCTCGAGGTGGATCAGCTCGCCGCCGATCCGGGTGCGGGACAGGGCCTTGAGCTGGTCGGGGCTCAGGTCCGCCGGAAGCTCCACGAGGGAGTGGTCCGAGCGGATGTCGATGCCGCCGATCTGGGCCGAGGAGATGCCGCCTTCGTTGGCGATGGCGCCCACGATGGAGCCCGGCATGACGCGCTGGCGGCGTCCGACGGCGATCCGGTAGGTGGCGTTGCCCTCGGTCAGGGTGCGGGTCGGGCCGCGGGAGCCGAAGCCGTCCTTGGAGCGTTCGCGCTTCTGGAATTCCGGCGCGGCGGGCAGTTCCTTGACCAGGAGCGGCTGTCCGCCCTGCGCCATGACGGCCAGTGCGGCGGCAATCTCGGCGGCCGGAACGTTGTGCTCTTCCTCGTAGGAGGCGATCAGGTCACGGAACGCCGAGACGTCCTCGGATTCGAGGGTCTCGGTGATCTTCTCCGCGAACTTGCCCAGGCGCAGGGTGTTGACGGTCTCCGCGGTGGGCAGGTGCATCTGCTCGACCGGCTGGCGGGTGGCCTTCTCGATGGAACGCAGCAGGTACTTTTCCCGCGGCGTCATGAACAGCACGGCGTCGCCGGAGCGGCCCGCGCGGCCGGTGCGGCCGATGCGGTGCACGTAGGACTCGGTGTCGTGCGGGATGTCGTAGTTGATCACGTGGCTGATGCGCTCGACGTCCAGGCCGCGGGCGGCGACGTCGGTGGCGACGAGGATGTCGATCCGGCCCTCCTTCAGGGCCTCGACCGTGCGCTCACGCTGCTGCTGCGGGATGTCGCCGTTGATGGCGGCGGCCTGGAAGCCGCGGGCGCGCAGCTTGTCGGCCAGGTCCTCGGTGGCCATCTTGGTGCGGACGAAGGCGATGACGCCGTCGAACTCTTCGACCTCGAGGATGCGGGTCAGCGCATCGAGCTTGTGCGGTCCCATGACCTGCAGGTACCGCTGGCGGGTGTTGGCGCCGGTGGTGGTCTTGGACTTGACCTGGATCTCGGCCGGGTTGTTCAGGTACTGCTTGGAGAGCCGGCGGATCTGGCTCGGCATGGTGGCGGAGAACAGTGCAACCTGGCGGCCCTCGGGGGTCTGCTGGAAGATCTGCTCCACGTCATCGGCGAAGCCCATGCGCAGCATCTCGTCGGCCTCGTCCAGCACGAGGTACTGGAGTTCGGACAGGTCCAGGGAACCCTTGGCGATGTGGTCGATCACGCGGCCGGGGGTACCGACAACAACCTGGGCGCCGCGGCGCAGGCCGGCCAGCTGCGGGCCGTAGGCGGAACCGCCGTAGACCGGCAGGACGGTGAAGTCGTCGATGTGCTTGGCGTAGGAGGTGAAGGCCTCGGCGACCTGGAGCGCGAGCTCGCGGGTCGGAGCCAGAACCAGGGCCTGCGTCTTGCGGGACGGGCCGTTCAGGTCGTGGAGTTCGGCCAGCCGGGACAGCGCCGGTACTGCGAATGCTGCAGTCTTACCGGTGCCGGTCTGGGCCAGGCCCACGACGTCGCGGCCCTCGAGCAGCACCGGGATGGTCGCTGCCTGGATCGGGGACGGCTTCTCGTAGCCGACGTCCTGCAGGGCGGCGAGGACGCGGGCGTCGATGCCGAGGTCGACGAAGCGGAGGCCGTCGTCGTCGGCGCCGGTGGTGTCGGCGGCTTTTTCGGCGGTGGTGTCGGCTGCGTCGGCGGCAGCCGGTTCGGTGAACTCAACGTCGGTGGGGGTGTTCTCGGTGTCGACGGAGTTGTCCTGATTTTCGGGCATAGGTGAATCTTCCTCATCCATAGGGGCCAGGCGGCACAACCCGAGGTGAGCGGAGCCGCAGTACGCGTGACACAAGGTGCCGGGCATACGTTGACCGGCCGGTCACATAGAAGCCCGGCGCTTTCGCAATCCCGTGGCAGGACTTCCCGCTGCATCTCTTGGCTGCTATCCCAGCAGTCTGTACAGCGTTTTCTTTAGCCGGCTCTCCCTATGAAAATGCCCGCATCACATTTTGCGGGCCCCAACACTTACCAGTCCTGCCTCAAGAATTGGGCAGGAATAAGGGATTTCCGGAGTGGGGGATATTTCAAGTGTAGGGCATGCGGCCGCGCAGGTGGTAACGCAATGGGCAGCAGAGGCGGTGAGCTTGCGCACACGGCCGTTTCCGCCGCTACGTCCCGAGCCGGCGCCTCAGCTTCTCGAAATACTCCTGGTAATCCGCCTGAAGGCGGATCTCGCCGTCGGCGTCGGCGTCGCGGAGGGCCTCCATATCCTGCACAGTGGGGTCCGAGAACCACTTGCCGACGGTGACGCCGTGGGTGGGAACAAAGATCCGGTGGATGTGGTCCCCCGCCTGGATGCTGCCCGTCCGGACCACGCGCAGGTACGTGCCCACGCGGCCGGCCTCCGTGAACCGCTTCACCCAGTGGGGTTCGTTCATCCGGCGCTGGAACGTGGCGCAGGGCATCCGGGGCGACGTCACCTCGACCTCCACGTCCAGCCCGATCTTCCAGCGTTCACCGATCACGGCGTTGGTGGCGTCGATGCCGGCCACCCGGAGGTTCTCGCCGAAGTAGCCGGGCGGGATATCCCGGCCGAGCTCCCCGGCCCAGTACTCGGCGTCGGCCTGCGAATAGGCGTACAGGGCCTGGTCCTCGCCGCCGTGGTCGTACCGGTCGGCCTGGACGTCGCCGCGCAGGCCCAGTTTGTGGACCTTGACGGGTCCGTCCACGGGACGCTTGTCGATGGCGGTCACGCCCACGCTTCCCGCATCGTCGAGCAGCTGATGTACCCGGCAGACGGCAAGCACGGAAGCGGTGTCCATGGCACCAGTGTAGGCCTGAGGGCACGCGGCGACGCTCCAGCCCGGTTACTTTCCCGGCCGGCCCCCGGAAGCCCCGCGACACCGGCGTGTCGGCCCGGGTTGGGACGTGCCTCCGCAGACAACTGGGCGGGAAGGCCGGGGCGGCGCCAAGGCCGGACCGTAGGATGCTCAAATGAGCAGTGTTGGAGCAACAGATGTGTCCGATGTCCTCGCGATCGATTCCCTGCTGAGCGCCGGGGAGCTGGCCGTGCGGGAGAAGGTCCGGGATTTCACCACCCAGCGGATCCGGCCCGGCATCGCCGGCTGGTACGACGACGGCGTCTTCCCCCTCGACCTGGCCCCGGAACTGGGCGAGCTCGGGGTGCTCGGCATGCACCTGGACGGCTACGGCTGCCCGGGCCGCTCCGCCGTCGAATACGGCCTGGCCGCGATGGAGCTGGAAGCCGGCGATTCCGGCATTCGCACCTTCGTCTCGGTGCAGGGCTCCCTGGCGATGACCGCCATCCACAAGTGGGGCTCGGAGGAGCAGAAGCAGGAGTGGCTCCCCCGGATGGCCGCCGGCGAGCTGATCGGCTGCTTCGCCCTGACCGAGCCCACCGCCGGCTCGGACCCCGCCGCCATGCAGACCTTTGCCCGGCGCGACGGGACGAGCGATGACGCCGGCTGGATCCTGGACGGGGCCAAACGCTGGATCGGGCTCGCCTCCGTGGCGGACGTGATGGTGGTGTGGGCCATGACCGACGACGGCGTGCACGGCTTCCTGGTCCCCGCCGGCACCTCCGGAGTCACCGCCACGCCGATCGGGCAGAAACTCTCGATGCGCGCCTCGATCCAGTGCGATGTGACGTTCGACGGCGTCCGGCTGGGCCCCGAAGCGCTGCTGCCGGCCGCCCGCGGGCTGCGCGGGCCCTTCAGCTGCCTGAACGAGGCGCGGTACGGGATCGTCTGGGGCGCGATGGGCGCTGCCCGGGACTCCTACGAGGCGGCGCTGCGGTACTCGCAGGAGCGGTTGCAGTTCGGCAGGCCGCTGGCCGGGTACCAGCTCACCCAGGAGAAGCTGGTGAACATGTTGCTGGAGATCCAGAAGGGCACCCTGCTGGCGCTGCAGCTGGGCCGGCTCAAGGACGCCGGGACACTGCGGCCGGAACAGATTTCGCTGGGCAAGCTGAACAACGTGCGCGAGGCGATCGCAATAGCCCGCGAGGCCCGCACCATCCTGGGCGGGAACGGGATCACCCTGGATTATTCGCCGCTGCGGCACGCCGCCAACCTCGAATCCGTGCGGACCTACGAGGGCACCGACGAGGTGCACACCCTCATCCTGGGCCAGCACATCACCGGGCTGGCCGCCTTCCGCTAGTCCGAGCCCTCCGCGAGTTGGCAGTTCACGGCAATGCCGAGCGCGAACACTGCCGTGAACTGCCAACTCGGCGGGGAACCGCGGGCCTCAGGCGGAGAAGCCGCCGTCGGCCTTGATCAGCTGGCCGGATACCCAGCGGCCCTCGGGCGAAAGCAGGAACGCCACCGTCCCGGCAACGTCCGCGGGGGTGCCGAGCCGTCCGCCGGGCTGCTGCCGGGCGAGGTCCTCGCGCAGCTGCGCGTCCATCCAGCCGGTGTCCACCGGGCCCGGGTTGAGCACGTTGGCGCTGATTCCGAGCGGTCCCAGCTCCCTGGCCGCGGCAATCACGATCCGGTCCAGTGCGCCCTTCGATGCCCCGTACGGGAGGTTGAACGCGGTGTGGTCGCTGGTCAGTGCCACGACCGCGCCGCCTTCCGCCGGCGCCTGCCGGGCAAACGCGGCAACCAGCTGCCAGCTGGCCCGGGTGTTGACGGCGAAGTGCCGCTCAAAACTTGCCAGGGTCGTGTCCAGGATGCCCGAGTCCACGGATTCGGCGTGGCTGAGCACGAGTCCCTGCAGGGCACCGACCTCTTCCGCCGCCGCGGCCATCAGCCGGTCCACGGCCTGCGGGTCCTCGAAGTCGGCGGGCACGGCCACCACTGCGGCGCCGGTCGCCTGCAGTTCGGCGGTGAGGCGTTCGACGTCGTCCGGCTGGACGCCCCACGGCATCCGGGTGTCATAGTCCTGCCAGTAGGTGATCACGAGGTCCCAGCCGTCGGCGGCGAGCCGCCGCGCGATGCCGGCACCGAGTCCGGCGAGCCGGCCGACGCCGGTGATCAGGGCCGTCTTCCGCTGCGCCGCCGGGACGGGTCCCGGAGTCGCCGAAGTGGGAGTGGGGGTCATGTGGTTCAGCCTAGCGCGGGGGCGCTCAGGCTCGCGATCCGCGCCGGTGCGCTGCCGCAGGGGCGGAGCCGCAACTGCCCTTCCTCGCGCAGAAGGGCCAGCGGGTTGGCTACCGGCGCAGCGCGGTGCGGGAGGGGCGGTAGGCCAGCGCCCAGTAGACCAGCATCGCCATCCCGCAGACCACACCCAGGCTCGCGACGATGAGCTGCCACTGCGTCTGCGGGTCCTTGCCCCACTCGGCCGCTCCGGCCATGACCGCGAGGTACTTGGGGGTCAGGTAGAAGGACAGTGCCGAGAACGCCACGATGATCCAGCCGGCCAGCCGCATCCGTCCGTTTCGCGAGGGCACCCGGTGGATCGCGAAGCCCATGCACGGCAGCGCCACGGCCATCCAGACCCAGTGGTGGGACCAGGACACCGGGCTGATCAGCAGCATCAGCAACGCGGTGGCGGACACGGCGACGAAGTTCTCCTCCGCCTCGACAGCCCACTTGATCACGAGCGCGGCCACGGCGGCCAGGCCGAGGGCGAGCACCAGCCACACCACGGACGTCAGGGACGAGTCCGGTAGGCCCAGGTGCAGCAGCAGGCCCTTGACCGAAAGATTGTCCACGTAGGCCGGTCCGCCGATCCGACCGGTATCCGGCAGGATTTTGGTCCAGAACGTCAGCGAGGCCGTAGGCAGCATGGCCCAGGCCAGCGCGATCGAGCCGAAGAATCCGGCGGCCATCCAGCCGAGGGCCTTGAAGTCCCGGCGGACCAGGAAGTACAGCCCGAACGCGAGCGGGGTGAGTTTGATCCCGGCCGCGATCCCGATCAGCAGGCCCGCGGGCCAGCGGAGCTCGCCCGCCCGGGATTTTCCGTGCAGCGCGAAGTCGGCCAGGATCAGGCCCATCAGGATGATGTTGATCTGGCCGAAGTCGAAGGTGTCCCGCCACGGCCCCAGCAGCAGGATCGCCGCGGTGCCGGCGAGGGATACGGCCCGGAACCGCCAGTCCGCGGCAGCGTCCCGCCAGCGGCCCAGCCCGAAGTAGTGCCGGGTCAGCCAGGCGGACACGACGGCGGCGCCGGCCAGCGCCGCGGCAATGAAGACGACGCTGCCGGCGCTTTGGCCCAGCGTCGCCATCGCGGCGAAGATCAGCGCGGCGAACGGCGGGTACGTGAACGGCAGCCCGTCCCGCGGCGCGTAGAGCTCGTTCACGCCGGTCTCGCCCGCCTGCAGGACACGGTTTCCGCCGTAGAAGTAGACCTCAAAGTCGTTCATCAGCGGGATGTAGGCCGAGTACAGCACCACCAGGGCGGCGACGACGGCGGCCGCGCCGGCCGCCGTCGCGATCCAGCCGCGGGTGGTGGACGTGGCTGCCTTGGAAATCAGGGTCACCGGAGGCTAGCTGCCCGTCCCGAGGCGCGCGAAGGCCTGTTCGAGATCCGCGATCAGGTCCTCGACGTCCTCGATGCCGCAGGAGAGCCGGATCAGGTTCACCGGGACGGCCAGCTCGGTGCCCTTGACCGAGGCGTGCGTCATCTCCGACGGGTAGTTCATCAGGGATTCGATGCCGCCCAGGGATTCCGCGAGGGTGAACACCGAGGTGGACTCGGCCACCTTGCGTGCCGCCGCCTCGCCGCCCTTGAACTGCACGGAGACCATGCCGCCGAACTTCTTCATCTGCTTCTTCGCCAGCTCGTGGCCGGGGTGCGAGGGCAGGCCGGGGTACAGGACGGCCTCCACCTCGGGCCGCTGCAGCAGCCATTCGGCGACGGCCTGGGCGTTGTCGCTGTGCCGGTCCATGCGCACGCCGAGGGTTTTCAGCCCGCGGGTGGTGAGGAAGGCATCCATCGGCCCGGACACGGCGCCGACGGCGAACTGCACAAAGCCGATCTTCTCGGCCAGCTCCGCGTCGTTGACCACGATCGCGCCGCCGACGACGTCGGAGTGCCCGCCGATGTACTTGGTGGTGGAGTGCACCACGACGTCGGCGCCGAGCGCGAGCGGGTTCTGCAGGTAGGGAGAGGCGAAGGTGTTGTCCACCACGAGGAGGGCGCCGGCGTCGTGCGCCACCTTGGCGAGGGCCTCGATGTCGGTGATCTTCATCATCGGGTTCGACGGCGTCTCCACCCAGACGAGCCGGGTCGTGCCGCCGCTCGACCCGCCGGCGGCCACGGCCTTCGCGACGGCGTCAAGATCGGACATGTCCACCGGGGTGTTGCCGATCCCCCACTCGCCCAGGACGCGGCTGATCAGCCGGTAGGTGCCGCCGTAGGCGTCGTTGCCGAGCACGATGTGGTCCCCGGGCCGGGTCAGGGCACGGATCATCGAGTCCTCGGCGGCGAGTCCGGAGCCGAACGAGAACGCGGCGGAACCGCCTTCCAGCGCGGCGAGCTGCTCCTGCAGGGCGTCACGGGTGGGGTTTCCGCCGCGGCCGTATTCGTACCCGGCGCGCAGCACGCCGATGGCTTCCTGCGCGTAGGTGGAGGAGAAGTGCAGCGGCGGCACCACGGCGCCGGTACGCGGCTCGAAGGCCTGGCCGGCGTGCACGGCGCGGGTGTTGAAGCCGGCGTTCCGCACGGAAGAGCTTTCTGGCTGGGACATGGGACTCCTTGTGCTGGTCAGTTGCTGAGGTAGGCGAGGAGGTCGTGGCGGGTCAGGATCCCCACCGGAGCGCCGACGAACGTCACCATCAGGGTGTCGGTGTCGGAGAGGAGTTCGCGGGCCGTGGAGATAGATTCGAGCGAGCCGATCACCGGCAGCCGGGCCTCCATGTGTTCGGAGATTTTGTCCGTGAGGCTGGCCTCGCCGCGGAACAGCTTGGCCGTGAGGGTGCGTTCGTCAACCGAGCCGAGCACTTCGCCCATCACCACCGGCGGTTCCGCGGACAGCACCGGGATGTGCGAGACGCCGTACTCGTTCATGATGTTGATGACGTCGCGGACGCTCTCGTTGGGGTGGATGTGCACCAGGTCCGGCAGCTCGCCGGTCTTGGCCTTGAGCACCTCCCCCACCGAGGCCTCGTCGCCGCCGGCCAGGAAGCCGTAGGACCGCATCCACTGGTCGTTGAAGATCTTGGCCAGGTAGCCGCGGCCGGAGTCGGGCAGGATCACGACGACGACGGCGTCGGCGGGCAGGTCCCTGGCGGCCTGCAGGGCGGCGACGACGGCCATCCCGGAGGAGCCGCCCACGAGCAGGCCCTCCTCGCGGGCCAGCCGGCGGGTCATGGCGAAGGAGTCGGCGTCGCTGACGGCGATGACGTCGTCGGGAACGGCCTTGTCGTAGTTGGCCGGCCACATGTCCTCGCCGACGCCTTCGACGAAGTAGGGCCGGCCGGTGCCGCCGGAGTAGACCGAACCGGCCGGGTCGGCGCCGATGATCCTGACCACGCCGCCGTCGGCGTCGGGCCGGTCCGCGGAGACTTCCTTGAGGTAGCGGCCGGTGCCGGTGATGGTGCCGCCGGTGCCGGCGCCGATGACGCAGTGCGTGACTTTGCCGTCGGTGTCGCGCCAGATCTCCGGGCCGGTGGATTCGTAGTGGCTGGCCGGGGCGGCCGGGTTGGAGAACTGGTCCGGCTTGTAGGCGCCGGGGATTTCGGTGACCAGGCGGTCCGAGACGCCGTAGTAGCTTTGCGGGCTGTCCGGGGCGACGGCGGTGGGCGTCACCACGACCTCGGCGCCGTAGGCCTGGAGCACGGCGCGCTTGTCCTCGCCGACCTTGTCCGGGACCACGAAGATGCAGCGGTAGCCCTTCTGCTGCGCGACGAGGGCCAGGCCGACGCCGGTGTTCCCGGAGGTGGGTTCCACAATGGTCCCGCCGGGCAGCAGCTTGCCGCTGCGCTCCGCCTCCTCGACCATCTTCGCGGCAATGCGGTCCTTGATGGAACCGCCGGGGTTCAGGTATTCCAGCTTCACCAGCACCGTGGCGGCGATGCCGTCGGTCACGTGGTTGAGTTTGACGAGCGGCGTGTTGCCGATGAGGTCCAGGACGGACTGGGCGTACTTCATAGGTACAAAGTTACCGTCTCCGCGGCCGGGGGCAGGCCGCGTCTCCCGGGCGGCACCGCTGGTGCGGCGGCATCAGGCGCCGATATCGTTTCCGGCCGCCTCCCCGGCCGTTGCCGGCGCCGCGTTCTGCCACAGGCCCACGACGGTGCCCTCGGTGTCCTTGACATACGCGTTCCAGCCCATCCCGGGGACCTCCATTTTGCCGCGGTGGACCGACCCGCCCATGGCCGCCACCCGGGCCAGCGTCTCGTCGATGTCGTCGACGTCGACGGTCACCACCGGGGCCGTCAGGTCGCCGCGGCGGAACAGGCCGCCGTTGATCGACCCGGGTACCGTGGGCCGGCCCTCCGCATCCAGCGGTGTGGTCATGGCCAGGCTGTATTCCATCTCCGGCATGACCTGGAAGCCCCAGCCGAACACCGAACTGTAGAACTCCCGGGCGCGGTTCTCGTCGTCCGCTGGAAGCTCGAAGTGCACCACTCCACCAGCCATCACATTCTCCTGACAATCAAGGGATCCTGTCCCGGGGCCGGGGCGCGGGAAGTGCCGTGCCCCAGCCGGATTCTAAGCCCGGCACTGGTCAACGGTTAAGGGCCGGAGGGCCTGCGGATCCCGCTCCCGGTTCCGCCGGGATGCGCCCGCCGCCGGCCCGCCGTGGGAACATATTCGGATGACCACCGCAGAGCTCCCCGCCGGCGCCGCCGCCGCGGCGGACGCCTCGCTGCGGTGGCATCCGGGCGGACCGTACGACCTGGCGCAGACCCTCGGCACCCTCCGCCGGGGCCACGGTGATCCCTCGATCCGGGTCGCCCCGGACGGGCTCTGGCTGGCGTTCACGACGCCGTCCGGTCCGGCCTCGCTGCGCCTGGCCACCACTGGCCCGGCGTCCGCGCCCCGGGTCGAAGCCCGCGCCTGGGGCCCCGGTGCCGCCGACGCGATCGGGACCGTTCCCCGGCTGCTGGGCGGCGACGACGACTGGACGGCCTTCGACGAACCGGCCTTTCACGCCACACTCCCCCGGATGGTGGTCGAAGCCCGGCGCCGGAACCTGGCCGTCCGGCTCCCGTCCACCGGCCGGATGATCGACGCACTGGTACCCACGGTCCTCGAGCAAAAGGTCACGGTGATCGAGGCGCGCCGCGGCTACCGCTACCTGATGTACCGCTTCGGGACCGCCGCACCCGGCGCCGGCACCGTGGCCCCGGCCAATCTCCTGGTCCAGCCCACGCCCGAGCAGTGGCTGCGCATCCCGTCGTGGGAGTGGCATCAGGCCGGCGTCGGCCCGCAGCGTTCGGACACCGTCATGCGGGCGCTGCGCTCCGCCGTCGCGCTCGAGCGGCTGGCGGCGCTGCCGGCAGCCGAAGCGGCCGCGAAGCTGCAGATCCTTCCCGGGATCGGCGTCTGGACGGCCGCGGAGGTGGTGCAGCGCACGCACGGCTGCCCGGACTCGATCGCGGTGGGCGACTACCACCTGGCCGCCTATGTCGGCGCGGCGCTGACCGGGCGGAGAACGGACGACGCCGGCATGCTGCGGCTGCTGGCGCCCTGGGCTGGCCACCGTCAGCGGGTGGTCCGCATGATCGGCCTCAGCGGCTTCCGGAAGCCGGTCTTCGGCCCGCGGATGACTATCCAGGACCACCGCGGACACTGACACCACTCCAGGCCACGCGGGGTCACTCCGGACCCGGGCCCCTACGACATCTTGAGGACATCTTCAGGCCCCGGCGAGGCCGCCGGGTAGGGTGAAAACATGAGCGCACCCATTGACCTGCAGGCTACTTTCATCCCCAACGAGGGCGAATTCTTCCGCGTGAAGCTTGCCCTGGAAATCGCCATCGACGAGGTTGTCACCGAACCCGGCTGCATCCGGTACGAACTGACCGAGGCAAGCGAGGACAAGCTGGTGCTGACCGAGCGCTGGGCCTCCCAGGAAGACCTGGACAAGCACTCCAAGGGCACGGCGGTCCAGGACCTGAACGAGTCCCTGAGCGCGCTGCTGGCGGAGCCCGTCACGCTGGAAAAGCTCTAGGGCCGCTCCCGGCAACAACCCAAGACAAACGCGGGGTCACCCCGCGCCCATGCCCCTTTAGGGACGGGCGCGGAGTGACCCCGCGTTGACTTTAAGTTGTTCGGAGCCGGGCCTAGACGTCGGGGATCTGGGAGCCGTCCTGCTGGGTGGCGGCGGCCTCGGCCTGCGAGCGCGCCACGTGCGCGTGGACCTCTTCCATGTCCAGGGCCTTGACGGCGTCGACCACCTGCTCCAGCTGCTGGGCGTTCAGCGCGCCGGGCTGGGAGAAAACCAGCACCTTTTCGCGGAAGGCCATCAGGGTGGGGATCGAGGTGATGCCGGCCTCGGCGGCCAGCTGCTGCTCCGCCTCGGTGTCCACCTTGGAGAAGACCACGTCAGGGTGCTTCTCCGAAACGGCCGAGTACGTGGGGCCGAACTGCTTGCACGGGCCGCACCATTCGGCCCAGAAATCTACAAGGACAATGTCGTTGTCCTCGACGGTCGATGCGAACTGTTCACCTGTAATGTCTACGGTAGCCATGGGTCAACGGTACGCGAGCCGGCCGCGAAAGTCCCCCGCGTTTCGCTGTTGGCACATCCCGCACCGGCCGGATCCGGAGATCAGGCCCAGACGTGTGGGGCGGGGCGGCGGGCGCCGGGCAGCGCGTTTGTTTCGCGCCAGTCGTGGATCCATTCCGGCAGTTCCAGGTCCGCCGGGGGCTCCCCGAATTCGCGGATGATCTCTTCCTGGCTGACCGGGCCGCCCTTGGCGACCAGCCGGGTGGCGATGTGGGCCCGGGCGTAGATCTCGCCATCGGCCACCATGCGCTGTTCGAAGTAGATGGCCTTCTCGTCCAGCCCGATGACCTTGGTCTCGATGCTGTAGCGCTGCCACAGTTGCAGGGAGCGCCGGAATGCGATGGTCTCTCCCGCGACCACCGGCGTCCAGCCGCGCCGGCGCATGGCATTCCAGGTCCCGCTGCGTGCCATCAGGTCGAACCGGCCCAGGTCCATCAGCGAGAAGTACATGCCGTTGTTGACATGCATCGCGATGTCGATGTCCGTCGGCAGGACCCGCAGCGGCAGCGAGGAAGCGTCCCAGATGCCGAGCGGCGAGCGCCGCGCTGACTTGATGAGCAGGAGGAGGGTGCGGAGCAGCAGATGCATGTGCACCATGTTACCCACGAGTAACAACGGTGCCAAGAGGTACGGTCAGCCGGCGGCGAGGACGGCCACCGTGACCTTCGGCCCGGAGCCGCGGATAGTCCAGCAGTTCCCGGTGCCGATCACTTCCAGGTCCGCCAGGTCCGCGTGGCGCAGCACCAGCGCGGTGTTCTCGTCCACCGCCACCGCCCGGTCCACGAGGCCTTCCGCCACCGCTCCGACCGCCCGGCTCAGGGTGCCGGCCTGCGCGGCATGGACGTCGACGGCGAACGGCACCAGTCCCAGGCCGTCGCGGACGTCGAGCTCGTCGAGCCCTTCGGAGCATTCCGCCGAGCACACTTCGATGCCCCGGATCCGGTAGCCGCCCACCAGTGCCCGTTGCGGCGCGATCATCGCCCCCGCGGAGAAGCCCAGATAGGGCACACCCGCTGCGGCCGCGGCCCGGATCGCCGCCGCCGAGCCGTGCAGGCCCGCCAGGTAGTCCGGGGTGGGGCCGCCCCCGACCACAATCCCGTCGACGTCGTCGAAGGCCGACGGATCGGCGGGTTCGCCGGTGCGCAGCAGGACGGGAGATCACCTCGCAGGGCATACGGTTCTGCAGCGGGTCCAGGTAGGCGGGAAGGAAGTACTCCGAGCTGCCTTCGCGGTCGAAGAGCACGACGGCGATCCGGGGAGGCCGGCTTCCGCCGGCGCGGGCCCGTACATCCGTCACGAACCGGTCAAAAACCACCGGGGTTGTGACGGTATCGGGGCCCCCGCCCACCAGGATGATGCTCATGGGATCACGGTACCTGCCGGCAGGCACCCGCGTCAGTCGGCGGCGATCAGCTCGACCTCGAAGCCGTCCGAATTCACCAGGTAGGCGGCGAAGTGCCCGGGGCCGCCCGCGTGCGGATACTTGTCCGGAAACAGCTCGGTCCAGCCGTGGGCGGGCGCTGCCGCCGCCATCGTGTCCACCTGCAGACGGGTCCCGGCATGGAAAGCCAGATGGTTCAGCCCGGGTGCGGTGCGGTGGTGGGTCCGGCCGCTCAGGTCCGGGGATTCCTCGACGACGATGTACGTCGGCCCGCGCCGCCAGCTCCGCCCGCGGGGCCAGTCCTGGAACTGGCCGTAGCCCAGCCCGGCCAGCAGCCAGCCCCATTCGGCCCGGGCCCGCCCAAGGTCCGGCACCCACAGTTCCACGTGGTGCAGGGCACCGAAGGATTCGTCAGTCACGGTCAGAGTCTCGCACGCGGCTCAGTACAGAACGCGCTGGAACAGGACGTGGTCCTGCCACGCACCGGCAATCTGCAGGTACTCCGGCGCGAGGCCGATCTTCTGGAAGCCGGCCCGCTGCAGCACCCGCTGGGAGGCTGCGTTGTGCGGCAGGGTGGCAGCCTGGATCCGGTGCAGGCCCAGCGCGGACTGGGCGGCCCCGAGAACGTGGGCGACGGCGGCCGAGCCGATGCCTTTGCCATTGAATTCCCGGTCCACCCAGTACCCGAGGTTGGCGCTGCGGAAAGGGCCCCGGACAATGCCGCTCAAGGTCATCGCGCCCACGGCGTCGTCGCCGGCCAGCAGAATCCAGGGAACGCCGGTTCCGGCGGCAAACATGCCGAGCTTGCCGCCGATGTTGGCGCTCTGGCCCTCCGTCGTGAAGAACTCCCCACTGCGGGCCGGTTCCCAGGGCGCAAGATGGTCCCGGTTCCGCCGGTAGGCAGCACCCAGCCGCTCGGCGTCGGAGCCGCGCAGCAGCCGGATGCGGACATCGCCGGGCAACTCGCCCGCCAACGTGCTTGGATCGTCGGTCATCACCGTCCCCATACTGCCGGATGCCGTCGGGGGCAGTCGGAAGCGCCGCGCCGCCGGCACCGACCGGGGATCCGTTTCCCGGGGACTACCTGCCGCGGTTCCGGCTCGTGCCCAGCGGCGGCGGTCCGTCCTAGTCGCCGGCTTGGTCGCCGGCCCCGGCCAGCGCAACGATCATGCGCTCCATCCGGGCGACGCCGGCGAAACGTCCCGCGTTGTCCGTCACCAGGAGCGGGTCGAACCTCTGGTTCTTGGGCCTCGTCATGGAACGGGCCACGGCCTGGTTGAGCGGAGTGTCGAGGTTCACGCGCATCCCGGGGCTCACCACGCCCAGCGCGGACGCCCCGGCGCCCATCACCGCGACCGGCCGCAGGTGCTCGCCGAGCAGCACGACGTCCTCCAGCGCCGGGCTGGCCGCAAAGGCTTCCGCCGCCTGGGTGACGCTTGCCGCCGTCGTCGCCGGTTCGACGATGTCGCGGATGACCGTCTTGTGGGCCACCGGTCGGGTGCTGGCCAGGCGGTGGGCCAGGTCGAGGTCGATGCCGGCCCAGGGCGGCGCGGGCCGGGCCAGGTAGTACCCCTGCACGAGCGGGACGCCCAGCGAAACCAGCGCCTCGAGCTCCTCGGCCCGCTCCACGCCCTCGGCCAGGATCCAGGCGTCAACCCGGCTCGCGAACGCGCCGAGCATCCCGATCAGGGCCCGCTTCGCCTCGTCACGGTCGACGTCCTGGATCAGGGCGCGGTCGATCTTGATCATCGAGGGACGCAGGGCGAGCAGGTGGCGCAGCCCCGCGTAACCGGCGCCGGCGTCGTCGACGGCGATCAGGGCGCCGGCGGCGCGCAGCTGGTTGAGGTCCGGCTCCAGCTCCACGTAGGAATCGATCGGCGTCTGCTCGGTCAGTTCGACGATGAGGCCGCCCAACGCTCCCTCCTCGCGCCAGACCTGGCGGATGCTCTCCGAGGTCAGCAGCTCCGGCGAGACGTTGAGGGTCAGGAAACAGTTCGCCGGCAGCGCGGCGCGTGCCTTCAGTGCCGTCCGCAGCGCTGCCGCTTCGAGTTCCGGGGCTTTTCCATGGTCGCGGGCAGCCGCGAACCAGGCCTCGGGGTTCTTCTCGGCGTAGCCGGGAAACCGCGCAAGCGCCTCATAGCCCACCACCGCCCCGCGGGCCGTATCAATGATGGGCTGATAGGCCGCCGCGAGCCCCTCGCCGCGGCAGGCGGAAGCCAGCCAGGTGTCCCAGTCCGGCGGCGCAGGTGTCCCGGCTGCCGGTCGGGGCCCGTCCGCCGCAGGAATCAACTAACCGGGTGGATTGCTTTGTGGACCGATTCGACCAATTCGGCGGGCAGTTCGGTCAGGCCGTGCGCGGAGGCGGCGTGCGCCCCCACCTGGACCAGGATCTCGTCTTCCGTGCTGCAGACCCAGCGGGCTTCACAACCGGGAACGACGTCACCACATGCAAACGACTTCACTTCAGCTCCTAAGGCTCTTTCGATCAACGGCCCAACCCTACTCTGCGGTAGGGGCGAATCGGCCGATTCCCTCCCCCGGGTGTCGCCCGGGCAGGCCCTGCGCCGGTCTGGCCGGGCAGCGGACTTTTAGGTCCCGGCCCTGTTCTCCCCACCCGCATCCGGCTATCGTGGTTGGTGAACGAACCTCTCCGTAGACTCGCTGACGAGGCGGGGTGTCGTTCCAGCCGCAGCCGGTCCAGGATTACCGTTCCGTGAACCCCCTGTCGGCGTTGGGGAAGGCGCGGGGGGTCCCCAAGAGCAATTGACCGTGCCCCGGCGCGACAGCCGCGCACCCCCACACCGGGCACGGAGCCCCGAATGCGCTGACGACGCGCTTCCACCGCCACCGGCGGGCCATGGCCGCCCCAGGCAGTACCTGCCGCACGGTGCCACGCCGGATCACTTCGGGGCCCATAGCCGCAGGCGTTTCGGGACGGTGTTGGTGCCGATGCCCGGATGGCTGCGGTTCACCAAGATGAAACTCACGCTAGGAAACCTCATGAAGAGCTCAATACGACTGGCCGGCGTCACATTGCTTGCCAGCGGACTCGGCCTCGGCGGCACCGTTCTCTCCGCGGGAGCGGCGTCGGCGGACACCGGGCTGAAGTCCACCGCAACCATGTCGGGCGACCACCGGGACTATAAGGACGACTCTTGTAAGAACAGGCACGACTCCTCGCATGGCTGGTGGGACTCGAAGGGCCGGTTCCACGACCGCGATGACCGCAATGGCTGGCGCGATGACAACTGCAACTGGCGCTCCGACGACGACGACAATGGCCGTTGGCACGACCGGGACGGCTGCGAGCATGACCGCTGGGGCTGGTGGAGCCACGACGGCAGGTACAACTGGCACGACCGCCGCGACGACCGCAGCTCCAGGAGCCATGACGACGGGGAAGACAGGTACGGCGACCACCGCTCTGACAAGAAAGACGACAAGAAAGACAAGTACGGCGATCACAGGTCCGACAAAAAGGACAGGTACGGCGACCACAAGTCCGACAAGAAGTCCGATAAAAAGGACGACAAATCCCACGACAAGTGGAGCAGAAACTAACTGATCATGGAGGCTGACTGACCGCTCCCACACCTTGGGAACGGCAGGGGCACCGCTTCGGCGGCGCCCCTCAGCCGTGGTCGGACGGACCGCTCAGCCGGGGACGCTTTGGGTCCCGCCGCGGGCGGCCAGTTCGTCCAGCCACGCCAGGGCCTCGGATCGGGAGGTGAAGTACCGCTGCGGGCATTCGTTCCCGCGGCGCATCCACGCCGCGACCACCCGGTCCACGTTCGACTCGCCGACCAGGGCCACCGAGGAAACGAAGCGGCTGTCCAGGTAATGGTTGCGGGCGCCGGCGCTCAGCTTGACGTCGCTGATGTCAATCAGCAGCGGCAGCATCCGTCCGGCGCTGATTTTTGCAATGGCAAGGACCGACTCGGCGGCATCCGCGGTTTCGAGCGCGGAGCCGGCGGCCCAGATTAACTGCAGAATTCCGCTCTCATCCAGGCTGAGCGTTCCCTTGCCAGCCGCCAGGACTATCTCCATCGCGATTCCCCCTCCCGCGACAGACTAGCGCCTTGCGGGCCAAACGTGATGTCGGTTACGTTCCCGCGCCGAAAAATGACCTGGTGGTTCCGTGCCCGGGCACTGCCGGAGCCTAACGCGGTCGCCACGACCGGGCAGGTGGCCCGGCACGGAACAAAAGAAAAAGCCTCCGGAACCGTGTGGTTCCGGAGGCTTTTCGAGGGTGGCAGATGAGGGATTCGAACCCCCGTAGGCGTTGCCAGCTGATTTACAGTCAGCCCCCTTTGGCCGCTCGGGTAATCTGCCGAACTTCAAAAGAAGATCACTCGCGGCTTCCATGTTCGGAACGTCTGTTTCCAGTCCGTTCCGCTTCCAGCAACCGCGGGCAAGACAACTTTACAGAACTTCCGCCGAAGAATCGAATCGGCGCCACCGGGAGGCCGCCACGGCCGCGGCGGCCACCGACGTCGCCGCCGTCGTGAGGGACCTGGCGGCGGTGGCGCCGGCGCCACCTTCACATCCGGAGCATCCGTACTAGGCTGGAACGCAGAAAACACCGCCCTCCAGAGGGGGCGACCGGACAACCATCAGGAGGACAGTCATGGCAGGCGAATCCACATTCGACGTCGTCAGCAAGGTCGACAAGCAGGAAGTCGCCAACGCGCTGAACCAGGCCCAGAAGGAGCTGGCGCAGCGTTACGACTTCAAAGGCGTCGGCGCCGAGGTCGACTTCAGCGGCGAGAAGATCCTGATGAAGGCCAACTCCGAAGAGCGGGTGCTGGCCGTCCTTGACGTGCTGCAGTCCAAGCTCATCCGCCGCGGCATCTCGCTGAAGTCCCTCGACACCGGCGAGCCCTACCCCTCCGGCAAGGAGTTCCGCCTCGAGGCGACCATCAAGGAGGGCATCGCCCAGGACCTCGCGAAGAAGATCAACAAGCTGATCCGCGATGAGGGCCCCAAGTCCGTCAAGTCGCAGATCCAGGGCGACGAGCTGCGCGTGACGTCCAAGTCCCGCGACGACCTGCAGGAGACCATGAACCTGCTGAAGGGCTTCGACGAGGCCGACCTGCAGTTTGTGAACTTCCGCAGCTAGCCCAGCGGCCGGCCCGCCATCCGCTCGAGCCGGCCGATCCGCTCGCTCATCGGCGGGTGCGTGGAGAACATCCGCGCCATGCCGCCGCCGCGGAACGGGTTGGCGATCATCAGGTGCGAGGCGTTGACCAGCCGCTGGTCCTGCGGCAGCGGTGCGAGCTGCACGCCCTGCTCGATCTTGCGGAGCGCGGAGGCCAGCGCCAGCGGGTCGCCGGTGAGCGCCGAGCCGTCCTCATCGGCGTCGTACTCCCGCGTGCGGGAGATGGCCATCTGGATCAGCGAAGCGGCAAACGGCGCCAGCAGGGCCATCGCGAGCAGGGCGAGGGGATTGCCGTTGCGGCGGCCGCCGCCGAAGAAGAGCAGCATCTGGCCCACCGAGGTGATCACGCCGGCGACGGCGGCAGCCACCGAGGAGGTCAGGATGTCCCGGTTGTAAACGTGCATCAGCTCGTGGCCGAGCACGCCGCGGAGTTCGCGGGCGTCGAGCAGCTGCAGCATGCCCTGGGTGCAGCAGACCGCCGCGTTCTGCGGGTTCCGGCCGGTGGCGAACGCGTTCGGCGCCATGGTCGGTGAGATGTAGATCCGCGGCATCGGCTGGTTGGCGCGGACGGAGAGCTCCCGGACGATCTGGTGCAGCTGCGGAGCCTCGGCCTCGGTCACCGGGTACGCCTGCATCGACCGGATCGCGATCTTGTCGCTGTTCCAGTACCCGTAGGCCGTGGTGCCGACGCCGATCAGTGCCATGATCCAGATGGGCGCCGCGCTGCGCATGCTCGATCCGATCAGTGCGCCGAGGCCAAGCAGCACCGCCCAGAGCACGCCGAACAGTGCCGCCGTCTTCAGGCCGTTGTGATGGTTGTGCACTGATCCTCCCAAGCCGTGCCGCCAGCGGGCGTCCACGCGGATCACCCACCTGAGGAACGAACCGCTACGGGACCGGGTTCCGCGCGTCGTACTTCAGGAAGCCGGACTGCCAGCGGGCCACCAGCCAGGCCAGCACCGCGCACAGCACGCCGCCCGCGAGCAGGACCCAGCCCTCGCTGAGCAGCTTGGTCGCGCCGCCCGCGAGCATGTCCCCGACCCGGGGGCCGCCGGCGACGACGACCACGAAGACGCCCTGCAGCCGGCCGCGCAGGTGGTCCGGGGTGGCCGACTGCAGGATGGTGGTGCGGAAGACGGCGCTGACGGAGTCGGCGATGCCGGCGAGCGCGCAGCACAGGGCGGCCGGCACCAGCCACACCGTCACGCCTTCGGCCCCGGAACGGCCGGCGAGCACCACAACGAGGCCCAGGCCGGCGATCGAGGCGCCCCAGCCCATGACGGACCAGACCACCGCCGCGCCCTGCGCCCGGACGGCACCCAGCGGGCCCGAGAAGAGGCCGGCCAGGAAGGCGCCGACGGCGGTCGAGGCCAGGAGCACACCGACCGTGGCCTCGCCGCCGCCGATCATGAGGGCGCCGATGGCCGGCAGCAGCGCCCGGGGCTGGGCCAGGATCATGGCCACCAGGTCGATCACGAAGGTCATGCGCAGGTTGGGCCGCGTGCCCAGGAAGCGGAAGCCCTCCACGACGGAGCGCAGGCCCGCCCGGTGCGAGGCCTGCCCCGGCGGCATCGGCGGCAGCTTCAGCAGCGCCCAGACGACGAACGCGAAGCTGGCCACGTCGATCGTGTAGGTCCAGGCGAAGCCGATCGTGGCGACCAGCACGCCGGCCAGCAGCGGCCCGGCCGTCATGGTCAGGCCGAAGATCATCATGCTCAGGGCGTTGGCTGCGGGCAGGAGCTCCTTGCGGACCAGTACCGGGATCATGGCACTGCGGGCCGGTTGGTTGATGGCCTGCGCGCCGCTCTGCACCGCCACGAGGGCATAGAGCAGCCAGACGTTCCCCAGCTGCAGCCAGGCCTGCAGCGCCAGGCCAGCGGTGGTCAGCCACAGCACCGCGGAGGCGAGCAGCGCGACCTTGCGTCGGTCGTGGGCATCGGCGATGGATCCTCCGAGGAGCCCGCCGAAGACGAGCGGGACCAGGGCGAAGATGCTCAGCAGGCCCACGTAGAGGCTGTCCTGGGTGAGCCGGTAGACCTCGAGGCTCACGGCCACGAGGGTGAGCTGGCTGCCCAGCGCCGAGGCGGCAGAGCCCAGCCACAGGCGGCGGAACGCCGGGCTCTCGCGCAAGGGCGTGATGTCCGCCAAGAATTTCCCCACCCGGCAACTCTAGTGGGACGCAAACCGAAATAAGCCGAACCTTATTGTGAGCAGCTAAAAATAAGTGCTTGAATGGGGCCATGACGGATTCCGCGGGCAGCAGCGAGGCATGGGCCGCTGCCCTGCGCGCCCACGGCCGCCGGGTGACCAAACAGCGGCTGGCCGTGCTCGCCGCCGTCGAACGCCGCCCGCATTCGCCGGCGGACGCCATCCTCGCCGCCGCGCGCGAGGAACTGCCGGACCTGACGGCGCAGTCCGTCTACGTGGTCCTCGGCGACCTGACCGAACTGCAGATGCTGCGCCGCTTCGAACCGCCGCACTCCCCCGCCCTGTATGAGACGCGGGTGGGCGACAACCACCACCACGCCGTCTGCATCGGCTGCGGCCGCGTCGAGGACGTCGAATGCGCCGTGGGCCACGCGCCGTGCCTCACCCCGCACTGGGACGCCGGCGCCAAGCCGATGACCATCCAGATCGCGGACGTGCTGTACCAGGGCATCTGCGACGAGTGCCAGCGCTCCCAAAAACTTCCCGCCGACCGTAACTAAGTTAGAAACAGAAATAGGAGAACGATGACTCAGAACATCTCTGCGCCCGCAGTGTCCACGACACAGTCCGGTGCCCCCGTCACTTCCGACGCCCACTCGCAGTCCGTCGGTGCCGACGGCGCGATCATCCTCACCGATCACTACCTGATCGAGAAGCTGGCCCAGTTCAACCGCGAGCGCGTGCCGGAGCGCGTCGTGCACGCCAAGGGCGGCGGCGCGTTCGGTACCTTCAGGACCACCGGGGACGTCTCGCAGTACACCAAGGCCGCGCTGTTCCAGCCGGGCACCGAGACGGACATGCTCATCCGCTTCTCCTCCGTCGCCGGCGAGAGCGGCTCCCCGGACACGTGGCGCGACCCCCGCGGCTTCGCCGTGAAGTTCTACACCACCGAGGGCAACTACGACCTGGTCGGCAACAACACCCCGGTCTTCTTCATCCGCGACGGCATCAAGTTCCCCGACTTCATCCACTCGCAGAAGCGCCTCCCGGGCACCCACCTGCGCGACGCCGACATGCAGTGGGACTTCTGGACCCTCTCCCCCGAGTCCGCGCACCAGGTCACCTGGCTCATGGGCGACCGCGGGCTGCCGGCCTCCTGGCGTGAAATGCAGGGCTACGGCTCGCACACCTACCAGTGGATCAACGCCGCGGGCGAGCGTTTCTGGGTCAAGTACCACTTCAAGTCCAACCAGGGCGTCAAGTCCCTGACGGGCGACGAGGCCGAGGCCCTGGCCGGCTCGGACGCGGACTTCTACATCCGCGACCTGCAGGAGAACATCGCCGCGGGCAACTTCCCGTCCTGGGACCTGCACGTGCAGGTCATGCCCTACGAGGACGCCAAGACCTACCGCTTCAACCCGTTCGACCTCACCAAGGTGTGGCCGCACGGCGACTACCCGCTGGTCAAGGTCGGCACCATGGAGCTGAACAAGAACCCGGAGAACTACTTCGCGCAGATCGAGCAGGCCACCTTCGCGCCGTCGAACTTCGTGCCGGGCATCGCCGCGTCGCCGGACAAGATGCTGCAGGCCCGCATCTTCTCCTACGCCGACGCGCACCGCTACCGCGTGGGCACCAACCACGCCCAGCTGCCGGTGAACCTGCCCAAGAGCCAGGTCAACAACTACAGCCAGGACGGCGCGGGCCGCTACCACTTCAACGCCCCCTCGGTACCGGTGTACGCTCCGAACTCCGTCGGCGGCCCGGCTGCCGTGGAACCGCAGAGCCCGGCCGGCGGCTGGGAGAACGACGGCGAGCTGACGCTCTCCGCGCACTCCCTGCACGCTGAGGACGGCGACTTCGGCCAGGCCGGCACGCTGTACCGGGAGGTGTTCGACGACGGCGCCAAGGCCCGCCTGCTGGAGACCATCACCGGCGCCGTGGGCGGCGTGAAGAGCGCGGCCATCAAGGAACGCGCCATCCAGTACTGGACCAACGTCGACGCCGAGCTCGGCGCGAAGCTGCGCGCCAACCTGGGTGCCGCCGCTGCCGGTGTCGGCACCTCGGACGCCGAGGCTGCCAACAAGATCGGCTAGCTGGTTCCAGCCCCGAGGACACCCCACTTTGAACAGGGCCCCCGCCGCGAAAGTTCGCGGCGGGGTGCCCTTGGTGCATCACGTCGTTGCCACGCCGCTATAGTCGGGTAAATGAATTCGGGAACTCATTTACCTGGTCGGCAGCTTCCGGACACCCCAACTTCGGCGACGAGTTCATCGCCGCAGCGTGGCTGAAGCACCTCGCCGTCGCCCGGCCGGACGCCGACGTCTGGCTGGACAGCCCCCAACCAGGCACCGCCCAGATACTGTTCGAGGGCCTGCACCCGCGGCTGCGAGTCACCAACACGCTCTGGCGACTGGTCCACGACAACGCCGAACTCCCCGCCGATGTGGCCGCGAAGAACATTCGCGAACGCGTCACCGGCCTGGGCACCCCGCCGTACGATCTGGGCATCCTCAAGACTGCGCGAGGCCGAATCGCTCCACCTGATCGGCGGCGGCTACGTCAACGACACCTGGCCGCACCACGCCGGGCTTGTCGGTCGGCATGCGGGCCGTCAGCGAGCTGACCGGCGCGCGGCTCTTCGCCACCGGGCAGGGCCTGATGCCAGCGCTCGTCGCCGATCCCCGGGAAACTCCCCTGTTCCGTGGCTTCACTCACGCCAGCGCACGCGACGCAGCCCAGCGCGGCGGCCCACGGCATCGAACTCGGCCTCGACGATGCATTCCTGGGCATCAACGCGGAAATCGGGCGCAACGACGCCGCCAGCGGACTTTACGTCTGCATCCAGAGCGACCTGGCTGATCCCGGGCGGTTCCAAGCCGCGGATCGAGCTGGCAAGGGAGCAAATCAAACTCGCCAGCCGCCGCGGAACCAAGGCCTACTACGTCGAGGCGATTCCCGGCGTCGACCGCGCTGCCTACGAGCGCATGGCAGACCTGATCCCCGAGAGCCGGTTCGTGCCGTTTGCCCACGTATGGAACCACGGTCTCCCGCTGTCCGCCCAGCAGACCTGGGTCACGAGCCGCTTCCACCTCCATCTGCTGGCCGCGGCCGCTGGCGCCCGCGGCATCGCCGTCGGCATGAAGAAGGGCTACTACGACGTCAAGCACGAATCACTGGCTTCCCTGGGTAGCGGCTGGCCGCTTGCCCTGGACAGTGACGCTCCCGCCATTCCGGAGCAGCGCGGATCCCTGCGGGACGACCTGCCCGGGCTCACAGCGCGGAAACGTGCCGAGGCCGACACCGTTTACCCGCCGCTGAACGGCCAGGGCGGCGCCCTGGCAGCCGGGGCCGCCAAACTCTTCAACAAGGCCGTGGCCGCACCGCTGCGGAACAAACTCCGGCCCGGAGCGCACTGATACGCCCATGCTGGATTGGTTTTTTGAAGTGCTTCCACATGCACTGACCACCGTTTTCCTGGTAGCCGCATTTTTCCTCCCGGGGCTTCTGGTGCTCCTGCCCCTGAAGCCGGGGCTGCCGGCTGCCATCGCCCTCAGCCCGGCCATCACGTTGCTGATCTTCCTGGCCGGAACTTTCGCGGCGGACTCCGTGGGCGCTGCCATGGAACGCCGCCACGGCCGCCCTTAGTGCCGCGCCGGCTGTCCTTGCCGCCTGGCTGGCGGGCCGGCGGTTCGGCTTCCGCGCACCGCTGTGGCCCGCCGGCCCCGGCCTGCGGGTGAAAATTGCTGTCGGGGCGGGCGTGGTAGTCGGCTCCCTGCTGACCGGCCTGGCGCTGCTCCGCGGGATCGGCGACCCGGCCACGGCCTCGCAGGGCTGGGATCCGATCTTCCACCTGAACGTCTTGCGCTGGATCCAGGAGTCCGGCAGCGCCACGCCCTGGAGTGTGGCTCCGATTTTCGGCGCCGGCCGGCCCACGTACTACCCCGCAGGCTGGCACAGCGCCGTGTCGCTTGTCCCGGGCAGCGTGGCGGAAACGGCCAACCTCTCCTCAATCGTCATCGGCGGCTTGATCTGGCCGGTCGGCCTGGCGTTCCTGGCCTCTGCGGTCCTGCCACGGCACCCTCTGGCCTGGGCCCTGACGCCGCTGTTCGCGGCGTCGTTCGTCAGCTTCCCCTATGCCCAACTCCTCCGCAGCGGCCAGTGGCCCAACGGTCTCGCCACCGCCCTGGTCCCCGCAGCCCTGGCCGTCGGCGTCGTGCTTCTGCGGCGCCTGGGTTCCGGAGCGCAGACCGGAGGCCAGCCCGGCGGGCTGCGCCGGGATGCTCGTCCTCCTGGCCGCCGTCTTCGGCGGCTGCGTCGCCGCGCACCCGAGTGCCGTTTTTGCCACCGCCGTGGCCATTCTCCCTTTCGTGGCTGCCCGCCTGCTGCCGCTCGCGGTGCGGGCCGCACGCCGGCGCCCCTGGCCTGCGGTCGCGGCGGCCGGGGCCTCGGTGGTTGCTGCGCTGGCGGCCTACTCTGCGCTGGCCAACTCACGGGTGCTGGCCGGCGTGATGGCCTACCCGCGTGCGGTGCGGGCCGAAGTGCCGGAGGCACTGAAGCTTGCGTTTTTCGACCTTCCGAGGTTTCCAGCCCTGTCCCCGCCCGCCGCGGATGACTTTCAACCTCGCGGTGGGACTGCTTGTGATCCTTGGCGGGGCCGCGGCCGTCTTCATCCGGGAAGCGAGGCCGCTTGCCGTCTCGTGGCTGGCCTTTGTTGCCCTCTATGTGCTTGCCGCCGGGCCGGAAACGCCGCTCCGGTGGCTGACAGGCGTCTGGTACAAGGACACGCAGAGGATCGCGCCGTTCATCGCAATGACAGGCAGTCTGCTGGCTGCCCTGGCCATCGCAGTGCTGGCACGGGCCGCAAACCGTGCAGTGTCGGCCCGGCTGCCCTCGGCCCGCCTCGGTGGCCGGTGGCCACTCCCCGCGGTCCTTGTGGCCGTGTCCGTTGCCGCAGTGAGTTACGGAATCTACTGGCAATCGGGGGGCTACCGTTCGGCCGAGCGGGTGGCAGTCGCCGCACAGAACTACGCGGTGTCCGACAAGCCCGGGACCGGCGTGCTTTCCAAAGGCGAGCAGGAATTCATCGAACGGGCCGGCGCGGCGCTTCCGGGCGACGCCGTGGTGATCGGCGACCCGTTCAATGGCGAAACATACTTCTACGCCCTCACCGGGCGTCGCGTGGTGTACACGCAGTTGGGATCCCCGACGTCGGGCAATCCCGCCAAGGAACTGCTCCGCACCGGGTTCAACCGGATCGCTACGGACAAATCGATCTGCGAGGCAGTGCTCAAGGTCGGAGCCACTCACTTTTACCAGGACGCTCCGGGCACATCCCACGGCAGCACCAGCCTGAAGCGGTGGCCGGGGTTCTACAACGTGCCCACCGGCCGAGGCTTTGAGGAAGTCGCCTCGGCCGATGGGCGCACCCTGTACCGGATCACGGCCTGCCGCTAGCCGCGGCTCCCGCCGCCGCGGGGCGGTGGCCCTTCTTGGCCAGCTGGATCTGCTCGTAGACGTGGTGGCGGAGCTCGGTGAAGCGCGGGAGCGAGCGGGTGTTCAGCTGGTCGCGCTCGGCCGGGAGGTCGATCACGATGTCCTCCTGCACCACTGTCGGGGAGCTGGAGAGGATGATGACCCGTTCGCCCAGGTACACGGACTCGTCGATGTCATGCGTCACGAAGAGCACCGTCACGCCGAGCTTCTTCCACACCACCCGGATCAGGTCCTCCAGGTCCGCGCGGGTCTGGGCGTCGACGGCCGCAAACGGTTCGTCCATCAGCAGGACTTCGGGCTGGTACGCGATGGCGCGGGCAATTGCGACGCGCTGCTGCATCCCGCCGGAGAGCTGCCAGGGGTAGGACCGGGGCACGTGGGACAGGCCCACGGCCTCCAGGGCCTCGTCCACCAGCCGGTCGCGTTCGGCCTTGGGCACGCCCTGGTTCTTCAGCGGCAGCTCCACGTTGTCGCGGACCCGCATCCAGGGGAACAGCGAGCGGCCATATTCCTGGAACACCACGGCCATCTTCTTCGGCGGCCCGGACACCCGTTTGCCGTCCAGCAGCACTTCGCCCTCGGTCGGGGCCATCAGGCCCGAGATGCACTTGAGCAGAGTGGTCTTGCCGGACCCCGAAGGGCCCACAAGGCAGGCCAGCTCCCCCGCGCGGAGGTCGAACGTGAGGTTCCGCACCGCTTCGACGTCGCCGCCGTCGGTCTGGTACACCTTTTTCAAGCCGCGGACCGAAAGCATCGCCTCAGGGGCCGACTGCTCTGCATTAGGCTGCATTTTCTACCTCTTTCTGGCCGTGGTACCAGCGCAGAATGTTCCGCTCGGCCCACTGGAAGATGAATGACATGGCCACGCCCAGCAGGCCGAGCACCACAATGCCGGACCACATTTCCGGGATGGCGAACGACCGCTGGAACTGGACAATCGTGAAGCCCAGCCCGGAGGACGAGGCGAACATTTCGGAAATGACCATCAGGATCAGCCCCAGGGACAGGGACTGGCGCACGCCGGCCATGATCTGCGGGCTGGCCGACGGCAGGACGAGGTACCGCACCCGCGCCCAGCCGTCGATCCCGTAGGTGTGGCTGGAGTCGGAGAGCACGGGATCGACGGCGCGGACGCCTTCGATCGTGTTCAGCAGCACCGGCCAGACGCAGCCGGAGATGATCACCACGACCTTCATGGCGTCGGTGATCCCCATCAGGAGCATCAGCACCGGGACCAGCACTGGCGGCGGAATGGCGCGGAAGAATTCCAAGGTGGGTTCCAGCAACGCGCGGAGCCACTTGACCGATCCGATCAGGACGCCGCCCACGACGCCGATCACGATCGCCGAGACGACCCCGATCAGGAGCCTGCCGATGCTGGGCAGGACATCGGAGAAAAACCGTTCGCTGAACCACACCTCGCCGAATTTCCGGACCAGGCTTGCCGGGGTGGGCACGAAGAAGTTGACCGCGCCGAGCGTGGAGACCCACCAGGCCAGGACCAGCAGTACGGGCAGGGCCAGCACGTAGCCGAGCGTCTTCAGGGATTTCATACGATCACCTCGGACCGGACGGAGGAGTGCCAGGACAGGGTCTTCTTTTCGATGAACCGCATCAGCAGGTTGATGAGCACGCCGATCAGCCCGGTGGCCAGCACCAGCGCGTACATCCCGGAGATGGCGCCGCCGGACTGAGCGAGGGCGATTTCCCGGCCCAGGCCGGGCGAGCCGATCACGAGCTCCGCCGTGATGGCCAGCACCAGCGCCACCGTGGCGGCGAGCCGGACGCCGGTCATCAGATACGGCAGGGCTGTGGGGAACACGACGTACCGGATCCGGGCCATCCGGCCCAGGCCGTAGGTCTTCGCGGTGTTGTTGGCAACCATGTCGACGTCGGCCACCCCGTAGAGAACCTGGATCAGGACCTGCCAGAAGGCTGCGTAGGTGATCAGCATGAGGGACGACTCAATCTTCACCCCGAAGAGCAGCACGGCCAGCGGGATCAGCGCCACGGACGGGATGGGCCGGAGGAACTCGATGGTGGAGTTGGTGGCTTTGCGCAGGAAGCTGCTGGATCCGATGACGAAGCCGGCCAGCACGGCGAGGGCGACCGCGATCACGAGGCCAAGGAACCAGGCCGTCATGGTCTCGCCGACCGAGACCCAGAACGCGGTCAGGCCGAAGTCGCGGACCAGGGCCGCAATGACTTCGCTCGCCGGAGGCAGGTAGCGTTCGTCGATGATGCCCAGCCGGGGAATCAGTTCCCAGGTGGCCAGGAATCCCAGGATCCCGGCCGTGCCGAGCAGTTGCTTCGCCGGCGCCCTGCGGGCAGGCCGGCGGTCCCGCCCCGCCGTGGGAGCGGTCCCGCCGGAGACTCGGGTGTCGGAGCTCACGGAAGCAGTTCGCCCGCGTCCGGAGCCTTGCTCAGCGTGCCGAACTTGGCGGCCGCATCGCCGAGGGTCTTGAAGGCATCCTTGTTGAACTCGACCCGGTAGCGCGGCAGGACCATCTTGGCGCGGGTGGCTTCGTCGATCTTGGTGTAGGTGCCCACGATGTCACGGACCTCCTCCGGGTGCGCCTGCGCGTATTCGAGGGACTTGTTCATGGCCCGGGTGAACTTCTGCGTCAGTTCGGCCTTGCCCTTGATGGTGTCCGCCTTGGTGAAGTAGCCGGCAATGTCCAGCTCGGGGCTCATGTCCGCAAAGTTCGAGGAAATGATCTTGCCGCCCTCGGCCACTGCCTTGGACAGGAAGGGCTCCAGGATCCACGCGGCGTCCACCTGCTTGTTGGCCAGCGCGGCCGGGGTGTCCGGGAACGCGACCTCCACGAACTTCACGCTCGAGGGGTCGCCGCCGTCCTTTTCGATGACGGACTTGATGGTCGTGTCGCCGATATTGGAGAGGTTGTTCACCGAGACCCGCTTGCCGGCGAGGTCCTTCGGGGACTGGACGCTGGAGCCGGCCGGGACGACGACGCCGCCGATGTCCTTGCCCTTCTCGCCGGTGGTGGAGGCGCCGTTGGCGACGAACTTCAGGTCAAGGCCCTTGTCCTTGGCCACCATCACGGAGATCAGGTTGGAGAAGGCGAAGTCGAAGCTGCCGCTCACGACGCCGGGAACGATCGCGGCTCCGCCCGTGGCGGTCTGGATGTCCAGCTGGAGGCCCTCGTCCTTGAAGAAGCCCTGCTTGTCGCCCAGGTAGATGGGGGCGCAGTCGACGATCGGGATCACGCCGACGCTGATCTTGGCCAGCCCTCCGCCGGCCGAGGCGCCACCGGATGCGCTGCCGCCTCCGGTGGAACTCGGCGATCCACTGCCGCAGGCCGACAGGCCCAGGACCGATACAGCGGCGAGAACCGCGAGCATACGACGTTTCATGTTCACTCCTATGTGCGCATTGGCGTGGAAGTGACCAGCCCCCAAGCCCCAAATGTTCGCTTTTCGAACAAGCGTTCAAAAAGAAGTCTGCCTCAAGGTTACTGTGAGTTCAACCACATTGGGCGCATTGTTACACCTCTGAGACGAGGGCGGAAGAGGTAGCCCGCACACAGCAACGCGGGGCCAGCTACGGCCCATCCGGACGGGCCGGACGGGCCGTAGCTGACCCCGCGTTGCGTTTCCCGCGCTTTGGACTAGGAGCGGGTGAGCGCCTCCGCGTCCGCGTTCGACGCGGCGGCGTTGCTGCCCGGTCCGTTGACCGACGCCTTGGCCTCGGCGAACTTCTCGTTGAGCCGCGAGTGGCGCTGGCCGTAGGCGAAGTAGATCGCGATGCCGATGACCAGCCAGAGCGCGAAGAAGATCCAGGTCTCCACCGCCAGGTTGGTCATCAGGTACAGGCACAGGAGGGCCGAAACGACCGGGAGCACCTTCCCGAACGGAACCCGGAAGGCCGGCTTCAGGTCGGGGCGCTTCTTGCGCAGGACCAGGATGCCGAGGCTGACCATCACGAACGCGGAGAGCGTCCCGATGTTGATCATTTCCTCGAGCAGGTCGACGTTGGTGAGTCCGGCCACGAGCGCCACGGCCGTGCCGCAGATGACCTGCAGACGGACCGGCGTCGCGCGGATGGTGCTGGTCTTGGACAGCGAGCGCGGCAGCAGGCCGTCGCGGCTCATGGCCAGCACCACGCGGGACAGGCCCATCAGCAGCACCATGATCACGGTGGTCAGGCCCACGAGGGAGCCGAAGGCGATGATCTTGGCGGCGTCGGTGTTGCCCACGGCTTCGAAGGCGGTGGTGAGGGTCGGGTTATCGGCCTCGGCCAGCTGGGTGTAGGACACCATGCCGGTCAGGGCGAGCGAGACCAGGATGTAGAGCACGGTGACGATCGCGAGGCCGCCGAAGATGCCGCGGGGCAGCGTCTTCTGCGGGTCCTTGACCTCTTCCGCGGAGGTGGCGACGACGTCGAAGCCGATGAAGGCGAAGAAGACCAGGGCCGCGCCGGCGAAGATGCCCAGCGTGCCGTACTGCGCCGGCGCTGCGCCGGTGAGGAAGCCGAAGAAGGACTGCTTCATGACGTCGGCCGCGCCGGTGCCGCCGGTGGGCTCGGAGGCCGGGACGAACGGTGCGTAGTTCGCGAACTTCACATAGCTGAAGCCGACCACGATCACGAAGAGCACGACGGCGATTTTGATCAGCGTGAAGATGTTGCCGACGCGGGCGGACAGCTTCGTCCCCATGACCAGCAGCACGGTGAACACGGCGACAATCAGGAAGGCGCCCCAGTAGAGGTCGACGCCGCCAGCGAGATCGACGGCGGAATGTCGACCCCCATCAGCGCGAAGACCTTGCTGAGGTAGATGCCCCAGTACTTGGCGATCACCGCGCCGGCCGTGAACAGTTCGAGGATGAGGTTCCAGCCGATGATCCAGGCCAGCAACTCACCCATGGTGGCGTAGGTGAAGACGTAGGCGGAGCCTGCCACGGGGATGGCCGTGGCGAACTCGGCGTAGCACATGATGGCCAGGGCGCAGGTGACGGCGGCGATGGCAAAGGAGATGGTGACGGCGGGGCCGGCAAAGTTCGCGGCGGCCTTGGCGCCGACCGAGAAAATGCCCGCCCCGACGGCGACGGCGACGCCCATGATCATGAGGTCCCAGGTGCTGAGCGAACGCTTCAGCTGGCGTCCGGGCTCGTCGGCGTCGGCCATCGACTGCTCGATAGATTTGGTCCGAAAAAGGTTCATAGGAATGTCCAAAGTCTCGGTAGCTGGGTGGAAACAGACCTATCTAGTGTAGTGTCCATCCACTGGACGGCCACTTTTATCCCACATGGTGAGACGAAGGAGGTCGCGGGGTCAGACCGGCCAGTCCATCAGCGTGGAGCGGATCAGGAAGCGCTTCCCCTCGGGCGCCTCGACCGAGAACCCGCTGCCGCGGCCGGGCACGACGTCGACGGTCAGGTGGGTGTGGCTCCAGTAGTTGAACTGTTCCCTGGACATCCAGAATTCCAGCGGCTGCGGCTCCAGGCCGTCGGAGATGTCGAACAGTCCCAGCAAAACGTCCGAGTCGCCGGTGAGGAACTCACCCGCCGGGTAGCACATGGGTGCGGAACCGTCACAGCAGCCGCCGGACTGGTGGAACATGAGCGGGCCGTGCTGGAGCCAGAGCTTGCGCAGCAGCTGCACGGCGTCGGGCGTGAGGGCCACCCGGGAGAAGTCCTCGCCGGCCAGCGTCGCGGCGGCGTCGAGCCTGGTCTGGGTCATCGGGGCTACTTCCTGTCGGTAGGGACGGCTGTCACGGGGCGGAACGACAGGGCGGGGCGGACCGGTCCGGTCCGCCCCGCCGCGTCGGCCTAGAAGAAGCCGAGCTTGTTCTCGTTGTAGCTGACCAGCAGGTTCTTGGTCTGCTGGTAGTGGTCCAGCATCATCGAGTGGTTCTCGCGGCCGATGCCGGAGGACTTGTAGCCGCCGAACGCCGCGCCCGCCGGGTAGGCGTGGTAGTTGTTGACCCACACCCGGCCCGCCTGGATCTCGCGGCCGGCGCGGTAGGCGACGTTGCCGTTGCGGGACCAGACGCCGGCGCCCAGGCCGTAGAGGGTGTCGTTGGCGATGCCCATGGCGTCGCTGTAGTCGCTGAAGCGGGTCACGGAGACGACCGGGCCGAAGATCTCCTCCTGGAAGATCCGCATCTTGTTGTGCCCCTCGAAGATGGTGGGCTGGACGTAGTAGCCGCCGGCCAGGTCGCCGGACAGCTCGGCGCGGGCGCCGCCGGTGAGCGCCTTGGCGCCCTCCTGCTTTCCGATGTCGATGTAGGAGAGGATCTTCTCGAGCTGGTCGTTGGAGGCCTGGGCTCCGAGCTGGGTGTCGGTGTCCAGCGGGTTGCCCTGGATGATCTTCTGGGTGCGGGCCAGCGCGTCGGCCATAAAGGAGTCGTAGATGCCCTCCTGGACCAGGGCACGGGACGGGCAGGTGCAGACTTCGCCCTGGTTGAAGGCGAAGAGGGTGAAGCCTTCGAGGGCCTTGTCGTAGAACGCGTCGTTGGTGTCCGCGACGTCGTTGAAGAAGATGTTGGGGCTCTTGCCGCCGAGCTCCAGGGTGACCGGGATCAGGTTCTGGGACGCGTACTGGCTGATCAGGCGGCCGGTGGTGGTCTCGCCGGTGAAGGCGATCTTGCGGATCCGCGGGCTGGAGGCGAGCGGCTTGCCGGCCTCGACGCCGAAGCCGTTGACGACGTTGACGACGCCCGCCGGCAGCAGGTCGCTGATGAGTTCCATCAGCACCAGGATCGAGGACGGGGTCTGCTCGGCCGGCTTGAGGACGACGGCGTTGCCCGCGGCGAGTGCCGGGGCCAGCTTCCAGACGGCCATCAGGATCGGGAAGTTCCAGGGGATGATCTGGCCGACGACGCCGAGCGGCTCGTGGTAGTGGTAGGCGGTGGTGTCGTCGTCGAGCTGGGACAGCCGGCCCTCCTGGGCGCGGACGGCGGAGGCGAAGTAGCGGAAGTGGTCCGCGGCGAGCGGGATGTCGGCGTTGAGGGTTTCGCGGATCGGCTTGCCGTTGTCCCAGGACTCGGCGACGGCGAGCATTTCGGTGTTTTCGTCGATCCGGTCCGCGATCTTGTTCAGGATGGCGGCGCGCTCGGCGACGGAGGTCTTGCCCCAGGACGGGGCTACCTTGTGCGCTGCGTCCAGGGCCAGCTCGATGTCCTCGGCGGTGCCGCGGGCGACCTCGCAGAACGCCTTGCCGGTCACCGGGGTGATGTTTTCGAAGTACTGGCCCTTGACCGGGGCGACCCATTCGCCGCCGATCCAGTTCTCGTAGCGGTCCTTGAAGGTGACCTTCGAGCCCTCGGTACCGGGCTGTGCGTAGACAGTCATTGCTAGCTCCTTTGCTGTGCAAGATGGGTGGCGGGGGCGGCCAGGTTTCCTGCGGCCGCCGCTGGCACCAGCCTAGGAGCGGGGAGGTTGCAGGCAGGTTGCGTCCGTGTGAGCCGGATCACGCCGGCTGTGCAGGACGCCCGCCGGCCGGCTCAGGCCCCGAGCTCCGTTTCCAGCCGTTCCAGGTCCGCGACGACGGCGGCCCGCTTGGGCGACCGCGGCGGCAGCAGCTTGAGCGCCGCGGTCCGGACCCCGACGTCGTCCCGTGCTTCGGGCAGCTCCGCGTACTTCAGCATCGACTCGGCGCTGCCGTCGGTCAGCACCGCCTCGCGCAGCAGGGACGAGACGCGGCTGCGCAGCTCGGCGATACCGGGCGCCTCGGAGCGCGGCAGGACCGCGCCGCGGTAGATTTCCAGCGCGATCCGGTGCGCGCCGCGCTGCAGGCAGCTGAGGACCTGCCCGGAATCCGGCACGAGGTCCACCGGAAGCCGGTAGGGCCGGGACTCCGGGACGGCCTCCGGGCTGAGCTGCTGCAGGACCTTGCGCAGGCGCACCATTTCGGCACGGAGGGTCATGGTGGAGCCGTCGCGCCGGTAGAGCAGCGCGCTCAGTTCCTCCGCGTTGAGCCCTTCCGGGTGCGCGCTGAGCAGTGCGAGGATTTCGCTGTGGCGGGCGGACAGCGTGACGGTCCGCCCGTCGATGCTCAGCAAGGCCTGGTCGCGGCCGAGCAGCTGCAGGCTGTTGCGGTAAAGGCTGCCGGACGCCCCGGAGTGCGTCCCGGCGGGCCTCGTCCCGGTGCCGGACGCGGTGCCGGACGGCCGGCGTCGGGCCGGGGGCGCCTGACGGGCGGCGGCCAGCTGGAGGCGTTCCACCCGCAGGTGCGCCTGCGCGGCAGCGACGGTCGCCTCGACGAGGGACAGGGTGTGCGGGGCGACGGCGGATTCGGTGCCGGTGATGTCGACGACGCCCAGCAGGGCGCCGGAATCCGGGTCGTGGAACGGCACGGCCGTGCAGCTCCAGGGGTGCACCGAGCGCTTGTAGTGCTCGGCGCCGGCGATCTGGATGCCGCGACCCAGCGCGAGCGCGGTGCCGGGCGCGCTCGTTCCCACGGTGGCCTCGGACCAGTCGGCGCCGGGGACGAACATCATTCCCTCGGCGCGGCGCTGCATGGCGGGGTCCCCCTCGACCCACAGCAGCCGGCCTACCTCGTCCCCCACGGCCACCAGCATGCCGCTGTCGTGGCTGGGCAGGACCAGGAGCTTGTGGATCACGGGCATGATCGCGGCCAGCGGGTGCTGCCGGCGGTATTCCTCGAGTTCCTCGCGGTCCATGGCCAGCGGGGCTTCGGGGTTGTCCGGGTTGGCGTGGAGCTGCGCGGAGCGCTGCCAGGATTCGCGGATCAGGCTGCGCAGGCCGGGCAGCTGCTCTGCGCCCAGGCTGAGCGAATCCAGCCGTTCATGCCCCGCGCGGGCGTACTGCTGGCGCAGCTCGGGGCTCGGGCCGTGGCCGGAGCCGCGCAGGGGCATCTGCTCGACCGGATTCCTCATTGAACTCCCACCTGGCTGGCACCTTCTTCGGCGCGCGACGGCGTGCCGGAGGCAGCCATGTTCCGTCGAGTCTACGGGGCGGTGCGGACCCCCGCCAGAGGCTGCGCGCATGGCTCCGCGTCGCGCGGCGCCAGGGCGCGCCGCGGGCCCGGGTCAGCGGGGTCAGCCCCGGGAAATCTCGATCATTTCGTCCCGCGGCACAACCTTGATGCGTTCGCGCACGACGCCGTCGGCCCCGTTGGCGGCGGACCACGCCGCGCCGAGGGCCAGCTCGTGCGCATCCAGCCTGTTCCAGCCCTCCCAGGTGGTGTATTCGATGCCGCGCTCTTCGAGCAGGTCGATGATGGCCTGCGGATCCGGGTTCTGGGCTGGCGGGAGCGTCAGCCGGTCCTCCAGCAGGAAACCGATTGTCTCGAGCGCATCGCCTTTGGTGTGGCCGATCAGGCCCACCGGGCCGCGCTTGATCCAGCCGGTGGTGTAGATGCCGGGCACCGGCCTGCCGTCGGCGTCGAGCACCCGGCCGCCCTCGTTGGGGATGACACCGCGCCGCGCGTCGTACTCCAGCTCGTCCAGCGGCGAGCCGTGGTACCCGATGGCGCGGTAGACGGCCTGGACCGGGTAGTCGACGAACTCCCCGGTGCCTTTGACGTTGCCGGTGCCGTCCAGCCGCATCCGTTCGAACTTGATCCCCGCCACCTTGCCGGGGTGGGCGGCGTCGTCGTGAATTTCGACCGGGTTGTGCAGGAAGTGCAGGTGCAGCCGGCGGGAGGACGGTTCCTCGGCTTCGGCGTGCTCTTCGACCAGCCAGTTGCCGAGAGTGTTCACCATGGTTTTGATCTGGTTGTTCGTCCGGATGGCCTCGTCGGAGGCTTCGTCGAATTCGAAGTCCTCGGGATAGAGCACAATGTCCACGTCCCTGGCGTGGCTGAGCTCGCGCAGCTCCAGCGGGGTGAACTTCACCTGGGCCGGGCCGCGGCGGCCGAAGACGTGCACGTCCGTGACCGGCGAGGCCTTGAGTGCCCGGTAGACGTTGTCCGGGATCTCCGTGACGAGGAGTTCATCCGCGTGCTTGACCAGCATCCGGGCCACGTCCAGGGCGACGTTGCCGTTGCCGATCACGGCGATCTCCTTGGCCTCCAGCGGCCAGTCGCGGGGCACATCGGGGTGGCCGTCGTACCAGGAGACGAAGTCGGCCCCGCCGAACGAGCCCTCGAGCTCGACGCCGGGGATGTCCAGGTCCGCGTCCTTGATGGCGCCGGTGGAGAAGATCACGGCGTCGTAGAAGGCGCGGAAGTCATGCAGGGTCAGGTCCCGGCCGTAGCTGACGTTGCCGAGGAAGCGGATGTCGCCGCGGTCCAGGACCTTGTGCAGGGCGTTGACGATGCCCTTGATCCGCGGGTGGTCGGGGGCCACGCCGTAGCGGATCAGGCCGTAGGGCGCCGGGTAGGCCTCGAACAGGTCGATGCTGACCTCGAAGTCGCCGTCCTTGACCTCGTTGGACTTGGTCAGGATGTCCGCGGCGTAGACACCGGCCGGTCCGGCGCCGACGATCGCGACGCGGAGGGGACGTTTGGACGGAGTTTCGGCCGAGTTGGACACCGGGAGCCCTTCTGAGTCTTGGCGGGTGCGCCGGCAGATACAGCACACAGTCCCCCATTCTAAATCTCCCCCGCCATTCATGCTGCCCGGCGTGACCGAGATCGCAGGCGCCGGACCCGCCCCGCCGGGCCGCCCGGCAGGAATAGCCGCACCGGGGGTGGTGTTATGGATCTTGTGCCTATCTCCGACGGATCCCCGCCCCCCGCAGCCCTGACCTCGCCGGGCGCCGCTCGCCCCCGCGGCCGGGGCCGCCGGGGCCTCGCCATTGAAGGCGGGCGAGCTCAAGGCCGTGGACAAGGACACGACGGCGGGGATCCTGTTCGGCATCGGCGCCTACGGGCTCTGGGGGCTGCTGCCGTTGTACTTCTTTGTGCTGCACCCGGCCGGCGCCGTCGAGATCGTGGCCAACCGCGTGGTGTGGTCCCTGCTCTTCTGCATCCTGCTGATCACCGTCACCCGCTCCTGGCGGGTGATCGGGGCGGCGTTCCGGAACCGCACCGTGATCGGCCCGCTTACCCTGGCGGCCGGCCTGATCGCGGTCAACTGGCTGACCTACACCTACGGCGTGACCACCGGCCAGGCCGTCGAAGCGTCCCTGGGCTACTTCATCAACCCGCTGGTGTCCGTACTGCTGGGCGTCTTTGTCCTGAAGGAAAAGCTGCGGCCGCTGCAGTGGGCTGCTGTCGGGATCGGGTTCGTTGCCGTGGGCGTGCTGACCTACTCGTACGGGAAACTGCCGTGGATCGCCCTGACCCTGGCCTTCAGTTTCGGTCTCTACGGGTTCGTCAAGAAACGCGTGGGCCCGCGGGCGGACGCGATCACCAGCCTCTCGGTGGAGACCATGGTGCTGGCGCCGATCGCCGGGGTGACCATGGTCGTCCTGGCCCTGACCGGGGCGGCCTCGCTGACCAGCAACGGGGCCGGGCACTTCTGGCTGCTCGCCGCGTCGGGCGTCATCACCGCCGTCCCGCTGCTGTTCTTCGGCGCCTCCGCGCGGCGGCTGCCGATGACGACGATCGGTCTGTTGCAGTACTTCGCCCCGGTGCTGCAGTTCATCGTGGCGCTGGTCGTGTTCAGGGAGGCCATGACGCCCGAACGCTGGATCGGCTTCGGCGTCGTCTGGCTTGCCCTGCTGGTGCTGACGGCCGACATGCTGCGCACCGCCCGGAAGAACGCCGTGACCCGCAGGCTGGCCCGCGCCGCCGCCTAGCCGCCCGGAAGCACCGCGCGAACGGAAGCACCGCGCGAACGTACCCTTGGGGCCCCTATTTGCCGGAAAAGTGGGGCCCCAAGTCTACGTTCGCGCCGGGACGGGGTCAGTCCTCCGGGCTGCTGTCGATGCGCACGTAGTCGCGCGGCACCACGACCATGGGAACCGGCAGGGCGCGGAGCACCTTGTTGGCCGTGCTGCCGATGAAGAGCTTGTTCTTCTCCGCCAGCCGGGACGATCCGACGATCATGATCTCCGCGTCGTCCCACTCAAGGTCATCGATGGCCTCCTCGATGGTCCGGCCGTGGGCGACCTCAACGCTGACGTGGTGCCCTTCGGGCAGGCGGGCGGCCGCGGCTTTGAGCACGGTGTTCGCATGGACGTGGGCGGCGTTGACGTTCTCGCCGCCGTTGCCCTCGGCGTCCAGTTCGACGAGCGAGACCAGCCGCAGCGGCACGCCGCGGCGCTCGGCGGATTCGATCGCGACGTCGATCGCGGCCTCCGCACCGGTACGCCGGCCGACGGCGAGCGTCAGCCGGCTGATCGGCTCCGTGCGCCGGTATCCGCGGGGCGCCAGGGCCACCGGCACCGGGGAGGCGTGCAGCAGGGCGTTGGCCACGCTGCCGACGCTGTACCGCTTGAACAGGCCGTTGCTCGCGGCGCCCACCACAATCAGGCCGGCCCGGTATTCCTGCGCGGCGTCGATCAGACCCGCGGCGAAGGAGTCAGCCTGGCGCACGTGGAACCGGGCTTCCAGGCCCTCCGGGACCAGGGCGAGACCCTGCCGTTCCGCCGTCAGGACGGACTGCTCCGCCGCGCTGACGCGGTTTCCCTGCGGGTTCAGTCGCGACATAAGGGGTATTCCGGTCCACGACATGGACCAGGTCCAGGTGGGCGCCCTGGGCGCGCGCCATGGCCGACGCCAGCGCGACGGCGTCGGCGCCGCGGTCGTTGGGGGTGTAGCCAACTACGTATCGCATCTAAGAACCCCTTTATGGGTCTGGGGCAGAGTCCGGCCTGGCTCCGGGGGGTCCGGGCGACGTCGGCCGGTCTGCGTTCCTGCAGTGGTAGGAACGACTCTAGCCCAGCGATGCCGGGAATAGTGGGTGACTTTCGGCCCTGCGGCGCGCCACCGGACGCGACTACGCTGAGGCTGTGGAGGGGAGCTCACCATGAGTTGGATCCGGGACCACGGGTTCGCGGCAAAAACCGCCGGGCCGGGGCTGTTGGCCTTTCTGATCGTCGTCACAGCCTGCACGCCTGCGCCGCCCCAGCCCTCCGGCGAGCAGCGCAGCGCGGCTTCTCCTTCTGCCACGACGACGCCGTCGGCCACCGCTTCGGCGACACCGTCGTCATCCGCGACGCCGCCTCCGGACTCCGACGAGACCGCCGCGCCGCAGAACGGGGACCGCGTGATCTCCTCGACGGTCACCCATGACTGGGCCTCGCCGGGGCCGGCGCACCGTTCACCACCACGCACCGGAATCCCGTGCCGCTGGCACCGCCGCCCGCGGAACCGCTCCCCACGCTGTACGCGATCGGCGCCGGGCAGCACCCCTCGGACACCCCGCCCTACGACCAGCTCAGCTTCCGGTTCAACGGTGCCTTTCCGAGCTACGACATCGCCTTTGTCCCCGAACTGCTCGGCGACGGCAGCGGCCTGCCCGTGCCGATGCCCGGGACGGGCGCCATCCTGAGGTGGTCTTCCACGGTGCCCAGGCGCACACCGCGGACGGCAAGGCCAGCACCATCAAGACCAGCCCGACGCCGTCGATCGGTTACCGGGCGCTCACCAGCTACGCCCCGGCCGGCGACTTCGAAGGGCGTGCTCAGCTACGGGATCGGCGTCGGCCGTCCGGGGACCACGGTGCCGCAGACCAAGGTGCGGGTCTACGAGGTGGAGAAGATCGAGCAGGGCCAGGCACCTGTACGTGGTCGCCGATCCAGCTCGACGCCAGCTCCTGGAAGTAGCCTGCCCGGAGGCGGCACTAACGCGAACGAGCCGCGGACTGGTAGTCCGCGGCTCCGTGCGCGTTTTCGGTGGCGGCTCGCCGGAGTTGCCCGGCGCTCAGGCCTTGGGCTAGGCGTTGGCCCTGATCGCCGCGGCCAGGACTTCGAGGCCGTCCAGCAGCAGCTCGTCGCTGATGACCAGCGGCGGCAGCAGCCGGATCACGTTGCCGTAGGTGCCGCAGGTGAGGATGATGACACCCTCCTTGAGGCAGGCGGCGGCGACGGCCTTGGTCAGCTCCGGGTTCGGTTCCTTCGAACCGGCCTGGACGAGTTCGATCGCCAGCATGGCGCCGCGGCCGCGGACGTCCCCGATCACGGCGGAGCTCGGTCGGCGAGTTCGCGGAGCCTGCCGAGGGCGATCTCCTCGATGTGGCGGGCGCGGGCGTTGAGGTCGTACTGCTCCATCGAGCCGATCGACGCCAGCGCGGCGGCGCACGCCACCGGGTTGCCGCCGTAGGTGCCGCCGAGGCCGCCGGGGTGGACCGCGTCGAGCAGGTCGGCGCGGCCGGTGATGGCGGAGAGCGGCATGCCGCCGGCGATGCCCTTGGCCATGGTGATGATGTCCGGGACGACGCCTTCGTGGTTCACGGCGAACCATTCACCGGTGCGGCAGAAGCCGGACTGGACCTCGTCGGCGATGAAGACGATGCCCTTGTCCCTGGCCCAGGCCGCGAGGGCCGGCAGGAAGCCTTCGGCCGGGACGATGAAGCCGCCCTCGCCCTGGATGGGTTCGATGATGATCGCGGCCACCGACTCGCCGCCGATCTGCTTCTCGATCATGGTGATGGCGCGCTTGGCGGCCTCGGCACCGGTGATCTCCGGGTTTTCCTCGCGGAACGGGTAGCTCATCGGCATCCGGTAGACCTCGGGCGCGAACGGGCCGAAGTTGGTCTTGTACGGCATGGCCTTGGCGGTCAGCGCCATGGTGAGGTTGGTCCGGCCGTGGTAGGCGTGGTCGAAGGCGACGACGGCGTCGCGGCCGGTGGCGAGGCGGGCCACCTTGACGGCGTTTTCGACGGCCTCGGCGCCGGAGTTGAAGAGCACCGTGCGCTTCTCGTGGTCGCCCGGGGTGAGGCGGTTCAGCTGCTCGGCGACGGCGACGTAGCCCTCGTAGGGCGTGACCATAAAGCAGGTGTGGGTGAAGTGCTCCACGGCTTCCTTCACGGCGCCGACGACGGCGGGGTCCGAGGCGCCGACGCTGGTCACGGCGATGCCGGAGCCGAGGTCGATGAAGGAGTTGCCGTCGACGTCGTGGATGATGCCGCCGTCGGCGTCGGCGACGTAGACCGGGACGCTGGACGCGACGCCGGAGGCGACGACGGCCTTGCGGCGCTCGGTCAGGGCCACGGACTTGGGGCCCGGGAAGTCGGCCTGGACGCGGCGCTTCTGCTCAAGGCGGTAGGTGATGTCGTTTGCGGTGGTGGTCATGGCGAAGCCTTTCTGGGCGTGGGGGTGGGCGGCGAGTATGCGTCAGGTCGAGGCGGCGGCGTTAGGCGACGGCGTTATGCATCTGCGTTATGCGTCAAGCGCGCTCATGACGTGCTTGATGCGGGTGTAGTCCTCGACGCCGTACATCGAGAGGTCCTTGCCGTAGCCGGACTGCTTGAAGCCGCCGTGCGGCATTTCGGCGGTGAGCAGGATGTGGGTGTTGATCCAGACGGCGCCGAAGTCCAGGTCGCGGCTGACGCGCATGGCCGTGCCGTGGTCGGTGGTCCAGACGCTGGAGGCGAGGGCGTAGTCGACGTCGTTGGCCAGTTCCACGGCCTCGTCCTCGGTGCTGAACTTCTGCACCGTGATGACCGGGCCGAAGGTTTCCTTCTGGACAATGTCATCGGTCTGCTTGGCGCCGGTGACGATGGTGGGCTCGAAGAAGAAGCCCTTCTCGCCCGGCGCGGTGGCCGCCGGTCTCGATCCTGCAGTTCGCCGGCAGGTGCTCCACGACCGAGGTCACCGCGTTGAAGTGGTTGACGTTGTTCAGCGGGCCGAAGTAGTTGTCCTCGTCGTTCTGCGAACCGGTGTGCAGGGTCTTGGTGTGCTCCACCATGGCCGCGACGACGTCGTCGTGGACTTCGAATCCTGGACCAGGACGCGGGTGATCGCCGTGCAGTCCTGGCCGGCGTTGAAGAAGGCGAACTCGGCGATGGCCGCGGCGCTCTTCTTGATGTCCGCGTCCTTGAAGACAATGGCGGGGGCCTTGCCGCCGAGCTCCAGGTGGGCGCGCTTGAGGCCCTTGGCGGCTCCGGAGGCGACCGCGATGCCGGCCCGGACGGAACCGGTGATGGAGACCAGGCCGGGGACCTTGTGCTCCACCATCAGGGCGCCGGTCTCGCCGGTGCCGAGGACAACGTTGAGCACGCCGGCCGGGAAGATCTCTCCGGCGAGCCGGGCCAGGACCAGGGTGGATTCCGGGGTGGTGTCCGAGGGCTTGAGCACCACGGTGTTGCCCGCGGCGAGGGCGGGGCCGATCTTCCAGATCGCCATCAGGAACGGGTAGTTCCAGGGGGCGACCTGGGCGACGACGCCGATCGGTTCGCGCCGCACGTAGGAGGTGTGGCCCTCGAAGTATTCGCCGGCGGACTTGCCCTCCATGATCCGGGCGGCGCCGGCGAAGAAGCGCAGCTGGTCGGCGCCGGCGGCGACTTCCTCGGAGGCGATCAGGGAGCGGACCTGGCCGGTGTTGCGGTGCTGGGCCTCGACGAGTTCGTCGCTGTTGGCCTCGACGGCGTCGGCGAGCTTGAGCAGCATCAGCTGGCGCTGCCCGGGCGTGACATGCTTCCAGCTGGCGAAGGCGTCCTTCGCGGCGGTCATGGCGGCGTCGACGTCGGCCTGCACCGAGACCGGCGACTTGGCCACCACCTCGCCGTTGGTGGGGTTGACGATGTCCAGCAGGGCAGTGCCGGCGGGGGTGACGAATTCGCCGTTGATGAAGTTCTGCAAGGTTTGAACCACGGTGTACAACCTCTTTCGTGCCGGCCCGGGAAGGCAGGGGTCAGGGATCTGCGACTGCTCCGAGCCTATGCCAGCCGCGCAAGCCAGGGAATAGGCAGCTGCACACCGAAGCGCCGGGACTTTAGTGCGGTTGACCAGCGCCCGGCTATCCTGATTCCATGGCAATTTCACTCGCGGCCCTGCTGGGGGTCCCGTCCCTCAAGCTGACGAAATCGGGCCTCGCGGAGACCACCTGGCACCAGGACATCCACTGGGTCGCGGTGACCGAGCAGGAGGACCCGCAACGCTTCCTCAACGGCGGGGAACTGGTCCTCACGACCGGGATGCGGCTCAAGACCGCCCCCGAGCAGCGCCGCTTCGTCCGCCAGGTCCAGCGCGCCGGTGCGGTGGGCATCGGATTCGGGATCGGGCTCACGCACGAGGTGGTGCCGCCGGCCCTGGTCGCCGAGGCCAACCGCTGGGGCCTTCCGGTGGTGGAGGTGCCCTATGAAACACCCTTCATTGCGATCGGCAAGCTCGTGGCCGACGCCCAGTCCGCTGACCACTACGCCAAGCTGGAACGCCTGATCGCCGGGCATCAGGTCCTGGCCCGTGCCCTGCTGACCGGCGGCGGCCTGGCCGAACTGCTCAAGCACCTGGGCTCCATGCTGCGCACCGAGATCGTCCTGACGCAGTTCACCGCGCAGCTCTACAACAGCGCCGCCGGCGGCCCGTCCCCCACGGCGGACGGCTGGGCCTCGTACCCGATCCCGACCGGCCGCCGCGATGCGTGCACACTGTGGGTGCGGCACCCGTTCGAGGATTCGGGGATCGTGGGCTACGCGCAGAACCTGATCAGCGTCGAACTCAACAACATGGTCAAGCAGCGCCAGTCGCAGCGCGCCCTGGCCGGGCAGGTACTGGAGGACGTCATCCGCGGGACGCTGGAGCCCACCGAGGCCACCCGGCGCCTCGCCGGGATCGGCGTCAACAGCACGCGCAAGAACGTGGTGCTGCTGGCCGAATCCGCGGCCCACGCCAAACAGCTGGGCAGCTCCTCGCTGCCGCTGCCGCTGGCGGCGGCGGTGACCGCCGTCGTCGGCAAGGACCTGGTGGTGCTGGTGCACGACGACGGCAGCGGCGCCGGAGCGCTCGCCCGGGGCCTCAGCGACCACCTCGCCGAGGCCGGTATCCATGCCACGATCGGCATCGGCGGGGCGTACACGAAGCCGAACGGTCTGCGCTGGAGCTATTTCGAGGCCCGCGACGCGGCGAGCCACGGCCTGCCCGTCAACGAGCCGGAGCGGCTCAGCCTGACCTCGCTGCTGCTGGCCAGCGAGGATGTCCCGCTGGCGGACATGGCGAACGAGTCGCTGGACCCGCTCCGGACGTTCGACGCCGCGCACGGCGCCGAGCTGATGACCACGCTGGAGAGCTACCTGTCCAACAACGGCTCGGTCGCCGCCGTCGCCGAGGAACTGACCCTGCACCGGAACACGGTCCGGTACCGGCTGGCGCAGATCACCGAACTGACCGGCTACGACCCCGCGCAGACCGCGGACCGGGTGCAGCTGTGGCTGGCGCTGGCCGTCCAGCGGCTCAGCGCCCGCCACCCGCGCTGACTCCGGGCCTCTAGCGGGAGAGGCCCTTGAAGACGTTCTTCGGCCGCTGCATCTCACCGTGCTTGGCGCCCAGGACGATTACCGAGCCGGCGAAGACCGGGATGGCCCACTGCAGGATTTTCAGCTGCTGCTGGGCGGAGCGGAGTTCCTCCGAGGCCCCCGGTTTGGGCTCCGTGGCGCCCTCGGCACCCTCGGCCGCGAGCTTGTCCACCTTGGCGCCCTGCAGGCCGGCGTACAGGGTGACGGCGGCACCGGCCAGCGTGACGACGGACTTGGAGATTGTCAGCTGCGTCACGCCGTCCTGCTTGGCCATCCGGCCCTTGTTCTCCCACATGATGGCCAGGCCGGAGAGGAAGTGCGCACCGAAGGCCGCCGTCTGGTACGGGGCCCACTTCTTCCAGCCGAGGCTGGAGAGCCGGGTGCGTTCGGCCGGGTCCTTGGCCTCCGCCGTCGCGCCGTTGAGCCCGATGGCGCCCATCAGCGCACCGCCGAACCACGCGCCGGCGGTCAGGTCGTGGATGGATCGGGCAACAAGATTACCTGCCATGGTGAGCGTCCTATCGTGTGAAGTCGAATCCGGAGGGGCACGGCCAAAAACTTGCCGCACCCACGACATAGTAAGCACACTTACCAACAAGTTGGTAGTCCCGGCTTCCCGGCAGCTGCGCGGCCGGAAAGCCGCGGCCGTTGCGCGTAAGCTCGTGGCCATGGAAGAAGACGGTTGAGCAGGAAACTGCCGGGCAGGCCTCAGCACGCGGCCCATGAAGCCGTCCTCGGCGACGCCGCCGACGCCGCGGAGGCGGCCTCCAACAGCAGGGCGCTCGACGTCGTCGCGCGCTGGGGTTTCGCCGTGATGGCCCTGCTCCACATCGTCATCGGGGCGATCGCCGTCGCGCTGGTGCTGGGCGCGCCGGGCCAGGCCGAGCCCACCGGCGCGATCGAACAGCTGGCCGCCAACCCGTGGGGTCCCGCGGTGATGTGGTCCGGCTTCATCGGCTGCGCCGGGCTCGCTTTGTGGCAACTGAGCGAGGCGACCCTGCGCGCCCGGCACCTGCCGCGCGGCGAACGGCTGGGCAAGCTGGTGTCCTCGGGCTTCCTGGCCATCGCGTACGGCAGCGTCGGGTTCACCTTTGCCAGCTTCGCCGTCGGCGTCCGCAGCGATTCGGGCGAGTCCACCGCCGCGTTCAGCCAGGACCTGTTGAACCGGCCGCTGGGTGCGCCGCTGCTGATCGGCCTCGGCCTGACCGTCAGCGGGATCGGCGTCTACTTTGTGGTGAAGGGCCTGGGCAAGAAGTTCAAGGAGGAACTGCGGCATTTCGAAGGAACCCACCGCGGCCACCTGGTCAGCGGCCTGGGCGTGGCCGGCCACGTCGCGAAGGGCCTGGCTCTGATCCTCACCGGCCTGCTGTTCGTGATCGCCGCGGCGACCGACGACCCGGGCTCGTCCACCGGGCTGGACGGCAGCCTCAAGGCGCTGCAGGACCACCCGTTCGGGCCGTACCTGCTCGTCGCGATCGGCGCCGGATTCATCGCCTACGGCGCGTTCGCGCTGATCCGCGCGCGGTTCGGGCGGATGTAGCGTCCTCAGCGCAGCGGCACGACCGAGCCCTCCTGGTACAGCAGTGCCCGGATCTCCGACTCGGCCGAGTCCAGCCGCTTCGGGTCGATGGTCTCCCCCGCCGCGAAGTGGTCCAGCAGCCGCGGATCCACGTAGCTCTTCCGTGCGATCGACGGCGTGTTCCCCAGCACCGCGGCGGCGTCCACCATGGCGCGGCTCACGGCGCGTTTCCGGGCGGACACCTTCGCCTGCGGGCCGCTCCGGGCCAGGCTCACGGCCGCCGCGACCGTCCCGCGCAGGGTGCGGAAATCCTTGGCGGTGAAGTCCCCGCCGGTGCGCTCCTTGACGTAGTCGTTGATCTCGGCACTGGTGACCGGGTGCCAGCTGCGGCCGTTCTTGTAGGCGAGCAGGCGGGCATTGCCGCCGCGGCGCTTGAGCGAACGGACGACGGCGGCGAGGTCGGCGTCGTCAATCCGGGATTCCCAGGTCTTGCCGCTCTTGGCCGGGAAGCTGAGCCGAAGTTCGTCCTTGCGCACCTTCACGTGGGCGCAGAGCAGGGTGGCCAGGCCGTGGCTGCCGTTTTCGTTGGTGTAGCGCTCGGAGCCCACGCGCAGCGAGCCGCTGTCCAGCATCCGGAAGGCGGCCGCCAGTACGCGCTCCCGGGTGAGGCCCTCGGAGCGCAGGTCCAGGGTGACGAGCCGGCGTGCGGACGGCAGGGTTTCCGCGAGCTGGAGCGAGCGGTCGAACTTCAGCCGGTCTTTCCGTTCCCGCCAGCCGGGGTGGTAGATGTACTGCCGCCGGCCGACGGCGTCCACCCCGGTAGCCTGGATGTGCCCGTTGTCGTAGGGCGCGATCCAGACGTCCGTCCACGCCGGCGGGATCCCGATGCCTTCCAGCCGCTCCCGCACCGGGCCGGCCGGCAGGGTTGAACCGTCCAGGTCCCGGTAGCTGAATCCGGTGCCGGCGGGGACCCTGCGGTAGCCGCGGCCCGACGCGTTGCTGTGACGGAGCCTCATCGGCCGGTTCCCGGGCCGGGGGTCTGCGTGCGCTGCTCATCCATGACGGTAAGCCTACTGACTACCCGCGGGGATCGGCGCGAAGTGACCCCGCGTTGCTGTCGTCGTTGCTCAGACCTCCGCGGCCACCCCGCCGCGGGAAATGTCCACCATGTCCTCGCGCGGGACCACCTTGATCCGTTCGCGCTGGACGCTGCCGGCCCCGGCGCTGGCCTGCTCGCCGAGGAACCTTTCGTGCGCATCCAGGGCCAGCCAGCCCTCCCAGCTGGTGTACCGGATGCCGCGGTCCTCCAGCAGTGCGACGATCGCCTCCGGGGCGGGGGCCGTAGCCGGCGGCAGGTTGTCGCGGTCCTCCAGCAGGTGGGTCACGGTTTCCAGCGCGTCCCCCTTGGTGTGGCCGATCAGGCCGACCGGGCCGCGCTTGATCCAGCCGGTCGCGTAGATGCCCGGCACGTGGGCGCCGGCGGCGTCCAGGACGCGGCCGCCGTCGTTCGGGACGACGCCCCGGCTGTGGTCGAACTCGACCTCGGGCAGCGCGGAACCGAAGTAGCCGATGGCGCGGTAGACGGCCTGGACCGGGTAGTCGACGAACTCGCCGGTGCCGCGGGCGTTGCCGGTGCCGTCCAGCTCGGTGCGCTCGAACTTGATCCCGGCGACCCGGCCGGGGTCACCGGCTTCACCGGTATTGTCCCCGTAGATCTCGACCGGGCTGTGCAGGAAGTGCAGGTGCAGGCGGCGGGAAGCGGTGAGCTCGGCGAGGTCCTCCGGCTGCTCGGCAATCCAGTTGGTAAGCGTGCCCACCATGGTCTTGGTCTGGTTGTTCGTCCGGATGGCCTCGTCGGAGGCTTCGTCGAATTCGAAATCCTCGGGGTAGAGGATGATGTCCACGTCCCTGGAGTGCGAGAGCTCGCGCAGCTCCAGCGGGGTGAACTTCACCTGGGCCGGGCCGCGGCGGCCGAAGACGTGCACGTCGGTGACCGGGGAATCCTGCAGGGCGCGGTAGACGTTGTCCGGGATCTCGGAGACCAGGAGGTCGTCGGCGTGCTTGGAGAGCATCCGGGCGACGTCCAGGGCGACGTTGCCGTTGCCGATCACGGCGATCTCCTTGGCCTCCAGCGGCCAGTCGCGGGGCACGTCGGGGTGCCCGTCGTACCAGGAGACGAAGTCGGCGCCGCCGTAGGACCCCTCGAGCTCGACGCCGGGGATGTTCAGGTCCGCGTCCTTGATGGCGCCGGTAGCGAAAATGACGGCGTCGTAGTGGGTGCGGAGGTCCTCGAGGGTGAGGTCCGTGCCGTAGTCCACGTTGCCGAAGAAGCGGATGTCGCCGCGGTCCAGGACCTTGTGCAGGGCGTTGACGATCCCCTTGATGCGCGGGTGGTCGGGGGCCACGCCGTAGCGGATCAGGCCGTAGGGCGCCGGGTAGCGGTCGAAGAGGTCGATCGCGACGGTGAGCTCGCCGCTCTTGACGGCCTCGCTCTTGGTCAGGATGTCCGCGGCGTAAACGCCGGCGGGGCCGGAGCCGACGACGGCGACGCGCAGCGGACGGGCAGCGGTTCCTACGGGGGTGTTCGTTGACACGGCTGTGTTCCTTTGTTCTTCTGCATCCGTTGCTCCGTAGCCGCCCTTTTGAGGCTTGATAACGGCAGTTACGGAGCAATCGACGGGTCTTACGGGGTCGTGACGCGGGTCTTGGTGGAGCGTGTGGAGCGCGGGGCGTTCGGGGTCGTGGTGCTGTAGTCCGCGGTCTTGAAGTGCGACGGCGCGAACGGGCTGACACGGACCACGTCGCCGATCACGATCACGGCGGGGTTCGCGACGCCTGCGGCCTCCGCCTGGTCCGCGATAGTCCCCAGCGTTCCGATGGTCACCCGCTGGTTGGGCAGGTATCCATTCTCTACGATGCCAACCGGCGTCCCTGCTGGCAAACCGGCGCGCGCCAGGGAGTCCGCGGAGGCCCGCAGCTGCCCCACGCCCATGAGCAGGATCACGGTGTGGTCGGCGCGGGCCGGGACCTCGGAGAGCTCCTCGTGGCCGGTGACCACGCTGAAGCCCCTGGCCAGGCCGCGGTGCGTGACCGGGATGCCGGCGGCGGCCGGGACGGAGACCGCCGAGGTCACGCCGGGCACCACCTCAACCTCGACGCCGTTTTGCCGGCAGTACTCGGCCTCCTCGCCGCCGCGGCCCAGCACGTAGGGGTCGCCGCCCTTGAGCCGGACCACGCGGTGGCCGGCGAGGGCTTCGTCGACAAGGATCTTGTTGATTCCGGCCTGCGGGACGGGGTGGTGGCCGGGGGCCTTGCCGACCTCGATCACGCGGACGTCGGGGGCCAGTTCGGCCAGGAGTCCGCGCGGGCCGAGCCGGTCTGCGACGACGACGTCGGCCTGGCCCAGGAGCCGCCGGCCGCGGACGGTGATCAGCCCGGGATCGCCCGGGCCGCCGCCCACGAGCGCCACCGTGCCCGACCCGGCGGAGGCACGGCGGCGGCGCAGCGGCAGGTCGCCGGTTTCCAGGGCGGTGGCGACGGCGTCGCGCAGGACCATGGCGCGGCGCGGGTCTCCCCCGGCGTTGACGGCGATCTTGACGTCGTCCACGACGGCGACGGCGGGCGTCCAGGCCGCGGAGGCTTCGTGGTCGGAGGCGTTGACGCACCAGATGCGCTGCGCCTCGGCGTCGGCGGCCACCTGCGCATCCACGGCCGGATCGCCGGTGGCGGTCTGGACGAACCAGGCGCCGTCGACGTCGGAGCCGCGGTACGGGCGGGGCTCCCAGTCCAGGAGCCCGCCGTTGGCAAGGTCAGCCAGTGCCGGGCAGGCCTGCGGGGCGACGACGGTGACGCGGGCGCCGGCGTCGAGCAGTCCCTTGGCGCGGCGTGCGGCGACGGGGCCGCCGCCGACGACCAGCACGGGGCGGCCGAGCAGGCGCAGCGCCGCGGGGTAGATGTCCTGTATTGCCATGCGTCGACGATAGGGCCGCGTCCGAAAGCGGGACAACGGCGCGGAAACACCCGTTCACGCGGGGTAACGGCGCGTCACAATGCCGGGCTAGCGGGTGCTGCCGGCGAGGAGACCGCGGCGGCGCAGCAGGCGCTTTTCGATCGGGGCGAAGACGAGCAGCTCGATCAGGATGCCGACGGCGAGGATCAGCAGGATGGCGGCCAGCACGATGGTCATGTCGGCCAGGTCGCGGCCCTGGTTCAGCATGGAGCCGAGACCGAAGCCCATGCTGCCGCCCACCGTGATGATTTCCGCGGCCATGAGGGACCGCCAGGAGAACGCCCAGCCCTGCTTCAGGCCGCTCAGGTACCCCGGCAGCGCGGCCGGGAGGACGATCTGCAGCGCGAGCTGGAGGCGGGAGGCGCCCAGGACCGTGCCGACGCGGCGGTACTGCGGCGGGATCTGGTCGACGCCGGAGATCAGCCCGTTGATGATCGAGGGGATGGCGCCCATGAGTACGACGAAGTACACGGTGGCGTCGCTCAGGCCGAACCAGATGATGGCGGCCGGCACCCACGCCACCGAGGGCAGGACCTGCAGCCCGGAAATCAGCGGTCCGAAGGCTCGCCGGAGCGGGGCGACCTGGGCCAGCAGCAGTCCTGCCGGCGTCGCGATGGCCACGCTGATCAGGAAGCCCGTGACGCCGCGCTGCAGCGAGGTCCAGACGGCCTCCTGCAGCGCGGCCTCGCCCCAGAGCGTGCCGAGCTGGCCGAGCACATCCAGCGGACCGGGCACCAGGTCCCGGCGTTTGATCCCGAGCCAGACATACACCTGCCACGCAACAAGGAGCGCGGCGAGGGCGGCCACCGGCAGCAGGACCCGGCTCCAGTCGATCCGGGCCTTGCGGGCGGCATCGGACTGGAGCGAATCGAGTCCGGCTTCGAGTTGCCGCAGGTCCTCGGCCCCGGTGGAGGACCGGGTCAGGGCCGCAGTGACTTTGCGGGTCTCGGCGGGGACTTCCGGCGAAGGGGCGGGGACTTCCGGCGAGGGGCGGCGCGGGGGCGGCAATGGGCGTGGAGCCCCATAGAGACTTATTGGGCATGGCGGCGGATCTCCTCGCGTAGCCGGGCGGTGATGACGCCGGTCAGGTGCCCGGCCAGGCCGGCATCGGTGCGGTGTTCCTCGGTGACGTGCCATTCCTGGACCACTCGGCCGGGCCGGGAGGAGAGCAGCAGCACCCGCTGGCCCAGCCGGACAGCTTCCCGGACGTTGTGCGTGACGAAGACGATGGTGCGGCCGGTTTCCTTCCAGATCCGTTCCAGCTCGTCGTGCAGCAGGTCGCGGGTGATCGCGTCGAGCGCGGCGAACGGCTCGTCCATCAGGAGCAGCTGCCGGTCCTGGGCCAGCGACCGGGCCAGCGCCACACGCTGGCGCATGCCGCCGGACAGCTCGTGCGGGCGCTTCTCCCCCGCCCCGCCCAGGTGCACCAGGTCCAGGAGCCCGTCGGCCTGCACCCGCCGCGCGGCCCTGCCCACGCCGCGGAGGCTGAGGGCAAGCTCCACGTTTTCCCGGGCCGTGAGCCAGGGGAACAGTGCCGCGTCCTGGAACATAAAGGCTGCGCCGTCGCTGGGGACCTCGAGGGCGCCCGACGTCGGGGCCTCCAGTCCCGCCATGATGTTCAGCAGGGTGGACTTGCCGCAGCCGGAGGCCCCGAGCAGGGCGACGAACTCGCCCTCGCCGATGCTGGCATTGACGCCGTCCAGCACCGGGGCGCCGTCGCCGAAGCGCTTGCCCAGGTCTTCCAGTACGACTGGCATGGTCACGTCCTTAGGTATGGTGGCAGGCGGGTGGCAGGAACCGGCTAGTCCCTGCCCAGACCCTGCGCCGAGGTCTTGGCCGCGGCCACAGAGTTCAGGGCGGTCAGGTCGAAGATGCCGTTGAGGTCCGCCGGTTTGGTGGTGCCGGCGTCGACGCTGTCCTGGAGGAGTTTCCGAAACGTCCCGGCGAGCGGGTCGACCGTGAAGACGATGTTTTTCAGCGAACGGCCGACGACGTCGGCGGGCAGCGCGGCGCCGCCCGATGCCTTCAGCGCGGTGTTGAGGACGCCGGCCTTCTCGGCTGCCGGGGCGGCGGTGAGCCAGTCCACGGACTCGATGTGGCCCTTCAGCAACGCCTTGACGGTGTCCGGGTGCTCGGCTGCGAACTTCTTGTTGACGATCAGCACGGTGGTGGGGAACTCGCCGGGCTTGCCGGAAAGTGCACCGTCCCAGAGGTCCTTTTCGTCGACCAGGACCCTCGCGCCGGCCTGGAGCACCAGCCGGGATGCCCACGGTTCCGGCAGCCAGGCGCCGTCGAGCTTGCCGTCCTGGAACAGCTTCAGGGTCTGGGCGTTCTCGGTGGGGTTGATGGTGACGTCGCCGCCGCCGTCGGGGGTGGTCCGGTAGCCCTGCTTGCCGAGCCAGGCGCGGAGGGCAACGTCCTGCGTGCCGCCGAGCTGGGGCGTGGCGAGCTTCGTGCCCCGGAGGTCGGCCGGGGAGGCGATGTCCGGGCGGACCACCAGCTGCGCGCCGCCGGAGGCTGCCCCGGCGATGATGCTGATGGATTCGCCCTTGCTCTTGACGAAGGAGTTGATGGCCGGGTTGGGGCCGATGTAGGTGGCGTCGATGGCGCCGGCGTTGAGCGCCTCGATTGCGGCGGGGCCGGCGTTGAAGACCTGGGTGCTGAGCCTGGTCCGGCCGAGGTTCCCGGCGATGAACCCCTGGGTGACCCCGACGAGGGCCGGGGCGTGGGTGATGTTGCCGAAGTAGCCGAGCCGGAGTTCCGCTGCCTGGGCGGTGCCGGCTGCCGGGGCGGCCGCCGCGTCGTTGCCGCGGGACACGGTGGAGGCGACGGCGGCCCCGGCACCGATCAGCAGGGCCAGTCCGACGGCGACGGCGATCTCGGTGCTGCGCCTGCGCTGCGGCTTGGCCGCTTCGCCGGCGACGATCCGGGTGGTTCCGGGCCGGCGCGGGTCAGGCTGCCGGACTCGTCAGCGGGGCCGTCAGCCCGATCCGGAGTAGTCATGGCTTCACCCTAGGGAGCGTCACGAACCCGGTTCAACGGTGCGGAAACCCGGGGTCACGCAAGTTCACGCGGCGTCACATGCGGTCCCCGACGTCGTGCCGGCCTGCGGCTCAGTCGCCTTTGACGTTGACGAGCTGGCGGAGCTTGTGCCGCACCCTGACGAGGTCCGCCGAGTCGCGCATCACCTGGTCAATGGGCTTGTAGGCGGCCGGGATCTCGTCGATGAAGGCCTCGCGGGGCCGGAATTCGATGCCCCGCATGGCGGCCTTGAGCTCGGTGAGGGTGAACGCCTTGCGGGCAGCGGTCCGGGAGTACTCCCTCCCGGCGCCGTGCGGCGAGGAGTTCAGCGACGCGCGGTTTCCCAGCCCGACGACGACGTAGGACGCCGTGCCCATGGAGCCGGGAATCAGTCCGGCGTCCCCCGCCCGGGCCCTGATGGCGCCCTTGCGCGAGACCCAGACGGACTTGCCGTAGTGCGTTTCCTGCGCCGTGAAGTTGTGGTGGCAGTTGATCCGTTCGAGCTCCCGGACCGGGCCGCCGATCCAGGCTTCGAATTGCTGGACCACCCGGTCCATCATTTCCTCCCGGTTCAGCAGGGCGAAGTGCTGCGCCCACCGCAGTTCCCGGAGGTACCGCTCGAATTCGGGGGTGCCTTCCAGGAGGTAGGCAAGGTCCCGGTCCGGCAGGTTGAGGTTCCGGTTCAGGGCCACGCTCCGTGCCTCGGCGATGTGGCGCTGCGCGATCTTGTTGCCCACCCCGCGGGAGCCCGAATGCAGGAACAGCCAGACCGTCTCGTCCTCGGCCACGCAGACCTCAATGAAGTGGTTGCCCGAGCCCAGCGACCCGAGCTGCAGCTCCCAGTTCGCCGCGTACCGGGCCGGGTCAAAGCCGGCCCGGGCCGCCATCCGCCGCAGCTCGGCCAGGCGGGGCCCGGCGGTGGCCGAGATCCGGCGGTTGAAGTGGCCTGCCGAGAGGGGAATGGCACGCTCGATGCCCTCGCGCAGCCGCTTCAGGTCCGTGGGCAGGTCCTTGAGCAGGTACTGGGTGCGGACGGCGATCATGCCGCAGCCGATGTCCACGCCCACGGCCGCGGGGATGATCGCGCCCACGGTGGGGATGACGGATCCCACGGTGGCCCCCTTGCCCAGGTGGGCGTCCGGCATCAACGCAAGATGCGGGTAGATGATCGGCAGCGTGGCCGTAGCCAGCGCCTGCCTGCGGGTCGCATCATCCAGGATGGAGGCCCAGCTGAGGAGCCTGCTGTTGATGGCTTCCAAGGCTCTGCCCTCCCACGACGATGATCGTCGGTCCGCGGTACCCCGCGGCCATTGCTGGCTCGTCGGCCGAGTGCCATTCTTGCTGAACCGGCACACGCAGGAAAGGACCAGACGATGCCCCTCTATCTGTCCAAGTTCAGTTACACCCCGGAGACCTGGGCGCGGCTGACCAGCAAGCCCGAGGACCGCAGGAAGGCCGCCCAGGCCTACATCGAATCGGTGGGCGGCAAACTTCACGGGTTCTGGTATGCGTTCGGCTCCCACGACGGCTACAACCTGTGGGAGGCGCCGGACAATGTGTCGATGGCGGCGGTCGCCCTCGCGATCAGCGGCGGCGGCGCGCTCAGCTCATTCGAAACAACGGTGCTCCTGAGCGTCGAGGAAACAATCGAAGCGCTCGGCAAGGCCGCCGAGATTAAGTACCGGCCGCCGGGCACCGCGTAGCCCAATCTCTGGGCCGCACAGGCCGCCCCGGGTCGATCGGTCTCAGATGGAGTAGCGCTCGTCCTCGTGGTCGCCGGGATGGTCCTTGACGAGCCCGGCGGCGAGGGTGTTGCCGTCCAGCGGGTCGATCACCAGGAACGCCCCGGTACGCCGGTGGTGCAGGTAGTTCTCCAGCGGCAGCGGCGCCGCGAGCCGCAGCTGGGCATGCCCGATGTCGTTGAGCGCCAGGCCGGAGGCCGGCTGAACCTCGAAGCTGGCGAGGTCCAGCTTGCCGGTGACGTTCCGGACCAGGGCCTGGACCGTCCGGGTGCCGTGCTTGATGAGCACCTTGGCGCCTTCGCGCAGCGGCTTGGGCGAGAGCCAGCACAGGGCCGCGTACAGGTCCGCCGTGGGCTCGGTAACAGTTCCGGTCGCGGCGATCGTGTCCCCGCGGGCGACGTCGAACTCTTCCGCGAGGCGCAGCGCCACCGATTGCGGGGCCACTGCCTCGGCGAGCGACCGCCCGGCGAAGTCGATCCCGGCCACCGTGGTGCTGCGCGGCGCCTGGCCCGGGGTCAGGACGCTGACCGTGTCCCCCAGTTTCACCGAGCCTTCGGTGATCTGCCCGGCGTAGGCGCGGTAGTCGCGGTAGCTTTCGACGTCGAGCCCGGCGGCGACGGCGTCGGGGGCCAGCGCGCCCTGCGGCCGGATGACGAGCTGGACCGGGAAGCGGAAGCTTTCCAGGTGGCTTTCGAGCTCGTCCGCGGCGGGCAAGGCTTCGAGGACTTCGAGCAGGGCCGGGCCGTCGTACCAGGGGGTGCGGCTCGAGCGGTCCACCACGTTGTCGCCGTCGAGCGCGGACACCGGAATCACGCGCAGATCGGCGATCCCGTCCGCTCCCAGCCCGAGCTCGCGGCCCACCTGCTGCACCTCGGCTTCGATCCCGCGGAACACGTCCTCGCTGAAGTCCACCAGGTCGATCTTGTTCACCGCGACAATCACGTGCGCCACCCGCAGCAGCTGCAGCACGGACAGGTGCCGGCGGGTCTGCTCCAGGACACCCTTCCGGGCGTCGATGAGCACGACGACGGCGTCCGCGGTGGACGCGCCGGTCACCGTGTTCTTGGTGTACTGCACGTGCCCGGGGCAGTCCGCGAGGATGAAGCTGCGGCGGTCCGTGGCGAAGTAGCGGTAGGCGACGTCGATGGTGATGCCCTGCTCCCGCTCGGCGCGCAATCCGTCGGTCAGCAGGGCCAGGTCGATCGCTTTTGTGCCGGCTGGCTCCCGCCCCGCCGAAGCCGCGGTCCGCCGAGGTGCGGGCGACGGCGTCGAGCTGGTCGGCGAGGATCGCCTTCGAGTCGTGCAGCAGCCGGCCCACCAGGGTCGACTTGCCGTCGTCGACCGAACCGGCGGTGGCGAAGCGGAACAGGGTGGCGGACGAGAGCTGCAGGCCTCCGGCGGCGGCGCTCGGGCACGGTTGCGGTCGGTGCTCATTAGAAATAGCCGTCCTTCTTGCGGTCTTCCATGGCGGCCTCGGAGATGCGGTCGTCCGCCCGGGTGGCGCCACGTTCGGTGATGGTGGAGGCGGCAACTTCGATCACGACGTCGCGCACGGTGGCGGCGGCGGATTCGACGGCGCCGGTGCAGGACATGTCGCCGACGGTCCGGTAGCGGACGGTCTTGGTGATGACCTGCTCGTCCTCGCGGGGCTGGGAGACCTCGCCCACCGCCCGCCACATGCCGTCGCGGGCGAAGACCTGCCGCTCGTGCGCGTAGTAGAGGCCCGGCAGTTCGATGCCTTCGCGCTCGATGTAGCGCCAGACGTCGAGTTCGGTCCAGTTGCTGATCGGGAACGCCCGGACGTGCTGGCCCACCGTGTGCCGGCCGTTGTAGAGATTCCACAGCTCGGGCCGCTGGTTGCGCGGATCCCACTGGCCGAACTCGTCGCGCAGGCTCAGGATGCGCTCCTTGGCCCGGGCCTTGTCCTCGTCCCGGCGGCCGCCGCCGAAGACGGCGTCGAACCTGTTGCGCTGGATCGCGTCCAGCAGCGGCACGGTCTGCAGCGGGTTCCGGGTCCCGTCGGCACGCTCGGCCAGCTCGCCGGAATCGATGAACTCCTGGACGGAGCCGACGACGAGCTTGAGCCCCAGCCGCTCCACGGTCCGGTCCCGGAACTCGATAACCTCGGGAAAGTTGTGCCCGGTATCCACATGCAGCACCGGAAACGGCACCTTGCCGGGCCAGAACGCCTTCGTGGCCAGATGCAGCATCACCACGGAATCCTTGCCGCCGGAGAACAGCAGCGCAGGCTTCTCAAACTCCGCCACAACCTCACGGATGATATGGATCGCTTCCGATTCCAAAGTGTCCAAAGACGAAAGGCGCGCCAGGCGCGGAGCCGCAGAACTCAGGTGACCCGACAGCAGAGCCGGAGCAGCAGATGCCGCCCCGGGAGTGGCATCGGGCCTGTCGGAGCCGCGCGCATCGTCCGAAGGACGGATGCCGCGCGGCGCAGGGGCGGGGGCGGCATCTGCTGCGGAGGCGGTGGTGGTGAAGGTGGCGCCATCGGGGTCGACGGCCACGGAAGTCAGGAAGTTGCTCATACGTGTAGTCCGCATTCTGTCTTGTCGGTTCCTGCCCAGCGTCCGGCGCGGGGATCGTCGCCGGGCGCCACCTTGCGGGTGCAGGGCTGGCAGCCAATGGACGGGTAGCCCTGTGAAAGCAGCGGATTGACGGGAAGAAGGTTGTCCTCGGAGTACTGCACCAGCTGGTGGAAACTCCAGGCCGCGACCGGGTTCACCTTGACCAGGCCGTTGGTCCCGTCCCAGGCGACCAGCGGGGTGTTGGTGCGGGTGGGTGCCTCGTCGCGCCGGACGCCGGTGAACCAGAGTTCGTAGCCGGCGAGCGTGCGGCGCAGCGGGGCGACCTTGCGCAGCGCGCAGCACTGGGCCGGGTCGCGGGCGAAGAGGTCCTGGCCCAGGAGCCGGTCCTGCTGCTCCACGGTGTGCTCCGGCAGCACGTCGACGACGTTGACGCGCAGGTTCGCGGCGACCTCGTCCCGGGTCGTGTGCGTCTCCGGGAAGTGGTAGCCGGTCTCCAGGAAGAGCACGTCGACGCCGGGGAGCTGGTCCGCGACGAGCGCCGGCAGGACGGCGTCTGCCATGGAGCAGGCGACGGCGACGGCGGGGAGATCGAAGTTGCGCGCCACCCACGCGATCACCTCGCGGGCCGGGGTGTCCCAGCCGAGCTCCGCGGCACCGGCAGCGGCGAGGGCCTGGAGCTCGTCGCGGGTGCGGAGGGCCGCGCTCACTGCAGATCCCCCTCGTCGGCGGCGAAGGCCCACTCGGCGAAGGTCTGGCCCTCGGAGCGATCCGCGACGAACTTCCGGACCACCCGCTCCACGTAGTCGGGAAGGTCCTCTGCCGTGACCTTGAGGCCGCGGACGGTCCGTCCCAGCCCGGCCTCCTCGCGGCTGCTGGACGCCAGTCCGCCGCCGAGGTGGACCTGGAAACCCGGGGTGGGGTCGCCGTCGGGCGTGGGAAGCATCATGCCCTTGAGGCCGATGTCCGCGGTCTGGATCCGGGCGCACGAGTTGGGGCAGCCGTTGATGTGCAGCGACAGCGCCTGCGGGAGCTGCCCGGACTCGACGAGGTCAGCGAGGCGGCGTTCCAGTTCGGCGACCGCCGTTGCCGCCGTGACCTTGGTTTCGACGATGGCGAGCTTGCAGAATTCGATGCCGGTGCAGGCGATGGTGCCGCGGCGGAACACGGACGGCCGGGCGGACAGGCCCAGGGCGTCGAGTTCGGCGACGAGCGGTTCCACCTGGTCCTTGGGCACGTCGAGGACCACGAGCTTCTGGTGCGGGGTGGTCCGCAGCCGCCGCGGGCCGCGGGCCTCCAGGGTGTCGGCGAGCTTCACGAGCTGGCTGCCGGAGAGCCGCCCGGCCAGCGGGGTGGCGCCGATGAAGAACCGGCCGTCCTTCTGCTCGTGCACGCCGATATGGTCGCCCGGGGTGGCTGGCTTGGGGGCGGCCGGGCCGTCGTCGAGCTGGTAGCCGAGGTATTCGTCCTCGAGGACCTGGCGGAACTTCTCCGTCCCCCAGTCGGCCAGCAGGAACTTCAGCCGGGCCTTGGTGCGCATCCGCCGGTAGCCGTAGTCGCGGAAGATGCTGGTGACGCCGAGCCAGACGTCGGCGGCCTGGTCGGGCCGGACGAAGGCGCCGAGCCGCTTGCCCAGCATGGGGTTGGTGGAGAGCGCGCCGCCCACCCAGAGGTCGTAACCGGCGCCGAGTTCGGGGTGGACCAGGCCCACCAGGGCGACGTCGTTGATCTCGTGGACCACGTCCTGGCTGGGGTGGCCGGTGATGGCGGTCTTGAACTTGCGCGGCAGGTTGGCCAGTTCCGGGTCGCCGATGAACCGCTCGGCGAGTTCGTGGATCAGCGGCGTCGGGTCGATGATCTCGTCCTTGGCGATGCCGGCGACCGGGGATCCCAGGATGACCCGGGGAACGTCGCCGCAGGCCTCCGTGGTGGACAGGCCAACCGCTTCGAGGCGGCGCCAGATCTCCGGCACGTCCTCGACCCGGATCCAGTGCAGCTGGATGTTCTGCCGGTCCGTGAGGTCGGCCGAATCCCGGGCGAAGTCGACGGAGATCTGGCCGATGACGCGCAGCTGCTCGGTGGTGAGGGCGCCGCCGTCGATCCGCACGCGCAGCATGAAGTATTTGTCCTCGAGCTCGTGCGGCTCCAGCGTGGCGGTCTTGCCGCCGTCGATCCCGGGCTTGCGCTGGGTGTAGAGACCCCACCAGCGGAAGCGGCCGTGCAGGTCGGTGCCGTCGATCGAGTCGAAGCCGTGCTTGGAATAGACCGACTCAATCCGCTCCCGGACGTTGAGGCCGTTGTCTTCCTGCTTCCAGGTTTCGTTGGCGTTCAGCGGGGCGGTGCCGTCCACCTTCCACTGCCCGTGCGGCTTGGCCGCGGGGCGGGAAGGTCGGCTTGGCGCGGCCGGCGGCAGCCTGGTCCGGGGACGCTCCGGCTAGAGCTGTATCAGTCATGGATCGACTGTAGGGGTGGCCGTAAGGCCGTCACAAAGGGTCAGAAACGCGGGGTCACCGAGGGCAATATTTCGTCATGAACCGCCGGCGCGGCGACGGCCGCGTCGTAGCGCGCCAGCGCGATTTCGGCGAGCACCGGGGAGGGCAGCAGCGGCGCGGTGACCAGGTCCGCGCCGGCCTTGGCGAGCTGGTCGTGGAAGAAGCCCGGGGCCAGCAGGTAGGAGGCGATGACCACCCGGCCGCCCAGGTCCACCGCCCCGGCCGAGCGCCCCGCGCCGGCCCCGCCGGCGGCCTCCTCGCGGAGCATGGCGACCGCCTCGGGCACCGAGGGCGTGGCCGAGGCGCCGTAGGCGGCCACGATCCGGTTGGAACGGAGGGCGCGCAGCTGGTCCGCGAGTTCCTCGACGTTCTCCGCGGCGGTGGGGTCGGAGGAGCCCGCGGCGGCGAGGACCACGGCGTCGTTGTCGGTCACGCCGGCCTCGCGCAGCCGCTGGTCCAGCAGCGCCGCGAGCCGCGGATCCGGGCCCAGCGGCGCCGCGGCGAGGGTGCCCGGCCGGCTCTTCACGGCCCGGGCGATGTCCACCTTGACGTGGTACCCGACGCTCAGCAGCAACGGAACCACGACGGCGGTTTCCCCGGCCGGGAGCCCCGCCACGACGGCCGGCAGCTCGGGGTCCTGCACGTCCACGTAGGCCTCGCGGACGTCGAGCCCGGGACGCAGCGCGGCGATCCCGGCCCGCAGGGCATTGACCTCCGCCGCGCCCTGGGTGCTGGAGGTGCCGTGGGCGCAGGCGATCAGGATGGGGCTATTCATAGCCGTTAGCGTAACCTTGGAGCCGCCCTGTCCGCCGCCCTGCTACCGACCGGGACGCCCCATGACTTTCTCCTTTAGCCTCGTGATGGTCTGGCTGGACCTGGCCGGCGTCTTCTTCTTCGCGGTCTCCGGTTCGCTGCTCGCGGCGCGGAAGCAGTTCGACATTGTCGGTTCCCTGCTGCTGGCCTCCGTGGTGAGCCTCGGCGGCGGCGTCATCCGCGACATCATCATCAACGCGGGCCCGCCGGCGGCCTTCACCAACCCGGCGTACCTCGCTCCCCCGCTGCTGGCCACGGTGCTGGTGTATTTCCTGTTCTCCAGCGTCCAGCGCTTCACCTCGCTGCTGGTCCTGTTCGACGCCGGCGGGCTGGCCCTGTTCTGCATCACCGGAAGCCTCAAGGCCCTGGCCGCGGGGATGCACCCGGTGGCCGCCGTGCTGCTGGGGGTCACGACGGCGGTGGGCGGCGGGCTGCTGCGGGACATCACCGCGAACGAGGTGCCGCAGCTCTTCGACCCCAAGGACATCTACGCCCTGCCGGCGTTCGCCGGGGCCGCGCTGACGGTGGCGCTGTCCGTCACCGGGGCGTTCACCGCGCTGACGGCCAGCGCGGTGGCGGCCGTGGTTTTCGCCTTCCGTGTCACGGCCTGGCGGCGCCACTGGTACGTCCCGCTGGCGGTCCGCGGCTGGCACCGGCTGGGGCTGGACGACGGCCGAAAACGGCCCTAAGGATTAGCTAGGATAAGAACCATGACTGACATGTTCCTCGAGAAGTTCCGCGCGCTTGTTCCGAAGTATCTCGAAGACGAATGGCAGGAAGAGGACGGGCTGCCGGCAGACGAGCTGGATGCGGCCCTCGCCGAGCACCAGTTCCAGGTCCCGCTGGTCCTGCGGGAGTTCTACCTGGCCCTCGGCGGCTGCGAGGACCTCATGGAGGCCTACCACTACTTCTGGGACCCCGAGGAGCTCGAGGTCGACGACGAGGGCTTCCTGATGTTCCTCGAGGACGAGGAAGAGCAGTTCACCTGGGGCTTCCGCGTGGGCGACCTCAGCGTCCCGGACCCGATCGTGTACCGCCGCAACAACGCCCGCGGCCAGTGGAAGAGCGAGGAAGGCACCTTCTCCGAGTTCGTCTTCGACATGTTCGAGTGGGCCTTCAACGACGAGGACGAGGACTAAGGGACTCCGGCCGCAGATGCACCGGCCGCCCGGGGGCACTTTGGCGCGGACACGCCGCCGTGCGGCCCGGGAATTCCGTTTTGAGGGCTCAAAGTAGCCCCGGAACGCCGCCGCATCTGGCAGTCACGGCCGAAAGGCACCCGTGCGCCACAGCTCCAGCACAGCTCTCACCTCTGCCACCATCCGCTCCGGGTGATGGACGACGTCGTCGTAACCGAACCGGAGTACCAGATAGCCACCGACCACGGTCGCATTGTTGCGACGGCGGTCCTTCTTCACCTGCCGCGGCTCCAGATGGGTTTGGCCGTCCGTCTCCACGATGACGCAGTCCTCACGAGGAAGTCCACCTCGCCGACGCCCGGGATCTCGACGTGCCGCTGCACGTGAAGACCGGCACGTCGAAACGCCGTGTTCGCGAGAACTTCCAGCAGCGAATCGGCCCTGGGAATGACCAGATCCAGCACCGATCTGGCACGGGCGTTGCGGTTTCCGGTGAGCTTCCCTCGGAGGAAACTCAGGCTGATGTCCCCGCGGCCCGCAGCACACTGGACCATGACCAAGGCCTCCGCTTCGGGCAGGCAGCGCATGGCATGGATCAGGACGTCGGCCAGCCCGGCCACGGGGAGCCACGGGTGCCGGGGATGCCCGCGACGGCCATGTGCCACGGTTCCCGGCGGGGCGGCCCGATGCCCGACGCACAGGTGCAGCTCCCGCGCCGGTACGAGCGTCCACAAACCGTAGCCGGGTGCCGCCGACAGGCAGGTCACTAGGCCCTTCAGCTCCCGCGCTGCCCGATAAGGGCCGGAGTGTTCCGCGAGCACGTAGTGCCCGCGACGTATCCTCACCACGATGCCGTCGGCAACAGCTTTAGAGATTCGGTGGCGACTGAATCCGGCCCGGCGAAGGTCCGCTGCGGCTGCCGTTCCTCCTCGACTGGCCAGGAAGCCTGGTAGGTCCATCCCCCAACACTGCCGGCCTCCGCAGGGCCTCCGCCGGGGTGGGGCTTTCCTATGTGGATATCCGAGTTGCGGCGCGGGGGCACTTTGACGCGGACTCGCCGCAGCAAAGCCGTAAAAGCACGCCGATTCGGCCCAAAGTGCCCCCGCGCGGAGAAAGGACACGACGACGAACTCTGCGGGCAACGCTCTACACGTACAGTCAGTAAATCCGTGACAATCCATTTACAGATTCGCTGGACAATATGACACAACTGTCATAAGCTCATTCATGGGTTCACCAAATGCCTCCGGTGAATCTGATGCGAACGGAGAAATGGCCCCGGTTCCGCACAACGGATGACTCGTAACGTTGTGAGGAACCGGGGCCATTCCGTTTTAACTTCAAGCCCGCGGCGTCCAGCCGCGCGGCGCCGGGGAGGCCCGGGGAGCCCTAGCTGCTGCGATCCACCACGGCGTGCGCGAAGCTGGTCAGCGAATCCTTGACCACACCCGCCGGCAAGGGGGCGAGGGCCGCGATGGCTTCATCGGCCCAGGCGCGTGCCACCGTCCAGGATTCCGCGGTGACCGGGTGTTCGCGCAGCCCGGCGACGGCGGCCGAGAGGGCTTCGTCCGAGCTGAGGTCGCCGTCGATGAGCTTCAGCAGGTCGACGGCGGACTGGTCGCCGTCGGCCGCGGCCTTGCGCAGCAGCAGCACGGGCAGCGTGGGCACGCCCTCGCGCAGGTCGGTGCCCGGGGACTTGCCGGACTTGACCTTGACGCCGGTGACGTCGATGACGTCGTCGGCGAGTTGGAAGGCGACGCCGACCTTCTCGCCGTACTCGACCAGCATCGGCTCGTAGGCCGGATCGGCGTTGGCGAAAATCGCGCCGAGCTGGCCGGAGGCGGCCACGAGCGAGCCGGTCTTGTCGGCAATCACCGACAGGTAGTGCTCCACCGGGTCCTCGTCCGGGCGCGGCCCCACGGTTTCGTGCAGTTGGCCGAGGCAGAGCCGTTCGAAGGTGCGTGCCTGGATGCCCAGCGCGCGGGACCCCAGCTCGGAGACCAGGATGGAGGCCCGGGCGAAAATGAGGTCGCCGGTCAACACGGCCACGGAATTGCCCCAGACCTCGTGCGCGGTGGGGGCGCCGCGGCGGAACGGCGCGGAGTCCATCACGTCGTCGTGGTACAGCGTGGCCAGGTGCGTCAGTTCGACGACGACGGCGGCCTGCACCACCGCCGGGAGCGAGGCGTCGCCGAGGTGGGCGCAGAGCAGGGTCAGGAGCGGGCGGATGCGCTTTCCGCCGGCTTCCACGAGGTGGCGCGACGTCGCGTCAGCCAGCGGATCCGAGTTGGCGATGGCCTCGCGGAGCTTCTTCTCCACGCGCGCCAGGTTCGTGGTGATGGCCGGGCCGAGCTCCGGGTCCCCCGCGATCGCCGCAAAACCGGCCGGCAGCTGGAGTCCGGTGGCGATGGCGGTGGTGTTAAGGTCGGGTTCAGCGCTCGGCAGGCCGTGTCCGGCGTGCGTCCAGCTTTGGTCTGCAGAGTTGGTCACGGGTTAACCCTAACTTTTTGTTGCGGAATCCGCGGGTTTGAGTCCGGTGCGGGCCGGGTGTTCGAGGTGGCCGGGACGAGTGCTTCCAGGACGCGGATCATCCGGTCCTCAATGCCCTTGGCCGAGGGATCGGTCAGGTTGGCCAGCAAGCGGACGACAAACCTCATCAGCACGGGCAGGGGCATGCCGGTCCGCAGCGCCAGTTTCATCACGGCCGGCTTGCCGATCACGGCGGCGAAAGCGCGGCCCAGGGTGAAGTGCGAGCCCCACTGCCCGCGCACGTAGTCCGCATAGCCGGCGAGGCGCGCATCGGCGTCGGCCCCGCTCCAGCCTGCCGAGGCGGAGCGCGCCGCGGTGTCGATGATGAACTCGGCCGCGAAGCGGGCGGACTCCATCGCGTAGGAGATGCCCTCGCCGTTGAACGGGGAGACCATCCCGCCGGCGTCGCCGAGCAACAGCAGCCCCGGCGAATAGTGCGGCGTGCGGTTGAAGCCCATCGGCAGCGCCGCACCGCGGATCTCGCCGACCTGGTTTTCCGGGGTGAAGCCCCATTCGGCGGGCATCGCGGCGGTCCAGTCGCGCAGGACCTGCTTGTAGTCCAGCTTGCCGAATTCCTTGGAGGAGTTCAGGATGCCCAGGCCCACGTTGGAGGTGCCGTCGCCGACGCCGAATACCCAGCCGTAGCCGGGCAGCAGCTTCCCGTCACGGCCGGGGAGCTCCAGCCAGCCTTCCATCCACTCGTCGTCGTGCCGCGGGCTGGTGAAGTAGGTGCGTACGGCCACGCCGAGGGGCCGGTCGTCACGCTTCTGGATGCCGAGCGAGACGGCGGTGCGGGTGGAGTTCCCGTCCGCGGCGAGGACGACGTCGGCCGTGAAGTCCCGCGTCTCGCCGGTCTTGCGGCCGGCTTCGTCAACCAGCGCGGCGCGGACGCCGGTGACCCGGCCGTCCCCGTCGCGCAGGGCCTCGGTGACGCTGTGGCGTTCCAGCACGACGGCGCCCGCGGACTGCGCGTGCCGGGCCAGCTCTTCGTCGAAGCCGAGGCGGGTCCGGATCAGGCCGTACTGCGGGAAGTCGGAGACCTCGGGCCAGGGAAGTTCGATGGTGCGGCCGCCGGCGACGAGGCGCAGGCCCTTGTTCCGCCGCCAGCCCTCGGATTCCGGATGCGGCAGGCCCAGCTTCTGGATCTCCCGGACTGCCCGCGGGGTAAGCCCGTCGCCGCAGACCTTTTCGCGCGGGAAGCCCGTCTTTTCCAGCACCGTGACGTCGATGCCGGCCTGGGCAAGGTAGAAAGCGGCGGTGGATCCGGCCGGACCTGCCCCGACGATCAGTACTTTCACGGCAGCGGTCGGCTAGCGTTCGGGCCGGGTGATGTTGCGGCGCAGCTTGGCCACGGGGCCGGTGTGGTTCGCCAGCGCCTTCGCGCCGGCGGCAGGATCGGATGCGGGGCCGGCGGCCGGCGCTCCGGGCTTCCGGGCGCGGTGCACGGCGACGATGCCGCCGCTGAGGTTGCGGTAGGTGACGGACTCCCAGCCGGCTTCCTGCAGCCAGGCGGCGAGGTGGTCCTGGTCCGGCCAGGCGCGGATGGATTCGGCGAGGTAGACGTAGGCGTCCGGGTTGGAGGAGACCTTGACGGCGATCGCGGGCAGCGCGCGCATCAGGTATTCGGTGTACATGGTGCGCCAGAGCGGCACCACGGGCTGGGAGAACTCCGCGATGACCAGCCGGCCGCCGGGCTTGGTGACGCGGAGCATCTCGGCGAGGGCCTTCTTGGGCTCGTTGACGTTGCGCAGGCCGAAGGAGATGGTGCTGGCGTCGAAGGTGTTGTCCGCGAAGGGCAGGCGGGTGGCGTCGCCGGCGATGAAGTCGATGTCCGGGCGGCGGCGCTTGCCGACCTTGAGCATGCCGAGGGAGAAGTCGCAGGCAATCACGTCGATCCCGGCGTCGGCGTACGGCTCGCTGGAGGTGCCGGTGCCGGCGGCGAGGTCCAGCACGCGCTGGCCCGCCTTCACATCCATGGCTTCGACGACGATCCGGCGCCAGCGGCGCGTCTGTCCCATCGACAGGACGTCGTTGACGACGTCGTATTTCGGGGCGACGTCGTCAAACATCGTGGCTACTTCGTCCGGACGCTTATCCAAGGATGCTCGGTTCACCCCGTTATTGTCTCAAATCTTCGACCCACCCCCTAACCGCCGGCCGGCAGGGGCGCGGCGCGCGGCCGGAGTAGTGTTATCTCATCATGACGAGCACGTTCCATAGCAGAAGTATCAGGACACTGACAGTCCCCCTCGATGCAGATTCGTTCCCCGGGGGGCTGCCGTCGTTTCTGGTCCGTGACGACGTGCTTTGCTGGACCCGCCGCGAGGCCGGCCTGGTCGGCTTCGGCGAGGTGGCCCGGTTCACCGCGACCGGCCCGGAGCGGTTCCTCGAGGCGGACATCTGGTGGCGGCACCTGGTCCTGGAAGCGGACGTCGCGGACGCCGTGGACTGCCCCGGAACCGGCCCCGTCGCCTTCGGATCCTTCGCCTTCTCCAAGGTGTCCGAGCACACCTCCCGGCTGATCGTGCCCGAAATCGTGGTGGGACTGCGTGACGGCAAGGCCTGGCTGACCCAGCTGACGTTCGACGACGGCGAGCTCACCGCGGCCGGCGCCCGCGCCGCCCTGCGGCGCTGGCTGGACGTGGACGGCGTTCCCGCTGCGGACGATCCGGCGCCGTCGGAAGCGGCGTCGCCGTCCGGTCAGCAGGCGGGGCGGGAGGCCAAACTGAGTACCGGCTCGCTCAGCGAGGCGGACTGGATGGCCGCCGTCGCCGAGGGCGTCGCCGAAATCCGCACCGGGGCGCTGGAGAAGCTGGTGCTGGCGCGGGACATTGTCGCCACCGTGCCCGACGGCGTGAACGCCGCCGAGATCCTGCGCCAGCTCGCGGTCCGCTACCGCGAGTGCTGGACCTACGGGGTCGACGGGCTGGTGGGGTCCACCCCCGAAATGCTGATCCAGGTGGAGGGCCGCACGGCGCAGGCCCGCGTCCTCGCCGGAACCCTGGACCGCCGCGACGCCGAGGGCATGGCCGGCCCGCCGCTGGAGTTCGCCGAGCGCGTGCTGGCCGGGTCCGAGAAGCAGCGGCATGAACACGACATCGCCATCCAGTCGCTCACCACGCAGCTGGCACCGTTCTCCGAGGCGATGAACGCGCACAGCGAGCCGTTCATCCTGGAACTGCCGAACGTCTGGCACCTCGCCTCGGACGTGAAGGCCGAACTGACCGAGGTAGAAGGCCATGTGCCCACCTGCCTGGCCCTGATCAACGCGCTGCACCCCACCGCCGCGGTCTGCGGCACCCCCACCACCGTGGCCGGGGCGCTGATCCGCAAACTGGAGCACCTGGACCGCGGCCCCTACGCCGGCCCGGTCGGCTGGCTCGACGCCGCGGGCAACGGCGAGTGGGGCATCGCGCTGCGCGGCGCGGTCATCGAGGGGCCGGACACGGTCCGGCTCTACGCCGGCTGCGGCGTCGTCGAGGGTTCCGTGCCCGAGGCGGAGCTCGCCGAGACCTGGGCGAAGTTCCGCCCGATGCTGGAATCCCTCGGCATCAGCAGCTAGAGGCCCGCGGCGGACCCCGCCCGGCCACACCGGCGTGAGTCCGGCATTGGAGACAGCGACCAAGCACCGCCCCTTGAAATCCGCAGGTCTTTAGTTATCCAATAGTGAAACTAAGTTTCGTGTGATGCACATCTCTTATTCGGCGATAGACTGTAAGCCGTTCCAATCACGCATGCCCCTGCAACAAAAGGTAAAGAAATGCTGATCTCCCGTTCCCTCCTGGCCGGTCGCGCGGCCAAGGCGGCTGCCCTGCTGGCCGTCGGCGCCCTCGCCCTGACCGGCTGCAGCACCTCCGGCGGCTCGACGACCACCGATTCCGGCGTCAAGCTGATTGAATCCGGCAAGCTCACCGTCTGCTCGGACATCCCCTACGAGCCGTTCGAGTTCGTCAAGGACGGCAAGAACGTCGGCTTCGACATGGACCTGGCCGCCGAGATCGCCAAGGACCTCAAGGTCGAGCCCAACGTCCTCACGGTTGCCTTCGAAGGCATCCAGTCGGGCCAGGCCCTCACCACCAACCAGTGCGACGTCGCCGTGTCCGGCATCTCCATCACGGACGCTCGGAAGACCGTCATGGACTTCTCCACCCCCTACCTCGACGACGACCTCTCGCTGCTGGCCACCAAGGCGTCCGGCCTGAAGAGCCTGGCCGACCTCAAGGGCAAGAAGGTCGGCGTCCAGCAGGGCACCACCGGCGAGGAGTACGCCAAGTCCAAGGGCCTGGAGACGATCCAGTACGAGAACACCGGCCTGCTGATCCAGGCGATCAAGACCGGCGGCGTCGACGCGGCCATCAACAACCAGTCCGTGCTGGGCTTCGCGGCCAAGGGCGACGACAGCCTGGTGTTTGCCGAAACCTACAAGACCGGCGAGCAGCTCGGCGTCGCGGTCAAGAAGGACAACAAGGCCCTCACCGACTCCGTCAACAAGACGCTCAAGCGCCTGGCCGACGACGGCACCATGGCCAAGCTCAAGACCACCTGGTTCGGCGAAGCCGCCAAGTAACCGCCCGCCCGGACCGACCACACAGCAGGGCGGTTCCGGATCAGTCGCAGGCTCCGGCCGCGTTCTGGCCCGGAACCGCCCCGCAACATGTAAAAGGCAAATCACATGGCTATGACTGTTCGCCAACGGGCCCGCGTGAGCCGGTCCGTTCAGTACGGGCTGCTGGCACTCGCCGTCGTCCTGTTCATCCTCTTCGCCGACTGGGCCGCCATCGGCAAGGCGTTCTTCAACTGGGACTCGGCGGTCAAGCAGTTCCCGCAGATCATCACCCTCGCGCTGAAGAACACCCTGATCTACACCGCCCTGAGCTTCGTGGTCGGCCTCTCGGGCGGCCTGCTGCTGGCGCTGATGAAGCTGTCCTCGGTGGCGGTGTGGCGCTGGATCGCCACACTCTACATCGAGTTCTTCCGCGGCGTCCCCGCCCTGCTGGTCTTCATCGCCTTCGGCTTCGGCATCCCGACCGCGTTCGGCGTCCGCTTCGACATCTACGTCACCGTAATGCTGGCGCTCGGCATGGTCGCGGCGGCCTACATCGCCGAAACCCTGCGTGCCGGGCTCCAGGCCGTGCCCAAGGGGCAGCTCGAGGCCGCCCGCTCGCTGGGCATGCCCCACTGGCGCGCCATGGTCTCGATCGTGATTCCGCAGGCCTTCAAGATCGTCCTGCCGCCACTGACCAACGAGGTCATCCTGCTGACCAAGGACTCCTCCCTGGTCTACCTCCTGGGCCTGGCCGCATCGCAGTACGAGCTGACCAAGTTCGGCCGCGACGGCATCACGCAGCCCAACGCCGGCCTGACCCCGCTCGTGATCGCCGGTGCCTGCTACCTGATCATCACCGTTCCGCTCGGAATTCTGGCCCGCCGCTTTGAATCCCGTACCGCCAAGACGAAGGGCTAGGACCATGACTGAATCGACGTCATCGGCTGCCGCGAAGCAGATCCAGGCCGCCGGGGTGTCCATCAAGGACCTCCGCAAGTCCTACGGTTCCAACGAGGTCCTGAAGGGCATCGACCTCGAGGTCGCCCCCGGTGAAGTGGTGTGCCTGATCGGCCCCTCCGGCTCCGGCAAGTCCACCCTGCTGCGCTGCGTGAACCTGCTCGAGCAGCCCAACGAGGGCACCATCCACGTCGGCGGCTTCGAATCGACCGACCCGGACGTGGACATCGACAGGATGCGCCGCAAGGTCGGCATGGTGTTCCAGCAGTTCAACCTCTTCCCGCACCTGAACGCGCTGCAGAACTGCACGATCGCGCAGACCAAGGTGCTCAAGCGCAGCCAGGACGAAGCCTCGGCCGTGGCCCGGAAGAACCTCGAACGCGTGGGCCTGGACCACCTGGCGGACCGTTTCCCGGACCAGCTCTCCGGCGGCCAGCAGCAGCGCGTGGCCATTGCCCGGGCGCTGAGCATGGACCCCGAACTGATGCTCTTCGACGAGCCGACCTCGGCCCTTGACCCGGAGACCGTGGGCGACGTGCTCTCCGTCATGCGGAACCTGGCCCGGGAGGGCATGACCATGCTGGTGGTGACCCACGAGATGGGCTTCGCCCGTGAGGTCGCCGACCGGGTGGTCTTCATGGACGGCGGCGTTGTGGTGGAGGAAGGCGCGGCCGAACAGGTCGTCAGCGCCCCGACCCAGCCCCGCACCAAGGAATTCCTCCGGCGGGTGCTCGACCCGACGCACATCGACATCGCGGAGTAATCCCGTCCCGCCCTTTTCACGGCGGGACTCGGCTTGCGACGCGCAAAAGCCCCTGCGCTACCGGATTCCGGTGGCGCAGGGGCTTTTGCGCGTCGAGAGGCGGTTCGCGCGTCATCCCCGCCGGACTTCTCCAGCGGAGCGGGCACGACGCCGGGGCACCCCGGCCGCCGCAAGCTTCCGCTCCAGCCGGGTTGGCTCCATCAGATCCGACCACACCCAGCGGACCACACCATATCCCTGCGCCCTGATCCGGTCTTCCCGCATTTTTTCATTGATGACGGCCTGTGCCGGCGTTCGGCCCTGGAGGTATTCAGGCTTGAGGTACTTCTCGACGCCGTCGAACTCACCTGCCGTCCGCACGCCGTCCCAGTAGTAGTCCGTGTAGCCCACGAGTCCCGCCTCGTCGCGAACCTCGTGTTGGAGGTCCGGGGCCTGAAGCCCGGCCACATGCATGAGCGCCCGACCGTAAGACTCCCCCGCCGATCCGGACCTCGGATCAGCGAATTCCACCGCCGTCCTGATCCGCCGCGCCGCAGCCGCCGAGTAGTTTCCCTCGATTCCGGCCAGTAGCTGCTCTTTGGTCAGGGAAGACAACCGTTGCTCGACGTCGGGTTTAAGGACGTGGTCCACGGGAACCACCGCCTCGACAAAGGGTGTGAAGGCGGCAAGATCCAGCACGGTGCGCACCCTCCCGGTCACCAACAGCCCGTCCCGTTCGACGTACTCCAGCCCGGCCGGCGGCGCATAGTGCCTCCGCACGCCCGCCCGTGAGCGGCCGCCGTCGTTCTGCAGCGTCAGGGCATGAACGGGCTGCCGGATCCCTATGGTGGGTATCTTCCATACGGAAGCCGCGGAGTGCCGGGCAAAGATCGTCGGGGCCACGAATGTCTCCGCGGCCGCACTGACCCGGACGCGGTACTGGTCCCAGGGTTTCATTGCCCGCCACACGCCGCCGTCGACATAGACGCCCTGGCGCACCCGCACCAATGCCCCGGACCGGCAGCGCCGTGCCAGCTCTTTGGGCGAAAGCCCGTGCTCGATGTGTTCGCGGGCGAGGATCAACCTCGGCAACTCAGTCATGGCCTGACGCTCCCAGACCGGGCGGGGATCACACCACCGCGGGTCACTGCCATGTGGAGAATTCGACCCGCTGGCAGTTTGACGCTGCGCGAATGTCCGGGCGCGACGGGTATTCAGGCGTCGAAAGGGCTGTGGCGCGTCGCCCGGCGATGAGCGCCGCGCCACGCAGTAAGTGCGTCGCCATGCCGGTCGCGCAGCGGAAACCCGGAAAAGTGCGGCCTACCGGCCCAGGACCCCGGTCACGGCGGCGGACACGGCGTCACGGATGCGCCCGTGCAGTTCCCGGAGGCCGTGACGGTCGGTGCGCACTTCGATGATGCTCCGGCCCTGCACGGGTTCCGCCAGTGCCGCGGCGAGGTCCGCCGTCGTGCTGACCGCGCGGTGGGCGACGCCGTACGCGGCGGCGAGGGCGGAGAGGTCCACCGAGTGCGGGGTGCCGAAGAGGCGTTCGACGGCGGCGCCGTAGCGGCCGGACTGCTCGACGGCGCCGTGCTCCAGGAGCCCGAAGATGGCCCCGCCGGCGTCGTTGAGGACCACGACCCGCAGCGCCGGCACGGCCTCCCCCGCGCCCAGCAGCAGCCCGCCGGCGTCGTGCAGGAAGGTCACATCGCCCAGCAGCGCGGTGGTTTCCTGCCGGCCGCCGACGGCGATGCCGGTGGCGGTGGCGAGGGTTCCGTCGATCCCGGCCAGCCCCCGGTTGGCGAAGATTGTGGCCTGCGGTTCCTGCGGAGGAGCCCCCGCGAGGTCGACGTCGCGGATCCCGTTGGAGGAGCCCAGGACGAGCTGGCCGCGGGCCTGTTCCCAGACCAGGGCGCCCACGGCGGGCCCGCAGGCCGCGGAGCCGGCGAGCACCGTGTCCAGGGCGTGCTGGGCCGCGGCGCCGGCCAGCAGCCAGGCATCGAGCCACGCCGCCGGGCCCCGGCCGGCGAAGTCGGCCAGGTCCGCGAGGGTCTCCAGCGGCAGTTCGGTGCGGCGGCCGGGCTCGTACCAGGCCACGGGGACGGGCTGGTAGAGGGCGGAGGGGACGTCGGCGCGGGCGAGCAGCGCGGACACCGGCCGGGACAGGGTGGGCCGGCCGAACAGCACAACGCGTTCGATCGGCTGGCCGGATTCCGGGCCGAAGTGCTCCAGCAGGAGCCGGTAGGGGCCCACCGCGTTCGGGCCGAAGCGGGCGTTGGAGGAGGGCTCGGCGAGCAGCGGCAGGCCGTGGGCGCGGGCGAACGCCTCGGCGACGGGGCCGGCGTCGTGCCCGGCGAGCACCACGGTGCGCCGCTCGGGCAGGTCCGCGGAGGCGGCCGGGAAGTCCAGCGCCAGCGGAGGCCGCGCGGCATGGTGGACCCGGCGGCCGGAAGCCTCGCCCAGTCCGTCGCCGGCGGCCGGGACCAGCGGGTCGCGGAAGGCAAGGTTCAGCTGCACCGGGCCGGGCGGGATGTCCTCGAAGGCCCCGGTCGCGGCGCTCAGCGCGGTCTCGACGGCCCGGCAGGGGTTCTCGCCCGCGGGCACGTCGGCGGCGAACCGGACATGCTCGCCAAACAGGTCCGGCTGCACGGTGGTCTGGTTGGCCCCGGTGCCGCGGAGTTCCCCGGGCCGGTCGGCGGAGAGCACCACCAGGGGAACGGCGGCATGGTTGGCTTCCATCACGGCCGGCAGCAGGTTCCCGACGGCGGTCCCCGAGGTGGTCAGCACCGCCGCGGGCGCCCCGGTGGCCAGGGCCAGGCCCAGCGCGGTGAAGCCGGCATCGCGTTCGTCGATCCGCACCAGCAGCTCCACCCGGCCCGCGGCGTCGGCTTCGGCCAGGGCGTACGCCATCGGCGCCGAGCGGGACCCCGGTGCCACCACGACGTAGCGCACCCCGGCCCCGATCAGGGCCGCCACAACCATCCGCGCGGCCGCGACCGATGCCAGCCCGCCGCCTGCCGCGGGGCCAGACGGCGGCGCGTCCGGACTCACATGTTCTCCGGCGTCTCGATGCCCAGCAGGTCCAGGCCGCTGGAGAGCCGCCGCAGGACCAGTCCGCACAGGGCCAGCCGCGATTCCCGGACGGCGTCCTCCGCCTTGAGCACCGGGCACTGGTCATAGAAGGAGGTGAACAGCTGGGCGAGTTCGAACAGGTAGGCGCAGAGCCGGTGCGGTTCGAGCAGTTCGCCGACTTTCTGCAGCGTGGCGTCGTATTCGAGCAGGTGCAGGGCCAGTGCCCGTTCGGCGGGTTCGACGACGGCGATGGTCGCCGCCGGCGCCGCGGTGGCCACCCCGGCACCGGCGCCGTCGAGGTGCTGCTCGAGCGCTCCCGCCTTGCGCAGGATGGAGCGGATCCGGGCGGCGGCGTACTGGACGTACGGGCCGGTGTTGCCGGTCAGCGCGAGCATCCGGTCGAAGTCGAAGACGTACTCGGTGTCGTGCCCGGTGGAGAGGTCCGCGTACTTGACGGCGCCGATGCCCACCTGCCGGGCCGTGACCGCACGCTCGGCGTCGCTGAGCTCGGGGCGGCTGGCGTCGATGACGGCCCGGGCCCGGTCCACGGCCTCCTGGAGCAGCGCCATCAGCTTGACCGGGTTGCCGGCGCGGGACTTGAGGATCTTGCCGTCCTCCCCGAGCACGTTGCCGATCTGGACGTGGGTGGCCTCCACCGTGTCCGGCAGCCAGCCGGCGTCGCGGGCGGTGGCCATCACCATCCGCAGGTGCACGTTCTGCGGGGCGCCGACGACGTACAGCACGCGGTCGGCCTCGAGTTCGCGGACCCGGTACCGGATGGTGGCGAGGTCGGTGGTGCCGTAGCCGTAGCCGCCGTCGGACTTGCGGATGATGAGCGGCAGCGGATCGCCGTCGCGCCCGGTGAAGCCGGCCGGGAAGGTGCAGAGCGCGCCCTCGCTGATCCGGGCGATGCCGCGCTCCTCGAGTTCCTGGCACAGCTGTGCCAGGTGCGCATCGTAGGAGCTCTCGCCGGCGATGTGGTCGTCGGTGAGGCTGATGCCGAGCATCGAGTAGATGGCGTTGAAGTAGCGCTTCGACTGCGCCACGAGCCGCTGCCAGACGGCGAACGTGTCCGGGTCGCCGCCCTGCAGCGCCACGACCCGCAGCCGGGCGCGGGTGGCGAAACCGTCCGGCTCCGCGGCGGAGGCATCGAACTTCGCCCGCGCGGCCTGGTAGAAGGCGCTCGGGTCATCGACCAGCAGGGCGGCCTCGGGCGAGTCCTCCCCCACCTCGAGCCAGTGTTCGATCAGCATGCCGAACGGCGTGCCCCAGTCGCCGATGTGGTTCTGCCGGATCACGGTGTGGCCCAGCGCCTCGAGGACCCGCACGATGCTGTCCCCGACCACCGTGGTGCGCAGGTGCCCGACGTGCATCTCCTTGGCCACGTTCGGGGAGGAATAGTCGACGACGACGCGGTGCAGCGGCGCCGGCGGCGCACCTTCACCGGCGGGCGCCGGCGCGTTGAGCAGCTCCTCGATCCAGGTACCGTCGAAGGTGAGGTTGATGAAGCCCGGCCCGGAGATCTCCACGAGGCTGCAGACGCCGTCGAGGTCCAGCGCTTCCACGATCCTGGCCGCGGCGTCGCGCGGCGGGAGGCCGACTTTCCGGCCCAGCGCCATGGCGGCGTTGATCTGGATGTCGGCGAACTGCGAGGGCCTGATCACCGGGTCCGTCTGGCGGAACTCCTCGCCGAACGCGTGGGCAATAGCTGCCTGGACTCTGGGGACAACCATTTCGGCCGGATTATTCACACTGTTCAAATTATCAGTTCCCCGCGCCCTCGACGCTCCCTCACCTCCTGCCGTTAAACGGCAGACGCCCCCTCACCTTCCGCTGTCGATAAGCGAAAGGTGAGGGAGCGTCACCCCGAAACCCGCCACACGTGCGGGAGCGTCAGGACTCAGTCGTCGATGCGGAAGACCTGGACCACGGACGGGCGCGGGGCACGGGCCTGGCCCCGCGCCGGCGTCGTTCCCGCGGGGACGTAGTCCGGGAAGAAGGACAGCGGCGCGTCGAAGGTGCCGTCCTCACCCGGGTGCTGCACGGAGACGAACACGGTGCGTTCCTCGTCGTGGATGATCGGCCCGCAGGTCTCGCCGTCGCGGGGAACGGCGAGGAACTGCTCGACGCGGCCCCGTTCGGCGCCGTCAAGGGTGACCTTGAACAGGCCGTCGGCCCTGCCGATGCCAGAGGGGGCGCCGTCGGTGGAGATCCACAGGTTGCCCACGGAGTCGAACGCCAGGTTGTCCGGGCAGGAGATCGGCGACACCTGGTCCGCCGGGAAACCGGAGAAGTAGGTGACATCGCCCTGCGCCGGATCGCCGCAGACCATCAGCAGGTTCCAGTTGAACTTCGTGGACGTCTGGTCGCCGGTCTCGGTGATTTCGACAATGTGGCCGTCGCGGTTGGCGTTGCGCGGGTTGACCTCGGTGGCGCCTTCCTTGCCCACCTTGCCGCGGTCCGAGTTGTTGGTGCAGGCAACGTAGACCTTGCCGGTGTGCAGGCTCGGCTGGACATCCTCGCAGCGGTCCATCTTGGTCGGGCCCACCTTGTCCGCCGCGATGCGGGTGTACACCAGGATTTCCTCGACCGACATGCCGGGCACCATGGGCTGGCCGCCGACGACCAGCGGCAGCCATTCGCCGGTGCCGTCGAAGGCGCCGTCGGCGGGAAGCTTGCCCGAGCCATCGATCTCGGCCGCCGGGGAGTCCCCGGTGAACTTGGCCACGTAGAGGTCGCCCGCGGAGAGCAGGGTCATGTTGTGCTTGCGGTCGCCTTCACGGTACTTGTCCTTGGAGACGAACTTGTAGAGGTAGTCGAAGCGCTCGTCGTCGCCCGAGTAGGCCACCACATGGCCGGACTCGGCCACGATCACGTTGGCGCCCTCGTGCTTGAAGCGGCCCAGCGAGGAGTGCTTCTTCGGCGTGGAGCTCGGGTCGAAGGGATCGACTTCCACGATCCAGCCGAAGCGGTTCGCCTCGTTGGCGTAGTCGGGGTCGCGGGTGTCGAAGCGCGGGTCATCGAGTTCCCACTGCCGGGCCGTGGGCTTGTTGGTGAGCCCGTAGCGCTTGTCCGCGGCGGAGGTGCCGGGCGCAACGAAGTACCCGTTGAAGTTTTCCTCGCCGGAAAGGATGGTGCCCCAGGGGGTGGTGCCACCGGAGCAGTTCCCGAGCGTGCCCAGGATGGTGCGGCCGGCCGGGTCCGCCTTCGTGCGGACCAGGGCGGAGCCGGCCACCGGGCCGGTGAGCTCATACGGCGTCGAGTTCAGGTAGCGGCGGTTCAGCCCCGCGCCCTTGACGTAGGACCACGGCTGGTTCTTGTTCTTGCGCTCCAGTTCCACCACGGAGAGCCCGTGCGCGGCGGCGCCGACGGCCCGGACGTCTGCGGCAGCCATCGAGGCCGGGAACATGATGGTTTCGTTGGTGTATTCGTGGTTGGCGAAGAGCACCGCACGGCGTCCCTTGCTGCCCGGGAGTTCGAGGATGTCCGTGTAGTCGTTGTTGTAGCCGAACTGCCGGGCCTGGGCGGCAGCGGTCTGGTTGCCCAGGTCGAAGTCCGGGGCATCGTTGAAGATCGGGTCACCCCAGCGGATCACGGGCTGCCAGGTGAAGCCCGCCGGCACGGTCATTTTGTCCACGTCCGCGGCGATGGACGGGATGGCGGTGAACTGCAGCTTGGACTTGCCAAAACCGGTCTTGGCGGCGGCGGCCAGGCCCGGGCCGCCGGCGGCTGCCGGTTCCGCGGAGGTCACGGCGTTGCCGAAGACGACGGCGAGCGCGCCGGCGGCGCCGAAGCCGAGGGCGGAGCGGCGGGACATCGTGGCGGAGGCAATGTCGCGGAAGTAGCCGTTGGAGCTGGTGTTGCAGACCTCGCCCGAGCAGGCGTTGTCGCACTTCAGCGCGCAGGTGACGGGGCTGCGCTTGCCCTTGGTGTGGCCCAGCATGGGCAGCAGGGGGAATTTACGTCCGGGGGTGGCAGACATGGAGAGACCTTCCAGGGGTGGGTTGCGTTCCCGGCCACCTTTCCAGCCGCGGGAGGCGCGGAGCCGTCCCCCGGGTGAAGTTCCGGTTAACTCACGGGGAGGATGGGGGTGGAGTGTCTGCTGCGAGGAAGGCATACACGCGCCGGAGCCGGTCCAGCCACCAGTCCCTGCGCTCCGGCGGCGCGGCGTATTCGGCCAGCAGGCCGGGATCGACGTCGACACGGCGGAGCCCGATGGCGCCGTCGTCGGGGATCAGCGGGTCCCGGGTAACGTCGGCGGCGAGCAGCGACACCGTCCCGAGCCCGCAGGCGTAGGGCAGTTCGGGCAGGGCCGCGGCGAGCGCCAGCCCGGCGCGGATCCCCACGGAGGTGTCCAGGGCGGAACTGACGACGGCGGGCAGGCCCGCCTGCGCCACGATGTCCAGGGCGCGCCGCACGCCGCCGAGCGGCGCCACCTTCACCACGATCAGGTCTGCCGCACCGGCACGCGCCACCTTCAGCGGGTCCTCCTCCTTGCGGACGCTCTCGTCCGCGGCAATCAGCACCGGCACACCCGCGGCCCGGAGGCGGCGGCGCACCTCGGCGAGGCCGGCGATGTCCGGCACCGGCTGCTCGGCGTATTCCAGTCCGACGCCGGCCAGCCGGGTCAGCGCCTCGACGGCGGCGGGGACGTCCCAGCCGCCGTTGGCGTCGACCCGGATCGCGGCGTCCGGCAGTGCGGCGCGGACAGCGGCCACCCGGGCGGCGTCGTCCTCGAGCGTCTGGCCCGGCTCGGCGACCTTGACCTTGACCGCGTCCACCCGGCCGAAGCGGGCGAGGATATCCGGTACCTGCTCCGCGGCGACCGCGGGAACGGTGGCGTTGACCGGGATGCTGGTCCGCCGGGGTTCGGGGAAGCCCTGCCAGCCTGCCTCGACGGCGGCGGCAAGCCAGCGGGACGCCTCCGCGTCGCCGTACTCGGGGAAGGGGCAGAACTCCCCCCAGCCGAGCGGGCCGGGGAGCAGCAGTGCCTCGCGCTGGGTGATGCCGCGGAACTTCACCCGCATCGGCAGGCTGACCACCCGTGCGATATCCAGGAGTTCGTCCACTCCCCCGGGGTTCAGGCCGGCAGCGGGAGGGGTGTCGTCAGCGGTGGGCATGGATGTACTCTACCGGCGGTCCGCCCGGGCCGGACTCCCGCGGGAACAATGGGTTCCGGCACCCTGCCGGCACAAGGCCTTGGGCGGGCCGACGTCGACTGGGGGTGAGCTCCTGGTTTAGGACACTCGTCTACATCGGCCCCGCCCAAGGAGCTTTCCGGCGGGATCAGCCACACCGGTGCTGCGAGTCTAGGGACCCGGCTGCGGGCCGGGCACGAGTAGTGGCTACCTGTTTTGGGCCGGGGCGCTACGTGGTTCCGGGGTGCTCGAGCTCCCAGACATCGGCCGCCGCGCCGTGCGGCAGTTCCAGGCGCCATTGTTCACCCGGCGCCGGATAGGCGCGCACCGTCGCCGGCACCGAACCGTGGCGGTAGACCTCCACGATCGAGCCGTCCACGAAGATCCTCAACTCGTCCCCGCCGGCTACGGTGTCCGCGAAGACCGGCCGGGCCTGCGCTGCGGACGCCAGGACCAGCCGGATCCGGCCCTCCCCGCCGGTGACCACGGCTTCGGCCCGGGCCGGCACGGGCAGGGTACCGGCGGCACCCCTGGCATGCCGCCGGCCCCGGTACGCGAGCAGCTCCGGCGCCGGCTCGACGGCGAGCACCCCGCCGTGCACGGCAAGCTGCCGGGGGAAGGTCAGCAGCCCGGCCCAGCCGGCGGCGTCCGTTTGCGCCTGGCCCCGGCCGGCGCGGCCGTCCAGGCCCGACACCTCGTTGGACCAGCCCCACAGCAGGGTGCGGTCCGGCAGGGGCAGGATCTGCGGGGCATAGAAGTCCGGCCCGAGGTCGGCCTTGCCACCTCCGGCGGCGGTGAAAGCCGGCAGCCCCGTGACGGCGTCCTCGGCAAGGGATCCCAGCAGGTAGCCCACCCCGTTGGGGTGGTGGTGATAGTCCGAGGCGAGCCAGAGCGAGGCCATCAGCAGCCAGGTCTCCGCCCCGGAGGAGTCCGGCACGCGGACCAGCTGCGGGCACTCCCAGATCTCCGCCGGAAGGTGCCGGGCCGCCAGGGCATTCTCGGTGCTGAACCAGATGCCTTCGTAGCGCCAGTCGCGCAGCTCGTCCGCACGGTAGAGCAGCACGGCCGCGTGCCCCGACGCCAGGCCCGCCCCCTGGAGCGCATACCGCCGGCCCAGGAAGGTGAAGATAAACGGGTCGCGCACCGCCGTGACGTGGGGGTCCGCGGGCACCGGCGCCGCGATCTGACCTTCCTGCCGCCACTGCGTCAGGGCGCGGGAGCCGCGGGCCAGGACCACCTGGGCGCGCCCGCCCTCGGTGCTGACGCCCGAGTACGCTGCCGTGGGGACGCCGCCGTCGTCCGTGACGACGCCGCTCCAGCAACCCAGCGCGTCGGGTCCCCCGGGCTGGGGCCGCAGCGCGACGGGGTGTTCCTCCCAGCGGACCAGGTCCGGGGAACTGAGGTGCCCCCAGCAGATCCGGTCGTGCCGGGCCGAGCCGGGGTTGTACTGGAAGAACACGTGGTACCTGCCGTCCCGGTAGCACAGGCCGTTCGGATCGTTGATCCACCCCTGCGCCGGCCGCGGATGGAAACGGGGGAAAGCGGGGTCCGGGTGCCGTGCTGCGACGGCCGCCCAGTCGCTGCCGCTGTGCTCCAGGTTGCTCATGGGACGACTCTTGCCCGGTTCGGGCCGCCGGTCAATCCTGCCGCACCCACGGACCTGGCAGGCGGCTCGCAGGGTTCTGTGGGAACCTGTATGACGATGAGTTTTCGGCAGGAACGCAGCAGCGGGCAGACAGCGGCGGCCGGGCCCCGGGGGGTCCGCACCCCGGACCGTGCCCCCACGCGCCCGTCCCCGGAGCCGTCCGGCCCGGGCAGGGCCACCGGGCTCCTCTTCCTGCTGGCCACCGTTGGCTGCACTGTCGCCCTCGCGGCTACGTATTTCTTTTTCGTGCGCACCACCACCGGGCAGTTCATTGACGAATCCGCACTGGTCGAGGCCGTCGAAATCCACGGTGCGGCCGGCAAGGCCAGCAACAAGCTCCTGGACTGGCTCCCTGCGCTCTCCGTGCTGATCGCTTCGGTGGTGGTCCTCTTCGTGACCGTGGCCCGCCGCCGCTGGGCCGCCGCCGGGATCGCCCTCGCGGCCGCCGCGGGGGCCAACGTCGCCACGCAGTTCCTCAAGGCCCTGGTCCCGGTCCGGCCCTTCCGCGGGATCGAAACCCTGGAATTCAATTCCCTCCCGTCCGGCCACACCACCCTGGCGGCCTCGGCCGCGGCCGTGGTGTTCCTGATGGTTTCGCCGCGCTGGCGGCCGCTGGCCGGCTTCCTGGGCGGCAGCTTCGCCGTCGCCACCGGAGTGTCCACCCTCATCAACCAGTGGCACCGGCCCGCCGACGTGGTGGCAGCCTTCCTGGTGGTTGGGGCCTTCACGCTGCCGGCGGGCTGGCTGATCATGCGCACCGGGCGCCGCTGGAACTCCTGGGACGGCTATAACGGCCACTGGGCGTCGGCACGGATGTGGCTGGCCGTCCCGGTCCTTGCCGGGCTCGGGTCCGCAGCGGTGGCCGCCTATTCGCTGCTGAAGATCGCACCGGGGCCGGGCCAGGAGGGCAGCACCACGAACTACTTCTGGGCGGGCACCTCGCTGATCGTCATTAGCGGCTACCTCGCCACCGTCGCCGGGGTGTGGTTGTTTGGCCATGCCGCACGACGCCGGGGCACCGCGCCGTAGTCGCGGTTCCGTAGGCGCGGTTCAGTAGTTGCGGCGGTGCCGGAGCCGGGGGATGGTGATGGCGAAGACGGCGGCGGCGGCGAATCCGAGCGCGCCGGTGGCGGCCACCCCGGCCCCCAGCGAGGCCGCGGCCGTAACGCCGGAGAGCAGCACCGGGCCGCCGGTGGCGCCGGCGTCGGCCATGAACCGCCAGATCCCGAGGAACTGGCCGCGGCCGTTGTCAGGCGAGAAGTCGGCTCCGAGAGTCATGTTCAGACCGGAGCTGATGCCGTTGCCGAAGCCGATCAGGAGCGCGGCCAGCAGCAGGCCCACGAACCCCGTACTGAGCGGAATCAGCAGCATGGCCGTGCCCATGATGAGCGTGGACGGCACCGCCACCCATTGGCGGCCCTTGCGGTCCATCAGCTTGCCGGCCGGGTAGAAGACCAGCATGTCGATGGCCCCGGAGATGCCGTAGATCAGCGAGGCCTGGGTGGCGTCCATCCCCAGGTGCTCTGCCCAGAGCGGGATCACGACCTGGCGGGACGCGCGCAGCGCACTGAGCAGCAGCACCCCCAGGCCCACGCTCAGGAACACCCCGGCGTGGGAGGCGGCGACGCTGCGCAGCGTTGGCTGCGGGACCGGGGCGCCGTCAGCCGGGGCGGGCGCCGGGACGAGGTCGGGGATGGTCATGGACAGTCCAGCGGCAGCGGCCATGGCCACCACACCGGCCCAGTAGGCCGCGCTGATGCCGCCGAACTGCATCACCGCGGCGCCGATGAAAGGACCGATGAAGATCCCGATCCGGTTGACCCCGCCCAGGGTGGAGAGCGCCCGGGCGCGCAGGATGACGGGCACGGCCTCGGTCAGGTACTTCTGCCGGGCCAGGCTGAACACGCTGGCGGCCATGCCGACCACCACCATCGCCGCTGCCAGCAGCCAGATCCCGTCCGGCACCAGCGGTGCCAGGGCGGCGGCCGCGAGGGCGACGGCGCTCGCGGCGGCGGCGCCGACGATCGCCCAGCGCTCGCCGAATTTCAAGGTGATGAGCGACGCCGGCAGGTTGAAGAACCAGGAGCCCAGCCCGATCAGAGTCACGATCAGCGCCGCGACGGCCACCGAGGCGCCCAGGTCCCGGGCGGACAGTGCCACCACGGGCAGGATCGCGCCCTCGCCGACGCTGAACAGCAGGGCCGGGCCGAAGGCGGGGACGGCGATGCTGCGGAGGCTGAAGGCGGCGGGGCGTGTGGTGGTCATCCCCTTCATCCTAGGGGCGGCCGTTCCCCGCGGGCCGCAGGGTCAGCTGTCGAAGTGGGTGTGGATTTCCTCGCCGGTGACGTTCTTGAGCACCTCGGCGGCGACGTCGCGGAGTTTTTGGTTGCGGTTGCTGGAGACCCGGGTGAGGATGGCCATGGCCTCGTCCTGCGAGCACCGGTTCTGCGCCATCACGACGCCGCAGGCCAGGTCGATGGAGGTGCGGTGTTCCATGGCTGCCTGCAGGTCCTCGGCGCGGGCCTGGGCGGTGCCGATCCGCACGGCCAGGCGCAGCGCCCGGCCGGCGAGGTCGGCGAAGCCGGCGGCCTCTGCCACGATTTCCGCGGTGAAGACGCCGGTGGTGGAGGCGAAAAAGTTCAGTGCCGCGGCCGAGTCCTCGCCGATTTCCAGCGGGACGCCGAGGGTGCTGCGGCAGCCGTGGGCCTTGAGCTGCTGCTGGTATTCGGGCCAGCGCGGGTCGGTGTCCACGTTGGCGAGGAGCACGGTTCCGCGGGTGCGCAGCGCCTCGATGCACGGCCCGTCGCCCAGGCTCTGCTCGATCCGGTCGAGCATGACGGCGTTGCTGCTGCTGCCGGCCACTGTCATGGTCTTCTTCCGGCGCTGGAGTGTCACACCGCATTCGATCTCCGCGCCGACGGAGTGGCTCAGGGTCGAGGCGGAGAACTCGGCGAGGCGGTCCAGGAAGTCCTCGACGTTTTCGGTGCCCGCGATGAGGTCCTGCAGCTGGACAGCGGCGTCGGACCCGGCATACTTGCTCATGGCCTAAATCTAGCCCCTAGACGTAGCCGTCGACGATCGCGGCGGCAATCTCACGGTACGCCCGGCGGGTCTCGGGCCGGAGCGCGTCAAGGGTGACGAGATCGCCGTCGGCCACGCCGCGGTCGTGCGGGACGGCGATCAGCTGGCGGCAGATCCCGGCGAGATGGTCCTCGATGGCGTCCTTGTCCACCCGTGAGGAGACTTCGTCCTTGTCCGTGATGACCACGACGGCGTTCCGCGCCAGGTCCTCGTAGCCGTGGCTGGCCAGCCAGTGCAGCGTGCTCCTGGCCCGTTTGGCGCCGCTGACGGCGTAGCCCGCCGCGATGATGAGGTTGTCCGCGGACTGCAGGATCCCGCTCATGGCGTTGTGCGTGACGCCGGTGCCGCAGTCGGTGAGCGCCACGGAGTAGTAGCCGGAGATCAGTTTGCGGATGCGCAGGTATTCCTCCGCGGTGAGCGAATCGGAGACCTCCGGGTCCTGTTCTCCGGCGATCAGGTGCAGCCGGCCGGCGTGGTGCATGTACCGGGCCAGGGCGGTCAGTGAATCGATGGACTCGACGTTGCGGAGCAGGTCGCTGATGGTCCGCGGGGCCTGCTGCTGGTAGATCCCCTCGCCGAGCGCGCGCTCCACGAGGTCGCCGGAGTCCGGGTTGGCGTCGATGGCGCACGGCGGGTCGCCGCGGTATTCGGCCAGGGTCAGTCCGACGCCGACCGTGGTGGAGGTCTTGCCGATGCCGCCCTTGAGGCTCAGCACCGCGGTGTTGTAACTGCCCTGGAGTTGGCGGGAGATCCGCCGCGCGAGTTCGTCCTCTTCGCGTTGCCGGGCGCTCGGGCCCAGGTTCAGGCTGCCGCCCGTCATCTTGTAGAGGGCGCCGCGGAGTCCGCCGACCGGCCGGGGCTTCTGTTCCCGGACGAAGAGGCCCGGCGAGCTGATGAAGTCCGGCACCGGCGCGTTGGCCAGGGCGGCGGCCCGGACCGCCGAGCGGGTGGCGCGGGTGGGCTGCGGGGGCACGGGGCCGGGCGCGGGGTCGGGGACGCTGGTTTCCTCCGGAGCCGCCGCGGCCGGCGACGGCGCCGCAGGTGACGGTGCCGCAGGGGCAGGCGACGACGGCGGGGCGGCCGGCTGCCGCGGCGCGGCCGGGACCTGGCTGATCACCGGAGTGGCACCGGTGGCCGGATAGCCAAAGCGCTCATCGGCTGCCTCGGCGGCCTGCGGCCCAGGAGCTGCTGCGCGGCGGAGCCGGGCGGGCGGGGGGTTCGGTGGTTTCCGTGGGGACGCTGCGGGGATTGACGACCGGCATGGTTCCTGTCCGGGCAGCCGCACTCTCGCCGTCGGCGCGACGCAGGTCGCGGCGGCGGCGAAGTTCAGGCTGTCCTGAGTTTTCAGCAGTGGCAGCTGAGTTGTCTTCCACCGGTTCGGGCATCGTTTGGTTTCTCCCCCAGGACTCACCGCGGAGCACGCTGCGGCGCTTGTTGTGACTTCTTTCAAAGAGCCAGTCTAGGCGCAGTCGTGAGCACCCTTATCATCGGCCGACGCTCAGTGGTGGGCGCGGGTCTCCTGCAGGCGCTTGATGAACCAGCGGGACTGCTCCGGGCCGTAGGGCAGGATGGGGACCGCCTTGGTGGCGTCGTTCGGCGTCTCGCGGGTGGCCTGGGTGGCCTGCCGCACGGCCGTGCTCATGGTGTTGGCCATGGTTTTGACGAACTGGTCGCTGCAGGGTTCGCCGTGGCCGGGGACCAGGAATTCGTAGCGGTGCCGCAGCGCGGACAAGTGCCGGAGGGCGTCGGCCCATTCCTCCGGGAAGGAATCCTCGAAGGACGGGTGCGCGCCCTGCTCCACCAGGTCGCCGGCGTACAGCGTGGTGCCCGTGCCCACGAGCAGGTCCCCGTCGGTGTGCCCGCGTCCCAGGTAGAACAGGGTCGCGGTCTGGCCGCCCAGATCCACCAGCACCGGCTGGTCCCTGACGATCGCGTTCGGAACCACGAGCTCCGCAGCGGCTCCCTCGCCGGCCGCCATTTCCGGTTCCGCGGCCGCGACGAGGTGCCGCTGGGCGTCCCCGTTTTCCTCGATCTCCGCTGCGCAGTTTTCGTGCGCCCAGAACTCGGTCACGCCGTCGTCGGCGAAAACGGCGTTGCCGAAAAAGTGGTCGTAGTGGGCGTGCGTGTTGACCACCACCAGCGGCAGCTGCGTCTTTTCCCGCACGGCGGCCAGGATCTCGCGGCCCTGCCGGGGCCCGCCGCCGGTATCGATCACCATGGCACGTTCGGTGCCTACGACCAGCCCGGTGTTGAGCAGGGATCCTTGGGTGGTCAGGACAAAGTTGTCCTGGCCGACCTCGAGCCATCGTGACATGAAATCTCCGTAGTCCGGCGCTGCGCCGGCGTGGTTGGTGCGATGTTCAGGCCTCGATTCTACCCGCGGGGCAAGCGGAATCCCCGGTAAGCGGCACCGACCCCGCTTCTCGTGGCTGCTCCGCAAACCCGGGCGCCTACGCCGGCAAGATGCCTGAGCGGCTCAGTAGCGCCCGGGTTTTGGGATGCTGCGGGGCAGTGAAAATTCGGCTGGGCGGCCCCTCTTCCACGATGATCCCCTGGTCCATGACGACGATGCGGTCTGCTATGTCCCGCGCGAACTGCATCTCATGGGTGACGATCACCATCGTGGTTCCCTGCTGGGCGATTTTCTTGATGACCGAAAGGACCTCACCCACCAGCTCCGGATCCAGCGCGGATGTCGGCTCATCGAAGAGCATGACACTCGGCTCCATGGCCAGGGCGCGGGCAATCGCCACACGCTGTTTCTGGCCGCCGGAGAGCTTGCTGGGGTAATTGTCCATCTTGTCGCCCAGGCCCACCATTTCCAGGTTGGGAACGGCAATCTCCCTGGCCTGCGCCGCAGAAAGCTTCTTGACGTCACGCAGCGGCGCCATAACATTGCCCAGCGCGGTCTTGTTCAGGAAGAGGTTGAAGTGCTGGAAAACGAATCCGATGTCGGTTCGTTTCCGCGCCGTGACGGACGCCTTCTCGGCGATCAGTTCGCCGTTGCGTTCGTCGTAGCCGATCAGGTGGCCGTTGACGTAGATGCGGCCGGCGTCGATGGTTTCCAGCTTGTTGATGCAGCGCAGCAGGGTGCTCTTGCCCGACCCGCTGGAGCCCAGGATGGCGATGGTTTCGCCGCGGTGGACCACAAGGTCCACGCCCTTGAGTACTTCCACCCGTTTCTGCACGTGGGCCTTGCCGGTAAGCCGTTTCCACCAGGCTTGCTTTGTTTCGGAGACAAACGTCTTGTGTACGTCCCGGACATCAATAATGGTCTCGTCAGCCATTGGCCCGTGCCTTTCGTTCAAGCACCACCACGACGCGCGACAGTGGAAGGCTGATGATCAGATAGAGAATGGCCGCCGCGGTGTAGATGGCCGTGGTCTGGAATGTCTGGCTGTTGAGGATGTTAGCGGTCTTCAGGATCTCCGTCACGGCGATCACCGATGTCAAGGCGGTGTCCTTGATCATCGCAATGAAGTAGTTGCCGATCGGACCCATGGAGACCACGAAAGACTGCGGTATGACCACCTTCCAGAGGGTCTTGCTGGGCGTATAGCCCAAGGACAGCGCGGCTTCGGTCTGGCCGTGCTCCACCGAGAGGATCGCGGAGCGAAAGACTTCGGACAGGTAAGCCGCGTAGTTGAGCCCGAGGCCCAGGATGCCGGCCGGCACCGGGTCGATACTCACGCCGATGCTGGGAAGGACGAAGAAGATGTAAACCAGCTGCACCAGCAGCGGAGTCCCGCGGATCACCTCCAGGTAGAACGGTGGCTATGCCGCGGAGGATCTTGATCGAGGAAATGCGCGCCAGGGCGATCGAGGAGGCCCAGCACGAGAGCCAGCGCCATGGCGCCCAGCGCCAGTTGCACGACGACGGGAACCGCCTGCAGCAGCGCCGGGAACACGGCCATGGTGTTGGTAATAAAGTCCACTGAGAATCCCTAGCTTAGGGTCGGGCATGGGCCGGCGTGCCCCGCGAAGTAGATGCGGATGCCCGCCGGCCCTGCGTGAGTCTGGAACTTATTTGACGGCGTTGGCGTCGTTCAACCCGTACTTCTTGAGGATCTCAAGGTACTTGGAGGTCTTCTTGAGGTCCGCCAGCCCGGAGTTCAGGTCCTGGAGCAGCTGCGAATCCTCCTTGCGGACGCCGGCGCCGATGATGCCCGGGGTAGAACGGCTTGTACGGTGAGACGAGCTTCAGCTTGGGGTTCGGTTTCTGCACCAGGCTGTACCCGATCACCGCGCTGTCCGTGAAGACCGCATCAACCTGCTTGTTTTCCACCGCCGCCAGCAGGGACGCCTGCGAGTCGAACAGCTTGACCTGGCTGCCGCCGAGGCTGTCGACGAGGTCTTTGAACACAGTGCCGGTCTGGGCGCCAAGAATCTTGCCCTTCACGTCGTCGCGCGATGCCAGCGTTGAGTCCGCCGGAACCACCATCGCTTCGCCTTCGGTGTACCAGGGGTCGGTGAAGTTGATCTGCTTCTTCCGCTCGTCCGTGATGTACATGGCGTCGACGATCACGTCGGCCTTCTTGGCGTTGAGCGCCGCGATCAGCGTCGCGTACTCGGAGGTGAAGACCTTGATCTTCCAGCCCTTGGCCTCGGCGATCGCGTTGATCATTTCCCCGTCGATGCCCTTGAGCTCGCCGGAGGCCTGGTCGGTAAAGGAGAAGGGGGCGTCATTGGACGTGGCGATGGTGATGGTCTTCTGGTCACCGCCGCCGCTGGCCCCGCACCCGCCGCCGCCGGAGCCACAGGCGGTCATGGCCAGGGCCACGGCAACGCCCATGGGCACCAATGCAGCGAAAGCGCTTGCGGAGGATTTTTGTGTTCATCATGAGGTGCCTTTTGCTAGAGATGGATTCTCTACCGGTTGAAGCGGTCGAGCCGCAGAGTAGCGGTGGCCTTATGGGCTGCCATTCCTTCGGTGTCGGAGATCGTGGTGACGTAATTGGCCAGCCGCGGGGTTGCGCTTTTTTCGACCCGCTGGAAGGTGAGGGGCTTGAGGAACCGGGACACGGAGAGCCCTGCCGATGATCGGGCGCCCCCTCCGGTCGGGAGCACGTGGTTCGTGCCGGACGAGCCCTTGTCCGAGTAGGCCACCGTCGACCATGGGACCCAGGAAGATGGAGCCGTAGTTCTGCAGGTTGTGGTGGTAGTAATCGTCGTCCGAGGTCTGGATCTCCAGGTGTTCCGGTGCCAGCAGGTCCATGATCCTCACCGCCGTTTCCCGGTCCTCGGCCACGTAGACCGTGCCGTAGTCCCGCCAGGCCGGTCCGGCAATGTCCCGGCGTGGCCAGCGTCCGCAGCTGCTTGTTGATGTGCCGGATGACCTCTTCGCCCAGCTCGCGGGAGGTGGTCACGAGGGATGCCGGCGACTGCGGGCCGTGTTCGGCCTGGCCGAGGAGGTCCGCAGCGACGCAGTTCCGCGTCGGCAGATCTCGTCTGCGATCACGGCGACCTCGGACGGACCGGCCAGCAGATCGATGCCGACGCGTCCGAACAGCTGCCGCTTGGCCTCCGTGACATACGCGTTGCCTGCGCCGACCAGGATGTCCGCCGGCTGCTCCCCCAGCAGTCCGAACGCCATGGCTGCCATGGCCTGTACCCCGCCGAGGGCAAACGCCCTGTCCACGCCGGCCAGGTAGGCGGCGTACAACACCGCAGGGTTGCCATGCGCCTTGGGCAGTGGGCGGCGTGCAGGCCAGGACGTTCTGGACGCCGGCGGCCTTGGCCACTCCCACTGTCATGAAGGCGCTGGCGAGGATCGGGAACCTGCCCGCCGGAAGGTAAGCTCCGACGCGCGCCACCGGGCACGTACTTTTGTCCGGTGAAGACTCCGGGGATGAGCTCGATTTCGAAATCGGAGAGGTGCTCGCGTTGCTCAACCGCGAACAGTCTGGTTCGCTCGGCGCTGCGCCATCAGAGCCTCCCGCAGTTCCGCGGAGAGCGACTCCCCGGTCTTTGCCAGCTCGTGCTGGCCGATCTCCAGGTTCGCGCCCTGCCAACCGTCCAGCTCCCGGGCGTACTTGATGGGCCGCGTCCATGCCCCGTTGGCCTCGATATCACTGAGCATCGCGGAAACCGTCGCCACAACTTCGGGAAGCCGTTGTGCCGGAACGTCCTCGATGCCGGGTCCCTTGAGGGTGACAAAGCTTCCGGGGATGTGAGCCTTGTCACTGCTCGGTTATGTGCATGGTCTACAAGCTACTGTTGCCTGTCCATCGCACAACGGGACCCCAACATGTGCGCTCGCATAGGGTTGCCCTATGCTTCGAAGCAGCGGATTTTCCGCATTCGCCACCGAGCAGTTCATCCCGTGCCTCAACGAACGTCCTGCGAACCCGCCGAATTGCCTTACCGATGATGCAGGGTGTAGCCATGACACTCGCGCAACTTCGGGCCTTCCTCGCGGCCTACGAGCTCGGTTCTTTCACCGCCGCGGCACGAAAACTGGAAACAAGCCAGGCCTCCGTCTCCGAGCTCATCGGCAGGCTCGAGCACGAACTTGCAGCACAGCCTCTTTACCCGCGGCGGGCGGCGGCTCATTCCCACCACTGCCGCTGTTGAACTGCAGGTCCACGCGCTGCAGTCCGTCACATCGTTCGACAACGGCGTAGAGGCGCTGAGGTCCATGTCGGCGCTCGAGGGAGGCGTCTGCACGTTCGGTGTGCTGCGCTATGGGGCCCACTACGACCTCGCCGACCTGGTGCAGCGCTTCCATCGCCGGTATCCCGAAGGTCAAGGTGCGACTTGTCGGACTGAACTCCGTGACCGTTGCCGAGTCCGTGGCGTCGGGCGAAATTGAGGCCGGGCTGATTGTCCTGCCGGTTGCCGCGGCGGGCCTCCAGGTGCAGACGCTGTTCCGCGACGAAGTCTTCTTCGTCTCGGCCACCCGGCACCCTTCGCGCGGCCCGGTCACCATTGAGGAACTGGCCAGCGTCGAAGCTTGTTCTCTACGACGCGTTCGCCGGATGGCGCGACCCCACCCGCGGCAGATATCTGGAGCGCGCCCATCTCAAGGGGCTCAAGGTCGATCCGGCCATCGAGGTCGAGCATGTCGATACGGCCCTGGGCCTGGTCGCCGCCGGTGCGGCCGACTCGTTTGTCCCGCAGGCTATCGTCAGCGGCCCGGGATTTCCGAAAAACGTCCACGCCGTCCCTTTCGCGGAACCGCTGTTCGACACGATCGCCCTGATCCAGCGGGAGGGCACCTTCTTGTCCCCGGCGACCCGCAAGATGGCCCAGATGGCCGCCCGCACCCTGCTATCCAAGGTGCCGACGGACATCAGCGCGGCCGCCGTGCAGTAGCCCGTCCGCTTCTCACAGATCGGCCAGCACGGCCCCCGGGTTTTCGATCGCGTCGGCCACGTAGCGCAGGAAGCCGCCGGCGGTTCCGCCGTCGCAGACGCGGTGGTCGAAGGTGAGGGTCAGCTCGGTGACCTTGCGCACGGCGAGCTCGCCGTTGACCACCCACGGCTTGTCGATGATGCGCCCGACGCCGAGGATGCCCACCTCGGGGTGGTTGATGATCGCCGCGGAACCGTCGACGCCGAAGACGCCGTAGTTGTTCAGCGTGAAGGTGCCGCTGCCCAGTTCCGCCGGGGTCGCCTTGCCGTCGCGGACGACGGCGGTCAGGCGCCGGATCTCGGCGTCCAGTTCCCGGGCGCTGAGTTTGTCCGCGTTGCGCACCGAGGGGACCATCAGGCCCCGGTCGGTCTGGGCCGCGAAGCCGAGGTTGACGCCGTCGAAGGCGACGATTTCCTGGCTGGCCCCGCCGGTGGTGTCCTCGGTGGTGACGATCCGGGTGTTCAGTTCCGGGAACTTCTTGAGCCCGGCGGTGACGAACCGGGCGATGAATGCCAGCAGGCCCGGGGTGTGGTGCGGATCGGCCTTCTTCAGCGCGGCCCGCAGCTCCACGAGCGCCGTGGCGTCGACGTCCACCCACACGGTGGCCTCGGGGATCTCGGACCGGCTGCGCGCCATGTTCGCCGCGACGGCCTTCCGCACGCCACGGACCGGGGTGCGCCCGGCAATGCCCAGCCCGGTCCGCGCATCGGTGCCGGCGGCCGGGCCGGCCTCGGCCGGTGCCACGGACGCCGCAGGCGCGCGGGCGCTCAGCGGCCGGAGCAGGCTTGATGGCGGCCTCGACGTCGCGGCGCATGATCAGCCCGCTGGTGCCGGAGCCCTGCAGCTCGCCCAAATCAACCCCGTGGTCCCGAGCCATCCGCCGGACCAGCGGAGAAATAACAGCCCCCAACTTCCCGGGAACCCGCGTCCGCATCAGCAACAAATCATCGGCAGCCTTCTCGGCCTCCGACACCTGGACCGCAGGCTCGGCCAATGCAGACCGCTTGGGAGCCCGCGTCCGCCGAGCAACCCCGTGCCCGCCCGGAGTCCCATACCCAATCAACACATTCCCGGACCCAGCCTTCTCCTCCTCGCGGTAAACCTCGGCAGCAGCAGCAGCAGGCGAGGAAGAACGCAGGCGAGCCGGCAACAGCGTCAGGTGACGACCCCAGCCGGCGCAGGCAATGCCGCCCCGGGAGTGGCATCGGGCCTGTCGGAGCCGGCAGCATCGTCCGAAGGACGGATGCTGTCCGGCGAAGGGGCGGGGGCGGCATTGCCTGTGGCGGCGCCACCGGCGGCATCATCCGCGGCGGCCCCAGCCGGCAGCAGCACCAACAGGAGTCACCGAAATCAGCGGCTTGCCGACGTCGAGCGTCTGGCCGGGCTCGCCGTGCAGCACGGCGACGGTGCCGGCGTACGGGGAGGGAACCTCGACCATGGACTTGGCGGTCTCCACCTCGGCGATCGGCTGGTCGACCCGGATCTCGTCACCCACGGCCACGAGCCAGTTGACGAGTTCGGCTTCGGTGAGGCCCTCGCCGAGGTCCGGGAGGAGGAATACTTTCGGTTCGCTCATGGTCAGTCTTCCCACTGGAGGTCGTCAACGGCGTCGAGGATGCGGTCCACGCCGGGCAGGTAATAGTGCTCGAGTTTCGGCGCCGGGTAGGGCACGTCGAAGCCGGTGACGCGGCGGATCGGGGCGGCGAGGTGGTGGAAGCAGCGTTCCTGGACCCGGGCCACGATTTCCGAGGCGACGGACGCGAAGCCGTGGGCCTCGGCGATCACGACGGCGCGGCCGGTCTTGCGGACGGAGGCGCAGACCGTCTCGTCGTCGAACGGCACGATCGAGCGGACGTCGATCACCTCGAGCGAGCGTCCTTCCTCGGCGGCGGCGGCCGCGGCGGCGAGCGCCGTCGGGACGGACGGGCCGTAGGCGATCAGCGTGGCGTCGGTGCCGGGCCGGGCGACGGCGGCGCGGCCCTCGGAGGAGGTCCCGCGTTCGGTGTTCGCGGCGTGCTCGGCCCGGAGTGCGTCCAGGTCCACCTGGTCCTTGGACCAGTAGAGCTTCTTGGGCTCCATGAACATCACCGGGTCGTCGGAGTCGATGGCTTCGCGCAGCATCCGGTAGCCGTCGGCCACGGTGGCCGGCGTGAAGACCTTCAGGCCCGCGGTGTGGGCGTAGTAGGCCTCGGAGGAGTCGCAGTGGTGCTCCACTCCCCCGATGCCGCCGGCGTACGGGACGCGGATGACGATGGGCAGCTTGACGGTGCCCTTGGTGCGGTTGTGCATCTTGGCGACGTGGCTGACGATCTGTTCGAACGCCGGGTAGGCGAAGGCATCGAACTGCATCTCGATGACCGGGCGCATGCCGTTCATGGCCATGCCCACCGCCATGCCCACGATGCCGGATTCGGCCAGCGGGGTGTCGAAGCAGCGGCCCGTCCCGAAGGTCTTGGTGAGCCCGTCGGTGATGCGGAAGACGCCGCCGAGCATACCGACGTCCTCGCCGAAGACCAGGACCGATTCGTCGGCGTGCATGGCGTCGGCCATGGCGGTGTTGAGCGCCTTGGCCAGGGTGACGGTCTGCGGTCCCGTTTTCGCGGCTTCGACGGCGGCCTTGGCGGCTGCGCGGGCCGTGGCGGCGCTGACGTTGCCGTTGGCTTCGGAAGAAGTGGTGATGGTGGGGCTCATCGGGAGGCCTCCTCGGAGGTCGTGGCGGAGGCCGCGTCGCGGGCCAGTTCGTCGGCGAGCATGGCGGACTGTTCCTGCAGCTGCGGGGTGGGGGTGGCGAAGACGTATTTGAAGAGGTCCTGGGGATCCACGGGGACGTCCTCGCCGAGCCCCTCGCGCAGCTGGGTGGCCACTGTCTCGGCCTTGTCGGCGATCCGGGCGGCGCCCTCGTCGTCGAGCAGTCCGCGGTCCGTGAGGTAGGTCTTCATCCGGCTCAGCGGATCCTTCGCGACCCACTCGGCCACTTCGCTGTCCTGGCGGTAGCGCGTGGCGTCGTCGGCGTTGGTGTGGGCCTGCATCCGGTAGGTGTGCGCCTCCACCAGCAGCGGGCCGGAGCCCTCGCGGGCCAGCTTCACGGCCCGGCCGAGCACGGCGAGGAGCGCCACGACATCGTTGCCGTCCACGCGTTCGCCGGCCATGCCGTAGCCGACGGCCTTGTGCGCGAGGGACGGCGCGACCGACTGGTGCGCGAGCGGCACGGAGATGGCGTACTGGTTGTTCTGCACGAAGAAGACCACCGGCAGGTGGAACACCGCGGCGAAGTTCAGTGCCTCGTGGAAGTCGCCCTCGCTGGTGGCGCCGTCGCCGCACATGGCCAGGACGACGGTGTCCTCGCCGCGGAGTTTGGCCGCGTGGGCGACGCCGACGGCGTGCAGCAGTTGGGTGGTCAGCGGGGTGCACTGGATGCCGACCTTGTGCTTGGCCGGGTCGTAGCCGCCGTGCCAGTCGCCGCGGAACAGCGTCATGGTCTGGACCGGGTCCACGCCGCGGGCCATCACGGCGACCGAGTCGCGGTAGGTGGGGAAGATCCAGTCACCGTCGGAGAGGCAGAGCGCCGCCGCGACCTGGCAGGCCTCCTGGCCGTGGCTGGAGGGGTAGACGGCCATCCGGCCCTGCCGGACCAGGGCGGAGTTCTGGTCGTTGACGCGGCGCCCGACGACGAGCTGCTCGTAGGCGGCCAGCAGTTCCGCATCCCCGGGGAGGCCGTATTCGTGGCCGGGCTGGGCGCCTTGCTCGGTGTGCGCGTTCAGCGCGCCGTCCGGGCCCACGATCTGGATCGGGTGCCGGGCCGGGAGCATGTAGTCCTCGACCGTGATGCCGAACTTGCGCACGGCCTCGCTCGCGGCGTTCTGCGCCGGGGCAGAGGGCACCTCCGCGTTCGCGGGCTGCTGCGCAGTGTGGTCTGCGGAGATCGTCATTGGTCCGTCCTTCTGTAGCCACTATTCGCATTCAGTATGGTCCCGGCGGCCGTTTCGTATCCACCTCCGGGCGGAATCATGGAGAAGTCACCGAATATTGCCCTAGTCTTGAAGACAGAATGTAAGTGTGAGCTGGATTACGGCGGGGGTTGTGGACAAATGGCAGAGAACGAGGCCGACCAGGCGGTACCGCTGGACGATGTGGACCGGAACATCATCGCGGAACTGACCCGGGACGGGCGGATGTCGGTGACCCAGGTGGCCGAGAACGTCCACATTTCCCGCGCCCACGCCTACACCCGGATTGCCCGGCTGACCGGCGCAGGGCGTCCTCACCAAGTTCACGGCCCTCGTGGACCCGATCAAGGCCGGATTGAAGTCCTCCGCCTACGTGACCCTCAAGGTGCGCCAGCATTCCTGGCGCGAACTGCGGGAACTGCTCCGGGCGATTCCCGAGGTGCACCACATTGCCCTGGTGGGCGGGGACTTCGATGTCATCCTGCTGGTCCGAGCGGTGGACAACGTGGATCTTCGCCGGGTGATTTTCGACCAGTTGCAGTCCATGCCCGGCGTCCTGGACACCCAGACGTTCCTGGTTTTCGAGGACCTGGATACCCGGTAGCCGTCCACCAGGCTTCCGGGCCAAAAACTCTGGACGGGCCAACGGCCGTCCCGTAGGCTGGCGGCTCAGGCGGCAGCAGGGTGAGAGGCCGCACGCAGGGGGGGATTAGCCTGTCCGTCGAGAATGGTGTGCGCACGAACGGTCCGCGCCGGGTGAAGCTGCCGTGGGTGGACTTCGCCAAGGGTCTCTGCATGGTGCTGGTGGTGCTGTTCCACTCGGCGCTCTTTATGGAAACCCAAGTCAACGGCGACCAGGTGGGGTTCTGGTGGCCGGTCAGTGAGGCGCTGAGCCCGATCCGGATGCCGCTCTTCTTCTTCATCTCCGGGCTGCTGAGCGTCAGCGCCCTGGGCAAAAGCCTGGGCCAGTCCCGGCAACGCACGCTCGGTCTCTACTACGTGTACCTGATCTGGACGTTCCTGTTCCTGATGCGGCTCTGGCTGCCGCTGTCGCGCAACGGCGCCGCCGCGCCGTCCGCCGGCGACCTGGTGCTGAGCCTGCTGCTCCCGACCTCTTTCTGGTACCTGTACGCGCTGCCGGTCTTCTTCCTGGCGTCCTGGCTCCTGACGCGGGTGCTGGGCCGCTTCAGCGCCTACGCCCTGATCCCCCTGGCGCTCCTCAGCGCCGTGTCGCCGCTGCTGGAGCCGCTGACCCAGCCGGTCATCACGGCTCCGCTGGACGCCCTGAAGATCCCTTCGCTGGCAGCCCATTTCGTCTGGTTCTATCTTGGAGTCCACGGCCGGAGCCTCTGGGACCGGATCATGGCGTCGGCCTCGTATGGCCGGCTGGCGCTCGCCGGCGCCGCCTATGCCGCCCTCGTGGTCCCGATGATGCTCTTCGACCTGAAACCCGGGCTGAAGGTGCCGCTGTCCTGCCTGGCGCTGTACGCTGCGGCGCAGTTGGTTGCCCTGGTACGGATGGACGCGCGGATCCCCCGCTGGCTGCAAACACTCGGCAGCCAGACCCTGCCGGTCTACATCTTCCACATCTTCCTGATCTCGGTGATCAGCGCGCTGGTCAAGGTCACCGGCGTGCTGTACCTCCTGCAGTCGAACCTGCAGCTCTCGAACGCGCTGCTGCCGCCGCTGATGACGGTCCCGATCGTGGTCGTCACGGTGTGGCTCGGGAAGCTGATCCGGTCCGGCCCGCTGTGGTGGCTGCTCGAAGCGCCGCCGGCACTGGTGGGACGCAGCCCGGCCCAGAAACCGGCGGCCGCGGAAGCGCCCGGCCCGGTCCGGGCCAACACCGTCGACGGCTCCGTCAGTTGATGAAGGCCTTGAGCCAGGTCTTGAGCTCCTCGCCGAACTCGACGCGCTCGGAGGCGATCGAAATGACGGCCTTGAGATAGCTGAGCTTGTCCCCGGTGTCATAGCGGCGGCCCCGGAAGACGACACCGTGGACCCCGCCGCCCGCCGCTCCCGAGGAGGCGAGCACCTGCAGGGCGTCGGTGAGCTGGATTTCCCCGCCGCGGCCCGGCCCGGTGTCCTCCAGGACATCGAAGACGGCCGGGTGCAGCACATAGCGGCCGATCACGGCCAGGTTCGACGGCGCCTCCCCCGGGGCGGGCTTCTCGACCAGGGAGTTGACCTTGAAGTATTCCTCCCCCGGCACCGGCGCAATGTCCGCGCAGCCGTAGGCGCTGATCTGTGCGGGATCCACCTCGATCAGGGCGATCACGGACCCGCCGGTCCGCTGCTGCACTTCCATCATCGTGGTGAGCAGCTCATCGCGTTCATCGATCAGGTCGTCGCCCAGCAGCACCGCGAAGGGCTCATCGCCCACGTGCTGGCGGGCGCACAGGACGGCATGCCCGAGCCCCTTGGGATCGCCCTGCCGGAGGTAGTGCAGCGGGCCCAGGCTGGAGGCGTACTTGACCGCCTCGAGCCGGTCCAGGTCGCCCTTGTCCTCAAGCGTGCGCTCGAGACTGGGTGCACGGTCGAAATGATCCTCGAGGGCCCGTTTCTGCCGGCCGGTGATCATCAGCAGATCGTCCAGGCCGGCCCTGATCGCCTCTTCGACGACGTACTGGATGGCGGGCTGGTCCACCACCGGCAGCATTTCCTTGGGCATCGCCTTGGTTGCCGGCAGGAAGCGCGTCCCCAGTCCGGCCGCGGGTATGACAGCTTTTCGAACCGATTTCCCCAATGTCATATCCGCACTGTACAAGCGCGCTTTGGAAATGAGAATGGCTGGAATGAAAGACGAGTACCGGGGCAACCCGGCGGGTCCCCGCCCGTCCGGGAGGGGACTCAGCCCTTGAAAACCGGGCTGCGCTTCTCCTGGAACGCCCGGAATCCCTCGGCGTAGTCCTCGCTTTTGCACAGCCGGGCCTGCTCGGCGTTCTCCTCCTCCATGGACTCCCAGAGGCCCAGCCGCTGGTCGCGGACGTGCGCCACCAGCTCCTTGCTGGCGGTGAACGCCCCGGTGGCCCCGGTGGCCACCCTGGCGACGATGCCGCGGGTGGTCTCCAGCAGGTCGTCCGCGGGCATGGCGCGGCTGAACAGCCCCTGCGCCACGGCCTCGGCCCCGCTGATGAGTTCGGCGGTGTAGATCAGGTCAAGGGTGCGGTGCATCCCGAGCCGTTCGGTGAAGTACCAGTGCCCGCCGGAGTCCAGCGTGGCGCCCAGCTTGGCGAACGGAGACCCGAACTTTGCGTTGTCCGCGACGTACACCACGTCCGTGGCCAGCAGCAGCCCCAGGCCCACCCCCAGGCAGGCGCCGTGCGCCGCGGCGAAGGTGGGCGCCGGGAACGCGCTCATCTTCTTCAGCAGCGGCTGGACCAGCCCGCCCAGATAGGCCTGGGCGTCGTCGCTCTCCGGGGTCACCCCGGCGATGTCCCTGCCGGCGCAGAAGGCGCGGCCTTCGCCGCGGAGCAGCAGCGCCCGCACCTCACCGCGCGAGGCGGCCTCGGCGGCGTCGTCGTACGCCTGTGCCAAATCCTGCAGCGCCCGCTCGTCCAGCGAGTTCAGCTTCTGCGGTGCGTCCAGGACGATCTCGGCGACGCCGTCGGCGATGGTCAGGGAAATCATGCGGCTCCTTGGCTACGTGGGGCTTAGACGTCGAAGTCGACGGTGACTTCGGCGGTGGTGGGGTGGGACTGGCAGGTCAGTACATAGCCCTTGTCCAGTTCATCCTGTTCCAGGGCGTAGTTTTCGTCCATCGTGACCGCGCCGGTGACCACCTTGGCGCGGCAGGTGCCGCAGACGCCGCCGGCGCACGCGAAGGGGACGTCCGGGCGGACCCGCAGGGCCGCGTTGAGGATCGATTCGCGGGCGTGCGTGGGGCTGGCGACCTCACCCTGCAGGCCGTCGAGTTTGAAGGTGATCTTGTACGTCTCCTTGGATTCGTCCGCGATCACCGGCCGGCCGATGTTGCCTTCGGGACGGTCCGGCTTGCCGGAGGTGAACAGCTCGAAGCGGACGTGTTCGGGCTTCACGCCGCGTGCCGCGAGGGTGTCCCGGCAGAGCTGGACCAGTTCGAAGGGCCCGCACAGGAACCACTCGTCGACGTCGTCGCCGTGGATCGCGGTGCCCAGCAACGCCTGCAGCTTCTCGGCGTCGATCCGGCCGCTGAGCAGCGGGGCGATCCGCTGTTCGCGCGAGAGCACGTGGTGCAGCGCCAGCCGGGACGGGTACTTGTCCTTGAGGTCGGCGAGTTCCTCGAGGAACATAACGTCCATCGCGGCCTTGTTGGCGTAGACCAGGTCGAAGCGGGTCTCCGGGTGCGCCGCGAGCAGCGTCCGGGCGATCGCGATCACCGGGGTGATGCCCGAACCCGCGGCGATGGCGACGAAGTTGCCGGGCTCGCCTGCCAGCTCCTTCGGATCGTTCATGGAGGTCATCACGTTCTGCTCGACGGCCTGGCCGTCGCGGCCGTGCTTGGAGACAAACGCGCCCATCGGGCTCATCACGTCCAGCACGTCGCCGGGCTTGAGCTCGGAGTTGGCCCAGGTGGAGAACAGGCCGCCCAGGTCCTTCTTGATGGCGACGCGGATCTCGCTGCTGCCGTCGGCGAAGCTGCGCGGCTCCGCGCAGATCGAGTAGCTGCGGCGCACCTCGTGCGGTTCGCCCTGCTCGTCCGGCAGGGTGGTGCGCAGTGCGACGTATTGTCCCGGGAGGTAGTCGAACTGGCCCGCCAGCTCAGCCGGGACCCCGAAGGTGACCTCGATCGCGTCGTCGGTGAGGCGGCGGACCTCGTCCACCGCCAGGGCGTGGAAGGACGCACGACGGCGGCCGGTCGCGGTGGCCGCCTCGGCGGCGGTCTGGCGGACAACAGTCATGGGAGCACCTGTTCCTTACAAAACTTTGAAGTAGTCGAACGGTTCCTTGCAGTCCTGGCAGACGTAGAGCGCCTTGCAGGAGGTGGAGCCGAAGCGGGTGAGTTCCTTGGTGTTCAGCGAGGAACACTGGGGGCATTTCACGGCCAGGGACAGCCGGACCGGCCCGGAATGTCCTCCGGCGGCGGACCGGCCGGACGGAGGGGCGATGCCGTACTGCTCCAGCTTGGCCTTGCCGGCCGCGCTCATCCAGTCCGTGGTCCAGGCCGGGGAGAGGACCAGCTCGACGTTGACGCGGGGGTAGCCCTCACGCTGGAACGCCACAGTGAGGTCGTCCCGGATGGCGTCCATGGCCGGGCAGCCCGAGTAGGTGGGCGTGATGGTGACCTGCACGGCGGGGACGATGCCGCCGTCGGCGGGATCCGGTTCTTTCGTCACCTGCACGCCGCGCAGGATGCCGAGATCCTCGATGGTCAGGACGGGGATCTCCGGATCGCAGACCGTGGCGGCGATCTTCCAGGCCTTCTGATCGGCAGTCTCCTCCGCCCCGGGCGCCGCGGCGGCGGCTGTGGGGTGGCTGACGTACATCTCCGGCATGGTTACCAGCTCGCTCCGGGGAATTCGCGCGCCAGGACCTGCATCTCGGCCAGGAGGTAGCCCAGGTGCTCCGAGTGGAGCCCCGTGCGTCCGCCGCCCGGTGCGGGCTGGACCTGCGGCACGTCGAGTTCCGCCTCGGCGAGGACCTCGCCGGTCAGCCGGTCGAAATCGGCCCGCAGGCTGGAGGGCTGGACCGCCGCGCCGGATGCGCTGAGGCGGCCGGTGAGCTCGTCGTCGCGGAACAGTTCGTCGACGTAGGGCCAGATGACCTTGAAGCCGTGGATCATCTTCGCGCGGGACTCGTCCGTGCCGAGCGCCAGGCGCAGCACCCACTGGGCGCTGTGGTCGCGGTGGTAGTCCACTTCCTTGACGGCCTTCGCGGCGATGCCGGCGAGGGTGGCGTCGGTGGACTCGGCCAGCCGGCGGTACAGCTCGAACTGGTAGTAGCTCACGACAAATTGCCGGGCGATGGTGACCGCGAAGTCGCCGTTGGGCTGTTCGAACAGTTCCGCCGAGCGGAATTCGTGCTCGCGGCGGAAGTAGGCGAGGTCATCCTCGCTCCTGCCGTCCAGGCCCCCGGCGTAGCTCAGGAAGGACCGGGCGTGGCCCAGTTGGTCCAGCGCGATGTTGCCGAGGGCAATGTCCTCTTCGAGCTCCGGCGCGCGGGAGATCCAGTGGCCCAGCCGCTGGGCCAGGACCAGGGCGTCGTCGCCCAGGCGCAGGGCAAACTCTGCGGCGTCCTCGCTCGGCTTGGCCGTGCCGCGGCTGACGGCCAGGGCGATGTCCTCCGGACGGAGGGCGTTGCCCGGGGTGATCCGGGTGGCGCTGGCCGTGGCCTCGCCGCTGCCGCTGGAGCCCTGGACGCCGACGGAGATGTCCCCGTGGCCGGCTGTTTCTTCCGCGGGTGCGGTGGTTTGGGTGGCTGCTTCGGGGGTGCTCACAGGTGCTTCACGCCCTCGCTCTTGGTGTAGTACGTCGCGTGCCGGTAATCCTTGCCCTGCGGCGACTCGAAGAACGCGCCCTTGGCGTCCGGGTCGGACGAGGCGATGGCGTCCGCCGGGACCACCCAGATGGACACGCCCTCGTTGCGGCGGGTGTAGAGGTCACGGGCGTTCCGCAGGGCCATCGCGGCGTCCGGCGCGTGCAAGGAGCCTGCGTGGACGTGCGAGAGGCCGCGGCTGGAGCGGACAAAGACTTCCCAGATGGGCCAGACGTTTCCTGCGTGCGGTTCGGGCGTTGTCATGCTGCGGATTCCTTCTCTGCTTGCTTGCGGCTCTGCTTCTCCGCGTAGGCGGCGGCTGCTTCGCGCACCCAGGCGCCGTTCTGGTGGGCCTCGCGGCGCCGTTCCAGGCGCTGGGCGTTGCAGGGGCCGCGGCCGGCCAGGACCTCGTGGAACTCGTCCCAGTCCAGCGGGCCGTGCTCCCATTTTTTGGTTTCCTCGTTAAAGCGGATGTCCTTGTCCGGGAGGGTGAGCTCCAGGACCTTGACCTGCTCCATCATCATTCCGACGAAACGGTTGCGGAGCTCGTCATTGCTAAAGCGCTTGATGTTCCAGGCCATGGACTGCTTGGAGTTGGGCGAATCGTCATCCGGCGGGCCGAACATCATCAGGGCCGGGGCGTACCAGCGGTTCACTGCGTCCTGGGCCATCTGCTTCTGTTCGGGCGTGCCGTGTGAGAGCTCCAGCAGGATCTCGAAGCCTTGGCGCTGGTGGAAGGATTCTTCCTTGCAGACACGGACCATGGCGCGGCCGTAGGGGCCGAAGGAAGCACGGCACAGCGGCACCTGGTTGGCGATCGCGGCGCCGTCGACCATCCAGCCGATGGCACCCATGTCAGCCCAGGTGCGGGCGGGGTAATTGAAGATGGAGGAGTACTTGGCCTTGCCGTCCATCAGGTCCTGCATCATCGCATCGCGCGGCTGGCCGAGGGTTTCGGCGGCGGAGTAAAGGTAGAGGCCGTGGCCGGCCTCGTCCTGGACCTTGGCCATCAGGATGGCCTTGCGCTTGAGGCTGGGGGCACGGGAGATCCAGTTGGCCTCGGGCTGCATGCCGATGATCTCCGAGTGCGCGTGCTGCGAGATCTGGCGCAGCAGGGTCTTGCGGTAGGCGGGGGGCATCCAGTCGCGCGGTTCGATCCGCGAATCCTCCGCCATAACTTTGTCGAAATATGCCTGGCCCTCGGCATCACGGCGGGCCGCGTCCTCGGGGCTCATCTCATGCCGTGCCGGCGATGGCCCGGCGGGCACTGACTGCAGGGTCTGCGATGCCATGGTTGCTCCTATGCGTTTCCGATAAATAATTACCGACCGTTCGTTCAGGATATGCGGAAGCGGCGAGGGGAGTCAAGCACCGGCGGCGCCAACGCGCCTGAAGGATTTGCCCGCGGATCCCCGGGTCCGGGTGGTATTCTCGGGATCACGCCGTCCCCTGCAGCGCAACCGTCCCGGCGCATGTACCGGCAGCTGCCCAGACCGCAAGGGAAACGTATGTCGAATCGTTTCGAAGTTGACAGTGAACCCGGACCGGTCCGCGCAAGGCGGGAGGCGGGCGCTCCGGGAGCGACGCCACCGCGCAAGAGGCACCGGCGGCGCACGCTTCTGGCCGTTATCCTGGCTCTCCTGCTGCTGGCCTCCGGCGCCGTCGGGGCCTACCTTTACTCCCTGGCGCAGATCTACGACACCCAGACCATTAAGATTGATGACGCCTTCCCCCCGGATGCTCTCCGCGTCGCACCCCCGGCCACCCCCGCCGGCGCGGACCGGCCGATGAACATCCTGCTGATGGGGAGCGACAGCCGCGATAAGTCCCAGGGCGGGGCCTCGGAGAAGGCAGCCGCCGGGCAGGCGTCCAACCAGCGGTCCGACACCCTCATGCTGCTGCATATCCCCTCGGACCGCAGCCAGGTCTACAGCGTCTCCCTGATGCGCGATCTTTGGGTGGACATCCCGGACCACGGCAACGCCAAGATCAACGCCGCCCTGGCCCTCGGCGGGGTCCCGCTGATGGTCCGGACCGTCGAATCGCTGCTGCAGCAGCGGATCGACCACGTGGTCAGCCTCGACTTCGAGGGGTTCAAGGGGCTCACCGACGCCCTCGGCGGCGTCGACGTTGACGTCAAGGTGCCGTTCACGGCGGACCGCGACCGCAAATATGTCTTCAAGGAAGGCATCAACACGCTCAACGGCGCCCAGGCGCTGGCCTTTGTCCGCGAGCGCTACGCGTTCCCCGACGGCGACTTTCAGCGGGTGCGCAACCAGCAGACCTTCCTGCGTGCTGTCCTCGCAAAGACGTTCGACGGCGGCACACTGGGGAACCCCGTCACCCTGCACAAGGTGCTCAGCGCCGTTTCCCCGTACCTCAGCGTGGCTCCCGGGCTGGACTCCGTCGAGGTGGGCCGCCTGGCGTTCAGCCTCCGCGGCGTCCGGGGCGAGGACGCGGTGTTCTTCACTCTTCCCACCGCCGGCGTCGGCACCTCCGCGGACGGCCAGTCGATCGTGCTGCCGGACGTCGGTGCCATCGAGGAAATCAAGGCGGCACTGACCGCCGATAAACTCGACGAGTACACGGCCGCCAAGAATTTCGGCAACGACAACTAGAACGACACCTAGGGAGACTGGATGACAGCGCCACCGCCGGACGCACAGGGACCTGAGGAGCCGCCCGTTCCGGGCCCCGCCGGCTGGAGCCGCCGGCGCAGGCTGGCGACGGCGGCAGCGGCGGCACTGCTGGTCCTCGCCGTCGTCGTCACGGCCCTGGTCCTCGCCCGGCCAAAGCCCGAGGCGGCCCCGTCCCCGGCTGCCTCCCCCGCCACCCCTTCGGCGACCCCGACGCCCACGCGCAAGCCCGCCCCGGCGCCGGAACCGCCGCCGACGAGCCTGAATATCCTGCTGGTCGGCAGCGACAGCCGCGTCAACGCGCGGGCCAGGGCCGCCAAGGGTGCCGGCTCGGACCAGCGGGCAGACACTCTGGTCTTCCTCCATCTCCCGGCCGACCGGCGGGGCGTCTACGGCATCTCGATCATGCGCGACCTCTGGGTGGACATCCCCGGATTCGGGCCCGGGAAAGTCAACTACGCCCTCGAACGCGGCGGCATACCCCTGATGACCAAAACGGTCTCCGCCCTGCTCCGCCAGCCGATCCAGCACACCGTGATGGTGGACTTCCCCGGTTTTGCCGGCCTGACCGACGCCGTCAAGGGCATCGACGTGAACGTGAAAGTCCCGTTCACCTCCACGCTGGAGTCCGGACACTACTTCAAGCCGGGCGTGAACCGGCTCAACGGCGCCCAGGCCCTCGACTTCGTCCGCGAGCGCAAGGCATTCTCCGACGGCGACTACCAGCGGGTCCGGAACCAGCAGACCTTCCTCAAGGCCGTACTCGCCAAGGCCGTAGGCAGCGGGGTACTGGCGGACCGCGCGACGGCCCGCACGTTCGTCACGAGGGTGCTGCCCCACGTGGCGGTGACCCCGGGCCTGACCCGGCTGACCCTCGAGCGGCTAGCCTTCAGCCTGCGGACCGTACCGGCCCGCAACGGCGTGTTCTTCACGCTTCCGACGGCCGGCATCGGCACCAGCGCCGATGGCCAGTCGATCATCGTGCAGGACCGTGCCGCCACCGCCGAGGTGGCCGCCGCGCTGGCGAAGGGCAAGCTCGGCAGCTATGTGGCGGCGCACAAGCTGCAGAACGGAAACTGAGGCTCTAGTCAGTCAGCGTTTAACGAAGTGAGCGAGCGCAGTCTTCACCTGCTTCGGCTGGAACCCTTCCGTCTGAATCTTGCCCAAGGGCAGCACGCTGTTGCGCGGCCGCGGCGCTGCTGCTTTGCCTTGGAAATACCTCTCGCTGCTGACACCGTTAACGGCGTCCCGCGATCCTCCACACAGCGCGTAGACCTCCGCGGCGATGTCCGCCCAGGACTGTGGCGCGCCGTCGTTGCTGAGGTTGTAGGTGCCGTAGGGTGCGCCGGTGTCGAGCAGGTGCCGGATCCCGGCGGCGATGTCCTCGGTGAAGCTGAGCCGTCCGCTCTGGTCGTTGACGACCGAGGGCTCGACGCCGCGCGCGGCGAGGGACGCCATGGTGCGGACGAAGTTGTTGCCGTCGCCGATCACCCAGCTGGTCCGCACGATGTAGTGCCGCGGCACCACGCTGACGACGGCGTCGGCGGCGGCCTTGGTCTGGCCGTAGACGCCCAGCGGCGAGAACGGCTCGTCCTCGGTGTGGACTTCGTCGCGGTGCCGTCGAAGACGTAGTCGGAGGACACCTGGACCAGGGCCAGGTCGTGTTCGACGGCGGCGCGGGCCAGCCGGGCGACGGCGGTGACGTTGACCGCCCACGCGGCCCTGCGGCCCTCGGGGGTCTCGGCGGCGTCCACGGCGGTGTAGGCCGCGGCGTTGATGATGGTGGAGTAGTTCTTCCAGTTCCGGGCCGCGAAGGCTTCCTCGCTGCCGAGATCGAACTCTGCCCGGCCGGCGAACTCGACGTTCGCGTCGCCGTCGTACAGTTTCCGCAGCGCCTTCCCCAGCTGGCCGTCGGCACCGAGGACCAGGGTCTTCTTCGGCGGCATCGGGACCACCTCGGCGAGGCGCGGGTGCCTCTTGTCCTTGTCCGAGAGCTCGGCCTGTTCCAGCGGCACCGGCCAGGCGATCGCCGCGGTCTCGTCGGCGAGGTTCAGGAACGTGTACTGGTCCTGGGCACCGGCGGACCAGTGGTCGTTGACCAGGTACGTGTAGGCGGTGTTGTCCTCCAGCGTCTGGAAGGCGTTCCCCACCCCGCGGGGAATGAAGATGGCCTGGCTTGGGTCCAGTTCGGCGGTGAACACGGCCCCGAACGTGGGCCCCTCGCGCAGGTCCACCCAGGCGCCGAAGATTCTGCCGGTGGCCACCGAGATGAACTTGTCCCACGGCTCGGCATGGATGCCGCGGGTAGTGCCGGCCTTTTCGTTGAACGAGATGTTGTTCTGCACCGGCCGGAAGTCCGGCAGGCCGAGCGCCACCATCTTTTCCCGCTGCCAGTTCTCCTTGAACCAGCCGCGGTTGTCGCCGTGGACCGGAAGGTCGTAAAGGACGACGCCGGGAATCGGGGTCTGCGTGAGCCGTGAGCTGTCTTCGAGAACTCGATCGACATATCCTACTGGCCCTGTTCCGTGTACTTGGCTTCCGTCGCAGCCTTCTGCGGACGCCACCAGTCCTCGTTGTCCCGGTACCAGGCGATGGTGTCCTCGATGCCGGCGTCGAAGTTGGAGAACCGCGGCTCCCAGCCGAGTTCGTCGCGGAGCTTGGCGGAGTCGATCGCGTAGCGCAGGTCGTGGCCGGGCCGGTCCACCACGTGGTCGTAGGCGTCCGCGCGTCTGGCCCAGGTGCTTGAGGATCAGCTCGACGACGTCCTTGTTGTTCTTCTCGCCGTCGGCGCCGATCAGGTAGGTCTCGCCGATGCGGCCCTTGGCGATGATCGCCAGCACGGCGGACGAGTGGTCGTTGGCGTGGATCCAGTCGCGGACGTTCTCGCCCTTGCCGTACAGCTTCGGGCGGATCGCCGTCGATCACGTTGGTGATCTGGCGCGGAATGAACTTCTCCACGTGCTGGTACGGGCCGTAGTTGTTCGAGCAGTTGCTGATCGTCGCCGCAGCCCGAAGGACCGCACCCAGGCACGCACCAGCAGATCCGAGCCGGCCTTGGTCGAGGAATACGGGCTGGAGGGGTTGTACGGGGTGTCCTCGGTGAACCGCTCCGGATCGTCCAGCTCCAGGTCCCCGTAGACCTCGTCGGTGGAGATGTGGTGGAAACGCTTGTCGTGCTTCCGTGCGGCCTCGATCAGGGTGTACGTGCCGATGATGTTCGTGTCGAGGAACGGGCGCGGATCGTGCAGCGAGTTGTCATTGTGGGATTCCGCGGCGTAGTGCACCACGACGTCGGCCTCCGCCACCAGCCCGTCAACCAGTGCCGCATCGCCAATGTCTCCCTGCACGAACCGGAACCGCTCCTGCGGGCAGGTCGCTGAGGGACGCCAAATTGCCCGCGTAAGTGAGTTTGTCCAGCACCGTGACGTGGTCGTCGGTGTTCTCGAGAACGTAGTGGACAAAGTTGGAACCGATGAAGCCGGCGCCGCCGGTGACGAGAAGTCGCTGCATGCCCTCCATCGTTCCACAGCATGTCAGATTTGGTTGAACGTGAAACCGCAGTGGAAGATTGGCCTCATGCGCGGAATTATCCTCGCCGGGGGGACCGGTTCAAGACTTCATCCAATTACCCTGGGCATCAGCAAACAGCTGGTCCCGGTATATGACAAACCAATGATCTATTACCCGCTCTCCACGCTGATGCTGGCCGGAATTCGCGACATCCTGATCATCACCACCCCCCACGACGGCGACCAGTTCGAGCGCCTGCTCGGTGACGGCAGCCGGTTCGGCGTCAACATCACCTACAAACAGCAGCCCTCCCCGGACGGGCTGGCCCAGGCGTTTGTACTGGGCGCCGAGCACATCGGCGACGAACCCGTTGCCCTGGTCCTGGGCGACAACATCTTCTACGGCCACGGCATGGGGACACAGCTGCGCCGCTTCGCGAACATCGACGGCGGCGCCGTCTTCGGCTACTGGGTTGCCGACCCGTCCTCGTACGGCGTCGTGGAGTTCGACGAGTCGGGCAAGGCTATCTCGCTCGAAGAAAAGCCCGCGCAGCCCAAGAGCCACTACGCGGTGCCCGGGCTCTATTTCTACGACAATGACGTCGTGGACATCGCCCGGAACCTCAAGCCCTCGGCCCGCGGTGAGCTTGAAATTACCGACGTGAACCGCGTTTATTTGGAACGCGACAAACTCCAGGTGGAAATTCTTCCCCGCGGATCGGCGTGGCTGGATACGGGAACATTCGATTCCCTCAATGAGGCATCGGAGTTCGTCCGCACGGTTCAGAAGCGCCAAGGCCTTTCCATCGGCTGCCCCGAGGAGATCGCGTGGCGGCTTGGATTCCTGGACGACTCCGAGCTCCGCGAGCGCGCCGAGCCGCTGGCTAAGAGCGGCTACGGGAGCTACCTGCTGGAGCTGCTGGCCCAGTAGGTTCCGCTGCCGGGCGGGTTTCCTGTACCGCCTGGCACCCCGGGGACTGCCCAAACATGCGGGCCCGTCCATGCGGCTCTATATATTGGTGAGCATGACTGAGACTCCCACGACCCCGGGCACTTCCGGCGCCGTCGCAAATTCCGCACTTGCCGCCCCCGTCGCCAAGAAGGTCCCCGTCCCCCGCACCCACCACGGTGACGTCTTCGAGGACGACTACGAGTGGCTCCGGGACAAGGAATCCGCCGAGGTCGTGGACCTGCTGAAGGCCGAAAACGCCTACCAGGAGGCGGTCACCGCCCACCAGGAACCGCTGCGCGAGGCCATCTTCCGGGAAATCAAGGGCCGCACCCAGGAGACCGACCTCTCCGTGCCCAACCGCAAGGACGGCTGGTGGTACTACACCCGCTCGGTCGAGGGCAAGGAGTACGGCATCCAGTGCCGCGTCCGCGCCCAGGACAGCGCGGACCGGGTGGCGGACTGGACGCCGCCCGCCGTCGAGGTCGGCGTCGACATTCCCGGCGAGGAAATCCTCCTGGACGGCAATGTCGAAGCCGAGGGCAAGCCCTTCTTCGCGGTCGGCGGCTCCGCGGTGACCATCGACGGGAACCTGTTCGCCTACGCCGTGGACAACGCCGGCGACGAACGGTTCACCCTGCGGATCAAGGACCTCCGCAGCGGCGAACTGCTGCCGGACGTGATCGAGAACGTCTTCTACGGCGTCTCCTTCTCCCCCGACGGCAGCCGGATCTTCTACACCGTCGTGGATGCGTCCTGGCGCCCGTACCAGGTGAAGGCCCACGTGCTGGGCACCCCGGTTGCCGAGGACGAGGTGATCTACCAGGAGGACGACGTCGCCATGTGGCTCGGCTTCGAGCTCTCCGCCGACCGCCGCCACCTGGTGCTGGGCATCGGCTGCTCCGAGTTCAGCGAGACCCGGCTGCTGCGCCTGGACGCGCCCGGCGCCGCGCTCACCACCGTCATTTCGCGCGAGGAACGCATCCTCTACGAGGCCGAACCGTTCCTGCTCGATGGCCGCGAAGCCATCCTGCTGACCCACAACAAGGACGCCATCAACTCGATGGTCTCGGTCGTGGACCCGGCCGAGCTGGCCAGGCCGGTCCCGGAGCAGCGCTGGCGCACCGTCGTCGGGCATTCGGACCAGGTGCGCGTCAACGGTGCCGGCGTCACGGCCACGCACCTGGTGCTGTCCATCCGCAAGGACACGATCGAACGCGTGCAGGTCCTGCCGCTGGCGGGACTCGGCACCCCGGAACAGGGCGCCGCCGTGGAGCCGGCCTTCGACGAGGAGCTGTACACCGCCGGGGTGGCCGGCTCCGACTATGAGGCGCCCGTGATCCGGATGGGCTACACCTCCTACTTCACGCCGTCCCGGGTCTACGACTTCGTGCTGCCGACGGCGGAGCTGCCCGCGGGTGAACTGCTGCTGCGCAAGGAAAGCCCCGTCCTGGGCGGCTACTCATCCACCGACTATGTCGCGACCCGGGAATGGGCGGTGGCCTCCGACGGGACCCGCATCCCGCTCTCGGTGCTCCGGCACGCCTCGGTGGCCCGCGACTCGACGGCGGCCGGGCTGGTGTACGGCTACGGCTCCTATGAGATGAGCATGGATCCGGGCTTCGGCATCCCCCGGCTCTCCCTGCTGGACCGCGGCATCGTGTTCGTGATCGCCCACATCCGCGGCGGCGGCGAACTCGGGCGGCACTGGTACGACGACGGCAAGAAGCTGCACAAAAAGAACACCTTCACGGACTTCATCGCGGCCACCGACTGGCTCGCCGGCTCCGGCTGGGTGGATCCGGCCCGGATCGCGGCCATGGGCGGTTCGGCCGGCGGCCTGCTGATGGGTGCCGTGGCCAACCTGGCGCCGGAGAAGTACGCCGCGATTGTCGCGGCCGTCCCGTTCGTGGATGCCCTGACCACCATCCTGGACCCCGAGCTGCCGCTCTCCGCGCTGGAGTGGGAGGAATGGGGCAACCCGATCACGGACCCGGACGTGTACACGTACATGAAGTCGTACACGCCGTACGAAAACGTCCGGACGGCGGCGTACCCGAAGATCGCGGCGGTCACCTCGTTCAATGACACGCGGGTGCTGTACGTCGAGCCGGCCAAGTGGGTGCAGCGGCTGCGCGAGCTGAACACCGGCAGCGAGCCGATCGTGCTGAAGATCGAAATGGAGGGCGGCCACGGCGGCGCCTCCGGCCGCTACGTGCAATGGAAGGAACGCGCCTGGGACTACGCCTTCGTCGCGGACTCCCTCGGCGCCACGGAGCTGCTGCCGGGCGCCGGGCTGAAGTAGCCGGCTCCTTCCCCCTATCGATTGCTCCGTAGGCGCCCTTTCGGACCCCCATAAGGGCACCTACGGAGCAATCGACGTCCCTGGCGGCGCAGCGAACGTTGTCGCGGAGCCTGCTAGCTTTGCGCCGGGCCCAGCGGGGCCGGAGCGACCGGCTGGTCATTGGCCGTCAGGTCGATCCCGAAGTCCTTGGCGAAGACGAGCCGGGTGTCCTTGTAGATTCCGGGGTGGTTCTCGTCGAGCTCAAAAACACGTGCGCCGCGCAGCCGGTTCCGTTCCGCGCCGGGGAGCCCGTAGGCGCCGAATCCGGTCCCGGGCCCGTAGCCGAGCTGGACGCCGTAGTAGTTGCCGACGTAGGTGTTGACGTGGTCGTGGCCCACGAAGTAGCCGCGCACATCTCCGCGCTCGAGGAACGCGTTGAACAGCCCGGAGTTGAACGGACCCGGGCATTCGTCCTCGTTTCGCTCGCCGACGATGCCGTGTTTGGCCACGGCCCGGGCGTGGTCCGCGTCCGTCCGCGCATCGATGCTGGCGAACCACATGTTGCGGTGCTCGTGCAGGGCGATGTGGCCCCACATGAGTGAGGGAATCTTCTTCCCGTACTTCTGCTCCGTGGCGAGGGACTGGTTCCGGTACCAGGTGACCTGGTCCATGCGCACCCAGTCCCAGTCCGGATAGCCCTTGAAGTCCTGGCCGTTGATGGCGTCCGGGGCGTACCGGCCGGTGTCGATGAGCCACAGGCCGAAGGCCGGATCCTTGGACCGGGAGGACTGGACCAGCAGCTGCGAGTTGGACGTGCCGGTCAGGCCGGGCACCGAGTCCGCGTTCACGTTGTACTGGTAGGACTGCAGGAACTGGAGCATCCTGGCTTCGGTCATGCCCGTCTTGTTGGCCGAATCCTCGTCGTGGTTGCCGAACGTCACCGCCCACGGAATCTTCCGGCTCTCCATCGGCCGGACCACCTGGTTGAGCGCCTGTTTGACGTCCAGTTCCGTGTCGCATCCGCCATTGATCACGTCGCCGTTGATGACCACAAAGTCGGGCTTTTCGGTATCGAGGGTGCGGTCCATCAGTTCGATCGTGCGGCGGTCGGTTTGCTCGTCGTCCTGCGTGTCGTTGAACTGGACCACCTTGAACGTGCCGTCCGGGCGGAACACCAGGGTGGGTTTGGGCGCCTTGGCTCCCGGGGCCGCCTGGCTCCCTGCCGCTGCGGACATCGCGACGCCCAGCGCCCCGATCGTCCCGGCGGCAGCCAGGGCCGCCCGCCTGCTCAGTTTATGTTCGCTGATGCTCGGAATCATCGTTCCCTCTCGTCACTGCGCGGCAACTGAACGCGCCGCTACTTCCGCGACAGTAGGAGAGCCAGGCATCCGGCCCCGGAACACCCGGTGAACGCGAAGTGCAGGGCAGATGCCCGGTGTCGGACCGGTCGCGCCGACACGGCCATCTTCGCCGGCTCCGGCGCCGTCGGGTACCCAAAAGTGATCATCATGCTTACTATTGACCTGCACTAGGCACGTCGGTGGAGACACTGCTCACTGGGGGCAGCAGAAACGGTGCCGGAACTAGGGAGTCAATCATGAGCACTGACCGAGCTATGAGCGGTCTGTCCGACGAGGAACTGATGGCCGAGGGCGCCACCGCCCTGCCCGACAAGGAAGTCGCGTCCGTCCTGGACCTGAATGCCGACCTGAACCTGGGCATCGACGCCGCCGCGCCGATCGACCTCGCCGTCGCGGCCAACGCCAACGTGGCCGCACCGATCGATGCCGCCGCCTCGGCGAACATCCTCTCCGCCGGCTCGGAGGCGCAGGCCCTCTCCGACCAGGGCGTCATCATCAACCAGGGCATCGTCGCTGACGCCAACGCCACCGCGGTCCAGGACAGCGGCATCGACCAGGCCGCCGATTCCGCTGCACCCGCCGCGGGCGACACCGGCACGGCCGACGGCGCCACCGCCGCGACCCTCGACGCCGGCGGCGTGCTGCCCGACGGGACCGTGGACGGCGCTGTGGACGGCGCTGTTGACGGCGCCACGGGCGTCCTTCCGGACGGCACGGTCCCCGACGGCACCCTCCCCGACGTTGGCGCGCTGCCGACGGACGCCGCCGGTGTCCTCAACGGCAACCTGCTCAACGTCGACGTCAACCTCGACGCCAACGCCGGAATCACCGCGCCGATCAACGGCGCGGTCGCCGCCAACGCCAACGTGGCGGCCCCGATCGACGCCGCCGTCGCAGCCAATATCGGTTCGATCGACAGCAACGCCTTCGCCGTGTCGCAGCAGGACGCGATCATCACCCAGAACATCGAGGGCGAGGCGACGGCCTCGGCCGATCAGCAGTCGAACATCCAGCAGTAGCAGCTCAATGACAACCTTGCACGGCGGGCCGTCCGCGCCGGACGGCCCGCCGGCTCCTGCTGCCCCCGGGACCCTGCCGCCGCCTGCCCTGGCCGACGGCGTCCAGCTGATCGGCGAGACGAAGGGCTCCGGCTACAAGCAGGCGCCGTCCCTGGTCCGGCGCGCCGACGGACAAACGATCCAGCTGACGCGCCTGCTCTATCTGGTGCTGGAGGCCGTGGACGGGCGCCGCAGCCTTGACGACATAGCGCAGCACGCCGGCAGCAGGTTCGGCAGGGAGGTCAGTGCCGGCAACGTCCGGACCCTGATCGACTCACAGCTTCTCCCCCTGGGCCTCCTGCGGCTGGCCGACGGCTCGCAGCCCGAGGTCAAGAAGTCCAACCCGCTCCTGGGCATGCGGTTCCGGTACTCCGTCACGGATCCGGAGCGTACGCGCAAACTCACGTCGCCGTTTGCCAGCGCTGTTTAACCCGCTGATCGTGGTGGCCGTGACGGCGGCCTTCCTCGCCATCTGCTGGTGGGTGCTGATGGTCAAGGGGCTCGCCTCGGCCACCCATGAGGCCTTTGCCAACCCCGGCCTGGTGCTGCTGATCCTGCTGGTCACGGTGCTGTCGGCGGGCTTCCACGAATTCGGGCACGCCGCCGCCGCCCGTCGCGGCGGCGCAACGCCGGGCGCCATGGGCACCGGCCTCTACCTGCTGTGGCCGGCGTTCTACACCGACGTCACCGACTCCTACCGGCTGGGCCGCGCCGGCCGACTCCGCACCGACCTCGGCGGCCTGTACTTCAACGCGATCGTGGCCGTGGCCATCATGGCTGTCTGGTGGGCCACCGGCTTCGACGCGCTGCTGCTCGTGGTGGTCACCCAGATCCTGCAGATGGTCCGGCAGCTGCTGCCCATGGTCCGCTTCGACGGCTATCACATCCTTGCCGACGCCACCGGCGTCCCGGACCTGTTCCAGCGGATCAAACCGACCCTGCTGGCCCTGATCCCCTGGCGCAAAACCGATCCCGAGGCCCGGCTCCTCAAGCCCTGGGCCCGGGCCGTTGTCACCCTGTGGGTGCTCGTCACCGTCCCCCTGCTGGTCTTCAGCCTGGTCACCATGGTCATCACCCTGCCGCGGATCCTCGGCACGGCCTGGGACAGCGGCTGGAAGCAGCAGGCCCTGTTCTCCCAGAGCGTCGGCACCGGGGACTTTGCCGACGCCGCCGTGCGCGTGCTGGCAATCGTCTGCATCGCGTTGCCGGTCCTGGGCATCCTCTACATCCTGCTGCGTCTGGCCCGGCAGGTCGTCACCGGCCTCTGGGAGCGGACCCGAGGCAAGGCACTGCAGCGCGGCACGGCGATCGCGGCGATCATCGCCGTCACGGCGGGCCTCGCCTGGGCGTGGTGGCCCGACGCCGAAAGTTACCGCCCGGTACAGCCCTACGAACGCGGCACCCTGGCCGACGCCACCACCGCGATCTTCCCCGCCGTCTCGGCCGAGGCGATGAAGCAGGGCCAGACCGGCCGCACCGTGGCGCTCTGGCCCCAGGGCGCCAGCAAACCCACCCGCGAGGACCCGCAGCTGAGCATGGTGCTGGTACCCCGGGAGGCAGCTGCCCCGGCCGCCGGATCCGGCACCCCGAGTGCCACCCCGACTGCCGCCCCGTCCTGGGTCTTCCCCTTCGACCGGCCGGCAGCCCCGGAGGAGGGCGGCAACCAGGCTCTCGCAGTCAACACCACGGACGGCTCCGTCGTGTACGACGTTGCTTTCGCCCTGGTCTGGGCCGAGGACGGGGAGGACGTCCTCAACCGCAACGAGGCCTACGCTTTCGCGAGCTGCGCGGACTGCGCCGCCGTCGCGGTCGGTTTCCAGGTGGTGCTGATCGTGGGCCAGGCGGATGTGATCGTCCCGGAAAACCTCTCGGCCGCGGCCAACTACAACTGCCTCCGGTGCCTCACCTACGCCCTCGCCAGCCAGTTGGTCCTCACCCTGGACGGTCCGCTGAGTCCGGAGGGCATGTCCAAACTCAGCGCGCTCTGGCAGCAGATCGCCGAGTACGGGCAGAACCTGCAGAACGTCCCGTTATCGGAGATCCAAGGGAAACTGGAGGGGTTCAAGGAGCAGATCATGGAGATCGTCCGAACGGATCCGAGTGCGTCCCCGGGCGGGGCCGGCACACCGACAACGTCGGCCACAGCTTCCCCGGGGGCTACCGAGTCGCCGTCGCCGGACGCCTCCGCCCGCGCCGTCCCGCACCGAGCCCCACGACCGCCACGGACCCCAGCCAGCCGCCCGGCGCCACGGAACCGGCCCCCGCGCCGGGTCCGGGCGAGGAGACCGTCTCGCCCGCGCCGTCGACGACGGCCCCGCCCGCCCCGTAAGCCGCGGGGGCGGGCACCGACGGCGCTCCAGCCCAGTTACTGCGGCTGGAGCCGGCCGGGGCCGCCGGGAGCCCCGGGTTTCCGGGGGTTGCCGCAGGTCGGGCCCGGCACGGGCCGGACTAACTGGGCGGGAGCGTCAGCCCGGCTGCCGGGTCCGCCATTCCTCGGCGAGCATCGCGTAAACGACTTCTGTGGCCCACTGGCCCTTGTAGTGCCATTTGTCCACCTGGGTGGATTCCAGCCGCATGCCGAGGCGGGCGCACAGGGCCGCGGAGGCGGTGTTCAGGGCGTCCAGCTTGGCGTCGATCCGGTGGAAGCCCAGGTCCTCGAAGCCCAGCTTCAGGAGCGCCCCGGCGGCTTCCGCGGCGTACCCCTTGCCGCGGGCCGCCGGTGCCAGGCTCCAGCCGATCTCGGCCTGGCCGCAGCCGGGCATCCACTTGAGCACCACCTCGCCGAGCAGCCCGGGCGAATCCGCAGCTTCGATGGCCAGGCAGATCCAGTCGCCCTCTTTTTCGAAGACGAAGTTGGCGTACTTGCCCACGGACTCCATGGACTTGGTGTAGCTCTTCGCCTCCCCGGGCAGGAACCGGGCGGTTTCGGGCAGCGAGTGGTAGGCGTGGAAGGCCTCCAGGTCCCCGGCCTCGAAGCGGCGCAGCACCAGCCGCCGGGTGCGGAGGGGCAGGTTCAGTTCGGTCATGGCCCCAGCCTAGGCCGCGTACCGCCGTCGATTGCTCCCCACCGGCCCCCTCCCCTCGCAAGCTCGGTCAGGGAACCCTGCCGGCGTGGGCCCAGGAGTGCCGTTCTGGGCCGCGAAAAGGGCCGTTACGGAGCAACCGACGAGTGGGCGACGACGGCGGCCGTCGCCTCGGCGATCGCGCGTTCCTCATCGGTCGGCACCACCAGCACCGGCAGCGCGGAGTCCGGCGTCGAAATCACCCGCGGTTCCTTGGAGCGTTCGCGGTTCAGGCCGGCGTCGAGCTCCACCCCGAGCGCCCCCAGCCGTTCCGCGACGAGGCTGCGGAACTGGTGTGAGTTCTCGCCGATCCCCGCCGTGAAGACCAGGGCTTTGGCGCCGCCGACGGCCACGTGGTAGCCGCCGATGTACTTCGCCAGCCGGTAGGAGGCCACGGCGAGCGCCATGGCGGACCTGGCGTCCCCGGCGTCGGCGGCCTCGACGACGGACCGCATGTCGTTGTTCCCTGCCAGGCCCTTGAGCCCGGACTGGCGGTTGAGCATGGAATCGAGGTCCTCGGCGGACCAGCCGGCCCGGCCGAGGAAGACCAGGATCGAGGGGTCCAGGTCGCCCGAGCGGGTGCCCATCACAAGGCCTTCGAGCGGGGTAAAGCCCATCGAGGTGTCAATGGACTTGCCGCCCCGGATGGCGGTGATGGAGGCGCCATTGCCCAGGTGGGCGATCACGGCGTCGAATTCCTCCACCGGCACGTCCAGCAGCGCCGCGGCCCGGTGGGCCACGTACTCGTGCGAGGTGCCGTGGAAGCCGTAGCGCCGGATGCCGTGGTTCGTGTAGAGCTCATCCGGCACGGCGTACCGCCAGGCGTGCTCGGGCAGGGTGCGGTGGAAGGCGGTGTCGAAGACGGCCACCTGCGGCAGCTCCGGCCATTTCTTCGCGATGGCGCGGATGCCCAGCACGTTGGCCGGATTGTGCAGCGGCGCCAGCGGGTTCAGCCGTTCGATGGCGCGGGTGATCTCGTTGTTGACCAGCACCGGTTCGGCAAACCGTTCGCCGCCGTGCACGACACGGTGGCCCACGGCGTCCAGCGGCCGGTCACCCAGCGCCGCGTGGATCGCCCCGTCCACCTGTTCCAGCGCCTCCGCGTGGTCGCGCGGGCCCTCGATCTCGCCGTCGCCGTCCCCGCCGTTGCCCATCCCGATTTTCTCGACCAGTCCCTCGGCGAGGACACTGCCCGCTTCGACGTCGCGGACCTGGTACTTGAGCGAGGACGAGCCTGAGTTGATAACGAGCACGAGCATGGGGCCTCCTACGCCTTGGCTTCTGCGGTGGTCCGTGGGAATTCGATCGTAGCGTGATTGCATCAGCCGCCGCGGGCGCTTAGAGTCGGCGGACGAATTAGACGACTCTCGAAAGGACTTCCATGACTGACGACGCGACCCAGCCAGAAAGCACCCAGCCTGAGGGCACGGAGCCGGCCGGCGGTTCCGGTAAGCAGGATCCCACCGGCGTCGAGGGGGCGAACCCGGCCCTGGATGACACCGGGAACCTCAAGGCCGCCGAGGTCGGAGATGCCCCCGAGGCTCCCGATAATCTGGAGGATTTGGATCTCACGCCGGCGGGCCTGGCCGATGAGCCCGCCGCGCAGGAAGATCCCGACAGCCCGGTGCAGCCGGAAAACAGCTAGTACTGCCGGCCGGTAATCAGCTGGCTAGGCACGGGCAGCCGCGGGCGCCGGCTCAGTCGCCGGCGCCGCGGACTGGGCCTGGATCGCCGTGATGGCAACCGTGTTCAGGATGTCGTCCACGGTGCAGCCGCGGGACAGGTCGTTGACCGGTTTGCGCAGGCCCTGCAGTACCGGCCCGACGGCGACCGCACCGGAGGACTGCTGGACCGCCTTGTAGGTGTTGTTGCCGGTGTTCAGGTCCGGGAAGATGAACACCGTCGCCTGGCCGGCCACGGACGAGCCGGGCATCTTGGACTCGGCGATGGCGGCGTCGACGGCGGCGTCGTACTGGATGGGGCCCTCCACCGCAAGGTCGGGGCGCCGTGCGCGCACGAGCTCGGTGGCCTGCCGGACCGCGTCGACCGCCTCGCCGGCCCCGGAGCCTCCGGTGGAGTAGGAGAGCATGGCCACCCGCGGTTCGACGCCGAACTGTGCGGCCGTGTCTGCCGAGGCCAGGGCGATGTCCGCGAGCTGCTCCACGTTGGGTTCGGGGTTGACGGCGCAGTCGCCGTAGACCAGGACCCGGTCCGGCATCAGCATCAGGAACACCGAGGAGACGATCTTGACGCCCTCGCGGGTCTTCACGAATTCCAGCGCCGGCCGGATGGTGTGCGCCGTGGTGTGCGCGGCGCCGGAGACCATGCCGTCCACCACGCCGAGCTGAACCATCATGGTGCCGAAGTAGCTCTCGTCCTGCATCACTTCCAGCGCCTTCGCCAGGTCCACGCCCTTGTGCGCGCGCAGCTCCGCGTACTTCTGTGCGAAACCCTGCCGCAGTTCGGAGGTGGCCGGGTCCACGATGTTGACGCCGGTGAGGTCGATCCCCTGCGTGGCGGCGAGCTCGCGGACCTCGGCCTCGCGGCCCGAGCACGGTGAGTTCGCAGACGTCGCGGCGGTGCAGGATCTCCGCGGCCCGCAGGATCCGGACGTCCTTGCCCTCCGGCAGGACGATGTGGCGGCGCTGCGATCGGGCGCGTTCGATCAGGTCGTGCAGGAAACGCAGCGGCGTCATCCGCTCCGGCCGGGGCAGGTGCAGCCGCTCCAGCAGCTCCGCCTCGTCCACCCGCCTGGCCCACAGGCCGAGTGCGGAGGCCACCTTGCGGCGGTGGCCGGACCAGATTTCGCTGCGCACCTCGGAGACCCGTTTGGCGGTGACGTAGGTGTCGTCGGGGGCGGCGAAGATCGGGAACGGGGCCTGCGCCAGCAACGAGTAGATGGTGGGGTCCGGGGCCAGTCCGCCGGTCAGGATGAGCGCCGACGGGACCGGGAACTCCGGCGAGAAGGAGGATGCCAGGCAGGCGACCAGCACGTCCGCGCGGTCGCCGGGAACGATCACCAGCGCGCCGTCGTCGAGCACATGCAGGAAGTTGGCCACGTTCATGGCCGCCACCTTGACCGAGCGCACATCGCGTTCCAGGTCCGGCAGGCCGGCCACCTGGCCGATGCCCAGCGCGGAGGCGACCTCGCCGGTGGTGGGCCGCGCAATGTCCTCCAGTTCGGGGAACACGTACACCGGGCGTCCCGAGGCGCCCGGGCGGACCGCCGCGGCGATGTGCCTCGAGGTCCTCCGGGTCCGCGCGGTTGACCATCATCGCCAGCAAGGTGCAGCGCTCGGCGAGGAGCTCCTTGCGGGCCACCTCGACGGCGTCCGCGGTCTCGGCCACGGTGCGGCCCTTGGCCCCGACGACGGCGACCATGGGCGCCGCGAGGTTGTTGGCGAGCCGGGCGTTGAGGTCGAATTCGACGGCGGCGTCCTGGCCGGTCAGGTCCGTGCCCTCGATGATCACCACGTCGCAGTGCCGGGCCATCTCCGCGAAGATTTCGACGCAGCGGGAGTCGATCTCCTCGCGCTTTCCCTCCGCGAGCAGGCCCCGGACCTCGGCGAAGGTCAGGCCGCCGCGGCAGCGGTCGTCGTCGAGGTCGAAGCGGGATTTCATCAGCGCGACCATCGGATCCGCGTCCGCGCGGCCGTGGACCACGGGCTTGAAAAAGCCGATGCGGTCCGCGTGCCGGTGCAGCGTGTCTGCAAGGCCCAGGGCTATGAGCGATTTTCCGGATCCCGGCGTCGTCGCGCTGACATATATTCCTTTGGCCATGTGTCCCAGCATACTTACCCCTCTTGACAGCGGGCACCGGAATGGGATTACCTAATGAACATTCGGTAAATAAAGCTGGAGGCAATGACGCATGGCTGGACTGACGATTTCCGGGGAGACCCACCCCATCCTGAAAGACGACTACGCCTCCGAATGGATGGGCATTGAAGTCCTGGCGCTCGACGACGGCCACGCCACCATCCGGATGCCGCTCCGCCAGGAAATGCTCAACGGATTCGGCATGGCCCACGGGGGAATGATCTTCGCCTTCGGCGACACCGCCTTCGCCCTCGCCTGCAACCCGGCCAAGCCGGGAGCCGGCGAAGCCGGGATCGACACAGGATCCATCACCGTGGCCTCCGGCGTCGACATCAATTTCATCAAGCCGGCCTACCGCGGGCAGATCCTGACCGCCGTGGCCAACCGCCGCGCCAGCACCGGCCGCAGCGGACTGTACGACATCCAGATCTACGCCGCCGACCCCGCGGGCACCCCGACGGCGGCGCCCGCCGGTCCGGCGCCCTCCACCCCAACACTCCCGGGCGAACTCCCCGCCGATGTAGCCCCGGGCGAACTCGTCGCCGAGTTCCGCGGCCGCAGCCGCACCATCTCCAAGAAATAGAAACAGGGAACCCCAGATGACCACCCCCACCGCTGAATCTGCCCTCGCCGCCAGCGACGCCGTCCTGGACCGCGAAGAAACCATCTCCCGCGACGAGCTTGAGGCCTTGCAGCTCAGCCGCCTGCAGCACACCGTGGCGTACGCCTACGACCGCGTCCCCCTGTACAAGCGCAAGTTCGACGAGGCCGGGGTGCACCCCACCGATCTCCGCGAGCTCTCGGACCTCGGCAAATTCCCCTTCACCACCAAGGAGGACCTCCGCCTGGAGTACCCCTTCGGCATGTTCGCCGTGCCGCAGCACGAGGTGGCCCGGATCCACGCCAGCTCCGGCACCACGGGCCGCGCGACGGTGGTGGGCTACACCAAGAAGGACCTCGCCGACTGGGCCAAGCTCGTGGCCCGCTCGCTGCGGGCCTCCGGCGTGCGCCCGGGCATGAAGGTCCACAACGCCTACGGCTACGGCCTGTTCACCGGCGGCATGGGCGCCCACGCCGGCGCCGAGGCGCTGGGCTGCACCGTCATCCCGATCTCCGGCGGCCAGACCGAACGCCAGATCACCCTGATCCAGGACTTCAAGCCCGACGCGATCCTGGCCACCCCGACCTACCTGCTGACCATCGCCGACGCGATGATGAAGCAGGGCATCGACCCGGCCTCGACCTCGCTCAAGTACGCCGTGCTGGGCGCCGAGCCCTGGACCGAGGAAATGCGCCACGAGCTCGAAGTGACCATGAACATCAAGGCCTGCGACATCTACGGGCTCTCCGAGGTCATGGGCCCGGGCGTCGCCGGTGAGGCCGTGGAAACCCAGGACGGCAGCCACATCTGGGAGGACCACTTCCGTCCCGAGATCATCGACGCCTTCGACCCTTCCGTGGTGCTGGGCGACGGCGAGCCCGGCGAGCTGGTGTTCACCTCGCTCACCAAGGAAGCCCTGCCGATCATCCGGTACCGCACCAAGGACCTCACCCGGCTGCTGCCCGGCACCGCCCGCCCGGCGCACCGCCGGATGGGGCGCATCACCGGCCGCAGCGACGACATGATCATCCTGCGCGGCGTGAACCTGTTCCCCTCGCAGATCGAGGAAATCGCGCTGCGCATCCCGGAACTGAGCCCGCACTTCCAGCTCGAGCTCACCCGCCCCGAGGGCCAGCGGATGGACCAGCTGACCGTCAAGATCGAACGCCGCGAGTCCGTCACGGTCGAGGGTGTCGCCTCGGCCGCGCAGGTCCTGCAGCAGCAGATCAAGATCCACGTCGGCTCCTCCTGCACCGTCGACGTCGTCGAACCGGGTTCGCTGGAGCGGTCCAACGGCAAGCTGCGCCGGATCTACGACATGCGCCCCAAGGCCTGACCCGGCCCCGCGTGCCCAGCCACCCGGCCGGCCCGGCCGGTGTGTCCCTCAGGCCACACCCGGCCGGGCCGACCGACCGTTCATGAGAAACTAGCGAGTATGCCCAGCACAGCAACCAGCACCAAGCGCGGCCGGCCCGGCTACGACCAGCAGTCGGTCCTGCTGATCGCCGTCGACGTCTTCAACCGCCACGGCTACGACGCCACCTCGATGGGCATCCTTGCCGAGAACCTGGGCATCTCCAAGTCCGCGATCTACCACCACGTGCCGTCCAAGGGCGACCTCCTCAAGCTCGCCCTCGACCATGCCCTGGGCGGGCTGGAAGCCATCCTGGACGAGCCGCAGGCCCAAGCCGGCAGCGCCGAGGCGCGGCTGGAATTTGTGGTCCGCGAGACCATCTCGGTGCTGGTGGAGCGGCTGCCGTTCGTCACGCTGCTGCTCCGGCTGCGCGGCAACACCGAGATCGAAAGGGATGCCCTGGAGCGCCGGCGCACCTTCGACCACAAGGTGGCCGCCCTGATTTCCGCGGCCCGCGACGAGGGCTCGCTCCGCCAGGACATCGACCCCCGCACGGTCACCCGGCTGCTGTTCGGCACCATCAACTCGATCGTCGAGTGGTACAAACCCGGCGGGTCCCTCTCGCCCAAGAAACTGGCCGACGACGTCATCACCATGGCGTTCCACGGCCTCCACGTGCCGGGCCAGGCCTGACACCGCCCCGCGGTATCGTCTGCGGCCCTGAGGGTCCGGGCTGCCGGACCGTCGGGGCACTTCGACGGCCGCGGCAGGCGGTTTCGCCCTGAAGACCGGCGGGTCCGTGTCAATGTGCCCCCGCAAGGCCGGGGAATCCCCTCACGGCCGCGAACCAGCCCATGTACAGCAACACCGCTGACAACGGGATCAGTGCCAGACCGAGCAGGATCGAATAGTCCTTGGCGCGGAACAGCGCCACCAGGTTGGCGCCCAGGGTCACGGCCACCAGGAGGGCCTGGAACAGGCTGTTGGCGGCCACCGCCCGGGGCGACTCGAACATGCCGCCGGCACCCACCAGGAACGTGACGAGGTACCAGGACGGCAGGACCCAGACCGGGAAGGCAAGCATGGCGAGATCCAGGACCAGCGCCACGTGGCCCGTGCGGGTGCGGGGCAGCCAGGCGATTTTGCGGCCGCGTGCCCTGAACGACCCGTTCAAGGGGCCGCTCCGCCCGCCGTCGTGAGCCAGCCGAGGAAATACATCAGCGCGGCCGACAGCAACAGGGTGAACGCCCCGACCAGGAGGGAGCGCTCCTTCGCCCAGAGCAGGGACGCCCAGAGCGCCACCACCGTGGCCGCCAGCAGGGCTATCACCACGTCGTCGGAGGCCCCTGCCATGAACACGGCCTGTCCCAGTACCAGGAAGACCCAGACGGGCGACAACACCGTGAGGTAGGCCAGTGTCAGAGCCACCTTGCCGGTCCGGGTAGTGGGAAACCAGACGACGGCGCGGCTCCGGGTTTCGGATGCCGGTCGGGAAGACGAATCAGTCATGTCTGCACGCCTCGCCTCCGCCATCCGGGAATCTGGCTTCAAGCTACACCCGGGGTGTGTCCCGGGGACAGGACCCCACGGCCCTAGCCCGGACATGGAACAGCGTCCCGGACGGCCGGGGCGCTGTTCCGCAGTCCCGCTTTGCAGCCAGGACGCCGGGACGCCGGCCGCTCAGAGCTGGTAGTCGGCTGCCGTGGTGATGTTCTCGTGCACGCAGAGAATGTTGTGCTCGGAGTCCATGAACCAGGCGCACCTCTCGGAATCCGTGGTGCAAATGTGGTTTTCGGTCTTGAGATCGGGGAGATCGTAGTCCTGGAACGTGACGCCCTTGGCTTCCATTTCCCTGACCGTGCGTTCGATCTCGCTGACTTCGAAGCTCAGGGTGGTGTGCTCTGAATGCTTTCCATCCTTGACTGGCATCAGCTGCAGCAGCGGGCCGCCAGCCGAGCCGAACAATTCGCTTCCGTCGTCTGTCACTCCACGGTGCGGGAGGCCCAGGGTGTCCGCATAGAAGCGGTGGGCACGCGCTGCATCATCGACTGGCAGGACCGTTGTGGCTTTGTTGAGTACTAGGGTCATTTCGCCACCTCCTACGAGGCACATTTTACGCCGGAGAGGGCAATAAAGAGCCGGCCTCCACGGTTGCGCTATCACTTGTGGTTGCCATTCCGGCCTTTTGGCAACCACAAGTGATAGCGCAACGGGAGGGTGACGGCTTACTTCTCCACGAGGGTCAGCACGTCGTAGGTGGCCACGATCTCGTCGTTCTGGTTGGTCAGGACGGCGTCCCAGGCCACCTCGCCGTACTCGTCGGTCTCACGCGGCGTGATCTTCTTGGCCGTCAGGGTGACCCGGATGGAATCGCCGGCCGCCACCGGCGTGATGAAGCGCAGGTTCTCCAGGCCGTAATTCGCCAGGACCGGACCCGGCGCGGGCTCCACGAACAGCCCGGCGCCCCACGCCAGCAGCAGGTAGCCGTGCGCCACGATGCCGGGGAAGAACGGGTTGGCCTCCGCCGCCTCCTGGTTGGTGTGCGCGTAGAAGGTGTCGCCGGTGGAGTTCGCGAACTTCGTGATCTCCTCCAGCGAGACCTCGCGCAGCTCCGAGCGGATCGCGTCGCCGATGTGCAGCGTGGCCAGGGACTTCCGGAACGGGTGCTGGCCCTCGGTGTCGAGGGTGAAGTTGCGGTCCGCGCCGGTGTGCCAGACGCCGGTGACGGCCGTGAGCATGTTGGGCGAGCCCTGGATGGCGGTGCGCTGCATGTGGTGCATGACCGAGCGGATGCCGCCCAGTTCCTCGCCGCCGCCGGCGCGGCCCGGGCCGCCATGGACCAGGTGCGGGACCGGGGAGCCGTGGCCGGTGGAGCTGCGGGCGTCCTCGCGGTTGAGCATGAGGACGCGGCCGTGGTGGGCTGCGATGCCGGTGACGAGTTCGCGGGCCACCGCCGGATCGTTGGTGCAGACCGAGGCGACCAGCGAACCGCCGCCGCGGGCGGCGAGGCGGACGGCGTCGGCAAGGTCGGTGTAGCCGATCACCGAGGAGACCGGGCCGAAGGCTTCGAGCGAGTGGACCTCTTCGGCTTCCGGGTCGGCCCAGCTCAGCAGCACCGGGGACATAAACGCGCCGCCGTCGACGACGCCGACGCTGCCGTCCGCGCTGGTGACCTTCGGCGCATCCAGGCTGCCGTAGGCAAGCTCGCCGCCGGCGTCGAGCATTGACTGGACGGCGGCGCGCACGTCGGCGAGCTGCTCACGGGAGGCGAGGGCGCCCATCGTGACGCCCTCGGCGCGGGGGTCGCCGAGCACGACGCGTTCGGTGATCCGCTCCCCCACGGCGGCGACGACGTCGGACACCAGTTCCTGCGGCACGATCGCGCGGCGGATCGAGGTGCATTTCTGGCCGGCCTTGGCGGTCATCTCGGTGACGAGGGACTTGATGAAGGCGTCGAATTCCGGGGTGCCCTTGACGGCGTCCGGGCCCAGGATCGCGGCGTTGAGCGAGTCGGTCTCGGAGGTGAAGCGGACGCCGCCCTTGACCACGTTGGGGTGGGACTTGAGCGTGTTGGCGGTGGACGCGGAACCGGTGAAGGCGACGAGGTCGCGGTAGTCGAGGTGGTCCAGCAGGGTGCGGACCGAGCCGGAGACGAGCTGCAGCGAGCCCTCGGGCAGGATGCCGGACTCGTCGATCGCCTTCACCACGGCCGCGGCGACGTAGCCGGTGGGGGTGGCGGGCTTGACGATGGTGGGGACGCCGGCGATGAAGGCGGGGGCGAGCTTTTCGAGCATGCCCCAGACCGGGAAGTTAAAGGCGTTGATCTGCACGGCGACGCCGGGGATGCGGGTGTAGATGTGTTCGCCGGCGAAGGAGCCGTCCCGGGACAGCACCTCCATGGGCCCGTCCACCACGACCTGGGCGTTGGGCAGTTCACGCCGGCCCTTGGAGCCGAAGGTGAAGAGCACGCCGATGCCGCCGTCGATGTCGATCATCGAGTCGACCTTGGTGGCGCCGGTCTGCGCGGAGAGCGCGTAGAACTCGTCCCGGCGGCCGTTGAGGTACTGCGCCAGCTCCTTGAGCTTGAGGGCGCGCTGGTGGAAGGTCAGCTTGCCCAGTTCCGCCTGGCCGGTGGTGCGGCCATAGTCCACGACGGCGGCAAGGTCCAGTCCCTCGGTGCTCACCCTGGCCAGGAGTTCACCGGTGCTGGCGTCCAGGACCGGGGCGGCTCCGGCCGCGGAGGCCGCGTCGGGGGTCCACCACGAGTTCCGGATGAAGCTGGGGACAATCTCGACGGTGCCTACTGAGGGTTCAGGAGCTGTTGCAGTGGTGGTCATCGTTGACGGGTCCTTCCAACGCGGGGCAAGATCAACACGGCCGGCGCATTACTGACCGTCCGTTCGGTAATATGTCTACAGTACATGAATGAGTCCTGCGGCACACTAGCAGTGGCAGGACCGACCGGCCCGTGAACGGCCAGAGCCCCAAGGAGACGCAATGACGGACCCCCGCGACACCGAGCTGTGGAAGATCACCCTCGGCGAACTTGACGAAAAGATGGGCGTCAGAATCGTCGAGGAATCCGTGGAGCGCGTCGTCGCCACCATGCCGGTGGAAGGAAACCGGCAGTCCTTCGGGCTGCTGCACGGCGGCGCGTCGCTGGCCGTCGGCGAGGCCGTGGGTTCCTGGGCCGCAGTGATCCACGCCAGCACCCTGGGCAAGACCGCTGTGGGCGTGGACGTCTCCGCGACGCATCATAAGTCGGCCCGCACTGGCACCGTTACGATCACCGCCACCCCCATCCACCTGGGCGGGACGGTCACGACGCACGAGGTACTGATCGCGAACGACGCCGGCGAACGGCTGTGCACGTTGCGAATCACCAATCTGCTGCTGGAGCGCAAGGGCTGAGCGGGGCCGTTACCCCGGCGGCACGGCCCTGACGGCGCGTCGCCGCCCGAGAATCAGGAGCAAAGCAGCCAGCAGGAGCGAACCGCCGGCCAGGCTGGCGGCCGGCAGCAGCGACTCGATGCCGGCGTCGGGCGACTCCTGTGCCCCCGTCGGCGGGGCCGCCGGCACACCGGGGCCGCGGGCGGGCGGAGCCGCCGGCACGGCGGCAGCCTGGGCGGCCGGAGCCGCCGGAGCACTGGCGGCCGGTACGGGCACACTGTTGGCCGGTACGGGCAGGCCAGCGGCCGGCAGCTCCAGCGCAGCCCCGATGCGGGGCAACAGCCCGGCCCGGGCGGGCGGGCCCGCCGGCACAGCGGCCGCCGGGCCCCGCTCGCCTGCTGATGCCTCCGCCGCAACCACCGCCGCAACAACGCCGAACGTCACAGTCAGCGGGTCCGAGAGGACGCCGTCGACAGACTGGCGGACGGCTAGGGCGTGGGTGCCCACTGCCAGGTCTGAGGGGAACGGGACGCGCCAGCGCCTGTCCGCGCCGGCCGGCACCGGCCCAAGCGGCACTCCGTCGATCGACACGGCGACCTGGGCGCCGTCAACGCCCGAACCGGAGATGGTCCCGGGCAGCGAGCCCTGGATGAAGTGGCGCCCTTCCGTGATCGCGGCGGCGGGCGCGGGCGGGGCAACGGAGAAAGTCCGGGCGACGGAGGGGCTGTCCACGGCGTCAGCGGACGTTTGCACCGCGTGCACAACGACCCGGCCGTAGACCGGCCGTGTGACAGGGACGCTCCACCGGCCGTCCGGCCGGACGAGGGCGGAGCCGGTGACGTCACCGGTCAGCTTCACGGTGAGCCCCGGGGTTCCCGTCCCGTCGATGCTGCTGAGCGCCCTCAGGGTTGTTCCCCCTGCAGGGCCGTCAATCACGGGCGGCCCCAGCTCGGAAACGTTCACGGCCAGCGAGGCCGCGCCGGAGCGGCTGAACCCGTTGACCGTCTCCGCCGTGAACGTCAGGGGGCCGGGGGCCGCGGGGGCCGGCACTGTCCAGTTTCCCGCGTCGTCCACCGGCACGTCCCTCGGCGGCTGGCCGTCGACCGTGATGCGTACGGTGGAGCCGGCGGCAACGGCCGAGGCCGGGGCAGCGGGAACCCGGCCCGTAATGGCGCCCCCGGTTTTGAACGTCAGGTTGTCCGGCGCCATCAGCTCCGGCTTGTTCAGGAAGAGCTGGAGCTGGACGTCCGGCAGCCGCGTCATGGCGTCCTCAAGCGTGGCGGCGATGGCACGGAGCTGAACGCGGGCTGTCCCCGTCGGCTTCAACCTCTGCCCCGGCGTGCGTCCCCACGGCGAAGTTTCCGCTGATCCAGGGGCCGCCCGAGTCACCGCCCTTTGACTTGACCGACGTCGAATCGAAAGCCCGGACGGCGCGGAGGTCGTTGTCGTAGCTCGGCGGCAGGGTATTCGGCCCCGGGATGGCCCAGATGCCGACCGAATCGACGGTGCCGCACTTCCACCCGGTCGTGCGGCCGGACCGGCACACGGGCTGGCCCGGGAACGGCGCCAGCTTTCCAATAATTTTGACGGCAGAGGCGCCCGGGTCGGCCATGTTGTCCCAGGTCGCAACGGCCGGCTGGATGCCGACGCCGGCCGCAAGGTCTTTGATGACGGCGATGTCCGTCCCCACGTTGCCTGGGTTGTCCCCGGTACCGGTGATCGCCGTGTTGCCGGGGCCGCCGAACTGGCTGAACCCGAAGGTTCCGAGCGGGGCGAGAACGGCAGGCAGCGCCGTCGTCGCTCCACCGGCCGGGGCGGAACTGGCGGGCTCCACGGCCGTGGTGATGTTGCTGGCGCCGTCATTGGCGCAGTGGCCGGCTGTCAGGATCAACGGGGCGCCCGTGGTGCGGTCAAAAGCACCGAAGCCTGCGGAACACGTGACGTTGGCGTCCGTAACATAACCCTGTCCGCCGAAGATGTCCGAGGCACCCGGGGCTTCCGTTTTGATGGATGCGCCCTGTTCCAGCGTCACGTTCTTGTAGCGGGACACGAATTCCGCCGCCGTGATCCTGCCCGGCGACGGGTCCTCGGACGACACGGAAGGCAACTGCGGGGCCAGAAGCGCCGGCGCGCCGGCCTCCGACGTGTTGATCCCGCCGGCCCGGATGACAAAGTGTCCGCCGGTATACGCCACGGCCTGGAGTCCGGCCGGTCCGACCTCGCGGACGTAGGCCTCGAAAAGTTGATCCGTCGTCAATGCCACTTGTTCAGCGGCCGTCGGCGCTTCCGGCGGAACGGCGGCCGCAGGCGATACCAGCATGAAGTCCGCCGTCGGGCCCGCTGCGTTCAGCACGTCAACCCGGGCCTGCAGTTCGGCGCCGCTGCCCTGGACGACGATTGCGCCGCTCTTCAGGCTGATCCCGACGTAGCCCGGGAGCCCGCGGAGGGACGGGACGGCGTCGGCGGCGCGCCTGGCCAGCTCACCCGCGGCGTTGAACTCCTCCAGCGTTAGGCCAAGATCCCGCCGGACCGCCTCGGCAAGCCCGTCGTCGCTGATGGTCGTGGCGGTGGGCGCCGGCGACGGTGACGGTGCGGGTGCAGCCGACGGGGAGGGGGACGCCGTTGCCGGGTCGGCCGGTCCGACTTCGGCAAAGGCAGGGACTGCCAGAGACGAGCCCGCGAGCACAACGGCGCCGGCCGCCGCCATTCGCAGCACGAGCGCGTATTTGGGAGTCTTCACCCGGTTACTTTAGCGCCCCAATTTGTCCGCAAGGGCTGCCATCTCCCGGACTGTTACCCCATTGTGGCCTAGGAACTCCGCAGTCTTCACCTCGCGGACAAACCGCAGAAGACTTTTCTGGCGCCGGAGGATCAGCGGCGCCAGCACCTCCTCGGGCAGATACCGTTCATGCGGATGCGGGGTCGCGGCCACCCTGTGGTGTTCGTTGATGCCCCGCATGGCGCGCTCGTAGGCCGCCGCAATGGCATCCTCGCCTGCGCCGGCGAGGTCCTGGAGCATCGCCGCGATCATGCCGCTGCGGTCCCGGCCGGCCGAGCAATGGATCACGACGCCGCCGGGCGCCGCCGCCACGGCCTTGAACACCCGTGCGAGCCTGCCGGGGAAGATCCTGGCGTTGTCCGGATAGGACGCCGGATCGTTCAGGTAGGGAACGCAGAGTGCGCGGAATTCGCTGTTGCCGGGGTCCTCGGTGGGGGCGTGCACGACGTCGAACGCCGCCAGAGTTTCCGCTCCGACCGGCGGATCGGTGTCGCGGCGGCGGATCTCGTCCGGGTTGCGGAGGTCGATCACCGTCCGGATCCCGCCGTCGTGGACCTGCTGCCAGCCGGTCTCGGTGAGCCATTCGCGGCGGCCCATCCGGTACACGCTGCCGGCAATGTGCCAGGCGTTGACGGCACCGTCCCAGTCGACGGTCTTCACGGGCTCGGCCTCCGCCCGCGGCCGCCCGGACCCGGCCCGGCCAGCCTGGCCTCGAGGCCATTGCGGACCATCGGCCATTCATGTTCGAGGATGGAGAACACCACGGTGTCGCGCAGCACGCCGTCGGCCGTCCGGGTGTGGCTCCGGAGCACACCGTCCTGTTTGGCGCCCAGCCGGGCGATGGCCTCGCGGGACTGGTGGTTGAGCCAGTGCGTGCGGAATTCGACGGCGGGACAGCCGAGTGTTTCGAAGGCGTGCCGCAACAGCAGCAGCTTGGAGTCCGGGTTGCTGCCGCTGCCGTGCGCGGAGGCGGCGTTCCAGGTGGAACCGATTTCCAGCCGGGGGGTGGCGGCGTCGATGTTCATGTAGGTGGTCATGCCGATCACCTTGCCCGGGGTCCCGGTGGCGGGATCGAGCAGCCGGGTGGTGAACGGCAGCATCGTGCCGGCCCGCTGCAGCGCCAGGCGCCGGTCGATCTCGGCCGCCATCGCCTCCGGGGCGGGGACGGACGTGTACCAGAGCTTCCAGAGCTCGCCGTCGCGGACCGCCTCCACCAGGCCGTCGTGGTGGGCCTGGCTCAGCGGTTCCAGCACCACGTACTGGCCGGTGAGCGTGACGGGGTAGATATTGAGCACGGGACCATCCTAGATGCGGGCGTCGGCCGCCTGCTTAATCCCGGACACCCGCACCGCGGGTGCGGTGCCAAGGCCGGGACTTCTGGGTAGGCTGGGGCCATGATCACAGTCACCGGCACGGTCCGATCCACCCTGGAGGCCGGCGCTGCGTTCGCGTACCTCGCAGCCTTTGAGCACACGCCCGAATGGGACCCGGGAACGCCGGTGGTCAGGAAACTCTCCGAGGGCCCGGTCGCGGTGGGCCACCGCTACCACGCGGAAGCCGAGTTCCGCGGCAAGCGCCAAACGCTGATCTACGAGGTCGTGGAGCTGACGGGAAGCCTGATCAAACTGCGCGGCGAAAACAAGGCAGTCGTTTCGACCGACACCATCGACGTCCAGCCATCGGGATCCGGCTCCGAAGTCCGGTACACCGCGGAATTCGAGCTCAAAGGCTGGCGCAAGCTCGCCGAACCGCTGGTCAGGCCGGCGTTCCGGTCACTGGCCGGACCCGCCATGGACGGCATGAAAAAGGCGCTCGACGCGCAGGCGTCGCGGTAGCCCCACCTGCCGTAGCCTCAGCGGGCCCCGGGAGGATCCCCCAATTGAGCATCCGCCCGGGATCTGCTCAGTCGGCCCAGTCGAAGAAGCCCTTGCCGGTCTTGCGGCCGAGTTCACCGCGGGCCACCTTGTCCCGGAGGATCTGCGGCGGGGCGAAGCGCTCACCGAGCGTGGAGGCCAGGTATTCGGCGATGCCGAGCCGGACGTCCAGGCCCACGATGTCGGTGGTGCGCAGCGGACCGGTGGGGTGCTTGTAGCCCAGAACCATGGCGTTGTCGATGTCCTCGGCCGAGGCGACGCCCTCCTCCACCATCCGCATCGCCTCGAGGGCGATGGCGACGCCCAGCCGCGAGGAGGCGAAGCCCGGGGCGTCGTTGACGACGACGGCGGTCTTGCCGAGGGCCTCCACCCAGCCGCGGGCAGCCAGCGCGAGCGGCTCGGACGTCTGCTCGCCGAGGACCACCTCGATCAGGGTGGACGCCGGGACCGGGTTGAAGAAGTGCAGGCCCACGAAGTTCTGCGGACGCTTCAGCTCGCGGGCCAGGCCGTTGACGGAGAGCGAGGAGGTGTTGGAGGCGAGGTACGCGTCCGCGGCGAGCCGTTCCTCGATCCCGCGCAGCGAGGACACCTTCAGGTCCCAGTCCTCGGGCACGGCCTCGATCACGAGCTGGCGGTCCTTGAAGTCGTCGTAGTCCACGGTCACGGCGAGCCGGGAGACCATCTCGTCGAGGTTTCCATCGGTGGCGCCGCGTTCGATGCTCTTGGCCGCCGCGGATTCCACCCGCTCGCGGGCGGCCTCGGCGGATTCCTCGTCACGTTCGACGACGAGCACGTTCGCGCCGTTGATCAGGAAGGCGTGGGCGATGCCGGCGCCCATCCGGCCGCCGCCGAGCACTCCGACGGTGGCTGGCAGGTTCGCGGGGAGTACGGAGTTGCTCATGGCTACTTCTTCCGGTCCGGATTTTGATCTGACGTGCTGGCTGAATTCGGGGCTGGGTTCCTGGCTGACTTCTTTTCAGATTTCTTATCAAGGAACGCCTGCATGCGGTCGAACTTCGCCTGCGATTCAAAGAGGATGCCCTGCGCCAGCTGGTCGATCAGCGGGTGCGCCTCGGCTGGGGCGTGGAATACGGACTTCGTGATCCGCACCGCGAGGGCGTCCTGCTGCGCGATCCGGTCGGCCAGCGCGTGGGCGGCGTCCATCAGCTGCTGCGGGGTCGTGGATCTCGGTGATGAGCCCGACGGCGAGCGCCCGGTCGGCGCGGAGCACCGCGCCTGCCAGCAGGATTTCCTTGGCCACGGGCTCCCCCACCAGCTCCTTGAGGCGCCAGCTGGCACCGGCCGCGGCCAGGATGCCCAGGCCCGTTTCGGGGTTGCCGATCCGGACCCCGGGGGTGCCGATCCGGAAGTCGGCGGCGTAGGCCAGCTCGGCGCCGCCGCCCAGGCAAAAACCGTCGAGGGCCGCGATGACCGGCATCGGCAGCTTGGCAATCCGGACGAAGATGGTCGAATTGATACCCTGCAGCGCGTCGTCGCGGCGGCGTTCGCGCAACTGGGCGATGTCCGCGCCGGAGGCGAACACGCCCTCGGTCCCGGCGATGATGAGCACCTTGGGCGCCTGTTCCAGGTACGCACAGACCCGGTGGAGCTCGTCGACCATCTGCTGGTCGATCGCGTTGCGGACCTCCGGGCGGTTGAGCAGCACCACCACGCCGGTCCGCGCGCTCCTCGACCAGGAGCGTGACGAAGCCGGCCGGATCGAGCGTAGGGACCGCCATTAGACGCGCTCCAGCAGCATGGCGGTGCCCTGGCCGACGCCGATGCACATCGTGGCGAGACCGATCCTGGCATCCTCGCGTTCCATTCGGCCCAGCAGGGTGATGGCGATCCGGGACCCGGATGAACCGAGCGGGTGCCCCAGGGAGATCGCGCCGCCGTCGCGGTTCACGACCTCCGGGTCCAGGCCCAGCCGACGGATCGTGGCCAGCGACTGGGTGGCAAAGGCCTCGTTGAGTTCGACAGCGCCGAGGTCGCCGACGTCGAGTCCGGTCCGGGCCAGCACCTTCTGCGTGGCGGGGACGGGGCCGATGCCCATGATCTCGGGTTCGCACCCGGCGGAGGCCCCGTCGATGATGCGGGCGCGCGGTGTGAGGCCCAGCTTCTTGATCGCGGCTTCGGAGGCGACGATGATCGCGGAGGCGCCGTCGTTGAGGGTGGAGGAGTTGCCGGCGGTGACCACGGAGCCGCCGGCGACGACGGGCCGCAGCCCGGCGAGCACATCCAGGGTGGTGCCGGCGCGGGGGCCTTCGTCGGTGTCTACGACCGTCTCGCCCTTGCGGGTCTTGACCGTCACGGGGACGATTTCGTCGGCGAAGCGGCCGGCGGCGATCGCGGCGAGGGATCGTTCGTGCGAGCGGACGGCGAAGGCGTCCGCATCCTCGCGGGAAATGCCGTCGACGCGGGCGACTTCCTCGGCGGTTTCCGGCATGGAGTAGGTCATTTTGCCGCCGCGGGAGAGTTCGCCCTTCTGGAACAGCGGGTTGGCGAAGCGCCAGCCGATGGACGTGTCGAAGATCTGGCCCGGCTTGGCGAAGGCGGTCTGCGGTTTCTCCTGTACCCAGGGGGCGCGGCTCATGGATTCGACGCCGCCGGCAATCACGATGTCCGCGGCTCCGGATTTGATCATCTGGCTGGCCATGATGATGGCGCTCAGGCCCGAGGCGCAGAGCCGGTTGACGGTGATGCCGGGGATGTGGAGCGGAAGGCCGGCCAGGATGGTGGCCATCCGGGCGACGTTGCGGTTCTCCTCGCCGGCTCCGTTGGCGTTGCCGAGGATGACCTCGTCAATGGCGTCCGGGTCGGCCCCGGCGCGGGCCACGGCTTCGCGGACCACCAACGCGGCCAGATCGTCGGGACGGACCGCGGAGAGCGCCCCGCCGTACCGCCCCACGGGAGTGCGGGCACCGCCAACAAGAAAAGCCTCGACCATGAGAACATCCTTCACCAAGGGAGCAGGGCCGGCAGCAGAGTAAATTACCGACCGTTCGTTCTATAAAGATTACACGGCGGGGCACGGGGGTCAACCGGACGTCCCCGGATGACGCGGCCGCGGCTCAGGCCACGGTGATGCCCAGCTGGGCGGCCAGCAGCGGTGCCAGCAGGGTCAGCTGGTAGTCATCGACCACAAGGCCCGCCAGGCTGTCGAGGCCGCTGAGCGACCGGAAATCCGTACCGCGCAGGTCGAAATCCTTGAGCCTGGCACCGCTGAAGTCCAGGCTGCCGACGGTGCAGTTCTTCAGCGCCACGCGGGTGGCCGTGCTCGAGCCGAGGTCCAGTTCGTTGATGATGCAGTCGCTGATCTGGACGTCCACGAGCTTGGAGCCGCGGAGGTTGAGGTAGTCCAGTTTGCCGCCGTCGATCCGCACGGACTGCCAGCCGCCTTCATACAGCTCCGCCGAGCCCCAGCGGGGATTGCGGATTTCGACGTCGCGCAGGCTCGAGCGTGCCGCCGTGAACACCGGGGCATAGACCTCTGCCAGAACGCAGTCCCGGAAGCTAGCGCCGCGCAGCTGGGTTTCATGGAAGGAGGCGCCGTCGAACTCGCACTCAACGAACTCCGTACCGCTGAGCTCCAGTCCGTCCGCGGCCACACGGCTGTACCGGACGCCGTCGTAGCGTTCCCCGCGCCGGAATTCCGGGGCAGGATCCTCCGCCAGCCCGGCCAGCCGGACCGGGGTGAGGCGCGGGGCGGTGATCCTGGGTCGGCCGGAGCCCGCCGCCGTCAAAGCGTTTCCGCCCTGGCCGCAACCCGGGCGAGGGCGAGGGTTCTTGTGGGCTCCATGACTCGAGCCTAGCCGGGCGCATCGGAAACCATTAGCCGGCGCGGGCTCGACTGATCCCGGAAAAGGACTTGAATTAGTAAGCATGCTTCGTGTTATGGTGAAACTGCGTTGAATTTCAACCGGAAACGAAAGGTGAAACACACCATGGGTATCGGAGACAAGATTCAGAACGAAGCGGAGCACCTCGGCGGCAAGGCCAAGGAAGCTACCGGTAACGCCACGGACAATGACCGCCTGAAGGCCGAAGGCCAGAAGGACCAGGTCGTCGCTGACGCGAAGAAGGTCGGCGAGAACGTCAAGGACGCGGCCAAGCGCGACTAGTCCTTCACGCCGACGGCGTCGGACATTCCTTTGGGGGATGTCCGGCGCCGTTTTTTGTGCCCGCAGCAGGAATCGACTGCTCCACAACTGCCCTTTTGAGCCCTCAAAACGGCACATGCGGAGCAACCGATGGGCAAACGACGACGGCGGCGGCCACCTCTGGAAGGTGGCCGCCGCCGTCGTCGGGGCACAGGAACGGGCTGTTAGCTGAACAGCTCGTTCTTGGGCTCGTTGTTCTTGACCTTGTGCCAGCCGAGCCACAGCAGGAGGGCGAAGAACGGGATGGTGGCCAGGGTCCAGAGGCCCAGGTGGAAGACCTCACCGGACTTGCTGGTCATGGTGTCGAAGCCGATCAGCACCGTGATGGCCAGCAGGGAAATCAGGCCGGCCCAGCTGGTCCAGGTCCCGCCGGGCGCCGGGAGGGATGAGACCTTGCCCTTGGTCTTGCGCAGCGCGATCTGGCTGGCGAAAATGGCGCCCCACGTGAAGATCACGCCGATCGACGCGGAGTTCAGCGCGAGGTCGAAGGCGTAGGACCCGCCCAGCCAGATGTTGAGCATGATGCCGACGAGGTAGACGCCGCCGATGGCCAGGATGGCGGCGTACGGCACGTGGCTCTTGGACATCCTGGTCAGCCACGTCGGGGCATGCCCGTTGTTGGCCATGGTGCGGAAGATCCGGCCGATCGAGTACAGGCCGGAGTTGCAGGAGGACAGCGCGGCGGTGATGACGATCATGTTCATGACGTCGCCCATCCAGGCGAGGCCCATCTGGCCGAACACGGTGACGAACGGCGAGGTGCCGGCCACGTACTGGTCCGAGGGCAACAGCATGGCGAGGAGCGTCACGGAACCGACGTAGAACACCACGATGCGGAAGACGACGGCGCGGATGGCCTTGGGCACTTCCTTGGCCGGGTCCTGCATTTCGCCGGCGGTGATGCCGACGAGCTCAATCCCGTTGTAGGCGAAGATCACGGCGTTCAGGACCAGGATCATGACCAGTGCACCCTTGGGGAACATCCCGCCTTCGGCCGCGAAGAGGTTGTTGACCGAGGCGTTGCCGTCGCCGACCTGGGCGTTGGTGACCACCATGAAGGTGCCCACGGCCAGGAAGATGACGATGGCGCCGACCTTGAGAACGGACGCCCAGAATTCGAATTCACCAAACGCCTTGACGCTCAGCAGGTTCACGCCCACGAGCAGCAGCAGGGCTGCGATGGCGGTCAGCTCGACCGGCACGTTGGGGAAGAAGAACTGGAAATAGAGCCCGATCGCGATCAGCTCTGCGATGCCGGTCATGGCCCAGTTGATGAAGTACATCCAGCCGGACACGTATGCGCCCTTTTTCCCGAACATTTCGCCGGCGTAGCTGACGAACGAGCCCGACGTCTGGCGGTACATGATGAGTTCGCCCAGGGCGCGCATCAGCAGGTAAGCGATGACGCCGGCGATGGCGTAGGAGAAGATCAGCGCCGGCCCGGTGGAGGCCAGCCGTCCGCCGGCGCCCATGAAGAGGCCGACGCCGATGGCGCCGCCCATCGCGATCATGGTGACCTGGCGGCCACTCAGGGACTTCTTGTAGCCCTCGGCGCTGAGAGTCGAGTCGACGACGGCGGGTTGCGCCGTCGCGCTCTTAACGTCTGTGGAAGTACTTTGTGGCACAACTGTTCCTTGCAGGTAGGGGTATTGCCGGGACGGGAACGCGGCTCCCGGAGCACAAGTACGGCCGGGTCATGCCCGCAGCACGTGAAAGCGGGCAGGGGCGTAGACCGGAACTCACAAAGGGTCGCAGCGTCGCGCGGCTCATCCATAGTACTAGCTTTTGGCGTCGCGCCGTGACGCAGGCTACATCGGGAACCGCCCCGGGGCCGCCTGCCGTGGGCCCGCAAACCGCAGTTTAAAGCGTGTTTTGACGCAAAAGCGCTGGTCAGGCCGCTATTTCTATTACTCTGAGCTCACCGGCCGGGTCTCTTCCTGGCCGGTGAGCCTGCAACATCACTGCAGGCCATGGCAGAAACGCCATGAGTCAGGGGGGACCATGAAACAGAGAGCGCTACTGCCTGCAGTGTTGCTTCTCGCACTAGCGGGGTGTTCGAGCGGCGGATCCGGTCCGACCGGACCCAGCGAAACCGCAGCAACGCCAGCACCATCAACATCACAAACATCAGGCTCTCCGGCGCCGGGTATCTCCGAGCCCGCCGATGTTTCCACTTCGCTCAACGCGCCCGAAGCCTTGCGGCAGCACGTGTGCACCGCGGCGGCCGACGGGTCGTGGTCCTTCAAGGGGACCCTCGTGAACAGCAGCGACAAGAACAAAGTCTTCACCGTGGCGATCGCCGTCACCGCGGGCCCGGCGGTGGCAGGGCACGCGCTCATCACCCAGGCCGTCCAGGCCGGCCAGTCGGTGGACATCGCCGCGGCGAACTTCGCCAAAACCAAAAACGGCGGCGGCACCTGCACGCCGGTCGTCTCCGTAGAGGATGCCCCATGAAAAAGAAGCTACTTCTCGTCACGGCGGTGATTCTCGGACTTGCAGCCGGACCGCTGGCAGTTGGACCGGCCTTCGCTGAGACGGCACCGCCTGCGCCCGGGGAGACCAGCAGCCCGACGGCAACGCCGACCGACGTCCCGGTACCGACCGAGTCCGCCTCGGCCACTGCGGAACCGACGCCGGAGACCGACTCCGACCGCCACTGCCACGGCGGAACCGACCGCGGAGCCGACCGCCCCCGTCGTCGAGCCGACGCCTACTCCGACCCCGACGGTGGAGCCCACACCTCCACCCATCGTCGTCCAAGGAGCCATCGCAACGAAGTGGGCTGCCCTGAAGGGGGCGGCGGGCGCCCTCGGCGCGCCGACCGCGAACCAGCGCTGTTCTGGCGGCGTCTGCAGCCAGGCGTTCGCGGGCGGAACCATCTTTTGGACCTCTGCAACGGGTGCGCACCCGGTCCTGCGGACCGCGGGCCACACCGGCCCCCGCTGGCACGCCAAGGGCGGCCTGGCCCTGTACGGCTACCCCGTCACCGATGAAACCGTGGTCTCCGGCGGAACGATCCAGAAGTTCTCCAGCGGCCGGGTCCTCGCGTGGTCCCAGCAGGGCGTCATACAGATCTGGTCGCCGCGGCGGCATCGGCAGCCTGTGGCGGGCACGCGGGCGAAGCGTGAACGGACTCGGGCCTGCCCATCATCGCCGAGCTTTGCGGGCTCCCGGCGCGGGGCTGCGTCCAGTTCTTCGCAAAAGGGCGCCATCCTCTGGTCTCCCGCCACGTCGCGCCCAGGTGGTCTGCGCGGGACCATGTATTCAGCGCTGGGCAGCTTCCGGCCGCTACACCGGCGCCCTGCGCTACCCGACCGGCGCGAAGACCTGCGGCCAAGCATCCGGCGGGTGCCTGCAGCGCTTCCAGGGCGGAACCATCTACTGGTCCGCAGCAACCGGCGCCTGGATCTCCCGGGGGGGCATCGGGAACCGGTACATCAGCTGCCGGCGCCACCCGCAGCAGCCTGGGATACCCCACCGCCAACGAACGGTGCGTCAGCGGTCAGTGCATCCAGTCCTTCCAGCGCGGACTCATCAGCTGGATCGCGAATTCGCGGCGTCCGGGTGTACGGCATGACCGAATGCCAGAACCTCAACAACGGCAGGTCCAAGTACCCCACCTACGGCGCCAACCGCGTGCTGCTCACGTGGACCCAGCGCTACGGACAGTCCTATGCGACCAACCTGTACTGCATGAAGATCGCCGGAACATATGTGCCTGACTGGCGGACTGACGGCTACGTCGGGGCCTCAGGGTTCAAGGCGCCGGGCGTGCCGTCCGGTCCCACCCGGAACCTGTACTCCCCCACCGGGTCGTATTCCGTGACCGAAGCCTTCGGCCTCGGCAACCCGGGCACGAAGCTTCCCTACCGCACGCTCAACCCCCGCTCGCGGTGGGGCGGCAACCCCTGGACGCCGACGTACAACAAGTACCACGAGTCGTCCTCCTGGGTGGGCTATGACGAGAACATGTGGTGGTTCGCCAGCGGCGGCTATTACCGCCAGGGCGCGGTCATCAACTACAACCGGCCCAACATCGTCCAGGACGCCGGCTTCGCCATTTTCCTGCACATGAACAAGGTGCCGACAGCCGGTTGCATCTCCCTCGATGACTGGGCCGTGGTGGACTACCTCCGCAAGTCCACCCCGGGCGACCGGATCATCATGGGGACCTACGGCTCGCTGTTCCGCTAGATCCCCGACTCGTAGCAGCTAACGCCCGGCGCCCTCGGCCCGGGCGTTAGCTGTTTCCGGTCCGCGGCGGCGCTAGGCTGGTGGGATGGGCACCGCTCTCCGTCAACTACCCGCACCGCGTCCGCAGCTGTACGTTTTTTCCCGGCTGGACTACGCCACGGCGGGCATCTACACGGCGGTGTCCGCGTTCTTCGCCACCGCCTCCGGGCTGCTGTCCCCGCTGCTCCTGCAGCTCTCCCCCAATCCGGCCATAGCGTCCTACGCGGTCAACCTGGTCTTCTATGGCGTCATCGGCGCGCTGGCCCTCGCCGCGGCACGCCACGTGGCCACGCCGGGACCTCCGTGTCCTGGCCACGAGGCCCTGGTTCACGCTGCTGATGGTGCCGCTGGCAGTGACGGCGGCGATGATCCTGACCGCCGTCCTGGTGGCCGTAACCGGCCCGCCGCAGACCTCCGCCAACCAGGCCGGCCTGCAGGCCCTGATGCAGCAGGTCCCGGCCTGGCTGATGGTGCCGCTGCTGGTAGTGGTGGGCCCCTTCGTGGAGGAGTACATTTTCCGGCACCTGATGATCGGCAAGCTGAGCCGGAAGCTGAACATCTGGTTCTGCTGCGCCCTCTCCGTCGCGCTGTTCGCGGCCGTGCACATCGTGGGCCAGGAGGCGCTGGCCCTGCCCGTCCTGATGCCGTACCTCGCCATGGGCGCGATCCTGGTGCTGGTGTATGTCTGGACCGGCAAGAATGTGATGTTCTCCTACTTTGTCCATGCCGCGAAGAACCTGCTGGCCGTCATCTTCCTCTACGCCATCCCCCCGGAAGTCCTCGAGCAGCTGCAGTAAAGCAACGGAACTTCCCCCGGGCACCTAGCGCCGCGGGCGCCGCCGTCGTAGGTTTTTCCCATGGCACTGAACATCCAGATCGCTGTCGACTGCGTCGATCCCCATGGCCTTGCGGACTGGTGGGCCGAGACCCTCGACTGGGCCGTGGAGCCGCAGGACGAGGGCTTCATCCGCTCCATGATCGAGCAGGGATTCGCGAGCGAGGCGGAGACCACGCGGCACCACGGGAAGCTGGTCTGGCGGACCGGAGCCGCGATCCGTCCGCCCGAAGACCTGGAGGCCAAGCCGCCAACCCGGCGGATCCTGTTCCAGACCGCACCGGAGGCCAAGACCGTCAAGAACCGGATCCACTGGGACGTGAACCTGGCCGGCGCGGACAAGGACGAGGCGCGCGCCGCCCTCGAGGCCCGCGGCGCGACGTACCTGTGGACCGCCAACGAGGGTCCGCATTCCTGGCACACCATGGCGGACCCGGAAGGCAACGAGTTCTGCATCAGCTGAGCCGATTACTAGACTCGGACTGTGAGCAACGAAATCCCCGCCAAGGTATCCGACGTCTTTGACCCCGCCCGCTGGCGCACCGTGTCCGGCTTCGACTTCCAGGACATGACCTACCACCGGCAGGTGGAACGGTCCGAGGACGGCACGGTGGTCCGCGACCTGCCCACCGTCCGGATCGCCTTCAACCGGCCCGAAGTCCGCAACGCCTTCCGCCCCGGCACCGTGGACGAGCTGTACCGGGCCATGGACCACGCGCGGATGACCCCGGACGTCGCCACGGTGCTACTCACCGGCAACGGCCCCTCGCCCAAGGACGGCGGCCACTCCTTCTGCTCCGGCGGGGACCAGCGGATCCGCGGCCGCGACGGCTACCGGTACGCGGACGGTGAAACGCAGGAAACCATCGACCCGGCCCGCGCCGGCCGGCTGCACATCCTCGAGGTCCAGCGGCTGATGCGCACCATGCCCAAGGTGGTCATCGCCGTCGTCAACGGCTGGGCCGCCGGCGGCGGGCACTCGCTGCACGTTGTCTCCGACCTCACCATCGCCTCCCGGCAGCACGGTAAGTTCAAGCAGACCGACGCGACGGTGGGCAGTTTCGACGCCGGCTACGGCTCGGCGCTGCTGGCCCGCCAGATCGGCCAGAAGTCCGCCCGGGAGATCTTCTTCCTGGCCCGCGAATATTCCGCCGAGGACATGGTCCGGATGGGCGCCGTGAACGAGGCCGTGGACCACGAGCGGCTCGAGGACGTGGCGCTGGAATACGCCGCGGACATCGCCCGGCAGTCCCCGCAGGCCATCCGGATGCTCAAGTTCGCCTTCAACCTCGCCGACGACGGCCTGGCCGGGCAGCAGGTGTTCGCCGGCGAGGCGACGCGGCTGGCCTACATGACGGACGAGGCGGTCGAGGGCAAGGAAGCCTTCCTGGAAAAGCGCGATCCGGACTGGTCCCGCTTCCCCTACTACTTCTAGGCTGCCGCGATGAGCTCCGGAACGGTGAACATCGAGCCCGCCCTCTCGGCCCTCGCGGCAGCCCTCGGCGGGGAGGGGCCCGCCGTCGAGCTGTCCGCCGGCCCGGACGGCTCCCCGGCCGTCGAACCGGTGGAGACCCCTGGTTTCGCGGACGCCGCGGTGGTGGTGCGGACCTCCGGCTCCACCGGAGCGCCCAAGGCCACGGTGCTCACGGCGGACGCCCTGGCGGCTTCCTCCATGGCGACGGCGATGGCGCTCAGGGGCGAGGGCCAATGGCTGCTGGCCCTGCCGGCGCAATACGTGGCCGGCGTGCAGGTGCTGGTCCGGTCGCTCTTCGCCGGCACCCGGCCCTGGGCGATGGACCTCTCCGGCGGCTTCACCCCCGAGGCCTTCACGGCCGCTGCCCGTGAGCTCACCGACAAGGTCCGCTTCACCTCGCTGGTGCCCACCCAGCTGCGGCGGCTGCTCGAGGATCCCTCGGCCGAGACCCTGTCCGTGCTGCGCCGCTTCAACGCCGTCCTGCTCGGCGGCGGGCCGGCCCCGGCCGGGCTGCTCACGGCCGCCCGGGACGCCGGCGTCAACGTGGTGACCACCTACGGTTCAGCCGAGACCTGCGGCGGGTGTGTGTACGACGGCGTGCCGCTGGACGGCGTCGAAGTCAAGATCGCCGCGGACGGCCGGATTATGCTCGGCGGCGCCACCGTCGCCGCCGGGTACCTCGGCGAGCCGGCGCTTACGGCGTCGGCCTTTTGCGAGGAAGACGGGGTCCGGTGGTACCGCACGGGCGACCTCGGCCGACTCGCCGCGGACGGCACGCTGACCGTGCTGGGCCGGGCCGACGACGTCGTGATCACCGGCGGCGTCAAGGTCTCCGCCGCCCACGTGCAGACGGAGCTGGAGCGGCTCGACGGCGTGCGGGCGGCGTTCGTGGCAGGTGTCCCGTCCGCCGAGTGGGGCCAGGCGCTGGCGGCCTACGTGGTGCTGGCCGACGATTCCCCGGCGGCAGCCGACGCCTTCACGGCGCGATTCGCCGCCGGCGGCGCGGGTGCGTTGACCGGCGCACTGGCCCCGAAAACCGTGCTCACCGCCGCGGAACTGCTGATGCTTCCGAACGGCAAACCGGACCGGCTGGGCATGACGGTTCGGCTGGACGCGCGTCATCAGGGAAAATAGAGAAGCTTCAAGCAAGTCTTTCCACCAGATCAACACCCAAACCAACGAGGTACTGAACGTGGCCACAGCCGCACAATGGATCCAAGGCGCCCGTCTGCGCACCCTGCCGGCCGCGATCGCGCCGGTCCTCATCGGGTCCGCAGCCGCCTATGAGCTGAACGCGTTCCGGCCCGTCAACGCCCTGCTGGCCGCCATGGTGGCACTGCTGCTCCAGATCGGCGTGAACTACGCCAACGACTACTCCGACGGCATCCGCGGCACCGACGAGGACCGGGTCGGCCCGCTCCGGCTGGTCGGCTCAGGGGCCGCGGCGCCGGAGCACGTCAAACGGGCCGCGTTCGCGGCGTTCGGCCTGGCGATGCTGTTCGGCCTGGCCCTGGTCATCATCACGCAGGCCTGGTGGCTGATCCTCGTGGGCGTGGGCTGCGTGCTCGCCGCGTGGGGCTACACCGGGGGCAAAAACCCCTACGGCTACCTCGGCCTGGGCGACCTGTTCGTGTTTGTCTTCTTCGGGCTGGTGGCGACGCTGGGCACCACCTACACGCAGGCCGGCCAGATCAGCCTCCCGGCCATCATCGGCGCCATCGGCACGGGGCTCATCGCCTGCGCCCTGCTGATGGCCAACAACGTCCGCGACATCCCCACCGACCGCGTCGCGGGGAAGAAGACCCTGGCCGTGCGGCTCGGCGACAAACATGCCCGGGAAAGCTTCGTGCTGATGCTCGCCGTGGCGATCCTGCTGGTGATCGTGCTTGCGCCCGCCCGGCCGTGGATGCTGATCGTGCTGCTGCTGATTCCGGCCATCCTGATGCCGTCCTGGCTGATGATCGCGGGACGGCGCCGCAAGAGCCTCATCCCGGTGCTCAAGCAGACCGGGCTGATCAACCTCGGCTACGCCGTGCTGTTCTCACTCGGCCTGGTGCTGAGCCGAGGGTTCTAGCGTCTTAGTGCCGGCTGGGGGCAGCAGGGAACCTAGGAGTCCTTGGGCCGGCCGTCGGTGCGCACGGTGACGTCCGGGTGTTCGTCCACCAGGCGGTCCTCCGCGGCGGCGTCGTCGGCTTCCCCCGCGCTGCGCAGCGGCTTGGCTTTGCCGGAGAAGCGGTGGTGAATCGAGGCGGCGGCCGCGTCGCGCTGCTTCTGGAAGAAGAGGAAGCTGATCGCGAAGGCCATCATTCCGGCGCAGAGGGCGGCCAGCAGCCAGCCCAACTGCAAGTAGACAAACAGGGCGAACAACGGTGCAAACAGCGCCAGACGGATCAGGGAGTATTTCAGGAAAGCCACGCTCCCAGTTTAGCCGCACCGGCCGGCGCCGGTCCGGCCCGGTTGCCCTGCCGCGCCGGCTGCCCGGCGCCGGAAGCTCGCGTGGAGGCTAAACTGAAGCTATGCTCCGTGTCGTGGTACCCATCGTGTTGCTGGTCGTGTTTGTCTACGGACTGATCGACCTGATCCGGACTGACGCGCGCCTGGCCAGGGGCATTTCGAAGCCGGCCTGGATCGTGGTGCAGGTTGTCCTCCCGGTGCTGGGTGCCGTGCTGTGGTTCCTCATCGGCAGGCCCCGCGGCGGTGCCGCGCCGGCCGCCTCCAGCTACCGCCACCCGACCGCCCCGGACGACGATCCCGAGTTCCTCCGGAACCTGGAGCTGCGCCGCCGCAACCAGGCGGAGGCGGACCGGCTCAAGAAGCTCAAGGACGAACTGGACGCCAAGGAACGCGAACTCGGCAACGGCACCGGGGAGCCCCGCGGCCCGGAATCCGGCGAAGCCAGCGGCGACCCCACCCAGGGCAACGACGAGGTCAAGTAGCCCCGTTGCCGGCCCTGAAGCACCCTCCGGGACCTAGGCACCGCGCGCCCGGCGTGCCCGAACCGACCCTGCTCGCCCCGCTCCGGTTTCCGCGTTTTCGCTACGGAATCGGACCAGCGCCCCGCGGATCCGGGCGGCATTGGTCCGAAATCGCAGCGGAAAAGTAAACCCCTAGCGGAAATCCACCTTGGACCCGGCGGGCATCGGGAACGCAGAAAGGGCCGCCAGGCGAGTAGCGTGGCGGCCCTTTCAGGCAGATGACGGGGTCGGCGTACCGGCTGCGACGCCCCGTGCCGGGCGGTCCCGGCGTTACAGCCCCGAGTAGGAGTGCAGCCCGTTGAAGAACTGGTTGACGATGGTGAAGTTGAAGACCACGCACAGGTAGCCCACGATCGAGAGCCAGGCCGCCCGGGTTCCGGTCCAGCCGCGGGTGGCGCGGGCATGCAGGTAGCCGGCGTAGACCACCCAGATCACGAAGGTCCAGACTTCCTTGGTGTCCCAGCCCCAGAAGCGGCCCCAGGCCTTCTCGGCCCAGATGGCGCCGAACATCAGCGTGAAGGTCCAGCCGACGAACGCGATCGCGTTGATCCGGTAGGACAGGTTCTCCAGGCTCAGGGCGTTCGGGACCAGGCGCATGAAGCCCAGCTTGTCGGCGCCGCCGGCGGCAATGGTCTTCTGCCGGTGCGACTGAACCAGTTGCAGCGCGGACATCGCGAAGGTCAGGGTGAACAGGGCCGAGGACAGCACGGCGATCGAGACGTGGATGATCAGCCAGTAGCTCTGCAGCGCCGGCACAAGGTGTCCCACCGGAGTCCAGTAGGCAACGGAGGCGGCCACCAGCATGACGATGGCCAGGCCGATGACGAAGGTACCCAGGAAACGCAGGTCGCGGCGGATCAGCACCAGCAGGAAGACCGCCACCGCCACGAACGCCCCGGTGGTCAGGAACTCGTACATGTTGCCCCACGGCACCCGGCCCGCGCCGAGCGCCCGCGTGACGACGCCGGCAGCGTGGATGGCGGCCCCCAGCACCGTCAGGGCGACGGCGACCCGCGCGGGGGCACGGCGCTCGGCGCCGTAGCGCATCCCGGCGTCGGCGGTCTGGCCGGCGCCCTGGTTGCCTGCGACGGACGACGTCGGACGCTCGGCCCGGCCGACCGGGCCGCTGACCTCCGAGTCGGCCCGGTCAACGGCCGCGGACGGGGCCCCGACGCCGGCGCCCACCGGGACGCGGGCAGACCCCGGCGCCCGTCAGTTCGGCCGCCTTCAGGTCCACCGCGTGCAGGGTCTTGCTGCTCTTGGCCAGGTCCCAGGCGAAGGCGATGAAGGCCACCGTGTAGGTTCCGGCGGCGAGCAGCATAAACAGCTCGCTGTACTGGCCCATGGTTTCGTTGATCGAGAACGGCATTACTGATCCTTCTTTGACTCGGGAGAGCCTGCTGTGGACTGGGAGGAATCTGCTGCGGGGTGCGCCGGGGAGCGCTGCGTGCCGGGGCCGGCACCCTCGCCGCCGGCACCCTCGCCGCTGGCTGCCCGGCCATTGTCCGCCGCCGCGCTGGGAACAGGCTGGGAACCGGTGTCGTCCAGCGGCCAGGTGGCCGCCAGCAGGGACCGGATCGCGGCGGCTTCCCCGGCCAGCCGGTGGTCCTCGCCGCGGGCGAGGAGGCCGTATTCCACCATGGTCCGTCCGTCCTCGTGCGTCCCGGTGCGGACCCAGGCCCGGCGGCGGTTGACGTACAGCGAGGTGACCAGGCCCGCGACGGCGAGCAGCGCGAAGAAGAGGGCGTAGCCCTGGCCTGGGTTGTGGTGGATGTCCACGCCGACGTAGCGCTTCACCCCGTCGAAGCTGATGGTGCCCTTGCCGTCGGGCAGGGTGTGGGTGGCGCCCGGGGTCAGCACGATGCCCTTGGTGGGCAGGTTGCGGGCGTTGAGCGGCGTGAGCTTCTCGACATCGAGTTCAAAGACGTTCTGCGGGGCGCCGTCGTCCAGGCCAAGGTCGCCGTAGTAGGAGTTCAGCGTCAGCTGCGGGTTGAACAACTCGGGGTCGCCGCTGAAGGAAACGCCTTCCGGTGTGACGAACGCGGTGGGCAGGAAGAAGCCGGCGAAGGCGAGTTGCTCCGGCTTGGCGTCCGGGACCTTGATGACCACCGAAGAGTAGTAGTTGTCGCCCTGCAGCTTGGCAACCACCGGGCCCTGCATGGCGACGTTTCCGGCGCCGTCGCGGATCGTGACCACCGGGCGCGTAGCCGTTGCCGGTGAGGTACATGCTGGTGCCGCCCAGGGAGATCGGGTCATTGACTTTCAGCACCTTCTGCTGGGCAGGCGCGTCCGGGGACTCCTTGGTGGTCACCTCGGCCTTGAAGTCGATCGGCTGGCCGAACTTGCCCTGGGACTCCCGGTCGAAGGTGATCTGGAACTTGTCCAGCTGGACCGAGTACGGCTGCAGCTGGCTGCTTTGGAAGTTGGTGCCCGGGGTGAAGTTGTCGTAGCCGACCAGGGTGTTCACGAAGGTGTCGCCCTCGACCAGGATCCGCTGGCCGCTGTAGCCGAACAGACCGCCGACCGCGACGGACACCAGCACGCCGATCAGCGCGGTGTGGAAGACGAGGTTGCCTACCTCGCGGAGGAAACCGCGTTCCGCGCCCAGCGATGGCCGGGCGCCGTCGTGGTCCCTGACCTCGACCCGGTAGCCGCGCTTCTTCAGCAGGGCGGCGGCGTCGTCAATGGCGCGCGACGCCGGGATCCCGGCGTCGGCGGGGATCACCAGGGTGCCGTACTCGGGCAGCCGGGACAGCCGGGCGGGGGTGCGCGGGGGCTGCGAGCGCATGGCCTTGTAGTGCACGATCGCGCGCGGCACCACGCAGCCGATCAGCGAGACGAACAGCAGGATGTAGATGGCGGAGAACCAGGCCGAGGAGTACACGTCGTAGAGCTGCAGCGAGTCCAGGATCTTGCCGTAGTCCGGGTGGTCCTTGATGTACTGGGTGACCACCGCGGGGTTCGCGGGGCGCTGCGGGAACAGCGATCCGGGCACCGCGGCGACGGCGAGCAGCAGCAGCAGGAACAGCGCGGTGCGCATGCTGGTCAGCTGCGTCCATGCCCAGCGGAGCATGCCCACGGGTCCGAGCGAGGGCAGGACAGCCTCGGCCTTGGCGGCGGACACTGCCGGCCCGGCCGGGCCGCTGCCGGCTTCGGACGTGCCGGGCGGCCGCGGATTTCTTCTCTACGTTCACTCGCTCGCTCATTAGATCGGCAATTTCACATCGGTTTGGAACCAGTACTGCAGCGCGGACACCCAGGCCCCCCAGACTCCGCTGGCCATCAGCAGGCCGAGCACAATCAGGATGCCGCCGCCCGTGCGCTGGATGGCGAGCCGGTGCTTGCGGAAGAAGGACATCACCCCGATGCCGCGGCGCACGGCCAAGGCAATCAGCAGGAACGGAATGCCCAGCCCCAGGCTGTAGACGAAGGCCAGGAGGGCACCCTTCGCCGCGGAGGATCCGCCGGAAAGGCTGAGGAGCTGGACGGCCGAGTAGGTCGGGCCGATGCACGGCGCCCAGCCGAGGCCGAAAGTGATGCCCAGCAGCGGCGCCCCCCACAGCCCGGCCGGGGGCTTGGCATGGATCTTCGCGTCGCGCTGCAGCCAGGAGAAGCCGCCCATGAACACGACGCCCATCACGATCACCAGCACGCCCAGCACCTGAGTGATCCACGCGTTCTGCGAGCCGGTGACCAGTGTTCCCAGCTGGCCGAAAGCCCCGCCAAGCAGGACGAAGACCACCGAGAAACCGAGGACGAACAGCCCGATGCCGGCCAGCATCCGGCCGCGCTTCTGCTTCTGCAGGTCGACGCCGGTCAGCCCCGTCACGTAGCCAAGGTAGCCGGGTACCAGCGGCAGCACGCACGGCGAAAGGAAGGAGACGAGTCCGGCCAGCAGCGCCACCGGGATGGCAAGCAGCAGCGAACCGCTCAGGATGGCTTCGGCGAAGGGGCTGTTCACGGTCGTCATCTACCCGGCTACTCGGCCACGGCGGCGGCGATGAGGGACTTGAGGGTGCCCTTCTGGATTTCGCCGAGCACCCGGGACGCGACGCGGCCCTGCTTGTCGAGCACCAGCGTGGTGGGCACCGCGCCGGGCGGAACCAGACCGGAGACGGCCAGCAGGACCGCGCCGTCCTTGTCGTTGAAGCTCGGGTAGGTCAGGTTGAAGGTCTTGTCGAACGCTTCCGCCGTGGCCTTCTCATCGCGCAGGTTGACGCCGAAGAACTGCACGCCCTGGCTCTTGAATTCCTGGTGCAGGGCCTCCAGGGAGGGCGCCTCCACCCGGCACGGGGCGCAGGCGGCGAACCAGAAGTTGAGGACCGTGACCTTGCCGGCGAAGTCCGACGCCGTCACGGCGGTCCCGTCGAACAGGGTCCCCTTGATGTCCGCCGGCTTTTTCCGGTCGGCGACGGCGAATTCGGTCACCGAGCCGTCGCCGGCGACGTAGTTCTTGTTGTCCCCCGCCCTGGCCTGCTTGGCGAGGTCGTCCTCCTGGGCGCAGCCGGAGAGTCCCAGCACGCCCGCCAGCGCGGCGCCGCCGGCGGTAAGGACGCTGCGGCGGGTCAGTCGTGGGTTGCTCCCGGACATGCTCAGGCCCCCGGGGTGCTGGACGCACCGGGAAGCAGGGCGGCCGCGGGCTCGCTGTAGTCGACGCGCAGGACCTTGCCGTCGTCGTCGAACACCAGGGACGTCACAGAGGTGAGCGTGCATTCACGCTTCCGCGGGTCGTGCCACAGCGGCTTGCCCTCGGCACTGAGCCGGGTGGCCCAGATTGGCAACTGGTGGCTCACCAGGATCGCCTCCGCACCGTCGCCGCCGAGCTCGATGGCCCGCAGCCTTGCATCCTGCACGGCGGCGGTCACCCGCGCCGCCTGTTCCTTGTACGGCTCGCCCCAGGAAGGCCGGAGCGGGTTGCGCAGCATCGGCCAGTGCTTCGGCCTGAGGATCTCGGCCTTCGAAACCTGGAGCCCCTCGAAGTAGTTGGCGGCCTCGATGACCCGGTCCTCGGTGACGATTTCAAGGTTCAGGGCCTGCGCGATCGGCTGGGCCGTCTCCTGGGCGCGGGTCAGCGGGGAGGCGGCGAGATGCACGATCCTGGCCCCTTGCGCGGCGCGCTGATTGAAATGCTCCGCCATCATGCGGGCCATCTCCCGGCCCAGTTCGGAGAGGTGGAACTCCGGCAGCCTGCCGTACAGGACACCGTCGGGGTTGTGGACCTCGCCGTGGCGGAGCAAATGAACAGTCGCGTGGGGCATGTGTACCAGTTTCTCAAAGGGCAGGGGCAATGACGAAATCTTCTACAGAGAGTAGAACTGAAAGTTTTTGAGAAATGTTCCCCGGCAGCGGAATAAAAGATGCAAATGCATGTTTATACTGGGTGAAGCAGTTAGTTGAGACTTCAACAAATGAAGCGTCAACCAACGATCAGATGACCTTCCGCACGAACCACCCGACTCAAGGAGAACCACCATGGCACTTCCCGCAAACCTCACCACCGGCACCTGGACGCTCGACTCCTCGCACAGCGAAATCGGCTTCACCGTCCGCCACGCAGGCATCAGCAAGGTCCGCGGCCAGTTCAAGGAAGCCGACGCAACCCTGGACCTCGCCGAAAACGTCGCCGACTCCAAGGTGAACGCCACCATCAAGACCGCGAGCTTCGACTCCGGCGACGTCAACCGCGACGGCCACGTCCGCGGCGAGGATTTCTTCGACGTCGAGAAGTTCCCGGAGATCTCCTTCGTCTCCAACGCCATCGTCCCCAAGGGCGACGCCTACGAACTGCAGGGCGATCTGACCATCAAGGGTGTCACCCGCCCGGTGGCCCTGGAAACCGAGCTCAACGGCGTGGCCGTCGACCCGTTCGGGAACACCCGCGCCGGCCTGACCGCTGAAACCACCATCAGCCGCAAGGACTTCGGCCTCACCTGGAACGCCGTCCTCGAAGCCGGCGGCGTGCTGGTCAGCGACAAGGTAGCCATCAACCTTGAACTGGCCTTCATCGCCCCCGCAGCCTAGGCCGGCCGCCCCGCAGGAGCGGACAGGCTGTCCGGCACCCCGCCGGGCACCCGGCAAGCACCCCGCGCCATCCACGGATGGAGCGGGGTGCTTGGCTTAAGCGGCGAGCGGTCTAAAGTGAAATTCATGAGCACCGCCGGAGACGTCCCCGAGCCCGAACAACCAGGCCCCAATCCCCCGGAACCGGGACAGGAACAGCCGGGACAGGAACAGCCCGGTGGTGCCGGGCGGGCAGGCGGGTTCCGCTTTGAGGTGCCGGCCGACAGGCCGCGGAACTTCAACGAGGTCCTGCCCCTGGGCGGCTATTCCGGGATGTTCACCCTCCCGGCGATGCCCACGGAACTGAAGATCTCCTACTGGGTGTGGGTGATTGGCGGCCTGCTGGGCCTGCTCGCGGGGGTGATCGGGCTCTTCAGTGTCCTGGTGCTGTTTGTGGTCTCGCCGCCGGAAGGCATCCTGCTGCTGCTGCTGGTAGTGGTGGCCCTCGCCCTGGCGGGCGCCCAGGTCACGCTGGCGATGAAGATGAAGGAGGGCCGGGAATGGGCCCGGTTTGCCCTGACCATCGCCGCCGGCGTCAGCCTGCTGCTCGCGGCCCTCAGCACCGGCTTTACGGGGGGTGGCAGCTGGCCCGGCTTTGTCATCAGCCTGGCCGCGACCGTGCTGATGTGGCTGCCCAACTCGCAGTCGTGGTTCGCCGCCTCCAGGGGCCGGTTCTAGGCCTGGACCGGACGTAAGGGATCCCGGGCGGGCGGCGTCCGGAAGAGCGGCCCGCCCCGCTCCTGCGACCGGCCGAAAACGAGGCTGAGAATACCGCAGCGGAATCGCCCAAACCGCCGCTGGCCCGGGGTACGGTGTAGTTAAACCATGCTGGGGGCAGGGTATATGACACTGGTCCCGGTAGCCCAACCCATCATCGAATGCAAAGGACCGCCATGAGTAACCCGCCAGTCGAGCCTTCCAGCCCGGACGGACCCGAGTCGGGCAAGCAGGCTCCGCAGTACGGCCAGAATGCGCCGCAGTATGGCCAGCAGGCACCCCAGTACGGGCAGAACGCGCCACAGTACGGGCAGAACGCGCCGCAGTTCGGGCAGCAGCCTCCGGCCTACGGGCAGCAGGCACCCCAGTACGGCCAGAACGCGCCGCAGTACGGCCAGCAGCCGCCGGCCTACGGCCAAGGGCAGTACGGCCAGAGCCCGTACGGCCAGTCGCCCTACGCGCAGTACCCCTCGGAGCTCCCCACCGGCGGCGCCGGCGCCAAGCCCTCCCAGCTTGACCTCGCGTTCTGGCTCATCATCGGCGCGGGCGTACTCTCCCTCATCAGCAGCCTGGTCGTCTCCTTCACCGGGGCCGAGTACTTCGAGTCCGCCGTGCAGGACGCCGCCCGCCAGCAGGGTACGCAGCTCTCGGCGGACGAGCTCGGTGCAATGCGCGCCGTCGTCCCCGTCAGCGGCGTGATCGGCGGGCTGATCTCCTTCGGGCTCTACGCGCTGGTCGCCTTCCCGGTCCGCAAGGGCAAGAACTGGGCCCGGATCCTCGGAACCATCTTCGCCGCTTTCTCGCTGCTGGGCCTGTTCGGCGGGATGTTCACCTTCGGCGTCCTCGCCGGCATGCTGCAGCTCATTGTGATCCTGATGGGCGTGGCCGGCATCGTGATCCTGTACCTGCCGTCGGTGTCGCCCTACTTCCAGAAGCAGCAGCCGTTCGCCAACCCGTACTCGCAGGGCCCCTACGGCCGCTAATCCAGGGCGCCGCACAAGGGCGCGGAATCCGGGACGGCCGGCTGAAGCTAGTCGGCGTCTTCCGGGTCCTGCGCCCTTTGTGCGTGGTAGGCGAGGATCTGCAGTTCGGTGGCCATGTCCACCTTGCGCAAGTTGACGCCCGGCGGTACCTGCAGCATGACCGGGGCAAAGCTGAGGATGCTGCGCACGCCCGCGGCCACGACCCGGTCGCACACGCCCTGCGCCACGGCGGCGGGCAGGGCCAGCACCACCATGTTCGCGCCGGTGCGGTGCAGCACGGCTTCGAGGTCCGCGGCGTCGCTCACCCGCAGCCAGCCCACCTCGCTGCCCACCACCATCTGGTCGGCGTCGAGAATTGCAACGATGTCGAAGCCCCGGGATTCGAATCCGCCGTAGCGGGCCAGGGCCTTGCCGAGGTTGCCGGCACCGACGATCGCGACCTTCCAGTCGTGGGTCAGGCCCAGCGCGGCGGCAATATGACGGTTCAGGTACTGCACTTCATAGCCCACGCCGCGGGTTCCATAGGAGCCGACGTAGGAGAGGTCCTTGCGGAGGGTGGCGGAGCTGACGCCGGAAGCCTCGGCCAGCGACTCGGAGGAAACCCGGTCCACTCCTTCGGCCAGCAGGGTCGTCAGGGCGCGCAGGTAGAGCGTCAGCCGGGCCACGGCCGCGGGCGGGATCTGCTTGGCCGCAGTCCCGGCTCCCCCGGGCGGGGCGTCAGGTGATGAATCCAGCGAGGTCACTATCTGCTCCGTTGCGTCGCGTTGTGACTCCACTCTAGGGCCCCGGCAGTTCGGCCCACAAAGCAGCAGCCGGCGCAGCCGCGGCCGGGAGCGCTCAGGCCGGCCGGCCCAGTGCCCGCCGCAAGGTACGCTCCAGCCGCGCCTCGTCGATCCGCCAGAAATCACGCTGGACGCCGTCCACCAGGAGCACGGGAATCTCCTCGGCAAAGCGCTCGCGCAACCCGGCGTCGTCGTCGATGGACCGCTCCGACCAGTCGAGTCCCAGCGCGGCGGTGACGCGGCCGACGGCGTCGCGCGCGTCGGCGCAGAGGTGGCAGTCAGCTTTGGTGATCAGTACGACATCGGGGTGGAGCGCGGGTGTGGCCATGGTTCCACGGTAGCCCGGCGCCCGGCCCGGCGTCGACGCCGCCCGGTGACCCTTCCCGGTTCCGCTACTACCGGCGGTGCGGCGGGGCCGGACTGCGCGTGGGAACCCCCGGCATTGACTAGACTCGTGGCATGCCCGAGGAGAAGATCGTCGCCGTGGCCACGAGGCCGGTCGCGTCACCGCAGCACGGCGAGGCCGCCTTCTTCGACGTCGACAACACCCTCATGCGGGGCGCCAGCCTGTTCCACGTGGCCCGCAAAATGCATCAGCGCGGGGCGTTCACCATCCCCCAGGCGGCAGGCTTCGCCTGGAAACAACTGATGTTCGTTTGCCGCGGGGAAAACATCGACGACGTTCATGCCGTCCGCGATACCGCCCTCAGCCTGGCCTCGGGGTTCACCGTCCAGGACGTCGAGGCCCTGGGCGAGGAAGTCTACGACGAGATGATCGAGTCCCGGATCTGGCCCGGCACCAAGGCGCTGGCCGAACAGCACCTGCGCATGGGCCGCCCGGTCTGGCTCGTCACGGCCACCCCGATCGAGGTCGCCACCGTGATTTCCACCCGGCTGGGCCTCACCGGCGCCCTCGGCACCGTGGGCGAGATCCTCGACGGGTCGTACACCGGGCGGCTCGTGGGCGAGATCCTGCACGGGCCGGCCAAGGCCGTCGCGGTCCGGGGCATCGCGGAGGCGCAGGGCCTGGACCTGACCCGCTGCTGGGCCTACAGCGACTCGCACAATGACATTCCGCTGCTCGGCATGGTCGGCCACCCGGTGGCCATCAACCCCGATGCGCGGCTCCGCCGCCACGCGCGCGAACACAACTGGCCGGTTTACGACTTCCGGTCCGGGCGCCGGGCCGCAACCCTCGGTCTCAAGGCGGCAACCGTGGGCGGGGCGATCTACGGCCTCTGGCGCGGTTTCTCCCGCTTCCGCGGCCCCACGGTCTAGGGGCCGTTCCCGCGCGCTCCGTTTCCGCTACGGATTCGGACGGGCGCACCCCGGGCCCGCGCTGCCCCTGTCCGAATCCGCCGCGCTTTTCCGAAAAGAAAATGCCCGCCGCCGGAAAGGCAACGGGCATTGACGCTGGATGAAGTATCGCTACTTCTTATTGCGACGCTGGTGGCGCGTCTTGCGAAGCAGCTTGCGGTGCTTCTTCTTGGCCATACGCTTGCGACGCTTCTTAATAACTGAACCCACGAAAGTTCCTTACCGGCTAGATGCAGTACCTGCCCGTTGGGAAGGGTCCGCGGGCTAAGCAAGCGAACTGATCAACTGACAGGTTCTTACAATGACGTAAAACGTTCCTTAACAGGGTACCGCCTATCCGGGGCACACCACGACCGCAGGCCCCGCGAGGGGGTCTGCTGCGGCCCGGTGCGACAGCAGAAGACTCAGGCCGTCTCAGTGTGGCCGTCAACAACAGCACCCTTGAGGTACTGTTCGACGGCGTTTTCCGGTACCCGGTAAGAGCGGCCGAAGCGCACCGCCGGCATTTCGCCGGAGTGCACCAGGCGATACACGGTCATCTTTGATACCCGCATGACGTCCGCGACCTCGGCCACGGTGAGAAAGCGCGCGTTGGAGAAGTTGGCCTCCGAAGACATTTCCCTTATTCCTTTTGCTCAAGCGAACGGCTGCCCCGTCTGAACGACATGGCGGTGTGCCGATGCTGAGCCATCAAACAACCATGTGCTAGATACTCTAGGGGTTCGTGGTGCCAATGTGAAAGGTTTCCGCAGGAATCTGTGAAGGATTTCCGCAGGAATCTCCCACCGGGCGCCCTCCGCTCGGCCCGACGCCGCCCCTCAGCGCCGCGTGCGGCGGGTGCGCGCCGAGGCCGCCAGCTGCCCGAGGACCGAGGCCGTCACATCCCAGTCCATGCAGGCGTCCGTGACGCTCTGGCCGTACACCAGCTCGTCGGTTCCCGCGGCATGTTCGGCGACATCGAGGGCCTGCGCCCCGCCCACCAGGAAGCTCTCCAGCATGACGCCGGCGATCGCGGACGCGGAGGCGCCGCCGTCCTCGAGCTGGGCACCGATCTCGAGGGCAACCTCGGCCTGCCGGTGGTGGTTCTTGCCGCTGTTGGCATGGCTCGCGTCAACGATCAGCCGCGGGTTCAACTGTTTGGCGGCGAGCCGGCCGGAGGCGCCCTCGACGTCGGCGGCGGAGAAGTTGGGCCGGTCGCTGCCGCCGCGCAGGATGATGTGGGTGTCGGGGTTGCCGGCGGTGCTGACGAGCGCGGCCCGGCCGTCGCCGTCGATCCCCAGGAACGCCTGGGCGGCGCCGGCGGCACTGCAGGCATCCAGCGCCACCTGCAGGCCGCCGTCGGTCCCGTTCTTGAATCCGATCGGCATGGAGAGCCCGGAGGCGAGCTGGCGGTGGATCTGGCTTTCCGTGGTGCGCGCCCCGATGGCACCCCAGGCCACGACATCCGCCATGTACTGCGGGCTGATCGGTTCGAGGAATTCCGTGGCGGTGGGGAGCCCCAGCGCGGTGACCTGGCGCAGGAACTGGCGGGCGGCGCGCAGGCCGGCGGCGATGTCGTGGCTGCCGTCGAGCCGTGGATCGTTGATCAGGCCCTTCCAGCCCACCGTGGTGCGCGGCTTCTCGAAGTACGTGCGCATGACGATCAGCAGGTCCTCGCGGTGCTTTTCGGCCTGGCTGACCAGGCGGCGGGCGTATTCCAGCCCGGCCTTGGGATCGTGGATGGAGCACGGGCCGACAATCACCAGGAGCCGGTCGTCAACGCCGTCCAGGATGGCGCGGACCTCGTCCCGGCCGCGGCCGACGACGGCGGCGCCGCGTGCGTCCAGCGGGAGCTCGGCGATCATTTCCTGCGGGGTGGGCAGCGCGGTGAATTCGCTGATCCTCAGGTTAGAGGTGGGCTGCTGGCTGGCGGGGGCTGTGTCGATGCTCATTGTTCGGGTCCTGTTCCGGGGTGCGGAGCGGGCCCTGATCAGAACCCGCCGGAGAAATGGCGAAGGGCAGAGAGTGATCTCTGCCCTGTTGGCTCTGAAGGTGTGTGGATGCGTGTCAGTTAGACGCGGGCCCCTCCAGAGCCAACGAAAAATACGCATACCAACGGTTTGTCATGCCACCGACCCTAGCCCCGCTGCCGGCCGTCGGGCAAAGCGGCGGCGTAACATTCCGACGTCGGCGCCCCTGGACGGGTCGGACCGGCTCCGGGTGCCGGGCCCCGGCCGGCGCCGTCAGGCGCGTCCGCCCAGCCCGGCCTCGGCGTAGTAGCCCTCGATGTGCTCCGCCACGAGCCTGGCCGCCGCGGCGCCGTCGTGCCCGGTGATCGCCGCCAGGATGCCCCGGTGTTCCTGCCGCAGCCGGGCCGCGGTGGCGCCCCAGTCCGGCAGGTTCCCGGTGAGGCGGCCGGCGTAATCCTGGATGGCTTCGCGCAGGGAGCCCATCATGGCGCTGACCACCGCGTTCCCCGCGGCGTCGGCAAGCGCCAGATGGAAGCGGACATCGAGGGCCAGGAACTCCTGGCTGTCCTCGCAGCCCTCCATCTGCTCCAGCAGCTCGGCCGCCTCCGCGAGGGCGGGCGACCCGGGCCGCGCCCTGGCGGCCGCCCAGGATTCGAGCAGCACCCGCGTCTGCACGATGTCCGCCACCGGAAGATGCGAGGTGGCCACATGGAGCCGCAGGGCCGAACCGAGGGCCGCCGTCGGGTCCGAAATGACGACGGTCCCGGCGTCGGGGCCGGAACCCACGCCCGCCCGGACCACCCCCAGGGCCTCCAGAATCCGGATCGCCTCCCGGACCGAGGTGCGCGAGACGCCCAATTGCTCGGCAAGGGTCCGTTCCGCGGGGAGCCGGCCGCCCACGAGCAGCTGCCCGCTGGAGAGCTGATCCTCGATCCATTGGAGGACGACCCGGTGCGTTCGCATGGCCACATAGTACTTGATGTGGTTGGACCACATCCCCTACAGTGTGGTTGGACCACAGAGCTGGATCGAGACGCCCCGGAGGCAGCAATGACGCAACCCCTGACTATCGGCAACCCCGGCAACCCCGAGGCACCCACCACGCCGGAAGCCACCGCGACCCACGGACAGCCCGGCGGCACGCGGCCGGCGCCGCCGCACCGGGGAGCGGCCTGCCCGCCGCCCTCCGGCGCCGCGTGCCCAAGTACTCCGACCTCGCACCGCTGATGCAGTTCAAGAAGCCGGAGCTGGGCCGCGAGGCGAGGCTGCGCCGTGCCAGCACCATCTGGGACCTCCGGGACATGGCCAAACGGCGCACGCCCAAGGCGCCCTTCGACTACACGGACGGCGCCGCCGAGGCCGAGATCACCCTGCGCCGGGCCCGCGAGGCGTTCCTGGACATCGAGTTCCGCCCCGGCATCCTGCGCGACGTCTCGACCGTGGACCTCGGCACCGAGATCCTCGGCAAGCCCTCCCGGCTGCCCGTGGGCATCGCCCCCACCGGCTTCACCCGGATGATGCAGTCAGAGGGCGAGTACGCCGGATCGCGGGCCGCCGCGGCCGCCGGCATCCCGTACACGCTCTCCACGATGGGTACGGCGTCCATTGAGGACGTGGCCGCTGCCGCCCCGGACGGCCGGAACTGGTTCCAGCTCTACCTCTGGACGGACCGCGACCGTTCACTGGAACTGATCGAGCGCGCGGCCCGGGCCGGCAACGACACCCTCATGGTCACGGTGGACACCGCCGTCGCCGGGGCCCGGCTCCGCGATGTCCGCAACGGCATGACCATCCCGCCGGCACTGACCCTGAAGACCGTGCTGGACGCCTCCTACCGGCCTGCCTGGTGGTTCAACTTCCTCACGCATGAGCCGCTGACCTTCGCCTCGCTCTCGCGCTACACCGGGACCGTGGCGGACCTGATCAACTCCATGTTCGATCCCACGTTGACCTTCGAGGACCTGGACTGGCTGCGCGAAACGTGGAAGGGCAAGCTGGTGGTCAAGGGAATCCAGACCGTCGAGGACGCCCGCAAGGTGGTCGACCACGGGGCGGACGGCGTCGTGCTGTCCAACCACGGCGGACGCCAGCTGGACCGCGCCCCGATCCCGTTCCACCTGCTCCCGGACGTCTCGGCCGCACTCAAGGCGGACAACAGCGACGCGGCGATCATCCTGGACACCGGCATCATGAGCGGCGCGGACATCATCGCCGCGCTGGCCCTGGGGGCGGACTTCACCCTGATCGGCCGCGCCTACCTGTACGGGCTGATGGCCGGCGGGCGGGCCGGCGTGGACCGGGCCATCGCGATCCTGGAAAAGGACATGCTCCGCACCATGGCCCTGCTGGGCGTCAGCCGGATCTCCGAGCTCACCCCGGACCACGTCCGCCTGCTCAAGAAGTAGCCCGCAGGTCCGCGAGATGACAGTTCGCGGCAGTGTTCGTCAGGAACACTGCCGCGAACTGCCAACTCGGCGCGGGCTCCGGGAAGACCAGCTACTTCTTGCGGCCGAACTTCGGCAGGTTCGCCAGCAGGTCAGCGGCGCGGGTGGCGGCGCGGCCCACCGTGCGGCCGATCTGTTGCGGCCGCTTGTCCTCCCCGGCCGTGCCGACGGGGAGGGCGACGGCGGGACTCAGCACGGTCCCGGCGGGGACCTCCGGCAGTGCCGGGGCCGGCGCCGCTGCACTCGCTGCGGCGGCGAGGCTGTCCGGGACGGGTTGCGTACGGGAGGCCGCCGCGGCCGCCGGCTCAGCGGCAGCTGGACGGCCGACGTCGAACGTCTCCAGCCAGCTGGCGACGCCGGCCAGCGGCGTGGGGTTCAGGGCGTAGTAGCGCTTCTGCCCCTGGGCGCGCATGCTGACCAGGTCCGCTTCGCGCAGGACCTTGAGGTGCTTGGAAATGGTGGGCTGGCTCGCCTCGAGCTCCTGGACCAGCTCCCCCACCGCTTTGTCCCCCTTGCGGAGGGAGACCAGAATGTCACGCCGGGTTGCCTCAGCAATGACGGCAAATACGTCGTCTGTCACCATGCCCTCCACACTAGCGACATATACGCCAGATGGCATCCACTAATTCGCGGACGTCCCGCCGGCCCTCGCGCCGGCAGACGGACGGCCCGTCTAGTCGAACCAGGGATCCAGGCCGTAGAGCGGGAAAACTTCCTTGCGGGTGGCCATCACCGTGCGGTCCACCTCGTCGTTGGGGTCGAAGCCGACTTCCCACGAGCGCCACCAGAGGTCGACGTCGTCGCCCATCAGCGCCGGCGGCGCGACGCCGTACTTGGCCCCGTATTTGTCCTGCACATAGTGCCGCCAGTCCTCCGGAACCGGAGTGCGCAACGGGACGGGCCGCCCGGCCGCGATCGCGATCAGGTGGCTCCAGGAGCGCGGGACCACCGTGATCACGTTGTAGCCTCCGCCGCCGGTCGAGATCCAGCGGTTCTCGCAGTAGCGGGCGGCGAGGTTGCCGATCGCGGTGGCCGCCTCGCGCTGGCCGTCCACGCTGATGTTCAGGTGGGTCAGCGGATCCAGGCGGTGGGAGTCACAGCCGTGCTGGCTGACGATCACCTCCGGCTCGAAGGCGCCCACCAGCTGCGGAACGACCGCGTGGAAAGCACGCAGCCAGCCGGCGTCCCCGGTCCCGGCCGGAAGCGCCACGTTGACCGCGCTGCCCTGGGCGTTCGGTCCGCCGGTCTCGTTGGCGAAACCGGTGCCCGGGAACAGCGTCAGCCCGGTCTCATGCAGCGAGATCGTCAGCACCCGCGGGTCGTCCCAGAAGATGCTCTGCGTCCCGTCGCCGTGGTGCGCGTCGACATCGATATAGGCCACGCGCTGCACCCCGCCGTCGAGCAGCCGCTGGATCGCGAGGGCGGCGTCGTTGTAGATGCAGAAGCCGCTGGCCCGCTCGCGTGAGGCGTGGTGCATGCCCCCGCCGAAGTTCACGGCCCGGACCGCGCTGCCGTCCAGGACCGCGGCGGCCGCGAGGAGGGAACCGCCCGCCAGCCGGGCGCTGGCCTCGTGCATGCCGGCGAAGGCCGGGTCGTCTTCGGTGCCCAGGCCGCGTTCCAGGTCCGGAGTGTCCGGATCCGCGCTGACGCGGCGGACGGCGGCAACATATTCCGCGCTGTGCACCGCGCCCAGTTCCTCGTCGGTCGCCACCCAAGGCGCGGCCACCGAAACGTGGCCCAGGTCCAGCAGCCCGAGGCTGCGGGCCAGCCGGGCGGTGAGTTCCATCCGCTCCGGCGCCATCGGGTGGCTGTGGCCAAAGTTGTACGCCGTCATGGCCGAATCCCACACCACCGTCGTCGGCAGGGCGGTCTGGGCGAGTCCGGGCAGGAAGGTCATCAATCACAGGCTACCGGAGCGCACCGCCCCTCCCCCCGTCGTTGCGCGGAATATAGTGGTTTACTACTGAAGACGCCGTTTCAACCGAGGACAAGCCGCACATGACGCAAAGCCAGTCGAGGTCACCGAGCCCGGCCGGCTGGCACCCCGGCCAGCCGGAACGCGAGGGGCTCTGGATCTTCACCCGGCTGCGCGACTTCATCGACAACATCGCCAACACCTCCCCGGCGCGGCTGGCGCTGACGGCCTTCGCCGTGGTGATCCTGGTCTTCACCACGCTGCTCTCGCTGCCGGTGTCCTCCGCCGCCGGGCAGGTGACGCCGCTGCACCAGGCCCTCTTCACCGCCGTGTCGGCCGTGTGCGTCACCGGTTTGACCGTTGTGTCCACCGCGGTGCACTGGTCCTTCTTCGGCCAGCTGGTGATCCTGGTGGGCATCTTCGTCGGCGGCCTCGGCACCCTGACCCTGGCGTCGCTGCTGGCGCTGATGGTCAGCAAGAAGCTCGGCGTCCGCGGCAAGCTGATCGCCCAGGAGGCCATGAACGCCGGCCGCCTCGGCGAGGTCGGTACCCTGCTGCGGATCGTCATCGTCACCTCCGTGGTGATCGAGGCCGCCCTGGCCGTGATACTGATCCCGCGGTTCCTGGCGCTCGGCGAAAGCTTCGGCCAGTCCGTCTGGCACGGCGTGTTCTATTCCATCTCCGCGTTCAACAACGCCGGTTTCACACCGCACTCGGACGGCATCGTCCCGTACGAGACGGACCTGTGGATCCTGGTTCCGCTTATGGTCGGCGTCTTCCTCGGCAGCCTCGGCTTCCCGGTCGTGATGGTGCTGCAACAGAACGGCCTGAACTGGAAGAAGTGGAACCTGCACACCAAGCTGACCATCCAGGTGTCGCTGATCCTGCTGGCCGGCGGCACCGTCCTCTGGGGGCTGATGGAGTGGGAGAACATGCGCACCATCGGCGGCATGAACCTGGGCGACAAGATCACGCATTCGCTCTTCGCCTCCGTCATGACCCGTTCGGGCGGCTTCAACCTGGTCGACCAGAACCAGATGGACTCCACCACCATGCTGCTGACCGACGCCCTGATGTTCGCCGGCGGCGGCTCGGCGTCGACGGCCGGCGGCATCAAGGTGACCACCATCGCGGTGATGTTCCTGGCGATCGCGGCCGAAGCCCGCGGCGACTCCGACGTGAAGGTCTACGGCCGCACCATCCCGGAGGGAACCATGCGGGTGGCCATCTCGGTCATCGTCGCCGGCGCCACCCTGGTCGCGGTTTCGGCCATGCTGCTGCTGCAGATCAGCGGCGCATCGCTGGACCGGGTGCTGTTCGAAACGATTTCCGCGTTCGCCACCGTGGGCCTGAGCACCAACCTCAGCGCCGAAGTGCCCCCGGCCGGCGTCTATGTCCTCAGCGCACTGATGTTTGCCGGCCGCGTCGGCACCGTCACCCTCGCCGCTGCCCTGGCGCTGCGCCAGCGCAGCCAGTTGTACCACTACCCGGAAGAGAGACCGATCATTGGCTAGTTCCTCAGGCGCCGTCAACCGCCCCGCCCACAACGCGCCCGTGCTGGTGATCGGGCTGGGCCGCTTCGGCGCTTCCACCGCAGAGCAGCTGGTCAAGCAGGGCCGCGAGGTGCTGGCCATTGAGCGCGACCGGAACCTCGTGCAGAAGTGGGCCAGCGTGCTGACCCACGTGGTGGAGGCCGACGCGACCAACATCGATGCCCTCCGCCAGCTCGGCGCGCAGGAGTTCAGCTCCGCCGTCGTGGGGGTGGGCACCTCGATCGAGTCCTCGGTGCTGATCACGGTCAACCTTGTCGACCTCGGCATCGAGCACCTCTGGGTCAAGGCGATCACGCCCTCCCACGGCAAGATCCTGACCCGGATCGGCGCCAACCACGTGATCTATCCGGAGGCCGACGCCGGAGTCCGGGCCGCGCACCTCGTCTCCGGCCGGATGCTGGACTTCATCGAGTTCGACGACGACTTCGCGATCGTGAAGATGTACCCGCCGCGGGAGACCGTGGGCTTCACCCTCGACGAATCCAAGGTGCGCTCCAAGTACGGCGTCACGATCGTGGGCGTGAAATCCCCGGGCGAGGACTTCACCTACGCACGCCCGGAGACCAGGGTGTCCGCACGGGACATGCTCATCGTTTCCGGCCACGTGGACCTGCTGGAGCGGTTCGCCGCCCGCCCGTAGCACCCGCGTCCGCGTCCCGGGCTCCCTTAGCCCCTGGGCTTTTGCGGGCTCAGGACCCGGCGGTTTTCGCGGCCTTCGCAGCGGCTTTGGCCGCCTGTTTGCTGGCCCGCACCTTGCCCAGCGACTCCGGATCCACAATGTCGGCGACGGACAGGAAGGCGTCCTGCTCGCCATAGTGCCCGGCGGCCTCGCGCCAGCCGGCAGCGTCGAGCCCGCCCTGCTTTCCCAGCAGCGCCAGGAAGATCTTCGCCTTTTGCTCGCCGAATCCCGGCAGCGCCTTGAGCCGGCGCAGCACCTCCTGCCCGTCGGGGGCACCGCGGGTCCAGATGGCGGCGGCGTCGCCGTCCCAGTCGCTGTGCACCGTCTCGGCGAGGGCCTGGACGCGGCCGGCCATGGATCCGGGGAACCGGTGGACGGCCGGGCGCTCCTTGAACACGTCGACGAACGCTTGCGGATCGTAGCCGGCGATCGCGGCCGGGTCCATGGACCCGATGCGCGCCCGGATCTTTTCGGGACCGGCAAAGGCCGATTCCATCGTCACCTGCTGGTCCAGCAGCATGCCGGTGAGCAGGGCAAATGCGTCGTCGCTGAGCAGCTTGTCCGCCGCGGGATCCCCCGTGATGTGCAGTTCCATGGGTCCTATCCTGCCACCGGCTCCGGTCTGCGTCACAGGGTGGGCCTGCGTTGCGGCTAGCCGAGCTGTTTGGTGATCTCCGCGGCCCGCTCGGCGGCGGCCCGGGCGCCGTCGGCGATGATCGCGGGCAGGCCGCGCTCGTCGAAGGTGGCGATGGCACGTTCCGTGGTGCCGTTCGGGCTTGTCACCGCCTTGCGCAGCGCGGCGGGGTCCGCGCCCGGCTCGGCAAGCATGAGCCCGGCACCGGCCACCGTTTCGCGTGCCAGCAGCAGCGCAAGGTCGGCGTCCAGGCCCAGTTCCACACCGGCTGCCGCCATCGCCTCGGCCAGGTAGAAGGCGTAGGCCGGGCCGGAGCCGCTGATCGCCGACAGCGCGTCCACCTGCTCCTCGGGAATCTCGACGACGGTGCCGACGGCGGCGAAGATGTCCTTCGCCCGCTGCAGCTGCGCGGCCGAGCAGTGCTTCCCGGCGGAGACCGAGACGACGCCGCGGCCCAGCTTCGCCGGCGTGTTCGGCATCGAGCGGATCACCGGCTGGCCGGCCGGAAGCGCCGCTTCCAGCTGCTCCAGCGACACCGCTGCCGCGACGCTGACCACGATGGTGTCGGGCGCGAGCGAGCCGCTGATCTCGCGTGCCAGCTCCGTGATCCCCACCGGTTTGACGCCCAGGACCACGACGGCGGCGCCGGTGGCGGCCTGGGTGTTGTTTTCCGGTTCCTCTTCGCTGGCGATGGCCGTGATGCCGTGGTGCCGCTCGGCCAGTTCCGCGGCGCGCTCGGCCCGCCGGACCGTGGCGACGATGTCCGCCGGGTCCGTCCCGCCCGCGATCATGCCGCTCATGATTGCCTCGTTCATTGACCCACAGCCCAGGAATGCGATTCGGTTGCTCATGTCCCCCATCATTGCAGTCCGCCCCGATTCACAGCCAGCTCACATCCTCAACGCAGCTTGCTCCCAAACTCCGCGAATAACGTGAGTACTACCTCATTGAGGGTGCGAGTGATGATAGGCAGTCATGCGGATGTCTGCCCGGCACCGGGGGTCTGCAGCGGGTTTCCCCCATTTTCCCGCAGCGGGCCGCCGGTGCCTTCTCCTTTAAGCAGGGCCGCACAGGCCCGGCGGAGCTACCTGGCGTCCGCTGCCTCGGGGTCGGGGGCCTGCGGCTCCGCGGGATGGATGGCCTGGGCGACGTGCGGGGCGGGCTGCAGCGGACCCTCAAAGATCAACTGGTCGAGCCGGCGCAGGATCAGGCCTTCCCGGAGGGCCCACGGACAGATCTCCAGGCTCGGGAACTCAAACATTTCGAGGGCCGCCTCCGCCACCAGCGCGCCGGCCAGGAGCTGGGGGGCGCGGGCTTCGGACACGCCGGGGAGGTTCAACCGGTCTTCCACCTCCATCGCCGAGATGCGCTGCGCCCACAGGCCCAGGTCGGTGGCAAACAGTTCCCGCTTGACGTAGGGCCCGGCGCCGCTGGGTGCGGCTCCGGCGATACGGGCCAGCGAACGGAACGTCTTGGAGGTGCCGGCGACGTGGTTGGCCTTCCCGAACCTGGCGAAGTCCCGGACCACCGGCTTCAGCGTGGTCCGGATGTAGCGTCGAAGCTCCTTGACGCTCTTCGCCGATGGCGGGTCCTCCTGCAGCCAGTCCCGGGTGAGCCGGCTCGCCCCGAGCGGGACCGACGTCGCCACTTCGGGGAGTTCGTCCTCGCCGAAGGCCATTTCGAAGGAGCCTCCCCCGATGTCCAGGTTCAGGATGGGTCCCGCACCCCAGCCGTACCAGCGGCGGACCGCGAAGAACGTCATCGAGGCCTCTTCGCTGCCGGTCAGTTCCCGGAGCGTCACGGTGGTTTCGTCCTTCACGCGGGCCAGGACGGCTGGCCCGTTGGTGGCCTCGCGGATCGCGGAGGTACAGAACGCCAGCAGGTCCTCGGCCTTGTGCCTGGCCGCGAACTCCCACGCTTCGAGGACGAACTCGATCAGCTCGTGCTGGCCGGCGTCGTTGATGTTGCCGTCTGCGTCGAGGAACTGCACCAGCGACAGCGGTCGCTTATGCGAGGCGAACGGAACCGGGCGCGCGCCGGGGTGGGCGTCGACCAGCAGGAGGTGGACGGTATTTGAGCCGATATCGAGGACGCCAAGACGCATACGGCCATTATTCTCCCCGGACGGCCCCTGCCCTAACCGGGCGCCGGCCGGGGCGCGTCCCGCACGCGGGCGGCGGCTAGGCCTGGCTGTCGTCCCGGGCGGTGTCCGGCTCCTCGTCGGACGGCTTGAAGTCGCGGCGGATGTTCGCCACGCCCTCCGGATCGATTTCGAAGCCGTAGACGGCGCCGGGGTTGATGACCATGCCGAGCTCCTCGCCGAGGTTGCCGATGATCGCCGCGCCCTGGGTGCCCAGCACATTCGGCGCCGCGGCCAGATACTGCTCGGTGACGCGGCTCGGGTGCGAGAAGACGGCCAGCACAGGCTTCCCGGCGGAGTTGGCCAGCACCAGCGGCTCGACCTGGGAGTCGGGGCCCTCGATCGTGTCGGAGCTGACGATGTAGACCTCGTTGTTGAGGAAGGCGAGGATAACGTCCACGGGATTGGCGTCCGGCTGTTCCCCCCGGGCAAGCTGCTCTTCGAGGTCGTTCAGCGGCTGGGTGTCCAGGTGCTCGGGCTGTTCAGTCATGTTCCTACTCGATCACGTTGCGCCCGGCACCGCAATTCCGGAACCTACCCCGCTGCCCGAACCGGAGTGAGGATTACTCCGGTTCGGGCAGCACCCTCTACTTCTTGGCGGCCGCCTTGCGGGCGGGGGCCTTGCGCGTCGCCGTCCGCTTGACCGGGCCCTTGGCGCGCTTTTCGGCGAGGAGTTCGACGGCGCGTTCGCGGGTCAGCTCCTCGATCGCGGTGCTGCGCGGGACGGTGATGTTGGTGACGCCGTCGGTGATGTACGGGCCGAAGCGGCCTTCCTTCACCACGATGTTCTTCTCCGAGACCGGGTCCGGGCCGAATTCGGCCAGCGGCGGGACGGCGGCGCGGGCGCCGCGCTGCTTGGGCTGCGAGTAGATCTCCAGCGCCTGTTCCAGCGTGATGGTGAAGATTTCCTCCTCCGAGCCGATCGACCGGGAGTCCGTACCCTTCTTCAGGTACGGCCCGAACCGGCCGTTCTGCACCGTGATGGGGTTGCCGTCGGCGTCCTGGCCGAGCACGCGCGGCAGGCTCATGAGCTGCAGGGCCTCGTCCAGGGTGACGGTGTCGACGGCCATCGAGGCGAACAGCGATCCGGTGCGGGGCTTGGCCTTGACGGGCTTCTTCGGCGGCTTCGGCTTGCCGTTCTTGTAATACTCCACCGGCTGGTTGGCGAGCTGCTCCTCGGTCATCTCCGGGATGACCTCGGTGACGTACGCGCCGTAGCGGCCGTTCTTGGCCACGATCGTGTGCCCGGTGTGCGGGTCCTCGCCGAGCACGCGCTCCTCGGGGGCGGCGGTCTCCATCAGCTCGACCGCCTTGGCCGCGGTGAGCTCGTCCGGGGCCAGGTCCTCGGGGACGTTGGCGCGGGCGGACTCGACCACTTCGCCGGTCTTCGGGTCCACGGTGGGGACGGAGCTTTCCAGGTACGGGCCGAACTTGCCCACCCGCAGTGTGATGCCCTCGGTGATCGGGATGGAGTTGATTTCGCGGGCGTCGATCTCGCCGAGGTTGTTGACGATGCTCAGCAGGCCCGGCTCGGAATCCGCACCGAAGTAGAAGTGCTTGAGCCAGGCAGGCCCGGCCTCCTGGCCGTTGGCGATCTTGTCCAGGTCGGCTTCCATGTCGGCGGTGAAGTCGTAGTCCACGTAGTCGTGGAAGTGCTGTTCGAGCAGCCGGATCACGGAGAACGCGATCCAGCTGGGCACCAGCGCGGACCCCTGCTTCCGGACGTAGCCGCGGTCCTGGATGGTGGAGATGGTGGAGGCGTAGGTCGACGGGCGGCCGATGCCCTTCTTTTCCAGTTCGGCGGTCAGCGACGCTTCGGTGTAGCGCGGGGGCGGTGAGGTTTCGTGCCCGACGGCGACGATCTCCGACGCGGCCAGGGCGTCGTCCTTGGCCACGTTGGGCAGCCGGCGTGCCTCCTCGGAGTCCTCGTCTCCGCGGCTCTCGTCCTTGCCTTCCTCGTAGGCTGCGAGGAACCCCGGGAAGGTGATGACGGTGCCGGAGGCGGAGAATTCGGCGTCCCGGCCGGCGGCGTCGCCCACGGTGACGGCGCCGAGGCGGATGGTCGCCGTCGAGCCCTTGGCGTCGGCCATCTGGGAGGCGACGGTGCGCTTCCAGATCAGCTCGTAGAGCCGGAACTCGTCGCCGGAGAGCTGCTTGGCGACCTGCGCGGGGGTGCGGAAGGAGTCGCCGGCGGGGCGGATGGCCTCGTGGGCTTCCTGCGCGTTGGCTGCCTTGCCGCTGTAGACGCGGGGCGACTGCGGGACGTACTCGGGGCCGTACAGCTCGGAGGCCTGGCGCCGCGCGGCCGTGATGGCCTCGTTGCTCAGCGCGTTCGAGTCCGTACGCATATAGGTGATGTAGCCGTTTTCGTAGAGGCGCTGGGCCACCTGCATGGTGCTCTTCGAGGAGAAGCGCAGCTTGCGGCCGGCCTCCTGCTGCAGCGTGGAGGTGGTGAACGGCGCCGCGGGACGGCGGGTGTAGGGCTTGGTGTCGACGGAGCGGACCCGGAACTCGGCGTCCTGCAGGCCGGCGGCCAGGGACGCGGCGAGTTCCTCGTTGAGGTGCACAACGTTGCGCGAGGTGAGCTCGCCGTCGTCGTTGAAGTCCCGGCCGCTGGCGACCTTGGCGCCGTCGACGGCGGCAAGCTTTGCCTTGAAGGAGCCGGACTCCGCGCCGAACTGGCCGGTCAGGTCCCAGTAGGCCGCCGACTTGAACGCCATCCGTTCGCGTTCGCGGTCCACCACCATGCGGGTCACCACGGACTGCACACGGCCGGCGGACAGGCCGCGGGCCACCTTGCGCCAGAGCACCGGGGAGATCTCGTAGCCGTAGAGGCGGTCCAGCACGCGGCGGGTTTCCTGCGCGTCAACCAGGTCCTGGTCCACGTCGCGCAGGTTGTCCATGGCGCGGTGGATGGCTTCCTTGGTGATTTCTCCGAAGGTCATCCGGTAGACCGGAACCTTGGGCTTGAGGACCTCCAGCAGGTGCCACGCGATGGCCTCGCCCTCGCGGTCCCCATCGGTTGCGAGGTAGAGCGCGTCGGCGCCCTTGAGCTGGGCCTTGAGTTCGGCGACCTTTTTCTTCTTGTCCGGGGACACCACGTAGTACGGCTTGAAGTCGTGCTCGATGTCGACGGCGAACTTGCCGAGCGAGGTTTTCTTCAGGTCTGCAGGGAGCTCCGAGGGCTGCGGAAGGTCGCGGATATGACCGATGGAGGCCTCAACGATGAAACCCTCGCCCAGGTACTTGGCGATGGTCTTGCTCTTGGCGGGAGACTCCACAATCACGAGTTTCTTGCCGGTGGGGGCCTTGCTTGGCACGGTGCTCCTACAGAAAATGGTGGCTCGGGCAGATGCGCCCATACCCGCCTAGTTCACCATATTTTGCAGAATCCCGCGCATCCGGGCCTAAATGCGCCCTCACGGCGGGCCGTAGTTCGACCCACTCCGGGGACCGATTCCTTCGGTGTCCGGTTAATACCGTTGCAGGGCCCGGGCTGGGGTGGTTGTCTGGAGGCATGCGCGATCAGGGAGCACCCCACCCAAGCGACTTGCCTGCCGATGAGCACCTGCGGGACGATGTCTCACCCGCTGCGGATCCAGAAGCCGAGGCTGCCGGACAGAATGGCTTCACCCCCGGGCAGACCAACGCCGGACAGCAGGTAGGCGGCCTGGTGTCCGCAGCCGACTACGGCAAAGAACAGGACCCGGATTCCCGCGGGGATACCAACAACCCGGTGTGAGCCGGACAACGGCGGCCGCATCAGCGCACCCGCCCGCCAGGCCCTACCGTTCCGGCCACCACCAACAGCCAGGTTCCCAGATGGAAGAACCGGTCGGCCAGCGTGTTCACTTCAAGGCCCTCGACCGTCGAAACGGCGGGCAGCGTCAGATCTCGTAGTCGAGCGGCACCGGCTGGCTGTAGCTGCGCCCGTGGTACAGCAGCGGCGCGCCGTCGCCGCCGACCGCGCCGTCCCTGCGGCGGGAAAACCTCTGGCCGGTTCGCCAAGCCGACGTTATAGTAAGCCTACTGATGAATAGTTCATCACTGTCGATACCGATCCAATCGAAGGAGACACCGTGAGCACCAAGGTTGAAAAGCGAGTTCTGGTCAACGTCCCGGTGAGCGTGGCCTACAACCAGTGGACCCAGTTCGAAGAATTCCCCCACTTCATGGGCGGGGTGAAGTCCGTCAAGCAACTCAGTGACGACCGGCTCGAATGGACGGCAGAGATCGCCGGGGTCCGCAGGCAGTGGGAGGCCAGGATCCTGGAACAGGTTCCCGACCAGAAAGTGGCGTGGGCCGCAACCGAGGGTGCCACCAACGCCGGATCGGTCACGTTCGAAGACCTGGGCGGAGGGCAGACGTCCGTGCAGCTCTCCCTCGAATACGAGCCCGAAGGGGTCGTGGAAAAGATCGGCGACAAACTGAACGTCGTGGAAAAGCAGGCCGAGAGCGACCTTGACCGCTTCAAGGCATTCATCGAGGACGAAGGTTACGCGACAGGGGCTTGGCGCGGAACCGTCGGCGCAGGCGTCCCCGGAGGAACGCCGGGTGTCGACGCCGCCGCTGAATCCCGCGGAGATAGCGGCAAGGCCGGCGTTTCGGGCAAGGTGATTGCCGGCGTCGGTCTCGCCGCCGCGGCCGCCGCGGGCGTGGCGGCAACCTCGGGGCGCAAGGACTCAACCACCGGCTCGGCCTCCGACCTCCCGACGGCGACGCCGCCCGCCGCAGTGCCGCCCACGGGCACTGCGGGAAGTGTCTTCCCGGGCGAGGGGCTCGGCCATGACCGCCCCGACGCCAAACCTTTCGACCAGACGAACGGCCTGGTTGACACCGAGGGCGACTCCGACGGGACCGCCCTGAGCGACACCGCGAGCGAGGCCGAGCGCAGGGCGCGCACCGAAGGCGGCCCCGGCACGCTCCCGCCCGCCGGCGGAAGCCTCGGCCAGCACTAGGGCCCGGCCTTAGGGCCTGGAGTTCGCAGCGCCATAGGGAGCCTCCGCAGCGGATTGTTCGACTCGCTGCGGGGGCTTCCTGCGTGCGCGGAAACAAGCATCCGCGGACCCGGAGCTTCCCGGCGCGCGGCCGGGGACGGCCCCGGTCCATCCGGCGGAGCATCATGGGTGGCACGGGGTTCACTCAAAGAAAAATTAGTAAGCATGCTTGCCAAACAAGAACTAAGCATGCTTAGGATGGAGTCATGGAAGGCCGAACAGCAGAGCCTCCCGCCGGACGATCCCCACCAGCCGGCGCCCACAGACTGAGGGCAGGTTGGCACGCCGCAACGGCAGCTGACCGGAGCACCACCCCCTGCAGTAAATGATTGCTAATCCAAGGAGACACCATGATCACCAAGGAACACATCGACGACCTGCTGAACCGCAACGGCAACATCCTCTCCACCGACGGGGACAAAATCGGCTCCATCGGACAGGTCTACGCCGACGACGAGAACGGCCAGCCCAGCTGGGTGACCGCGAAGACCGGCTTGTTCGGAACCTCGGAGAGCTTCGTCCCGCTCGAAGGAGCCCGAATCGAGGGGGACGACGTCGTCGTCCCGTACACCAAGGACCAGGTCAAAGACGCCCCCCGCGTGGACGCTGACGGGCACCTTGAGCCCTCCGAGGAAGATCGGCTCTACCAGCACTACCAGCGCAACGGCGGCGGCCGCACCTACACCGAGGCCACCGCCGGCCACAACGCCGGCACCGCCGGCATCGCAGGCACCGACCGCTATGACGAGCGCGACACGGTCGGCCACGACACCTCCGGGCCAACCACGGACGACGCCATGACGCGATCGGAAGAACGCCTCAACGTTGGCACCGAAAAGCAGGAAGCCGCCCGCGTCCGACTGCGCAAGTACGTCACCACGGAAAACGTAACCAAGACCGTTCCGGTCCAGCGCGAAGAGGTCCGCCTCGAACGCGAGCCGATCACCGAGGCAAACCGCGGCAGCGCGATGTCCGGCCCGGACCTCAGCGATGAAGAGCACGAGGTCATCCTGCACGAGGAGCGCCCGGTCGTGGACAAGGAAACCGTCCCGGTTGAGCGCGTCCGCCTCGACAAGGACACCGTCACCGATCAGGTCACCGTCGATGAGGAAGTCCGCAAGGAACGCATCGAAACCGACGGCGTCGACGACACCCGCCGCTAAGGGGTTCCGACCGGCATAGCCGCATAGAAGAGGCCGGAACGAGGGATACCGCCTCGTTCCGGCCTTTTTGCCGTCCGACGACGGAAGTTCAGGCGGCAGTGAGACGGGAGCTCAGCTGGGAGCGGCGCCGTTCCGGTCATCGGGAATCATCGACCACATGGTCGCCATCCGGACAGCGCCCGCAGGCACCTGGTCCGGATCTTCAAGTTCATAGTCCCGCAGCAGCTCGAACAGTCTTTCGTTCAGCTCCGCGCGCTGGTCGGGCGTCAGGTACAGCAGGCTACTGGCCAGCACCACCGCGGACGGGCCGTCCGCGGTGTCGCCGCCCTCCCGCCGTTCGTTGCGGGTTTTGGCATACGCCAGGACCCGGCGGCGGTAGGCATCGAGTTCGAGGTCCAGAACGGCGAGTTCCGCGCTGGCCACTCCCCCCAGCGAGTGGATGGTGAAGTCGGTGCCGGCGGCCTTCCAGCGGCGCTCCCGGGCATCCCCGGCGGTGGCCGCGGGCACCACGATGCCCCACTTCTGCAGGGCGCGCAGGTGGTAGCTCATGGCGCTGGGCGTGAGACCCGTCTGGGCGGCCAGTTCGGTGGCCGTCCGGCTCACCTGGGTGGAATACAGCTCGGAAATAACCTCGAGCCGCGCGGCGTGGGCCAGTGCCCGGATCGCCTTCGGGTCGGTGATTTCGACCTTCTTTTCCGGGCGCGGCCTGCGCTTGGCGGCCGGAGCGGCGTCGCCGGCGGGTACGGCGGCTTTCGGGGTTTCTGCATTCACGCCTCCAGTCTACCGAGGCCCGCCAAACTATGAAAGGAATGCTTGACACTGCGGCCCGAGCCGCGCTACCTTGCTTTTTATGAAACAGTTACTTCATAAAGCGCGGGGTGCATCCGCCGGGCCTTCGCTCTGGCGCAACCGCGACTTCCTGCTCGCCAGCAGCTCCCGGTTCCTGGCCACCGCCGGGATGGGTGCCGTCGTCGTCAGCGTCATGCTGCACCTGCAGAACGTCGCAGCCGCCGGCGCGGCGGCCGCCGGGCCCTGGCTCGTTGCGGGCTACCTGCTGTGTTCGGCCTTGCCGCTGGTGGTGCTGGCGCCGTGGGCGGGCCGGCTGGCCGACACCCGGGATTCCCGCACGCTCGCGACGGCGGCCTCCGCGGTCAGTGCCGTTGCCGTGGCGGGGATGGGCCTCAGCCTGCAGTACGTCGACAACCACATTCCCGCGCTGTTCGCCATGACGATCCTGCTCGACGCCGCGCAGGCCGTGGCCGGCCCCACCTGGCAGGCACTGCTGCCCCGGATCGTCGGCGAGGAGCGCACCCCGCGGGCGATGGGGACCATGCAGGCGACCATCATGATCGCCGGCATGGCCGGCCCGGCGGCCGGCGGCCTGCTCAGCGGCTGGGGAGGCTCGGGGCTGGTGTTCGGCGTCGCGAGCGGCTGCTACCTCGCGATGGGCGCCGGTGCCCTGCTGATCCGGACCCGCCGCGGCACCGCGGCCGAACGGGCCGGCCGCGCCGCCCCCGCCCTGCTGGACGGCCTGCGGCTGATCCGGCGGGACACCCTGGTCTGGGCCCTGGTGCTCGGAGCCTTGTTCTTCATCATCGTGGGCGAGGCCACCAATGTGCTGGAGGTCTTCCTGGCCCGGGGCGAGCTCGGCGCCACCGAAACCCAGTACGGGCTGCTGGCGGCGGCTTTCGGACTCGGCATGGCGGCCGGCGCCGCGCTGGCGGGCCGGATCACGACGCCGCCGGCCCGGCTGCGGGTGCTGCTGGCCTCGATGGCCCTGACCTCGGCCTTCCTGGGTGCCATGGCGCTGGTGCCCACCGTGGAGCTGCTGTTTGTGGCGTACACGGCGATGGGCACGGCCTGCGGCGCGCTGAACGCGTGCTTCGGGGCCATCGCGATCCTGCGTATCCCGGAGGGCGGCCGCGGCCAGGCGATGGCGATCATCGGCGGCATGACCCGCGCCGTCTCCATTGCCGCCCTGGCAATCGGCGGCCTGCTCGGCGCGCTGCTGCCAATCCGGCTGAGCTTCCTGGTCACGGGGGTGGGCGGCGTGCTGGTGGCCCTGGCCGTCACCGCCTATGTACTGCCCAGGTTCGGCCGCGAGGGCGCGGCCCCGGCGGTTCCTCCGGTTCCGGAAGCGGCTCAGGGGCCGGCGCCGTCCGTCTCAGGCGGGGAGCAGGAAGCCGTCGCGCACCAGGTTGCCCACCTCCACGAGGAGCCCCTCGCGGAACGCCGCGCTGTCGTGACCCTCGTACCCGCCCAGCAGGGCGTCCAGGGCGCCGATGATCTGCCCGACGGAGAGCTCGCCGTCGCACGCTGAGACAAAGCCCGCCAGCTCGGTGCTGAGCAGGTTGGTGCGGCGCAGTCCGGCACCCTGGCGCAGCAGGATGACGCCGGGGTGTTCGGCGCCGGGGCGCTGGTGCCGTTCCTCGGTGACGTCCTCGGCCACGAGCAGATGCGCGGAGGCCAGCTCGTGGGCGGCCAGCCAGTCAGCCCGCTCGACGGCGGCGCCCAGGTGCGGGCCGACGGGCTGTTCGATCGGATAGGTGATCTCCTCGAAGCGGGAGATCACCGGCCCGGCGCCGGCCGCGGGGCGCCGCAGCCAGATCATTCCGAAGCCAATCGCCGCGACGTTGCGGGAGGCGAAGTCGTCCAGGTACGCGGCGTAGGACGCCTGGTAGAGACGGCGGTCGCGGGCCTCTGAGGCGTCCTGCAGCCAGGTTTCGGCGTACTGTTCCGGGCTGACCTGCTCGCGCTGGATGAACCAGGCGTCCGCGTCCGGGCTGGCCCAGCTTTGCGGCCGTTCCGCCCAGCCGGTGCCCGCCGGGATCTCCCAGTTGCCCAGCAGCTGGGCCGTGCCGCCGCGGGTGAGGACCGAGGGCAGGTCCCGGACCAGCGCGGCGACGATGTCGTCTCCCGGCAGGCCGCCGTCGCGGTAGGTGAACTGGTCCGCGGCGGCCTCACCCAGGCTGCGCGGCGTGATCACGAAGGGCGGGTTGGAGACCACCAGTTCGAACTCCTCGCCCGCCACTGGATCGAGCAGGGAGCCCAGTCGGAGGCTCACCCGGGCCTCCAGGTCGGCGGGGTCCAGGTGCAGCGCCGCGGCGTTGAGCAGCAGGTTGAAACGGGTGAAGGCGAGCGCCCGCTCGGAGATGTCGGTGGCCGTGACGTGCTCGGCATGGTGCAGGAGGTGGAAGGTCTGGATGCCGCAGCCGGTGCCGAGGTCCAGGGCCCGGGCCACGTGCCGCCGGGCGGTGACCTGCACCAGGGTGGTGGATGCCTGCCCGATCCCCAGCACGTGGTCATGGCGCAGCACGCCCGGGCGCTGGTGGGCGGCCAGGTCGCTGGCCACCCAGAGCTCGGCGCCGCCGCTGCTGACGGTATCTTCCCCGGGGCTTCCCTCCCAGCCGTACGGGCGGAGGTCAACTTTCGCCTGGACCCGGTCTTCCCCGGAGGCTCCACGAGGCCCAGCTGCAGCAGCCCTTCCGTGCGGATGCCGGGCAGTGCGGCGTCGAGGGTCGACGCCGGCTGCGGCTCGGCCAGCAGCCACAGGCGGACGACGGCGGCGAGCGCCGCCGTCGCCGGTGTGCTGCGGGCCGCGGCCTCGGTGGCGATCAGGGCCGGGATGAGCTGGTCCCGTCCCAGCGCCGCGTGGGCGGCCTCCCCGAGAAGCGCGGCGACGCCGTCGACCGTGTAGCCGAGGGCGGCAAGGTCCGCGGCGAGCGCCGGAGCAGGTCCGGGAGGTCGCTGCGGGGAGCATCGGGGGTGTTGCCGGCCGTGAAGAGCGTTGAGGGGGTCACCGGACAAGTTTAGGCGCGGTCCGCATCCTGTGCGGCGGGCGCCGCGGAGGGGGCGCCCCGGAGGTGCTGGTGCGTCAAGGTCGAGCCGCTCCAGCCGGTAAGTTGGAGGCATGCTTTTTGCTCCGTCGGCTGCCGGCCCGCCCCCGCCTCTTCCGCCGCGTCCTCGCCGCGGCGGCCGGCGCCGCCGTCGTGCTCGCGCCTCGGCGTGCTCCCCTGCCGGCTCGATCGAATCCGCCGACGTGGACAGCTGGAAGGCCACGGCCCTGCCGTCCGCCAGCGGGGTCGTCCTGGCGGACGCGGGCAAGATCCTGAACCGGGACCCGATCGCCAGGGACGCCACCGTTCCGGCCGGCGAGTACACCCTGACGATGACGTGCGACGGCGGCGGCAAGGAATTCTTCGACGTCTCCCTCGACGGCAAGCGGCTGGTTGAGGCCGGGGCCGCGTGCAACGGCAGCCGGGAGAGCGCCAGGATCAAGGTGCCCGCCGCGGGCCGGCTGACGATCAGCGCGTCGAGCGTGGACGCCCCGCTCATTTTCGCGTACCAGCTGGTGCCGGCCAGCTGACGCGCGCGGGCCGCCGGATCCCGGGCCCATCGACTCTGTTCTGGCACCGCCTGCAGGCCTACAGTCGGAGTATGCCCACCGCGCAGGCACCCCGGCCACGGCGGTCGCGCGGCGCGATCGCCGCCGTCACGCTTGCCGCTGTCATGGCCTGCGGGTTGTCTGCCTGCGAGTACGAATACGACGACGGGCTTTCCGCCGACGACGTCCCCTCGGAAGCGGAGACGTATACCGACGCCGCGCTACCCCAGGACCCCGGCATGAACCGGCCGGTGACCGGGGCCGCCCTGAACCACTGGGTGGCGGAGGTGCTGCCGGAAATTGAAGGCCAGGTCTTCCACACCGGCCACGGCCTGCTGGACGCCGGGGCGACGCGGAACGAGACCACCACGCAGTTGCCGAGCGGGAGCTACGCCCTCACGCTGGTGTGCCGGAGTACCCGGCGGGTGTACTTCACCGTCCGGGACAAGGAGAGCATCCTGGTGGATCTGAGCCTGCGCTGCGGCACCTCGCGGGTCAACGTGGTGCAGCTCGCCGCGAACACGGTGCTGACGGTCCGGATCGAGGCGCTGGCGCCGGCGAACTTCGCCTACCGCGTCAGCCGGCTCTGAGCCCGCGCGCTCAGGCGGCGCAGCCGTCCGGGCAGCGCAGAGTCTCCGGGTCCGAGGCGCAGCCGGCACAGTACAGCGTCAGCGTGCGGCAGGCGGGGTTGGAGCAGTTCTCGAACTTGCTGGTCGGCGCCGCGCAGCGGACGCACTGGCCGATGGTCTTGGCGTCCTCGCTGAACTCAAGGTGCATCCGCTTGTCGAACACGTAGAGCGAGCCCTCCCAAAGCCCCTGGTCCTTGAACGCCTCGCCATAGCGGACGATCCCGCCGTCGAGTTGGTAGACCTCTTTGAAACCGCGGTTGACCATCAGGCTGGAGAGGACCTCGCAGCGGACGCCGCCGGTGCAGTAGGTGACGACCGGTTTGTCCTTGAGGGCGTCGTACTTGCCGGAGTCGAGTTCCCGGATGAAATCGTGGGTGGTCGCGACGTCGGGGACCACCGCGTCCTTGAACCTGCCGATCTGGGCTTCGAAGCCGTTGCGTCCGTCGAAGAAGACCACCTCGTCGCCGGCCTGTTTCTTCGCCTCCACCAGCCGGTGCAGTTCCTCGGGGGCGAGGTGCGTGCCGCCGCCGACGACGCCGGCCTCGTCCACCTTGAGCTCGCCCGGGGCGCCGAACGAGACGATCTCCTCGCGGACTTTGACGCTGAGCCGGGGGAAGTCCGCGGACCCGCCGTCGGACCATTTCACATCGATGCCACGGAAGCCTTTGTATTCGCGGGTCGTCTTGACGTATTGCTTGACGGCCTTGATCCCGCCGCCGACCGTCGCGTTGATGCCGTCCTTGGAGATGATGATCCGGCCGGTGAGCCCGAGTTTTTCGCAGAGGGCGCGCTGCCAGAGCCGGACGGCCTCCGGGTCCGCGATCGGGGTAAAGCCGTAGAAGAGCACAATTCGATTCACGTATTTAAGCGTACGTGGGCGGGGCAAACCGCGGGGTCCTGCGGGCGGTCTGCCGGGGCCGCTGAAGGGCGGGCCGCGTGACGGCAATGTCACAATTGGGTCAGCGGGCGGCTTCACCAATCCCGGCCTCTGTTGCTTGTGCCGGGGCTGGAATACGCTCATCTCATGAGTCTTGACGCCATGGTTGAAGACACCACCCACCTCCTTGAGGTCTGGGTTGCCGGGTGGGCCGGTTGCCGGGGGTATGAGACCCGCAGGGAGGGCCGCTTTCCCGCCGTGCTGAGGGCGGACACGACCCGCGACTGGGAATATTTCGCCCATGACCCGTCGGATTCCGAGTTCGCGGAACTGGCCGCCAGGACCGCGGAGGCGCCGGCCCGGATCCTCACGATCCTCACCAACGATGTGGCGCGCTACATCTCCTTGGCTGCGCAGCACCGGCTGAACGTCACCTCGGCGACGCAGACCATGATGGTCGTGGACATGGAAACCCAGGACTCCGAGGACCCCTGGCTGCCGGACGACGATCTGCGCTGGTTGCCGTCGACCGCGGACGGCGTCCACCACGCCGTCGTCTATGCCGGCGACGAGGTCGCTGCCAGCGGACGGGTTTTCGTCGCCGACCACACGGCCGTGTTCGACAAGATCGTCACCGAGCCCGGCTTCCAGCGGCGGGGTCTCGGCAGCTTCATCATGCGGGCGCTGACCGCGCAGGCGTTCGAGCACGACGTCGAAGGCGGGCTCCTGCTGGCCTCGCTGGACGGCCAGCAGCTGTACTCGCACCTGGGCTGGACCACGGTGTGCCACGTGCTGATGCTCTCCGCCTCGGACGAGGGAGCCGACCTTTCCGTGGGGTGAGGCGGGATCCTGTCCCCGGCCGCCTGCCCGGGCCCGGGCGGCGGCGGCGCCCGCCGGGCGATTTGAGCCCGGGTGAAACAATGTTGGAGTGAATCCACATGAGTCCCTGATCCCGTTGCTGGGCCGCGGCCCGGACCCGGAGCAGCTGCGGCACGTGCGGACGATCCCGGCCCGGAAGGCCGTCAACGAGCCGTGGCCGGAGTGGGTCCACCCCGATCTGGTGCAGGCCTACGGCGCGCTCGGCATCCACGAGCCCTACCGCCACCAGGTCCGGGCCGCCGACCTTGCCCACGCGGGCGAACACGTGGTGATCGCCACCGGCACCGCCTCGGGCAAGTCCCTTGCCTACCAGCTGCCGGCCCTGGATGCGGTCCACCGCTCCGAGCTGCGCGTCCTGGCCGATCCGGGCAAGATCCACGACGACGGCGCCGTCACCCTCTACCTCTCCCCCACCAAGGCCCTGGCCGCCGACCAGCTGGCCGCCATCCGTTCGCTCAGGCTTCCGACCGTCCGCGCGGAGACCTACGACGGCGACACCGACCCGGCCTCCCGCCGCTGGATCCGGGACCACGCCAACGTCATCCTCGCCAACCCCGACATGCTGCACTTCGGGATCCTGCCGAACCACGCCTGGTGGGCCCGGTTCTTCCGCCGGCTGCGCTACGTGATCGTGGACGAAGCACACAGCTACCGGGGCGTCTTCGGCTCGCACGTGGCCAACCTGATGCGCCGGCTCCGCCGGATCTGCGCCTACTACAGCCCGGGCACCGACCATCCCGGTCCCGTGTTCATTGCCGCCTCGGCCACCGCGTCCGACCCCGGCACCTCCTTCGGCCGGCTCATCGGCGCCCCGGTCCGGGCCGTGTCCGAGGACTGCTCGCCGCACGGCGCCACCACCGTGGCGTTCTGGGAACCGGCACTGACCGAGCTGCGCGGCGAAAACGGTGCCAAGGAGCGCCGGACCGCCGTGGCCGAGACCTCGGACCTGCTGGCCAATCTGGTCTCCTCCCGGATCCGCACCATCGCGTTCATCAAGTCACGGCGCGGGGCCGAGACGATCGCCTCCATCACCAAGCGCCTCCTGGACGAAGTGGACCCCAGCCTGCCGCAACGCGTGGCAGCGTACCGCTCCGGGTACCTGCCGGAGGAACGGCGGGCGCTGGAGAAGGCGCTGCGCTCCGGTGAGCTGCTGGGCGTCTCCAGCACCTCGGCGCTGGAACTCGGCATCGACATCTCCGGGCTCGACGCGGTCCTGGTCGCCGGCTGGCCGGGAACCCGGGCGTCGCTGTTCCAGCAGATCGGCCGGGCCGGCCGGGCCGGCCAGGACGCCATTGCCGCCTTCGTCGCCAGCGACGATCCACTCGACACGTATCTGGTGAACCACCCCGAGGCGATCTTCGACGTCTCGGTGGAGGCCACGGTGTTCGACCCCTCCAACCCCTATGTGCTGGGACCCCACCTGTGCGCGGCCGCGGCGGAGCTGCCGCTGGGGTACGCGGAGCTGGGGCTCTTCGGTCCGACGGCCGAGAAGCTGCTGGACCAGCTGGTCGCCCAGGGCTACCTGCGCAGGCGTCCCGCGGGCTGGTTCTGGACCCACCCGCAGAGCGCCGCGGCCATGGTGAACCTGCGGGCCGACGGCGGTGGTCCGGTGAGCATTGTGGACGCCGACACCGGGTCCCTGCTCGGCACCATGGACTCGCCCCAGACCCATTACCAGGCGCACACGGGAGCCGTCTACGTCCATCAGGGCGAGAGTTACGTCGTCGAGGACCTGAACGAGGGCGAGCACTGCGTGGTGGTGCGCCGGGCCAACCCCGACTACTACACGACGGCGCGCGACGTGACCCAGATCGAGGTCCTGGAGACGCTTCGCACCACGCAGTGGGGTGACGTCGCGGTGCACTTCGGCGACGTGAAGGTGACGACACAGGTGGTCTCCTTCCAGCGCAAGGCCCTGATTTCGAACGAGATCCTCGGCGAGGAACCGCTGCAGCTCGGCGCCCGGGACCTGTTCACCAAGGCGGTCTGGTTCGTGATGGACAACCGCTCCCTGACGGGGGCGGGGCTGATCGAGGCGCAGTTCCCGGGCGCGCTGCACGCGGCCGAGCACGCCGCCATCGGACTGCTGCCGCTGGTGGCGTCGAGCGACCGGTGGGATATCGGCGGGGTGTCCACGGCCATCCACGCCGACACCGGGGTGCCCACGATCTTCGTGTACGACGGCCACCCCGGCGGCGCCGGCTTCGCCGAGCGCGGCTACGACAAGGCCAAGGTGTGGCTCTCCGCGACGCGCGACGCCATCAGGGCCTGCGAATGCGAGTCCGGCTGCCCGTCCTGCGTGCAGTCCCCCAAATGCGGCAACAAGAACAACCCGCTGGACAAGGACGCCGCCGTCACGCTGCTCGAGATGCTGCTGACCGACGCCACGGATTTCATGGGCGGCTCCGCCGGGGAGCACGTGATCCCGGCCGCCGGAGCCTCCGGTCAGCTCCCCAGCCGGAACGGGTAGGCCGGCAGACGGGCGGGCCGGGTAGGCCTGTACCGGCTTACCGACTTACCGGGTGACCGGCACCGGCGGTCCGCGGTTCTGCCCCGTCGGTCCGGCGTCCAATGCCGGCGGCGGTCCCGCCCGGGCAAGCCCGGAGGCCGGGCCGAACACCGTGCGGAAGCGGAGTTCCGTGCGGACCTGGACGGTGTCCCCGGACGCCACCGAACAGTCCACCAGCCGCGCGTCGTGCCGGCCGGCGACTGCGGCGGCGACGGCGCACGGCTCGCCGGCGGTGAGTCCGCGGGCGGCGTCCGCGGCAGCGAGCGCCGCGAGGTCCGCGGCCGCCGCGGCCTTCGACGCCATCACGGCGGCCTGGCCCAGCAAGACCACGGTGGTCATCGCCAGCAACAGCACCAGCCCGAGGCCCAGGGCGAGGACGGTGCCCGCGCCGAGCTCCGGGTTCCGAACCGGGGCCGGCATCACGCGTCCCGGCTCAGGCCGAGGGCCGCCGCCCCCGGGGCGGAGAGCACCGGGGCGGAGAGCGCCGGGGCGTCCGGGGATTCACTCCGCGCCCAGGCCCTCGCGGTGAGGGTCCACGGGATCAGCGAGCCCACCGCTCCACTGACGGTTCCGGACACCGTGACGCTGAGCCATACGCCGTCGGCCGCTACGGTTGCCCGCGCCGAGTCCCCCGCAAGCTGCCGGACTATTCCGCCGACGGAGGCGGTGTCTTCACCGCGGGCGAGCGCTCTCGCACCTGCCCGGGCTGCCTCCTCCAGCCGGAGTTGTGTCAGGGCGGCCGCGGAACCGGCCAGTAACAATCCGAGCACCAGCAGGACGGCCGGCAGCGCGACGGCGAACTCGGCCGTCACAGCGCCCCGACACCCCTCGGCACCCGGGCGCCAACCGGTTCCAGGCTTCGGAGCCGCCGAAGCCCGCCGCCGGCGGCTTCCCGGTGGCGCGGAGCCGCACGAACCGGCCCGGGCGGATGACAGACCCCGCGGCGCGAGGTTCACGGCAGCGCGAGGGCCGTGCGTATGAGGTTCAACAGGAAGCCCCGGACCTCGTCGCTGCGCATGATCAGCACGAGCAGTCCCGCGAACCCTACGGCGGCCAGGGTAGCGATGGCGTATTCAGCGGTCGCCATCCCCGCTTCGGAGCCGAAGTGTTTTCGCTGCCGGCGGGCCGGGCGGGGGAAGACCTGCACCGGCGGGGCCTGCCGGGCCCCCGGATAGATTTCACGGACCTCCGCGGTTCCGTTCTCGGCCGGCGCAGTGTCCGGGCCGGCGGGGGCGTTGCGGTGGAATGTCATGAGCGTTCCTCTCTGGCGGTGCCGGCACTGTCACCGGCTGGTTCCAATCTCCGCGCTCGGGTCCGCAGGCGGTAAGGGTGCTGCTGGGCCAAGTGGAAAAGTCCGGGTGTGGAGGAGGAGTCACGGCGCTTCGGGCAGCCGTACGGGCAGCGGCCGGGTGCGGGCGGCAGCCGTGCGCGCAGCGGCCGGTCGGCGCTGCGTCCGGCCGCCGTCAGGAGCCCGGGGGCAGCATCGCGAGCAGGACCGGCACAATGCCCAGGCAGACGAAGGCCGGCAGCGAGCAGAGCCCCAGTGGGATGACCAGCTTCACGCCCAGGGCGGCCGCGCGCCGCTCGGCGTCCCGGAACTGCTCGCGGCGCAGCCGGGCCGCCTGTGCGTACAGGATGGCCGACGACGGTACGCCGGTCAGGGCCGCGAACCCCAGGGCCTCCCGGAGCGCCAGCACTGGGGCGGGAACGGCGTGGGAGCTCCGCCAGGCGGTCTCCCAGTCGGCGCCGATCGCAAGGGCGGACACGACCGGACCCAGCGGCCGGCCGAGCCCGGGTTCGGCGTGCACGGCAATCAGCTCGAGCGAGCGGCCCAGCCCGGCTCCGGCGTCCAGCATGGCGCCGACCAGTTCCAGCATCATGGCCGGGTCCCGAAGTCCGATGTCCGGGCCCGCCGGCTGCCCGCCGCCAGTTGTGGCACCGCCCGCCGTCCCGCCGGGGTGTCGCTGGCCCTGCCGCCTCCAGCGCCGGCCCGCCCGGCGCCGGTCCGTGCCGGCCACGACCACAGCCGCGGCCAGCAGGGCGGCGACCGCGAGGCTGCCCGGCTGCGGGATCACGGCTGCCGCCCGGCGGCGGCCGTGACGAGGCGGGCGGACCAGATCCGGCCCGCGGCGGCGAGGACGAGCCCCGCACCGAGCGCCGCCATTCCCAGGGGTGTGCCGAGCAGGATGGCGGCGGGATCCACACCGAGTGCTACCCCGAGCCCGAGCCCCAGGAACGGCAGCCAGGTCAGGATCCGGACCGTGGCCCTGGGCCCGGCGAGGGCTGTCTGCCGGGCGGCTTCGGCGTCGTCGTCGGCCTCCAGGTGGGCGGCGAACCGCGTCAGGACGTCGGCGAGCGGACAGCCGCTGGCCTCGGCCACGTCGAAACACGCCGCGAGTTCCACCCAGACCGCCTGTTCCCTCCGGCCGGGGCCCCGGGGTGCACCCCGGCCGCGTTCCGGGACGGCTCCCTTCCGGATGGCCGCCGCCACCGGCGAGCCCCGCAGGGCCGCGGCCCGGGCGGCGGCCAGGATGTCCCGCGACGCCGCACCCAGGACCCCGGAACGGACGGCGCCGCCGCGGTGCCGCCGCCGGGTGCCGTCCGGCGGGAGGTCCGGCGGCTGCCGGTCCCCGTAGATCAGCCAGAGTTCCTCCCAGAGCCGGGCAGGTGCCCGCCCGCCTTTCAGCAAGGCGGCCAACTGTTGCACCACGACGGCCATGGGGACCTCGCGTGCGGCGCCGCTCCGGCCGAGCCGCAGCGGGTAGAGACGACACAGGCCGCCCCGGCGCGCGGCTGCCCGGGCCCGGGTCATCCCCGGCGAAGGACCGGCGAGGACCCTCCGAAGGCGCCGGCCGGCACCGCCCGGCGGCGCGAGGGCCAGCCACAGCGCCAGGACCAGGATCCCGGTCAGGGCGGCAGTCATGGCGGCCCGGGGGCCACAGCGGGCCGGACCGCTCCAGCGGGCCGGACCGCTCCGGCCGGCCCGGCAGTGCCGGGCACGCCCGCCGGGTCCAGGCCCAGGCGGGCCGCCAGCTCCGGCCACGCGGGACCGGCCAGGACCCCGCCGCCGACCGTTTCCAGCGCCGCCTCGACGGCCAGGCCGGACCCGTTTACCCCGACCAGCCCGACGGACGCCACCTGCCGGCCGTGACGGGTCCGTTCCAGGTGGACAACGGCGTCCAGGGCGCTGGCGGCCTGGAGGCGGACGGCGTCCGGCCCCATTCCGGCGAGCGCGCCGAGCGCCGTCAGCCGAGCCGGGACCGCGGCGGCGGTGTTGGCATGGATGGTTCCGCCGGCCCCGGTGTGCCCGGTGTTCATCGCGGAGAGCAGCTCCCGGACTTCCGCGCCGCGGCACTCGCCCACCACCAGCCTGTCGGGACGCATCCGCAGGGCCTGCCGGACCAGCTCGCCCAGATCGACGGCGCCGCCGCCCTCAAGGTTGCTGTGGCGCGACTCGAGGGACACCACGTGCGGATGGACGGGATTCAGTTCCGAGGCGTCCTCGATCAGGACGAGCCGCTCCCCCGGCCGGCACAGGCCCAGCAGCGTCGCGAGCAGCGTCGTCTTTCCCGACCCCGTCGCGCCGCTGACCAGGAAGCTCAGGCGGCGCGCCACCATGCGTTCCAGGACCTCCCGCACGAACGGGCCGAACATGCCGCCCCGGCCGAGCTCGTCCAGGGAGAAGACGGACTCGCGGCGGATCCGCACGCTCAGCAGGGTTCCCGCCGTGGAGATCGGCGGGAGCACCGCGTGGACCCGGTAACCGCCGTCGAGCCGGACATCCACGCAGGGAGAGCCGTCATCCAAACGGCGCCCGCCGGCAGCCACCAGCCGGGCCGCCAGGGCGCGGACCTGGGCCTCGCCGGCAAAGGCAACCGGGGCGCGTTCGAGGCCCCGGCCGCGGTCCAACCACACCGAGGCCGGGCCGTTGACGAAGATGTCCGTCACCAGCGGGTCGCGCGTCAGCGGCTGCAGCGGTCCCAGCCCGTTCAGGTCCGCGCTGATGCTTTCGACGGCGGCCAGCGCACCGGCGGTGCCCAGCAGCCTGCCGCTGGCCTGCACGGCCGCCGCCACCCGGGAGGCGGTGACCGGGCCGGCGTCGGCCATGACCGATTCGCGGACCGCTTCGAGCAGCCGCGCATCCACCCGCCCCTGCGGGCCGCGCAGCCGCCGGCGGTCCCGCGCACCGCCTCCGTCGAGCGGATCCGGCGCCGCATGCGGGCTCACGGGTACCCCTCCGCGCTCAGGTCGAGAATGGCGTCGGTGAAGCGCTGCACGCTGCGCCGCCCGCCGGCATCCAGCAGGCGCCCCAGCTCCGTGGCGGCCGCCGTCCCGCGGACCTCCGGCAGGATGGCCTGCGTGCGGAGCCCCACGGCTTGGGAAATGAGCTGATAGTCGAACGCGGCCCCGGGCTTCGCCCGGATCACCAGCGCAGTGTCCACCGGCGGCAGCTCCGGCACCAGGCGGGCGGAGGCCACGGCAGCCCGGAGCTGGGCCGGCAGCACGACCAGGATACGGTCGCATTCCCAGGCGAAGGTTCGCAGTGCCTCCCGGCCGCGGCCGATGTCCAGCAGGACGAGTTCGTAGCCGCGCCTCGCGGCGTCGAGGACGCCTGCCACTGCGGCCGCGTCCGGGGCCGCCGACCGCTCCCGGTTGCCCGGCCAGGACAGGAAGGAGAAGCCGCCGGCTTCGGGCAGCGCCTCGTGAAGCTGGTCCGGGTCGATGCTGCCGCTGGCCTCGGCGAGGTCGGGCCAGCGGAGCCCGGGTTCTTCTTCGGCGGCGAGGGCCAGTTCGAGTCCGCCGCCCCAGGGATCCCCGTCGATCAGCAGGACGCGGGCGCCGAGCCCCGCCGCGGCCTGCGCCAGCCAGATCGCGGCGGTGGTGGCCCCGGCGCCGCCGCAGCCGCCGATCACGCCGAGGACGTGCCCGCCCGGGTCCGGGGCATCCGAGCGGCTGAGGTACTCGGCCAGCCAGGGACCGCCCTCGGGCAGGACGGCCACCCGTTCGGCCCCCATGGCGGCGGCCAGCTGCCAGAGACTTCCCCCTTCACCGCTCAGGCCCACGAGTACGGCGGGTGCCCGGCGCCGGGTCGGCAGCTCCGGCACGTCGCTGCCGACGAGCACCGCGCCGGCCGAATCCCAGTACGGCGCCGCCTCGGCGGCGTCCCGGGCGATGCTCAGCTGGCGCCCGGCCGCGGCCACAATACGTTCCACCTCAAGGCGCAGGACCTCAGACCCGGTGACAAGCAGCGTCTCCGCCGCCCCGTCGGGAAGCCAGGGTCCGGAGGGCGGACCGGACCCGGCCCCGCTCACGGGCTGCGGGGAGGCGGGCTGCTGGCTCAGGGGCCCGGGTTGCTGGTGCCTGCTCATGCCACCACTGTGGGCGCCCGGGAGACGGGACGTAACCGCCGTCGCCGGCTATGTGGAAAACCGCGGCGCGTTCGGCCGGCCGGCCGCCGCGGACGGATCGACAGGGCAGAATTGAGCCTATGCACCTGCTGCTCGCCGCCCACGCCGACGGCGCAGCCCTGCACCGGCTCACCCCGGCGGGCGACCCCGATCCCGCCGCCCCCGAACCCCGCCTGGTCCCCGCCACCGAACTGCCCGGCGTCGTCCGCCAGCTCGAGCTGCAGCGCCCGCGCTGGATCTGGCACCGCACGCAGGACTGGTACCCGGCCCTGCTGGCCGCCGGCGTCGAAGTCGAACGCTGCTACGACCTGACCCTGTGCGGGGCCATCCTGGCCCACTCGGAGTTCACCGCGCACACCGCGTATGCCCGGAACGCGGAGAAGCTGACCCAGGACGACGACGTCCAGCAGCCGCCGCGGGCACTGCAGCCGCCTCCCCCGCCCGCGGACCAGGGCGCCCTCTTCGAGGACCCCGGGCTGCGCGCGGCGCCGCGGCACACCCCCGAAGAGCTCCGCGCCGAATACGCCGCGCAGCAGGAAGCCCTGGCCGGGGTCGCTGCCGACGGTGACCGCCGCAAGCAGCGGCTCCAGCTGCTTCTGGCGGCCGAATCCGCCGGCGCCATGATCGCCGCCGAGATGCAGCACACCGGCGTGCCGTGGCGCGAGGAGCTGCACGAGCGGATCCTCGCCGACCATCTCGGCCCGCGGCCGCCCCAGGGCCACCGGCCGGCGAAGCTGGAGGAGCTCAACGGCGAACTCCGCCGCCTGCTGCACTCCCCGGCGCTGAACCCGGATTCCCCGCAGGAACTGATGCGCGCCCTGCACCGCAACGGCATCGAGGTGAAAAGCACGCGCCAGTGGGAGCTGAAGGAATCCAGCCACCCGGCGATCGAACCGCTGCTGGCCTACAAGAAACTGGCCCGGCTCCACGCGGCCAACGGCTGGGCGTGGCTGGACGCGTGGGTCAAGGACGGCCGCTTCCAGCCCGAGTACGTGGTGGGCGGGGTGGTGTCCGGGCGCTGGGCCTCCCGCGGCGGCGGGGCACTGCAGATCCCGCGGCAGATCCGCGGCGCCGTCCACGCCGACCCGGGCCACAAACTGATCGTCGCCGACGCCTCGCAGCTCGAGCCGCGCGTGCTCGTGGCGCTGGCCCAGGATTCCACCATGGCGGAGGCCGCCCGCGACAAAGACCTTTACGCCGGCATCGCCGCGCAGGGCTTCGGCGGCGACCGGGCCAAGGCCAAGATCGCCCTGCTCGGCGCCATTTACGGGGCCACCACGGGCGAATCCGGGCGGCTGATGCCGCAGCTGGCCCGCACCTATCCGCGCGCCGTCGGCTTCGTGGAACAGGCCGCCCGTGACGGCGAGGCGGGCCGGACCGTCACTTCCCGGCTGGGCCGCAGCAGCCCCCCGCCCTCGGAACGGTGGCGGCTGAGCCAGCAGTCCGCCACCGCCGAGGAACAGCGCCGGGCCGAGGCGCTGGCCCGCTCGCGCGGGCGGTTCACCCGGAACTTCGTGGTGCAGGGCTCCGCCGCCGACTGGGCCGCCTGCTGGCTGGCGGAACTCCGACGGCGGCTGCGGGCGCTGCGCTCGGTCGGCTCCACGGCCGGGGAGCTGGTCTTCTTCCTGCACGACGAGGTGATGGTGCATTGTCCGGCCGAAGCGGTCGACGCCTGCACCGCGGCCATCGAGGACGCCGCGGCCGCCGCCAAGGAGCTGCTGTTCGGCAGGATTCCGGTGGAATTCCCGGTGAGCATCGCCGTCGTCGACTCTTACGACAACGCCAAATAGCCGCCGTAAACCGCCGCCCGACGCCGGTCCGGACACCGGGGGTAACGTACCCGCCGGTAGCGTTGCGCCTGCTCTCTGGGCCCCGTTACGCTCGAAAAGGCCGGCGACGATCCCTCATGATCCGCAGGCGCAAAGGCAACAAGGCAGGGAACCGGGGAGGCAGCAGAGTGGCTGGCATATTCGAGATCGCAGCGGCCGGAGACGAGTCGTATTTCTTCAGGCTGACGGCACCGGACGGGACAGTAGTTGCTGTTTCACCGCTTTTCAGCACCATTAAGGGCGCGGCCGCCGGAATCACAGCGGTGCGCGAAAACGCCGCCACCGGGCTGGTCGTGGACCAGTCCGCCCCGCGGCTGGCGCCGCGCTGACGGGTTCCGGGTCCTACCCGTCGATCCCGTGCAGGCGGGTGCGGTCCCAGGGGACGGCCCAGCCCAGCTGGTCGAACAGCTGGTTGAGGATCATCCCGGTGAAGCCCCAGACCACCACGCCGTTGACGGTGAACGCCGGGCTCTGGAATGTTTGCCCGGCCCGGCTGACGGTGGCCATGACCCGGTTGTCCGGGTCGAGCAGGTCCCGGACCGGGACCCGGAAGACCTGGGCGGATTCGCCGTAGTCCACCACCCGGACGGGCGACTGGGAGGCCCACCAGCCCAGGACCGGGGTGACCAGGAAGTTCCCGCGTGGCAGGGCCAGTTCTGGCATGACGCCGAGGACCTCCACACCGCGCGGGTCCAGGCCGGTTTCCTCTTCGGCCTCGCGCAGGGCGGCCGCGGTGACGGTTTCGCCGGGGTCGATGCCGCCGCCGGGGAACGCGACCTGGCCGGGGTGGTCGTCCAGGGTCTGCGCGCGCTGGAGCAGCAGCACGTCCAGGTCCGCCGGCGCCAGCAGCTTCACGGAGGTCGCGGGGACATCGTCGAGGGATCCGAACAGCATCAGCACGGCCGCGCGGCGCACGCGTTCGCCCGGCTCCACCGCCAGTTCGCGCCAGCGCGGGTCCGGCGACGGCGCCGTCCCGGCCTGCACCGCGGCGACCAGGTCAACCAGGTCCTGGCGGGCGGTCACCGCGGCCTCCGCTGCGATTCCATCCGGATTTCCGCGGCGCGGTGGGTTTCGGCCAGCAGCTTCGCCAGCAGTTCCTCCTGCCCCGGTGCCAGCTCGTACTTCAGGAGCTTCCGGGCCTTCTCCGGATCCGTCTCGCCGGCGCCGTAGCTGGGGCACCAGTTCGCCACCGCGCAGGCGCCGCAGGCGGGCTTGCGGGAATGGCAGACGCGCCGGCCGTGGAACACCACGCGGTGCGAAAGCATGGTCCAGTCCCTGGGCTCGAACAGTTCGGCGACGTCGGACTCGATCCGGACCGGATCGTCCGACTCGGTCCAGCCGAAGCGGCGGGCCAGCCGGCCGAAATGTGTGTCCACGGTGATGCCCGGGACGCCGAACGCGTTGCCCAGGACCACGTTGGCGGTTTTCCGGCCGACGCCGGGCAGCTTCACCAGGTCTTCCAGCCGGCCCGGCACCTCGCCGTCGTAGTCATCGACGAGCTTGGTGCACAGCGCCATCAGGTTCCGCGCCTTGGCCCGGAAGAACCCGGTGGGTTTGATGATGGCCTCAAGTTCGGCGGGCTCCGCCTCCGCCATGCTGCGCGCGTCCGGGTACCGGGCGAACAGCAGCGGCGTGATCTGGTTGACCGCCACGTCAGTGGTCTGGGCCGAGAGCACGGTGGCCACCACCAGTTCGAACGGGCTGCGGAAATCCAGCTCCGCATGCGCGTACGGGTACTGCCCGGCCAGCGCCCTGTTGATCCGGCGGGCGCGGCGTTTGAGCCCCAGCAGCGTCTCCCCGGCAGCCCGGGGGCGCGCTTTCGCGGCTCCGGAGTTCGGGCTGCCGGGAGTTCGGGCTGCCGGGAGTCGCGCTGCCCGGTGCGGCGGCCATGGTCCGGCTAGCCGCGTTCGATGTTGCTGAGGTCCCGCAGCACGCCGACGCGGCCGTCCGTGTGCTGGACCAGGAACTCGTGGCCGCGGTCCTCGAGGGCGAGGACCCAGCCGCCGGGCTCGACGACGAACGCCGGGGCGCCGGTGTGCTCGTCCACGGCGGTGCGGGGCTGGGCGACGGCGAACCAGAACGCCTCGTAGGCGGGCTGCTGCGCCTGGGTGTCGGGACGGTTCGCCGGGTCCACGGTGGCGCCGATCGGCTCCTGCGAACGGACCTGGGGGGTGAGTGCGGTGGGGGCCTCGTGGCCTGCGGCGGACGGTGCTGCCGCGGCCGGGACCGCGGCGGCCTGGGTTTCCTCCAGGCCGGCGTGCTGTTCGGCCGGCGCTGCCGGTGCGGCCGGTGCTGCGGGCGCGCCCGGGACTGCCGCGGCCTGGGTCTGCTCGGCGGCGGACGGTTCCGCAGGGGCCGCGCTAGCCGCCGGCGCGGCCGGTGCGTGCGCCGCCGTCGGCGTCGGTGACGCGGAGGGAACGACGCCGTGCGCCTGGGTGGCAGCCTCCGTAGCCGCCGGGCGGGTGTGTCCCGCGGCCGCGCCGGACGCGGCAACGGCGGTGGCGCCCGCGGCGACACCGGCAGCGCCGTGCGATGCCCCGGGGGTTTCATGGCCGCGCCCTGCGTGCTCCGAACCGTTGGACTGCTTGCCCGGGACAATCTTCTTGGCCCAGCCGGCCAGCGGGCTGCTCCCCTGTTTGGCGGCCGTGGCCTCGCCGGCGGCCTTGGGGGCCTTGGGGGCGCGCGGCTTGCGCACCGGCTGTGCAGCTTCGCGCGCCACGACGTGCGCCGGGGTTTCGGCGCGGTGCAGGAAATCGCCGGCGAGGACCGGGATCAGCCGGGCGAGCACGGTGGCGGTGAAGAGTCCCAGGGCTCCCAGCAGGCCCAGCAGCATGCTGGGCACGAACGCGCCGGCGGCCGCGAGGAAGAAGAAGGCCAGGCTGAAGGACGCCACGACTGAACCGAACTGGTCAACCGAGAGGGAGCCGATCCGGATCTTGCTGCCCGGGCTGACCCGGCGTGCCACGAAGAGGGCCGCGACGATCAGCGGCAGCAGGATCCCCAGGCCCAGGAAGAAGAGGCTGCCCAGGTTCCAGAGGTTGTACCGGATGGCGAACATCGGGATCAGGGAGGCGATGAAGAGAACCAGCGTGGACCCGAAGACCGTGAGGTCGCGGACGGTGAAGGGCCCGAGTACAGCCTCGTTGTTCTTCGCGTCCGGCTTGTCCACGGTGAAGCGTGGCTGTTCCCCCTGGCCGTTGGCCTGGGCCGGACCGGCCGTCGCCTCGTTGCGGGAGGGCGCGTGGAGCTGCCCGTTGCTTTGCTCGTTCATTCTGTTCTCCTTAGCGTGGCCGCACCCTGGACAGTGCAACCTAACGGCAGGCAAAAACAGGACCGCTAGCGGTCCTGTCGCCCCCATCGGATGTCACAACTCCATCTCAGCCTAGCCAAGTGCGGGACCGATCACTAGCTGACCGGCCGTCACTCCAGCACCAGCGTGCGGGTCCTTTCGCCCTGCGCGTAAACCAGCGTGATGGTCAGCGGGAGTGTGCCCGCGCCGGCCGGGACACTTATTTCGTGCAAGGTCGGCGCCAGGTCCGCGGTGCACGGGTTTCCCCCGGACCGCGCCAGACCCGGCCGCCGCCTCTCAGCCGCCATTCGGCGCTTAATAAACACCGCTCACGGCTCCCTTTGTGACGGGGCACACGTTCTGTCCTACCCACGCATTAGTGTGTATTTCGGAACAGCTCTTGCGGCACGTCCGTGACCAGCCGATGCCCGATGCCGCGCACAGTGGCACGGCACTGCGGCGCAACGGACGTTCCGTGCAGCACGGATCGATGAATGATGAGGTTCACCATGTCCCAGCAGACTCCCGGCTCCACCGCAACCACGCCCCGGCAGGGCGATGCGTTCGAAAACCTGTCGCAGGAGAACCGCAAGTTCGCCCCCTCGGCCGAGTTCGCGGCCAACGCCGTGGTCACCGCCGCAGACTACGCCGAGGCCGACGCCGACCGGCCGGCGTTCTGGGCCAAGCAGGCCCGCAGCCTGCTGAGCTGGAGCAAGGACTTCACCCAGACCCTGGACTGGTCCAACCCGCCGTTCGCCAAATGGTTCGTCGGCGGCGAGATCAACGCCGCGTACAACGCCCTGGACCGGCACGTCGAGGCCGGCAACGGGGACCGCGTCGCGATCTACTTCGAGGGCGAGCCCGGCGACACCCGCAGCTACACCTACGCGCAGCTCACCGAAGAGGTCAAGAAGGCCGCGAACGCGTTCGAATCCCTCGGCGTGGCCAAGGGCGACCGGGTGGCCGTGTACCTGCCGATGATCCCCGAGGCCGTCATCACGCTGCTGGCCTGCGCCCGGATCGGCGCCATCCACTCGGTGGTGTTCGGCGGCTTCTCCGCCGAGGCGCTCCGGTCCCGGATCGACGACGCCGAAGCCAAACTGGTGGTCACGGCCGACGGCACCTACCGCCGCGGCAAGCCCAGCTCCCTCAAGCACGCCGTCGACGAGGCCCTGTCCCACGAGGGGGACGGTTCCGGCCACACCGTGCAGAACGTCGTGGTGGTCAAGCGCAACGGCCAGGACGTGGACTGGCACGAGGGCCGCGACCACTGGTGGGCGGACACGGTCGGGACCGCTTCCGCCGAGCACACCGCCGTCGGGCATGACGCCGAGCACCCGCTGTTTATCCTCTACACCTCCGGCACCACCGGCAAGCCCAAGGGCATCCTGCACAGCACCGGCGGCTACCTCACCCAGGGCGCCTACACGCACAAGGCGGTCTTCGACCTGCACCCGGAAACGGATGTCTACTGGTGCACGGCCGACGTCGGCTGGATCACGGGCCACTCCTACGTCGCCTACGCACCGCTCATCAACGGCGCCACCCAGGTGATCTACGAGGGCACCCCCGATTCCCCGCACCAGGGCCGCTGGTGGGAGATCGTGGAGAAGTACAAGGTCTCCATCCTCTACACCGCCCCCACCGCGATCCGCACCTTCATGAAGTGGGGCAAGGAGATCCCGGCGAAGTCGGACCTGTCCTCGATCCGCGTCCTCGGCTCGGTGGGTGAACCCATCAACCCCGAGGCGTGGATGTGGTACCGCGACGTCATCGGCGCCAACGCCGGCAAGAACGGGGAGAAGAAGGAAAACCCGGCCCCGATCGTGGACACCTGGTGGCAGACCGAAACCGGTGCGCAGATGATCGCGCCGCTGCCCGGCGTCACCGCGACGAAGCCGGGCTCCGCCCAGGTGCCGCTGCCCGGCATCGCCGTGGACGTCGTCGATGAGGCCGGCGAGTCCGTGCCCAACGGAGCCGGCGGCTACCTCGTGATCCGCGAGCCGTGGCCGGCCATGCTGCGCGGCATCTGGGGCGACCCGGAGCGGTTCAAGGAAACGTACTGGTCCCGTTTCGAGACCATGTACTTCGCCGGCGACGGCGCCAAGAAGGACGACGACGGCGACATCTGGCTGCTCGGCCGGGTGGACGATGTCATGAACATCTCCGGGCACCGGCTCTCCACCGCCGAGATCGAATCCGCCCTCGTGTCCCACCCGGCCGTGGCCGAAGCCGCCGTCGTGGGCGCCGCGGACGAGACCACCGGCCAGGCCGTCGTGGCGTTCGTGATCCTGCGCGGGGACGCGGTCGACTCGGGCGAGGCGATGGTCCAGGAGCTCCGCAACCATGTGGGCAAGGAAATCGGGCCGATCGCCAAGCCCAAGACCATCCTGATCGTCCCGGAACTGCCCAAGACCCGCTCCGGCAAGATCATGCGCCGCCTGCTCAAAGACGTCGCGGAGGGCCGCGAGGTGGGCGATGCCACCACGCTGGCCGACAACACCGTGATGGCCCAGATCGCGCACTCGCTCAGGAAGTAGGCAAGGCTCCCGGCGGGGGTTGCTGCGGCGGGCCGCAGCAGCCCCCTGCCGGTGGCCCGCCCATATTTGATGAAGTTCGCGGGAAACATCGGCGTGCGGCCCGCCGTTACGCGATACATTGGCAGGCATGAGCGAAGCCACCCCCGCGGACGCCCGCCGCGGCACCATCCTGGTCCTCAACGGACCGAACCTGAATCTGCTGGGCACCCGCGAACCCGAGAAGTACGGCACGGCCACGCTGGCCGACGTCGAACAGCTCGCCAAGGACGCCGGTGCGGCGCACGGGCTCGACGTCGAGTGCTTCCAGTCCAACCATGAGGGGGAGCTCGTGGACGCCATCCACGCGGCCCGCGGGAAAGCGGTGGGCATCGTTCTCAACGCCGGCGCCTACACGCACACCTCGGTGGCGATCCGGGACGCGATCTCGGCCGTGCAGCTGCCCGCCGTCGAGGTCCACATCACCAACGTGCACGCCCGCGAAGCGTTCCGGCACCACTCCTATCTTTCGGACGTCAGCAAGGCCGTGATCGCCGGCGCCGGCGTCATGGGCTACCGCTTCGCCGTCGAATATCTCGCCGGACTGCACGCCGGCCGGGACTGAGCATGTCCGGCACGCCGGAACCCTCAGGGACCGCCGACTGGTACCGGCACTTCGGTACCGTCGATGCCCCCGGCAACTCCGCCTGCTATGCCGAATGGTCGGTGGGCATCGCGGACGATCCTGAGCTGGTCCGGCGGATCGACGCGTGGCCCCACAACAAGCGCCAGCCGCTGCTGATGCTGGCCGCCGCACGCTTCCTCGGCGCCCGGATCGGCCCCTACCGGGAGTTCCGGCGGTTCCTGGACACGCACTGGGACGACGTCGCCCGGATTGTCCTCTCCCGGTCCACGCAGACGAACGAGGCCGGCCGCTGCGCCGCGCTGCTCCCGTCCCTGGCCCGCATCTCCGCCGCGGAGGGCCGCCCGCTGGCCCTCATCGAGGTCGGCGCCTCGGCAGGACTGGCGCTGTTCCCGGACCGCTACGGCTACGAGTACGACGGCGGATCAGGCGGCGCCCCGGGCGGCAGCCCCCACGTGACACGGCTCGTGCCGGCCGGCGCCGCGCCCGGAAGCTACCCGGTCCTGCACTGCGCCACGGCGGGGCCCGTGCCGCTGCCGGCCGGGCTGCCGGCGGTGGCGTGGCGCGCCGGCATCGACCTGAATCCGCTCGACATCCGCGACCCCGACGACGTCGCCTGGCTGGAGGCGCTGATCTGGCCCGAGCAGGACTTCCGCCGCGAGCGGCTGCGCCAGGCAATCGCCGTCGCGCGGGCCGATCCGCCGCTGCTGGTGTCCGGTGACCTCAACGAACAGCTCGTGTCCCTGGCCGGGCAGGCGCCGCCGCACGCCGCCCTGGTGGTGTTCCACAGCGCGGTCATGGCCTACCTCGATGCCGGCGGCCGCGAACGCTTCCGGGACACAATCGAGCTGCTTGCCGCGGACCGGGGCTGCCACTGGATCTCGAACGAGGGCCACACGGTGCTCCGGCAGGCGGACGGCTCCACCGTGGTCCCGGAAATGGACGACGCCCGGCTCCGCGGCCGCTTCCTGCTGCTGGAAGACGGCGTGCCGGTGGCCATCGCCGGCCCGCACGGGCAGAGCCTGGAGTGGATCGAGGCGGCTGCCTGACGGTGCCCGCGGCCGGTGCCCCGAGCCGCCCCTGCTTCTTGAAGCGTCTACTTTTGGATGCACTGCCCGGGCGATACGGCGTCGCCGAGCCCGGGGGCCCGCGCGGCCACGGGGCCGAGGTCGTCCATGGTGATGGCGAAGCCCAGCGAGGCTTCCGAGGTGGACTTCGCGAAGACCACCCCGGACACCCGCCCGTCCATGGTCAGCAGCGGCCCGCCCGAATTCCCGGCCTGCACGTCGCCGGCGAGCCGGTAGACGTCCTCGGCCGCGGGGTTGTTGCCGTAAATGTCAGGGACCAGGACGGTCGCGGTGTCCCGCACCGTCGCCGGTTTGGATTGGAACGGACCGCCGTGCGGGTAGCCCGCGAACGCCGCCGGGCTGCCGGCGGGAAGGTCGGGGCCCAGCGGCAGCGGCGCGGCGGCCAGCCCGTCCACGGCCAGCACGGCCAGGTCATGCTGGCTGTCGAAGTAAACGACCCGGCCGGGGAGCGCCCCGCCGCCCGGAACCTCGACGACGGGCTCCGGGACGCCTGCCACCACATGGGCGTTGGTGACGACCCGGCCCGGCGAGACGACGAAGCCGGTCCCGGTCTGGTTCTGACCGCACTGGTAGGCGGTTCCGGCGATCTTCAGCACGGACGCGGCGGCCTTGTTCAGCGCCGGGGTGTCGGTGCTGGCATCCGGGACCGGCACGGGCTGACCGCCGATGCCTTCGAACAGGGTCGGAATCCCGTCGCCGATGACGGCCGAGCGCAGCTGGGCCATCGAGGTCTTCAAGGGCGTCGGGGTGACACCGTCGATAAACCCGATCACCCGGGAGTCGGCCAGCTGCTGGGAAACGAAGGGCATGCCGAGGGCGCTGATACTGAAGGCCAGCATGGACATGACGAGGGCGGACACGGCGACGTTGACCCCGCCGCCGACCACCCGGTCGGCCAGTCGCAGCGGGCTGATTTTGACGACGCTGCGGACGCGCCGTCCGATCATGGTGCCCAGCCCATGCCCCAGCATCATCAGCAGCACGGCCGTGGCAATGATTGCGGTGAGCCGCCAGCCGGCGTCGTCCACCAGGTCGCTGACGATCGGCACCGACACGAAGGCGGCCACGGCCCCCGCCGCGAAGCCTGCGATGCCGCCAAGGGTCACCAGGAAGCCGTTGCGCAAGCCGTAGATCAGGTAGGACAGGAGCGTGAGGATCAACGCCAGGTCCAAAATGGTCAAGCCGAACACCGGGGCTCCTTAAAGACTTGTAGGCCACCATCTTACCGGCGCGGGCTGACAGTTTGCCGGGCGGCCGCCGCACGGCCGGACCCCGTGCCCTGCCGTGCGCCCTGCCGCTGGCCGGGGCATGGGCCGGGGCGCGGGGCGCGGGCCGGGCGCGGGCCGGGCACGGGGCCCCACTCCGGCGCCGGCGTGCGGCGCCGTTTCGCGCGTTTCCATGCCAAGTACGTCACAGAAGCCGCAAAATTCTGAAACAATGGCTGGAGCGCCCCAGCCGACACAGCAAGTCAGGAGATTTCATGGATATCGAGGTATTGCGCCGCGCACCCCTTTTCGCCACGCTCGACGACGAGGCGTTCCGTCTGTTGACGGACGAACTCACCGAGGTGGACCTCTCACGCGGAGCCTCGGTGTTCCGGGAGGGCGACCAGGGTGACCAGCTCTACTTCATCGTCTCCGGCAAGGTAAAGCTCGGCCGCACCTCCCCCGACGGCCGCGAGTCCCTGCTCGCCATCCTCGGCCCGGGCGAGCTCTTCGGCGAGATGGCACTGTTTGATCCGAGCCCGCGCACCGCCACGGCCACCGCCGTGTCCGAAACCCGGCTGGCCGGGCTGAAAAACGAGAGCCTCAACGCCCTGCTGCGCACCCGCCCGGAGGTGTCGGCCCAGCTGCTGCAGGCCCTCGCCCGGCGCCTGCGCCGCACCAACGATTCGCTCTCCGACCTGGTCTTCTCCGACGTCCCGGGCCGTGTGGCGAAGGCGCTGCTGGACCTGGCCGACCGCTTCGGCCGCCCGGCGACCGACGGTGTCCTCGTGGCGCACGAGCTCACCCAGGAAGAGCTGGCCCAGCTGGTGGGCGCGTCCCGGGAGACCGTCAACAAGGCCCTGGCCGAATTCGTCCAGCGCGGCTGGCTGCGCCTGGAAGCCCGCGCCGTCGTCATCCTCGACATGCAGCGCCTCCGCCAGCGCTCCCGCTAGGTCTCCTGGCACCATTACCGAGAACGCAGAGGGCCGGCCCGAATGAACGGGCCGGCCCTCGGTGTTTAAGCCGGGCTTGGGTGGATGCTGGCGGACGCGGGGGCGAGGTGTTCTCCGGGCCCGCATCCGAGGGACATGCCCATCGCTCACACCGATGCACCGACGGACATGCCCATCCTTGGACGCCGGGCGTGGACATATACCCACTATGTCCAACGCCCAAGCTGTGCGACGGGCATGTCCGGTGGCGACGTGTCGGCCGGCGGGACATGCCCATCGCTCGCACCGAGGCACCGACGGACATGCCCATCCTTGGACGCCGGGCGTGGACATATACCCACTATGTCCAACGCTCAAGCTGTGCGACGGGCATGTCCGGTGGCGACGTGTCGGCCGGCGGAACATGCCCATCCCGTGCAGCTGATGCACCGACGGGCATGTCCGGTGGTCGAGCCTCCCGGAACGGTTACCGATCCCGCTGGGGTTCCCCGGCCACGGTCTTGGCGGCCTCGACTTCCAGCATGAGCGCGCCGTCCTCCTCCACCAGGGCCGGCTGGTAGGCGTGGGCCGTGCGTTTGTAACTGAGATAGGCGATGCAGCCGTTGGCGGCGGCCATCTTCTCCAGCATGATCTCCGAGCCGGGCACCAGGAGCTGGCCAAGCTTCAGGCCTGCCGTGTTCGGCTGGCCCACCTCGTCGCCGAGGACAGTGCTGTCACGGTCGGCGATGACCTTGCGGGCGCAGACCCAGCGCCCCCACACGCCCTTGCTGGCCAGCAGGGAAGGCTGCTGGTTCATCGGGACGGTCGCGGCAAAGTAGCGGGTATTGAAGCGGCGGTGCGAGAAGTCGGGGCTGAGCCAGTTCACCAGCGGTTTCAGCAGGTCGGTCCGCAGCGACAGCCCGCGCTTGGCCAGCACGTCGGTAAACGATTTCTCCTGGTTGGCCACGGCCTCCCGGGCGCGCATCCACTCGGCCGTCGAGGTGCCCTCCACCGTGGTGGACAGGTCCGGGCCGGCCAGCAGCACCCCGGTCTCCTCGAACAGCTCGCGGATCGCGCCGACCACGTGGCGGCGGGCCAGGCCGACGTCGGACGTTCCCATCTTCTCGGCCCAGTACTGCGGCGTGGGCCCGAGCCAGCCCACGGCGTCGTCGTCGGACGTTTCGAGCGAGCCGCCCGGAAAGGCGAGCACGCCCAGGGGCGAGGCGCCCGGCCGGTACCCCAGCCAGGTCTCCAGGCCGGTGGGGGAATCCCGCAGCAGGACCACGGAGGAGGCGTAGCGGGCCGCACGCGGGGTCCGCTCGCCGTGTTCCAGCCAGCTGCGGGCTGCCCCCTCAAGGTCCGGGGGGAGGACAAACAGGCGTCGTGCTAAGTGCGGCAAAGGAAGCGACCGGCCCTCTAGGCGAATTCGGCGATCAGTTCGACCTCGACCGGAGAGTCGAGCGGCAGAACCGCGACGCCGACGGCGGACCGTGCGTGCCGGCCGGCGTCGCCGAGCACCTTGCCCAGGAGTTCGGAGGCGCCGTTGATGACACCGGGCTGGCCGGTGAACGAGGGGTCGGAGGCGACAAAGCCCACCACCTTGACGATCCGCGTGATGCGGTCCAGGTCGCCGATCACGCTTTTCACTGCGGCCAGCGCGTTGACGGCGCAGACCTCGGCGTAGCGCTTGGCGGCTTCCGGGGACACGGTCGGCTCATCGGAGGTGCCTTCGGTCCCGGAGGAGACCTTGCCGGTGGCTTCGAGGCTGCCGTCGATGAACGGCAACTGCCCGGAGGTGTAGACGTGGTTGCCGGAGATCACAGCGGGGACATAGGCGGCCACCGGGGCGGCCACCGCGGGAAGCGTCAGGCCGAGCTCGGCGAGGCGCTGTTCGACGGCGGACGACGCGCCGGTGCCCGTGGCGCTTTCCGCCGCGCCGGCGGGGCTTGGAACCGCGGCCTGAGCCGCCGTTTCGGGGGTGCTCATGGCTAGTGCTTCTCCCGCTTCAGGTAGGCAACCAGGCCGTTTCCTTCGGGGCCCGGAACTACCTGGACGAGCTCCCAGCCGTCGTCGCCCCACTGGTCCAGAATCTGCTTCGTGGCGTGGATAATGAGCGGAATCGTGGCGTACTCCCATTTGGTCATGAAGTAAAGCCTAGTCCTTGCCGGTAAAGTGGAAAACATGGCGACTGGTAAGAACCCTTTATTCGACACGGCCACCACCCTCGGAAAGCTAGTCCTTTTCCTTGGCGTGAGTGCTATCTGTGGCGTCCTGGTGGCGGGACTGCTGGTCCCCGCGGCCGCCGTCTCAGGCAACACCGCGAGCGGTTCGATCAAGTTCTTCGAAGCGCTGCCGGCCGAACTGAAGGTGGACCCGCCAAGCCAGTCGACCAGAATCCTGGCCGCGGACGGCAGCGTCATCGCCAACCTCTACCTCGAGAACCGCACCCGCGTCTCGCTGGACCAGATGTCGCCGCACATCAAGAACGCGGTGATCGCCATCGAGGACAGCCGCTTCTACGAACACGGCGGCGTCGACACCACCGGCATTCTCCGCGCGCTGGTCAGCACCGCCCGCGGCAACAAGCAGGGCGCGTCGACCATCACGCAGCAATACGTGAACAACGTCATTAACTCCTCCCTGGAATCCGAGGGCAAGGGCGACCAGGTCCTCCTCAACGGTGTCAACAAGGGCGTCGGGGACAAGCTCCGCGAGATGAAGCTGGCCATCGCACTGGAGAAGAAGTTCAGCAAGGAACAGATCCTCGAGGGCTACCTCAACATCGTGTTCTTCAACCGCGACGCCTACGGCATCGAGGCGGCGTCCCGGCTCTTCTTCAGCACCTCTGCCAAGAACCTGACGCTGCCGCAGGCAGCCCTCCTGGCCGGCGTCGTGAACAGCCCGTCGTTCTACGACCCGATCTCGAACCCGGAAAATGCCAAGGTCCGGCGCGACCTGGTGCTTAAGGCCATGCTCACGACGGGCAAGATCAAGCAGGCCGAGTACGCGGCCGCCGTCGCCACGCCGGTGAAGACCAAGGTGACCCAGCCGCGCCAGGGCTGCGCCTACTCGCCCACGGCCCCCTACTTCTGCGACTACGTGTCGCATCTGCTGCTCAACAACCCGGCGTATGGAGCGGACGCGAAGGAACGCGAGCGGAAGATCTACCGCGGCGGCCTGACCATCAAGACCACCCTGGACCCGAAGGCCCAGCAGGCGGCCCAGGCGCAGGTCAATGCTGCCGCCGGTGCGAACCCCGACAAGTGGGGTGCCGCCCTGGTTTCCGTTGAACCGGGCTCGGGCAAGATCACCAACATGGCCCAGAACACCTCGTGGCTGCCGGGCAAGGGCAAGTTCGACACGCAGCTCAACTTCAACGTCGACAAATTCGATAACGACGGCAACGACCTCAACGGACTCGGCGGAGCGCAGCCCGGCTCCACGATGAAGCCGTTCACCTTCGCCCAGTGGCTGGACGAGGGCAAGTCCATGAACACCACGGTCGACGGCTCCGTGCGCAGGTACCCGCTGGACTTCCAGTGGCGGAACTCCTGCGGCGTGGTCAGCGGCGCCTACAGCACCCCGGAAAAGGACGCCGGCCTCGGCGCCGCGGAGGACCTGCAGAACGCTGAAGAGGACTACTACAAGCCGATGACGGTCCTGCGGGGCCTCTACAACTCGATCAACACGATCACCTTCGCTTCCGCGGCCCAGGTTGACTTCTGCGGCATCCAGAAGATCGTGGACGCCGTCGGCATCCACTCCGGCCTGCCGTCGGTGGAGAAGGGCACGGGCAAGATCCTGGAGCACAATCCGAAGGTCAACATGTTCCAGCTGTCCAACCTCCTGGGTTCGACGCAGACCGCGCCGCTGACCATGGCCAGCGCGTTCGCCACCTTCGCCAACGACGGCCGGTACTGCGAGCCGATCGCGATCACCTCGGTGACGGATGCGACCGGCGCCAAGCTGCCCGCCCAGGCCCCGAACTGCCGGGACGCCATCAAACCCGAGGTCGCCCGCGGCGTGAACTATGCGCTGCAGGAAGTCCTGAACCGCGGCTCGGGCTCGCTGATCCAGCCGCGTATTTCCACGGTCACCAACTTCCCGATCGCGGCCAAGACCGGTACGTCCAACAACAACGGCTCCACCTGGGTTGTCGGCCACACCACCGGACTCGCTACGGCTGCCTGGTTTGGCGACCCCCTCGGCGACCAGCAGCGGGCCGGGCAGAACGTCACCGTCAACGGCCAGTTCTACGAGGGCATCGACGGCTACATGCTCGCCGGGCCGATGTTCTCCCAGTTCATGGCCCAGATTGCCCCGTCGCACGGCACCGAGCCCTTCCCGGAACCGCCGTCGAACATGCTGTACGAGCCCGCGCCGTACCAGCCGCCCAGGTCCCAGACCGGCACGGACAACAGGGCTCCGGCCCCGGCACCCGCACCCGCGCCGGCGCCGTCGCCGTCGAAGTCCCCCGGGAAAAAGTAGCCGTGACCGGCGGAACCAGCCTGGCAGGCCGCGCCCGAAGCATCGGGCGCGGCTTTGCCGTCACCGCCGCCGTCGGAGCCGCCGCGGGGGCCGGGGCGACCGGCTACGGTTTGTGGGAGAAGAACCAGTTCGTGCTGCGGGAGGAGACCCTTCCCATCCTGCCGCCGGGGTTCGGGCCGCTGCGCGTGCTGCACCTGAGCGACATCCACTTCGTTCCCGGCCAGCGCCGCAAGGCCGCCTGGCTGGGCTCCCTGGCCGGGCTGGAACCGGACCTGGTGGTCAACACCGGGGACAACCTCAGCCACGTCAAGGCCGTGGACCCTGTCCTGGACGCCCTGCGTCCGCTGATGGAGTTCCCCGGCGTCTTCGTCCCCGGCTCCAACGACTACTACGCCCCCACGTTCAAGAACCCGGCGTCCTATCTCCTGGGCCCCTCCTCGAGTCCGAAGAGCCCGGCCGAGCTGGATTGGCCGCGGCTCCGGGCGGGCTTCGGGATGGCGGGCTGGGTGGATCTCACCAACCGCTGCCAGTCGCTGGTGCTCAAGGGCCTGCGCGTCGACTTCTCCGGCGTGGACGACCCGCACCTGCGCCGCGAACGCTACGCCGGCTGGCCCCGCGGCACCCGGGGCCAGGACGCCAAGCCGCACCTGCGGATCGCCGTCGTCCACGCCCCCTACCAGCGCGTGCTCGACCACTTCACCGAGGACGCCGCGGACCTGCTGCTGGCCGGCCATACCCACGGCGGGCAGATCTGCGTCCCCGGCTACGGGGCCCTCGTGGCCAACTGCGATCTCCCCACCTGGCGTGCCAGGGGACTGCACGACTGGGAAAGCAACGGGCGGACGACGCCGGTGAACGTCTCCGGCGGCATCGGCACCTCGCGCTTCGCCCCGGTCCGGATCGCCTGCAAGCCCGAGGCCGTCCTGCTCACCCTGACCGCCCGCGCCTGAGCCTGCCGGGCGTCCCTGCGGCGCGCCCTGACCGTGCCGCGCGGAACGTGCCCGTCGGAGGACATGCCTCCCCGCACCAACGTCCGGTGGGACATGCCCGTCCTGGAACGTGCCAGCGTCGGATGGACACGTCTCGCCCAGTACCGGTTCACAGCGTCGGAGGGACATGCCCTTCCCCGCACCAACGTCCGGTGGGACATGCCCTGCCTTCGCGCCCAGCAATGGACATAACGGCATTATGCCCACTCCTGACGCCCAAGGATGGGCATGTCCCCCGGCGTCGGTCGCGAAGAATGGGCATGTTCAACTGAGCGGCTGCGGAACGGGCATGTCCCACTGTTGCCGCACCGAAGAATGGGCATGTCCTGCCGAACCGCCGCGGAACGGGCATGTCCCGCCGGCATTCCGAGCGTGGCCTGTCCCCCCGGGAATTCCGCATCCGCCCGGCCCATTGCGGAACATAATTACTGGCCCAGATGGCGGAACGGGCCGATATCCTGTGAACCGGGTCACGGGATGGCCTAGGGTAGTTGCTACAGGAAACTACATCCAGTTGCGTAATCCATTTCGCAGTTGCCCCTAAGAAGCAGGCATGGCCAAGCAGACCCCGTTTTTCTCATCCATCAGTCGCCTCTATCCGCACGTCAGGCCGATTATGCCGCGGCTGGTCCTGGGCCTGCTGTGCGCCCTGCTGGCCAGCCTCGTCGCCCTGGCCATCCCCCAGGTGCTGCGGGTGCTGATCAACGACTGGCTGAGGCCCGGCGGCAGCAGCCAGGCCGTCTGGATCGCCTCCGCGGTGATCCTCCTGCTGGGGATCGCCGAAGCCGGGCTGGTGGCGCTGCGCCGCCAGTTCGTCATCAACCCGGCCACCACCGTGGAAACCCGGATGCGGGTCTCGCTCTACGACCATCTGCAGGACCTGACCGTTTCCTTCCATGACCGCTGGGGCTCCGGGCAGCTGCTCTCCCGCGCCATGACGGACCTGAACTTCCTCCGGCGCTGGATGGCGTTCGGGGCGATCATGCTCGTGGTCACGACGCTGACAGTGGTGATCGGCGTCGTCGTGATGTTCTCCATGAGCTGGCAGCTGGCGCTGATCTTCCTCGCCGCCGCCGTGCCGATCATGATCTACGGCTTCCGCTTCCGGACCCGCTTCAGCAAGGTGGCCCGCCGCAGCCAGGACCAGGCCGGGGACCTCGCCACCACGGTGGAGGAATCCGTCCACGGCATCCGCGTGCTCAAGGCCTTCGGACGCAGCCGCGAGGCGCTGGAAAACTTCAACGAACAGGCCGAGGAACTGCGCCAGACCGAGATCGCCAAGGCCAAGCACCTCGCCGCCTTCAGCCTCGTCGTCACCCTGCTGCCCGAGCTGGCCCTCGGTGCCGGGCTCGTCGTCGGCGTCATGCTGGCGGCCGGCGGCGAGCTGAGCATCGGCGCGCTCGTCGCCTTCTTCGCCACCGCCGCCGTCATCGCCGCGCCGGTGGAGTTCTGCGGCATGCTGCTGGCCATGGCGCTCACCGCCAAGACCGCGGTGGACCGGCATTTCGAGGTGATGGATTCGGTCAACACCATCACCAGCCCGCAGCAGCCGCGTCGGCCCGCCGAGCTCAAGGGCGCCCTCGGCTTCCACAACGCCACCTTCGCCTTCGAGGACGCGCCGGACAAGCCGATCCTCAAGGACATCTGCCTGGACATCCGGCCCGGCGAGACCATGGCCCTGGTGGGCATCACCGGCAGCGGCAAGAGTGCCCTGCTGCAGCTGGTGCCGCGCCTGTTCGAGGTCACGGCGGGCTCGGTCACGATCGACGGCGTGGACCTGCGCGACTTCAGCGTGGAGGAACTGCGCACCATCGTTGCCGTGGCGTTCGAGGACACCACCCTCTTCTCCAGTTCGGTCCGGGACAACGTGCTGCTCGGCGTCCGGGGCCAGGAGTCCGCGGAGCGCCGGGAAGAGATCCTGGCCGAGGCGCTGGACACCGCCCAGGCCCACTTCGCCTACTCGCTGCCGGAAGGCCTGGACACGCTGATCGGCGAGGAGGGACTGAGTCTGTCCGGCGGGCAGCGGCAGCGCATCGCGCTGGCCCGCGCCGTCGCCGCCCAGCCGAAGGTGCTGGTCCTGGACGATCCGCTCTCCGCCCTGGACGTCAACACCGAGGAGCTCGTCGAGGCCCGGCTGCGCGAGGTACTCGCGGACACCACCACCCTGATCGTCGCCCACCGCCCCTCCACCGTGGCCCTGGCCGACCGGGTGGCGCTGCTGGAGGACGGCCGGATCGCCGCCGTCGGCACCCACACCGAACTGCTCGCGGAGAACAGCCACTACCGCTACGTGATCGCCAGCCTGGACCCGGAACCGCGGGACCTCGATTCCGAACTGTCCGCCCTCGAGGCCGAGGAGGTGTCCCGATGAGCACGGCCACCTTCGGCACCGCCAACGAGGACAACGCGCACCTGTCCAAGTCCGACAGCAAGGCCGTCCGGCGCCGCTCCCTGGCCCTGCTCGGTTCGCTGATCCGTCCCGTCCGCCGGCGCTTCTGGCTGACCATCGCCGCCGTCGTCCTCTCCCAGGCCGCCCGCGTGGCCGGCCCGGCGCTGATCGCCTTCGGGATCGACCACGCGCTGCCGGCCCTTCGCGCCGGGGACAACGTCCCGCTCATGCTGGCCGGCGCCGCCTATCTCGCCGCGGCCGTCGCGACGGCGGGGCTCACCGCCCTGTACGTGACCTCGACGGCGCGGCTGAGCCAGGCGATGCTGCTGGACCTGCGCGTGCGGGTCTTCCGGCAGACGCAGCGGCTGAGCCTGGAGTTCCACGAGAAGTACACCTCCGGCCGCATCATCGCCCGGCAGACCTCGGACCTTGAGGCGCTGCGCGAACTGCTCGACTCCGGCGTCAGCTCGCTCGCGTCCGGGATGCTGTTCATGGTTTTCACCGCCATCACGGTGTTCGCGCTGGATTGGCGCAGCGGCCTGCTGGTGCTCGCCGCCGGGGTGCCGATGTACTTCCTGGCCCGCTGGTACCAGAAGCACTCCGAGATCGCGTTCCGTGAATCCCGCGTCGTCTCGGCCCGGCTGATCGTCCACTTCGTCGAGACCATGACCGGGATCCGTGCCGTCAAGGCCTTCCGCAAGGAGCGCCAGAACGCCGTACGCTACGCGGAACTCTCCGAGGACTACCGCAAGGTCACCGTCCGCTCCATCAACCTCAACGGCGTCTTCCAGCCCGGCCTGGTGCTGATCGGGAATGTCTGCGTCGCCGTCGTCCTGCTCTCCGGGGGCTTCCGCGTCCTGGCCGGCGAACTCGCCGTCGGCGTGCTGCTGGCGCTGATCCTCTCCACCAAGCGCTTCTTCCAGCCGGTGGACCAGATGGCGATGTTCTACAACTCCTTCCAGAGTGCGCAGGCGGCGCTGGAGAAGGTCTCCGGCCTGCTGGAGGAAGTGCCCACGGTCCGGCCGCCGCAGCAACCCGGTGGCCCTGCCCGAGGCGAAGGGCCGCATCGACTTCGAGAAGGTCGAGTTCCGCTACGGCGACGGCCCGGTCATCATCCCCGCCCTGGACCTGCACATCCCGGCCGGCCAGACGGTCGCCCTGGTGGGCCAGACCGGGGCGGGCAAGTCGACGCTGGCCAAGCTGATCGCCCGCTTCTACGACGTCTCCGCCGGCTCGCTCACGCTCGACGGCGTGGATTTGCGGCAGCTGGCGACGGCGGACCTGCGCCGGAACGTCGTGATGGTCACCCAGGAGGCGTTCCTGTTCAGCGGGTCCGTGGCGGACAACATCGCGCTGGGCCGGCCCGAGGCGTCCCGGCAGGAGATCGAGGACGCCGCACGGGCCGTGGGGGCCCATGAGTTCATCTCGGCGCTCCCGGACGGCTACGACACCGACGTCAACAAGCGCGGCGGACGCGTCTCGGCCGGGCAGCGCCAGCTGATCAGCTTCGCCCGGGCCTTCCTGGCCCGGCCGGCGGTGCTGATCCTGGACGAGGCCACGTCCTCGCTGGACATCCCCTCCGAACGCCTGGTCCAGGCCGGCCTGGCGAGCCTGCTGCGGGGCGTCAGTTCCGGCGAGGCGGGCCGCACGGCGCTGATCATTGCGCACCGGCTCTCCACCGTGGAGACCGCGGACCGCGTGCTCGTGGTCCACGACGGCCAGGTGGTGGAAGACGGCACGCCGGCGGAACTGATCGGCGGCGGCGGACGCTTCGCCAGGCTGCACGGGGCGTGGAAGGACTCGCTCGTCTGAGGCCCCTGCCTCCGGGGGTCCCGCGCGGGCTCCGATTTCGCATCCGGGGCCGGAATCGGATACTCTTGTGAAGTTGCTTTTGAAGTAACGGATCGGGATGTGGCGCAGCTTGGTAGCGCGCGTCGTTCGGGACGACGAGGTCGCAGGTTCAAATCCTGTCATCCCGACCAGTCAACAAAAGAGGGCCTTCCAGTCGGAAGGCCCTCTTTTCGTTTCCCGCCGGCCGGCGAGGCATCTGCGGGCACCTCCGCCCCTCCGCCGCCGGAACCCCATCGACTGCTCCGCAACTGCCGTTTTGACGCCTCAAAAGGGCCGAAACGGAGCAGTCGATACAGGCATCGGGGCAAAAAACAGCCCCGGGCACCTTGCGGTGGCGCCGGGGCTGTTCTCCGAGTGTTGGGTTACATCGGGTCGGGCCAGTTGCCCACGTTGGTGGAGTAGGTCATCGGGTCGGGCCAGTTGCCGACGTTGGTGGAGTAGGTCATCGGGTCGGGCCAGTTGCCGACCGCCGAGGCCGTGCGCATGGGATCCGGCCAGTTGCCGACGGCGGTGATGTTGGTGGTATCGGCGATGGAACCTGCGGACAGAACGGCCGGAGCCGCTGCGGAGAAAGCCAGGGCGCCCGCGAGAACCGCGCCGGCTGCAATCTTCTTCAACATAGAGTTCCTCAATTTTGAGTCGGAGTCGTTACCAAGTCAGCACTGCCCTTGTTGACATACATTGTAAAATGTTTTCCACAGAGACTGTCAAGCATTTAGTATATGAAGTGTCCGGAATGAGGTGGTATCCGTGGGGAACGGATTCGGGGAGAAACTCCGCGCGGAACGGCTGGAGCGTGGGCTCACGCAGGCGGAACTGGGGAAGGATCTTTACTCGCCCAGCTACATCTCGCTGCTTGAAACCGGCCGCCGGGAACCGACCGCGGATGTCATCGAGGAGCTCGCCCGCCGGCTTGAGCTGGCCCCCAAGGCCCTTGAGGCGTGGAGCCAGCCCGTCTCCGTCAGCGACGCCGAATACGTTCTGGCCGGGCTGTACGCCCGGCAGGCCTGGGACCTGCGCGACTACCCGCTGGCGGCGGTGCATGCGGCCGCAGCCGCCCAGATCGCCCTGGAGGCGAAGAACACCAGCGCCTGGTGGAACATGACCTACATGCAAGCCGAATGCCTGATCAAGCAGGGCATGTGGGCAGACTGCAAGGCGATCGTGCAGCGCCTGCTGGACCACCCGATGGCCGCCGAGTCCGTGGGCCTCGGAGTCCGGGCCCGGCAGATGCTCGCGGCTGCCGCGCAGGGACAGGGCCAGCTGACCGTTGCGGTGGAACATGCCCAGGAAGCGGTGCGGCTCTGCGACCAGCTGCCCAAGGGGTCCACGCTGATCATCGGCGCGCTCCGGGCGCTGATCGGCGCCCTGGCGGAAAGCGGCCGGCTGGACGAGGCCTGGAAGTACTGCCAGGACATGAACGAGCAGATGGACGAACACTCCATGTCCCAGCTCGCCGGCGAGGTGGCCTGGGTGGTGGGAAACGTCGCCTTCATGCGGCATGACTACGCCGAGGGCATCAAACACCACGAGAAGGCCGCCACGCTGCTCTCCCCCGCGAACGACATCGACCTCTGGGCCAGGTTCAACAAGGCCTCCGCCGCGGTGCGACTCTCATCCGGAATCGTCGAACCGGAAACCCTGTCCTCGATCGAACGCGCCGAGCTGGCCCTGTCCATCGTCGGCGGCAACAAGACCGACCAGCTTGAGGTGGCCTTTATCCGGGCCCGCTGGCTCTACCTCACCGGCGACATCATCGGCGCCGTGCAGAAGCTGCGCGAGATCCACGCCGAGCGGGACGTGCTCGCCAAGCACACGGCCGGCGAGGTGTCGCTGCTGCTCGGCAAGGCGCTCAAGGCCGCCGGCGAATCCGACGAAGCCCTCGTCTATCTGGAAGAAGCCCAGAAGGAGTTCAGCGCGGCCGGAGCCTCGGACCGGGTCCAGCAGGCCATGGACGCCGTGCTGGAAATCCGGCTGGCCCAGCGCCGCGCCGAGGCCGCCGCCGGAACCTAGCCCGCGGAACCTGGCCGCCGGCCCCTCAGGCGAAAGTCCGCCCGGTGAGCAACTCGAAAGCCTCCACGTAGCGGCTGCGGGTGCGGGCGACGACGTCGGCCGGCAGCGCCGGCGGCGGCGTGTCGGAGGCCTTGTCCCAGCCTGATTCCGCGGACGTGAGCCAGTCCCGGACGTACTGCTTGTCGTAGGACGGCTGCGCCTGGCCCGGCGCGTAGGTGGCGGCGTCCCAGAAGCGCGAGGAGTCCGGGGTCAGGACCTCGTCGCCGAGGGTGATGACGCCGGTCGCGGTGTCGATGCCGAACTCCACCTTGGTGTCGGCCAGGATGATGCCGCGGCCGCGGGCGATCGCCTCGGCCTTGGTGTAGATCTCCAGGGTCAGCTCGCGCAGCCGGCCCGCGATGTCCCCGCCCACCAGCTCCACGACGGCGTCGTAGGTGATGTTCTCGTCGTGTTCGCCCACCTCGGCCTTCGCGGAGGGCGTGAAGATGGCCTCGGAGAGCCGGGACCCGTCCACCAGCCCGGCCGGCAGCGGGATGCTGCACACCGTGCCTGATTCCTTGTATTCGGCCAGTCCGGACCCGGTCAGGTAGCCGCGGGCGATGCATTCCACCGGGAACATCTCGAGCTTCTTGCAGATCATGGCGCGGCCCTCGACGGCGGCGGGGACGCCGCCGTCGACCGTGGACGCGAGCACGTGGTGTTCCACGCCCAGTTGCTCGAACCACCACAGGCTCAACTGGGTGAGGATGCGGCCCTTGTCCGGGATCTCGCTGGCGAGGACGTGGTCGTAGGCGCTGATGCGGTCGCTGGCCACCACCAGGACGCACTCGTGGCCGATGCGCTCGGTGATGGACGCCTCGGCCGGGACGTAGAGGTCGCGGACCTTGCCGGAGTAGACGTGTGTCCAGCCGGGCAGGTCCAGCGTCCGGGTCTGCAGTCCGCCCTTGGGCAGGGCCGATTCAGCTGCGTTCATTTCAGGCCTTCGCTTTCGCGGCAGCGGCGGCCGCGGCTGCGGCAACGGCGGCGGCAGTGCCGGGAGCCGTCACCTTGATTTCGCCGCGGGCGGCCTTGCCTCCGATGTCGGTACGGAACTGGGAACCCTCGAGGTGGACCAGTTCGACGCCGTCGTACGCCCGTTCGCGGGCCTCCACCAGGTCAGTGCCAAGGGCCACCACGGCGAGCACGCGGCCGCCGGCGGAGACCACCTTGCCTTCGTCGTCGAGCCTGGTGCCGGCGTGGATCACGTGCACACCCTCGATCGCCTCGACCTTCTTGAGGCCGCGGATCCGGTCCCCGGTCCGGGGCGCGCCGGGATAGTTTTCGGCGGCGACGACGACGGCGACCGCCGACTCCCGGGACCAGCGCAGCGGCTGGACCTTGTCCAGTTCGCCCTTCGCGGCCGCCATCAGCAGGCCGCCGAGGGGCGTCTTGAGCCGGGCCAGGACCGCCTGGGTCTCCGGGTCGCCGAAGCGGACGTTGAACTCGATGACGCGGGTGCCGCGCGAGGTCAGGGCGAGGCCGACGAACAGCACGCCCACGAAGGGGGTGCCGCGGTGGGCCATCTGGTTCACGGTGGGCTGGGCGACCCGGTCGAGAACCTCCTGGACCAGGCCTTCGGGAGCCCAGTCCAGCGGGGTGTAGGCGCCCATGCCGCCGGTGTTGGGGCCCTCGTCGTTGTCGAAGATGCGCTTGAAATCCTGCGCCGGGGACAGCGCCACCGTGGTGTTGCCGTCGCACAGGACGAAGACGGAAACCTCGGGGCCGTCGAGGAATTCCTCGATCACCACCGTCCCGCCGGCGTCGAAGCAGCCCTGCGCATGGGCCAGCGCCTCGTCCCGGTTGTTGGTGACGACGACGCCCTTGCCGGCGGCGAGCCCGTCATCCTTGACGACGTAGGGGGCGCCGAAGGTGTCGAGCGCGTCGGCGGCCTCGTCGGCATTCGACGCCACCCGGGCCATCGCCGTGGGCACCCCGGCCTCGGCCATGACCTCCTTCGCGAACGCCTTGGACGCCTCGAGCTGGGCGGCGGCTTTGCTGGGGCCGAAGACCGGGATCCCGGCCTCGCGGACGGCATCCGACACCCCGGCGGCGAGCGGCGCTTCGGGTCCCACCACCACGAGGTCGACGGCGAGCCTGGTGGCCAGGGCGGCGACGGCGTCGGGATCGTTCGCGTCGATGGCGTGTGTGGGGACCAGCTTGCCGATGCCGGCGTTGCCCGGGGCCGCGTGGACCTCGGATACATTCGGGTCGGCGAGCAGGGAACGGACAATGGCGTGTTCGCGGCCGCCGGGGCCGATGACAAGTACCTTCACAGTTCCCAAGGGTACTTTGTGGACCCTGCAGGCTCCTAAGCTGTGACTGCCGCCGGACATGCCCGGTCCCGGCGCGCCGGACCGCTCGACGCCGGCGGGCCCCGCGGGACATGCCCAGTCCGGGACGCGGCCACTGGACATAATGCGCATATGTCCACTCCGCACGCCCAAGGATGGACATGCCCGTCGCAGCGCAGCCGCACAATCGAGGGACATGCCCACTCCACGCCTCGGGTTGCACGACGCGCCGCACGAGCCACGGGACATGCCCACTCCACGCCGCGGCCACTGGACATAATGCGCATATGTCCACTCCGCACGCCCAAGGATGGACATGCCCGTCGCAGCGCAGCCGCACGAGGATTCCGCACGAGCCCGGACATGCCCGCTCCACGCCGCGGCCACTGGACATAATGCGCATATGTCCACTCCGCACGCCCAAGGATGGACATGTCCATCGCAGCGCAGCCGCACCAGCCACGGGGCATGCCCACTCCACCGCCGGCCCGGTCAATCCGCGGGCCCCGCCGCTCCGAACACCCTGTATGACGACGCCCAGCACCCCGCAGCCCGGCACCACCCCCCAAGGCAGGAACCAAGGCAGGAACCAGCCCAGGAAGCGCCCCGCGCTGCTGTCCGGACCCAGTGCCCTCGCCGCCCTGGCCGGCGTGGTCGCCGCCGCCGTCGTGCTGGCCGTCGCGGAACTGGTCGGCGCCTTCTTCACGGCCCGGGCGACGCCGCTGATCGCGCTGGGCTCGACCTTCATCGACTTCACCCCGCCGTGGATGAAGGACTTCGCCATCGCCACCTTCGGCACGAATGACAAGGCCGCCCTGTTCGCGGGCATGGGCCTGACCATCCTGCTGCTGGCCTGCGTGCTCGGCATCGTCGCCTACCGCAAGTGGGTCCTGGGCGTGGCCGGGGTGCTGCTGATGGGCGCCGTGATCGTGGCCAGTGTGGTGACGCGGGCCAGCGTGAAACCGCTCGATGCCATCCCCTCGCTGATCGGCACCATGGCCGGCCTCGTTGTGCTCCGGCTCCTGATCGCGAGGCTGTGGCGGATGCGGGAATGGCCGGAGGTCGCCTCGGATCTCGGCGCCAAGGAACCGGACCGTCCGGCCACCAGCCGCCGCGCACTTCTTCACCGCCACCGGCATCACCGCCGTGGCTGCCGCCGCCGCGGCCACCGGCGGACGGCTCCTGAGTGCGGCCCGCAGCAACGTGGCGCAGGCCCGCGAAGCCCTGAAACTGCCCGCCCCCGCCAAGGCTGCCGCCGCCGTGCCCGCCGGCGTCCAGTCCAAGGCCCCCGGCGTGACGCCCTGGCTGACGCCGAACAAGGACTTCTACCGGATCGACACCGCCCTCAGCGTGCCGGAGATCGACGCCCAGGCCTGGGAGCTCCGGATCCACGGCATGGTCGAGCAGGAAGTACGGCTCAGCTTCCAGGACCTGCTGGACGCCCGGCTGATCGAATCCCATGTCTCCCTTACCTGTGTCTCCAACCCGGTGGGCGGGAACCTGGCCGGCAACGCCAAATGGCTGGGCATGCCCATCCGTGACGTGCTCGCGATGGCCCGGCCCAAGGAAGGCGCGGACATGGTGCTCTCCACCTCGGTCGACGGCTTCAGCGCCTCCACGCCGCTGGAGGTCCTGCAGGACGACCGCGACGCGATGCTGGCGATCGGCATGAACGGCGAGGCCCTCCCGCTGGAACACGGCTACCCGGTGCGGATGGTGGTCCCCGGGCTCTACGGCTTCGTCTCGGCCACCAAATGGGTGGTGGACCTTGAGGTGACGCGGTTCGCGGACAGCAAGGCCTACTGGACCCAGCGCGGCTGGTCCGAGCGCGGCCCGATCAAGACCATGGCCCGGGTGGAAGTCCCCAAGTCCTTCGCCAAGGTCGCTGCCGGGAAGGTCGCGATCGGCGGCACCGCCTGGGCGCAGACCCGCGGCATCACCAAGGTGGAGGTGCAGATCGACAACGGGCCGTGGACCGAGGCCACCCTGTCCGCCGAGGCGTCCGTGGTGACCTGGCGGCAGTGGTCCTTCGACTGGGAGGCCACCCCGGGGCCGCATTACATCAAGGCACGCGCCACCGACGGCACCGGCGAGGTGCAGACGGACAAGCGCGCCGATCCCGTTCCCGACGGCGCCTCCGGCTGGCAGTCTGTGATGGTCACCGTGGAGTAACCGGGCTGCGTCCGCCGCGCACCATAGACTTGCAGCATGCCCTTGAATTCGCATGCCACCTTCACTGTTGAGTCCGCCGTCGAACTGGCAGTCGTCGAACGCAGCGGTTTCATCGAGTCCCGGCACATCGGCTCCGCCGTCGTGCTGTCCGCGGACGGCAACGTCGTGACCGAACTCGGGGACATCACCACCCCGATTTACGCACGCTCCACGCTCAAGCCCCTGCAGGCCCTGGCCGCCATGCAGTCCGGCGTGCCGCTGCGCGGGGCGCAGGTGGCGATCGCCTGCGGCAGCCACGTCGGTTCCCTCGACCACATGGATGTGGTGGAGGGCATGCTCAAGGCCGCCGGCGTCAAGGAAGATCATCTTCAGTGCCCCGCCGCCTGGCCGGAGGACGAGACGGCCCGGACCTGGCTCACCCAGACCGAACGCGGAAAGTCCCGGCTGGCCTTCAACTGCTCGGGAAAGCACGCGGCGTTCCTCTGGGCCTGCACGGAAAACGGCTGGGACACCCACAGCTACCTCGAGCCCAACCACCCCCTGCAGCAGCGCATCCGCTCGGTGATCGAGGAGTACTGCGGCGAGAAAATCGCCCACCTCGGCATCGACGGCTGCGGCGCCCCCGTGGCCGCGGTGTCGCTCACGGGCCTGGCCCGCGCCTTCTCCCGCCTGGCCAAGGCTCCCGGGGACAACAACTCCAACGCCCGCGCCGCCACGATCGCCACCTCCATGCTGGATTACCCGTGGGCCGTGCAGGGCCGCGGGCAGGCCAACACGATTGTCATGGACGAGCTCGGAATCATTGCCAAGATCGGCGCCGAGGGCGTGCTGGTCATGGCCACCCCGCAGGGCGTCTCGGTGGCGATCAAGGTCCTCGACGGCAACATCCGCGCCACGACCCTGGTCGGCCTGACCCTGCTCGCCGCAGCCGGCGCCGTGGAGATCCCCGAGGTCTCCAGCGTGCTGGAGAAGGTGGTGGACCCGGTACTGGGCGGCGGCCGGCCGGTCGGGAAAATCCGCCTCGGGCACGCCGTCTCGGCGCTGCTGGACTAGACGACAGCTACGGAGACCCTGCTACCGAACGGAGCGGCGTGGTGAAAGCGGATCAGCACCCGGCACGGCGGCTCGGGCCACTCCTGGCCACCGGCGCGACAGTGCTGGCGCTTGGCGCCGTTCCCTCCGCCCAGCCCACCCCCGCCACAGCCCGTGCGGGCCCGACCGCCCCCGCCTCCCAGCCGGCGACGCCCGCGCCCGGCACCCTCGGGCCGTCCGTCACCGGCCCGACGCCGGGTTCCGCCCCGACCGGTGCCACCCCGACGCCGGCCGGGCCGGCGAAGCCTCCGGCACCTGCCCCCAAGCCCCGCACCACGGTGACCGTCTCCACCGCCGATGAACTGAACGCGGCACTCGCTGCGGCCCAGCCGGGGCAGCTCATCCAGCTGAGGGACGGCCAGTACCTGGGAAAGTTCGTCGCCGCCGCGTCGGGCACGTCCGACGCCCCGGTGACGCTGTCCGGCTCCCGCGCGGCGGTGCTCGGTACCGGCTCCACCGAGTCCGGGTACGGACTGCACATCACCGGCAGCCACTGGCGCGTCACGGGTCTTTCCGTCACGAACTCGGCCAAGGGAATCGTCCTCGACGGCTCGACCCACACCGTCCTCAGCGACCTCGACGTCGGCATGATCGGCGACGAGGCCGTGCACTTCCGCGCCAGCAGCAGCGACTGCGCCATCCTGGACTCGGAGATCCATGACACCGGGCTGGCCCAGCCCGGATTCGGCGAAGGCATCTACGTGGGCAGCGCGAAGAGCAACTGGAAGAGGGTGATGGGCTCGGCGTCGGAGCCCGACCGCTCGGACCGGGTCCAGATCAGGAACAACCGCATCTCCCGGACGTCCGCCGAGGGAATCGACATCAAGGAAGGCACCACCGGAGGCACCGTCACCGGGAACACGTTCACCGATGCCGGCGCATCCGGGGCCAACTTCGCCGACTCCTGGGTGGACGTCAAGGGGAACGGCTACACGGTCACGGGCAACTCGGGCACCGCGACCAAGCTCGATGCCCTGCAGGTCCACAGCGTGCTGGACGGGTGGGGCAGGGACAACGTGTTCTCCGGCAACGCCGTGCTGGGCGGCGTGCCCGGCTACGAGGTATGGATCCAGTCCGGCGACCTGGGCACGATCGTCCGCTGCCAGGCCAGCGCCGCCGGACGCGGCCTGTCGAATTTCCCGTGTTCGCCCTGACCGGGCTCAGCCCAGCTGGCCGGCAGCCCCGTCCCGGGCGTCGTCCAGCAGCTGCACCGTCCGTGGCTGGTACGGCCGGCCCAGGGCGCGGAATTCCCAGCCCTTCGAGGTGTAGGCACTGGCGTCGAGGGCGTGCCGCCCGTCCACGATGAGCCGCTGGCGGACCAGCCCGGCCAGATAGTCCGGATCAGCCTGGCGGAACTCCTCCCATTCGGTCAGGAGCGCCACGACGTCGGCCTGGTCAAGGGCCTCTTCCATCGACGCGGCATAGTTCAGGTCGGGATAGAGCCGGTGGGCGTTGACAGTGGCTTCGGGGTCGTAGACCGTCACGACGGCCCCCTCCAGGTAGAGCAGGCGGGCGACGTCGAGCGCCGGGGCGTCCCGCACGTCGTCCGAATTCGGCTTGAAGGCCGCACCCAGGGCGGCGACGCGGACCCCGGCCAGGTCCCCTCCGGCGAGTTCCCGGACCAGGTCCACGGTGCGGACGCGCCGTCGGTTGTTGATCGAGTCGACCTCGGCCAGGAATCTCACCGCCTGGCCCACGCCGAGTTCCTCGGCGCGGTGGCGGAAGGCGCGGATGTCCTTGGGCAGGCAGCCGCCGCCGAAGCCGAGCCCGGGCTTGAGGAAACGGCGGCCGATCCGGTCGTCAAGGCTCAGTGCCTGGGCCAGCAGGCTGACATCTGCCCCGGTGGCTTCGCAGACTTCGGCCATGGCGTTGATGAACGAAATCTTTGTGGCCAGGAACGAATTTGCCGCCACCTTGACCAGCTCCGAGGTGGACAGGTCCGCTACCACCAGGGGTGTGCCGGTGCTGAGGATGGGATCAAAGACGGCCCGGAGCTGGCTTTCCGCCCACTCGGACGCGACCCCGAAGACCAGCCGGTCCGGTTGCAGGGTGTCCTTCACAGCGAATCCCTCGCGCAGGAATTCGGGGTTCCACGCGAGTTCCAGTTCGGAACCGAGCGGCGAGGCGTCCTGGACCATCCGGGTCAGCCGGGCGGCGGTCCCGATCGGGACCGTCGACTTCCCCACCAGGAGGGCCTTGCGGGTGATGCGCGAGGCCAGGGCGGAGAAGGCGGACTCGACGTAGCTCAGGTCTGCCGCGCCGGACCCGGGCGACTGCGGGGTGCCGACGCAAATGAAGTGGATGTCGCCGAACCGCGCCACCTCATCGAAGTCGGTGGTGAAGTGCAGGCGGCCCGAGGCCAGCGCCTCGTCCAGTTTTTCGGGCAGGCCCGGTTCGAAGAACGGGACCTTTCCGGCGCGGAGCATCCCAATCTTGTTCTGGTCGACGTCGGCGGCGAGTACCTCGAAGCCCATAACCGCCATGCAGATGGCGTGGGTGGCGCCGAGGTAGCCGGTACCGGTGACGGTGATGCGGGGTCGGGGCGTGGGGGATGACGGGTTGGCGTGCATTTGATGTCTCCTGTTCGGAAGGGAAGGCACATGGGCTGATGCCGGCCGGCAGGATGCTGCGACCCCCTTGGCTCTGGCCGGTTTCCTCTAGACGGACTTGCAGGGCTCGTTGGAGACGCCCTTTCCGGCTTGGGAGGCTTTGTTGCTGCATTCGACGACGTTGTCGCGGGCCGGCCTCAGGGCGTAGCCGAAACCTGGACCGTTTACGGCAGCGGTGTTGTTGCGGAACACGTTTCCGGTTCCCCAGCCGTCGATGATTTCGTGGGTCTGGAACCCGTCGAGGGGCGAGGACCGTCCGTCGTTGTTTTCGATCGTCCAGCCGTTGCCCTTTACGTCGACCCAGGAGTCGGCGCCGACGATTTTGGAGCCGTCAAAGCTGTTGTCCCGGACGACGCCGCCTGTGGTTCCCTCTTTGATATCGACGCATTCCGCAGTGGTCCCGGAGATGTTGTTTCCGGTGACCTCGTTGCGGTCGCTTCGGTCCGCCTCGCAGCTGCTGATGTCGCACCAGTTGCTTTCCGCCGTGCCGATATAGACGCCCTCGCCGAACTTCGGTTTGCGCAGCCCGGTGTCCTTGATCGAGTTGCCGAGCACCTTGTTGTCGGTACTGAATTTCCGCAGGTGGATGGCCTCGTCGCCGGTGTTGCTGACGGCGAGGCCACGCAGCACGGAGTGCGTCGTTTCATCGACCATCAGGCCCTTCTGTCCGTTGCGCACCGAGAAGCCCTGCAGCACCCAGTGGGACGCCCGGTTCAAATGGAAGACGTAGCCGTCCTCGATCTGGCCGCCGTCCAGGACGCTGGCCCCGGTGCCGCAGACGGTGACGGGCCGCTCCGGCGTCCCGTTTCCGGTGGCCGTGAAGTTCCCCGCATAGACGCCCTCGGCGAGGCCGATGACAGCCCCGGGCGCCGGGTTCGTCAGCGCGGCCTGCAGTTCGGTCGCGTTGTCAACGCTGATGGTTGGCCGCGGGCAGTCCTTGGCCGGGGCGGACGGGTCCGCCCCCGGGGCGCCGCCGCCGGCACCGGCATCCCTGCCGCCGCTACCGGCCCCGGAACCGAAGGTGTTGCTCAAGGCAAGCACGGCCCCGATCACCAGCAGGATGAGGGCTGCGAGCATCAGGATCCAGGGCCGGATGGCCGTCCTCCCCGCGCTCACGGCCGCAGTCCTGCGACGTCGTCGGGTACGACGAGACCCTGGCTGAGGGAGGTCAGCGGCACCTGTTCGGCGTAGGGGCTGCGGATCCGCGCCGTCCGTTTCCGTTTGACCAGGGCCGTTGCCAGCAGGAGCCCTCCGAGCAGGAACCAGATAAGGGTGAGCGGCTGGAAGACGGAGGCCACGGCCCGCTCCACGGTGTAGGCGGGCACCCAGCCCTGCAGGTCGTTCTCCGCCACGGCGGCGCCGGTGGCCTCCTTGGCCCAGATGGCGGTGTTGCCGTCACCCGCCACGGTGTTCCCGGCGACGCTCGTGCCGCCGACGTCGCCGACCAGGGTGATGCCGTGGTTGGAGATGCCGGTCAGGGAGTTGGCGGTGATGTCGGCGTCGGCGTTCCGGACGTAGATGCCGGTGTCCCCGCCCTTGATCGTGTTCCGGTCCACCGCGGCCGATGCGCTGCCGTCCCGGATGGCGATCGCCTGGAGTTTGTGGTTCCTGAACTCGTTGCGGCTGATGCCGACGCCCGTCGCCCCGTGGTTGACGACCAGGCCCACCTCGTTGTTCGCGATGACGTTGTTTTCGATGTTGAGGTTGCTGCCGCCGGTCACCTCCAGCCCGTACCTAGCGTTTCCCGTCACCCTGCTTGCCGCGACCTTGTTTCCGCCGTAGGAACTGACAGCGGTTCCGACGGCGTTCGGGCCGTCGGCGAGCGGACGCCCGTCCAGCGAGATTCCGTTACGGCCGTTGAACTCGGCTGTGACTTCCTGCAGCAGGACGCGGGTCGTGGAACTGGCGACAGTGAACCCGTCCACCGCATTGTCCGAGGCCTTGGTCCTCGTAATCACCGCGTCGGTGACGGCCCGGTGGAGGACCAGGCCGTCCACCAGGCTTCCCGTGATGGCGGTGTCCTGGACCTTGATGTCCCGGGCGTTGGAGACGAACAGCCCGAAGGCGTTGCCGTCCAGGGTCACGTCGTCAAGGCCCGCGGTCACCACGCTGTAGTCCGCCTGCGCCTTGCCCGCCCAGCCGGCCAGCGCCTCCTCCGGAAGCACCCGGGCGCCGCCGGTGCCGGCCTCCTTGACCGCCGGCGGGGCGGCGGGACTGGCCTGGAAGGTCCCGACTTCGTCGGTCCCGGTCAGCGAGAGGCCTCCGGTATTGCCGCTCCAGAAGCCCAGATTGGAGATGTGGGCCCGGGTCACGGAGGCATGCCCGCCGAGGACCCGGACGTAGGCGCGGCCATCGGCGGTGTGCGTGTCCCCGGCCTGCGCCGCGCTGTCCCAGCTCGTGAGCCGGACGTCCGCGGCGTCCGACCCGGCGAGTGTGATCGAGCCGCCCAAAGCAACGATGGACACGAAGTTCTCCGGGTTGCTCTCCAGCAGGATGTCGAGGCCTTCCGGCCCCTTCGGAGCCAGCAGCGACAGCTCCGCGCCCGGCAGCACCACGACGTTCTCGGACAACAGGTACTCGCCGTCGGGCTGGCGGACGAAGCCCCCGGGAGTGAGCGAGCGGAGGTCCGCCACGGTGTACGCCTCGGCCCGGGCCGGCAGCACCAGGGTGTAGGTCGAGCCGGTGCGGAGCCGGTAGGCCCCTGCCAGCCCGTCCACCCGCCACCGGGCGGCGGAGGCTACCGTCCGCACGTAGATGAGCCGTTCGGATTCCAGCTCGACCAGCTCCGGTTCGCGGACCGGATCGCCCGGGTAGATTTCACCCTGGACGTTGCCGTTGTCCGCGATCTCGTTGCGGCCCACCGCGTCCGGTGCCCGGTTGTTCCAGAGGCTGAGGGCCTGGAGGACGAGGGCGCCGGTAGCGGCCAGGAGCAGCATCGCCAGGATGCCGAGGGCGACTTTCCGTGTCAGCCTCATGTCGTGGCCTCCCGCGGCTGCAGGCTCTGGGCGTCCTGGCCGTCGCCGCCGGTCTGGTCGGCGTGCCGGGTGAGCCAGCCCTGCTTGTTCATGGTCACGAAGGCATACACCTTGATCGGCAGAGCAACGAGGATCACGGTCAGGGCCATGACCGGGAGGATCAGGATGTCTTTCGGATGCCGGCGAAGGTGGGAGATGCCCCGGATACCCCGGCCCAGGAGCAGCCAACACGCGGCGGCGGCGAAGCCCAGCGGCGTGGGATCCAGCCGGTTGAAGATGAGGTAGAAGAGGGTCAGGCCCATGGTGACCGGGGTCAGCAGGATCTGCAGCACGGTCACCTTGGTCACGAAGGGCACGTGCCACAGCCAGCCCTTGGCGATTGCGGTGAGGTAGCAGCGGTAGGAGTTCCGGCTCCAGCGGATGCGTTGCTTGATGAAGGCCCGGAAGCTGGACGGGAACATGGACAGCGCCTGCGCCGTGGACTGGTGGACCGTTCGGTAGCCGGAGGCCAGCACCAGCCAGGTGAGCCGGCCGTCGTCGCCGGAGATGCAGCGGCGCCCCATGAAGAACTCGTTCTCCAGATGTTCGAGCACCAGCAGCACAGCTTCGCGGCGGTAGACCGCGGTGCGCCCGGAGATGCAGGGCACGGCACCGGCGCGCCCCATGGCCGGCACGTAGTCGAGGTACCGGAGATTCACCATCCAGTCCGCGACGCGGCGCCAGATGCTCGTGTCCCGCTCGTAGACGTTCTGGTGCGTTCCGACCGCGCCGACCCGCGGATCCGCGAACGGCATCAGCACGTTCTTCAGCAGCCCAGGCTTCCACCAGGTGTCGGAATCGGTGAGCACCAGGATGTCGTATTTCGCCAGCCGCACCCCGGCGCCGAGCGCGGAACGCTTGCCAACATGGTGGAACAGGACCGGCCGGACGGTCTCGTCGGCCAGGGCTGTGATGCGCCGGTAGGCCTCCAGATCCTCAACATCGAGCACAATGATGATCTCGTCCGGCTGCTGCTGCCGCCACGATTCCAGGGCGCTCATCAGGATCTCCGGATCCTCATGGAACGACGGCACGATGACCGAGGTCGTGGCCCGGAAATCCGAGACGATTGGCCTTGCCCGGTGCGAGAGGATAAAGCGGTAGAGCCACAGACCCCAGACGATGACGCCGGCGATCGCCAGCGGAAAGTACGGTGAGGCTTCGGTATAAAAGTCGCTGAAAGTGGACCAGTCAAATGTCGTTTTGGCGGCATTCTGCGAGATATCGAACATGCGCATAATGGGACCTTCACTGCTGTGGCTATAAGGATTTTTGGGCGCAAGAAATGAGTGATCCCCCATATTGTTTTTGGCTGGGACTTCCCATGCTGCTTCCGGCTGGATTGCCGGCGCCGCACTTCACGATTCGCCTTCTGGCGCCGTCCGTGCCGTGCGATTCTGCCGTCTTTGCGGCAAGTTGTACTTCGAGCATGGCCGAACGGAGGCGTGGTTCGCTAGCAATTCGACTACGCGAAAAGGGCAGGAATCCACTTGTTTTGCGTTCCAGGAATACTCGTCGGCCTCGGGGATCTGCCGGAGCTTCGAAAGTCAAGGGGGCGGGACGCAAAGGGTGTTAATTTGCGGTGAATTGCATATGTCGTAAGGTGGACGAGGCTGCCGCTCGTGGCTATTGTTATGCAGTCGGGAGGAGCATTAGTGGTTGTACAGCGACGGCGAATAGCGCTGGACGAGGGCCGCTCGGCCCTGGCCGCGTGGCGCGACGCCAACACCCCGGCGTCGGGCGTTACCGGAACCGAGCCGGCCCCGGAAGCCGCGGCGCCGGTATCCCGCAATACGCTCGCTACGGCGGTGCGCTACTCCCTCGAGGAGGTCACCGCCAGGGCACCCGGCAACTCGGTTGAGGTCCGCGTCCCACCGTTCGGGGTCACGCAGTGCGTCGAGGGCCCGCGGCACACACGGGGCACTCCCCCGAACGTCATCGAGTGCGATGCCGCCACCTGGCTCGCGATGGTCACCGGCGGGCTTAGCTGGGCGGACGCCGTCGACGCCGGCAAGGTGGCAGCCTCGGGGCTGCGGGCCGACTTGTCCGGGCTGCTGCCGCTCTAGCGGGTGCTCAGCCGCGGCCGATGAACGGCATCCCGGCGGCGGTGATCACCATCGATCCCACACTGGCGGTGGGCGGCATGCCGGCCATCAGCAGGACGGCGCGGGCCGCGTCCTCCACCGGGAACGTCGGCTCCGGCCGGCGGCTGCCGTCGGCCTGGAGCGCGCCGTCGCCGACCCCGATCTCGTCCATCAGCTCCGTGGCCGCGTTGCCGATGTCGATCTGGCCGCAGCTGATGCCGAAGTTGCGGCCGTCGAGGTCGATGCTCTTGGTCAGCCCGGTGATGGCGTGCTTCGTGACCGTGTAGGCGACCGTCCGGGGCCGGGGAGAGTGCGCGGCGATGGACCCGTTGTTGATGATCCGGCCACCCTGCGGCGACTGCGCCTTCATGGCCCGGACCGCGGCGGCAGCACACAGCACGGATCCGGTCAGGTTCACGGCCACGGTGGCGTCCCAGTCCGCGACGCTGATCTCGTCCACCGCGGCGGCCGGGCCGAAGACGCCGGCGTTGTTGAACAGCACGTCCACCCTGCCCCACTGCTCAAGCACCACCGCGAAGAGCCGCTCGACGTCGTCGGGCCGGGTGACGTCGCAGGGAACCGCGAGCGCCTGCGCGTGGCCGGCCCCGGTCTCCAGCAGCGGCGCTTCCCGCCGGCCGGCCAGCACCACCCGGTAGCCGTCCGCCAGCATGAGCCGCGCCACCGCCCGCCCGATCCCGGAACCCGCTCCGGTGACGACGGCGACCCGGTTGGGGTGGTGCTGGCGTGTCATGCGGGGCTCCTTGGGTGGCGGGCGGGAATCCGGTCCCGGACAGCCTATGCCGAGATGGCACGTCGCGGCAGTGTCCGGCGGAAACATTGCCCCGATCTGCCACCTCGCGGCACCGGGGACGTAGAGTGAAGCGTGGCAACCACCGCGGGCGAGGTCTTGCTGGCCTACCTTGGACAGCAACTCGCTGAACTGCGCCGCCGGGCGCCGGGCGTGCTCGCACGGCAGCCCGAGGATGTCCACCAGATGCGCGTTGCGGCCCGCCGCCTCCGCTCCTTGCTGGCCTCGGGCCGGGCCCTGTTCGACGACGGCGCCGTGAAGCCGCTCCGCGACGAACTGCGCTGGCTCTCCGGGCTGCTCGGCGCGGCCCGGGACCCCGGGGTGGTCCACGAGCGGCTGGCCTCGCTGCTCGCCGAGGAGCCCGAGGGGCTGCGTTTCGGCCCGGCGGCGCTGCGGATTGACGAGGAGCTCGATGCCCTGGCCGGCGCCGGCTTCGAAGCCGCCCTCGAGGCCCTCCGAAGCGAGCGTTACACCCAACTGCTGGGAGCCCTGGACGAGTTTCTCGCCGACCCGCCGCTCGCGGCGAAGGCGGCCGCGGCTCCCCGGAGGGGGATCGGCAAGCTGGTGGCCCGGGACGAGCGTCGGCTCGGCCGCGCTGTTGCCGCCCTTCCCCCCGCGGCCGACGACGGTGCCGGTGACGGCGCCGTCGTCGGCCGGGATGCCGGCCTGCACGAGGTCCGCAAGGCCGCGAAGCGGCTGCGGTATTCGGCGGAACTGGCCGCCGCGCTGCCGAAGGGACCCCGCGGCGGAGGCGCGGCGGGGAGCACGGCGGGCAGGAAACAGCGCCGGCACTTCAAACGGACGGTGAAGTCGGCGCGCAAGATCCAGCAGCTCCTGGGCCTGCACCAGGACAGCGTGGTGGCACGGGCGCGGCTGGCGGAACTGGGCGGCCGGGCGCTGCGCAGCGGCGAGAACGGTTTCAGCTACGGCCGCCTGCACGCCAAGGAGGAGGCCCTGGCAGCCGCCGCGGAACGGGACTTCCTCAAGTTGTGGAAAAGGAAGCATCCCGCCCGCTGAGCGGCCGCCGGGCCCGCCACCGGGCCCGCCACAACGCCGGTCAGGGCTTGAGGACCACCTTGATGCAGCCGTCCTGCTTCTTCTGGAACTTCTCATACATCGCCGGGGCCTCATCGAGGCTGGCCTGGTGCGTTACGAGGTCCATGACGCCCAGCGGGTCGGCGTCGGATTCCACCAGCGGCAACAGATCCTCGGTCCAGCGCCGCACGTTGCACTGGCCCATCCGCAGCTGGATCTGCTTGTCGAACATGTGCAGCAACGGCATTGGCGAGGCCGTGCCGCCGTACACGCCGCTCAACGAAACGGTGCCGCCGCGCCGGACCGCGTCCAGGGCCGTGTGCAGGGCGGAGAGCCGGTCCACGCCCGCGGTCTCGAACGCCTTCTGGGCCAGCTTGTCCGGCAGCAGACCGGCCGCGTGCTGCGCGAACGAGGCCACGGGCGAGTCATGGGCTTCCATCCCGACGGCGTCCACCACCGAATCCGCCCCCCGGCCCTGGGTCATGGACCGCAGCTCGTCGGCGACGCCTTTGGAGTAGTCCAGGGTCTCCACGCCGTGCCGTTCCGCCATCGCCCGGCGCTCCGGCACGGGATCGACGCCGATGACGCGCAGGCCCAAATGCTTGCCGATCCGCGAGGCGAACTGTCCCACCGGGCCGAGGCCCAGCACCGCGAGGGTGCCGCCCGCTGGCACATCCGCGTATTTCACGCCCTGCCAGGCGGTCGGCAGGATGTCGGAGAGGAAGAGGTACCGTTCGTCCGGGAGTTCCGAGCCGACCTTGATGGGCCCGTAGTCGGCGTGCGGAACCCGCAGGTACTCCGCCTGTCCGCCGGGCACGGATCCATACAGCTCGGAGAAGCCGAAGAGCGAGGCGCCGGAGCCCTTTTCCTTGACCTGGGTGGTCTCGCACTGGGACTGCAGTCCCATGGCGCACATGAAGCAGTGGCCACAGGAAATGTTGAACGGGATGACCACACGGTCCCCCTTGGCGAGGTTGGTGACCGCACTGCCCACTTCAACCACAACGCCCATCGGCTCGTGCCCGATGATGTCGCCCTTGTGCATGTACGGCCCGAGAACTTCGTAGAGGTGCAGGTCGGAGCCACAGATGGCCGTTGATGTAATGCGCACGATCGCGTCGGTGGGCTCCTGGATCACGGGATCGGGAACCTCCTCAACGCTTACGGAACGCTTGCCTTGCCAGGTAAGTGCCTTCATTTGCTTTCCTTTCGGTCGCGGTCTGGAGGAAATCCGGGGGGCTTAGCGGAAGCGCGCGGCGAGTTGGCCGATGGCGCTGCCGGCCAGGTTGTCCAGCAGGGAGCGGGGGTTTTCATAGACCTCCACGGCGCCTGCTGCACGGAGTTCGGCTTCGCTGGTGCCGCCGCAGGTGAGGCCGATGGCCGGGATGTCCAGGGCGGCGGCAGCGTAGATGTCCCAGACGGCGTCGCCGACGTAGACGGCGTTGGCGGCGGCGACACCGAGAGTCTCAAGCGCGGCGACAAGGATGTCCGGCGCGGGCTTGCTCTCCCTGGCGTCGGCCGAGCTCGTGGCGGCGTGGATATGGGCGTCCGCGTCGATCGTGCCGCGCAGCACCTCAAGATCCCGGTCCCGGGCCGAGGAGGCGAGCGCCACCGCGAGGCCGCTGTCGTGGCACTGCACCAACAGCTCGCGGGCGCCGTCGAACCGGCGGAGCGACGGCCAAAAGGTGGAAAACACGGCGGCGTGGGAGGTCATGATGTCGGCGTCGCCGTCGGCGTCGCGGTCCTCCGGCAGGAGGCGGGCGAGGATCCGGTCCCCGCCCATGCCCACCGAGCGGTGGATGCTGGCCATCGGGACGTCGTATCCGGCCTGGCGGAAAGCCTGCCACCACGCGAGCGTGTGGATATAGGACGAGTCGACCAGCGTGCCGTCGACGTCGAAAAGAACCGCGGCCCGGTGCTGCGCGGCCGCTGCCGGATTAGTGGTGGGCACGCGTGCGTTTCGTGGCAGCCAGGGTGCCCCCGGACAGGGAGGAGCCGCGTCCCGTACCGCCGCCCGTGCGCCGTTTGGCGAGGGAAGCCATGACCGCGGACTCGCCGTCGCCGCTGCGGTCACGGATCAGGCCGGTACCGGCGATCTCGCGCGCCTGGGCGATGCCCGCCACGGCAGCCCGCTTCGTGGGGAAAGTAACCGAGATGGCCATAAGGCCACCGGCAGCGTCCATCATCCGAATTCGGTAGCCGCCGTCGGGCGCGTCTACGACTTCGAAATAACCAGCCATTGCATTCTCCTTACAGTCCTGCACCCCGCGCGGGGATATTAGTAAGTATACTTATCTACACTCTGGAGAAAAGCCCGGCCGCCCAGCAGCCCGGCCTTACCCTCCCCGATGCGGGCCTGCCCGGGCTAGGATCGCCCCATGCCGGAACAGGACTTCTGGGCCCCCCAGTCACCGGGGCCCAGCCGCGGCCTGCCGCAGATCGGAACCAGTGGCTGGAGCTACGACCACTGGGAGGGCGTGCTGTACCCGCCCGGGCTGCCGGCCCGGGACCGGCTGGCCCACTATGCCTCCCGCTTCACCACGGTGGAGCTCAACGCTAGCTTCTACCGCTGGCCGCCGGAGAGTTCCTTTGCCAGCTGGCAGCGCCGCCTGCCGGAGGGCTTCACCATGTCCGTCAAGGCACCCCGGGGGCTGACCCACGGCAGGAAGCTGTACGGTCCGGAGGCCTGGGTGGAGCGGATAACCCGGTGCTGGCACGAACTCGGCGACAAGCGCGCCGTGCTGCTGGTGCAGCTGCCGCCCAGCCTGGCCCGCGACGACGCCCGGCTGGACTACTTCCTGGCCGCGCTGCCGCAGTGGATCCGCGTGAGCGTTGAGTTCCGCCACCCCAGCTGGGACCACCCGGCGGTGTATGACCTGCTCGAACGGCACGCCGCCGCCTATTGCGTCATGAGCGGGGCGCGACTGCCGTGCATCCTGCGCGCCACCGCCCCCTTCGTCTACGTCCGGCTGCACGGTCCGGACCGGGACCACCTCTATGCCGGGTCCTACTCCGACCAGGACCTGGGCTGGTGGGCCGACCGGATCCGCGAATGGGAAAACGCGGGCAAGGACGTCTTCGCCTATTTCAACAACGACGGCGGCGGCAACGCGGTGCGCAACGCCGCCCGGCTGCGTGAACTCCTGGGAAACGGCTGATCCCCCGACGCAATCGCCGGCCGGGCCGCCCGCTGTGGGAGAGTGGAGGTATGGAAATGGCGTCGCAGGAACCAACGCAGGTTAAGAAGGTCTCAGACAGCAAGGTCTCGGGCAGCCAGGCCTTCCGGCTGGCACACCTGGTCTCGGACACGGTCAACCATCTCCGGCTTAAGGCGGCGAGGCGCTGGAAATTCAGCCCGAAGACCATCGCCTACCAGGGGTACGGCTCCACCGAGTGGGTCCGGGTGCTGGGCCGTGTGGTGCTAACCAGCAAGCCGGTCCCCGGCAGCCGGGCCGAGCAAGCGGCGCAGAACGGCAACCAGAACATCCGCGGGTGGCGGGCTTTCACGGCCGTCCCCATCCAGTTCGTTGAGGTGGAGATCGAGATCGGCGGCGTCACCACCCGCGTGCACGCCGACCGCGGCGGCATCGTGGACACCGTGGTACCGGTGAACCTCACGCCGGGCTGGCACACCGTTGCGCTGCGGGCCGAAGGCACCGAGACCGCAGAAGCCAGGATCTATGTCATCGCCCCGGACACCCCGCTGGGCATCGTCTCCGACATTGACGACACGATCATGGTCACGGCCCTCCCCCGGCCCTTCCTGGCACTCTGGAACACCTTCGTGCTCAACGAGCGCGCCCGCATGGCGACCCCCGGCATGGCGGTGCTAATGGACCGGCTGCTGGTGGAACACCCCGAGGCTCCGGTGATCTACCTGTCCACCGGGCCGTGGAACGCCGCGCCCACGCTCGCACGCTTCATCACCCGCAACATGTACCCCACCGGCACCCTGCTGCTGACCGACTGGGGCCTGACCCACGACCGCTGGTTCCGCAGCGGCCAGGACCACAAGCGACGGAACCTGGAGCTGCTGGCCAAGGAGTTCCCCAACATGCGCTGGCTCCTCTTTGGCGACAACGGCCAGCACGACGAGGCCATCTATTCCCAGTTCGCGCGGGAACACGGCCACCTGGTGGCTGCCATCGGCATCCGCCAGCTCTCCACCGGGGAGGCCGTGCTGGCCGGCGGGCATTCCGAAAACGGCGACCACACCGGCTCCACGGTCCCCTGGATCTACTCGCCCGACGGCGCCGGCATGGCCAAGCGCCTGCAGGAGCTGGAGCTCCTCTAGCCGGCGGCCGAGGTTCCGGCTTCTGCTGCCGGCGTTTCGACGTCGGCTGCCGCTGGCGCGCCGGCTGCTGCTGCGGGCGTTCCGGCGTCGGCGGCTGCCGCGCGGTTCCGGGCCGCCATGAGTTCCCGGATCCAGTAGTAGGAGGCCTTCGGCGTGCGGACCATGGTGTCGCGGTCCACATGGATCAGGCCGAACTGCTGCTTGTAGCCGGCGGACCATTCAAAGTTGTCCAGGAGCGACCACACGTAGTAGCCGCGCAGCTCGATCGACTCGGCGGCGCCGCCGGGCGAGGTCGCCTCGATCGCGGCCCCGATGTGCTCGGCAAGGTACCGCACACGGCGCTCGTCCGGGACGATCAGCTTTCCGTCGGCGTCGTGGATCTCCAGGTCCTCGAAGCTGGCGCCGCCCTCGGTGATGTAGACCGGCGGCAGTTCCGGGTAGCGTTCCGCCATTTCCGCGAGCGCCACGGCCATGTAGTCCGGCTTGATCGGCCAGCCATAGGCGGTGATCTCCGTGTCGGGGAAGCTCTGGATGTGGAACGGCGTTCCAGATCCGCCGCCGTTGAGGTCGTTGCCCATGGCCTCGGCCATTCCCTCGGGCACGGTGCCCTCGCCCGGTCCAGCGGCAACCCTGGTGGGCATGTAGTAATTCAATCCGTAGAAGTCCAGGGGCTGGGAGATCAGCTCCATGTCCTCCTTGGACGGGCTGAACGAGGTGAAGAAGGTGGCGGCCCTGATGGCATCCGGGTACTTGCCCAGCAGCACCGGGTCCGCGTACAGGCGGTTCTGGGCCATGTCCATCAATCCGGCGCTGACCTTGTCCAGCGGGTTGATGGTGGCGGGAACCATCGGCGAATAGACGTTGGTGAGTCCGATTTCGCCGGGCACCTTGGCCGCCCGCAGCGCCTGCATCGCCAGACCGTGGCCCAGCAGCTGGTGGTGGACACTCGGGAGTGCCTTGAGCATATGGGCTTCACCCGGGGCATGGACGCCCAGCATGTAGCCGTTGGCACTCACCGTGGCCGGTTCGTTGATGGTCACCCAGCGGGCCACCCGGTCGCCGTAGGCCGCGGCGGCGATCGCGGCGAATTCGCCCAGCCGGTAGGCGGTGTCCCGGTTCATCCAGCCGCCGGCCTCGTCCAGCTCCAGCGGCGTGTCCCAGTGGTACAGGGTGGCCATCGGGGAAATGCCGTTGGCCAGCAGCAGGTCGATCAGCCGGTCATAGAAGTCCAGGCCCTTGGGATTCACCGGTCCGCTGCCGCCGGGCTGGATCCGGGGCCAGGAGAGCGAGAACCGGTACGAATCAATTCCCAGTTCCTTCATCAGCGCAACGTCTTCGGGCATCCGGTGGTAGTGGTCGCAGGCCATGGAGGGGCTGTGGTCATCGACGATTTTGCCGGGCATGGCGGCAAAGACGTCCCAGCCCGACTGGCCCCGCCCGTCCTCGTCCAGCGCCCCCTCGATCTGGAACGCGGCGGTCGCCACGCCCATGGTGAAACCGGGCGGCAGCACGGCTGCCAGTTCGTGGGCGGAAGCGTTCATGGCGGATCCCCTATGCAGTTGCGCTGGTGGTTGATTGATTTTAGGCCCCGGCAGGTGCCCGCGCCACAATCGGCGCGGCGGGGCCTCAGTACGCGGAGGCCTCCGGCCCGAAGAGGAACTCCCTGGCGTGGGCAACGGCTTTCTTGAAGGCGTCGTTCCTGCAGGCTCAGCAGCTGCTCGGCGTCGTCCGCCGCAGGCTCCAGGTACCCGGTGAAGCCTGGCCGGAGTACCCAGATGTCTCCGGCTGGCGGCAAGTAGAACACCCCGAAGGAACGGTGCTGGCTGTCCTCGGCCGCCCAGATGGGCACGACCGCCAGGGCGGCGCCGGTGTCCACGTTGATCCACTGCGCGCGGGGAAGCGGCATCTCATGGGCTTCCGGGTCCAGGAACGGTGCCGTGCCCTCGCCCCACCGCTCCTCAAACCGTTCGTGGAAGGCAGGCATCAGTTGCGAATCGTAACGCTGCCATGCGCTCATGGCTGTACTCCTTCTCTTGGGACTCACTCGGTGCACGGCGCCGGGTCCGCCGGCGTCACCCGGGACCCCGCTCCCACCGGACCGGGGTGACACGAAGCACCGGCTGATTGCCCCGGTGGTGGCGCACGGGAATATCCCTGGGCGCGGCGGCGGTGCTCCCGGGACGAGCGGCCGGCGCGCCGGCGTCGTACGCTGCCCGTGATTCCGGATTCTTCAGGACCGCGAAGGACTCGAGAATGCGCCGCGCCTCGTCCGCGTCGGCCGGCTCGGCACCGGAGGAGGCTTCGACGTCGGGGTGGCGCAAGCGCATCAGGGCGCGGAATGACCGCTGGATCTGGGCCGGCGTCGCATCCGGAGTGACGTTCAGGGCGGCGTAGAACCCCCGAGGGTCGCGGTTCATCGGTTCCCTCCCGTGGATGATCAGGCGGGGATCCGGTGCCGGCAACCGCCGGCACTGCCGGATCCCCGCACTCGACGACGGCGGAACGGCGGTCCCGCCGGCTGCTACTTCCCGATCTCCTGCATCTTGTCCTGCGTGTGGGTGATTTCAATCTTCCGCGGCTTGGCCTGTTCGGCCACCGGGATGCGGAGGGTCAGGACGCCGTCGGCGTAGCTCGCCTTGACCTTTTCGGTGTCCAGCGTGTCGCCCAGGATGAGCTGGCGGCTGAAGACGCCGCGCGGCCGCTCCGAGGCAATCAATTCGACATTGGGCTGGGTCGGGTCCCGCCGTTCAGCCCGGACGGTCAGGACGTTGCGCTCGATGTCCAGGTCCACCGAGTCGACGTTGACGCCGGGAAGATCGAACGCGACGACGAACTCGCCCTCCTCCTGCCACGCGTCCATCGGCATGGCGGCGGGCCGCGCCGCCGTTCCGAAGACCTGCTGGGTCAGCCGGTCCAGTTCACGGAACGGGTCCGTACGCATCAACATCATTTCCCACTCCTTCATACGGAAGTCCTACGGATTCTTGACTATCCAGCCCCCGATTATCTGTGGTGGTGGATATAGATTTTTTATAGCACCAGTGCGAGACTGCTGCAAGAGGAAAATTCGACGCGGCATGAAGGAGGTGACGCCATGGCTGAACGTGCGGCCGACGTCGGCGTGTACGCGATCTCGGTGGTGGCGCAGCTGGTGGGGACGGGGCAGCAGAATATCCGGCTCTACGAACGGAAGGGCCTGCTGACGCCGGACCGCACGGCCGGCGGCACGAGGCAGTACAGCGACACGGACCTGGTGGTCCTCCGGCGGATCGGCGAACTCCTGGAGGAGGGCCTGAACCTGGCCGGAGTGGCCAAGGTGCTGGAGCTTGAGGCGGCGAACGCCAGGCTCCGTGCGGAGCTTAAACGCCGCGGGGCGCGCTGACCGGCAGCGCGCCCCGCATTCCGTTGCCGGGCAAGGGACACCCCCGGGGTCAGGTCTGGCTGGTGTCGGCCTTGGAGAGCGTGCCGGTGATCTGCTCGCCCGGGATTCGGGCCGTCCGCCAGGTGTCCAGCAGCATCACGGCGCCCAGGATCACGAACGAGATGGACAGCGAGGCGAAGGCATCGGTGGTCCAGTGGTAGCCCAGGTACAGCCGGCTCAGGGCGGCGAAGAAGATCCCGATGCCGGCCACCACAAAACCAGCGACGGCGGCCTTCGGGTTCTTGCGGCGCGAGAAGATCAGGAACGTCGTGACCAGCAGGAAGTCCGACGCACCCAGGACGTGACCGGAGGGGAACGAGAACGTGAAGTCGGAGCCAAAGAGCATGAGGTCCACGGGCGGACGCTGCCGCCCGACCGTCCGGCCGATGATCTGGGCGAGGATAACCCCCGTCAGCATGGCCCCGGCCAGCACCATCGGCCGCCAGGCGTGCTTGGCCAGCAGCCCCCAGGCCACGGTGAACACCAGGATGATGATCGGCAGCCCGACCGGGCCAAAGACGACGGCCAGGATGATCATGATGGTCGTGGCGGGCTCCCCCCGCAGCGCCACGAGCCCGGAACGCACGGGCTCGTCAACGGCGCTGATGCCGCCCTGCTGCAGGACGCTGACCAGGATGAAGGTGAACAGCACGGCACCGACGACCATGAGCGCGACGGCGATCCGGTACAGGTTCCGCCGCCCCTCCACGCTCATGTAGCGCTCTTCCACCACGAACTTGTCGTGGAAGACCCGCCACCAGCCGGACGACTTCCCGGTTTCTTGCTCTGCCATTTCCGTAGCCGCCTCTGTGCCGTGTGTGGACATTCCCAACGTGAAGAATATCCCGGTTCCGGCCCGCGGGCGCCCGTGGCCCCGCGGAAGGTTCCGATGGCACCGCGGAAGGTTCGGCGGCCCGCCCGCCGGTAGCCTGAAGCCATGGGCGCCATGAATGAACTCATCAACCCCGGCGTGGTCGGCTCGCTGCAGCGGATCCTGGCCGGCGCCGCACCCGGCCTCGGCTTCCCCCGCCTTGCCGCAACAGCCACGCAGCTGGACGCACTGAGCCTGCGGGAACGCACCGACCTGCTCAGCAGCGCCCTGCTGACCGACCTGCCCGGCGGCTACGCCGAGGCGGCGGCGATCATCCGCCGGGCGCTGGCGGATCCGGGCTTCACCGGCTGGATGATCTGGCCCGTGAGCGAGTCGGCGGCCACCCTCGCCCTTGCCGGGGCGGGTTCCGGCGACTTCGACGACTGCCTGGCACTGCTCGCGGAGCTCACGCCGCGGCTCACCGGCGAATTCGCGGTCCGGCGGCTCCTCGCCGCCGACCTGGACCGCGCGCTGGCGGTGATCCAAGGCTGGACGTCCCATCCGGACTGGCATGTCCGCCGCCTTGCCAGCGAGGGCACCCGGGCGTACCTGCCGTGGGCCATCCGGGTTCCCGCAATCACGGCCCGGCCGGCGGCAACCCTGCCCATCCTCGATGCCCTGTACCGCGACCCGGTCGAGGACGTCCGCCGGTCGGTGGCCAACCACCTCAATGACCTGGCCCGCCACGCCCCCGAGGAGGTGGTTGCCGCCGCCGCCCGCTGGATGGCTGCCCCGGACGCGAACACGCCCCGGGTGGTCCGCCACGGCCTGCGGACCCTGGTCAAGAAGGCCCACCCCGCAGCCCTGGAGCTGCTCGGCTTCCCGCCCGCGCCGCTCGCCGTGACCCCGCCCCGGCTGGACCGCACCGTCGTCGAGCTGCCCGGGGAACTCGGCTTCGAGTTCGACGTTGCCAATACCGGGCCCGCGGAGGCCCGCGTCGCCGTCGACTACGTCGTGCACTACGCCAAGGCCAACGGCGTCCTCGCGGACAAGGTGTTCAAGCTCGGCACGGCTGTCCTCGGCCCGGGCGAAGCCAGGACCTTTGCGAAGCGTCATGCGTTCCGCCAGATGACCACCCGGGTCCACCACGCCGGCGACCACGCACTGCAGCCCCAGGTCAACGGAATCCGCTATCCGGCGGCCGGCTTCACTGTCGTGACATAAGCCCCGCGTGGTGAGTTGACTCACATTTAAATGAGACGTTATTCTCGCTTCAGCCGTCGGCCTCCACGGCACCCACCTTTGAGGAAAGACAGTGCGATGACAACAGCGAGCGAGTGCATCGAAATCCAGGTTGACAGCCGCCGGCTGCTGGACGAACGGCTCAACGACGCGGTCCTGGGGCTGCAGCGGCTCGCCATGATCACGGGCACCCACGGCATCCTGCTGACCCGCCACAAGCCCGGCCACTACACGGCGGCGCTCTCGGACCAGGTCCCCTTCGGGATGACCCGGGAACTCGTCCACTAGCGCGTCCGCACCGCAGGCCCGAGCCGTCACGCTCCGGCCTGAACAAGCCAGGTCCCGGGCGGCTGAGCTTCGAATCGCCGCCCGGGACCTTTTTGGTTCAGCAGCCGCTCACCGGCCGCGTCCGCTCACCAGTCGTGGACGGTGCCGTCCACGAGCCGGTTGAACGGCAGGTAGGCCTGCTGGTACGGGTAGGCCGCGGCGGCCTCCTCGTCGAAGTCGACGCCGATGCCGGGCGTCTCCCCCGGGTGCAGGTAGCCGTCCACGAAGGTCATGGACTGCTCGAACACCTCGTTCGGTCGCAGCCGGTGCTGCATGTACTCCTGGATGCCGAAGTTGTGGATGGCCAGGCCCAGGTGCAGCGCGCGGCCATGCCGACCGGGGAGATGTCGGTCGGGCCGTGGATGCCGGACTTGATCTGGTACTGCGCGGCGAAGTCCATGACCTTCTTCAGCGGCGATGATCCCGCCGGTGTGCGTGACGCGGCCCGGACGTAGTCGATCAGCTGTTCCCTGATCAGGTCTGGTAGTCCCACACGGTGTTGAAGACCTCGCCGATGGCCAGCGGCGTGGTGGTGTGCTGGCGGACCAGGCGCAGCGCCTCCTGGTTCTCGGCCGGGGTGCAGTCCTCCAGCCAGAACAGGTCGTACGGTTCCAGCGCCTTGCCGAGCTTGGCGGCCTGGATCGGGGTCATCCGGTGGTGGCCGTCGTGCAGCAGCGGCAGCTCCGGGCCGAACTCGTTCCGGACGGCCTCGAAGACGGTCGGGCAGGTGCCGCAGGTAGGCGCGGGTGTCCCAGTCCTCCTCCAGCGGGCAGCGCGCCGCGCCGCGGCCGGCTCGTAGTCGTAGCGCTCGCCCCGAGGCCTGCGCCTGGGCGGCGACGCCGTAGACGGCCTTGATGCCGGGCACGCGCGGTCTGGATCCGGATCGACTGGTAGCCCAGCTCCAGGTGCTCGCGGACCGAGTCGAACAGCGTTCGGCAGGTCCGGCGCCGGAGGCGTGGCCGTAGGCGCAGCAGCCCGTTCCGGGACGCGCCGCCGAGCAGCTGGTACAGCGGCATGCCGGCGAGCCTTGCCCTTGATGTCCCACAGCGCCATGTCGACCGCGGCGATCGCGGCCATCGTGACCGGCCCGCGCCGCCAGTACGCGCGACCGGTAGAGGAACTGCCAGGTGTCCTCGATCCGGTGCGGGTCCCGGCCGATCAGCAGCGGCGCGACGTGCTCCTGCAGGTAGGCGGCGACGGCCAGCTCGCGGCCGTTGAGCGTGGCGTCGCCGAGCCCGGTGACACCGTCGTCGGTGGTGATCCGCAGCGTGACGAAGTTGCGGGCGGGGCTGGTGACGATGACTTCGGCGGCAATTATTTTCACGGCTGGTCCAGGCTTTCGGTGTCGGTCGGAATGGGTTCAGGGGAAGGTGCAGGGGTGTCTTAGCGCTGGGTGCTGCCGTCCGGGGCGGCGCCCAGCAGCGCCAGTTCCGCAGCACTGGGCAGGCCGTCGCAGTCGCCGGCGGTGCTGACGGCGAAGGCGCCGGCGAGGGTGCCGCGCTTGAGGCGTGCGGCGACGTCGCCGCCGCCGAGCAGGGCGGACAGGTAGCCGGCGGTGAACGCATCCCCGGCCCCGACGGTGTCGATGCTGGTTACCGGGACGGCGGGGGCTTCCCAGCGGCCGTCCGCCGTGTGGACCCCGGCTCCGGCGGCGCCGCGTTTGACCACGACCTCCCGGACGCCGCGGGCCAGGAGTTCGGCGGCCAGGGCCGGTTCGGCAGCCTCGGGGTCTGATCCGCCGCAGACCAGCCCGAGTTCGTCGTCGGAGGCCACCAGGACAGTGGCGTGCCGGGCGAGCGGGGTGAGGACGGCGCGCGCCTCGTCGCGGGACCACAGTTTGCTGCGGTAGTTGACGTCGAGCGAAACCACCAGGCCCTCGTCCGCGCCTCGTGCGGCCGCGTATTCGACGGCGCGGCGCGCATCGGCGCTGAGGGCCGCGGTGATACCGGTCAGGTGCAGGACCCGGGGGCCGGCGGCGAAGGCCCGGTCCACGTCTTCGCGGCTGATCGTGGAGCCAGCGGAACCGGCGCGGTAATAGTAGGCCCGGCTGATGTCCGCGGTGCGCCGCTCGAGGAACATCACCCCGGTGGCCCGGGCGGCGTCCACCCGGTGCTGCACCGCGATGCCCTCGCTGCGCAGCTGCCGCAGGATGAATTCGCCGTGCGGGTCCGCGCCCAGCACGCCGGCCCAGGCGACGCTGTGGCCCAGCCGGGCGACGCCGACGGCGACGTTGGACTCCGCCCCGGCCAGGTGCATGCCCAGGCTGCCGCCGGCGGACAGCGGCCCGGCTGACCGCAGCGAGACCATCGATTCGCCCAGGGTGAGCAGGTCGACGGTCACCGCGCGGGCTCCGCGGCGCTCCGGCGGCCATAACCGGAGGCCAGGCCCACGAAAGCGCGGGCCCGCTCGCGCACCGGGTCGAGGTTCCCGCCCGAGCCGGCGTCGCCGAACAGCGGGCCGCCGAGGCCGACGGCGATCGCGCCGGCGTCCCAGTAGCCGGCGGCCTCGCCCAGCCCGACGCCGCCCACGGCGATGAACGGGATGCCCGGGAACGGGTCGCGGAGTGCCTTCAGGTAGCCGGGACCCCCGATGGAGGCGGGGAAAAGCTTCACCGCGGTGGCGCCGCGGTTCATCGCCTCGTAGGCCTCGCTGGGGGTCAGCGCCCCGGCGAGGACCGGGATCCCGAGGCGGGCGGATTCCTCGATGGAGCTGGCCAGCGAGGGCGTCACCATGAACTGGCCGCCGGCGTCGGCCACGTCCTCGACATCGGCAGCGGTGAGGACGGTGCCGGCCCCGACGAAGCAGCCGGCGGGTGCCGCGGCGCGGACCGTGCGGATGGCCGCGAGCGCGCCCGGGGTGGTCAGGGCGATTTCGACGTAGCGGAAACCTTCCTCCATGGCCGCGAGGGCGGCGTTGGCGGCGGCCCCGCCGTCGGTGCCGCGCACGATCGCCACCAGGCGGGTCTCGCGGATGCCGGCCAGCAGGTCTCCGGGGGTCAGGGAGGAGGTCATGTCGTTCACCATTCTGCGAAGGCCCCGTCGGGGTGGCGCCAGACGGGTCCGCGCCAGGCGTGGCCGCGTTTGTCCGCGGCGCGGACCACGGCCTCGTCGACTTCGATGCCCAGGCCCGGCCCGGTGAGGCGTTCGATGTGCCCGTCCACGAACTTCAGCGGGGACTTGTCCACCACGTAGTCCAGGACTTCGGCGCCCTGGTTGTAGTGGATGCCGATGCTTTGCTCCTGGATCAGGAAGTTGGGCGTCGCGAAGCCCACCTGCAGGCAGGCGGCCAGCGCCAGCGGGCCCAGTGGGCAGTGCGGGGCCAGCTGGACCTCGTAGATTTCGGCGAGCGAGGCGATCTTGCGGACCTCGGTGATGCCGCCGGCGTGCGAGAGGTCCGGCTGGGCCACGGCGATGCCTGCCTGCAGCGCCGGCAGGAATTCCTGCCGGCTGTAGAGCCGCTCACCGGTGGAGACCGGCGTCGTGGTTGACGACGTAAACTCGCGCAGCAGGTGGGTGTTCTCCGGGACCACCGGCTCTTCGAGGAAGAACGGGCGGTACGGTTCCAGCAGCGGCGCCACCCGCCGGGCGTTGGCCAGGCTGAAGCGGCCGTGGAAGTCCACCGCGACGTCCCTGTGGTCCCCGAGGACCTCGCGGGCGGCGGCGACGCGGCGGACGACGCCGTCGAGCTCCGCAACCGAGGCGAGGGGGCTCATCCGGCCGCTGGCGTTCATCTTGACGGCGGTGAGCCCGACCTCCAGCTGGGCGCTGATCTGGTCGGCCACCTCGTTGGGCTCGTCCCCGCCCACCCAGCCGTACATCCGGATCCGGTCGCGGACGTGGCCGCCCAGGAGCTGGTGCACGGGGGTATTGAAGTGCTTGCCCGCGATGTCCCACAGGGCCTGGTCCAGTCCCGAGACCGCACTGGCCAGGATCGGCCCGCCGCGGTAGAAGGAACCCTTGGTCATCACCTGCCAGTGGTCCTCGATCCGCAACGCATCGTTGCCGATGAGCAGCTCGGAGAGCTGGCCGACGGCGGTGCGGACCGTTTCGCTGCGGCCCTCGCAACTGGCCTCGCCCCAGCCGACGATCCCGCTGTCGGTCTCGATCCGGACGAAGAGCCAGCGCGGGGCGACGAGGAAGGTTTCAATCCTGCTGATACGCGTCATTTGCGGCCTAGCCCTTGGTCGCGCCGGCGGTCATGCCGGAGACGATGTACTTCTGCGTGAAGAGCGCAATGATCATGATCGGGACGGTCACCACGGTCGCGGCGGCCATCAGCCCGCCCCAGTCAATGCTGGCGTAGGAGACGAAGTCGAAGATCGCCACCGGGAGGGTCTTGGTCTTGGAGCCGGAGAGCACCAGGGCGAACATGAAGTTGTTCCACGAGAAGATGAAGGACAGGATGCCCGCGGTGGCCATGCCGGCCACGGAGAGCGGCAGGGTGATGCGGCGGAAGGCGCCGATCGGGGTGAGCCCGTCCACCTGGGCCGATTCCTCCAGCTCCAGCGGCAGCGAATCGAAGTAGCTCATCATGATGTAGACGATCAGCGGCAGCGAGACGAACATGTGGCTGAGGATCAGCACCTCGAAGCCGCCCACCATCTTCAGGTTGGAGAAGACGTAGTACCAGGGCACCAGCAGCGAGACGCCCGGGATGACGCGGGCCATCAGCACCACGAGGGCCGAGCGGTGCATGGTGAAGCGGCTCATCGCGTAGGCCGCCGGGACGCCCAGGACCAGCGACAGGGCGGTGGAGACAAACGCCACCCAGAAGCTGTTGAAGATGAAGACGAAGTAGTTGTTCCGCTGCAGCACGTTGGCGTAGTTCTCGCCGGTGGGGGTGAAGAGGAACGACTTTCCCGTGTCGTAGATGTCCACGTTGGTCTTGAAGGAAGCCAGCAGCATCCAGAAGAGTGGGGCGATCAGGAACAGCACCACGGCGACCAGTGCGGCGACCCGGAACACCTTGTAGGCGCGGGTGGCCAGAGGCTTGCGACGGCGCCGGGCCGGCGCCTGTCCGGCGGCGGCCGGGAAGTCGGTGTTTTTGTTCAGTACGGTCATTTGCTTACCGCTTTCTTGCGCATGGTCAGCAGCCACATGGTGCCGATGATGATCATGAAGAACAGGATCAGCACCGCGGAGGAGAGCCCGTACTGGTTGTAGTCGAAGCTCAGGCCGTAGGCGTAGACGTTGAGGGTCTCGACCTCGTGGAAGGAGCCGCCGCCTTTGCCCTTGGTGGCGTAGAGGATGTCGAAGGTCTTCAGGGCGTCGATGCCGCGGAGCAGGATCGCGACGATCACGGTGGGCATCATGAGCGGCAGGGTGATGAAGAAGAAGCGCTGGAAGGCGTTGGCGCCGTCCATCCGGGCGGCCTCGTCCGGTTCTTCGGAGAGCGAGGTCAGGCCGGCGAGCAGGATCAGCACGACCATGGGGGTCCACTGCCAGATGTCCATGAACATCGTGGTGCCCAGGGCGGTGTCCTGGCCCGAGAGCCACGGCTGCGGGGGGATGCCGACCATGCCGAGGAGTTGGTTGACGAAGCCGATGTTGGGGTCGAAGATCAGCCGCCACATCATGCCGACGGCCACGGGGGTGGCGACGAGCGGCAGCAGGATGGCGACCCGCACCCATTTTTCGCCGCGGAAGGGACGCCACAGCAGCAGGGCGATGCCCATGCCCAGAACAACTTCGCAGACCAGCGCGACGCCGGTGAAAGACAGCGTGCGGCCGACGGCGGGCCAGAACCGTTCGACGTCGGAGAGCACGGTCACGTAGTTTTCGAAGCCGATGAACTCGGAGGCTGCGCGGACCGAGCCCTGCGAGTCGGTCAGGCTCAGGTACAGCGTCCAGGCCAGCGGGAAGATGATCAGGACGCCCACGAAGATCATCGCCGGCGCGGCGAAGAGCCACTTGCGGTGCCGGTTGGCCCAGGCGGAGAAGTTCTTCCGGGGGCCGGGCATGCGGGCCGCGGAACGGCCGGAGCCCGGGGCGGCGTCGCGGGCGGTGTCGCCGCGGGAGGTGTTCAGTACAGACATGGTTCACCTAAAGAGTTGGGGGTGAAGGTACAAGCGCGGCCGCGGCGGGACGGCGGCTGGGCAGCCGTCCCGCCGGGCAGTGGTTGAGTTCAGCGTCTTGCGTTGAGCGCGGTGCGTTCAGCGCAAGGCGCCGGTGCTACTTCTTTTCGCTGTCCAGGAACTTCTGGAAGGCCTCGTTGGCCGCGTCCGCCGCGGCCGAGGCGTCGGCCCCGGTGATGGTCGCAACGATCGGGGCGCCGACGATCTCGCGGGCCTTGCCGACGGTGACAACTTCGGGCCGGTCGTGGCCCACGCCGTTCTTGGCGCTGGTGGCAATGGCCTCGGCCAGGTCCTTCGGGTAGGTGGAGGTTCCGGCCGGGTCAGCCCAGACCGAGGCACGCGGACCGGGGACGCCGGCCTTCTGCGCTTCCAGGGTGCGCTCCTTGCTGGTGGCCCACTGGATGAACTTCCAGGCGTTGTCCTGGTTGCCCGAAGCCTGGTTCACGGCCAGGCCCCACGACGGGATGTTGTACGGCTTGGAACCGGCAGGACCGGCAGGCAGGGCGGCAAACCCGACCTTGTCCGCGACCTTGGACTTGGCCGGGTCGGTGGCGTTCTTGTAGAGCGAGTCGGCCTCGGTGTAGAAAGCGGCCTTGCCCTGGGTGAAGATTGCCATCGCCTCGGGCCAGCTCATGTCGGTGCTGACGTTCTTCGGGCCGTAGTTCTTGATCAGGCCGCCGTAGTATGCGTAGGCCTTCTTGGCGGCGTCGGAGTTGACCGCGGACTTGCCGCTGGCATCGGTGAAGTCGCCGCCGAAGCTGTAGAGGAAGCTGGAGAACTGGGTCACGGCGGCGGACTTGCCGGTGCGGGCCACGAAGCCGGCGGTGTCCGGCGTGGACCCCGCGATCTTCTTGGCCGCGGCCTCAAGCTCTTCCATGGTCTTGGGGACCTGGATGCCGGCGGCCTGCAGCAGGTCCTTGCGGTAGTAGAGCACTTCGCGTTCGGTGATGATCGGGACGCCGACGACCTTGCCGTCAACGGTGGTGGCCTTGACGGGGCCTTCCTGGTAGTCCTTCCAGTCCCAGTTCGCGTCCCCGGAGACCTTGGACGTGAGGTCGGCGAGGTAGCCGTTCTTGGCGAACGCCTTGCCTTCCTGGAGCGGGCGGTACATCATGACGTCGATCTCGTCGCTGCCGGCGTTGAGCTTGACGTTGTACTGGTCCGACAACTGGTCCTCGCCGAGCTGGGTGAGCTCGACCTTGAGGCCGCTGGCCTTTTCGAATTCCGGAATGGCTGCCTTGATGCCTTCGGTCCACACGTGGTTGGCCAGCGTGACCCGGACCGTGCCGGCGGCCTTGGCATCGCCGCTGCCGCTCCCGCCGCCGCAGGCGGTCAGGCCGAGCGACAGCGCGGCGGCTACGGCCGCGTACTTCACAATTGAACGCCGCTTCATTACGACTCCCTTGTCCTCAGGGCCGGATATGGCTCCAGCCACCCGCGGATGCATCTTTACATCTGCTCTGGAGCGATCTTAGAGAAATAAAGCAGACTTAAACAACCCCTTGCGTCAAGCCGTATGATTTATTCATGCAAACCCCAAAGGCGGAGTCTTCAGCTGACCTGCACTCCGTGCTGGTCCAGACGCTGGGCCTCGCCATCGCCGAGGGGAGCCTGGCGCCGCACTCGATCCTCCGCCTGGACGAGCTGGAGGCGCAGCACGGTGTCTCGCGTTCGGTGGTGCGGGAAGCGACCCGGGTGCTCTCCTCGATGGGCATGCTGGAATCGCGGCGCCGGCTGGGCACCGTGGTGCAGCCGGAGGAGTCCTGGAACCTCTACGACCCGCAGGTGATCCGCTGGCGGCTGGCTTCGTCCCGGCGGGTGGACCAGCTGCGCGCCCTGAACGAACTCCGCGGCGCGATCGAACCGCAAGCGGCGCGGCTGGCGGCGGAACGGGCCTCCTGGGACGCCGGCAGCGAGCTTGTCTCGCAGGCCGCCCGGCTTTGGGCGGCGGGGCAGCGCGGCGACCAGGACGAGTTCCTGCGGCTGGACATCGAGTTCCATGCCGCAGTGCTGCGGGCGTCCGGCAACCCGATGTTTTCGCAGCTGCACAACCTCGTCGCAGAGGTCCTCACCGGCCGGACCGAACATGGCCTGATGCCGCACCTGCCGCAGCACGAGGCGCTCCAGCTGCATGTGGACGTAGCCAGCGCCATCCAGCGCGGCGAGATGCACGCGGCCCACGCGGCCATGCGGCGGATTGTGGAGCAGTCCACCGAGGAAATCGGCGACATCTGGTCCACGACGCGGGGTCACCTAGCGCCCATCCGGGGCGGTGCGGCGGGCTGACTGACCCCGCGTCGCCTGGAGGTTCAGTCTTCGGTGGGCGTGGTGCGCAGCGAGTGGTAGTTGCGCCAGCTGTGCTCCGGCGCGTAGCCCAGGAGCCGTTTGGCCTTGTCGATCGAGAGCAGCGTCTCGTGTTCGCCGAGCTCTTTGACCACCTCGACGTTCGGGGAACACCTCGGCGGCCAGTTCGCTGCTGGAGCGACTCATCACGGTGTCCGCGTTGGCGACGATGAAGGCCTCGAAGCCGGGCCGGCCGTGCTCCAGTGCCCGCGCCACGGCCTGCGCGCCGTCGCGGCCGTCAATGTAGCCCCAGAGATTCCATTTGCGCAGCCGGGCGTCGGCGTCGAAGGACGGGAACTCCTCGTAGTCCTCCGGGTCCATCACGTTGGAGAACCGCAGGCCGGTGATGCTCAGGGCGGGGTCCCAGCGGGTGAGCTGGATTGCCATCTGCTCTTCGAGGTGCTTGACCAGCGAGTAGGTGCTTTCCGGCCGGGCCGGGTATTCCTCGTCCACCGGCAGGTAGGGAGGGTCGACGTCGAACGGCAAACCCAGCACGGTCTCACTGGAGGCGTAGACAATTTTCTTGATGCCGGCCCGGCGGGCGGCCTGGAAGACGTTGTAGGTGGCCTGCATGTTGTTCTCGAACGTCGCGGCGTCCGGGGCGAGGCCCGGGGCCGGGATGGCTGCCAGGTGCACGATCGCGTCGAAGCCGTTGTGCCGGTCGTCCAGGCCCAGGATGACGTCCAGCACCTGCCCGTAGTCGCGCAGGTCCACCCGGGTGAACCCGTGCTCCCGCTCGCCGGCCTGGTCCAGGTTGGTGACCTGGTGGCCGTCGTCGGTGAGCCTGCGGACCACGTTCCTGCCGAGTTTTCCGCTTCCGCCGGTCACTGCAATTCTCATCAGGGTCTCCTCGGTGGTGGGGGCGCTGCCGTGCCTCCACCCTAGAACGGACGGCAGCCGCGGCGCACCCCCGGGCGGTCCCGGACGGCCACGGCCTGCGGTGACCTTTGGCCCTAGGCACTGCCGGGGCGACCCGGAAGTGTGGGTGCCATGAGCGCAGATCAGCGGATAGTCGTGGGCGTGGACGGCTCCGAGTTTTCAACGACGGCGCTCCGGCTCGCCGGGCGCCTGGCCGCCAGCCTGAACGCCCCGCTGGAGGTCGTCACCTGTCTGGGCACCTCGGATTTCTTCCTCGCCTCCCACCTGCCCGAGGAGCGCACCGCCTCGGCCGGCGAGCTTGAGGAGACGGCGAAGCGCCTCGTGGAGCAGTCGCTTGAACGCGCCTTCGGGGACTCCCGCCCGGAGGGACTGACCCGGCAGGTGAAGTTCGGCCCGCCGGCCAAGGTACTGGTCGACGAAAGCAAGAATGCGCAACTTCTGGTGGTCGGTCGGCGCGGCCGGGGCGGCTTCCTCGCGCAGGTCATGGGGTCGGTCAGCGGCGCCTGCGCAGCCCACGCCCATTGCCCGGTGCTGGTGGTCGGCCAGGACGCCGGCGACGGCCAGCCGGGCGCATGAACGCAGGCGGGAAGGTGCGGTCAGCGCCCCGGCTGCCGCGTGCGGGCGGCTGGAAAGGCCCGCTTGCGGCGCTGGGCGCCGCCGCGGGGGCCGCCGGCTACGTCCTCGCAGCCCGGCCGCGGCTGCTGCACTGGGGAGCGACCACGCAGGAGGCCGCCGGGCCGTTGCCGGGCGATGAACTGGTACCCACGCCGCGGTTGCAGAGCACCCGGGCCGTCAGCATCGCCGCCCCGCCGGCCGTGGTGTGGCCGTGGCTCGTCCAGCTCGGGGCCGGACGCGGCGGCATGTACAGCTACGATGCCCTGGAGAATGCGGCCGGCCTCGGCATGCACAGCGCTGACCGGATCATCCCGGAATTCCAGCGGCTCGCTGTCGGCGACATGATTCCGCTGTCCCCCAGCGGCGGGATTCCGGTCCGGCGGCTCGAGCCCAACGCGGTGCTGGCCCTGGGAGGCACCATGGATCCGCGCACCGGGCAGGTCACCGGGGACGGACGGCGGGTGGCCGGTCCGCGGCTGGAAATCGGCTGGACCTTCGTGCTGCAGCCGCTCGGCGCCCGCAGCACCCGGCTGCTGTCCCGGACCCGCTATGACTACGCGCCGCTGGCGCTGGGCATCCCGCTGCGCGTAATGCTCGAACCGCTGCAGTTCCTGATGGAGCGCCGGATGCTCCTGGGCATCCGGGCCCGCGTGGAGCGTCGGCGTCCCCGCAGCGGGCGCCGGCAGGGAAGCTGAGGGAGGCCGGTCGTGAAATCGGCAAAGACCAGCATTTTCGCCGGCATTGCCCTGATGACGGTCGGCTTGCTGTTGCTGCTGGACCTGCTCGGCATCCTCAGGAGCGCCGCCCTCCTGCCGCCGCTGATTTTCGCCGCGGTGGGGCTGGTGTTCGTGTCCCTGTTCGTCCGCAGCCGGGAAAACTGGTGGGCCGCCATCCCCGCGTCGGTTTTCCTGGGCCTGGCCGCGGTCCTCACCGCCACGCAGCTCTCGGGCGCCGACGGAGGCGGGGCATACCTCTTCCTGTTCATGGCAGCCGGATTCGCCGCGGTCTACCTGCGCGAACGGGCCAACTGGTGGGCCCTGATCCCGTGCGGGGTGATGTTCACGCTGGCCGTCGTGGTGGCCCTCCCGCCGGCGCTGCAGGGCACCGCCGTGGCCGCCGTCCTGTTCCTGGGCCTGGCCGCGACCTTCGGCCTGCTTTCCCTTGTCCGGGTCCGGCTTCCCGACCACACGGGCCGGATGAAGTGGCCGCTGATTCCGGCCGGCGTCCTCGGCCTGCTCGGCCTGATCTTCGCGCTGCAGGCCACGGCACTGCTCATCGCCGTGGACTTCGCCGTCCCGGCCGGCATGATCCTGGCCGGGATCGCGCTACTGGTCTACGCCTACCGCGCCCGCCGCGGCGGCCACAAGGCGCACGGCGCCTAGGCCCTCCTCCGTCCCCGAAAAGAGCGCGGGCCCAGGGTCCTCGAGTACATGGCCGGATTCGTGTCCTGACGGCTAGGATGATCAGCATCCTTACTAAGCGTCCGGAGTTACCGAAACCAGGGAAGGCATAACCATGAGCACGTACCATCCTGAAAACGACCCGGCCAACCCCGACCCGCCAAACCCGGATGGCGGCTCCGCGCGTCCGCAGAGCCCGGAGCATGCGGGAACGCGCACCGACCGGTCCGAGGACCCCGGCGCCTCGGCGAACCCGGATCCGCTCGACGGCAAGATCACCGGGCTCGAACCGGGCGGGGGCGTGCCGCCGGGGGAAACGCCTCCGGCGGAGGACCAGATGAGCCGCGACCAAGGCCACAGCGAGTAGCCCGTACCCGGCCGCGGCGGACGTCAGAACGGTCGCGGCCGTGCGTAAAAGCCGAGGGGGCGCCGGCGCCTAAGCGCCCGCCAACCGGGCCATCGCCGCGCGGAGCCGGGTGCCGGCGTCGTCCGCCACCTCACGGACCGCGGGACTGTCGCTGAGCTGCACCATGGTCTGCGGGTCGATCGCGTGCACCGTCGTTTCGGCCGCACCGGGTCCGCGACGGACCACCACGTTGCAGGGCAGCAGGGCACCCATTTCCGGCTCGGCCGCCAGGGCCCGGCTCGCCAACTGCGGGTTGCAGGCACCCAGAATCACATAGTCGCCCAGGGCCTCTGCGGCATCCTCGCCGAGCTTGGCCGCAAAAGTGTCGCGGACGTTGATCTCGGAGAGGATCCCGAACCCCTGGTCGGCCAGCGCAGCGCGGGTCTTCTCGACGGTGTCTGCCCAGCCCAGCGGGACGACGGCGGTGTACGTGTAGCTCATGGATCACTCCTGGCGGGTCGGTGAGGGCACGGTCAGCAAGTACTTGGCGAACCAGTCCCTGGCGAGGATGGCCGCTGCGGCCAGCGTACCGGGTTCCTCAAACAGATGGGTGGCGCCCTGGACGACGGCCAGCTGGTTGGGGCACCGCATCATGGCCTTGGCCTTGCGGTTGAGCTCCAGCACCTCATAGTCGAAACTGCCCACAATCAGCAGCGTCGGTGCCCGGACGGCGGACAGCCGGGGGCCGGCCAGGTCGGGGCGTCCGCCGCGGGATACGACGGCGGCGATCCGGGCGGAGGGTTCGGAGGCGGACCAGAGCGCGGCCCCCGCCCCCGTGCTCGCGCCGAAGTAGCCGATGGCGCTCGAGGCGGTGTCCTCGCGGGTACCCAGCCAGTCGGTGGCGGAGGAGAGCCGGCGCGCCAGCAACTCGATGTCGAACACGTTGGCGCGGTTGCGTTCCTCCGCCGGGGTGAGCAGGTCCAGCAGCAGGGTGCCGAGGCCGGCGCGCTGGAGCACGCTGGCCACGAAGCGGTTCCGCGGGCTGTGCCGGCTGCTGCCGCTTCCGTGGGCGAACACCACCACCCCGGGAGCCGGCACGGGCAGGTGCAGCTGCCCCTGGAGCCGGACGCCCCGGGACGGGATCTCCACCTCTTCGTCGAATTCCACGGGATCCTCGGAGACCGCCGAGCTCCCGGCCGGCGGCGGCGAATCCTTCAGGCGCCGGGCGGCGGCGTCCAGCAGCTGGATCACCTCGTCGTCCTCGGTGGGCGAGAAGTCGCGGTAGTGGTAGCCGACGGCGGAGAACTGCCGGGGCGTGGCCAGGCAAACCACCTCGTCGGGTTCGCTCAGGGCCGCGAGGGTGTCGGCCGGGGCGACCGGCACGGCCAGGATCACCCTGGCGGCCCCTAGTTTCCGCGCGATCCGGCAGGCGACCCGGGCGGTCGATCCGGTGGCGATGCCGTCGTCGACGATCACCGCGATGCGTCCGGTCAGGTCCTGCCGGGTGCGGCCCTTCCGGAACTGCGCCACCCGGTTCTCAAGCACGGCCCGTTCGCGGTCCTCGACGGCCTGCAGTTCGTCATCGCTGACCCTGGCCTGCGCCAGCACGTGCTCCTCCAGCACCCGGGCACCCCCCTCGCCGATCGCCCCCATGGCGAGCTCGGGCTGGTACGGCAGTCCGAGCTTGCGCACCACGATCACGTCCAGGGGGGCATCCAGCGCCGCGGCAACCTCGAACGCGACCGGAACCCCGCCGCGCGGAAGGCCGAGGACCACGATGTCCTTGCCGCGAAGGTCCGCCAGCCGCCGCCCCAGTTGCCGCCCGGCGTCAACCCTGTCTTCAAAAATGCTCATTGTGCTTTCCAATCGGACGCCGGCGGTCGGGCTCATCCAGCGATGCGCTCCGCAGGCTGGGCATCGGAGCAGGCTGGGCATTGGAGCCGCTCGGCCGCTTTCTCCCACTATCCGTCAGGAGTTCCGGGGATGTGAGGGCCCTTGTACCCGGTTTCGTTTCCGCCGGGCGCCCCTGCCCCGCCGGGGTGCAAGCGGCGCCCGGAGTGCGTGCCGGGCGGCGGCGGCCGCGGTGCTGAAGCGCGCGGCCCGCCGGGACAGGTGGTGGTCCGAGACCCGGCGCCGGACCCTGGGCAGCACCGGCGCGGCGGGCTGCTGCGCCGCGCGGGAAAAGAACCACTTCTTGGCCAGTTCCACCAGCACCAGGTACACCACGGTCATGCCCAGCAGGGCCAGGAAAAAGGGCACCGGCAACGGGTCAAAGCCCAGCACGGCGGCCAGCGGGGACAACGGAAGGAAGACGCCCAGGGCCACCACACCCAGCGAGGCGCAGAGCACTCCGAGGGAGGGGCGGCTGCGCAGGAACGGCACCCGGCGGGTCCGGATCGCGAAGATGATGAGCGTCTGGGTCGCGATCGACTCGATGAACCAGCCGGCGCGGAACTCCCCCGGCACGGCATCGAAGACCACCAGCATCAGGGCGAACGTCGCGAAGTCGAAGACCGAGCTGATGGGGCCGAAAAGAAACATGAAGCGCCGGATGAACGCGATGTTCCAGTGGGCCGGCGCCAGCAGCTGTTCCCTGTCCACCCGGTCGCCGGGGATGGCCAGCTGGCCGGTGTCGTAGAGCAGGTTGTTGAGCAGGATCTGTCCCGGCAGCATCGGCAGGAAGCTGAGCACCACGGACGCCGTCGCCGCGCTGAACATGTTGCCGAAATTGCTGGAGGTGCCCATCAGCACGTATTTGATCGTGTTGGCGAAGATCCGCCGGCCCTCCATGACGCCGTCGGCCAGCACCCCGAGGTCCTTGTCCAGCAGCACGACGTCGGCGGCGTCCTTGGCGACGTCGGTGGCGCTGTCCACGGAGATGCCGATGTCGGCCTGGTGCAGCGCGAGTGCGTCGTTGACGCCGTCGCCCATGAATCCGACCGCTCCGCCGCTCTGGCGCAGCAGCCGGATGATCCGTGCCTTCTGCTCCGGTGAGACGCGGGCGAAGATGCTGGCCTCGCGGGCGGCGGCGCTCAGCTCCGGATCGGACATGGCCTCCGCCTCGGCGCCGGTGATGGTCCCGCCGGAGAGCACGCCGAGTTCGTCGCAGACCCGCTCCGCCACCTTGGCGTTGTCCCCCGTGGCGATCTTCACCGTGATGCCCAGCGCCTCCAACCGGTCCAGGGACTCCCGCGCGTTGGCCTTGGGCCGGTCGAGGAAGACCAGGAAGCCGGCCAGGACGAGGTCCTTCTCATCGGCCGGCGACATTTCCGCCATTCCCGCCGCGGACCGGGTTGCCACCGCCACCACCCGGGAACCGGCGTCGAACTGTTCATCCAGCAGGGCCTGCACCCTCGCCGGCGTGGGGCCGCAGAGCGCCAGGACGTCCTCCGGCGAGCCCTTGGTGACGATCCGGGCGGGGCCGCCGGCGTCGCGGACCAGGACGCTGGTCCGCCGGCGCTGGTGGTCGAAATCGATCACATCGAGCCGTTCGAAGCCCTGGGGGTCGAAGGCCGCGGCTTCCGGGGACTCCCAGAGGGCGGCGTCCAGCGGGTTCTGTCCGATGACGGACCGCTGCGCTTCGGCGTAGTCCGCCTCGGTGGCGAGCAGCCCCAGCGTGAGCAGCTGGTCAGCGGACACGCCGTCGGCCACCGGAAGGGCTGCGGTGAAGCTGATCCGCCCCTCCGTCAGGGTCCCGGTCTTGTCCGTGACGAGGATGTCCATGTCGCCGAGGTCCTCGATGCAGACCAGCCGCTTCACCAGCACCTTGCGCCGGGCCAGCTGCCGGGTGCCCGTGGCGAGGCTGGTGCTGACCACGGCGGGCAGCAGTTGCGGGGTGATGCCCACCGCGATGGCCAGGGAGAACAGCAGCGATTCGATCACCGGGCGCTGCAGGAGCAGGTTCGCGATGAAGATCAGCGAGGTCAGCCCGACGGCGACCTGCAGCAGCAGGAAGGAGAAACGCTTGAGGCCAAGCTGGAATTCGGTCTGCGGCTGCCGCTCTCCCAGGCCGAGCGCGATCCGGCCGAATTCCGCCCGGCCGCCGGTCGCCACGACCACCCCGGTGCAGCTGCCTGACTGGATTACGGTTCCCATGAACAGGCAGGATGTGAGGTCGCCCAGCGCTGCGCCGCCGGCCACCGGGAGGGGATCCTTCCCGACCGGGAGCGACTCCCCGGTCAGGATGCTTTCGTCGCAGAGCAGGTCCTCGACTCTCAGCAGGCGGAGGTCGGCCGGGATGATGGCGCCGAGACCCAGCTGCACGACGTCGCCGGGCACCAGGGCGGTCACGTCCACCTCCCGGGCGGACCCGTCGCGGAGCACGACGGCGGTGTGCGTGACACGCGAATGCAGCGCTTCCGCTGCCCGTTCCGCGCGGAATTCATTGCTGAAGCCCAGGCCCACACTGACCAGCAGGATCACGCCGATCACGATTGAGTTGGTGGCGTCCCCCAGGGAGAGCGAGAGCCCGGCGGTGACGAGCAGCAGGATCAGGATGGGGCTGCGGAACTGCCGGCCCAGCACTGACCAGCCGCTCGCCTCGTGGGTGCGGACCGCGTTCGGCCCCACCCAGGCAAGCCGCTCCTCCGCCTCCGTCTGGGCCAGGCCGTCCGGGGATGAACCCAGCCTGGCGAGCACCGCGGCCGCCTCGGTGCGGGCGGCGTCGGCGATCGTCAGGGGCGGGGAGGCGGTCTCCCCTGATGCGGGCTGTGGCATGCAGACTCCGTCCGAATACCTCGGGGTACCGCCAAGACTACGTCGCGCGTTCCCGGGAGTCATTTGGGGGTGCGAAAGGCCGACAAAACCCCTGCAAAGTCCTGTATATAATCTTTTTTAGTTACGGTTTAGCAGAAGGCCGTTGGATTGTTCTACGATCCGGCGTCGCTGCCGCTACTACCGCCGTATTCCGTGCCGTGGAGCCTCGCGCCGCCGGGTCGATTCGACCCGAGCGAAACGGCATCAAGGAATAGTGGTAAGCGAGTCAACCGCAACATCGATCAACCAGCACCTGCACCAGCTCGTGTTGCACAGCGCCGACGTGGAGGAATTCCTCGGCGAATTAGCCAGGGTTTCGGCGCGCAGCCTTTCCGAGCCCGGCGACGAAATCCTTTGCGGGATCACGTTGCTCCGGCAGCGGAAGGCGGCCACCGTCGCCAGCAGCAGCGCGGCCGCGCAGGCCATGGACGAGATCCAGTACGGCTTCGGCGACGGCCCCTGTATGACGGCCTCCAGGGAGCAGGAGACCGCCTACGTTGCCGACTTGGACGACGACGCACGCTGGCCGGAGTTTGCCGCCAGGATCCGGGAGCACGGCATGCGCTCGATCCTCGCCGTCCCGTTCCTGCTCGGTGACGAAACCCGGGCGGCGCTGAATCTGTACTCGCACCGGCCCCACCGCTTCGACGAGCGGGCCCGGGAGCTGGCCAGCGTCTTCGTGAGCCAGACGTCTATGGCGCTGCGGCTGGCCCTGCGTTTCGCGCACTTCAGCGACGCGGCGGACAACCTCAAGGCCACGCTCGAGACGCGCACCGCGATCGACGTCGCGGTCGGCATCATCATGGCGCAGAACCGCTGCAGCCAGAGCGAGGCTTTCGAGCTGCTCAAGACCGCCTCCAGCACGCGCAACGTCAAGCTCCACACCGTCGCCGCGGCGATCGTCGATGCCCTCGGCCAAGGCCCGGCGCGGACCCACTTCGAGGACTAGCTGCCCCGGCCCGCCGCCGCCGGCGGCCGGCCGGGCGGCCGGGCCGCCGGGTGCGGTCAGCCCGCCGCCACCTGGGCGGGTGCGGCGGCTTCGGCCAGGACGGTGCTGATGGTGGTCTCATGGGCGAGGATCCGGAAATGGCCGCCCGTGTCCAGCGCCACGTTCCGCGCGCCGGGAAGCACACTGCCCTCCGGGATGTGCGGGTCGAAGGGCCCGTAGACGGAGGTAATCCGTTCGTTGACCCGTTGCTCGCGGGAGAGCTGGACGGTGACCGCATTGCGCGGCGACAGGGCGCGCAGGCTCGGCAGGAGCATGTAGCCCGCGTACCGGGAGCCCGAAAATGGGGAACCAACCGCGACCATCCGGCTGATGCGCCGCTCCGGATCCAGCGACATCATCACGTATTTGCCGATCAGCCCGCCCTTGCTATGCGCGAGAATCATCGTGTCGCGCAGGTCCTGCTGGCGGAGGTAGTCGGCAATCAGGGCCGCCGCTTTAGGGACTGCGAGCCGGTTGCGCTGCAGCACGGTCACGACGTGCACCGGGTGCCCGGCACCGTGCAGTTCCCGGATCAGCGGGAGCATGAAGCGCCAGTCCTCGAAGATGCCGGGGATCACGACGACGGGCCGGCCGGGGCCGCTGAGGAACTCGTCGGGGCTCACCCGGGACACCGCGCTGCGCAGCTGCCGGCCGACGGCGTAGGCATAGTCCTGGGCCCACCAGCGTGCGATCTGGAACACCGTACTCACGCGGTGTACTCCTCGGCCTTCACTTCCGGCAGCCGCGATGCCGGCGAAGGCGAGGATGGATTCGGCGACTTCGACGGCCCGGTTGTGCTGGACGACGTGTCCGGTTCCCTCGATTTCGAGGAACCGCCCGCGGCGGCTGCCCGGGCGGCGAGCCGGTGGCACCAGTCCACGGGTGCCACGGGGTCGTTTCGACCCGCGCAGCACGAGCACGGGCGCGCTGACCCCGCCGATCCGCTCCTCGATGCGGTAGTCCATCATGACCCGCAGATTCTTGAGGTACCAGCCCGGTCCGCAGCGGAGATAGTCGGTGAAGACCAGGGCGTTGGAGGACGGGCTCTCGAAGAACAGGCAGTCGCGGCCGAGCGCCAGCGCCTGCTGCGCCACGGTGCGCCGGTCGGTCGTCGACCACCGGGCCCATCAGCACCACATGCGGAATCCGGACCGGCTGCTGCCGCGCGGCTTCGACCGCGAACTGGGTGCCCATCGAGTGGCCGACGACAACAAATTCCAGCACGCCGAGCTGTTCGAGGGCGCCGAGGATGTAGGTGGCCTGCTCCGCCACGCTGAGCGTGTGCGGCGGCCGAGGGTGTGGCGCCGAAGCCCGGCAGGTCGATCGAAAAGGTGTCCACCGACCCGGCCAGCAGCCCGTGGAGCCGCTTCAGGTAGCGGTGCGAGGCGCCGATTCCGTGGACAAGGACGACGGCGGGCCCAGCGTGCCGGCTTCGAGATCCCCCCGCCGCGAGGCGAAGACATGGCCCAGGTGTCCCGCGGCCTCGACTTCGATGCGGACGGGCCTGCTCATGGGGGATCTCATTTCTGTCAAGCGCCAACGGTTAGCGTCCAGTAAGCATACTGACAAAGCCTGAACGTCGACTCCGAGCATCCGGGGCCCCTTTCGACGATTCCCTGCGGCCTCGACGCGTGGCAGCAGCGTGAGCACGGAACCGTCGAATCGGCGGCCGCTGTACGCCGGCCGCGGTGCCCGGCCCGGCGGAGGAACAGGACGAAAAGACCGCGGACGACCGCGGCCTCACCACCGACACCAGCCCCGACTTAGCCACTGCCGGCGACGCCGCCGGGCACCCCACCCAGAAGGGGGCCCGGCGGCGGGCCATCGCTAGCTGGCGGGCCCGATGTTGACGAGCCAGTCCACCCCGAACTTGTCCTTGCACATCCCGAAGGTGTCGCCCCACGGGGCCTTCTCGAGCGGCATGCTCACGGTCCCGCCGTCGGACAGCTTGTCCCAGTAACCGCGGAGCTCGGCTTCGTCGGTGCCGCTGAGGGACACCGAGAAATTGTTGCCGGGGGTGTAGTCCATGCTGTTCGGGGTGTCGGCACCCATCAGCACCAGCCCCTTTTCCCCGGTCAGCATGGCATGCATGATCTTGTCCTGCTCGGCAGGGTCCTCGCTGGCCTGGTATTCGGCGAAGGTGCTCATGTTCAGTTCCCCGCCGAACACGGACTGGTAGAAGGTCATGGCGTCCTTCGCGTTATCGCGGAAGCCAAGGTAGGGGTTGAGCGTGGTCATGTCCGGGACTCCTCGGGGGCTGGGGCGGCCGAGCGGAGGCGGTAACCTCCGCACCGGCGCGGCTTACAGGGCATATCCTGCCCGAAATCGCGCACGCTTCATAGGGCCGCCCCAGCGGGAGTGGTCCCGGCAGTGCAGGCCGGCTAGGCAGTCTGGCCGGCGTGCTCGCCCTCCGCGATTTCTTCCAGCAGCTTGCTGTTGAAGGCCGGCAGGTCATCCGGGTTTCGGCTCGTCACGAGGCCCTGGTCGACCACCACTTCCTCGTCCGTCCAGTTGGCGCCCGCATTCCTGAGGTCGGTCTGGAGCGTGTGGTAGGAGGTCAGGTTCCGTCCGCTGACCACGCCGGCGTCGATCAGCAGCCACGGGCCGTGGCAGATCGAGGCCACCGGCTTGTGCTGTTCGAAGAAGCCCCGGGCGAAGGCCTGGGCGCCTTTGTCGGCCCGGAGGTGGTCCGCGTTGACGACGCCGCCCGGAATCACGAGGGCGTGGAAGTCGGAGGCGTTGGCCTGGTCCACGGTCAGGTCGACGTCGAACGTCTCGCCCTTTTCGGTGCCGTCATAGCCCTGCAGCTTGCCGCTCTTGGGCGCCACGAGGGTGGGTTCACCGCCGGCGTCCTTGACGGCGTTCCACGGGCTGGTCAGTTCAATCTGCTCGACGCCGTCCGTCAGCAGAAACGCGACTTTTTTGCCTGCAATGGTGTGTTCCGACATGTGTCCTCCTCTAGCCAGCGCGAGGGTCCAGCAGCCGTCCGGCCGAACAGGTCCCACGCGGAGAGATTGATGCCTTGCGACTTCAACCCTAGGAACTGGGAAAATAATAAGCAAGCTGATTACATTGGATAAATTCCGTATTGGCTCTGGACTTCCAGTTGCCGATGTGACTACGGTGACCGGAGTTGCCGAACTACTCGTCTCGATTACTGCGCCGCACCTGGGGGGTGTTGCACGTGAAGAACGAACGACTTTCCGGGCGCGCCTCGCGCCTTTTGCGACCCGTGATGCTGGGCAGTGCGGCCGCGGCAGTGTGGCTGGCCCTTTCCGCACCAACCGCGAACGCGGAGACCGGGCCGCTCCTGGACGAACTATCCGGCAGCCTGGAATCGACGCTGTCCGCGGCGGCACCCTGCGGCACCGGCGGTAGCGCACCAGTCACCGCCGCCAGGTTCCGGAGGCGACAGCTCTGGGCTGTTGTCTCCGGTTTCAGGCACGTTGCCCGGCGCCGTTGACCGGGTGGTAGCCCCAATCACGGCTGTAACGGATGTTCCATCGGGCGCGCTGACGGACCCGGCCGCCGGAGCCGTAGAACTCGTGGACGGCGCCGCTGTGGGGGCGGTCCAGGCGGTCATCCCCATCGCGTCCGGGACTCTTGCCCGCTTCGGCAGGCCTGGTGGATCCGCTCGCCGGCGCGCTCGCCGGCATTGTGCCGCTGCCTGCGGCGCCTTCCCTGCCGTCCGCGGCGCCCGCACCCGCGGCCCCCGTAGCGGACCCGGGTGAGGCCACGACTCCGCAGCCGGGTTCCCTTCGTGTCAATGCCGGCGCCGGCGTCGCCCCGCCAAGACCTGTAGCGCCGCCCGCTGCTTCGCCGGATCATGCGTTGCCCAGTCCGCCAGACCAAGGTCGGCTCACGCGAGGCAGAGGAACCGGTGGACGACCGCCGCACGGGCGGAGTCCCGGATACAGTCCCCGCCATTCCGGGCTCTGGCGCGGGGAGCGGCCAGTCTGCGTCCGGTCCGGGAACGGGTGCCGCGGCTGAGACCACGGTCTTCTTGCTCCGGCCGCCGCCGGGCATGTGCGAGACCAGCAACCCGCTCCACACCGCTCCCGAGCCGGTGTCTTTCGACCCCGGATCCTCTCCCGACTAGTTGGTGCCTGCCTGCCCTAAACCGGGCTGGCCACGGCCAATCGGGTTGCCGCCCTGGCAGCCCGCAACACCAACAGCTTCAGGAGAAAACATCATGCATACCAACTTGCGCCGAGGGCTGCTCGGCACCGTCTTTGCCGGCGGACTGCTGGCACTCGGAACCTCTGTCGCCTGCGCGGCGGACACCACCTCCGGCAGCGACGGGCTCGCCTCCGGCACCCAGATCACCGCCCCGGTCACCGCGCCGGTGACACTCGGCGCGACCTCGATCGGGCTGCTCGGCGACTCCACCGCCTCCACCCACGGAACCACCGCCGCGTCGCCGTCGGACAACGCCGAAGGAGACACCGCCGGCGGAAACACCACCTCCGGCAGCGACGGGCACCGCCTCCGGCACCCAGATCACCGCCCCGGTCACCGCGCCGGTGACACTCGGCGCGACCTCGATCGGACTGCTCGGCGACTCCACCGCCTCCACCCACGGAACCACCGCCGCGTCGCCGTCGGACAACGCCGAAGGAGACACCGCCGGCGGAAACACCACCTCCGGCAGCGACGGGCTCGCCTCCGGCACCCAGATCACCGCCCCGGTCACCGCGCCGGTGACACTCGGGGCGACCTCGATCGGACTGCTCGGCGACTCCACCGCCTCCACCCACGGAACCGCAAGCGGAACCACCGCCCCGGCGCCGTCGGAGGGCACTGTAGGAGAAAGTAACGGCGGAACCTCTGCCCCGGCACCGTCGGAGGGCACTGAAGAAAGTAACAGCGGAAACACCACCTCCGGTGAAGAGGGCGCCGCCTCCGGCACCCAGGTCACCGCCCCGGTCACTGCGCCGGTGACACTCGGAGCGACCTCGATCGGGCTGCTCGGCGACTCCACCGCATCCACCGAAGCCCCGGCTGAGCCCGGGACTGAGGATCCGGCCACGCCGTCGGGCGGCCACTCCGACGGCGTCGTCGGCGGCAGCGCGTCGGGCCCCGGTGCTGCCGCCGGCGCGCAGTGCGCCGCCCAGACCGTGGGGTTCGCCACGACCGGCCTGACCGGACAACTCAAAGCCCCCGGGACGGGTACCGACACGTCGGCAGTCAATAGCGGGGTTCAGTTTGCCGCCCTGGCCCTCCTGTGCGGCAGCGCGCTGCTGAAGCTGCGGCGCCGGTCCGCATAGGCCCGGCCGGTCAATAGCAGGTGGGCCCCGCCGCGCAGGCGGGGCCCACCCGCCAGCCTCTGGTCACGGCGAGGGACCGTGATTACGCTGGCGGTACCGATTGCTTCAGGACCGCAGGAAGTAGGACACCATGGACGAACGGGACATCCTCCAGCGAATCACCTCGCTGGTGGAGGAGGAGCGGGAGCTCCGTGAACAGGCCGAATCCGCAAGCGCCGACCATGACCACGTCCCCGACCGGCTCCGGCTCCGGCAGCTCGAGGAAGACCTGGACCAGTGCTGGGATCTGCTGCGGCAACGGCGGGCAAAGAGGCAATACGGCGAGAACCCGGATGATGCACAGGCGCGGCCGGTCACGCAGGTGGAGGGCTACAACGGCTGAGCCGGGCGCACCGGCGCCGGCTACTTGAGCAGTTCGACGTCGGACACCAGGACGATGTGGGCCTTCATCGCTGCGGCGGCGCCCGCGGCATCCTGTGCCCGGATGGCATCCGCAATCTTCCGGTGCGAGGCGATGGACTGTTCGGGGCGCCCCGGCTGCCCCAATGATTCGAGCCGCGTTTCCAGGATCATTTCCGCGATGAATGCCATCAGCTGGCCCAGCACGGCAGAGTGGGCCGCGGCCGTGACGGCCTGGTGGAAGAGTTCATCACCCCGCGCGCCCCTGGAGCCGGCAGCAACTTCCTCGGCCATCGCGGCAATCGCCGCGTCAATCGCCTGCATGTCCTGCTCCGTCCGCCGGAGGGCCGCCAGCTCGGCGAGCTTGACCTCCAGCGTGCTGCGGGCTTCGACGATCTCCGGAAGCCTGCTGCGGTGCTCCCTCAGCCCCTTGATGACCGCGGGCACGTTCGGACGGTAGACCAGCACGGCGCCGGTGCCGTGCTGTACGTCGATGACCCCCAGCACCTCCAGCGCCACGAGCGCCTGGGCCAGGGTGGCCCGGGAGACGCCCAGCCGCTCGGCCAGGTCCCGTTCGGCCGGCAGGAGGTCGCCCGGGCCCAGTTCGGCGGACTCGATGAAATCCAGGAGCTGCGCCACGAGCTGTTCGTAGAGCCGCGGCCTGGACACGCGGGAAATCTCTGGGACCTGCGACTTCTTCGCCATGTTCAACATCCTCCCGACCTGGTGCCACGCCCATCTTACCTCGGAGGCGTATTGACAAACTCACCTACAGTCTAAGAGGCTAGGCCAGTAGTCCTGTAAGCCACATCACATCACCATCACATCAACCCGGAGGAACAAAGATGTCCGCTCCCGTGCTTTCCATCATCATCCTGGCGGTGATGTTCCTGCTGGCCACGGTGCTGCCGCTCAACATGGGCGCGCTGGCCTTTGTTGGCGCATTCCTGCTTGGCTCGGTATTTCTCGGCATGTCCACGACCGAGATCCTGTCCAGCTTCCCCGGCGGGCTGTTCCTGACGATCGTTGGTGTGACCTACCTCTTTGCCATTGCGCAGAACAACGGCACCATTGACCTTCTGGTCCGGGGCGCCGTGCGGATGGTCGGCAGCAAGGTCGCCCTCATTCCGTGGGTCATGTTCGCCATCACCGCGCTGATCACCGCCGTCGGCGCCCTCTCCCCGGCCGCCGTCGCCATCATCGCGCCGATTGCCCTGAGCTTCGCCGCGAAGCACAAGATCAACCCGCTCATGATGGGCATGATGGTCATCCATGGCGCCCAGGCAGGCGGCTTCTCCCCGATCGCCGTCTACGGCGTTACCGTCAACGGCATCATCGCCAAGACGGAACTCGCAGCGAGCCCGATGGCCATCTTCCTGGCCAGCTTCTTCTTCAACCTCGTCATCGCGCTGGTGCTGTTCATCGTCCTCGGCGGCAACAAACTGCTCTCCTCCAAGACCGGCCAGCTCATCGAACAGGCAGCCGAGAACCGCATGAAGGTCAGCGTCGGCGCCCGCGCGGCGGGTGTCACCCTGCAGGGCTCCGGTTCCGACATCTCCCCCGCCAGTGTGTCCGCCAAGGGCAGCAGCGTGGACTCCTCCACCGACAGCACCGCCGCTGCTTCCGGCGGCGCCCGGGCGACCATGCCGCAACTGGTCACCGTCCTCGGCCTGATCGCGCTGGCCGTCATCTCGCTCGGTTTCAAGGTCGACGTCGGCTTCGTCTCCATCACCATCGCCATCATCCTCGCCCTGGTCTCCCCCGAGGCCCAGAAGGGTGCGGTGAACAAGATCAGCTGGTCCACGGTCCTGCTCATCTGCGGCATGCTGACCTTCGTCGGCGTCCTCGAAGAGGCCGGCACCATCAAGTTCGTTTCCGACGGCGTGGCCCAGCTCGGCATGCCCCTGCTTGCGGCCCTGCTGATCTGCTACATCGGCGGCGTCGTCTCCGCCTTCGCGTCCTCCACGGCCATCCTCGCCGCCCTGATCCCGCTCGCAGTCCCGTTCCTGGCAAGCGGTGAAATTGGCGCCATCGGCGTCATCGCCGCCCTCGCCGTTTCCTCCACCATCGTGGACGTCTCGCCGTTCTCCACCAACGGCGCCCTGGTCCTGGCCAACGCGCCGGAGGACGTGGACAAGGACAAGTTCTACAAGCAGATCCTCGGCTACAGCGGCATCGTCGTCGTCGCCGGGCCGGCCATCGCGTGGCTGGTGATGGTCGTTCCCGGCTGGATGTAGCCCTCCCGCCCCAGCCGTCAACGGCGCCCGCACCGCACCCGTTGAAAGTCGTAAAGAACAAAGGATCGTTTATGAGCAAGGAATCCGGCCACGTCAACGAGGGCCCGCTGTCCGGCTACCTCGTGGTGGACCTCAGCCGCGCCCTCGCCGGCCCGCACGCCGGCATGATGCTGGCGGACCTCGGCGCCCGCGTGATCAAGATCGAGAACCCCGGAACCGGGGACGACACCCGCGGCTGGGGCCCGCCGTTCGTGGGCCCCGAGGACGATCCGCAGGCCACGTACTTCCTGTCCTGCAACCGCAACAAGGAATCGATCGCCCTGGATCTGAAGAGCGACGACGGGCGGCAGATCCTGCGGGAGCTGCTCGAGCGGGCCGACGTCGTGGTGGAGAACTTCCGCCCCGGGGTGCTGGACCGGCTCGGATTCTCGACGGCGGACATGCATGCGTTGAACCCGCGGCTCGTGATCCTGTCCATTACCGGATTCGGGCACGACGGTCCGGAAGCCTCGCGCAGCGGCTACGACCAGATCCTGCAGGGCGAGGCCGGGCTGATGTCCCTGACCGGTTCCGGACCGGACGACCCGCAGCGGGTGGGGGTGCCGATCGCGGACCTGCTCTCCGGGATGTACGGGGCCTTCGGCACCCTCGCCGCACTGCTGCAGCGCGAAAGGACCGGCAAGGGGCAGATCGTCCGGACCTCCCTGCTCTCGGCACTGATCGGGGTGCACGCATTCCAGGGCACCCGGCAGACCGTGGCCGGCGAGGTGCCGCGGGCCCAGGGCAACCACCACCCCTCCATCGCCCCCTACGGGCTGTTCCATTGCCGGCAGGGAAGGGTCCAGATCAGCGTCGGCAGCGAGAAGCTGTGGACCGCCTTCGCCAGCACGTTCGGCATCGACACCACGCGGCCCGAGTTCGCCACCAACGCGGACCGCGTGCGGAACCGCGAGAAGGTCATCGAGGCGGTGGAGGACGCCTTCGCCGGGTATGAAGCCGAGCCGCTGCTCGCCAAACTCAACGAGGCGGGCATCCCGGCCGGCAAGGTCCGGACCCTGGACGAGGTGTATCAGTGGGAGCAGGTGCACTCGCAGGGCCTCGTGGTCGACGTCGAGCACAAGGTCCTGGGCAAGATCAGCCTGCCCGGGCCTCCGCTGCGGTTCTTCGACCAGGGCGACGCGCAGGAGACCACCCTGACCTCGCACAGCGCGCCGCCGTTGCTGGACCAGGACGGAGACCAGATCCGGCGCTGGCTCGAGGACGCCACCGGCACACCCGCGGGCGCCCCGCGCCAGGGCGGGCACTGAGATGCTGGCCGAGCAGAAGACCAGGCATCTCGGTGCCGGCGAACTCCTCAGCACCGTGCTGGACGCGGGCTCCTACCGGAGCTGGGACCGGCCGGTCACGGACCCGCACCCGGACCGCGCCTACCAGGCCGAACTGGCAGCCGCCCGGGAGAAATCCGGTGTGGACGAATCCGTCCTGACCGGGGAAGGGCTGATCCGCGGGCGCCGGGTCGCCGTGATCGTCAGCGAATTCCGCTTCCTCGCGGGTTCGATCGGGGCCGCCGCGGCGCAACGGATCGTCGAGGCGGTCGAACGGGCCACCGCGGAGGGCCTGCCACTGCTGGCGGGGCCGGCGTCGGGCGGCACCCGGATGCAGGAGGGCACGCTGGCGTTCCTGTCGATGGTCAAAATTACCGCTGCCGTCCGGGCACACCGGCAGGCCGGACTCCCCTACCTGGTCTATCTGCGCCACCCCACCACGGGCGGCGTGATGGCGTCCTGGGGTTCCCTCGGCCACATCACCGTCGCCGAACCGGGCGCGCTCCTGGGGTTCCTTGGCCCGCGCGTCTATGAGGCGCTGTATGGCAAGCCCTTCCCGGAGAACGTCCAGGTGGCGGAGAACCTGTTCGACAAGGGGCTCGTGGATGCGGTGGTCGCCCCGGCGCAGCTGCCCGATATCGTCCACCGGGCGTTGAACATCCTCATCCCGGGCGCACCGGACCCGGTTGATCCGCCGCCGACCCTGGCGGTGGCTCCCTCCGATGCGGCGGCGTGGGCCTCGATCGAGATCTCCCGGAATCCCCGGAGGCCCGACCTCCGCCAGCTGCTGGCCCACGGTGCGCACGATGTGCTGCCCCTCAACGGCACGGGCCAGGGCGAGAAGGACCCCGGGCTGCTGCTGGCACTGGCCCGGTTCGGCGGAAAATCCTGCGTCGTGCTGGGCCACACGCGGCCGAGGCCCTCGCAGCAGACCGCCATGGGCCCGGCCTCCCTGCGCGAGGCCCGGCGCGGCATGCGGCTGGCCGAAGAGCTGGGCCTGCCGCTGCTGACGGTGATCGATACCGGCGGCGCCGCGCTGTCCAAGGAGGCCGAGGAGGGCGGGCTGGCGGGCGAGATTGCGCGGTCCCTGCATGACCTGATCGGCCTGCAGTCACCTTCTGTCTCGGTGCTGCTGGGGCAGGGTGCCGGCGGCGGCGCCCTGGCGCTGCTTCCGGCCGACCGGACCGTCGCCGCCCAGCACGCGTGGCTGTCCCCGCTGCCGCCGGAGGGCGCGAGCGCCATCGTGCACCGCAGTACCGAGTTCGCGCCCGCCATGTCGGCCGCCCAGGGCGTCAACGTGGCGGCCCTGCACGCCAACGGGCTGATCGACCACATCGTTGACGAACGCCACGACGCGGCCCTGGAGGCCAGGGCGTTCTGCCAGCGGATGGGAGCAGCCATCGAATACGAGCTGTCCCTCGTTGCGGCCGCCGGCATCGAGCACCTCCTTCCGCGCCGGTTCGAGAAGTACCGGAACCTGGGCGGCCAGCTGGCCGGGTAGGGGATAGGGGACGGGACGACGGCGGGATGTTCCGCCGTCGTCCTTTGCTGTCCTTTCGTTTGCTGTCCTTTCGTTTGCAGTCCTTTCCCTGGCGGGGTTGCGCGGTCCATGCTGGTGCCATGCAGATCGCGTTCCTGGGCGACGTCATGCTCGGCCGGCTGGTCAACGAGTGCCTGAAGACCGCCGGCCCGGCCTATCCCTGGGGCGACACCCTGCCGGTCCTGCGGCGGGCGGACCTGAGGATCGCGAACCTGGAGTGCGTGCTGGCCGACGGCGGGGCGCCCGAACCGGGCAAGGTCTTCACGTTCCGCACCGACACAAAGAATGTGCGCAGCCTCGCCGCCGCGCAGATCGACGTGGTGTCCTTGGCCAACAACCACGTGCTCGACTACGGCGCGGACGCGCTGCGGGAAATGCTGCCGGCGCTGGACCGGCACGGGATCCTGCACGCCGGCGCGGGCGTGGACCTCGACACGGCCCGGCGGCCGGCCGTGCGCCGGGTGGGGCCCACCGCCGTCGGGTTCGTGGCGTTCACGGACAACCAGCCGGACTGGGAGGCCCGGCCCGGCTCCCCCGGCGTTCACTACGTCCCGGCGGAAGCGGGCGGGGCGCGCGTCGCGGAACTGCTGGACCTGGTCCGGCGCACCAGGGCACGGGTGCAGCTGCTGATCGTGTCGGCGCACTGGGGCGGCAACTGGGGCTCCGATGCCCCGGCCGGTCACCGGGCGCTGGGACGGCGGCTGATCGACGCCGGCGCCGACGTCGTATTTGGGCATTCGCCGCACATTGTCCGCGGCGTGGAGGTGTACCGGGGCCGGCCGGTCATCTACGGCGCCGGGGACTTCGTCGATGACTACGCCGTGGACCCCGAGGAGCGCAACGACCGTTCCTTCATCTTCCTGCTGGAGACCGACGGCGGGACGCCGCGGCGGCTGCGGCTGCTCCCCACGGTCATCGCAGACTTTCAGGCCCGGCTGGCGGGCCGCAGTGCCCCGGGGATCGCGGACCGGATGCAGCGGCTGTGCCGGGACTTGGGCACCGAGAGCAGCTGGGATCCGGCCGGCGGCTACCTGGACGTTCCGCTGGCGTAGCCGCCGCCCGGGCCGCGCGCGGGCCGCGGACTCCGATTGCCCCCTGATTTTTCCGCGCCGCGGGCCTACCATATGGACGGGGGGCACTCGAAAAGCGACAACGCTTCATGGAGGCCACGATGTTCACCACTGTCCGCAAACTTTTCCCGCAAGTGCAGAAAACATTCGTGGCCTCAGGCTGGCGCCGGCCCCGGCCCGGCGCCGCCTCTCCCCCGCCGGACAACATGCGGCCGCGGCGCCTCCTGGCCGGGCTGGCCGCCGTCGTACTCGCCGCGGGCGGCGGGACTGCCGCCGCCGCACCGGCCGGCGCGGCCGGCTGGCCTGCCGCCGCCGGCGCGGAACAAAGCTACATCGTGGTGCTCAAGGACGGCGCCGGCGACCCGGGGGCCGTCGCCGCCGCGCACAAGGGAAAGTTCGGCTTCAGCGCGTCCAAGGTCTACCGGAACGCGGTGAGCGGTTACGCCGGCACCATGACGGCGTCTCAGGCCAGCAGCCTTGCCGCCGATCCGAGCGTCGATTTTGTCACCCTCGGCCGGCACTTCGACAAGCCCCAGGAACCCGAGGCACCCAACACCGAGGTGGCACCCTTCTGGTGGCTGCGGATCGGCGGCGACCTCGAGGACGCCAGGGACGGGGCCAGGGACGGGGCGAACAAGCGGGCCAGCAAGGACGACGGAGCTTCCGGCGTCAATGTTGCGGTCATCGACAGCGGCATCGACGGCACCCACCCGGACCTCAATGTCCGGGGCGGGGTGGACTGCACCTCCGGGGAACCGGTCAAGGTGACGCCCGTTGACATCATGGGTCACGGGACGGCGGTGGCGGGGGTCATCGGGGCCCTCAACAACGGCTCCGGCATTATCGGCACCGCGCCGGGAACCCCGCTCTGGTCGGTCCGGGTGGTGTCCGACCTGGGTGCCATTACCGAGGAGAGCCTGATCTGCGCCATTGACTGGGTGACCTCGACCCACCGGGACAAGAACAGGAAAAACGACATCGAGGTCGCCAACATCAGCATCGCCGGACCGGGCTCCAACACGCCCAACTGCGGCAAGGGAACGGACCCGATCCACTACGCGATCTGCCGCTCGGTCCGGGCCGGGGTGGCGTACACGGTGGCAGCCGGAAACGCCGCGTCGGACGTCGCCGGAACGATCCCCGCGGCCTACCACGAGGTGGTGACGGCCACCGCCATGGCAGACTTCGACGGGTACCCGAAGGGGCTCGCCCCCAGCACCTGCGGCCGGGACGACTGGAGCGCCATCGGCCAGCGGGACGACCATCCGGCATTCTTCTCAAACTACGCGGTCAACATCAAAGACCAGCGTCACACCGTCGCGGCGCCGGGCGTCTGCATCCTGTCCACGGCCCCCGGCGGCTACGGCGTGAACCACGGCACCAGCTTCGCCAGCCCCGCGGTGGCCGGTGCGATGGCCCTGTGCATCAGCCACGAGGCCTGCCGCGGTTCGGGAGACGACGTCAGCGAGCAGTTCCTCGATCTTGCCGAGTCGTACAACGAGCGGCACCACGATTTCGGTTTCGCCGGAGATCCGCTCCGCCCGGCGGGCACGAAGTACTACGGCTACCTGACCCAGATCACCCGGTTCTGACGCGCCGCGCGTACCCTCGGTTCGTGGACATTGTCGAGTTTCTGTCCGAGCGCATTTCCGAGGACGAGGCGGCGGCCCGCACACTCCTCAGCGACCGGACCGTCTCCAAGTCCGGCGAGTGGTACGAACAGCGGCTGCTGCTCGAATGCGAGGCGAAGCGGAGGCTAATCGGCGTCGTCGAAGCGGCCCGGCAGTCGGCGCTGGCCGCGATGGTCAGCGATTCACTCCAGGAGGCACACTGGGCGCCGCGGTCGCTGGACTGGATGGAGCGCTCATTGCAGGCCCTGGCGCTGCCGTATTTCGACCATCCGGACTTCGACCAGGGCTGGCTGCGGCCCTGAGGCGCAGGATTACCGCGCCGAGATGACAGTTCACGGCAGTGTTGGCGCCGGGCACTGCCGCGAAATGCCACCTCGCGCAGCGTGCAGGGCCCGGGGCCACGATCACGCCGATATCGTGCGACGCTGGTTGCATGGATCTGGAGGTATCGCCCGCGCTCACGATTCCGGCGGCGGAACTCGGCTGGCGGTTCTCCCGTTCGTCCGGACCCGGCGGGCAACACGTCAACACCTCGGACAGCCGCGTCGAACTCTCCTGGAACGTCGCCGAGTCCGCGGTGCTTTCAGACAGTCAACGGTCGCGGCTGGTCTTGCGTCTTGGAGGACGCCTCAGCGACGGGGTGATCACCGTGTCCGCCTCCGAGCGGCGCTCCCAGCTGCGCAACCGCGAGATCGCCCTGGCCAAGCTCGCCGACCTCGTGGCAGAAGGCCTTGCCCCCGAGGCTGCCCGCCGCCGCGCGACCAAACCCACCCGGGCCTCGAACCGCCGGCGCCTCGCAGCGAAAGAACAGCGGTCAGCGACGAAGCGGCAGCGAAGGCGTCCGCCCGCAGAGTGAGGCGGGCCGGCCGGGAAGCTTTGGCCGTGTGCCTAGCCGCGACTCCGCACCCCCGCAGCTAGTCGCGGCTCCAGAGCCGCTGCCACCAGGACCGCCGGCGTTCCGGATCGGGCAGGGCGGCAGCCGCAGCGTCAGCCACCGCCGCCCGGCGTTCGAGCCAGCGCGACACCTCGGCGTCGACGTCGCGGGTCTTGGTGATCACCGGCGGTCCGCCCTGGAGCTGGCGCCGGGCGTCGATCACGCGGGCGTTGAAGTCGGCCAGGATGTCCCGCACCTGCTTCTCCGAGAACTGGGCGTCCAGGCGGGCATCGAGTCCGGCGTCCTCGGTGCGGAGCAGGATCGCCGTCGGGCCCAGCCCGGTGATGTTCTCGCGCTGGAGCAGTCCCTTCACCCACCAATCCGGGTCGTACACCTCGCCGAGCCCGGGAATGGGCTTGCCTGCGTACTTCAGGTTGTCGAACTTGCCCTGCGCCATGGCGTCGCGGATCAGGTACTCGGCCTTGGCGGCGTCGTCCACCTTCGCGCGCTTCTGCCGGAGTTCCTCCTCGGCGGCACTGACCTCGTCATTCTCCTGGACCGTGCTTCCGCTGGCCCGGATGGAGCGCAACTCCGCCGCCCGTTCCACCCGGCGCCGGAACGCCGAGCCTCCCCCGCCGCTCATGGGCCACCGTCCTTCCCGCCTGCCGGAATCGTGGATCTGGGTTTGCCTTCCAGTATGCGCACCAACTGGACGGCGGCAAAAGGCGCGCGGTGCACGAGACGGGAACCTAACACCCCCGTAACCCGGTGTTAATGCGCCCGTGCGAGGCTGGTACTTCGGAACCACACAGCATCCTTCCTGCCCAGCAGATCCCGAGGAGTCGCAGTCGTGAACAGCCAAGAGCACAGCCCGTCCGGAATGCCCCAGCCCGCCAACCGCGGAGAGCCGGCCTCGGATCTGAGCAGCACGCACGTCACGCACGTACGCGAGGACGTGGCCATGGCCGGACGGTGCGCCAATGTGCACCTGCCGACCGGACGCACCTGCGCGTTGCCGGTGCGGCATCGGGGCGCGTGCAGCTTTGTCGGCCCCGAAGAGGCGGAGAGCATCGCGGTGCACTGAGCACGGGGTCGGAATCCCGTCGAGATGACAGCTCGCGGCAGTGTTGTGCAAAAACATTGCCGCGAAGTGCCATCTCGGGCGCCTCAGTCGTCGTCCAGGCAGAGCACGAAGCCGGGAAACACGTGCCGGCCCGGCCGGCCCGCCACGACGTCGATGGCCCGGCGGATGGCCTGCAGCTGCTCCGCGCCCAGCTGCAGCGGCGGCTCGTCCGGCTGGTAAGTGGTGTAGATCGGGTAGTCGACGCCGGGTTCCCGCGACATCTCGATGTGGCAGCCGAGGACGTGGCTGACGGGGTTCGCCGCGCAGAACCCGATCAGCCGGTCGATGGTGCGGACAAAGGCCGGCCAGTCCTGGATGTAGAGCCGGCCGGGGTAGACGGTGTCCCCGGTGAGCAGGAGGCCGGTGCAGGGGTCGTAGAACGTGACCGCCGCATTGTGGTGCCCCGGGCTGGGCCAGCACTGCAACACCCTGCCGCCGAGGTCCACCCGCGCCAGCTGGTAGGCGCCCGCGCCCCCATCAGCGCCGCCGTCGGTGCCGCCGTCGGCAGCGCCGCCGCCGTCGTCGTCGGTGAATCCGAAGAAGTCCCACGCGCTGCGCCGCTCCGCGTCCACCACCAGCGTGTCGGGCCGGCCGGCGAACTGGGCATCCCCCGCAACGTGGTCGCCGTGCGGGTGCGTGTGCAGGACCAGCAGCCCGTAGCCGTCGCGCGGGTGGGCGGCCAGCCACGCGGCCATCAGGTCATCGATGACGCGGCGCAGCGGGAAGAACTCCGCGGATTCGGTGGCGCCGGTATCGATCAGCACGGCCCGGGCGTTGCCGAACAGCAGGAACATGAACGGTGCCTCGTAGTTGACCGCCATGTTCTGGCGCAGCACGAAGGTGTGTTCGTCATAGGCATGGACCTGGATGTCCGGGTCCGTGTTGTGTTTCGCCGACTCCGAGCCGTGGATCCAGGCGACGTCGAGGTCACCGGGACGGGGTGCGCCGGAGGTGAAGTCGATCGCTGCGCCGGTCATCCCTATAGCCCCGGCAGGACCTGTTCGCGGACCTGCTTGCGGAGGATCTTGCCGAGCATGGAGCGGGGCAGGTCCTGGATGGGAACGATCCGGCGCGGGACCTTGTAGCCGGCGAGGTGCTCGCGGCAGTGGTTGCGCAGGGCGTCCTCGTCCAGTTCGGTGCCGGGTTCCAGTTCGACGGCGGCCACCACGAGCTCGCCGCCGCGCTCCAGCGGTTTGCCCACGACGGCGGCGTCCCGGACGTCCGGGTGCAGGCGCAGCACCGCTTCCACCTCGGTGGGCGAGACGTTGAAGCCGCCGGTGATGATGAGTTCCTTGGCCCGGTCCACGACGGTGGTGAAGCCGTCCTCGTCCACGGTCACCACGTCGCCGGTGCGCAGCCAGCCGTCGGCGGTGAGGGTTTTCGCGGTTTCCTCCGGGTTGTTCCAGTAGCCCTGGAAGACCTGCGGGCCCTTGATCAGCAGCTCGCCGGGCTGGCCCTGCGGCACCTCCACGGCGGGGTCCTCGACGTCGACGACCTTCATCAGGGTGGACGGGAACGGCACACCGATGGTGCCGGTGCGGCGGGTGGGATGGAAGGGGTTTCCGAGGGCCACCGGGGAGGACTCGGTCATGCCGTAGCCCTCCACGAGCAGGCCGCCGGAGACCGACTCCCAGAGCTCCACCACGTGGTCGGGCAGGTTCATGGCGCCGGAGATGCAGTACTTGCAGGACCGCAGCGAGACGCCCTTCTCCTTGGCGGCCATGGCGGTGCGCTCGTAGATCGGCGGGACCGCGCAGTAGACCGTGGCGGGCGACTTCTTCATCGCGGCCAGCACCAGGTCCGGGTCGAACTTGGGGAAGAGGACCAGCAGCCCCTGCTTGCGGATGCCGTAGGTCAGGTACAGCGTCATGCCGAAGGCGTGGAACATCGGCAGGATCGCGTAGAAGACCTCCTTGCGGTACTCCGCGCCGGCCATCCAGGCCTCGCCCTGCAGGGCGTTGGAGTACAGGTTGAAGTGGGTGAGCCTGGCGCCCTTGGGCCGGCCGGTGGTGCCGGAGGTGTACTGGATCGCGGCGAGGTCGGTCACCGCGGGGCGCGGGTGGGCGGGGTCGATCCGGCCGTGGCCCAGCAGGTCCTTCCACGGCATGGTCCCGGGAGCGGGCGCGGTGAGCGAGGCCCGCGTCTCGCGCAGCTTCTTGACCGGCAGGCCCAGGGCAAGGCGCTTGGCGGCGGGGAACGCCTGCAGCAGGTTGACCGAGACCACGTGGTCGATTTCGATGTCGGACGGGAACTCGCGGACGGCGGCCGCGGCCTTGTCCCACGCGATCACGACGCGGGCCTGGTGGTCCTCGAACTGGTGGCGCAGTTCGCGGGAGGTGTACAGCGGGTTGTGTTCGACCACGACGGCGCCCAGGCGCAGGACGGCGTAGAAGGCGACGACGTGCTGCGGGCAGTTGGGCAGGATCAGGGCCACCCGGTCCCCGGCCCGGACGCCGAGCCGGCGCAGGCCCTCGGCGGCCCGGTCCACCTGGTCGCCGAGTTCGGAATAGCTGGTCCGGCGGCCGAAGAACTCCAGGGCCGGGGCGCTTCCGGCCTCGGCCACGGACCGCTCCAGCATCGCGACCAGCGACTCCGTGGGCAGCTCGATCTCGGCCGGGACGCCCGGCTGGTAGTTCTTTACCCAGGGCTGCTGGTCAGTTTGCTCCATGCCCACATCATTTCGCGAACTGCGCGCCGGTGCGAATTCAAACGCCTCCCGGACCCCGTCCCCCGCCCCTACAGCGCGGACCAGCCGCCGTCGGACGCGAGGATGGCGCCGTTGACGTTGGTGCCGTCGTCGCTGAGCAGGAAGGTGATCGAGGCCGCCAGCTGCGCCGCCGTTGCGGGGGTCGGGATGTTGGCGCCCATCAGCGGCCCCAGCCGCTCGGCGGCCAGCTGGGAGCCCCAGTCCGCCACGATGTTGGTGATCGTCGCCCCGGGAGCCACCGCGTTAAAGCGCAGGCCCTTCGGCCCGTACATCACCGTGGAGTTCTTGGTCAGGCCGACGACGGCGTGCTTGGACGCGGTGTAGGCGGCACCGGCGGCGGATCCGCGCAGCCCGGCCTCGGAAGTCACGTTGACCACGGAGCCGGTGCCCGCCTGGAGCATCAGCGGGACCACCGCGCGGGTCAGGCGCATCAGCGCGGTGACGTTGATCCGGAAGACCCGGTCCCAGATGGCGTCGTCCACCTCGTGGATCGGGGCGAAGTTGTCCATGATGCCGGCGACATTCGCGAGCGCGTCCACCCGGCCGCCCGCAGCGGAGACGACGGCGGCGACGGTTTCCTCGGCGGAGATGTCGCCGGCCACCGGGACAATGTCCAGGCCTGCGTTCCGGGCCACCAGGTCATCCAGGCGTTCCTTGCTGATGTCCGCCGCGACCACCTTGCCGCCTTCCTTGGCGACGCGCAGCGCGGTGGCCAGGCCGATGCCGGAGCCGGCGCCCGTCACAATCACGGTCTTGCCGGCGAAACGGCCCGGGGTGATGGTTTCCTGCCATGAAGCTTCGTTGCCCATGATGTCCTTCCAGACGTAAACGGTCCTGACAGCGCCAGCTTATGGCACCGTGCGGGAGGTTCCGCCGGCGCGGTTTGACGGCAGGGCCCGCGGTTGTCCACAGTGAGTCTTGTGCTCTTGAACGTTGAACAAAGCGCCCCGGGCACTCTTGCCCCTGGCACCCGCCCGCGGCAGCTTGCGGCCCTCATCGGTTTCCTTGCCGCGTCCTGGGTGGTGTCGCTGCTGGGGTCCCTGCCGATCAGGATGAACGGCGCCTGGTACGCGGCGGCAGACAAGGCGCCGTGGACCCCGCCGGGGTGGATGTTCGGCGCGGCCTGGCTGGCGCTGTACGCGACCATGGCGGTGGCGGCATGGCTGGTGTGGCGGCAGCGGCTGCTCCCGCGCCGGGATGCGCTCCGGGTCTACGGCGGCCTGCTGCTGCTGAACCTGGCCTGGCCGCTGATGTTCTTCGGCCTGTACCCGCTGATGGGCACGGCGGCCCTGTGGCTGGCGCTGCTGGTGATCGCGGCCCACGCCGTGTTCGCGACCCTCGCCGTGCTGCACTTCGGGCCGATCAGCACCGCGGCCGGGCTGCTGATGCTGCCCTACGTCTCATGGCTGGTGTTCTCGGCCAGCCTGAACCTGTACGCGGCCGTCCACAACTAGGTTCGGACGCCTACCCTGCGGCTCCCGTGCGGCGCGCCCCGCCGTCGCACGGGAGCTGCGGCAGCTCAGGCGTTGGCGTGCTCGGCGAGGATGGCGTCCACCTGGCCCAGGGCGCCCTTCATGCCCTCCTCCATGCCCATGGCGACGACCTTCTCCATCTGCTCCTCGGTCTCGAAGGTGGACAGCACGGTCATCCGGGTGCGGTCGCCGATCGGCTCCAGCGTCACGACGCCGTGGATGGCGCCCATCTCGGCCACCGGGTCGCCGTTGTCGTCCGCAAATCCGTCGTCGAACGCCAGGCGGTGCGGGGCATCGATGGCGACGAACCGCCACCAGCCGCGGGCTTTTTCCCCGTCGGGCCCGGTCATGTAGTAGCTGGCCTCCCCGCCCGGGACGAAGTCGTGCTTCTCGAAGGTGGCCGGCCAGGTGGGCGGACCCCACCAGCGTTCGAGCTGGCGCGGGTCCTCCCAGATCTGCCAGACGCGTTCGACGCCGGCGTCGAACTCCGCGACGACGCTGAGGCTGAGCGCTTCCAGATTCTTGACTGAACTGATGACGGTCATGTCGAGCCCTTCCTATCCTTCTGCTTCGGTGGTTTCTGCCTTGCCTGTTGCCGGCTGATCTGTTGCCGGCTGGCCTGCCTGGGGTTCCGCAAGCAGGTCCGCGATCCGTTCGGTCCGCTGCCGCCAGATGACCTCGTACTCGTCGAGCAGGCTGCGGGCCTTTTGCAGTCCGTCGTGGTTGGCCCGCACGATCTGCTCCCTTCCGCGCTTCTCCTTGGCCACCAGGGAGGCGCGCTCCAGCACTGCCACATGCTTCTGGACGGCGGCGAAACTCATGGCGTAGAGCGCCGCGAGCCCGGAAACCGAGTACTCCCCGACTGTCACGCGGCGCACAATGTCCCGGCGGGTCGCGTCGGCGAACGCCTGGAACAGGCGGTCCACTGCTTCGTCACTCAACTGATCTACAACCATTTGGTTGTAGAATAGTCCGCTGCTGAGGCGTCGTCAATGGGTTCGCATGTCGGCGGCTGCAGGGAACGTCAAGGGCCTCCCCCTCACCCCAGAAACGTGCGGTGGATGTCGCTGCCGTAACGGCGGATGATGTCCCGCTTGGCGCGCTTGAAGGCTTCGAGGTCCCCGGCGTGGCCGTGCTGTTCCGTGCGGCGCCGGGCGAGTTCGTCCGCGATGACGTCCAGGAAAAGCTCGGCCAGCAGCAGCCGGGCTGAATCGCGGAAGCGGCCGCGGCCGTCGACGTACAGCTGGACCGTGGGCGCGGCGGTGTTGATGATGACCTTGCGTTCCTCCGCGCTGTAGACGGCCCGGTCGGCGCTGTTGTGCAGGCTGCGGAAGTCGTAGCCGGTGAAAAGGTCGACGCCGTGGTCGCGGGTGGGGCGGCGGGCCTCGCGGTGCGAAGCCGCCTGCGACGCCGGCTCGCCCCGCCGCACCGGCGGGCACCGCGTCTTCGGCCGCCGAGGGGTGCGGCGGCTGGTCGGCGCCGCCGTGCGAGGCATGCTCGGCGATGACGATTTCGCACAGGGCCCAGTAGTCGCCGGCCCGGACCGTGAGCTCGCCCCGGTCGCCGGCCCGCTCCCCCGTGACGGCCCACTCCAGCCGGTGCGTGTCACCGAGCGCTCCGACGGCGGTCGGGGCCGGGTCCGGGTCGATCCGCAGCGAGCCGGGCAGGTCCACCTCGAAGGTGAGCATCCCGCCGTCGGGCAACTGCGCGGGGTCCAGCAGCAGCGACACGTGGAAGGGATGCCCGGGCGGGCGGTAGTAGAACGGGGTCGTGAAGCGCAGCGCCGCGGGCTGCCCGCCCGCCGGCGGGGGGCCGTCCCCGTTCCGGGGCGCCGGCGCCGTTTCCAGCCCCAGGTCGACGACGGCGGCCTCGTTCATGTGTTGCAGCAGCCGCTCGATCATTTCGGCGGTGCGCCCGGAGGTGGTGGCCCGCTCCAGGTGTGTCAGCTTTTCCTTCTCGGCCTGCACGGCGGCGGCGAGCATCCGGCTTACCGCCTGGGAAAACGCGGCCACAAAGGGATCCCGGAGGTTCAGCCCCTCGCGCTCGTCACTGATGACCGCCCGGCCCCGTCCCAGCATGGAGGTCAGCGCGTCGCAGCGCACCACCCCGAAGAGGTATTCGGTGCCCACCTGGTTTTCGAATTCGAACAGCTGGCAGTCGAGGGCGGCCTGCCCGGAGAGGACGATGAGGCCGTTGGTGCGTTCGTCGCCTTTGAGTGTCAGTTCGGTGTCCGTGGCGCGTTTCAGCGTGAGGGTGAACGGGTACTCCTGGCCGTCGAAGCTGACGCTTCCGGGCTGGTCCGGCCCGAGCAGCAGTTCCGCCGGCGGCTCCCGGAAGCGGACCGGCTCGCTGCTGTACTCGCCCGATCCGGGCTGCCCGTGCTCCAGCTCCACCCTGCGGCGGTCCAGGACGCCGCGCAGGTAGATGTTGTCGGCGAGGGACGCGCGCAGGGTGCTGTACTGGGTGATCCGGACGTGGGGATTGTCGACGACGACCGTCACCCGGGTGCCGCTGGCGTCCGGCGCCTCGTCGATCCGCAGCCGGGCGTAGTCGGCCGGGAAGGCGCGGCGGTCCTCCCCGCCGTCGTCGTAGAGGTAGCCGCCGTTTTCGCCGCGGAAGACGTCGATCCGGGTGAAGCGTCCGCCCTGGATGGTCTCGATCCAGCCGTGGCCCAGGCCGAAGATCGCCTGTTTGAGGCCGCGGCCGAAGTAGCCGCGGCCGTCGCCTTCGCCGCGCGCGAGCGGGCTGTGCGCGCCGCCGTAGCTGAGGATCCGGCCGGCCTGCTCGAAGGACATGCCCTCCGCCTGGTCGCTGACCATGATCACCGCGCCGGTGTGGTGCCGTTCGTACCGCACGTGGATCCGGCCGCCGGTCCGGGCGCCGGTGCTTTCGAGGCGGGCGTAGCTGTCGTCGCTGTTGGTGATCAGCTCCACCAGGGCCTTCTCCACCGAGGCGAAGCGCCGCGAGTCGATCCCGATCACGCGCTGGTCCACTTGGATTTCGGCAACCGTCATGCTGATTCCCTCGCTCACAACTGAAGCTGTTGCTGCTGGTCAACCCGTCGGAGCCGCGCCGGGCCGATACGTGGAGCGTAGCAGTTGCAGCTAGCGGGACCCAGGTGCGGGAACGGAGGCGTCCAGCCCGTCCGCTTCAAGCCCCTCGGCGCCGGCGATGAACCCGTTCAGCCAGGCCAGGGCATCCTCGCGTGAGGTGAAGAATTCGTGCGGGTACCGGGTGTCCCGGCTCGTGGCGGCGGCCACCACACGGTCCACCGCGCTGGACCCCAGAACGGCAATGGCGATCACGTCGATCGACTTGGCAAACTCGTACCGGGCCGCGGCGCTGATCTCCACGTCCGTCATAACGGAAAGCATCGGCTTCCGGCCCGCTTCGGCGATGAGTGCCGTGGCCCGCATGGCGTCCCGGGCGTCACCGACGTCCACGAACGACCCCGGGGCCCAGACGGACTCAATGATGCCGCCATTGACGCTAAGGGAGTTCTTCCCGTTCGCAGCAAGGATTGGTTCTGGCATCATTCGGCCAAGTCTAGGCGCGGTGAGTCCGCCAGCGGTGCACAACACGGCCCGGAGGCCGGCCGGGGTTTCATCGGCTGGCACGGGCCGCGGCCGACTCCTTCCGCGGCGCGCGGGACCGCCACCGGGTGGCCGCGTTGATCACGCGCATGCACAGCGCCCAGTACGCCACTCCCGCGGCCAGCGAGGCGGCGACGGCCAGGGCCGGGCTGATCCCGGCCAGCGGCGGGTAGACCAGCCAGTGGACCAGGTACGCGTAGAGCGAGGCGCTGGCCAGCACCACCGTGAGCCGGCGCAGAACCGTCGGCACCGGGATGCTGGGCAGCCAGATCAGCAGCAGGATCCCGGCCAGGAGCGTCCCTTCCCGGGTCGCGTTCTCGAAGAACCCCGGCACGGTGAGCACGGCAGTGACCGAGACGACGGCGCGTTGGGCCACCGTCCGGGACCGCGCAATGGCCCAGCCCAGAGCGAAGAGCCAGAGGGCGGGCGCGGTATTCGGCACCCCGGGGTCCACCAGCTCGTAGCGGGTGAGCAGCCCGGCGCCGGTCAGGGCCAGCGGCAGGAGCAGGGGGAAACGCCGCTCGGCGCGGTCCGCCCAGGGGATGGCCAGCAGCGCCGTCACGCCAAGAAGCAGGTAGACGAGCACTTCGATGAACCAGAAGTGCCACTGCGTGGTCACCGCTTCCGGCCCGACGACGGCGTTCAGGAGCAGGACGTTGGCAAGACTGTAGTTATCGGTGACCAGATGGGCGACCAGGATGAACGCCATGCTGGGTACAACGATCCTGGCCAGGCTGGCCAGCTGCCGGCGCAGGCGCGGGAGCCGTTCCCCGGAGAGTTGGAAGCGGGCGAAGTTGTATCCCGCAACCGCCATGAGCACGTGGGCTGTGCCCTGCCAGCTGAAGAGGCCGACGTGGGTGCTGACGATCAGGACGATGGCCACGGCCCGCAGCACGATGCTCGTTTCGAGCCGCGCAAAGAAACGCCGCCGCTTCCGCACCGGGACCTCGCCGGTGCCCTTCTCCAGGTCCCCGACCGGCGTCACGTGCCAGTCCGGCGGCAGCTGCCCCAAGGCCTGCTCCAGCCGGACCGAGGCCGCCACGTAGGACAGCGAGTCCCCGCCGAGCGAGACGAAGGTGTCCTCGTCCGCGATGTCGTCGCATTCGAGGGCGTCCCGGAAGATCTCCCGGACGCTGCCCGGGCCGACGGCGGACGGGCGCGCGCTTCCCGCGGGCCCCGCCTCGTCCGCGGGCTCACGCTCGGGCCGGGCCAGCGCCAGGACGGCCGGGTAGTCCAGTTTGCCGGTGGCCAGGCGCGGGAGCTGCCGGACGGTGTGGAGTTCGAGGGCCGCCCGCGGCAGCCCCAGCCCCTGGGCGAGGACCTTGCCCAGCAGGCGCGTGTCGTGGTCGCCCTCGACGGCGACGACAAGGCCGTCATCCGTTCCGGCGGCGGCTGCCTGCACGCCGAGGTCGGCCAGGATCCGCTCCACCTGCCCGAGGTCGACGCGCAGTCCGACGATTTTGACGAACCTGCTGCGCCGGCCCACCACTTCGTAGACGCCCGCGGGGTGCTTCCGCGCGAGATCACCGGTGCGGAGTTCCGTGATGCTCCGGCCGGCGGCGAGGTCCGCCGGGCTCTCGGCATAACCGAGCATGACGTTGGGGCCGGAGTAGACCAGTTCGCCGTGTTCCAGTCCCGGCACGGGGTCGATCCGGAAGGAGCCGCCGGGAACTGCGACGCCGACGGCGCCCGGGACGGCGGCCGCGAGTTCCGGCGGCAGGTAGGCCATCCTGGCCGTGGCCTCCGTCTGGCCGTACATAACGAAAAGTTCCCAGCCCTTCCGTCGGCCCAGCTCGGCGTAGCGCCGCACCGATTCCGGCGCCAGCCGGCCGCCGGCCTGGGTGACGTAGCGCAGCCCGGGCAGTTCCATTTCCGCGAAGCCCACCCGTTCCAGCAGCTCGAAGGTGTACGGAACGGCCGCGAACGCCGTCGCCCCGCGCTTTCGGAAGAGCTCCCAGAAACACGGGTCAACGACCGAGAGCCCGGTGAGAACCAGTCCCGCGCCGCGGAGCAGGTGGCTGTTGATCACCGACAGCCCATAGCAGTAGGACATGGGCAGCGTCGTCGCAGCCCGGTCGTCCGGGCCGATGTTCAGGTATTCCGCAATCGACTCGGCGTTCGACTGCAGGTTTTCATGCGAGAGTCGTACCAGTTTGGGCGAGCCCGTGGATCCTGAGGTGCTGAGCAGGAGGGCCAGATCCGGGTGCAGCTCGTGCCGCGTGCCCGGCCGGCGCTCCTCAAGGACCGTGCGCCCCTTGCCGGAGCGCAGCACGACGTCGGGGTCATAGGCCGCGATGAGGGAGTCCAGGGCGGCGGGCTTGTCCTCGGGCAGCAGGATGAGGGGGTGCCCGCCCGCCAGCGCGGCCAGATAGGCGACGAGGGATTCGACGTCGTTGGCGGCGGCGAGCGCAACGAGGCGCCGCTCGGTGCCGAGCCGGGCTGCCAGTTCGTCGACGCGTTCGGCCAGCTCCCGATAGCTCAGCGCCAGGGTGTCGGTCAGGATGGCGGGCCGGTCCCCGTAGCTCGCTAAGTCGGCGGCGAAGGGCACCCGCATGAAGTCAAGCTGCGTGGTCACCCGATCGATGATATTAGCTTAGGCTGGCCTAAGCAAAATTAGGGTACAAAAAGTTTGCGTAATCGGCTCGAATGGGTAACCTCCTTACTTAGGCGCACCTAAGTAAGGGCGTCCTCAGTCAACGATCTGAAGGAAACACCTATGCCCGGTATCCCCATGCCCAAAACCGCCCCACGGTTCCGGAATATGCTCGCCCTTGCTGCGGTGCTCACCGTTGCTCCGCTGGCCCTGAGCGGCTGCGCGAACTCCTCAGGAGCGCCCGGAGCAGCCACCGGACCGGGGCAGGTCTCCAGCTCCGCTGCGGCTGACGCCGGCCATCGGGCCCTTCTGGAGACCGGAACCCGGCAGTACTCCGCGTTCGTGCTGAAGGAGACGGATCAACTGCTGAGCGGAACCAAGGCGTTCGCCGCGGCCTACGCCGCCGGAGACGCCGCCCGGGCCCGCGGGCTCTATGCCGCCACCCGCATGCACTGGGAGCGCATCGAACCGGTGGCCGAGTCGTTCGGGGACCTCGACCCCAAGCTCGACGCCCGCGAAGCCGATCTTGAACCGGGCCAGGAATGGACCGGCTGGCACCGGGCCGAAAAGGATCTGTTCCCGCCCGCCGGCTATACCCCGCTCACTCCGGCGGAGCGCACCGCCGTGGCCACCCGGCTCGTCGCCGACACCGAGGACCTGGCCCAGCGCACCCGGACGCTGGAGCTCTCCGCCGACCAGCTCGGCAACGGCGCCAAGGAACTGCTGGACGAAGTGGCCACCGGAAAAGTCACCGGCGAGGAGGAAATCTGGTCCCACACCGACCTTTGGGACTTCCAGGCCAACGTCGACGGCGCCCGGGTCGCCTTCGAAAGCCTGAGGCCCGCGCTGCAGCAGAGTGACCCTGCCCTGGCCGCAGTCCTTGAGGAAAAGTTTGCCGCACTGCAGGCCGGGCTCAAGAAGCACGCCACGGGCGCCGGCTTCGCCTACTACAACGAGCTCAGCCAAGCCGAGATCCAGGAGCTCGCGTCACTGGTCGATGCCCTGGGCGAACCGCTGGCAAAGCTCACGTCGGCCGTCGCGCTGTGAGCGGGCTGTCCCGCCGCGGACTCTTGTCCCTCGCCGGGGCGGGTGGCGCGGGCCTGGCCGCCGGGTTCCTCGGCCACGACGCCGTAGCGGAAGCAGCCGAACCGCTGCTCGCACCTGGCGATACCATCCCTTTCCACGGTGACCGCCAGGCGGGCATTGTCACACCGGCCCAGGACCGGCTGCACATGGCGGCCTTCGACGTCGTCACCGAGGACCGTGCGGCTCTGATCCAACTCCTCAAGGACTGGACTTCCGCCGCGGCGGCCATGACCGCCGGGCGCGGGACGGGCCTCACGGGCGCCGTCGACGGCCCCTATGACGCCCCGCCGGAGGACACCGGCGAGACGCTTGACCTCGGGGCCGGAAAGCTCACCCTCACGTTCGGGTTCGGTCCGGACCTGTTCGAGAAGGACGGCAAGGCCCGGTTCGGCTTGGAGGGACGCCGGCCGGAAGCCCTCATCGACCTGCCGCACTTCCCGGGCGATGATCTGGACCCCGGGCGCACCGGCGGCGACATCGTGGTCCAGGCCTGCGCCGATGACCCGCAGGTGGCGGTCCACGCGATCCGGAACCTGGCCCGGATCGGATTCGGGCAGACGCGGGTCCGCTGGTCGCAGCTGGGTTTCGGCCGGACGTCCTCCACGTCACGGGCGCAGGCCACACCGCGGAACCTCTTCGGCTTCAAGGACGGCACCAACAATCTCAAGGCCGAGGACACGGACCTGCTGGACCAGCATGTGTGGGCCAGGCCGGGAACCCGGCCAGAAGAGGCCTGGATGACCGGCGGCACCTACCTCGTGGCGCGCCGGATCCGGATGCACATCGAGATCTGGGACCGGACCTCGCTCCGTGAGCAGGAAGGCCTGATCGGCCGGACCAAGGGTGCGGGGGCCCCGCTCTCCGGCGGCGAGGAATTCACCGCCCCCGACTTCGAGACCGAGGACAGCTCCGGAAAACCGGTGATCCCGCTGGACGCCCATGTCCGGCTCGCGCACCCAAGCCGGAACGCCGGGGTCAGGATGCTCCGGCGCGGCTACAACTACACGGACGGCTCCGACGGTCTGGGGCACCTCGACGCCGGCCTGTTCTTCATCGCCTTCGTCACCGACCCGCGGACCCACTACGTCCCCATGCAGCTGGCCATGGCCAAGAAGGACACCCTGGCCCTTGAGTATCTCAAGCACACCGGCTCGGGCCTGTTCGCGGTTCCCCCGGGAATCAGGACGGGCGGCTTCATCGGCGACGGCCTTTTCGCATGACAACCGCCGTCGCCGACGGGCCGGGAAGTCGAGCCGGGCGGCGCTCCCCCAAACTCCTGTCGGCGGGAGCGGCGTGTGCGGCAGCGTGGCTGGCTTCGGTGCTTGTCGGCGGGTCCGTCGATCCCGGTGTGGAGATCCATCGGATCGCACTGGCAGCGCACATCCTGGCCCTGGTGCTGTCCTTCGGAGCCATCCTGGTGCTCGACTGGGTGGGCCTGCTGTGGCTCCTGGGCCGCAGGGACGTCCATGACACGCGACGCCTCGACTCCGCCGCGCAACCGCTGATCTGGGGCGGGCTGGCAGTCCTGCTCTGCTCCGGGGCAATGCTGCACCCCGATCTCTCCAGCCCTGCCACGCAGGTCAAACTCGCGAGCATCCTGATTCTCATGCTCAACGGACTGGTTCTGGGGCAGGCCATGAAGCAGTTGCAGCAGCTGCCGTCCGGCACCGTGTTCACTGCCATGGCAGCCGGGCTGCGCGCACGGTTGCTTGCGGCTCTGTGCATCTCGCAGACCTGTTGGTGGACGTGCGTGCTGGTGGGTTTGCTCAACAGCACCGTGCGGCGCTGGAGCGGCGGCTAGGGCACCGGCCGCCGCAGCTCCTTGGCCGGACCGCCCGGACTACCGGTGCGTGTAGGTGAGGCAGTCGGCGTTGTCCGCGCCCGGGCCCACGTGGACTTCGGCGGCTTTGCACATCAGGTGGTCGTTGTGGGCACATTCCGAACGCTGGCACGCGCCGACGTCTGCCAGGACCTTCGGCAGGCCGCCGTGGACGCCGGTGTCGATGAAGGTGGCGCAGGAAGCATGGTCTTCCCTGCCGGCGACCGTGATGGCCGCCGCGTTGCAGGCCGAATGGTCGTTGAAGGAACAGTTGGTTACGCTGCAGTCCGCGACATGCGTTGTCATGGGTTTCCTCCTGATGATCAGCCGCCCGGGCCGGGCAGCGCCGTCTGACCACGGTAGGCCTGCCCTGCCCAATCAAAAAGACCCAAAACTATGCCCTATTCGCCCGACCACGCGGTACCCTTCACTACCCGCCGGTCTCACTCCCGGCACGGGCCGATTCCGTCAGCGGCCCGGAGAGGCCCGGCACAACCGCTCCTGGAGGCCTAGATGACATCAGAGTCCGACCTTTCGGCCCTCCGCGAGCGGGCTGCGCGAGGTGACAACGACGCGATCGGTGAGCTCATCGAACAGGCCGCAGAGCGGGAAGACTTCGATGAGCTCAGGCGTCTGGCCGACGGCGGCAGCCGCGACGCCGAAGACCAACTAGTCGAACTCGCAACCGAGAAGGAAGACCTCGCCGAGCTTCGGCGAATGGCGGCCGCCGGCAACACGGATGCCGCGGACGTGCTGGCTGAACTCACCGAGTAGCCGCTTCCCGCATACCGGCGCCGCGACGATGCCAAGCAGTCCCGGCGATCCTTGACCGGCCGGCACTGCGGGCGCGAAACTTGGGGAGTGAACAGAGACGAGGAATTGAAGGCCGTCGGGCACGTCGTCGACCGCCTGGCGGAACGGTTTCCCCACCTTTCGCGCTCCAGCATCGAAGAGGCCGTGCGGGAGGAACACCAAGCCCTGGATGGGGGCAAGGTCCGGGACTTCGTGCCTGTCCTCGTCGAGCACGCCGCCAAAGCACGCTTGTCCGGCTGAGCATGTCCGGCTGTGCATCGCCGGGCCGGCGCCTTTCGTCTGGGCCAGGGAACAGCGAGTCCCGGGCGGGAATCCGCCCTAGGATCTAGGCCATGGAGACTTTCCTCTGGCCGGGCTGTGCGGCCAAGCAACAAGGTGCGCCCAAGGTAGCGGTCCTTGTCCCCGGTTCGGGCTACAAGGTTGAATCTCCCCTGCTGTACTGGCCCGCGGAACTGTTGAAAGACCGGGGCTGGCAGGTGTATGGCATTCGCTGGACCGACGACGATGAGCCCGGCGACGACCCTCACGGTTTCGCCGCCCGCGCCGTCGAGCGGGCCTTCGCCGCGGCGCCGGCCGCCGTCGAGCGGCTGATCGTGGCGAAGTCGTTCGGCACGTTCGCGATTCCCTGGGCGGAAGAGGCCCAGGTGCAGGCCGTCTGGCTCACGCCGGTCCTCACGGACGGTGTCATTCGCAGAACATTGATGGAAACCCGCAAGCCCGACCTGCTGATCGGCGGGTCCGCAGACAAGTTCTGGGATACCGACGGCTTGTCCGGGACCGCAGGAACCTTCGTTGAGATCCAGGACGCCAACCACTCCCTGCAGGTCGGGACCGACTGGCGCGCCTCCCTGGCAGCGCAAACCCAGGCATTCACTGCCGTTGACCGCTTCCTGGCCAGCGCTGCCCGCTGAGGACGGCGGGTCATATAAACTTCCCCTCTGCTAGAGACCCGCACCGGAAGCTCTTCGTTTTGGCCACCCCAGGCGGACCGGCCCAAAGGAAGACCAAGGATGAACAGCAGCTGGAACAGGGCCAGGACGCCGCCGACTCGGACGGTGACCCGGTTGGAAGTCCGCTAGCTGGATCCGGCCCTGTTCAACGCAGCTTCCAGCAGTTCGATGTCGATCCTGGCATGCGTCAGGCCTATGGCCGCAGCCTCCGCGTGGCGCTGCGCGCAGATGGCATCGACGAGCCGCTCATGATCGGCCAGCGCACGGAGCTCCATGTCGCGCATCCCTTCAGGGAAACCCCAGAGATGCGCGGGTGCGGCGATCCCGATCTGCGCCTCAAGCTCCAGAAGGATCCGGGTCAAAGTCAGATTGTGGGCCGCTTCCGCGATAGCCATGTGAAGCCGTGCGTCCGCCTTCTGCGAGGCACTGCCCGACTCTGCCACTCGGTAGTCTTCCAGCCGCTCCCGAAGGACGGCCGCATCAGCATCGGTTCGATTCTCCGCCGCCGCCCTGGCGATCGTGCCGTGAAGATGGACCATGGCCTCGCAGGTGTCACGCAACGATTCCCAGCGGGACGAGAGTGTCCTTTGCACCGAGGCGTTGGACGCCGCTGTCCATTGTTCCCGGACAAACGAGCCGCCCGCGCGACCTCGCTGGGTGGATAGCAGGCCCTGATCAACCAGCCGGCCGATGGCGGCCCGCACCGTCATCCTTCCAACGTGCAAGGACTTCGCCAGATCGCGTTCCGACGGCAAGCGCGCGCCCGGCAGGTATTCCCCAACTGCGATCGCGGTGATCAGCCGGTCGGTGATTTCGTCAGCCCGGGACGTAGCTGGCAGGGGCACATCCAGCGCCCCCTCGGGACCGTCGTCATTGCTCTTGCCCATGGGACCAACCTATACATATTTCAAAAAGGTCTTGGAATTAGACCATTAATGCGTAAGGATGATCTTCACGCCCGACCAAAGGATCCAGTGTGACAACGCGCACGACCCACCGAGTCCCATTCCGCCAATGGGACTCGGGCGTCGCTTTTCGCTCCGGGCCTAGCAGCGACTGGCAAGCTTCCCGCATCGTGCTTCACGGTGGTCCGGGCATGGATTGACCAGCTATTCGAGGTGGGCGCCCCGACCCTGGGGGTGGCGGGCGAGTGCGGAGGTGGCAAGTCGCGTATTCCCCGGCGCGAGCGGCTGCCCACACCTCGAACAACCTGAAGCCTTCCGGGCGTAAGCGCCGCCCACCTGGCCCGCCACAAGCACAACGACCTTCCCGAGTCACACCACACCACTTCATAGAAAGATCGCGATGGCAAATTCATCTAGCTCGACTGAGCTGAGCGCCCAACAGCAACTCGAAGCCTTCGGATACAAACAGGAACTGAAACGATCGGTTTCCACCACTGATCTTCTCGTCTACGGGCTCGTGTTTATGGTGCCGATCGCTCCCTGGGCGATCTTCGGCGTCGTCTACAACGCGGCGGGAGGAATGGTCCCGCTCGTGTATGCGATTGGGCTTGTCGCCATGATCTTCACCGCCCTTGCGTACCAGCAGATGGCAAAGTCAATACCGCTCGCCGGCTCCGTGTTTTCCTATGTGGGACGCGGGATTCATCCCACGGCCGGATTCTTCGCCGGCTGGGCCATCCTGCTGGACTACCTTCTGGTCCCTACGCTCCTGTACGTGTTCGCTGCCGAGTCGATGGTGGGGATCTTCCCCGATTCGCCGCGCTGGCTGTGGGCGCTGATCTTCGTGGCGGTCAACACCGTCATTAACCTGCTCGGAATCAGCTCGATTAAGCGGATGAACCGCATCTTCCTTGCGATTGAACTCATTTTCGTCGTGATCTTCGTCGTCATCGCCGTCAACGCCTTGGCCGGGAACACCGTGCCCGGTGCCGAGCTGACCATGAACCCGATCTGGGACGCTAGCAAAGTGACCGGGCCGCTGATCGCATCGGCCCTGTCGATCGCGGTGTTGAGCTTCCTGGGGTTCGACGGTATCTCCACTATGGCGGAGGAGGCCACGGGCGGTCGCAACGCCGCCGGCCGGGCCATGGTCTTGGCGCTGTTGCTCGTGGCCTTCCTGTTCATCCTGCAGACCTGGCTGGCCAGTGCACTGTCGGCCGGCCGGGACGCCTTCAGCGACGACGAGGTAGGCAACGCATTCTTCACTGTCGTTGAGGCTGCCTCAAACAGCGGCTGGATGACGGCTTTCCTGGTTGTGAATGTGCTCGCGCTCGGTTTCGCAAACGCAATGGCGGCTCAGGCCGCCACCTCCCGGCTCCTGTACTCAATGAGTCGGGACCGTCAACTGCCGAAGTTCCTGTCCCGGATCGATACCCGCCAGGTGCCCCGGAACGCCATCATCTTGGTCTCCGCCATCTCGGCGATCCTCGTCTTGTTCTTCGTGGGGCAAATCAACGTCATTTCAGCTCTCGTGAACTTCGGCGCACTGTTCGGGTTCCTGCTTCTGCACCTCTCGGTGATCTTCCACTACGTTGTGCGGAAGGGGTCGAAGAACTACCTGCTGCATCTTGTGGTGCCCACCCTGGGCTTCCTGATCATTGGCTATGTTCTGCTGAACGCGGCGCCCGAGGCAAAAATCGGCGGCGCCATCTGGCTGGTGGTGGGAGCGGCAGTCTTCGCGTACTACAAGTTCACCGGGCGGACGCCGGACCTTACGGACGGCAACAGCGCCGATTCAGAGTTCGCGCTGAGCGGGACGAAGCCCCAGCCGTGAGCGTCGTCGCCGACCATTTCCTCGACAAGTCCCATGGGAAATTCTCCTTCTCCGCGAGCGAGGAGCCCGCGCTGCGGATCGCTCCTGGAACGGGCGAGCGGATCGCGTTCGAGACGAGCGACGCCGTCTATGCGGAACTCCACGAGCATCACGACCTGGACAGTCTCACCGTGGGGATCAATCCGGTCACCGGACCGGTCTTCGTTGACGGAGCCGAGCCAGGCGATGCCCTGATCGTCACGATTCACGAGATCCTGCTCAAAGACTTCGGCTGGTCTGTCAGCCTGCCTGGAACGGGAGCGCTGCGCCACGTGATGGGCGACAAGATGTTCACCCGGCGAATCCCCATAGACGCCGACGGCGTGCACGTGACCGACCGGCATGTCTTCGACGCCCGCCCCATGATCGGCTGCATTGGCACTGCACCGGCCGAGGGGGAGGGCTCGACGGTCATGCCAAGCTTTGCCGGGGGCGGCAACATGGACCTCACCGGGTGCCGGCCGGGCTCGAAAGTCTACCTGCCCGTCATGATTGAGGGCGCCTATCTCTCGATCGGAGACATCCACGCCCTCATGGCGGAGGGGGAATCATCCTTCGTCGCCATTGAGGCGGAGGGAACGGCAGTCATCAGCATCGAACTCCAGAAGGCGATGAATCTGCGTGCCCCCCGGATCGAGACCAGCGAGGAATGGCTCTTCGTTGGCCTGGGCAACCCGGTACAGGAAAGCATCACGCGCGGTTATGAGGACATGTTCCACTTCCTCGTCAAGGATCATGGCTGGCAGCAGGACGACGCCTACGCTGTGCTGAGCGCAGTCGGCGATTCCCGGCTCGGGGGCCCGACCGGATCTTCGACGCCCGACCCGCTCCATCCGTTCACTCCGGTGGGAGCGGTCACGGTTCACCGGCTGCCCAAGACTGTGCTGCAGCCGCAGTCCTGATCTGGGACTCTCAAAGAGGCTGAGCCTGTCGCGATCCTGCGACAGGCTCAGCCTCTTTGGTATATCTGTTGCCTGTACGTGGAGACTGCTGCTGAGGCCGGGGGCACGCCGGCGAGGTCCAGACCGCACGTCCCTCAACTGTGCGACTCCCCGCGGGCGCGGCCGCAAATCATCAGCGCTCATCCGCCCATGCGACACACTTGGTCCAATGGCGGACAGGTACAGGGTATGAGGCACCCCTTGAGTGTTCCGGATCGGGAGCACACCTTCAGATTGTTGTACGAAGCGGTCTACCCGGACCTGATCAGCTTTGTCCAACGCCGCGCGCGCCCGGACCTCGCCGAAGACGTCACCGCCGAGGCCTTCCTTGTGGTGTGGCGCCGGCTTGAAGAAGTTCCGAGCGTCCACGGGGACGCGCGGGCCTGGATCTTCGGCATCGCCCGGAACATCCTGCTGAACACACAACGCGGTGAGCTGCGGCGCCAGGCACTCGGGGTGCGCCTCGCCGACGCCGCGGCGCTGCCGGACCCGGACGACGCCGATCCGGTCCTGGACCGGATCGACCTGGGGAGGGCGTGGAACCTCCTCTCCGAGGTCCATCAGGAAGCACTCGGCCTGGCCGTCTTCGAAGACCTCAATGCCCCGCAGGCAGCCGCCGTCCTCGGCATCTCACCCGTCGCCTTCCGGCTGCGGCTGAGCCGCGCCCGCCGGGCACTCCGGCTTCTGCTCGAACACCTGCCGCAGGCAGCCGGCACCCCCGTCGTCACGCTTGAAAGGACACCCACGCCATGACCCGCCACCCAGACGTCGACACCCTGCTGCGCTCGCTCGACGCCGCCGACCACCAGGGCGCCGCCGGTTCCCCACGTGCCCGCGCCGACCTGCACCGCATCCTGTCCACCAACCCGGCGGCCGCAGACCTGCACCACCCGGCGCCGGCGCCCGCCGCCGGACGAGGCCGCGCCCCGGGAAAACCCGTCCGCCGGGTCGCCATTCTGGGCGCGCTGGTGGCCGCAGCCACCGCCGGCCTCGTTATCCTCCCGGCCCTGTCGGGCGGCGATCCGGCCTTTGCCACCTGGACCGCCGCTCCCGCCGGCATGAGTGCACAGGACAGCGCCGGCGCCGTCGCCGATTGCCGCGCGTCCAACAAGCGCGTCGGGGATGGAATGTACGCCGGCGACGTCGACGCCGCCGCGGTGGCGATCGCCGAGCGCCGCGGGGTGTGGACGACGGTCGTGCTCGCAGGCCAGGACGGCTTCTCGGCGCTGTGCATCACCGATAACGCCATGAACCTGTTCGGCAGGGGCATGATCGGCTCGGTCGGAAAGCCCGCCGGTTACGTCGCGCCCGGCGCCCGTGAGCTGGCCGCCGTGGCTCTGGGAACCGGCACCATGAGCGCCGGCGACATCTCCATGGTGGCCGGCAGCGCGGGCGCGGACATTGTTGGCGTCAGCTACAAAAGCCGGACCCGTGAGGACGTGACAGCAACCGTGTCCCACGGACAGTTCGCCCTCTGGCTGCCCGGCGACGAACTCCGGAACGCGTCAAGCGACGGCGTCGAGGTCCAGGTGACGTACCGGGACGGCACGAAAGGCACCACCCGCCTGACGCTGTGAACCAGCTCCCACGGACCGCGCATCCGGTCCGGCAGCACCTCGGCTCCGAATCAACGTCGAGACCGGAAGCAGAAGGGGCCCATGCGCGTTCAGCAGGAAACGACTGCCGCCGAGGCAACAATGCTGCGGCGGCACGTCGTCCGGACGGAACTGGGCCCCTGCACGGTGCACGTCCAGTCGGGCCCCAAAAGGCGAGGGCCGGCGTCGGACACTGCGGACGTGTACCTACACGGCGCCGCGGGATCCTGGACCACCTTCCAGCCCTTGCTCGCCGGAGCGCCGGACCGGGCCCGGGTGCTGATCGACCTGCCGGGCTGGGGTGGATCCACGGAACATGCCCGGATGGAACGCTTCAGCATCGATGCCATGGGGCGGGCTGTCGTTGGGGTCCTCGACTCGCTCGGGTACCGTCGGTGGAACCTGGTGGGGCACTCGATGGGAGGCTTCCTCGGGCTGCATATCGCCGCGGCCTGGCCGGAGCGGGCGGCCAGCGTCGCCGCCATTTCGGCCACCACATTCGGTGTGTCCGAGGCGGCCCGGCACCCACTGCGCGGGCTCGCCAGGCTCCCCGCGTTCGTGGGCATGCTCCTGCTCATGCGCACCCTGGCGGCCCTCGGTCCAGCCGGCTCGGCGCTGGTCCGTGCGACCGGCAATGCTCCGGTGATGCGGCCCCTGATGGCCCCGTTTTTCGCAGCTCCCGCAGCCATACCCGCACGGGTCATCCGCGGCCTTGGCAATGACGCCCGGCCGGCAAGCTTCTCCGCCGCCGCCCGGACCGCGGCCCGCTACGACTTGGACCGGTGGCGCAGCATCCGCTGCCCGGTGCTGGCTACCCGCGGGGACGCTGATGTCTTTACCCCGCAGTCAGACCTGGACAGTTTGCGCGAAGTGGTCCCGCACGCCCAGCTGGTGACGATCCCGCGCTGCGGGCACTTCGCCAACGTCGAGCGGCCGCTACAGGTGATGCGCCTGCTCGATGGCCTTTGGCGGCCGCCGGACTCAATCCGCCCAGCGTTCCCAGTAGTCGTCCGCGGCCTGCAGGAACCGCCGGCGATGGGTTCGTTCTCCTAAGAGGGGGTGACTTTCCGGCCTGCCCAGCGGGCCTGAAGCATTGCCACCGGGGTGAAGCTGACGGCAACGGCCGCGGCCACCACGAAGATGGGCAGGAAAGTCAGAGCGAGAGGATCAGTCCGTACGCCGGCCCCGGGTGCTGGCCACGCCGGGTCCGCAGCCGAAAGCCTCCAAGGAAGCTGCCCAGCGAAGTCCCGCGGGCGTAGAGTGCCCAGTTGGTGGCCAACGCGGTGACCAGGATCAAGACCAGCGGAATCCAGCGGCCGGGCGCGAGGACGAACAGCAAGACGGTCGGAGCCCAGACCAGAAGCGAATCGATAAGAAGCGCGAACAGCAGGGAAGGCCAGTCGACGATGGCTGGTCCAGGAGTATCCACGCAGCGATTCTTGCACGGGGCAATCGGCGGCCCGCCCATGCGACACCGGATCTGATCGGATTTCCTCAACGCCGCGATATCCCGGCGGCTGTGACCAGTCTCACCCGCAACAT
>CAVOQF010000001.1:0-70541 GCA_963698285.1 uncultured Actinomycetota bacterium | reverse complement strand
GAATGTCATTCCGAGCAGCCACACCAGCGCCAGGACCACCGGCAGGTGGAAGATGAACTGCAAGAACGTGAATCCGACCAGATCGCGCGCCCGCAGCCCGAGCACCGCCAGCAGCGGCAGCATGAAGAACGGGTTGATCAGGTTCGGCAGTGCTTCGGCCACGTTGTAGATCTGAACCGTCCAGCCCAGGTTCATCTGGACATCGGTGGCCGATTGCATCACGTACGGGGCCTCGACCAACCACTTGCCGCCGCCGGACGGGATGAAGAGTACCCAGCACGACGGTATAGAGGGCGATGACGACGGCGAAGGCCCCGCCGCCGCCGATGCTCGTGAACAACTCCGCCAGCTGATCCGAGACGGTCTGGCCGCCGCTGCCCTTCGCCTTGGTGAGGATCGCCGCCATGGCGGCGTACAGCGGAAACTGGACGAGGATGCCGCCGGTGGCCGGCACGGCTCTTGGCGACGGCTTGCAGGAACTTGCGTGGCGTCCCGTGCAGCACGAGCCCCAGTATGAGGAAGACCAGCAGATATCCGTTCAGGCTGCTGACGACGGACAGGACCGGCTTGGTGAACAGCTGGGAAATCAGCCATCCCAACGTCATCAGGCCCGCCAGCACGGGCAGGATGCGACTGTACTCGAGCCACTCTCCCGGCCGCGAGCGTGGCGGCACCTCCTCGGTCTGGTCGTCCAAGTCCACGTCCAGATCCTCGGCGGTCATGATGGCCGCGCCCCTCGGTGCGGAGAAGTGAGCGATCACCACGGTCAGCGCGATGAGGATGGCGCACGTCAGCAGGGACTGCCACGTGAAGATCGTGGTGCCGAAGTCGAGAACCCCGGTGATTTTCAGTAGCTCCGGAGGCAGCGAGCTGGCGGTCGCCTGCAGCTGTGCGGCCGAGGAGGACATGCCCAGGGCCCACACCGCGCCCAGCCCCATGAAGGCCGCGGCGCCGAGCGCGCGATAGTCCACCCGCAGATCGGTCCGACGTGCGATCGCCCGGGCCAGCAGACCACCGAATACCAGGCTGAGCCCCCAGTTCAGGAAGGACACCGACATGGACAGGAACGCAACGAAACTGACCGCGCTCCTCGCCGACTGGGGCATCGGTGGCGAGGCGATCGATCAGCTTGGCCACCGGCGGGCTCGTGGCGACGACGTATCCGGTCAGCACCACCATGGCCATCTGCAGGGTGAACGCGGTCAGATCCCAGAAGCCGTCGCCAAAGGCATTCGACCACCGTCTGCGGAGAGGAGCCGTTGGCCAGCGCGGCGACGGTGACGACGACGACACCGGCCAGGGCGACGACATACGCGTCCGGAAACCACTTCTCCGTCCAGCCCGCCATCCGTTGGGCAACCGGGCGAGACCACGTTCTTCGCCGATCCGCTTTTCGTCAGGACTGTGCGTCCCACAGAGCAGAACCTCTCCATTGAGTGCGTTTTTCTACCCGATGGAGTTTAGCCAAGCAGGCGGCGCAGGCCGGGCTTGATCGGCGCCGGCTGCGGGCGCGCCGCGGCCCCTCGCGGTCGAGCCGCCGCCGTTCCTCCTCGCCGGGGGCGCCGCCGCCAAGGTGCGCCGGCATCCACCAGGCCCCCGGTACCGGTTTCAGCGGGAAGTCCGCGATGCCGGCGTCGATCCCGGCCTCACATGGCCTTCTCGGTCAGCGGCTTGCCGGTCTTGCCGGCCAGCGTCCAGATCATCAGGGCGGGGGAGAGGACGGTCAGCACCCCGGGCCAGGAGTCCGCGGCGACCAGGAACAGCCCGGCCCACACGGCGGCGTCGCCGAAGTAGTTCGGATGCCGGGTGTAGCGCCAAAGCCCGGTGTTCAGCACGGTGCCCCGCTTGGCCGGATCCGCCTTGAACCGTGCCAGTTGCCAGTCGCCGACCGTTTCGAACACGAAGCCGAGGACCCACAGCAGGACACCCAGCAGCGCCAGCCAGCCCAGTGCGCCGGTGCTGAACATACCGACCTGGATGGTGAGCGAGACGAAGAACATCACGATGCCCTGCGGCAGGTACACCCGGCGCAGCGCGTAGGTGTTGCGGGAGCCCGGCGCCGAGGAGAGCATGTCCACGTAGCGCGGATCCTCGTGGCCGCCGCGGGCCCGGACGCCGATGTGGACGGCCAGCCGGATGCCCCAGACCGCCACGAGGGCGAGCAGCAGCAGGCGGCGGCCGCCGTCGCCGTGGCCCGCGGACAGCGCCCAGGAGATGGCCGCCGCCACCACAAAGCCCAAGCCCCAGACGGTGTCGATGACCGAGTGGCGGCTCTGGCGGACGGCGACGGCGAACGTCACGGCCAGCAGTGCCACGAGTCCCAGGGCCACCCAGGGCAGGCTGGCGAGGAAGGCGTCCAACGGGAAGGCCGGCATCACAGCACCACCGGGAGGCCGGCCGCGGCGGGCAGGACCTGGCGGAGCGCGCCGGTGCCGCCGATGTCGGTGCCGGCGCTGCTGGCGAAGGCGTCCAGGACAAAGCCGTTGGCGAGCGAGTTCCAGAGCCGGACCCGGCGGAACATGAAGTGCCCGGCGCCCGTGAGCGAGACGTAGTCCACCGACTCGGCCACGCCCTCGGCGCGGCGCGCGTAGGCCAGGGAGTTCTTCGGGCTGGTCCAGCGGTCCTCGCTGCCGTGCACGATCAGGACCCGGCGGCCTGCGACCCGGTCCACCGGGGTTGCCCCGTTCAGCCACGGGGCCAGCGCGACGACGGCCTCGACCTGCGGGTGGTCCGCGACGCAGAGCGCTGTGAGGCCGCCCATCGAGTGGCCCAGCAGGTAGACGGGCACGCCGGGATGCTCGCGGCTGATCTGGTCGAGGGCCCAGCGGGCGTCCTGGACCGGGGACATCTCCGGCCCGTTCCAGCCCCGGTACCGGTTGCGCAGCGTCCAGACGGCCAGGCCGTGCGGGCCGCCCTGGTTCCGGAGTGACTGGGCAAAGGGCAGCATCCGGGCCGGGCTCAGATGCCGGGCGCGGACCGCCTCGAAGCTGTCCGAGCGTCCGCCGTGCAGCACCAGGGCCACGCCGCGGGTCGGCCCGGCGGCGTCGGCGATGCTCAGCTCGGCCCGCGGCACGGGGCCGGATCCGGCCGTCTTCATGCTCCCGGTCGTCAGTCTTGCGTCTGGCCACGGCTGGTGTCCTCCACATCGTTTGTCCTGCAATTACCAACAATAAGTCGCCCCGCGGCGTTCCCGGCAGCCTTTTCCGCCGGGTTGGCCGGGGTCCCACAGGGCATTCGCAGCAGCGCCCCCGCGGGATGGGCCGCGGGCGCGGGCCCGGGGACGGGCGGGGGCGTCCGCACGCGGGGCTGCGCGGACACCGTAAAGTTTTCGGCATGAGGTTGAACTGCTGATGGGCGCCGGACATTCACACACCCCGCAAGGGCACCACGAACCGACGCCCCGGGCGCTCGCCGCACGGAAGAAGGCCAACTGGATCCTGGCCGCGGTCCTGGTGCCGCTGACCCTGCTGACGCTCCTCGCGATGGTGCTGCTGTGGCCCTCGGGCAGCAAGGAGGGCATCAAGCTCGCCAGCCCCTACGCGGCCGCCCCGGGCGTCACCTTCGACACCGGCAAGATCCAGCGTGTGGTGGTCGGCAGCTGCGTCGACGGCGTCGCGCAGCCGGGCGCGGCAACCGGGTGCCGAGCCGGGCGCGCAGCCGGGGCAAGGCTCGGAGTGCACCTTCGCCTACACCGAACCGGACAAGGGCGGAAACCCGGTCAAGGTGGTGATCAACCCCGACGTCGCCAAGTCCCACGGCGTGAAGGTCGGGGACAACATCCGCTACCTGAACCTCTCCAAGGCCCAGGGCGCGGCCTCGGCCCAGGGGACGCCCGCCTACGTGTTCGTCGACTTCGTCCGGACGCTGCCCGATCATCCTGCTCGCGGTCCTCTACGCCGTCGTCGTGATCGCGGTGGCGCGCTGGCGCGGGCTGCGCGCCCTGATCGGCCTGGCCGGGGCGTACGCCGTGCTCGTCTCCTTTATGCTTCCCGGCCTGGTCGAAGGCAAGCCGCCGCTGCTGCTGGCGCTGGTCGGATCCACGGTGATCATGATCGGCGTGCTGTACTTCGCCCACGGCTTCACCGCCCGGACCTCGACGGCGCTGCTGGGCACCATGTTCGGCCTGGGCATCACCGCCGCGCTCGCGGCATGGGCCACCGATGCGGCGAACCTGGCCGGCGTCGGCAGCCACGACGCCGCCACCCTCGCCAACGTCTCGGACAACATCTCCATCTCGGGGATCATCCTGTGCGGGCTCATCATTTCCGGCCTCGGCGTGCTCAATGACGTCACCATCACCCAGTCCTCCGCCGTGTGGGAGCTCTGGGAGCTGGCCCCGGGGACGTCCGCGCGGAAGCTCTTCGCCTCGGCCATGCGGATCGGCCGGGACCACATCGCCTCCACCGTCTACACCATCGCCTTCGCCTACGCCGGGGCGGCCCTGCCCATCCTGATCATCGTGATGCTCTACGAGCGCCCCCTGGGCGACGCGCTCACCAGCGCCGAACTCTCCGAGGAAGTCATCCGCACGCTCGTCGGCTCCGTCGGGCTGGTCCTGGCGATCCCGGTCACCACGCTGATCGCCGTCCTCGTCGTCAAGGCCACCGGCCTCAAGGGCGCCGGGACCGCGGCGGACGACGGCGGCCGGCCCGCCGCTGACCTGCCCGCCGCGAACTGCCCGCCGTCGTCGGATCCGGCGGCGGCTCGTCCGACGGCGCCGCCGCCGGCGCCGCCGGCGGCCGAGAGCCGCCGCGGCCGCCGGGCCGCCGTGCCCGGCTGACCGGACGCGGCAACTCGGTGCAAGCGCCCAGGCACGGGCTGCTGACATCACCGCCGCGTTCGCCGACCCCTCGGTCAGGGCGGTACTTGCGACGATCGGTGGCGACGACCAGATCACCGTCATCAAGCACATCGACGCCGATGTCATCGCCGACAACCCGAAGCCGTTCCTCGGCTACAGCGACAACACGAACCTGCACAACTTCTTGTGGGGCCTCGGGATCCCCAGCTACTACGGCGGTTCCACGCAGGTGCACCTAGGGGCAGGTCCACGCGTGGATGACGTGCACCTGATCTCGCTTCGCGCCGCACTGATCGAAGGCGGAACCATTGAGTTGACGGATCCTGGAGAGTCGGAAGACTTTGGCATCTCCTGGACGGACCCTCGCGCTCTGACCCAGTTCGGTGTCCGTGAGGCGACGGAGCCGTGGGCCTGGTCCGGTCCGAAGACGGTTGTGGAAGGACGCTCGTGGGGCGGGTGCCTGGAGGTTATTGACCAGATTGCGATGGGCCGGGCACCCCCATCCGCCGCGGTTTCCACATAGCCGGTCCGGGATCCGGCCGATTTGCCCGGCTTTGAGACAATGGTCGGGTGACTGTTGTAGCAACGCCTCCTGCCCCCAAGCTGGAACTGCCGCCCCTGAAGCTGGGACCCCTCACGGTGGACACGCCCGTGATCCTGGCGCCGATGGCGGGCATCACCAATTCCGCGTTCCGCCGGCTGTGCCGTGAATACGGCGGCGGCCTGTACGTCGCGGAAATGGTCACCTCGCGCGCCCTCGTGGAACGCACGCCGGAATCGCTGCGCATCATCTCGCACGACGAGGACGAGAAGGTCCGCTCGGTGCAGCTCTACGGCGTGGACCCGGTGACCGTCGGGCAGGCGGTCCGGATGCTGGTCGAGGAGGACCGCGCGGACCACATCGACCTCAACTTCGGCTGCCCGGTGCCCAAGGTGACCCGGCGCGGCGGCGGTTCGGCGCTGCCCTGGAAGACCGACCTCTTCACCTCGATCGTCCAGACCGCGGTCAAGGAAGCGTCCAAGGGCAACATTCCGCTGACCATCAAGATGCGCAAGGGCATCGACGATGACCACCTCACGTACCTCGACGCCGGCCGGATTGCCCGCGACTCCGGCGTCGCCGCCGTCGCCCTGCACGGCCGCACCGCCGCACAGTTCTACTCCGGCCAGGCGGACTGGTCCGCCATCGCCCGGCTGCGCGAAGCCCTCCCGGACATCCCGGTGCTCGGCAACGGCGACATCTGGTCCGCCGAGGACGCCGTGCGGATGGTCCGAGAAACCGGCGTCGACGGCGTTGTGGTAGGCCGCGGCTGCCAGGGCCGGCCGTGGCTGTTCGGCGACCTCATGGCCGCCTTCGAGGGCAGCGACGTCCGCCACAAACCGAGCCTGGGACAGGTGGCCGAGGGCGTGTACCGCCACGCCGAGCTGATGGTGGAAACCTTTGGCAACGACGAAGGCAAAGCGCTCCGGGAGATCCGCAAGCACATGGCCTGGTACTTCAAGGGTTACGTGGTCGGCAGCGAACTGCGGACCAAACTTGCCATGGTCACCAGCCTCGAAGTGCTCCGCGGGACGCTGGACCAGCTGGACCTCGACTCGCCCTACCCCGGGGTCGACGCCGAGGGCCCCCGCGGCCGCGCAGGCTCGCCCAAGAAGCCCGCCCTGCCCAAGGACTGGCTGCTGGACCGCAACATGGACGCCGAGCAGTCGCGCGAGATCTGCCACGCGGAACTGGACGTCTCCGGTGGCTGAGACCAGGACGACGGCGCCCGTGCTCGACGGCTACGTGGACCGGGACTGCGCCCGCTGGGTGGAGGAACCGCCCAAGAGCACCTACCGCTCCGACTTCGAACGCGACCGCGCCCGCGTGCTGCACTCCTCGGCGCTGCGCCGGCTCGGCGCCAAGACCCAGGTGGTCGCCCCGGACACGGACGACTTCGTCCGCACCCGGCTGACCCACAGCCTCGAGGTGGCCCAGGTGGGCCGCGAACTGGGCCGCGCCCTGGGCTGCGACCCGGACGTCGTGGACACCGCCTGCCTCAGCCACGACCTCGGCCACCCGCCCTTCGGCCACAACGGCGAGTCGGCCCTGAACGAGGTCGCGCACGCGATCGGCGGCTTCGAAGGCAACGCCCAGACCCTGCGCCTGCTGACCCGGCTGGAGCCCAAGGTCCTCGCCGCGGACGGCCGGCCCGCCGGGCTCAACCTGACCCGGGCCAGCCTCGATGCGGCCGCGAAGTACCCGTGGTCGGCGGAGAACGCCCCGGTGATCCACGGCCAGCGCACCAGCAAGTTCGGCGCCTACGAGGACGACCTGCCCATTTTCGACTGGATCCGTGAGGGCGCGCCCGAGCGCCGCTCCTGCCTCGAAGCCCAGGTCATGGACCTCGCGGATGACATCTCCTACTCGGTGCACGACGTCGAGGACGCGATCGTCGCCGGGCACTTCCAGCTGCGCTGGATGGACAACCCGGACCACCGGGCGCGGGTGGTGGGCTACGCCAAGCAGTGGTACCTGCCGCACAACGACCCGGCGGCCATCGACGCCGCCCTGGCCCGGCTGGAGGCCACCAGCGTCTGGGTCCGCGAGGCCGACGGCAGCCGCCGGTCCATGGCGGCCCTGAAGGACATGACCAGCCAGCTGATCGGCCGGTTCTGCCAGAGCGCGCTGGAGACCACCCGCGCCGTCTACGGCCCGGAAAACCTCACCCGCTACAACGCCGAACTCATCGTCCCGGACGAGACCGTGATGGAGATCGCCGTGATGAAGGGCCTGGCCACCACCTTCGTGATGACCACCGAACACCGGCAGCCCATCTACGAACGCCAGCGGGAGGTCCTGCACGCGCTGGTGACCGCGCTCAACGCCAGCGGAGACCGCCACCTGGAACCGATGTTCGCCGCCGACTGGCGTGACGCGGCGGACGACGGCGCCCGGCTGCGGGTCGTCATCGACCAGGTCGCCTCGCTGACCGACGGGTCCGCGCTGGCGATGTACGAGCGGCTCGTCGGCAGCCTGCCGTCGCTGTGGTGACGGGCGCCATAAGCCGCGTCCCGGCGTCGTACCCGGGGACTAGGATGGCACCGTGGCCGGCCTGATAAAACGTGAAGACATCGACGAGGTGCGCCAGCGCACCGACATCAAGGAAGTCGTCGACGGCTACGTGACCCTCAAGGGGGCCGGGCTGGGATCCTTCAAGGGCCTGTGTCCCTTCCATGACGAACGCTCGCCCTCGTTCACCGTGCGCCCCCAGGTGGGCCGCTACCACTGCTTCGGCTGCGGCGAGGACGGCGACGTCATCTCCTTCGTGCAGAAGCTGGACCACACCACCTTCCACGAGGCGGTGGAGAAGCTCGCGGCCCGGATCGGCTACGAACTGCGCTACGAGGACGGCGGCTCCGGCCCCAACCGCGAGGAAATCGGCCGCCGCCAGCGCCTGCTCGACGCGCACAAGATCGCCGACGAGTTCTTCCGCGCCCAGCTGCTGACCCCCGGCGCCGCCGAGGGCCGGAACTTCCTCTACGGCCGCGGCTTCGACCGTGCCGCGGCGGAACAGTTCGGCGTCGGCTACGCCCCGCAGGGCTGGGACTCGCTGCTCAAACACCTCCGCGGCCGCGGCTACACCGATCCCGAGCTCAAGCTCACCGGCATGTTCTCCGAAGGCGGCCGGGGCATTTACGACCGCTTCCGTGGCCGGCTGATCTGGCCCATCCGCGACATCGCCGGCGACACCATCGGCTTCGGCGCCCGCAAGCTCTACGAGGACGACCAGGGCCCCAAGTACCTCAACACCCCGGAGACGGCGCTCTACAAGAAGTCGCAGGTGCTCTACGGGATCGACCTCGCCAAACGCAACATCGCCAAGGAACGCCAGCTCGTCGTCGTGGAGGGCTACACCGATGTGATGGCCTGCCACCTGGCCGGGGTCCCGACGGCGGTCGCCACCTGCGGCACGGCGTTCGGCACCGAGCACATCAAGATCGCCCGCCGGCTGCTCTCCGACGACGGCAGCGGGGGAGAGGTCATCTTCACCTTCGACGGCGACGCCGCAGGCCAGAAGGCGGCGCTGCGCGCCTTCGAAGAGGACCAGCGGTTCGTGGCCCAGACCTACGTCGCGGTGGAACCCGGCGGCGCCGACCCCTGCGAGCTGCGCCAGGCCAAGGGCGATTCCGCCGTCCGGGACCTGATCGGCACCCGCCGGCCGCTGTTCGAATTCGCCATCCGCGCCACCCTGCGCCGGCACAACCTGGACACCGTGGAGGGTCGGATCGGGGCCCTGCGCGAATCGGCTCCCGTGGTCGCGCAAATCCGCGACGCCGGCCTCCGGCCCGGCCTATGCCCGGGAACTGGCCGGCTGGCTGGGCATGCCGGTGGAGGACGTCAGCCGGGCGGTCGGCGGCGCAGCCAAACGCCTGGCCCAGGGTCCGACCGGCGGCGCCGGCCAGGGCCAGAGCCACAACCAGGGCCACAACCAGGGCCGTTCCGGGCCGGCTACGGCGACCAGGCCACGCCGGTCCGGGTCGGCGCCCGGTGTGGCGCCCCTGCCGGCGTCGGCAACGCTGCCGGCCTTCAACCGGCCGGATCCGCGCGATCCGGTGGCCGCGATGGAACGGCAGGCGCTCGAGGTGGTGCTGCAGGAACCGGCGCTCCTCGAGGGGGCAACCTGGCAGCGCTTCTCCGAGGCGAGGTTCTCCACTCCGGCGTACCTGGCCATCCACGAAGCCATCCGGGCAACCGGCCTGGGCTTTACCGGCGACCCGGTGCGCTGGGTGGAGCAGCTGCTCCAGGAGGTCCCCGAACCGCTCCGGCCGCTCGTGTCCGAACTCGCCGTCGTGCCCCTGCCGGCGAGCACCGCCGAGGCGGTGCAGCGGTATTGCCGCGACATTCTGGCGAGGCTGTTCGAGCTGCAGATCACCCGCGTCAAGGCGGACAAGATGGGCCAGTTGCAGCGCCTGGACGCCGCGGCGGACCCGGAGGGGTTCCAGCGGCTGAACCGGGAACTCATGGAACTGGAGATGCAGCGGCGCTCGCTCCGGATGGACTCCTGAGCCTGCCGGCAAGGTGCCGTGCCGGGCGCAATTTCGCTTCCCGGTCCGGTGTTTGCTAGGCTTATATCCGCTTCATTCCTCCTTAGCTCAATTGGCAGAGCATTCGACTGTTAATCGAAGGGTTGCTGGTTCAAGTCCAGCAGGAGGAGCGCACAGTCCCCGTTCCGGTCACCGGAACGGGGACTTTTTGTATACCCGGCGGGGGTATCCGGCCGGTGCGCCGGGAGGCTGGTCCGCCGCGTGCGCGGCCGATTTCCTTCACGGTCAAACCTTTGCTAATGTCATACCTGCTTCATTCCTCCTTAGCTCAATTGGCAGAGCATTCGACTGTTAATCGAAGGGTTGCTGGTTCAAGTCCAGCAGGAGGAGCGGACAGGTCCCGCGGCCGGTGATTCACCGGTTGCGGGACCTTTTTTCTTGCCCGGGTTCAGGCCGGTCCTGGCGGTCCTGCGCGGTCCTGCCCGAGCCTGCCTAGTACTGCCCGAGCTTGCCCGGCCCGGCCCTGCCTAGACGAAGAACATCTCGACCTGCAGGAAACGTTCGGCCTCGGCCACGGCGGCTTGGAAGGCATCGTCCTCGGTGGGGGACTGCCGCGGCTCCCGTGGATGCCACTCGTGGGCGGAGGAGTGCACGCGCGTGAAGCCGCCGCGCGGGGGCGCATAAAAGATGCCAAAGCGCTGCACGGGCCACTCGGCGGACGTTTCGGGGGCCACCAGCAGCGCGGAGTCGTAGGCCGGGTTGTACCACTGGGCGATCGGCCTGCGCCGGTCCTCGGTGAACAGTCCGGCCGCGTAGAGTGCGGCCGACTGCGGGCTGGTCTGGGAGCACAGCCGCTCCCACCACAGGGGCAGGATTCCGTCGTCGCACCGCTGCCACGTGGCCGGTAGGGGAGGAGGGTCCTGCCAGTCAGGCACATCACAACTTTATCGCCAGCCGCGGGCCGCGAACAGGGCAGCACGGCCCACCCGTCCAGGCCTCCGCCGGACATGCCCCACGATTGGTGCCCGGGATGGACATGTCCGTTGTTCGTGCCAAGGGATGGACATATGCCTGTTATGTCCATTCGTGGCTGCGGGGGCTGCGCATGTCCGTCTGGGGGCTTGCGCGGTGTTCCCAGGCCGGGACGGGCATGTCCGTTGTTCGTGCCGAGGGATGGACATATGCCTGTTATGTCCATTGGTGGCTGCGGGGGCTGCGCATGTCCGTCTGGGGGCTTGCCCGGTGCTCGTGGACAGGGACGGGACATGTCCGTTGTTCGTGCCGAGGGATGGACATATGCCTGTTATGTCCATTGGTGGCTGCGGGGGCTGCGCATGTCCGTCTGGGGGCGTGCGGTGTTCCCGGGCAAGGATGGGCATGTCCGTTGTTGGTGCCGAGGGATGGACATATACCCGTTATGTCCATTCGTAGCTGCAGGGGCCGGACATGTCCGTCTCGGGAGTGCTGCTCCCCGGCCGGGGATGGGCATGTCCGTCGTTCGCCGTTGGGCATGCCCGCTGCGACGCCGGGGCTAGTGGATGGACGGCACGGTCCGGGGCCGGACCACCAGCCACAGGGCGGCGGCGGCCAGCAGGATGCAGCCGGCCTGCACCGCGCCCATCGGCGTCGCGGAGTCGAGACCCAGCCAGCCGACCACGGGGGAGATGAGGCCGGCCATCAGGAACGTCGCCGCACCCAGCAGCGAGGCCGCGGTTCCCGCCTGCGCCCCGTGCTTGGCCAGGGCCAGCACCTGCACGCACGGGAAGGTGAACCCGGCGCCGAGGATGTAGAACCAGAGCGGCACCATTACGCCCCACAGCCCGAAGCCCAGCTGGTCGAAGGCCACGATCAGCAGCGCCATCAGGAACATCCACGCCGTCGAACAGGCCAGGATCCACTGCGGCGGGACGCGCCGGATGAGCCGGGAACTGGTCTGCACGCCCGCGACGATCCCCAGCGAGTTGACCCCGAACAGCAGTCCGTACTGCTGCGGCGAAAAACCGTAGACGTCCTGGAACAGGAACGGCGAGGCCGAAAGGTAGGTGAAGAGGCCGCCAAAGTTCATGCCGCCCAGCAGCAGCAGGCCCACGAAGATCCGGTCGGCAAACAGGACGCCATAGCGCTGGCGGACGGTCAGGCCGGTCCGGCCGCGCTGCTCACGCGGCAGGGTCTCGCGCACCACAAAAACAGCCGCGATGATCACGCAGGTCCCGTAGCCGGCGAGGAAGAAGAAGATCCCCGGCCACGGCATCAGCAGCAGCAGCTGGGATCCGATCACGGGCGCCAGGATCGGGGCCAGGCCGTTGACGAGCGCCATCCTGGAGAACATCCGGACCATCGCGTAGCCGCTGAACAGGTCCCGCACCATGGCCATCGCCACCACCCCTCCGCCGGCGGCGCCGATGCCCATGAGCACCCGGAAGAGGCCCAGCGTGGCGATGTCCGTGGACAGGGCGGCGCCCAGCGAGGCTCCGATGTGTACCGCCGTGGCCAGGATCAGCGGCATCCGCCGTCCGAACTTGTCACTCAGCGGCCCCACCACCAGCTGGCCCAGGGCGAAACCGACCGTCGTGCCGGTCAGGGTCAGCTGCACCGCGGCCTCGGTGACGCCCAGGCTCGCCTCCAGGGCGGGGAACGCCGGGAGGTAGAGGTCCACCGTGAACGGCCCAAGGGCCGTCAGGGCACCGAGCATGAGGATGTAGAGGAGCTTGCGACGGCGGCTGAGGGAATCCCCGGGATTGCTGGGTGTATGCACAGGAGCCAATCCTAGGCCCGCCCGCCGCCCGCCACGACCTGCGCCGCCCGCCCGCGGCCCGCCCTAGGCCCGCCCGCCCGACCCGCGGCCCGCCCGCGGCCCGCCACGACCGGGCGCCACGACGGGCGCGGGGCGCCCGGCGGGACGCCGTCCGGACCCTGAATGATAGTTTTGACACCTGGGTGTGCGTTTAGCGGCGCAGGCCCGGAAATCCAGCGGAAGCGGAATCGTAGATGGAACCAGTGAGGCGGCACAGATGAGCGGACGGCATACCGGCAGGACAAACGGGGGGCTGCGCCTTTCCGCGCTGCCCAAGACCCTGAAGCTGATCGCCAAGCTGGCGCCGCGGCAGCTCAATGACGAAATCGCCTTCGCCAAGGCCGAACTCAAACGCAAGGGCATCCAGCTCGGCGTGGCCGCGGCCTTCTTCGCCGTCGCCCTCGTCTTTGTCGCCTTCCTCGTCATCGGGCTCATCGTGGCCGCCATCATGGGCCTGGCCACCATCATGCCGGCCTGGCTCGCAGCGCTCCTGGTCTGCGCAGCCTTCCTGGTGATTGCCCTGATTGTGGGCCTGATCGGCTACAGCAGGTTCAAGAAGGCCATGCCGTTGGTCCCCGAGGAGACCATCCGCGGCCTCAAGTACGATCTCGGCATCGCGAAGGAAGGCTCGTCCTTCGACGCCGCCGTCCTGGACCCCAAGTCCCCGCAGGCCAAGGCGGCGAAGGCCGCCAAGGAGGAAGCCGCCGCCAAGGCCAAGGCCGAGAAGGAAGCCAAGAAGGCTGCCGAGCAGCCCGACCTCGGCCCTGCCCCGACCGAAGACGAACTGCGCCGCCGCCTCGAGACGCGCCGCCGCCACCTCACCGGGGTCCGCGACGAACTCGGGGAGGAACTCGACGTCAAGACCCAGGCCCAGGCCCTGCTCGCTGCCACCGCGCACCGGCTCGAGGAGGGCAAGGACCTCGTGGACGAGCGGATCGCCGCATTCCGCAGCCAGGCCAACGCTTCGGGCGCACCGAAGACGGCCGGCGCAACCGACGGGTCCGGTGCCGCGGCCGAGCTGGGCAAGCGCTGGAAGCCGCTGGCCGCACTGGCCGCCTCGACCGCCGCCCTCGTGTTCCTGCTGCGCCGACTGCTCAAGGGCTAGGCGGCACCCTGAACTCCGACGCTATCTCGTTGCCGGCTGTGGAAAGGGGGAACGGATGAAGTTCATCGGCGCCGGGGCACGCCCCGGACAGCCCCAGATCCATCACGACGTGGTCTTCACGGTTCCCAACCTGCTGACCGTGGTCCGGTTCCTTGGCGTCCCGCTCTTCATCTGGCTGGTCCTGGCCAAGCAGGAGTATGGCACCGCCGCCCTCGTGCTCGCCATCATGGGCAGCACCGACTGGGTGGACGGCTACATTGCCCGCCGCTTCAACCAGATGTCCAATTTGGGCCGCATCATGGACCCCATCGCGGACCGGCTGTCCCTGATCGCGGTCGCCGTCACGCTCGTGATCGCCGGCGTCGTCGAGTGGTGGTACCTGACCGCCCTCCTCGTCCCCGACCTCGTGCTGCTCGCCATCTCGCTGTTCTACTTCCACAGCCACCCCGACCTCCCCGTCAGCCGGATCGGCAAGATCCGCACCGCGCTGCTGCTGGTCGGCACGCCGCTGCTGGTGCTCTCCAAGCTGCCCATCGCCGGGACGGACGCCTACTTCGTGGCCGCCTGGATCTTCCTGGGACTGGGCCTCGTGGGGCACTGGATCGCGGCCTACAACTACTTCTGGGCCATCATCCGCAAGGGCCGGGCGCGCAGGGCCGGCGCCGGTTCCGGCGCGGACCCCGCCACGAATCCCGAAACACGGAACCCCGACGACGACGGCGGCCTGCGCTGATGGTCTGGTTTGCAGTTCTGCTGGCGGTGCTTGGCGCCTTCTTCCTGGCCTTCGGCGCCCAGCGGCAGGGGAGTGCGGTCAAGGCCGACACCGGCGGGCTCGCCCTCAGCTCCCACGGTCTGCTCCGGCTGATGCGCAACCCGCGCTGGGTGCTCGGGCTCCTGCTGCTCGGCGCCGGGACGGCGATGAACGCCGTCGCCCTCGTCTCGGCGCCCCTCACCGTGGTGCAGCCGATCGGGGCGATCGCCCTCGTCATCACCACCATCATCAATGCCAGGGACCAGGGGCTCAGCATGAACCGGGCCACGGTTGTGGCCATCAGCGCCTGCGTCGCAGGCTCCGCCCTGTTCGTTGTGCTCGCGGTGAACGTCACCCAGGAAAGCCACCACGTCAGCGGCTCGGACGAGCTCACCATTGTGCTGCTGCTCGCGCTGGCCGTAGGCGTCTTCGGTACACTCGCGCTGCTCTTCAGGCACCGGATGAGCGCCTTTGTGTACATCCTCGGCGCGGGCGTGCTGTTCGGCTTCGTCGCCGTCCTGACCCGCATTATCGGCAAGCACCTGCTCGACCCGAACGGGCTCGTCCTGCTCAACGTCCAGTGGTACACCCTGGTCGCGATGGTGGCCGCCGGTGGACTGGGTTCATGGTTCGTGCAGAGCGCCTACTCCGGCGGCCCGCCGGACCTCGTGATCGCCGGGCTGACGGTGATCGACCCGATTGTCGGCATCGCGATCGGCATCGTGATCCTCGGGGAGCTGCGTTCCGACGTCCACGCCGTGACGGCAATTGCCATGGGGGCGGCGGCTTCCCTTGCTATCGTGGGAGTGATCGCCCTTTCCCGGCACCACCCCGAGGTCACCAAGCGCAAGAAAGACGCGCGGAAGGCCGCGGCACGGCTGTCCTAGGGCGGCGCCACAGACTTCAGGCGCAGGCCCGGCGCCTGCCCCGACGGCCAGCCGGCCACCGCACCACCCGCTGACCGCACCGTGACCACCAGGAGCTATCCCCGTGACCATGCCCGAGAACGACCAACCCGGCAAAGAACTGACCATCCTGATTGCGGCGGACACCTACCCGCCGGATGTCAACGGTGCCGCACAGTTCGGCTACCGCCTGGCCAAGGGCATGACCGGGCGCGGGCACAACGTCCACGTCCTGGCGTGCCGGCCCGGCAAGGGCAAGAGCTTCAGTGAGTTCCGCGACGAGGCCACCGTGCACCGCCTGCGCTCGCACGCGGTGCCGACCCATGAATATTTCCGGATCACCTTCCCGTGGCAGATCAAGAAGGAAATCAGCGCTGTTGTTCGACCGGATCCAGCCGGACGTCGTGCACATCCAGAGCCACTACATGATCGGCGAGCACGTCCTCTACGAGGCGGTGAAGCGCGGCATCCGGATTGTCGCGACCAACCACTTCATGCCGGAGAACCTGAACCCGTTCCTGCCCTTCCCGCAGTGGTTCAAGGACATCGTTGGCCGCGTGTCCTGGCGCGACATGGGCAAGGTCATGGGCCAGGCCGACGTCGTCACGACGCCGACGCCGCTCGCCGCTAAGGCCATGCACGAGCACGCCTTCCTCCGCAAGGTGCTGCCGCTGTCCAACGGCATCGACGCCGCGGCCTACGAACTGCAGCCCGGCGAGGAATCGGCGCCCCACTCCAGCCCCACCGTGCTGTTCGTCGGCCGCCTCGCCGAGGAAAAGCACATCGACGTGCTCATCGACGCCATCTCCAAGACCCCGGCCGCGCTGGACGTCCACCTGGAGATCGTCGGCGGCGGCGAGGTGCGGCCCGCCCTCGAAGCCCAGGTCGAACGCCTCGGCCTGCAGGGCCGCGTGAAGTTCCTTGGCCTGGCCAGCGACGAGGAACTGCGACGGGCCTACCTGAGCGCCGATCTGTTCTGCATGCCCGGCACCGCCGAACTGCAGTCCCTCGTGACCCTGGAGGCCATGTCCGCCTCCACCCCGGTGGTTCTGGCCGACGCCATGGCCCTGCCCCACCTGGTGCGCGACGGCGAGAACGGCTTCCTGTTCACGCCGAATGACAGCAACGACCTGGCCGCGAAGATCGAACGCGTGCTCTCGCTGCCCGCGGACGAGCGGGCGGCCATGGGCAAGGCGAGCCGGAGCATGGTCGAAAGCCACAGCATCGACCGCACGCTGCAGACCTTCGAGGACATCTACCGCGGGGCCAGCTACGACGACCTGATGGTCTAGGCGCGCCGCCGCCGGAGGCACCGCGCCGCGCGGACCTGCCCCCGGGCGGGGGCGACTACTATTGCTAATGTGTTTTTGCCCGGAACGGTCCGGCCCGCCCGGGCCCGGCCGTCCGGGCCCAAGGGGCTATAGCTCAGCTGGTTAGAGCGCGGGACTCATAATCCTAAGGTCCTCGGTTCAAGTCCGAGTAGCCCTACAACTTTGCGGTATTCCACGGACGATCGGCGTCCCCGGGGCCGCAGCAGGCGCTCCCGCGCCGGCTGCGGGCCCTTTTTTGTGTGGCTTTTGCGTGGCTTTTACCTGGCGCCGGACGTGTGCCCGGTCACTTGCCACCCGGCCGGACGCTGCGGTATGTTACTGATGAGTAACATACCTGCGGCGCGCTGCCCGCGCCCTTCTGGTCGCTGCTGATCACAAGTGAAGGAACAACATGTCCAAAGCTGCAATCGACATCAACAACCTGCCCTACGCCGACGGCGACTTTTTCGCCTTCGAGCAGCTGCTCAGCGGCAAGGAGCAGGACCGGCTGGCGGAGGTGCGCGAGTTCCTGGCCCGTGAGGTCAAGCCGATTGCCGTGGATTGCTGGAACCGCGCCGAATTCCCGATGGAGCTGATCCCCAAGCTGGCGGAAATCGACCTGGTCAGCCCGGTCAAGCGCCAGGGCTACTCGAACCTCTTCGCCGGCATCCTGCACGCCGAGGCAACACGCGCGGACACCTCGATCGCCACCTTCATGGGAGTCCACGACGGGCTCTTCACCGGGTCGATCGAGGCACTGGCGTCCCAGGAGCAGCAGGAGGCCTGGCTGCCGGACATCTATTCGCTGAAGAAGATCGGCGCCTTCGGGCTCACCGAACCCCTCGGTGGCTCCGACGTCGCCGGCGGCACCCGCACCACGGCCCGGCGCGAGGGCGACAGCTGGATCCTCAACGGCGCCAAGCGCTGGATCGGCAACGCCACCTTCTCCGACTGGGTGGTCATCTACGCCCGCGACCTTGCCGACAACCAGGTCAAGGGCTTCCTCGTGGACACCAAAACCGAGGGCTACAGCGCCACCAAGATCGAGAACAAGATCTCGCTGCGCACCGTACAGAACGCGGACATCACCCTGGACAACGTCGTGGTGCCGGACTTCTTCAAGCTTGCCAACGCCAACAGCTTCCGGGACACCAACAAGGTCCTGAAGGTGACCCGCCTGGCCGTGGCCTGGCAGGCCGTCGGCCAGCAGCTCGCCGCGTTCGACGTCGCTCGCCGCTACGCCGTCGAACGCAGCCAGTTCGGCCGTCCGATCGCGTCGTTCCAGCTGGTCCAGCACCAGCTCGTGCAGATGCTCGGCAACGCCGTCAGCTCGATGGGCATGATGGTCCGCCTGTCCCAGCTCGAAGACGAGGGCGTTGCCAAGGACGAGCAGTCCGCCCTGGCCAAGGCGTTCACCACCGCACGGATGCGCGAAAGCGTCGCCATCGGCCGCAGCCTCCTCGGCGGCAACGGCATCGTCACGGACTACGAGATGGCCAAGGTGTTCTCCGACGCCGAAGCCATCTACTCCTACGAGGGCACCCACGAGATCAACACCCTGGTCACCGGCCGGGCGATCACCGGGATCTCGGCGATCGTCTAACCGCCCCGGGGCGGCCCGCCGGGCGGCGACGGCCGCCGGGCCGTCCCGGCCAGCACCCTCGCGGCCCTTCATCCGGACCGCCCTGTCCCGAACCGGGATGCACGGGCGGCAGCAGGACGGAGGGCCGCAGGTCCATCACGAACCCCAGCGGGTTGAGGTACTCGTCGCCGCGCCGCACGCCCCAGTGGATGCATGGCGTTCCGCCGCAATGGCCGGGCAGGGCCCTGCCCAGCACCGCACCCGCGGCGACGGCGTCGCCGGCCCGCAGGGTGCTTTCCACCGGTTCGAAGCTGCTCCGCAGGCCGTTGCCGTGGTCGATGGTGAGCACCGGGCGGTCCACCACAACGCCCGCGAAGCTGACCCTGCCCGGCGCCGGAGCGGTGACCGGTGCGCCGTCGTACGCCGCCCGCAGGTCCACGCCGCGGTGCCCGCTCAGCCAGGGCCGGGCCGGCGGGTCGAAGCCGCGCAGCACGGCGGGCCTGGGGGAGAGCGGCCAGCTCCAGCCTCCGGCCGGGGATTCGGGTACGGCCGCCTGCGCCGGGGCCAGGACGAGCAGCACCGCTGCCGGGAAGATTGAAACCCTCATACCGCCAGCTTTGGCTGGCCGGTTGAACCGGGGAAGATCCCGGTGCGCGTATGTGGATTTCCGCCCCCGGGATCACCCGGAAACCGTCCTTTCGGGCGGGCCCGCTGTAGTACACTTGGTGGAGCAGTTTGCTGTGCCCTCATGCCTCCTTCCATTCATTTGGAGAGGCAGCACGTCTCATTCAGGAGTGCGGGAACAGTGGCTGACTACGCGTATCCAGCCCTCCCTGTCCGAAGCCCGGCTTCCGGGTGCGGAGGACTGCGCCTCTTACGGTCCGGCCCCCAGGGTCCGGATGAGGGGCGCGGTGGATGCCAGGAGGAACGCCCGACCGGGTGTTGCTAAATAACCGTCAACTATTGGCAGGGTAAGAGAGCCTGAGGGCTTTCTCATGAATGACCTGCCGGAAGGAGCGCCGGCATGCCCGTCGTAACTATGCGCCAGCTGCTTGACAGCGGCGTCCACTTTGGACACCAGACCCGTCGTTGGAACCCGAAGATGAAGCGTTTCATCTTCACGGAGCGCAACGGCATCTACATCATCGACCTGCAGCAGTCGCTGTCCTACATCGACCGTGCCTACGAGTTCGTGAAGGCCACCGTTGCCCACGGCGGCACCGTCCTCTTCGTCGGCACCAAGAAGCAGGCGCAGGAAGCCATCGCCGAGCAGGCCACCCGCGTCGGCCAGCCCTACGTCAACCAGCGTTGGCTCGGCGGCATGCTGACCAACTTCCAGACGGTCTCCAAGCGCATCCAGCGCATGAAGGAACTCGAAGAGATCGACTTCGACGACGTCGCCGGTTCCGCTTACACCAAGAAGGAACTGCTGCTCCTTCGCCGTGAGCTGACCAAGCTGGAGACCAACCTCGGCGGTATCCGCAACCTGACCAAGGCGCCTTCGCTCCTGTGGGTTGTCGACACCAAGAAGGAACACCTCGCCGTTGACGAGGCCAAGAAGCTGAACATCCCGGTTGTGGCCATCCTGGACACCAACTGCGATCCGGACGAAGTCGACTTCCCGATCCCGGGCAACGACGACGCCATCCGCTCCGTCAACCTGCTGACCCGCGTTGTTGCCGACGCCGTTGCTGAGGGCCTCATCGCCCGCAACCAGCGCGCCACCGGCACCACGGAAGCTCCGGAAGAGCCGCTGGCCGAGTGGGAGCGCGAGCTCCTCGAGGGCAGCAAGGCCGAGGAGGCTGCCGCTCCGGCCGCCGCCGAAGCTGCTGCTCCGGAAGCCGAAGAGGCTCCGGCCGCTGACGCTGCCGAGGCTGCTCCGGCTGCCGACGAAGCCAAGTAGTCAGACAAATAAATCTGGATCTCCCCACGCGCTGCGTGCAGCGCAGGGGGTACTGACAGGATGGCCGCTCACTGAAGGTGGGCAGCCGTCCTGTCAGTCCGTACACCACACAAATTTCTAGACAGAGGGGTTCACATGGCGAACTACACTGCCGCTGATATCAAGGCTCTGCGCGAGCGCACCGGCGCCGGCATGATGGATGTCAAGAAGGCTCTTGACGAAGCCAACGGTGACGCCGAGAAGGCCATCGAAATCATCCGCATCAAGGGCCTCAAGGGCGCTACCAAGCGCGAAGGCCGCTCCACCGCTGAAGGCCTGGTTGCTGCCAAGGTCGACGGCGGCGTCGGCGTGATGATCGAGGTCAACTGCGAGACCGACTTCGTCGCCAAGGCCGACAAGTTCATCCAGCTCGCCGACAAGGTGCTTGCTGTTGCTGTCGAGTCCGGCGCCGCCGACCTCGACACCCTGCTGGCCGCCGACGTCGACGGCAAGCCGCTCTCCGAGGTAGTCATCGAAGAAGGCGCAGTGCTGGGCGAGAAGGTTGTCGTCCGCCGCATCGCCCGCATCGAGGCCGCCACGGTCGACGCGTACCTGCACAAGACCTCCAAGGACCTCCCGGCCCAGGTCGGCGTGCTGTTCGCCGTTGACGGTGAAGGCGAAGCCGCTTCCACCGCCGCCCACGACGTCGCCGTGCACATCGCCGCGATGGCCCCGAACTACCTGACCCGCGAGGACGTTCCGTCCGAGCTGGTCGAGTCCGAGCGCCGCATCGCCGAGGAAACCGCCAAGGCCGAGGGCAAGCCCGAGGCAGCGATGACCAAGATCGTCGAAGGCCGAGTGACCGGCTTCTACAAGGGCGAGGTCCTGGTTGACCAGGCATTCGCCAAGGATGCCAAGAAGTCCGTCGCACAGGTCCTCGAAGAGGCCGGCGTCAAGGCAACCGCATTCACGCGTTTCCGCGTCGGTTCCTAAGTAAGTTCCGCTGAGGGGGTGGTCACTGCGGTGGCCACCCCTTTTGCATGCACCCGCAAAACGCGGGCGCCCAGACCGAATGCAGCCTTTGGTCCCCGGCACGATACCCTTTTTCAGAGCTCACCAACGGGAAGGCACCATGGATACCGTCAACAATTCAGCCCAGCCAAAGAAGACCAGGCGCCGCGTACTCCTGAAGCTTTCCGGCGAGGTCTTCGGCGGCGGCAAACTGGGCGTTGACCCGGACACCGTCCGCGGCGTAGCCAAGCAGATCGCGGCGGCCGTCCCCGACGTCGAGGTCGCCATCGTCGTCGGCGGCGGTAACTTCTTCCGCGGCGCCGAACTCTCCCAGAGCGGCATGGACCGCTCCCGCGCCGACTACATGGGCATGCTCGGCACCGTGATGAACTGCCTCGCCCTCCAGGACTTCCTGGAACAGGCCGGCGTGGAGACCCGCGTCCAGAGCGCCATCACCATGGGCCAGGTGGCCGAGGCCTACATTCCGCGCCGCGCCATCCGCCACATGGAAAAGGGCCGCGTCGTGATCTTCGGCGCCGGCGCCGGGCTGCCGTACTTCTCCACCGACACCGTTGCCGCGCAGCGCGCCATGGAGGTGCACGCCGACGTCGTCCTGATGGCCAAGAGCGGGGTCGACGGCGTCTACACCGCCGACCCGAAAAAGGACCCCACCGCCGAGAAGCTGCACCGCCTGAGCTACGACGAGGCGCTGCGGCGCGACATCCGGGTCATGGACCAGACGGCGATGACCATGTGCAAGGACAACAACCTGACCATGGTGGTGTTCGGCATGGAGGGTGAAGGCAACGTCACCCGGGCCATCCGCGGCGAGGACCTGGGCACCGTGGTGACCCCCTAGCTGCGGCTAGGATGTTTTTTAGGACAGTTGAGCTCCCCGGGCACTGGGGCGCGCACCAATTTCTGAGGAGAGAACGTGATCGAAGAAACCTTGCTCGAAGCCGGGGACAAGATGGACAAGGCGGTTGAGGTAGCCAAGGAAGACTTCGCGTCGATCCGCACCGGCCGCGCCACCCCTGGCCTGTACAACAAGGTCCTGGTGGACTACTACGGTTCGCCGACGCCGCTGCAGCAGCTGGCCTCCTTCGCCGTCCCGGACGCCCGCACCATCCTCATCACGCCGTTCGACAAGACCGCCCTGCGGGACATCGAACGTGCACTGAGCGACTCCGAGGTCGGCGCCAACCCGTCCAACGACGGCAACGTCATCCGGATCACCATCCCGGAACTGACCAAGGAACGCCGCAAGGAATACGTCAAGATCGTCAAGGCCAAGGGCGAGGACGCCAAGGTCTCCATCCGCAACATCCGCCGCAAGGCCAAGGAGACCCTGGACAAGCTGGTCAAGGACGGCGAAGCCGGCGAGGACGAGGGCACCCGCGGCGAGAAGGAACTCGACGCGCTGACCAAGGCCCACGTCGACGGCATCGACGAACTGCTCAAGCGCAAGGAAGCCGAGCTGCTCGAAGTCTGATGGGGGACGAACAGCAGGCACCCGGACCCCGCGTCCGGGTGCGGGGGAAAGAGCGGAAGAATCCGACGCCCAAAGCCGGCAGGAACCTTCCTGCCGCCACGGTGGTCGGCCTTGGCATGCTCTTTGCCGTGCTCGGCGGCCTGCTGTTCCTGCCCCTGGCCTTCGTGCTGATCGTCACCACGTTCGCGATCTTCGGCGTCTGGGAGGTCTTCCGTGCGCTGGAGGCCTCCGGTACCAGGCTGCCGATCATCCCCGCGATGACGGGCACCGTCGCGATGCCGCTCGCGGCCTACTTCGGCGGCCCCGAAAGCCTCCTCTTCGCGCTGTTGCTCAGCAGCGTCGCGGTGCTGCTCTGGCGCTCCCTGGAGGGGGCGGCCGGTTCCGCGCGCAGCATCTTCGCCGGCGTCTTCACCCTGGCCTGGGTGCCGTTCCTGATCAGCTTCGCCGTGCTGCCGCTGCACGCCTCCGGCGGTGTTGCCCCGATCGGGCCCTGGCCCGGCGGGGTGGTGCCGGTGGGGGCCTGGCAGATCGGGACCCTGCTGCTGCTGGTGGTCGCCAACGACACCTTCGGCTACCTCGTGGGCGCCTCGCTGGGCAAGCACCCGATGGCGCCGAAGATCAGCCCGAAGAAGTCCTGGGAGGGCTTCGGCGGGTCGGTCGCCGGCGCCGTGCTGGTCGGCATCCTGGCCAGCATCTTCTTCCTCGGCGAACCGTGGTGGTTCGGCGCGGCCCTGGCGGCGGGCCTGGTGGCCGCGGCGACGGCCGGCGACCTGGCCGAATCCATGGTCAAACGCGAACTCGGCATCAAGGACATGGGCAACAGCCTGCCCGGCCACGGGGGAGTCATGGACCGGCTGGACTCGATCGTCTTCGCCTCCCCGGTGGCGTTCATGATCTTCTCCGCCGCCGCCGGCGGCTAGGGGAGCGCCCGCCCCCTCCCGGCACCTAGAATGGTGCCGGTCGAACAGCAAACACAGTCCGACGTCGGCGCAACCCGAGCCGAACGGCCTCGAAGGAAACATAGTTAACAGTGGACATTCACCGGCAGATCCCTGCCTCCTTTGACCGCGTGCAGCGGAACCAGTACGGCTACAACGCCAAGCAGGTGGACCAGTTCCTGCAGCGCGCGCGGGTGTCGTTTGAAACGCCCCACGCCGCGTCACGGGCCATCAAGAGCGCCGACGTCCGCGCGGTTTCCTTCGACCCGGTCAAGGGCGGCTACGCGGCCGCCGGGGTCGACGCCGCCCTGGACCGTCTCGAGGACGCCCTCGCGCGCCGGGAACGCGACGAACTGATCGGGGAGCGCGGCGAGGACGCCTGGCTGCGCGAGATCGGACGGCTCGCCGGACTGCTCCGCGGCCGCCTGCACCGCCCCGACGGCCAGCGCTTCCGCCGCCCCGCCAAGGGCAAGGTGCGCAGCTACAACACCACCGACGTCGACGACCTCTGCCACGAGCTGATCGGCTACCTCGAGGAGGACCAGCCGCTGAGCGTGGACAACGTCCGCCGCGCCACCTTCCGGCCCGCCGTCGGACGCGAGGGCTACGAGGAAAGCCAGGTCGACGCCTTCCTGGACCGCGTCGTGGAACTGATGGCCGCGATCGACTGACGCGTCAGCGGCCGGCACCTTACCGTTCGGTCGCCAGCGGCCGTTCCGGGGTGTGCAGCCGGGTCATCAGCCGGGTGATGGTGCGCGGAACGCGGCCGCGGGTGGCCCGGGAGACCAGGACCATCACCGCGAAGGCGGCCGGGACCGTCCAGGCGGCCGGCTGCGCGAGCCACGGCGGCGTGCCGGCGGGGCCCAGCACGGCACCGGCCAGCATGGCGCCGCCGCAGAGCGCCGCCCCGGTCAGCATCCCGGCGATCGCGCCGGCGTCGGTCAGCCCGCGCCACCAGATGCCCAGCAGCAGCACGGGGCAGATGGTCGAGGCCGTGAAGGCGAAAACCAGGCCCACGCTCCCGGCCAGCGCGGTGGAGTCCGTCATGGCCGCAATCCCCAGCGGCACCACCGCCGAGATGAGGGCCGCGAGGCGGAACCCGCGCACGCTGCCGCCCAGGATGTCCTGGCTGATGACGCCCGCCAGCGACACCACCAGGCCCGAGGTGGTCGAGAGGAAGGCGGCGAACGCCCCGGCCACCACGAGGGCGGACAGCAGGTCCCCGGCCGCACCGCCGACCATCCGACCCGGAAGCAGCAGCACCAGGGCATCGGCCTGTCCGCTCTGCGCCAGCCCGGGGGCGAACATCCGCCCGATCAGGCCGTACGCCGTCGGAAACAGGTAAAAAACCGAGAGCAGGCCGAGCACAATCAGCGTGGTCCGGCGCGCCGACTGGCCGTCCGGGTTGGTGTAGAAGCGGACCAGCACGTGCGGCAGCCCCAGCGTCCCGAACAGCAGCGCCACCAGCAGCGAAATGTTCTGGTACGGGCTCGCCGGGAGCAGCCCCGTGGGGTTCACCGGGGCCTCGGCGACCGCGGGGGAGCCGCTGCCGGCCAGGACGAACAGGATGAACAGCACCGGCACCGCCAGCGCCGTCAGTTTCAGCCAGTACTGGAACGCCTGGACGAACGTGATGGACCGCATCCCGCCGGCCACCACGGTGACACAGACGACGGCGACCACGGCCACCTGCCCCACCCAGGCCGGCAGCCCGGTGGTGATCCGGATGGCCAGCGCGGCCCCATGGAGCTGCGGGACGATGTAGAGCCAGCCGACCACCACCACCACGAAGCTCGTCACCCTCCGGACGGCCCGCGAGTCCAGCCGGGCCTCGGTGAAGTCGGGAATCGTGTACGCGCCGGACCGCCGGAGCGGGGCGGCCACGAAGAGCAGGAGCATCAGGTAGCCGGCGGTGTAGCCCACCGGGAACCATAGCGCGTCGGTGCCGGAGAGCAGGATGAGCCCGGCAACGCCGAGGAAACTGGCCGCTGAAAGGTACTCGCCGCCGATCGCCGAGGCGTTCCACCAGGGCCGCACGGTGCGGGAGGCAACGTAGAAGTCCCCGGTGGTGCGCGAAATCCGCAGGCCGTAGAAACCGATCACGGCGGTGGCCAGCGAGACGGCTGCGAAGGCCGCGATGCCGACGACCGGGTTCACCCGGGCCTCACCGGTCCCCGGCGAGGTCGCGGTAGCGGGACTCGTTCCGCGCCGCCGTGCGGATATACAGCCAGGCGCTGAGCCCGATCACCGGGTAGATCCCGGCGCCCAGCAGCACCCAGTCGAACGGCAGCCCGGCGATCCGCAGCTCCGCCAGGCCCGGCACCAGCGCGAGCATCAGCGCGAAGGCGAGCAGGATCAGCAGGAACCCCGCCGCCACCACGACGCCGAGCCGCAGCTGGGAACGGATCAGCGAGCGGACGAAGACCTGCCCGGCGTCGGACTCCTCGGCGGCCTCGCGCGTGTCGGCGCTGCCGGCCGTGGCGCTGCCTGCCTTGAAACTGCCGGCATTGAGACTGCCGGCGTTGATACTGCGGGGGGCGGTGACGCGGACCCGGGTCATGCCTGCGGCCGGATCCGGGTCGCCTCGAGCTTCTCCCGGACGGAAGGCAGGTGCCGGCGGCTGATCGGCAGTTCGGCCCCGGCCACGGTGACGCTGGGACGGGCCGCAGCGAGCTTCATGTGGCTGAGGTGGCTCAGGGCGATCAGGTAGGAGCGGTGGATGCGCAGGAAACCGGCATCGGCCCACTGCTGCTCGAGGTCCGCCAGCGGCACCCGGATCAGGTAGCTCGCGTCCGCGGTGTGCAGCCGGGCGTAGTCGCCCTGCGCCTGGACGTAGGTCACGTCCTCGCGCCGGATCATCTTGGTGGTGCCGCCGAGGTCCACGGTGATCATCTCCGGCGGCGCGGCACCGTCGCGGATCAGCTCGCTGATCCGGCCGATCGATTTGGCCAGCCGTTCGGCGCGGACCGGCTTGAGCAGGTAGTCGACGGCGGCCAGCTCGAAGGCCTCCAGCGCGCAGTCCTCGTCGGCCGTGACGAAGACGACGGCGGGCGGGCGGCTGCTGCGGGCGATGACCCGGGCGATGTCCAGCCCGGAGAGGGCGGGCATATGGATGTCCAGGAAGACGGCGTCGACGTCCTCGGCTTCCAGGGCGCGCAGCGCCTCGGCGCCGGAGGAGGCGCGGTGGATGGTGCCGATCCGGTCGTCCCGGCCGAGCAGGAACGCCAGCTCCTCGACGGCGGGCAGCTCGTCGTCGGCGACGAGGACGTTAATCATGGTCCTAGGGTACCGCCGGGGAGGGGATCGCCGGCCACACCGGGGCAGCGGAGGGCCTCAGGCGTCGTGCCGCGGCTGCGACTTGGGCACCCGCATGGTGATCAGGGTGCCCTCGCCCGGCGCCGTCTCGATGACCAGGCCGTTGTCCTCGCCGTAGACCTGCCGCAGCCGGGCGTCGACGTTCCGCAGCCCCACGTGGTCGCCTTCGCCGTGCCCGGCGAGGACGGCCCGCAGCTGCTCCGGATCCATGCCGACGCCGTCGTCCTCGATGGTCACCTCGGCGAAGGCGCCCGAGTCGTTGGCGGTGATGCTGATGTGGCCCGGGCCTTCCTTGGCCTCGAGGCCGTGCCGGACCGCGTTTTCGACCAGCGGCTGCAGGCTCAGGAACGGGATGACGGTGCTGAGCACCTCGGGCGCGATCCGCAGGCTCACCTGGACCCGGTCCCCGAACCGCGCCCGCTCCAGGAGCAGGTACCGGTCGATGCAGCGCAGTTCCTCGGCGAGGGTGGTGAAGTCGCCGTGCCGGCGGAAGGAATAGCGGGTGAAGTCGGCGAACTCCACCACCAGTTCGCGGGCGCGGACCGGGTCGGTGTTGATGAAGGACGCGATCGCGTTGAGCGAGTTGTAGATGAAGTGCGGGCTGATCTGGGCCCGGAGCGCACGGACCTCGGCCTCCATCAGCAGGGTCCGGGAGGCATCCAGCTCGGCCAGCTCCACCTGCGTGGCCACCCAGTCGGCCACCTCGCTGGTGGCGCGGACCAGGCCCGCCCCGGCCGCCGGGGCGAAGGCGGCCACCACGCCCACCACCCGGGTGCCGGCCTTGATCGGGGCGATCACGACGGCGCGTTCCCCGCCCGCCAGCGGCGCGGCGGCCCTGCCGGCGGCGAGCAGCTGCAGTTCGCCCGCCGGAATCACGGCGGTGTGGCCGCCCTCCAGCACCTTGGCGGCCAGTCCCATCAGGGCGGGCTTGAGGTCCTCGGCGGCGCCGTCCCAGGCCAGCACACCCGTGGTGTCGGTGATCGCCAGGGCGTCGCAGCCCAGCAGGCTGCGCAGCTGCCGGCTCGCCTTGGCGGCCCCGGCCGGGTTCAGGCCGGTGCGCAGGTACTGCCCGGCGCGGGAGGCGGCGTGCAGTGTCTTGTACGTGGCGCGTTCCGCGTCGGTGCCCAGTTCGCGGAAGGAGCGCAGGACCTTGAGTCCGACGGCCACGACGACGGCGATCGCCAGGGCGATCACGGCGATCGCGGCGGCGGTGAAAAGGGGGGAGTCCGGCATGCTGCCAGCGTAGCGCGGCGGGCCGGGGCCGGAGGCCGCCCGGTGGCGCCGCCGCGCCGCCGTCGGGCGCCGTTGGGTGCCGTTGGGCGCAGCATCGGGACCGTTGAGCGACGGAAAACGCGGCGGTGCTGGTATGTAATGCGCGTCACGGTGCACAGTGATTGCAGTCACACTGCGCCGGAGGACTCTTTCCCGGAGCCCGGGGTAACCGGCGGTGGCTCGCCAGTCTCAATGAGGAGGAATGATGGGTCACGACGCCCAAGAAACGGACGCAGCGGCGTCCGTGGACTTCAAGGAAGTCCAGTCGACGGAGCGGTTCCAGGAACTGCGCAAACGTCACCGCAGCTTTGTCTTTCCGATGGCCATCGCATTCCTGCTGTGGTACTTCGCCTACGTCCTGCTGGCCGACTACGCGGTGGAGTTCATGTCCACCAAGGTCTGGGGCAACATCAACGTCGGCCTGATCCTGGGCCTGCTGCAGTTCGTGTCCACGTTCGCCATCACCGGCTGGTACGTCAGCTACTCGAACCGGAAGCTGGACCCGATCGCCGCCGAGATCCGCCACGAGATCGAAGGCCACGAGTTCGACAAGCACGGCAACCCAGTGAGCGGAACGGCAAAATGACACTTATGGTCCCCGCGGTCAACGTCGCCGCACTCAAAGACACCACCCTGCTGAACATGGGCATCTTCGCCCTGTTCGTCGCGGTCACCATGGTGATCGTGTTCCGCGCCAGCCGCAACAACAAGACGGCGGCCGACTACTACGCCGCCGGCCGCTCGTTCACCGGTTCGCAGAACGGCACCGCGATCGCCGGCGACTACCTCTCCGCCGCGTCCTTCCTCGGCATCACCGGCGCCATCGCGATCAACGGCTACGACGGCTTCATGTACTCCATCGGCTTCCTCGTCGCCTGGCTCGTCGCGCTGCTGCTGGTGGCCGAACTGCTGCGCAACACGGGCAAGTTCACCATGGCCGACGTGCTCTCCTTCCGGCTCAAGCAGCGCCCCGTGCGCATCGCCGCCGCCATCTCCACCCTCGCGGTCTGCTTCTTCTACCTGCTGGCCCAGATGGCCGGCGCCGGCGGCCTGATCTCGCTGCTGCTGGGCATCAGCGACTGGGGCGGGCAGGCGCTCGTGATCATCGTCGTCGGCGCCCTGATGATCATGTACGTCCTGATCGGCGGCATGAAGGGCACCACCTGGGTCCAGATCATCAAGGCCGTGCTGCTGATCGCCGGCGCCGCCGTGATGACCTTCTGGGTCCTCGCGATCTACGGCTTCAACCTCTCCGACCTGCTCGGCGGCGCCGCGGAAACGGCCAAGAACCCGGCCGTGCTCAACCCGGGCCTGCAGTACGGCAAGTCGGACACCTCCAAGCTGGACTTCATGTCCCTGGGCCTGGCGCTGGTGCTCGGCACCGCCGCCCTGCCGCACGTGCTGATGCGCTTCTACACGGTTCCGACCGCCAAGGAAGCCCGCAAGTCCGTGGTGTGGTCCATCTGGCTGATCGGCCTGTTCTACCTGTTCACCCTGGTCCTGGGCTACGGCGCAGCGGCGCTGGTCGGCGCCGACACCATCAAGGGTGCACCGGGCGGGGTCAACTCCGCAGCGCCGCTGCTGGCCTTCCACCTCGGCGGCCCGCTGCTGCTCGGCTTCATCTCGGCGGTGGCCTTCGCCACGATCCTCGCCGTGGTCGCCGGCCTCACCATCACGGCGGCGGCATCCTTTGCCCACGACATCTACGCCAACGTCCTCGCGAAGGGCAAGGCGGACCCGGATACCGAGGTCAAGGTGGCCCGCAAGCACGGTCATCGTGATCGGTGTCCTGGCCATCGTCGGCGGCATCTTCGCCAACGGCCAGAACGTCGCCTTCCTGGTGGCGCTGGCGTTCGCGGTGGCGGCGTCGGCCAACCTGCCGACCATCATCTACTCGCTGTTCTGGCGGAAGTTCACCACCCAGGGCGCCATCTGGAGCATGTACGGCGGCCTCGGCTCGGCCATCATCCTGATCGCGTTCTCCCCGGTGGTCTCCGGCGCCAAGACATCGATGATCCAGGGGGCCAACTTCGCGATCTTCCCGCTCAGCAACCCCGGCATCGTTTCCATCCCGCTCGCGTTCTTCCTGGGCTGGCTGGGCACGGTCCTGGACAAGAAGCTGGAAGACACCACCAAGCAGGCCGAGATGGAGGTCCGCTCCCTGACCGGGGTGGGCGCCGAGAAGGCCACCAACCACTAGGGCACTGGCCGGCAAGCGACACACGGCCGGCCCGGCTAACAGCACCAAAAAAGAGGAGCCCGCGCAACCGCGCGGGCTCCTCTTTGCGTTGACTCTTTGGGTTGGCCCTTTACATCGGCCTTCCCAGCGACGGGACTGCCGTCAGTGCCCGTGGTGCGACCCGACCCCCGGCAGCCCATGGCCGCCGTGGGGTACCGCATACTGGCCCGCGGTGGACGCCGCAAGCCCGGGGGTCGCTATGCCCGCGACCAGGACCGCGGAGGCGAACGCGGCCAGCAGCAGCCGGCCCGCCCGTGGCGGCGCAGCGACCCCAGCGGCTGCTGCAGTCCCGTCGGACCGGCGCTGCAACCAGCCGGCCGCCGCCACGATCATCAGGCTGAGCAGCAGCGCCGCGAGATGGCTGACCGCGAGCCCCGACGGCCCTGCCGCCATGGCCGCCACCGCCGACAATGCGTGCAGCAATGCCGCTCCCAGCAGCAGCGCCGTGGCCGCCCGGGCCCCCAGCAGCCTGCCCCGCCGCAGGGTCAGGACGGTCCAGGCCAGCAGCGAGGTTCCCCAGATGCCCGCCACCACGCCGCCGGCCACGGCAAATCCGCCGGCAGCGGGGGAGACCAGGAGGCTGGACGCGGTCGCGAGGTTGACCGCCCCCGCGCCGAAACCGGCGAAACCCGCGAACAAGAGGACGGCGGCCGTCGTCGTGCCCTGGCTGCGTCCGGCCGTGAGGGTGGTATCCGGCTGTACCGGTCCTGTGGTGGCGAGCGTATTCATGGCTGCGGCAATCCGGCGCTTAGACGTGGGCGCGCTGGTGGGTACCGGCGGCGGACTTGTCCATCGACAGCCCGACGCCGAGCAGCAGCACGGCGCTGGCCAGGTGCAGAACATTGTCCGCACCGTTCAGGGCGATGATGTTCAGCGGCGAGCTGAGCAGGAACAGCCCCACAATGCCGACCAGCAGGTAGACCGCGCCGACCGTGGTGTTGACGCCCTTGGCGAGTTGGACGTTCTTCAATCCGGCGTAAAGAAGGGCGGCGCCGATGGCGAGGTGGATGACGTTGTGCAGCGGGTTGACCTCGAAAATGATGAGGTTGGCGCCCTCGGTGGAGAAGAAGCCGACGCCTGAGGTGACGACGAAGCCCAGCAGGCCAACCAGCAGGTAGACAGCGCCAAAAACAGTGGCGATCAAACGGTTCGGTGAGGTGCGCATGCTCCGGATCCTTATCTTTCGGGCCGGCGGGTAGCCGGTCGGGTGCGGGTCCCGGTCGGGACTCTCTGCAGGACGATTCGGATTATGCAGTGCTTTGGATGGGTACGGCCGAGGCCCACCGGGGAAAGTTTTCCCAGCTCAGGCGCGCTGCGTGAGCCCAGACGTGCTGCGTGGGCGCACCGGATGTCCCCGTCAGCCCTCGACGGAGCCGCGTTCCAGCAGCGGCTGGATCCGGAACGGAATCAGCTCGCCCATGGCCAGGGCGGTGTCGGTGCGGTCCACGCCGTCGCAGGACAGGATCTTGCCGTTGATCCGGAACAGGTCCTCGGCGTCGAGCGCGACCACGCGGAGCAGCAGGTCGGCCGAACCGGTCAGGCCGTAGCCCTCGAGGATTTCCGGGATGCCGGCGAGATCCACGGCGAGCTGGCCCAGCTTCTGCTGCTGCACATGGACGGAGATGAACGCCATCAGCGGGTAGCCCAGGGCAGCCGGGTTGATCCGGCGCTCGAAGGAGAGGAAAACGTGTTTCTTCTCCAGCTGGGCCATCCGGGCCTGCACCGTATTGCGCGACAGGCCCAGCTTCTGCGCCAGTGCCACCACGGTGCGGCGGGGATCCCTCGCCATGGCCGAAAGCAGGCGGGTGTCGGTGCCATCCAAAGCTTGCATAATGCGCAACGTTAGCACGGTGCCGGCGACGCAGGCAGGGCAGAATGCTCAATTTTCTCGGGGGTGGTTGTACCCAATGGCAGTTGTGAGTAGGGTCACAATTATCCGGGGCAACGGCGCCCGGGTGGCCGTCGCGCGCAGGGATCACGAGTCCCGCGGGCAGGGTCAGACGACGTCAGAAGGTTGCGGACAAACTGTGTTTACCGACGACGCGGGCAAGGGCGGCATTGCCGCCGGCGGCCCCGGGAACAGTGCAGAATCAAACAGGCGCACGGGCGGCGATCTCGTCCAGCTCATCACCCCGGGAGGTGAACGCGTAAGCCATCCGGAGTTCGACACCTGGGTCCAGGACGTCAGCGACGCCCAGCTCGCCTCGCTCTACGAGGACATGGTGGCGATCCGCCGCATCGACGCCGAAGCCACCGCCCTGCAGCGCCAGGGCGAGCTCGCCCTCTGGCCGCCGCTGCTGGGCCAGGAAGCCTCCCAGATCGGCTCGGCCCGGGCCCTCCGGGACGACGACTTCGTCTTCCCCAGCTACCGGGACAACGGCGTCGCCTATTGCCGCGGGGTCAAGCCGGCGGACATCGTCAAGGCCTGGCGCGGCAACGCCCTGGCCGGCTGGGATCCCTACACGGTGAACGTGGCGACGCAGCAGATCATCATCGGCGCCCAGTCGCTGCACGCCACCGGGTACGCCATGGGAATCCAGAACGACGGCGCCGATTCGGTGGCCGTGGCGTACTTCGGCGACGGCGCCACCAGCGAAGGCGACGTCAACGAGGCGATGGTCTTCGCGGCGAGCTTCCAGGCGCCGGTGGTGTTCATCTGCCAGAACAACCACTGGGCCATCTCCGAGCCCGTCATGCTGCAGTCGCACATCCAGATCGCGGACCGCGCCTGCGGGTTCGGCATTCCGAGCATGCGTGTGGACGGCAACGACGTGCTGGCCGTTATGGCCGCCACCCGGATCGCCATTGACCGGGCCCGCCGCGGCGGCGGACCCACCTTCATCGAGGCCGTCACCTACCGGATGGGCCCGCACACGACGGCGGACGACCCCACCCGCTACCGGGACGCCAACGAGCTTGAGGACTGGGCAGCCAAGGACCCGATCGAGCGGCTCAAGGCACTGCTGGAGCGCAAGGGACTGCTCACCGAAGAACTCGAGGCCGCCGTCGCCGCCAAAGCCGACGCGGTGGCCAAGGAACTGCGCGCCGGCACCATCAACATGCCCGAACCGCAGCCGCTGGACATCTTCAAACACGTCTACAGCACGCCCAACTCCTGGCTGGACCGCCAGCAGGACCACTACACCCGTTACCTGGCTTCCTTCGGCGATCCCGCAGAAGCCGCTTCCGAAGAAGGTGCACGCTGATGACGCAGATGACCTTTGCCCGAGCCATTAATTCGGGCCTGCGCAAGTCCCTCGAAAACGATCCCAAGGTGATCCTCATGGGCGAGGACATCGGCACCCTCGGCGGCGTCTTCCGCGTCACCGACGGCCTGCAGAAGGATTTCGGCAAGCACCGCGTGGTGGACACACCGCTGGCCGAATCCGGCATCCTCGGCACCGCCGTCGGCCTTGCCTACCGCGGTTACCGTCCCGTGGTGGAGATCCAGTTCGACGGCTTCATCTACCCGGCCTTCGACCAGATCGTCAGCCAGGTCGCCAAGATGCACTACCGCACCCAGGGCGCCGTCAAGATGCCGATCACCATCCGCGTCCCGTTCGGCGGCGGCATCGGCTCACCGGAACACCACTCCGAATCGCCCGAGGCCTACTTCACCCACACCTCCGGCCTGCGCGTGGTCAGCGTCTCCAACCCGCAGGACGCCCACACCATGATCCAGCAGGCCATCGCCTCCGACGATCCGGTGCTCTACTTCGAACCCAAGCGCCGCTACCACGACAAGGGGGAGGTGGACGAGTCGCTTGACCTCTCCGCCGCCCTGTCCATGGAGAAGGCCCGCGTGGTCACCGAGGGCACCGACGTGACCCTGGTCGCCTACGGCCCGCTCGTGAAGACCGCCCGCGACGCCGCCCTCGCGGCCGCCGACGAAGGCGTCTCCATCGAGGTGATCGACCTGCGCTCGCTGGCCCCGCTGGACTTCGCCACCCTCGAGGCCTCGGTCCGGAAGACCGGACGGCTCGTCATCACGCACGAGGCCAGCCAGTCCGGCGGCCTCGGTGCCGAGGTGGCCGCCAGCATCACCGAGCGCTGCTTCTACCACCTCGAGGCGGCGCCCGTCCGGGTGACCGGCTTCGACGTGCCGTACCCGTACTCAAAGCTTGAAATGCACCACCTGCCGGGCCTGGACAGGATCCTCGACGGCGTCGACCGGGCCCTGGGCCGCCCCAACTCCCTGAGCGGGCTGGAAGGATGAGCGCCACCATGATCAAGGAATTCCGGCTCCCGGACCTCGGCGAAGGCCTGACCGAATCAGAAATCGTCGCCTGGAAGGTCGGCGTGGGGGACACCGTCACGCTCAACCAGATCATCGCCGAGGTGGAAACCGCCAAGGCCGTCGTCGAGCTGCCCTCGCCGTTCGCCGGCGTCGTGACGGCGCTGCACGAGCAGCCGGGCACCGTGGTGGAGGTCGGCAAGCCGATCGTCTCCTTCGAGATCGAGGGCGACGACGGCGCCGGCGACTCCGGCGAGGCCCCCGCCAAGCGCGAGCCGAACCTGGTTGGCTACGGCGCCGTGCTGGAGAACTCCGGCCGCCCGGCCCGCCGCGCCCGCAGCTTTGCCGCCGCGGCGGCCCCGGCGGCCGCAGCTCCGGCTGGCCGCCCCGATCGTGGAACCCGCGGCGGCGGTGGCACCCGCCCCGGCCGTCGAACCCGCACAGGCGCCCGCCGTTGCCGCCGGCGCCGAGCGTCCGCGCTCCACGCCGCCGGTGCGCAAGCTCGCCAAGGACCTCGGCGTCGACCTCGCGGCCGTCACCGGCACGGGGGAGCACGGCCTCATCACCCGCGATGACGTGCGGAACTTCGTCGGCGGCGGCGACCTTCCGGTGGCACCCCAGGAACTGGCCGGCCAGTTGCGCCGGCCCGGCCCAGGGCGAGCGGGAAACCCGGACCCCGATCAAGGGCGTACGGAAGTTCACTGCCGCGGCCATGGTGTCCAGCGCCTTCACCGCCCCGCACGTCACGGAGTTCCTGACGCTCGACGTCACGCCCACCATGGAACTGCTGGGCAGGCTGAAGGCCAGCCGGGCGTTCGCGGGCTACAAGCTGACGCCGCTGACGCTGGTGTCCAAGGCGGTGCTGATTGCGCTGCGCAACCACCCGACGCTCAACGCCCGGTGGGACGAAGCCAACCAGGAGATCGTCCAGTTCAACTACGTCAACCTCGGCATCGCGGCCGCGACACCGCGGGGCCTGACCGTTCCGAACATCAAGGACGCGGACCGGATGTCCCTGCTGGAGCTTTCCACGGCGCTGACGGAGCTGACCGAGACCGCCCGGGCCGGCAAGACCGCCCCGGCGGACCTCTCCGGCGGGACCATCTCCATCACGAACATCGGCGTCTTCGGCATCGACGCGGGCACACCCATCCTCAACCCGGGCGAAGCCGCCATCCTGGCGCTCGGCGCGGTGCGGAAGATGCCGTGGGAGTACCAGGACGAGGTGGCGCTGCGCCAGGTGATGACGCTGAGCCTGTCCTTCGACCACCGGCTGGTCGACGGCGAACAGGGTTCCCGCTTCCTGCAGGACCTGGGCGCCATCCTCGCCGATCCCGGCATGGCGCTGGCGATGGTCTAGCCACGGAGAGCCCACAGCTGCCGGCTTCCCCGCTGAAGGGGGAGGCCGGCAGCTTTGTTGTGCGGCATCACGTTTGCGGCAGGTCAGCTGCCGTCCGGGGGCACTTTGAGGCCCGTGTTCGACGGCGGTGCCCCGGATGTCGGCGTGTCCGCGCCAAAGTGCCCCCGGAACGCGGGCAATCTGGGCCGCGGGGGCGAATAGCGAGGGGAAGAGCGGGGAACCCGTCAGCCGAGGGAGCGGGGAGTCGCCGGCGCCATCAGGGCCGCCAGGGCCATGCTTTCGAGCAGCGGCCGGGCCCGCTTGAGCGCCATCCGGCGGCCGTGGTTCCGAACCGAGTGCGGTGTGGAGTTGATCAGGCCGAACGTGGCATGGGCACGCATCCGCAGCTCGGCCGGATCGGTGTCCGGATGAAGCCCGGCCAGGACCTCCACCCAGAGTTCGACGTAGTTGCGCTGCAGGGCGCGGACCTCGGCCTCGTCGTCGGCGTCGAGGTTGCTGAAGTCCTGGTCCTGGACCCGGATGACATCGGGGTTGCTGAGGGCGAAGTCCACGTGGAATTCGACCAGGCCGGCGAGGGCCGCGGCGGCGCCGGCGGATCCGTCCACCACGCCCCGGCCGCCCTCCAGCAGGTCCTGGCTGACGCTGAGCAGCAGGGCGCCGAGGACGGCCTGCTTGCCGGCGAAATGGCGGTAGACAGCCGGTCCGCTGACCCCCGCCGCGGCACCGAGATCTTCCAGCGAAACCCGGTTGAAGCCGTCGGCGGCAAAGAGGGCGGCGGCCGCGGTGAGCAGCGCCTTACGGCGGTTCTCCTTGGCCTGGCTCCGCTGGGTGGTCTGGCTGGACTCGGTCACCGGCGTCCCTCTCGACTGTTCTGTTCTAACCGTCCTGTGTTGGACATCACAGTTAATAGAGACTAACCTAAATCTCAGTTATGCGGTACTAACCGAAATGGCCGGGGCCCAGTGCGGGCACCCGGCGCCACGGCCGAGGATGGAAGCAGTCAATGGAGACAATCGCCAGCCAGGTGGACGCCGGCAGCGCCGGCTATGCCGCGAACCGCGAGGCACAGCTCGGCCTGGCCCGGGAGCTGAAAGACCGCCTCGCCGCCGCCGCGCTGGGCGGGCCGGAAAAGTCCCGCGAACGGCACATCGCCCGGGGCAAACTGCTCCCGCGTGAGCGGATCGACCGGCTGCTCGACGACGGCAGCCCGTTCCTGGAGATCGCCCCGCTGGCCGCCGACGGCATGTACGACGGCGACTCGCCCGGCGCCGGCGTGATTGCCGGAATCGGCCTGGTCCACGGCCGCCAGGTCCTGGTCATCTCCAACGACGCCACGGTCAAGGGCGGCACGTACTACCCGATGACGGTGAAGAAGCACCTCCGCGCGCAGGAAATCGCGCTGGAGAACCGGCTGCCCTGCATCTACCTCGTCGATTCCGGCGGGGCCTTCCTGCCCAAGCAGGACGAGGTCTTCCCGGACAAGGAGCACTTCGGCCGGATCTTCTTCAACCAGGCCAGGATGTCCGCGGCGGGGATCCCGCAGATCGCCTCGGTGATGGGATCCTGCACGGCCGGCGGCGCCTACGTTCCGGCGATGAGCGACGAGACCGTGATCGTCCGCAACCAGGGCACCATCTTCCTCGGCGGGCCGCCGCTGGTGAAGGCCGCGATCGGCGAGATCGTCACGGCCGAGGAACTCGGCGGCGGCGACGTGCACTCGAAGATCTCCGGGGTCACCGACCACCTGGCCGAGAATGACGAGCACGCCCTGCAGATCGTCCGGGACATCGTCTCCACCCTGCCGAAGCCGGCCGCGCCCGCCTGGGACGTGGACACCGCCGTCGAACCCGTGGCCGATCCGGAGGAGCTGTACGGCGCCGTCCCCACGGACGTCAACGCCCAGTACGACGTCCGCGAAGTGATCGCCCGGCTGGTGGACGGCAGCCGCTTCCACGAATTCAAGAAGAACTACGGCACCACCCTGGTCACCGGCTTCGCGAAGCTGCACGGCCACCCGGTGGGCATCGTGGCGAACAACGGCGTGCTGTTCAGCGAGTCCTCGCTCAAGGGCGCGCACTTCATCGAACTCTGCGACCAGCGCGGCATCCCGCTGATCTTCCTGCAGAACCTCTCCGGCTTTATGGTCGGCAAGGACTACGAACAGGGCGGCATCGCCAAGAACGGCGCCAAGATGGTCACCGCCGTCGCCACCGCCCGCGTGCCCAAGCTGACCGTGGTGATCGGCGGGTCCTTCGGCGCCGGGCAACTACTCGATGTGCGGCCGGGCCTACTCGCCGCGCTTCCTGTGGATGTGGCCGGCGGCCCGGATCTCCGTGATGGGCGGCAACCAGGCCTCCAGCGTGCTCGCCACCGTCAAGCGGGACCAGTACGAGGCCCGCGGCGAGGAATGGTCCGCCGCGGACGAGGAAGCCTTCAAGGCCCCGATCAAGGCCCAGTACGAGGACCAGGGCAGCCCCTACTACTCCACCGCCCGCCTCTGGGACGACGGCATCATCGACCCCGCGGACACCCGCACCGTCCTGGGACTGGCGCTCGACGTCGTCTCCCGCACCCCGCTGCCGGAGACCTCCTTCGGCCTCTTCCGGATGTGAGCCCCGCTGTGACTGATACCTCCACGCCCACGAAGCCGCTGTTCGGCACCGTGCTCGTCGCCAACCGCGGCGAGATCGCCTGCCGCGTCATCCGCACCCTGCGCGCCCTCGGCATCCGTTCGGTCGCCGTCTATTCCGACGCCGACGCCGACGCCCGGCACGTGCGGGAAGCCGACGTCGCCGTCCGGATCGGCCCCGCGGCGGCGACCGAGAGCTACCTCAAGATCGAGGCCATCATCCAGGCCTGCCGCGACACCGGCGCCGAGGCCGTGCACCCCGGCTACGGCTTCCTGAGCGAGAACGTCGACTTCGCCCGCGCCCTGGAAGCAGGCCGGGATCACCTTCATCGGCCCCGGCGTCGAATCCCTGAACGTCATGGGCGACAAGATCCGCTCCAAGAACCACGTCACCGGCTACGGCGTTCCCGTGGTCCCGGGCATCGCCGAACCCGGCATGAGCGACGCGCAGCTCATCGAGGCAGCGGCCGGCGTCGGCTTCCCGCTGCTGATCAAGCCCTCCGCCGGCGGCGGCGGGAAGGGCATGCACGTGGTCGAACGCCCCGAGGACCTGGAAGCCACCCTCGCCACCGCCCGCCGGGTCGCGGCCAGCGCCTTCGGCGACGACACCCTGTTCCTGGAGCGGCTGGTCACCACCCCGCGGCACATCGAGGTCCAGGTGCTCGCGGACAACCACGGCAACGTCATCCATCTGGGGGAGCGCGAGTGCTCGCTGCAGCGCCGCCACCAGAAGGTCATCGAGGAAGCACCCTCCCCGCTGCTGGAATCCCTGCCCGACGGCGCCGACATCCGCGCCCGGATCGGCGAGGCCGCCTGCAACGCCGCGCGCAGCGTCAACTACTCCGGCGCAGGGACCGTGGAGTTCCTGGTCTCGGACAACGCCCCGGACGAGTTCTTCTTCATGGAGATGAACACCCGCCTGCAGGTCGAGCACCCGGTCACCGAGATGGTCACCGGCGTCGACCTCGTCGAATGGCAGGTCCGCATCGCCGCCGGCGAGGAACTCACGGTGACCCAGGACGACGTCGTCCTCACCGGCCACTCGGTGGAGGCCCGCGTCTACGCCGAGGTGCCGGAGCGGAACTTCCTGCCGTCCATCGGACAGGTGGTGCTGCTGGACGAACTGCCGGACACCGCGAGTGGCAAGGTCCGTGTCGACTCGGCCCTGCTGGAGGGCCTCCAAATCTCCAGCAACTACGACCCCATGATCTCCAAGGTCATCGCGTGGGGCGAGGATCGGGCGCAGGCCCTGGCGACCCTCGATGAGGCGCTCGCCGGGTACACCGCGCTGGGCATCGACACCAACGTCGAATACCTGCGGCTGCTGATCAACGACGCCGATGTCCGCGCCGGACGGCTCGACACCGGCCTGATCGAACGCAAGATGCCCGAGTTCACGTTCCGGCATGCGGGCGACTTCGAGGTGGCCGCTGCCGCCGTCTTCGCCGCTGCGATGCACGAGCATGAAACGCGGGACGCCGGAACCGGCCCCTGGCATCTCGGTAACGGGTGGAGGCTCGGTGCAGATGCCCCGCTCCGGATCAGCCTGGGGACCCCCGACGGCGGTATCGCCACGGTGGAAATGTCCGGCTCGCTGGCACGCGGGACGGCGACCGTGGCAGTCGACGGCGGCCCGCGACGCCCGGCATCATTTCGGTCCACCAAGCGAGGCCGCGCGGAGTTGACTCTGGGCGACGAATCCCGCAGTTACGCGCTCGTGCCGGTCCACCGCGGATCCGTGCCCCCCGGTCCCGGCAACCCGATGCCCACGGACGTTTTCCTCGGCAACGAGGGCTGGTCCTGCCGCCTCGAGGTGCTCACCCGCGAGACCCGGCTCGCCCGGGTGCTCGCCGCCGTCGAACGCGAGGAAGGCGCCGCGGACCCGGCGGTGCGCTCGCCGATGCCCGGCACCGTGGTGTCCGTGCCGGTCAGCAGCGGCGACACCGTCGTGGCCGGGCAGGTCCTGCTCTCGGTGGAGGCCATGAAGATGGAGCACCAGCTCGTGGCGCCCCTGGACGGCACCGTCCACCTCAGCGCCGCGCACCGGGGACCTCGTCAAGGCGGACCAGGTCCTCGCCACCATCCACCCGCATGAACCTTCGGCGGCGGAAGACACCGTCGAAGAATCCGTCATCGCGATGGGCGCGGCGGACTAGCCCCCACAGCTTCAGCAACACACCCCAGCCACAGTTTTTAGACAGCAGTACCGACGAAGGAGTCACCCCATGCCAGATTTTGAACTCAGCGAGGACTACCAGGACCTCAGCGACACCGTCCGCGAATTCGCCGACCAGGTGGTGGCCCCGGTCTCCGCCAAGCACGACGAGGAGCACAGCTTCCCCTACGAGGTCGTGTCCCAGATGGCGGACATGGGCCTGTTCGGCCTGCCGTTCCCGGAGGAATTCGGCGGCATGGGCGGGGACTACTTCGCCCTGGCCCTGGCCCTCGAGCAGCTCGGCCGGGTGGACCAGTCGGTCGCCATCACCCTCGAGGCCGGCGTCTCGCTCGGCGCCATGCCGATCCACCGCTTCGGCAACGACGCGCAGAAGCAGGAATGGCTCCCGCTGCTGGCCTCCGGCAAGGCGCTCGCAGGCTTCGGCCTGACCGAGCCGGAAGCCGGCTCCGACGCCGGCGGCACCAAGACCACCGCCCGCCTTGAGGGCGGTGAATGGATCATCAACGGCAACAAGGAGTTCATCACCAACTCCGGCACCGACATCACCAAGCTCGTCACCGTCACCGCGGTCACCGGCCAGGAGGAACGCCCGGACGGCAGCATCAAGAAGGAAATCTCCACCATCCTGGTGCCCACCAGCACGCCCGGTTTCACGGCGGAGAAGGCCTACAACAAGGTTGGCTGGAACGCCTCGGACACCCACCCGCTGACCCTCGCGGATGTCCGCGTCCCGGAAGCGAACCTGCTCGGCACCCGGGGCCGCGGTTACGCGAACTTCCTCTCCATCCTCGACGAGGGCCGCATCGCGATCGCCGCACTCGCCGTCGGCGCCGCCCAGGGCTGCGTGGACCAGGCCGTGAAATACGCCAAGGAACGCAGCGCCTTCGGCCAGAACATCGGCAAGTACCAGGCCATCGCGTTCAAGATCGCCCGGATGGAAGCCCGCGCCCACACCGCCCGGCTGGCGTACTACGACGCGGCCGCCCGGATGCTCGCCGGCAAACCGTTCAAGACCCAGGCCGCCATCGCTAAGATGGTCGCAGGCGAGGCAGCCATGGACAACGCGCGGGACGCCACCCAGGTGTTCGGCGGCTATGGCTTCATCAACGAATTCACCGTGGCGCGCCACTACCGCGACTCCAAGATCCTTGAAGTCGGCGAGGGCACCACGGAGGTCCAGCTGATGCTGATCGCCCGCGAACTGGGGCTCTAACCGGCCGGAAGGGTCACCGATGATCAACAAAGTTGTTGCCAGCGCCGCCGAGGCCGTCGCGGACATCCGCGACGGCGCCTCCCTCGCCGTCGGCGGTTTCGGGCTGTGCGGCATCCCGGTGGCCCTGATCGATGCCCTGCACGCGAGCGGCGCGACGGACCTGGAGACCGTGAGCAACAACTGCGGCGTGGACGACTGGGGGCTCGGAATCCTGCTCAAGGACGGCCGGATCCGCCGCACCATCAGCTCCTACGTGGGGGAGAACAAGGAATTCGCCCGGCAGTACCTCGCCGGCGAACTCGAGGTGGTCCTCACCCCGCAGGGCACGCTGGCGGAGAAACTGCGGGCCGGCGGGGCCGGCATCCCCGCCTTCTACACACCCGCAGGCGTCGGCACCCAGGTGTCCGACGGCGGGCTGCCGCAGAAGTACGACGCCGACGGCAACGTCGCGGTCGCCTCCGCGGCCAAGGAGGTCCGCAGCTTCCACGGCGCCGACTACGTGCTGGAGGAGGCCCTGACCCCGGACTTCGGACTGGTGCACGCCTGGAAGGGCGACCGGCACGGCAACCTGGTCTTCCACGCCACCGCGATGAACTTCAACCCGCTCTGCGCCATGGCCGGGAAGATCACCATCGCCGAGGTCGAGGAACTGGTGGAACCGGGGGAGCTGGACCCGGAGCACATCCACGTCCCCGGAATCTTCGTCCAGCGTGTGGTCCTGGCGCCGCAGGCGGAGAAACGCATCGAAAAGCGCACCACCTCCAGCACCACCACCTCCAGCAGTACAGAGCAGTCAGGAGCCTAGCCGTGGAGACGAACAATGCGCAGGGCGCGCCGCCCCGCCCGGAAGCGGTCCGCCACGAATACCGGCGCTCCGCCGTCGAGCACGCCGCCGGCAGTGACGGCAGCGGCACCAGGGGCTGGACCCGCAACGAGCTGGCCGCCCGGGTGGCGCAGGAACTGCACAACGGACAGTACGTCAACCTCGGCATCGGGATGCCGACCCTGATCCCCAACTACATTCCGGCCGGCGTCGAGGTGGTGCTGCACTCGGAGAACGGCATCCTGGGCGTCGGGCCGTACCCGGCCGAGGACCAGGTGGATCCGGACCTGATCAACGCGGGCAAGGAAACCGTCACCGTCAACAAGGGCGCCGCGTTCTTCGACTCCGCGGCCTCCTTCGGCATGATCCGCGGCGGCCACGTCGACGTCGCCGTGCTCGGCGCGATGGAGGTGGCGCAGAACGGGGACCTCGCCAACTGGATGATCCCCGGCAAGATGGTCAAGGGCATGGGCGGGGCGATGGACCTGGTCTTCGGCGCCAAGAAGGTGATCGTGATGATGGAGCACACGGACCGCAACGGCAACCCGAAAATCGTGGAGCGGTGCACCCTGCCGCTGACCGGCAAGGGCTGCGTCGACCGGATCATCACCGACCTCGCCGTGATCGACGTCGTGACCGAAGGCGGCAAATCGCGGCTCGTGCTGCGGGAACTCGCCCCCGACGTCACCGCGGAGGACGTGGCCGCGGCCACCGGCGCAGAACTCTTCGAGGAAGACCAGGAACTGACCGTATGACAACCAACGCAACGCCCGGGACCGGCCGCCGGGTCATTGAACAGCGCGGCCTCTACTTCGACGAACTCGAAGAAGGCGTCCTCTACGCGCACCGGCCCGGCCGGACCGTGACCGAGACCGACAACGTGCTGTTCACCACCATGACCATGAACACCCAGGCGCTGCACCTCGACGCCGCGTGGAGCGCCGGGCAGCCCTTCGGCCAGCGGCTGATGAACTCGATGTTCACCCTCGCCACCCTGGTGGGCCAGTCCGTCCCGCAGCTGACCCAGGGCACCATCATCGCGCAGCTCGGACTGACCGACGTCTCCTTCCCGCACCCGCTGTACCACGGGGACACGCTCTACACGGAGACCGAAGTGACCGGCAAGCGGCTGTCCTCCTCCCGGCCCGGCCAGGGCATCGTGACCATGCAGCACACCGGCCGGAACCAGGACGGCACCGTCGTGGCGCTGGCGACCCGCAGCTGCCTGATGTGGACCCGCGATGCGCATGCCGAAGCCCAGAACGCGCACAAAAGGGCAGAATAGATCCATGAGTTTCCTGATGGGCCCCGCCCTGCTCTTCTGCCCCGCCGACCGCCCCGAGCGCTACCAGAAAGCGGCCGAGCGCTCCGACGCCGTGATCGTGGACCTTGAGGACGCCGTCGCGCCGGCGGACAAGCAGCGCGCCCGCGGCGCCATCCTCGCCCAGCTCGGTTCGGCCGGAGACGTCCCCGAGCTGGACCCCAGCCGCACGATCATCCGGATCAACCCGGCCGGCACGGAGGAGTTCGAAAAGGACCTGCACTGCCTCAAGCACACCCCGTACCGGCACGTGATGCTCGCCAAGGCCGAGGACGCCGCCCAGCTCAAGGAACTTGAGGGCTACAGCGTCATCGCCCTGTGCGAAACGGCCGCCGGCATCGTCAACGCCGCCGCGATCGCCGCGGAACCCAATGTGGTGGCGCTGATGTGGGGCGCCGAGGACCTGCTCGCCTCGCTCGGCGGCACCTCCAGCAGGTCCGGCGACGGCGGCTACCGCGCCGTGGCGCTGCACGCCCGCTCCACGGTGCTGCTGGCCGCCCGGGCCTTCGGCAAGGAAGCCATCGACTCCGTCTACGTCAACATCCCGGACCTGGAGGGCCTCGCCGTCGAATCCCACGACGCCGTCGCGTCCGGCTTCGGCTCCAAGGCCTGCATCCACCCGAGCCAGGTGGCCGTGGTCCGCGGGGCCTACGCCCCGTCGGAGTCCGAGGTCGCCGCGGCCACGGAACTGCTCGACGCCGCCGCTGCCGCAGGGACGGGCGTGTTCCAGTACCAGGGGAAGATGATCGACGGGCCCATCCTCAAGCACGCCGAGTCCACGCTCCGCCGCGCCGGGCGCCACGGTTCCTGACCCCGCCCTTCGCGAGATGGCAGGTCGCGGCAGTGTTTCACCCTGGCACTGCCGCGAAGTGTCATCTCGCGCGTGAGCCACGGATACCTGGCGAAACAAAAGCACGGGCCGGGGGTCTCAGGACTCCCGGCCCGTGCTTTTGTTTGTGACTTTCCCTTGGCCGGCGGCACCCGCAGGCTCCCGGCGCTTAGGGCTGGGGGCCGGCCTTTACTGCCAGCACCGGGCACTCCGCCTCAAGCAATATCCGTTGGGACGTGCTGCCCAAGATCAGCTTGCCCACGGGGGTGCGGCGGCGCAGACCGATCACAATCAGATCAGCATTGTGCTCCTCTGCGGCATCCAGTACCTCCGCGGCCGCATCATGGCCACGGACCGGCTGCTTGATCACGTGGTCAATTCCCTGGGCAGCGAGCCGGTCTTCGATGCTTTGGATCTCTGGCTCCTGCGCGTACCGGTTATCCACCAGCGCATCACCCTTGGAGGAGTTGATGACCAGCAGCCTCTTGCTGCTTTTCCGCGCCTCACCAATGGCCTGGGTCAGTGCTGCTTCGCCCTCGGGTGTCGGGACGTATCCCACCACGATCGTCATGGTAGCTCCTTGTTTCTGCTGAATGTGGGTAGATGGGTTCGGCGAAAGGCGCGGGAGCGCCCACTCAGTCGCTGTAGTCGGCTGCGCCGGAATTGGCTGGAAGCAGTGAGCCGCGCTCCGGGCGGTTGCGGCGGATCAGCTTGGAAGCGAACGGCCACAGCAGGATGATAGCCACGATGACGTAGACCCCGACGGCGATCGGCTCGCTCCACAGACCGGCCGGATCGCCGGCGGAGAGCTGCAGTGTCTTGCGCAGCTGCCCCTCGAGGCGCGGCCCCAGGATTACGCCCAGGACCAACGGCAGGACGGGAAGTCCGAAGCGCCGCATCATGAACCCCAGCGCACCCAGGACCAGCAGTATGACCAGGTCGAACGCCTGCAGGTTGACCGAGTAGGCGCCCAGCGTGGCGAAGAACAGGATCCCGGCGTAGAGGTACGGGCGGGGCAGCTGCAGGAGCTTCGCCCACACCGGTGCCAGCGGAAGGTTGATGATCAGGAGCAGCAGGTTGCCGATGAAGAGGCTGGCAATCAGCGCCCACACCAGCGGTCCCTCGCTGGAGAACAGCTGCGGCCCGGGCTGGATGCCGTAGGACGTGAAGGCCGCGAGCATGACCGCGGCCGTGGCGTTGGTGGGCAGGCCCAGCGCCAGCATGGGAGTCAGCGTGCCGGCAGCCGCGGCGTTGTTGGCGGCTTCCGGGCCGGCAACCCCCTCGATCGCGCCGTGCCCGAACTCCTCCGGGTGCTTGGAGAGCCTTTTTTCCGTGACGTAGGACAGGAAGGTCGGGATCTCTGCGCCGCCTGCCGGGAGGGCGCCGAACGGGAAACCGAAGGCGGTTCCGCGGAGCCAAGGCTTCCAGGACCGCTTCCAGTCCTGTTTTCCCATCCACGGGCGGCCCACCGGAATGACGTGAAGGGGGGTGCGGCGCAGGTGCGCGGCCACCCACAGGGCCTCGCCGACGGCGAAGATCGCCACGGCCACCACCACGATGTCCAGGCCGTCGGCCAGCAGGGGCACACCGAAGGTCAGACGTTGCTGGCCGGTGACGGAATCCATGCCCACCAGTCCGATTGCCAGGCCCAGGCCCAGGGACGCGAATCCGCGCAGCCGGGAGGAACCCAGCACCGCAGTGACGGCCAGCAGCGCGAGCACCATGATCGCAAAGTAGCTGGGGGAGCCCAGGCTGACTGCAAACTGGACAACGATTGGCGCGCACACGGCCAGCAGTGCCGTACCGATGGTCCCGGCAACGAAGGAACCGATGGCCGCGGTGGCCAAAGCCTGCGCCGCCTTCCCGGCCTTCGCCATCTTGTTGCCTTCGATGGCCGTGACCACCGAGGAGGACTCGCCGGGGGTGTTGAGCAGGATGGAGGTAGTGGAGCCGCCGTACATGCCGCCGTAGTAGATGCCGGCGAACATGATGAACGCGCTGGTCGGTTCCAACGCGTAGGTGACCGGGAGCAGCAGGGCCACGGTCATTGCCGGGCCCAGGCCCGGGAGGACGCCGACGGCGGTGCCGAGGACAACGCCGATCACCGCGTACAGGAGGTTCATGGGGGTCAGGGCGGTGGCGAAGCCGTCCATGAGCGAAGAGAGAACGTCCATCAGAGAACCCCCTCCAGCAGACCGGCGGGCAAAGCGATGCCCAGGCCCAGGTAGAAGCCATAGAAAGTCAGGACGGACAAGGCCAGGGAAAGGAGGCCGTCACGGACGTAGCGCCGCCCGCCGAGGGCCCAGACGCTGCCCCAGAACAGAACCGTTCCCGAAATGACCCAACCGGCCCAGTCGATGAGCAGAATGTTGGCGACGAAGGCGCCCACCAGGGCCGCAACGGTCTTCCAGTCCACGGGATGCGCCAGGTCAACATCCTCGCCGCCTTCGGCTTCGCCGTGTCCGCCGCGCAAAACATCCACTGCCAGGAGCAGGGCACAGACGATGAGCAGGCCGGCCACGATGAAAGGCACCGTCTTCGGGCCCACCGGATCCGACTGTGAATACGGGGTCGCGAGGCCGTTGGCGTCGAGGAAGACCACCACCCCGGCCGCCCCGAGCAGGAGGGCGACCCCCAGCTCGGGGCGGCCGGTTAGCCGCGAGGCCGATTTTGGTGAAGAACTCACGCCAAACCAAGCTTCGTGAGGACGTCCGCCACCCGCTTGTCCTGTTCCGTCAGGAACGTCTTGAACTCGTCACCGGTGATGAAGGCGTCGGTCCAGCTGTGCGTCTTCAGCGCCTCTTTCCAGGCCGCGGTGCCGTGCATCTTCTCAAGGGCTGCAATCAGGCTTGCCTTGTCAGCATCGCTGATCCCCGGAGGGGCGACGACGCCGCGCCAGTTCGTGAAGACCAGGTCGATGTTCGATTCCTTGAGGGTCGGGGCGTCAACGCCGTCCAGCCGCTCGGCGCCGCTGGTAGCCAGGACGCGAACTTCGCCCGATTCGATCTGCTTGAGGTACTCGCCGGCGCCGGAAGCGGCGAAGCCGAGCTTGTTGCCCAGGATGGCCGGGAGCAGGTCGCCGCCGCCGTCGTAGGACACGAAGTTGACCTTGGTGGCGTCGATGCCGACGGCGCCGGCGAGCTGCATGGGAAGCAGGTGGTCGGGGCCGCCTGGCGAGGACCCGCCGCCGACGGCGATGGATCCCGGGTTGGCCTTCCACGCCTTCACCAGGTCGTCAATGGTCTTGAAGGGTGAATCCTTGCCGACCATGATGGCGCCGGGCTCTTCGATGAGCCGGGCCAGCGGCGTGGTGTCCGTCAGCTTGGCCGTGGACTTGTTGGTGTAGCTGGCGCCTACGACGCCGAGGCCCATCAGCATGGTGAGGTCGCCGTTACCCTTTTCGTTGACCACCCGGGCCAAGCCGACGGTTCCGCCGGCCCCGGCGAGGTTGAAGACCTCGGTGTTGGCGGCAATTTTCTCGTCTTCGAGAACCTTCGCGGCGGCCCGGGCGGTCGTGTCATAGCCGCCCCCGGCTGTGTTGGGGACCAGGATCTGAAGCCCGGTGACCGGGCCGGCGGAAGCGCTGGAGCTGCCGCTCGGCGAGCTTTTTGCGGTGGCACCGCAACCGGTGGCCATCAGGGCGATGCCGGCGGCGACGGCGGCAATTCGCAATGCGCGGACGTTGCGCATGGTGTTCCTCTTCTCAGTAAAGTTTTCGGTACAGCTGGTCAGCAAAAACTGGCCGGTGCTCTGATGCTAGGCGGCGAAGTGACCGGCATCACTCTTGTGTACGCAGAGAAAGTTAAGTTCATTTCGTTCACGTTTCCGGCTCACAACCCTGCCTAAAAATGCGGCGGGAGCGGTAGCGGGGGTGGGGTATAGTTCACCCCACCGCCGGAGCTTTTGCTGCCTTCGCGGACGCAACCGGTGCCTCCCCTTGCGAGGAAGCCCGCGGAACCACCACAAGAACTGGGAAAGACGGCTCGTGACTCGACGAAGAGGAATGTCCCTCGCCGGGCAATACCTGGTCCTGCAGCTGCTGATTGTCCTGGCCGTCCTGGTCGGCGTCGTGGCAATCTCCCTGGCCCAGTCGGCGGCCGCGTTTGAGCGGGTCGAGGGGCGCCGGGCGCTGTCCGCGGCTGAAGCGCTGGGCAGCAACCCCACGGTGCGTGCGTTGCTGCCCTCGGCGGAGCCGCGGGGCAGCGCGGCGCTGTCCGCCGTCGCCGAGTCGGTGCGCACCGTCTCCGGTTCCGCGCGGGTGGCCCTTGCCCGGCTCGATCGCACCGTGGTGGCGTCGAGCGACCCCGGACTGCTGCGCCGGCCCCTCGAGCTAGGCGCCAGCCGGGTGATGGAAGGCCGCGCCTGGACGGGGGTGGTGGGTGGAACCGGCGTGCCGGTGCTGTCGGCCCACGTGCCGGTCCTCGACGACTCCGGCACCATGATCGGTATTGCTTCCATCAGCCGGAACTACCCGTCCACGTGGGAGCGGCTGGGGGACGCGGTCCCGAACCTGTTGACCTACCTGGGGGTGGCCAGCGTCCTCGGGGTGGCCGGCTCCCTCCTGCTGTCCCGCAGGGTGAAACGGCAGACCCTCGGCATGGAGCCGAGCGAGATCTCCGGCCTGGTCGAGAACCGTGAGGCGATGCTTTACGGGCTCAAGGAGGGAGTGGTGGCCCTGGACCTCCACGGACGGATCACCGTGGCCAACGACAGTGCCCGGGCGCTGCTGGGCCTGCCGGCGGACTGCGTCGGAAAGGATCTTGCCGGCCTTCCGGTTGAACCGGCGCTCAAGGAAGTGATGACCGGCGAACAACCAGGGCAGGACCAGCTGGTACTGGTGGGGGAGCGACTGGTGGTGTTGAACCGGGTGCCGATCCGGTCCAAGGGCCGGGTCATGGGTTCCGTTGCCACGCTGCGCGACCGGACGGAGCTCTCCTCGCTTGAACGCGAGCTGGGTGCAACGCGGATGGCCACTGACACCCTCAGGGCGCAGGCCCACGAATTCGCCAACCAGCTGCATGTCATTTCGGGCCTGATCCAGATTGGCGAGTACGACTCCGTGGTGCAGTTCGTCAACGGCGTTACCGTGGACCGGACGCGGCTCAACGACGACGTGACCAGCCGCATCCAGGACCCGGCGCTCGCCGCTTTGCTCATTGCCAAGTCGAGCCTCGCCGTGGAGCGGGGGGTCACGCTGCAGCTCGACCCGGCCTCGTCACTGTCGCCGGTGGGGGATGAACTTTCCCGGGACCTGACCACCGTCGTCGGAAACCTCGTGGACAACGCCCTCGACGCCGTCACCGGCGCGGCGGAGGCTTCCGTCCGGGTCCTCGTCGAGGACGGCCGCGAGGAAGTGGTCGTGACCGTCAGGGACACCGGCCCGGGCATTGACGGCGCGGCCGCCGAGGAGATTTTCCGCCAGGGATTCAGCACCAAACAACCCGGCCCCAACGGCGGCCGCGGCTTTGGCCTGGCACTCTCGCGCGTGGTCTGCCGGCGCAGCGGCGGAACCCTCGCAGTGGCCAACGACGGCGGGGCAGTCTTTACAGCCCGGCTCAAGAGGGCACCGGCGGAGCCGGCGCCGGCGACAAGGAAGGTGGGGAGGCCGTGATCAATGTCCTGATCGTCGACGATGACTTCATGGTGGCAAAGGTCCATTCCGTTTTTATCCAGCGCACGCCGGGTTTCGCCGTGGTGGGGCTCGCGCACACCGGAGCCCAGGCGCTGGCGGAAACCGCCCGGCTGCAGCCTGACCTGGTCCTGCTGGACATTCACCTCCCCGACATCAACGGACTGGACCTGATGGCGCAGTTGCGCGGGACGGCCCCGGAACTGGACGTGCTGGTGATCAGCGCGGCCCGCGAGGTCGAGACCGTCCGGCGGGCCTTGCGCGGCGGAATCGTCCACTACCTGATCAAGCCGTTTTCCCAGGCGGACCTGCAGGAGCGGCTGGAGCACTACCGCAACGCTTACCAGGGCCTGGACCTGGCCAAGGACGTTGCCGAACAGGCCGACGTAAACCGTGTCTTTGGACTGCAGCGCACCGAACGTGCCGAACGGCCGGAAATCCGCCTCCCCAAGGGGTGCAGCGCCGAGACCCTCCGACTGGTGGTGGACGTGCTCCAGCGTGCCGAGGCGGATCTTTCAGCGGCGGAAGTCGCCGACCTGCTGGGCACGTCCCGCGTCAGCGCACGCCGCTATCTCGAATACCTCCACGACGAGGCCCGGGTCGAGGTCCGCCTCAAGTACGGCGCCGGCCGTCCGGAACGACGCTACGCGCTCAAGCCGGTGTGACCCCGGCCGGCGCCGTGTAAGCGCCGAAGTGGCAGGTCACGGCAATGTTTCTCGGAAACACTGCCGTGACCTGCCACCTCGCGCTTAAGGCCCGCGGAACCACGGTGCCGCCCGGTGCGGGATACTGGAACCATGCAGCCGCGCACAATCGTCCTCCTCGGATCCACCGGTTCCATCGGCACCCAGGCCATCGACGTCGTCGACGGCGCCCCGCACCTCTTCGAGATCGTGGCCCTCAGCGCCGGCGGTGGCAACCTCGAACTCCTGGCCCGGCAGGCCGTGCACACCCGGGCCCGGGCCGTCGGCGTCGCCAGCGGGGACGCCGCGGCCCTCCAACGGCTGATCGACGACGCCGCCCGCGCGGCCGGCGTCGCCGGCTACCGTCCGGAGATCATCACCGGCCCGGACGCCTCCACCCGGATCGCCGAAGTCCCGGCCGACGTCGTGCTCAACGGCATCACCGGTTCGATCGGGCTCGCCCCCACCCTCGCCGCGCTCAAGTCCGGCGCCACGCTGGCCCTGGCGAACAAGGAATCCCTGATCGTCGGCGGCTCCCTGGTGAAGGCCGCCGCGCGCGAGGGCCAGATCGTCCCGGTCGACTCCGAGCATTCCGCGATCGCCCAGTGCCTGCGCTCCGGCACGGCCGCCGAAGTGGACCGGCTGGTGCTGACCGCGTCCGGCGGACCCTTCCGCGGCATGACGCGGGAGCAGCTGCACGACGTCACGCCCCGGGAAGCCCTCGCGCACCCCACCTGGGACATGGGCCTGATGGTCACCACCAACTCCGCGAGCCTGGTCAACAAGGGCCTGGAAGTCATCGAGGCCCACCTGCTCTTCGACATCCCGCTGGAGCGAGATCGACGTCGTGGTCCACCCGCAGTCGGTGGTGCACTCCATGGTCCAGTTCGTGGACGGCTCCACCATTGCGCAGGCCTCCCCGCCGGACATGCGCCTGCCCGATCGCCCTCGGCCTCGGCTGGCCGGACCGGGTGGCCGGCGCCGCGCAGCCCTGCGACTGGACCAAGGCGACCAGCTGGACCTTCGAGCCGCTGGACACCCGGGCGTTCCCGGCCGTGGGCCTGGCCAAGGAAGCCGCCCGGCTGGGAAGCACCTTCCCGGCCGTCTTCAACGCCGCCAACGAGGAGGCAGTGATGGCCTTCCACGCCGGCCGGATCCGCTTCACCGAGATTGTCGATACGATCGAAGCCGTCCTCGGCGGGCACTCAGGGTCCTCCGGGCTGACGGTCGAATCCGTGCTGGATGCTGAACAGTGGGCACGCGCGCGGACCCTTGAGCGTTTGGCCGTTGGAAGTGCCTAGGAAGTAGCCCGCCCGTGTCCAGGAAGAAGCAAAGCCCAGCATGAGCCCCGTTGTCCTCTTTATCCTCGGTGTCGTCTTCGTGGCGATCGGGATCGCCGTGTCCATCGCCCTGCACGAGGTGGGGCACCTGGTCCCGGCCAAGCTCTTCAAGGTGCGCGTGACGAAATACATGATCGGCTTCGGCCCGACCCTCTGGTCCCGGCGCCGGGGCGAGACCGAATACGGGCTGAAGGCGATCCCGCTGGGCGGCTTCGTCTCCATGATCGGCATGTACCCGCCGAACAAGGCCGACGGCAGCGTCCGGCCCTCCAGCACCGGAATGTTCCAGTCCCTCGCCTCCGACGCCCGGTCCCTGGCGCATGAGGAAGTAGGCCCCGGCGACGAGAACCGGGTCTTCTACCGGCTTCCGGTCTGGAAGAAGATCATCATCATGCTGGGCGGCCCGGCGATGAACCTGCTGATCGGCGTGGTGCTGACCGCCGTACTGCTGATGGGCTTCGGCGTGGCGACGTCCACCACCACCATCGCCGACGTCTCCAAATGCCAGGTCAAGGCCGGCGAGACGGTGGATCCCGATTCCGCCGACTGCAAGCCCACCCCCGCGGCCGCCGCCGGCCTCAAGCCGGGCGACCGCATCACCTCCTTCGACGGCAAGACGGTCACCAGCTGGGAGGAACTCACCGGCTGGATCCGCGCCTCGGCGGACCGGCAGGTCAGCATCACGGTGGAGCGCGACGGCGCGCCGGTCACCACCACTGTCACCCCGGTCCTGTCCGCACGCCCGGTTGTCGGCGAGGACGGCCGGCAGGCCAAGGACGCCGCCGGCAAGCCCCGCTACCAGGACGTGGGTTTCCTGGGGATCGGCGCCCAAACCGCGCTGGTGCCGCAACCGGCGACGGCCGTGCTGCCGATGGCCGGGGAGAACATCAGGCAGATCGCCGGCGTCGTCCTGAACCTGCCCGCCCGCGTGGCGGGCGTGGCGCAGGCCGCCTTCAGCGAGGAGCCCCGCGACCCGAACGGCCCCATCAGCGTCGTCGGCGTGGGCCGCGTGGCGGGCGAGGTCGCCGCCATGGAGCAGGTGCCGCTGCAGAGCCGGCTGGGCGCCCTGGTCGGCCTGCTCGCCGGGCTCAACTTCGCGCTGGCCGTGTTCAACCTCGTCCCGTTGCTGCCGCTCGACGGCGGCCACGTGGCCGGGGCGCTGTACGAGGGGGCGCGCCGCCGGATTGCCAGGCTGTTCGGCCGGCCGGACCCCGGCGCGTTCGACATCGCCAAGCTGCTGCCGGTCACCTACGTCGTGGCGGTGCTCCTGATGGGCATGTCCGCGCTGCTGATCTACGCGGACATCGTCAAACCGGTCAACCTCTTCGGCTGACGGCCGGCTCCGGCGGCCAAACCGGATCACGGCGAGTTTGCATTCTCAGTCTATTTTGACTGACTTTGGACAATCAGTTGAAAGTGGTTGATTATTCGGAATCAGCCCCTTAGGGTGGGGCTATGTACGTGATGACCATCGACCAGCGCGGCAGCAGCACCGACATGGACCGTGTCCCCGGCCTGCTGGCCGAGGTGGCGGGGCTGTCCACGGCCGCGCGCTTCGAGCGTTCCGTAGGCGACGAGATCCAGGGGGTCGTGGAGCACCCCGGGGAAGTCGTCGCGATCGCCCTGCACGCGCTGCGAAGCGGACGCTGGTATGTGGGCATCGGCGTGGGTGCGGTGGACCTGCCGCTGCCCGCCAGCCCCAGGGAAGGATCCGGCCCGGCTTTTGTGGCGGCGCGGGCCGCCGTCGAGGGCGCGAAATCCGGCTCCGCTCATGTGCCCATCGCCGTCGTCTCCGGCGGGCTGCGCAGGGGCGAAGCAGTGCCCTCACCCGCGGGAGCTGCCGGCGCCCGCGCCTGCGCCAATGCCGAGGCCGTGTTGCGCCTGATCGGACGGCTCGTCCAGGACCGCACGGCCGCCCAGTGGAAGGTGGTGGACGTGCTGCGTTCGGTGCAGCACGGCCACGCCGGCACGCACGGCACGCAGAAAATCGCCGCCCAGAAGCTCGGAATCACCGAGCAGTCGGTGAGCCGTGCGCTGCTGCGCTCCGGCTGGCAGGAAGAATGGGCCGCGAGGCCGGCGGCGGAAATGCTGCTGTCCTTCGCCGACGGACTCATCGCCGGCACCCCGGAGACCGGCGAACAGCCTGCCGGCCGCGATTCCCGCCCCCGGGACAGTACAGAAGGAGACCGGTGAACGCACTCTGGATCACCCTGGCCCTGCTCACCGCCGGCTTCGCCGGCTGGCCGGTGACCGCCCTCGTCTTCCGGCTCGCCCGGACCATTGACGACCGGGCCGACGCCGACGCCGCCACCGCGGACGCCGACGCCGCCGGCCCGGCCCATGACCCCGCGGCCGATGCCACCGTGGACCCCGCTGTCACCGCCGCCGGCACTACCGCCGCCGCCGGAGCCGGCGCCGCGCCCGAGGCCGCCTCGGTCAGCAGCGTCCGGATCCTGCGCGGCGGCGCGATCATCGGCGTGCTCGAGCGCCTGGCGGTCTGCCTGGCGATCCTGACGGACCAGCCGGTCGCGATCGCCTACGTCGTCGCGATCAAGGGCCTCGGACGCTTCGCGGAGCTGAAGGAAACGCCGGTCGCCGCCGAGCGGTTCATCATCGGCACCCTCACCTCCCTGCTCTGGGCGGCCGGGGTCGCGGCGCTGGCCAAGGTACTCCTCCTCGGCTGACGCCCCGGACAGGCGATAGGGTAGCTGTATGACTGTTTTTGCTGTTGAGTACGTTTACGACGCCGAATCCGCTGAAACCCGCGACGCCACGCGCCCCGCGCACCGCGAATGGACCGCAGCACTTGCGCAGGAGGGCACCATCCTTGCCAGCGGCCCCTACTCGGACGGCGCCGGCGCCCTGCTCATCTTCAAAGCGGCGGACGAACAAGCCCTGAACGAGATCCTCAAGCAGGACCCCTTCGCCGGCGCCGGCGCCATCTCCGGCACCCGCACGATGGTTTGGGCTCCGCTGACCGGCCTGCTGGCCGGGCACACCGCCTAGCCCGCACCGCCCCCACCGGTCTTTCGACCTAGAATTCGATCCACAGAGGAGTCCACGTGACCTCGGTCAGCCTGGGAATGCCGTCGGCACCGCCCCCCGTTCTTGCCCCGCGCCGGAAAACCCGCCAGATCAAGGTGGGCTCGGTCGGCGTCGGCTCCGACTCGCCGATCAGCGTGCAGTCGATGACCACGACTCCGACCACGGACATCAATGCCACCCTGCAGCAGATCGCCGAACTGACGGCGTCCGGCTGTGACATTGTCCGGGTGGCCTGCCCGTCGGCCGACGACGCCGAGGCGCTGCCGATCATCGCGCGCAAGTCGCAGATCCCGGTGATCGCGGACATCCACTTCCAGCCGAAGTATGTGTTCGCCGCGATCGAGGCCGGCTGCGCGGCAGTCCGCGTGAACCCCGGGAACATCCGCAAGTTCGACGACCAGGTCAAGGAAATCGCCCGCGCGGCCAAGGACCACGGCACCTCGATCCGGATCGGCGTGAACGCCGGTTCGCTGGAGCCGGGCATCCTCAAGAAATACGGCAAGGCCACCCCGGAAGCCCTGGTGGAATCCGCCGTCTGGGAAGCCTCGCTCTTCGAAGAGCACGGCTTCCACGACTTCAAGATCTCGGTCAAGCACAACGACCCCGTCATCATGGTCGCGGCCTACGAGATGCTCGCGGAAAAGGGCGACTGGCCCCTGCACCTCGGCGTGACCGAGGCCGGCCCGGCGTTCCAGGGCACCATCAAGTCCGCCACCGCGTTCGGCGCCCTGCTCTCCCGCGGGATCGGCGACACCATCCGGGTGTCCCTCTCCGCCCCGCCGGTGGAGGAAATCAAGGTGGGCAACCAGATCCTGCAGTCACTGAACCTGCGCCCGCGCAAGCTCGAAATCGTTTCCTGCCCGTCCTGCGGCCGCGCCCAGGTGGACGTCTACACGCTCGCCGAACAGGTCACCGCCGGCCTCGAGGGCATGGAGGTCCCGCTGCGCGTCGCCGTCATGGGCTGCGTGGTCAACGGCCCGGGCGAGGCGCGGGAAGCGGACCTCGGCGTGGCCTCCGGCAACGGCAAGGGCCAGATCTTCGTGAAGGGCGAAGTCATCAAGACTGTCCCCGAGGACCAGATTGTTGAGACACTGATCGAAGAGGCCATGCGTCTCGCTGAAGAGATGGGGGAGTCCGATGGCGAAGATGCTGTCCAGGGTAGCCCCGTGGTTAGCGTCTCGTAGGGACGGTTCCGGCGCCGCCGTCGGCGTTAGCGTTAGGGTCCTGGCGGGTAGCGGACACCGGTGCCCTGCTGGACCTCGCCCGGCAGGACCCCGTCGCCAACGTCTTTATCCTGTCCCACCTGGAGGCCGCCGGGACGGCGTCGCCCACCGCCGGCGGCGCCAGCATTTTCGGCGTGTTCGACGGCGATGCGCTGCTCGGGGCCTGCTGGGCCGGCGCCAACCTGGTTCCCGTGCAGCTGGACCCGGAGCTGGCCGGCCCCATGGCCGCAGCCGTGCACCGCACGGGCCGCCGCTACGCCTCCATTTTCGGCCCGGCCGGGACGGTCCTGGCGCTGCACGCGGAGCTGGAGCAGCTGGGCCACGCCGCCCAGGAAATCCGGGGCGACCAGCCGCTCCTGAGCATTGCCGGGCCGCCCCGCCTCGAGCCCAATCCCGCGCTGGGTTTCGGCCACCTCGCTGACTTCGACCGGATCCTGCCCGCCTGCGCGGCCATGTTCGAGGAGGAAGTGGGATATTCGCCGTATCTTGGCGGCCGCGAGTACTACAGCCGCCGGGTCAAAGGCCTGATCCGGGCCGGCCACTCGCTGGTCCACCTGGGCCAGGACCGCGAGGTGGTCTTCAAGGCCGAACTGGGTGCGGTCACCCCGGCGGTGACCCAGGTGCAGGGCGTCTGGATGAACCCGGCCTACCGCGGGCTCGGCCTCAGTGCCGGCTACATGGCCGCCGTCGTGGTCCTCGCCCAGACCCTGGCGCCGGTCACCAGCCTGTACGTCAACGACTTCAACACCCGTGCCCGCGCCAGTTATGAGCGGGTCGGTTTCCAGCAGGTGGGCACCTTCGCGACCGTGCTTTTCTAGACACGTTCTTGACACACGATGTTGACAGAAATGTGGTTGCAAACTCTTGTTTTAGTGGTCCCGATCACATAGGTTCTAGCTAGCCGCGCCGAGCAGGCGCGTGCGGTCTCAGGGAGGATCGAACCATTGGCTGCAGGTGCCGCCCGGAAGGGCAGGATCAGCTAGACCGGCAGCCTTGGACTTAGCGGCACTGGGGACGCAGGGGCCACGCCATCACGGGATGACCAGCCGGAAACGGCCAGGGGCTTCCGCGTCATGGCGTGGCTCTTCCCTTTCCGCCGGGAATCCGGTGCGCGGCTAGACGGTAGATTAGTAGCTGGACAATTTTCGTAAACACCCAGTACGCCCCGCACTTCCTCAGAAACGGATACCCCTCCAGTGGTCCTTCGACTCTCCAAGCTGTTCCTGCGCACCCTGCGTGAAGACCCCGCCGACGCCGAAGTGGCCAGCCACCGGCTGCTGGTCCGGGCCGGCTACATCCGCCGCGCGGCCCCGGGCATCTACACCTGGCTGCCGCTGGGACTGAGCGTCCTGCGCCGGGTCGAGCAGATCATCCGCGAGGAAATGACGGCCATCGGAGCCCAGGAAGTCCACTTCCCGGCGCTGCTGCCCAAGGAACCCTACGAGGCGACCAACCGCTGGACCGAGTACGGCGAGGGCATCTTCCGGCTCCAGGACCGCAAGGGCAACGACTACCTGCTGGCCCCCACGCACGAGGAAATGTTCACCCTCCTGGTCAAGGACCTGTACTCCTCGTACAAGGACCTGCCGCTGAGCATCTACCAGATCCAGAACAAGTACCGCGACGAGGCCCGGCCCCGGGCCGGCCTGCTGCGCGGCCGCGAATTCATCATGAAGGACTCCTACTCCTTCGACGTCGACGACGCCGGCCTGGACGCCAGCTACGCCGCGCACCGCGGGGCCTACCTGAAGATCTTCGAGCGCCTCGGCCTCGAGGTCATCCCGGTCACGGCCACGGCAGGCGCCATGGGTGGGTCCAAGAGCGAGGAATTCCTGCACCCCACCGAGATCGGCGAGGACACCTTCGTGCGCTCGGCCGGCGGCTACGCGGCCAACGTCGAGGCCGTCACCACCGTCGTCCCCGCGGACATCGATTTTTCCGGTGCCCCGGCCGCAGAGGTCCGCGACACCCCGGACACGCCGACGATCGAGACCCTCGTCGACGCCGCCAACGCCCTGGTGCCCCGTGCCGCGGCCGACGGCGGCGCCTGGACGGCCGCGGACACGCTCAAGAACGTCGTCCTCGCCGTCACCCTGCCCACAGGTGTTCGCCAGCTCGTCGTCATCGGCGTGCCCGGTGACCGCGGCGTGGACCTCAAACGCGTCGAAGCGAACATCGGCGCGTTCCTGCCCATCGGCGGCGAGATCACGCTCGAGGCCGCCAGCGAGGAAGACCTCAAGAAGCAGCCCCTCATCGTCAAGGGCTACCTCGGCCCCGGCCTGTCCCCGGACGCGCCGCTGCTGGGTTCCGAGGGCGCCGCAAAGCTGCTCTACCTCGTCGATCCCCGCGTCGTCAGCGGCTCCGCCTGGGTCACCGGCGCGAACGAGGCCGGCAAGCACGTCTTCGGGCTGGTCGCCGGCCGCGACTTCGGCTGGGACGGCGTCATCGAGTGCACCGAGGTGCGCGCCGGTGACGAAGCCCCCGACGGCTCGGGCCCGCTCGAAACCGCCCGCGGCATCGAAATGGGCCACATCTTCCAGCTCGGCCGCAAATACGCCGAGGCCCTGGACCTCAAGGTCCTGGACCAGAACGGCAAGCAGGTCGTCGTCACCATGGGCTCCTACGGCGTCGGCGTCACCCGCGCCGTGGCGGCCCTGGCCGAGTCCAACCACGATGACAAGGGCCTCATCTGGCCGCGCGCCGTCGCCCCGGCCGACGTCCACGTCGTCGCCGTGGGCCGCGGCGAGGAGATCTTCGCGGCCGCGGAGAAGCTGTCCCTGGAACTGGAGGCCGCCGGCCTCGAGGTCATCTACGACGACCGCCCCAAGGTGTCCCCGGGCGTCAAGTTCGGCGACGCCGAACTGGTGGGCGTCCCGACCATCCTCGCCGTCGGGCGCGGGCTGGTGGACGGGGTCGTCGAGATCAAGGACCGCCGCACCGGCAACGCCGAAAACATCGCCGTGGAGAAGGCCGTCGACTTTTGTGTCGACGCCGTCCGCAACGGCTGACGCGCAGTACGTCCCGGCGTGGTTTCCGGACTCGAGTCGATCGAGCTCAGCACCCTCATCCTGATCGTCGTCGCCGGCTTCGCCGCGGGCTGGGTCGATGCCGTCGTCGGCGGCGGGGGACTGATCCAGCTCCCGGTCATGCTGCTGGTCCCCGGGATCAGCCCGGTGCAGGCGCTGGCGACCAACAAGATGGGCTCCATCTTCGGCACCACGACAAGCGCCGTCACCTACTACCGGCGGGTCCGGCCCGACCTGCGCACCGCGGTGCCGATGGCGGTGATCGCGCTGGCCGGCAGTTTCGGCGGCGCGGTGCTGGCGGCGAACCTGCCGGCCAGCGTGTTCAAGCCGATCATCGTGGCGGCGCTGGTCGCCGTCGCGCTGTTCACCGCGTTCCGCCCCAACGTGGGCGAGCTGACCCGGCTGCGGCACAACGGCCACCGGCACTATGTGCTGGCGTGCCTGATCGGGGCCATCATCGGCTTCTACGACGGGATGATCGGACCGGGCACCGGGTCGTTCCTGATCATCGCGCTGGTCTCGGCGATGGGCTACGCCTTCCTGGAGGCCAGCGCCAAGGCCAAGATCGTCAACATGGCCACCAACGCCGGCGCCCTGCTCTTCTTCCTGCCGCACGGTTCGCTGCTCTGGGGACTGGGCCTGGTCCTGGGCGCCGCGAACATGGCCGGCGGCTATCTGGGCGCCCGCACCGCCGTCAGCCGGGGGAGCAAGTTCATCCGGATCGTGTTCCTCGTGGTGGTCGGGGCCCTGATCATCAAGCTCGGTTCCGACGTCTGGCAGGACGTCTTCGCCTAGCAGGCACGGGCGCCGGACTCCCGCCCGCTGCCATCCCGGGGACTCCCGGCGCCGCGGCGGCGGGCGTAGCATGCAGCTATGTCAGCACCCGAGGAACGCTATAGCGATGCCCTGGCGGCCGCGGCCCGGCACGCACGCCGGTGGCTGCAGAGCCAGGGAACCCGGCAGGTCGGCCCGCGCGTGACCGCGGCCGACCTCGCGGCCGACTTCGGCGGACCGTTGCCCCGGCACGGGATGCCGGCTGCGGAGGTGGTGGACTACCTGGCCGCGAAAGCCGAACCCGGGCTGATGGCCATGCCCTCCGGACGGTTCTTCGGCTGGGTGATCGGCGGCACCCTGCCGGCGGCGCTGGCGGCGGACTGGCTGGTCAGCGCCTGGGACCAGAACGCCGGGCTGCGGTTCGCCACTCCCGCGACGGCGGCCATCGAGGAGGCTGCCGGCAACTGGCTGCTCGAGCTGCTGGGGCTTCCGGAAGGGTCCGACGTCGGCTTCGCCACCGGCGCCACCATGGCCAACTTCACCGGCCTGGCCGCGGCGCGGTGGCGCCTGATGGCGGACGCCGGCTGGGACCTCGACGCCGACGGCCTCGCCGGCGGACCCAGGATCCACTGCTTCGTCGGCCAGGAACGGCACGACACGATCGACCTCGGCCTGCGCTACCTGGGCCTGGGCAGGCCCACCGCGGTCCCCGCGGACCGTCAGGGCCGCATCATCCCCGAGGAACTGGACCGCGCCCTCGAGCGCGCGCTGGACGGTGCCCCGAGCCGGGGCAACAGCTCCGGCCGGGCCCCGGCGCTGGTCTGCCTGCAGGCCGGAAACCTGCACTCCGGCGCCTTCGATCCGTTCACGGAGGCGATCGCCGTCGCGAAGGCCCACGGCGCCTGGGTGCACGTGGACGGCGCCTTCGGGCTCTGGGCCGCCGCCGTGCCGGAGCTCGCCGCCCTGACCGCCGGGCTGCAGGGTGCCGACTCCTGGGGCACCGACGCGCACAAGACCCTCAACGTGCCGTACGACTGCGGCATCGCGGTGGTCCGCGACGCCCAGGCGCTGCGGTCCGCCATGGGCGTGCACACCAGCTACCTGATCCAGGCCGCGGACGGCGCGGCGGACCCCTTCGAGACGGTTCCGGAGCTGTCCCGCCGGGCCCGCGGGGTGCCGGTCTGGGCCGCGCTGAAATCGCTGGGCCGGGACGGCGTCGCCGGCCAGGTCCGGGGGCTCGTGCTGCATGCCAGGCAGCTGGCGGACCGGTTGTCCGCGCTGGACGGCGTCGAGGTGCTCAACGACGTCGACTACACCCAGGTCTCGCTGGCCTTCGGCGACGACGACGCCACGCGCGCGGTGACGGCACGGGTCATCGCCGACGGACGCGTCTGGATGTCCGGTTCACGCTGGCAGGGCCGGGACATCCTGCGGATTTCGGTGAGCAACTGGAGCACGGACGACGCCGACGTGGCGGCCGCCGTCGACGCCGTGCGGGACGCCGTGGCGGCGGTCCGGGGACAGCGCCGCGGCTAGCCCGCCGGGCTGGCGGCTTCCCCGGGCGCCGGCAGCTCGTGCGGGGCCGGCAGGCCGGGCAGGGTGTTGCCGGCCAGGGTGCTGGCCACCCACAGCGAGCGGGCCAGGTCGCCGGCATGGCCGGGTTTTGCCGCGTACCACAAGGCGTTTTCCACCTCGCGGGCCAGGGCCCACTGCCGGGCGGTCTCGCCGTCCAGATCCGCGGCGGCGCTGAAATCGAAGCAGCGCTCCAGCAGGGCTTCGCCGGGGCCGGAACGGGGCAGCTCCGCCAGCCGGTTCCACAGCAGCGGGGCCACCGCGAACTCCGCCTCGCCGATCATCGGCTGCGGGTCGATCGCCTTGAAGTCGCCCTCCGTGAAGCCGCCGGGTCCGGGCCGCGCCGGAGTGTCCGGCCGGGCGAGGACATTCTGGAAGTGCAGGTCGGTGTGGACCAGCACGTCCGTGCCGGACCGCCGGCCGACGGCCCCGCGGGTCTGGCAGACCTCCAGGGCCGCCTCCAGCAGCCAGCGCGGGAAGGGCCGGCCCAGCCGTTCCCAGTCCTCCGGGAATTCGTCGCTCCATTGCTCGGCGCGGGCCGCGATCTGCCCGAACTCGCGCCACTCCGGCCGGCTGTCCGGCGGCAGGCTCAGCCGGCGGACCAGTCCGCCCCAGATGCCCACGGCGGCGTCCAGCGGCACGTCGTGCAGCGGGCGCCCGGGATCGAGCCGCTCGAGCAGCAGGGCCCCGGCGCCGGGATCGGCGGCCAGGAGGCGGACGGCCCCGTTGCCCGCCCAGAGGGCGAGAGCCTGCGGTTCCACCAGCGCTTCGTCGTGCGGGTAGGCAATTTTGAGGACTGCGGCGCCGGCAGCGTCGGTGCGGGAGCGCACCGGGACCACGACGGCGCCGTGCCCATGCCACGGCAGCGCCCCGGGCGCAAGGTCGGCAACGAGCTGCCACTTCTCCAGGGACTGTTCGATCAGCCGGGGAAGCGCCGCCAGCCAGGCCCGGCCCCCGGCGTTGCCGCCGTAGCGGCGGGTGAGCCGGGGCGGGATCGGAACGGCTGCCGGCGTGGTCATCGCTCCAGCGTAGTTCCCGCCGGTCAGGCGGTGATGCCGCTGGCGCCGAGCCAGCTGCCGATCAGGAAGGTCGCCACGAGCGCCGCGGCGCCACCGATGACCACCCGGATGGCCGCCTTCAGCTTGGAGCCGCCGCCGATCCATGCGCCGACGGCACCGGTGGCCGCGAGGGCAACGAGCACCGACACGAAGGTCAGCGGGACGCGGACGTTTTCCGGCGGCAACAGAATGGCCAGCATCGGCAGGATGGCGCCGATCAGGAAGGCCATGGCGGAGGCGAAGGCAGCATGCCAGGGGCTGACGATGTCCGTCTCGTCAATATGCAGTTCGGCCGACAGATGCGCGCCGAGGGCATCGTGCGCGGTCAGTTCCGTGGCGACCCGGTGGGCGGTTTCCTGGCTGAGTCCCTTGCCCTGGTAAATGGCGGCGAGTTCGGCCAGCTCCTCCTCGGGCTGTTCGGCCAGTTCGCGGCGTTCCTTCTCGATCAGCGCCTCCTGGCTGTCCTTCTGGCTGCTGACCGAGACGTATTCGCCCAGCGCCATGGAGATGGCGCCGCCCACGACGCCGGCGGCGCCGGCGATGAGGATGGGGCCCGAATCCGTGGTGACACCGGCGACGCCGACCACGATGGCGGCGACCGAGACGATGCCGTCGTTGGCGCCCAGAACGCCGGCGCGGAGCCAGTTCAGGCGGTGCGCGATGTCATTGCGATGGGGCTCGTTGTCATGAAGGGCTGCTGCGCCGCTGGTTTCCATGAGTACAGCAAATCATCGCCCGTCCCGGCTGGCCAGTATTGGCAGGCTAAGCTAAGCCCGCTTCAGCCGGCGGGGAGGGTCGGGAACGACGCCGGATCCGAGGCCAACCCGGGCACCGGGCCGGGGGCCGCTCCCCAGGCGGCGGCCCGGCGCGCCGCTTCCAGCAGCCCGGAGATGGCCCATTGCCGGGTGCCGCCGTCGCTGAGCGCCACGAGGTCGCCGTAGGCGGGCAACGAGGCTGTCTCCAGTGCGGCGAGGCCGGGGCCGGGGGACGCCAGGAAAGCCGGGTCCAGGGCGTAGCCGGCTTCCCGGGGCGGGACCGGGGCGCAGTGCGCACGGCTTACCGATTCCGCATCCGCGATCAGCGACTCGTGCCGGGCGAGTTGTTTGGCGGCCGACGCGGCGGCGGCGCCGTCCAGCCGGGTCAGTGCGACCTGATAGCCGTAGACAATCTCCTGCTCGGTGCTGATCAGCGCCGCCAGCGCGCCAGGCAGGGAAGCCGGCGCGGTGCCGCCGCCGCTGCGGTCGCGGGCGGACGGAGCCCCGGACGGCGCAGCGGACGACGGCGAAGTGGCCGGCGAAGCGGCCTGGTCAGGGCACGCTCCGGCGGCCGGTGCGGCGGATGGGACGGCGGCCCGGCCCGGGTCCGGCAGCCCGGCCGCCGGGTCCGGGGCGCCGGCCGCGGCGGCGAGGGAGCTGGACTGAAGCAGCTGGGCGGTCCCGACGGCGGCCAGCAGCCGCGCCGTCCCGCCGTCGGCCGCGGCGGCGTCGGCCAGCCGCTGCCGCCCGCTGCCGGCGAGGGCCGACGCCAGTCCGGCCGCGCTGGACGGGGCCGAAGCCGACGGGGAGGCGGCGGCGGTTGCCGGCGCCTCGCCGGAGCGCAGCAAGGCACGGGCCTGCGTTGTCAGCAAAGTCACAGTCCGTGCCACGGCGCCCGTGGCGGCGTCCGCCGGGGCGGGAACGGCCGGGGCGGCGCCGAGCTGTTCGCCGGCGGCCCGCAGCTGCAGCGCTTCGGCCAGGGCGGCGGCGCGGGCCCGCTCGGAGAACGGCGGTTCCTGCGGTTCCGGGGGATTGCCGGGCTTCAGCACCATGCCCAGGCTGAGCACCACGAGGGCGAGGCAGGCGAGGAGGGCGAGGCGGGGAAGGTGCCGGGGGAGCCGGACCCGCCGTCGTTTTTCCCTGCTGTCGTCTTTCACAACAGACCATGTTGTCATGGTTGGCATGCCGGCCGGGAACTCCATGCACCACGTCGCCGGGAATATCGCTAGGCTAGTACACACAACATCATCTAGCGGGAGGCGGGCGGCATCATGACCAACGCAGAAGCCACGACTTCAACAGACCGGACCGGGACGGGGAAGGCTGAAGCCGCTCCCGCTCACAATCTGGAGGCCGAGCGCCTGTACGCGCTCCTTGAGCCTGCAGTCCTGGCGAACCGGCTGTACCTGGAGGACGTTTCCATCCACATTGCCGGTGCCAACCGGGTGGTCCACGTAGTGGTGGACCTTCCGCAGGAGGAGACCGGCGGCGTCAGCCTCGACGTCATCGCGGAAATCTCCAAGACCCTCTCCGACATCCTGGACAACGACCCGAGCACCGACTCCCGGCCCTACGACCTCGAGGTGTCCTCGCCCGGCGTCGGCCGTCCGCTGACCGAGGAACGGCACTGGCACCGCGCCCGCGGACGCCTCGTCACGGTCAACGTGATCCAGGGCGACAACATCACCGGCCGCGTCCAGTCCGTGGACGACGGCGGCGTGACCCTGGTCCCGGAACTGGCCGTCAAAAAGGGGATGAAACCCAAGCAGGGTGAACCCGTGAAGCTTCCTTTCGACAGGATCCGCAGTGGAAAAGTCGAGATAGAGTTCAGCCACCTCGAAGAGGCCGGTCTGGAGAACGACAATGGACCTTCCGAGGAGGCCTAATGGATATTGACATGAGCGCACTGAGACTCCTGGAGCGTGAGCGCGAAATCCCGCTGGATCTCCTGATTCCGACCATCGAGCAGGCCTTGCTGGTCGCTTACCACAAGACGCCGGGGGCCTTCGAGAAGGCCCGCGCCGAACTTGACCGCAAGAGCGGCCACGTGACCATCTGGGCCACCGAGATCGACGACGACGGCGCACCCATCGGCGAATTCGAGGACACCCCGGCCGGGTTCGGGCGGATCGCAGCGAGCACCGCGCGGCAGATCATCCTGCAGCGCTTGCGCGACGCCGAGGACGACAACGTGCTGGGCCAGTTCAAGGGCCGCGAAGGCGAACTCGTGGCCGGCACCATCCAGCAGGGCAACAACCCGCACATGATCCAGGTGAACCTCGGAACGGTGGAGGCGCTGCTGCCCCCGCCCGAGCAGGTTCCCGGCGAGAAGTACACCCACGGCAACCGGCTCCGTGCCTTCGTGATCGACGTGCACCGCGGTACCAAGGGACCCTCCATCACGCTGTCCCGGTCCCACCCCGGGCTCGTCCGGAAGCTCTTCGAGCTGGAAGTGCCGGAGATCGCGGACCGCTCGGTCGAGATCGTGGCGCTGGCCCGCGAGGCCGGCCACCGCACCAAGATGGCGGTGAAGGCGAACACCGCAGGCATCAACGCAAAGGGCGCCTGCATCGGCGAAATGGGCTCGCGCGTCCGCGCCGTGATGACCGAGCTGAACGACGAAAAGATCGACATCGTGGACTACAGCGACGATCCCGCGACGTTCATCGCCAGCGCCCTCTCGCCGTCGAGGGTGAATTCGGTCACCATCACGGACGAGGCCGCCCGGTCCGCCCGCGTGGTCGTGCCGGACTACCAGCTGTCGCTGGCCATCGGCAAGGAAGGCCAGAACGCACGCCTGGCCGCCAAGCTCACCGGCTGGCGGATCGACATCGTCTCCGACGCCGCGGAGAACCGCGACAAATAGGCCACACACGGCCCTGCCCGCCGGCGCCCGAATCCCCGCAAGTTCGGGGTCCAGGCGCCGGAGGGGCTAGAATAGACATGACCGCGCCTCAGGGCCGGTGTCCGCGTGCCCTCGGGCAGGCAGTCAGGTACAGGCAGGAAGATACTCGGACGTGGCACAAGTGCAACACCTCGAGAATCAGCCGCAGCGTACCTGCATCGGATGCCGGCAAAAAGGTCTGCGGTCGGAGCTACTCCGGCTCGTCGCCGACGCCAGCGGTTCATCCGCTGTAGTGGTGGACGAACGACGCCGGATGGCTGGCAGGGGAGCATGGCTGCACCCCAGCGAAAAGTGCCTGGCACTGGCGGTCAAACGTCGCGCGTTCGGACGCGCCCTCAACGGGGCCGCCGGAACCGCCGACGTCGAACGCCGGATCATGGCGGGCACGCAAGCTGCGGACACCCCGGTGGCCGCAGCAACAACCGTCCAACCTGAAAGCGGGTCAGAAAACTGATGGAAACCCGATGAGTTCCCAGCGATGAGTGCGCAACGATGACAACTTTGTTGCGCTCTGCAATGGGCCTTCCAGCTGCACTCGCGGCGGAGGCCCGCAGTAAGAAGTAGACGGTTCGTGCCTGGCTCGGTGCGGACCGAGACAGGAGAAATGTGGCCAAGGTCCGCGTACATGAGCTCGCTAAAGAGCTCGGTATTACTTCCAAAGATGCAGTAACCAAACTGCAGGAACTGGGCGAATTCGTTCGCTCCGCCTCTTCCACCATTGAGGCCCCCGTGGTGCGGAAACTCCGCAACGCCTACCCCGACGCGCCCGCCGCTCCGAAGTCCGAAGCGCCCGCGTCCACCCCCAAGGCCAGCCCCGCTGCGACACGACCGGCGCCCGCGCCGGCTCCGGCTGCACCGAAGGCCGCCGAAACCAAGACTGAGGCTCCGGCCCCGGCTCCGGCACCGGCCGAGGCACCCGCAGCGGCGCCCGCCGCCGCACCGGCTGCCGAGGCCCCGGCGGCTCCCTCCGCCGGCGCCAAGCCCGGCGCACGTCCGGCACCGAAGGCTGAAGCCCCGGCTGCTCCGGCACGCCAGGGCGGCTCGGCGCCGCGTCCGGGCGGTCCCCGCCCCGGCAACAACCCGTTCGCCACGTCCCAGGGCATGCCCCGCGGCCGCGGCGGCGACAACGAACGCACTTCCCGTCCGGGCAACAACCCGTTCGCTCCTTCCCAGGGCATGCCGCGTCCGGGCGGAAGCCGCACCGAGGGCGAACGCCCCGGCGGCCCCCGTCCCGCGGCAGGCGCCGGCGGTCCCCGTCCGGGCGCTCCCCGTCCGGCCGGCGCTGCCGGTGCACGTCCGGGCGCACCGCGTCCGGCCGGCGCACCCGGCGCCCGTCCCGGAGCCGGCGGAAACCGTCCGACTCCGGGCATGATGCCCAACCGCACCGAGCGTCCCGCACCCGCCGGTGCAGGCCGTCCCGGCGGCGGCGGCCGTGGTCCGGGCCGCCCGGGCGGCGCTCCCGGCACCGGTGCTCCCGGCGCCGGCGGCGGCGCTCCGGCCGGCGGTGGCTTCGGCAAGGGTGGCCGCGGTCGCGGTGGCACCCAGGGTGCCTTCGGTAAGGGCGGCGCAGGCCGCGGCAAGCAGCGCAAGTCGAAGCGTGCCAAGCGCCAGGAACTTGAGCAGATGAGTGCCCCGTCGCTGGGTGGCGTGAGCGTACCCCGCGGCGACGGCAACACTGTGGTCCGGCTCCGCCGCGGCTCGTCCATCACGGACTTCGCCGACAAGATCGAGGCAAACCCCGCAGCACTGGTGACGGTCCTGTTCCACCTCGGCGAAATGGCCACGGCCACGCAGTCGCTGGACGAGGAAACCTTTGCCCTGCTGGGCGAGGAACTGGGCTACAAGCTCCAGGTCGTCTCGCCGGAAGACGAGGAGCGCGAGCTGCTCTCCGGCTTCGACATTGACTTCGAAGCAGAGCTGGAAGCCGAAGGCGACGAAGACCTCGAGGCACGTCCTCCGGTCGTCACCGTCATGGGCCACGTCGACCACGGTAAGACCCGGCTGCTCGATGCCATCCGCAAGTCCGACGTTATGGCGGGCGAGCACGGCGGCATCACGCAGCACATCGGTGCCTACCAGGTCACGCACAACCACGAAGGCACCGATCGCAAGATCACCTTCATCGATACCCCGGGCCACGAGGCGTTCACCGCCATGCGTGCCCGTGGTGCGAAGGTCACCGACATCGCCATCCTGGTGGTCGCAGCGGATGACGGCGTCATGCCGCAGACCATTGAGGCCCTCAACCACGCCCAGGCGGCCAACGTGCCGATCGTCGTGGCCGTGAACAAGATCGACAAGGAAGGCGCCAACCCGGACAAGGTCCGCGGCCAGCTGACCGAGTACGGCCTGGTTCCGGAAGAATACGGTGGCGACACCATGTTCGTGGAGGTCTCTGCCCGCCAGAACCTCAACATCGACGAGCTGCTCGAGGCAGTCCTGCTCACCGCGGACGCTGCCCTGGACATGCGCGCCAACCCGAACAAGGACGCCCGCGGTATCGCGATCGAAGCCAACCTGGACAAGGGCCGCGGTTCCGTGGCCACCGTCCTGGTCCAGTCCGGTACGCTGCACGTCGGCGACACGATCGTGGCAGGCACGGCCCACGGCCGCGTCCGCGCCATGTTCGACGACGACGGCAGCGCCCTGACCGAGGCCGGCCCGTCCCGCCCCGTGCAGGTGCTGGGTCTGTCCAACGTCCCGCGTGCCGGTGACACCTTCTTCGTGACCGCTGACGAGCGTACCGCCCGCCAGATCGCCGAGAAGCGTGAAGCCGCCGACCGCAACGCCGCCCTGGCCAAGCGCCGCAAGCGCATCAGCCTGGAAGACTTCGACCAGGCCGTCGCCGAAGGCAAGATCGACACCCTCAACCTCATCCTCAAGGGTGACGTGTCCGGTGCCGTGGAAGCCCTCGAAGACGCGCTGCTCAAGATCGACGTCGGCGAGGGTGTCCAGCTCCGCGTTATCCACCGCGGCGTCGGTGCGATCACGCAGAACGACGTCAACCTGGCCACGGTCGACTCCGCCGTCATCATCGGCTTCAACGTCAAGCCCGCCGAGCGTGTTGCCGAACTGGCAGACCGCGAAGGCGTGGACATGCGCTTCTACTCCGTCATCTACGCAGCAATCGATGACATCGAAGCAGCCCTCAAGGGCATGCTCAAGCCGGAGTACGAAGAGGTCCAGCTTGGCACCGCCGAGGTCCGCGAAGTGTTCCGTTCCTCCAAGTTCGGCAACATTGCAGGCTCGATCGTCCGCTCCGGTGTTATCCGGCGCAACGCCAAGGCCCGCATCACCCGCGACGGCAAGATCATCGGCGACAACCTCACCGTTGAGACGCTCAAGCGCTTCAAGGACGACGCCACCGAGGTCCGCACGGACTTCGAGTGTGGTATCGGTCTTGGCTCGTACAACGACATCAACGAAGGTGACATCATCGAGACCTTCGAGATGCGCGAAAAGCCGCGCGTCTAAGTTGGTTTAGCGTTACAGGTGCGGGGCCGTTGGATTTTTCCCGGCGG